>NZ_BDBM01000018.1 GCF_001612985.1 Nocardia gamkensis NBRC 108242 | reverse complement strand
GGCGGTCGCGGCGGAGCCGGTGAGCATCGAAGCGCCCACGGCCACCGCGGGTACGGCGTTGACCCAGGCGCTGGCGGCCGCGGTCGAGGACGACCCGGACGGCCCCGCCGTGGTCTCCGGCGAGAACGCGCTGTCCTACCAGGATCTCGACGCGCGATCGTCGCGGTTGGCGCGCGTGCTCATCGCGCGCGGCTGCGGTCCCGGCACGGGCGTGGCGGTGCGACTGGATCGCGGCATCGAAGCGGTCATCGCCACCTGGGCGGTACTGAAAACCGGCGCCGCCGTGGTCCCGGTCGACGCACTCGACGCACTGCTGCCGCACGAACTCGAGATCAAGACCGGCTTGACGGTCGGCGGTGCGCACTCGGCCGCCGCGGTCGATTGGCTCGCCCTCGACGACCCGACCGTCGTCGCGGAGATCGCCGCCGAATCACCCCGGCCGGTCACCTACGCCCACCGCATTCGCGCCTTGCGCGGCGGCGACCCGGCGTTCATCGGCGCGCAGGCGCTCAGCTACGACGACCTCGCCAGGGCCGCCGCACGGCTGCGCGCACGCACCGAACTGACCTTCGAATCGCGCACCTTCCAGCACGGCAGTCCGCAGTCGCCCGCCGCGCTGGTCGAAGTGGTCGCCGCCGGATCGGTGGGCGCGTCGGTGGTGCTGGTCGACGCGGACGGCGCGCTGACCGAATCGCTCGCCGACGAGTGGGTAACCCATCTGGTGACGGATCGGACCGGGCTGGACACGCTCGACCCGATGGCACTGGAGGATTTGCACGCCGTGGTGCTGGACAATGGTGTCGGCGCGGTGCCCGAGGGGCCCTGGTCGAATGTGGCCGCGATCGTCGAGTTCACCGAGCTGTTCGACGCCCGGTGAAGTGATTCGCGGTCATGCGGAAGCTCCCAGTTGTGTGACCATGCACACAGCGGACTGGTTTGCTGTATCAGGCCGTCCGCTGGAAATGTGTCATGGACGTGTTCTTACAGGCAGGATGTGCAGAGTTTTCATGTTTCGCTTGTCGGGGAATAGTCTGCCGGCGCAGGGATCGGTGCCCAGGAAGCACGAAGCGGGGCTCGCGTGACGCGGCCCGCGCGGGTGCGGCCCACTCGTACCCGGCGACCTAGAGTCACTACCCTCCCGCAACTGATGGCAACCGCCGTCGAAGCGCATCCGACCGGGACCGCGGTTGTCTTCGCCGACGCGGTCAGCTCTCGCGGACACCTCACCTACGCGGAACTCGACGCCAGGTCCACGCGGTTGGCGCGGTTGCTCATCGATCGGGGGGTGGGTCCGGAGGATCTGGTCGCGGTGGGTGTTCCGCGTTCGGTGGAGTCGGTGGTCGCGGTGTGGGCGGTGGCCAAGACCGGTGCGGGTTTCGTGCCGGTGGATCCGAACTATCCGGCCGATCGTGTCGAGCACATGGTGAAGGACTCCGGCGCGGTGCTCGGCCTGACGGTCGCGCGCGTGGTGGAGGACCTGCCGAGCGAAATCGAATGGTTGGTCATCGATTCGGACGCCTTCGTCCAGCAGCTGGAGGACTACCCGACCGAGCCGGTCACCTACGCGGATCGGCTGCGGCAGTTGCGCGCCGAGCATCCCGCCTACGTCATCTACACCTCCGGCTCCACCGGCATGCCGAAGGGCGTGGTGGTCACCCAGGCGGGTTTGGCGAGCTTCTGCGCCGAGCAGCGTGATCGGTATCGGGTGACGAGTGCGTCGCGGACGTTGCATTTCGCGTCGCCGTCGTTCGACGCATCGGTGCTGGAATTGCTGCTCGCGCTGGGCGGGGCGGCGACCATGGTCGTGGTCGCGCCGACGGTCTACGGCGGTGACGAGCTGGCGGCACTCCTGCGCAGGGAGGCCGTCACCCACGCGTTCATCACCCCCGCCGCGCTCGCCTCGGTGGATCCGGCCGGGTTGGACGAGCTGCGTGTGGTGGTGGCCGGTGGTGAGGCGTGCCCGCCGGAGCTGGTGCGGCGCTGGGTGCGCCCGATCGCCGAGGGCGAGCGCGAGTTGTACAACGGGTACGGCCCGACCGAGACCACGATCATGACGAACATCAGCGCGCCGCTGGTGCCCGGGGAAACGGTGACCATCGGCGCGCCGATCCAGGCGACCACCGAATACGTGCTGGACGAGCGGCTGGTGCCGGTCCCGATCGGCGTGGTCGGCGAGCTGTACATCGGTGGACCCCAGCTGGCGCGCGGTTACCAGCTGCGCCCCGGCCTCACCGCCGTGCGTTTCGTTCCGAATCCGTTCGACCCGAACCACTCCCGGCTCTACCGCACCGGTGACCTGGTGCGCTGGACGCCGAACGGCGAGTTGGAATACATGGGCCGCAACGACTTCCAGGTGAAGATTCGCGGTTTCCGTATCGAGCTGGGCGAGATCGACGCGGTGCTGGCCGCGCACGAGACGGTCGACTTCGCGGTCACCGTCGGGCATCAGTTGGACAGCGGCGCGACGATTCTCGCGTCGTATGTGCACGCGGCGAGCGGACGCTCCATCGACACCGACGAGCTGGTCGCGCATGCCGAGCGCAGCCTGCCGGTGCATATGGTGCCGACCTCGCTCACCGTGCTGGATCAGATCCCGCTGACCCCGGTGGGCAAGCTGGATCGTCGTGCCCTGCCCACTCCGCAGTTGCAGACCAAGGAATTCCGCGCCCCGTCGGGAGCGCTGGAGCAATTGGTCGCGGGCGTCTTCGCTGACCTGCTCAGCGCGGGTGACGAGATCGGCGCGGACGACGATTTCTTCGAGCTGGGCGGCAATTCGCTGATCGCGACGCAGGTCGCGGCCCGGCTCGGGGCGTCGATCGGCGCGCGGGTGCCCGCGCGGACGGTGTTCGAAGCGCCGACGGTCGCGCGGCTGGCCGCCCGCCTCGCCGAATTCGACACCGGTGCGGCGCGTCCAGCGTTGGTGGCGTCGCAGCGTCCGGAGCGGGTGCCGTTGTCGTTGGCGCAGCGGCGGATGTGGTTTTTGAATCAGTTCGATACCGGGTCGGCGGCGAATAATATTCCGTTCGCGGTGCGGTTGTCGGGTGTGTTGGATGTGGCGGCGTTGCAGGCGGCGGTCGCGGATGTGGTCGAGCGTCATGAGACGTTGCGGACGGTGTATCCGGCGGTGGACGGTACCGGTTACCAGGTCGTGCTGCCCACCGAGCAGGCGATCCCGGACCTGACGCCGCACAGCCTGACCGCCGGAGAACTGCCGGACTGGCTGGGCACCTTCGCCGCAGCCGGCTTCGACGTCGCGGCCGAGGTGCCGCTGCGGCTTTCGCTCACGCGGATCGGCTCCGATGATTACGTGCTCGCCGTGGTCGTGCACCACATCGCGGCCGACGGTACGTCCATAGCGCCGCTGGTACGCGACCTGATGACCGCCTATGTCGCGCGCAGCGCGGGCGAGGCGCCCGGCTGGGCCCCGCTGCCGGTGCAGTACGCGGACTACACGCTGTGGCAGCACGCCGTGCTCGGCGAGGAGAGCGACCCCCGCTCCGTGGCCGCGACGCAGATCACCTTCTGGCGTGACGCTCTCGCGGGCATTCCCGATCGGCTCGACCTCCCCATGGATCGGCCGCGCCCCACCTCGGCCTCCGGGCGCGGCGGCGTCTTCACCTTCACCGTCGACGCACCCACCCGGGCCCGGCTCGACGAACTCGCGCAGGCCCACGGCGCATCGCTGTTCATGGTGGTGCACACCGCCTTCGCGGCGCTGCTGGCTCGATTGTCCGGCACCACCGACATCACCATCGGCACGCCGGTCGCCGGACGTGGCGAGGCGGAACTCGACGATCTGGTCGGCATGTTCGTCAACACGCTGGTGTTGCGGACCGCGGTGGACCCGGCGGCCTCGTTCGCCGGGCTGCTGGAGGCGACGAAGGAACGCGACCTGGCCGCGTTCTCGCACGCCGAACTGCCGTTCGAGCGGTTGGTCGAGGTACTCGATCCGGTGCGCTCGCAGGCGCATCACCCGCTGTTCCAGGTGGCGCTGTTCTTCCAGAACATGGACCGAGCGCAGCTCGAGCTGCCCGGCCTGTCGGTCGGCGCGGTCGAATTCGACGGCGCGGTGGCCAAATTCGATCTTCAGCTGACGGTGACGCCGCAGGAGGGTCCGGACGCGGGCCTGGCCGCCATGTTCACCTATGCCACCGATCTGTTCGACGAGAGTTCGGTCGCCGAGTTCGCGGGGCGCCTGAACCGGTTGCTGCGCGCGGTCGCGGCCGATCCCGATCGCGCGCTGGGCGGTATCGACCTGCTCAACGTGGTCGAGCGGGATCGCATCCTGCACGAGTGGAACGACACCCGCTACCCGGTGCGCTCCGAATTGCTGCTCGATGGTTATCGCCGGGCCGTCGAGGCGCATCCGGACGAGATCGCCGTCGCCTACGAGGGTGTGGAGCTTTCGTATCGTGGGTTCGATGCGCGGGTGAATCGTTTGGCGCGGTTGTTGATTTCGCAGGGTGTGGGTGCGGAGTCGTTGGTGGGGTTGGCGGTTCGGCGTTCGTTGGATCTTGTGGTGGGGATGTATGCGATCGTGGCGGCGGGTGGGGCTTATGTGCCGTTGGATCCGGATCATCCGGCCGAACGCATCGCCCACATCCTGGACACCGCTCGCCCCCTCTGCGTCGTGACGACCAGCGCGGACGCGGCCGCGCTGCCCGATGACGTCCGGGCACTCGCCGTGGACACGCTGGATCTCGGCGGCTTCGACGACAGCCCGGTTCGCGCGGAGGAACTCGTGCGTCCGGTGGTGCCTGCGCATCCGGCGTACGTGATCTTCACGTCGGGGTCGACGGGCCGTCCGAAGGGCGTCGCGGTGTCCCACGCGGCGATCAACAACCAGATCGAGTGGATGCTGGCGGAATACCCGCTGGATCCGGATGACGTGTACTTGCAGAAGACGGCGACGACGTTCGACGTCTCGCTGTGGGGCTACTTCATGCCGCTGCGCGTGGGCGCGAAGCTCGTGGTCGCCACGCACGACGGTCATCGGGATCCCGCGTACGTCGCGGAAACCATTGCTTCCCAGGGCGTGACGGTGACGGACTTCGTGCCGTCCATGCTGACGGTCTTCGCCGCGCACACCGCCCCCGGTAGCTGCCCGACGCTCGAACACGTCTTCGTGATCGGCGAGGCGTTGCCGCCGGAGACCGTGGGCGCCATGCACGCGGTGTCCGACGCCGCCGTGCACAACCTCTACGGCCCCACCGAGGCGGCGGTCTCGGTGACCTATTGGCCCGCGTCGCCGGACGAGCGCACCGTGCCGATCGGTCTGCCGCAGTGGAACACCCGGGTCTACGTTTTGGACTCGTGGTTGCGGCCGGTGCCGGTGGGGGTGCCCGGCGAGCTGTATCTCGCGGGTGACCAGTTGGCTCGCGGCTATGTGCGGCGTCCCGATCTCACCGCCGACCGGTTCGTGGCCGACCCGTTCGGCAACGGGGAGCGGATGTACCGAACGGGTGACCTCGTCGTGTGGCGCAAGGACGCCGACGACGCGGTGCTCGACTATCTCGGCCGGACCGATTTCCAGGTGAAGTTCCGCGGTCAGCGGATCGAGCTGGGTGAGATCGAGACGGCGCTGCTGGCGCAGCCGTCGGTGAGCCAGGCCGTGGCCCTCGTCGCGGCCTCGTCGCTCGGTGATCAGCTCGTCGCCTATGTGGTACCCGCTCCGGGCGACCGGATCGACGCGCAGGCATTGCGGTCCGTGATCAGCGAGACCTTGCCCGCCTACATGGTTCCGGGCGCCATCGTGGCGTTGGAGGCGTTCCCGCTGAACTCCAGCGGCAAGCTGGACCGTAAGGCTCTGCCCGAGCCCACGTTCGAGACCAAGCACTTCCGTGCGCCCGTGACGGCGGTCGAGGAGATCGTGGCGGGGGTGTTCGGTGAGGTGCTCGGGCTGAACCGGGTGGGCGCGGATGACGATTTCTTCGCGCTCGGCGGTAATTCGCTGGTCGCCACGCAGGTGGTGGCGCGTTTGGGCGCTGCGGTCGGTGCGCGGGTGCCGGTTCGGACGCTGTTCGAGGCGCCGACGGTGGCTTCTCTGGCGTCGGCGCTCGAGTCACGCACACACGGCGAGCGTGGTGTGGAGCTGGGCAGTATCGCCCGGCCCGACCAGTTGCCGTTGTCGTTGGCACAACGGCGGATGTGGTTCCTCAACCGCTTCGATCAGTCCGAGAATGCCGGGGAGCAGATCAGTTCGGCGGCTTACAATCTGCCGTTCGCCTTGCGGTTGACCGGTGCGCTGGATGTGGCCGCGCTGGGTGCGGCGCTGCACGACGTGGTGGGCAGGCACGAGGTGCTGCGCACGGTGTATCCGGAGACCCCGGACGGTCCGGTGCAGGTGGTGCTGCCCGCCGCGCAGGTCCAGCTGGACCTCGCTCCCCGGGTGCTGGCCGAGTCCGACGTGGCGAGCAGCGTCTACGCCTTGGCGGCCACTCCGTTCGACGTGACGGCAGAGGTGCCGTTGCGGGCCGTGCTCATCGAGGTCGACGGAGTGCCCGACACGTATGTGCTCGCGGTGGTGGTGCATCACATCGCGGCGGATGCGTCGTCGATGGGTCCGCTGGTGCGGGATGTGATGATCGCCTATGCGGCACGTACCTCGGGCGATGCCCCGGGGTGGTCGCCGTTGCGGGTGCAGTACGCGGATTACGCGCTGTGGCAGCGGGCGGTGCTGGGAGACGAGTCCGATCCGGCATCCATCGCTGCCCGGCAAATCGGCTTCTGGCGTGAGCAACTCGCCGGTGTCCCAGACTTGCTGGAGTTGCCGACCGACCGACCCAGACCTGCGGTGGCCTCGCTGGCCGGTGCGCGGGTGGATGTCGAGATCGATGCCGCGACCCACGCGGGGCTCGTGGATTTGGCTCGTGTCCACGGCGCCACGTTGTTCATGGTGGTGCATACGGCGTTCGCGGTGTTGCTGGCTCGGTTGTCGGGCTCCGACGACATCGCCATCGGCACACCCGTCGCGGGTCGTGGTGAGCGTGAGCTCGATGACTTGATCGGCATGTTCGTCAATACCGTGGTGTTCCGGACGCGGTTCGAGCCCGATGAGTCGTTCGTCGGCCTGCTCGGCAGGCAGCGCGAAACCGATCTGGCGGCGTTCGCGCATGCGGATGTGCCGTTCGAGCGGTTGGTGGAGGTGTTGAATCCGCCGCGGTCGACGGCGCGTCATCCGTTGTTCCAGGTGGGTTTGTCGTTCCAGAACATCGCACGGACGGCGTTGGAGCTGCCAGGTTTGACGGTGTCCGGTGTGGACGCGGATCTGGATGTGTCGCAGTTCGATCTGCATTTGATCGTCGGTGATGCGTATGACGAGTCGGGTGCGCCTGCGGGTATCGGCGGGTTCCTGACGTACGCGACCGACCTTTTCGATCGAACCACTGTAGAAGGTTTCGCGGCGCGATTCTCCCGCATCCTGACGTCCGTGGTGGCGGACGCGAACGCCGCGGTCGGCGATCTCGAGTTGCTGGCCGACGCCGAACGGCACGACGTGCTGGCGCGCTGGAACGCCACCGAGCAGTCCGTGGATGCGGGCGCGACCCTGGTCTCGCTGCTCGATGCCAGCGTGGCGGCGGACCCGCGTTCCACGGCGCTCGTCGCCGATTCGATCGACGGTGAGCGGGTCGAGCTGACCTACGCCGAACTCGATGCGCGAGTCAATCGTCTTGCGCGGCATTTGATCTCGATGGGTGTGGGTCCGGAGTCGCGGGTTGCTCTTGCGTTGCGTCGGTCGGTGGATCTGATCGTGGCGATGTATGCGGTGGCGAAGTCCGGTGGTGCGTATGTGCCGGTGGATCCGGATCAGGCTGCTGAGCGTACGAGTTACATATTGGAGACTGCGGCTCCGGTGTGTGTGCTGAGCAACGCTGATGCGGAGTTCGATACCGATGTCGCGCCGGTGGTGCGTATTGATGAGCTGGATTTGTCGGGTGTTGCTGCCACACCGATCGTTGATGCTGATCGGGTTGGGCCGTTGCGTCCGGAGAACACGGCGTATGTGATTTTCACGTCTGGTTCGACGGGGCGTCCTAAGGGTGTTGCTCTTCCGCACGGTGCGATCGCGAATCAGTTGCAGTGGAAGAGTGTCGAGTTCGGTCTCGATGCGGCTGATGCGATTTTGTTGAAGACGGCGGCGACGTTCGATTTGTCGGTGTGGGAGTTCTGGTCGGCGGCAGTGTGTGGTGGCCGTTTGGTCATCGCTTCGCCGGACGGTCATCGGGATCCGGCGTACCTCAACGAACTCATGGCCCAAGAATGGGTCACCACGCTGCACGTCGTGCCGTCCATGCTGGACGCGCTGTTGACCGCGGGTATGCCGGATTCGTTGTGGCGGGTGCTGGCTATCGGTGAGGCGTTGCCAGGGGCGTTGGCCCAGCGGTTCTTGCGCCAGAATCCACGCACCGAGTTGTTCAACCTGTATGGGCCGACCGAGGCTGCGGTGTCGATCACCAGTCACCGTGTGACGCTCGCCGACGAGGCGTCGGTGCCGATCGGTGCGCCCGAATGGAACAGCCGGGTCTACGTCTTGGATGGGCGTTTGCGTCCGGTTCCGGTGGGTGTTTCGGGTGAGTTGTATTTGGCTGGTGCGCAGTTGGCGCGTGGTTACTTCGGTCGCGCGGATTTGACGGCGGATCGGTTCGTGGCCAACCCGTTCGAGTCGGGAACCAGGATGTATCGCACGGGTGATTTGGTCGCCTGGAACGGTCGCGGTGAGCTGGAGTATCGGGGTCGTACGGATTTTCAGGTGAAGATTCGTGGTTTCCGTGTCGAGTTGGGTGAGATCGAGGCGGCGTTGTTGGCGTTGCCGGGGGTCGCGCAGACGGCGGTGGTTGCGAAGTCGGATCCGAAGACTGGTGATCGTTTGGTGGCTTACCTGGTGCCTTCTGGTGCTGTGGCTGGGTCCGATGGTCGTGCCGATGCCGATGCCGATGCCGATGCCGATGCCGGGTCCGATGCCGATGCCGACGTTCGTGCCGCTGCCGGGACTGTGGCCGTTGGCGGTGCTGGGACTGTGGTCGCTGGCGGTGCGGGTCTCGATGTGGCGCGGGTGAAGTCGGAGTTGACTGCTGTGTTGCCGTCGTACATGGTGCCGTCGGCGTTCGTGGTGCTGGATGCTTTGCCGTTGAATGTGAACGGCAAGCTGGATCGTAGGGCGTTGCCGGAGCCGGAGTTCGAGGTTCAGGTGTTCCGTGTGCCGTCGACTCCGATCGAGGAGATCGTGGCGTCGGTGTATGGCGAGGTGCTGGGTGTCGAGCGTGTGGGTGCGGATGATGATTTCTTCGCGCTGGGTGGTAATTCGTTGTTGGCGACGCAGGTGGCGGCGCGTATCGGTGCGGCGTTGGACGCTCGTGTCCCGGTGCGGGTGATTTTCGAGGCCTCCACCGTGGCCGGACTCGCCACGAAGGTCGAGCAGCACGCGGGCTCCGGCGGGCGTAAAGCCTTGGTCGCCGGACCGCGCCCTGACCGCATCCCGCTGTCGCTGGCGCAGCAGCGCATGTGGTTCCTCAACCAGTTCGACACCTCGGCCTCGGTCTACAACATCCCGGCCGCCATCCGCCTCACCGGCGACTTGGACGTGGCCGCTCTGCGACAGGCCGTCGCGGACCTGGTGGCGCGTCACGAGATCCTGCGCACGATCTATCCGCAGACGCCGGACGGCCCGGTACAGCAGGTGCTCGCGGCGGACGAGGTGCCGATCGGTCTGGCTCCGGCACGGGTCGACGCGGCCGATCTGGCCGCCGCGGTGACCGCCGTCGTCGCCGCGGGCTTCGACGTGACCTCCGAGGTCCCGTTCCGGGTCGAACTGTTCGAGGTCGCTTCCGCGAACGCGGACGACCCGACCGAGCACGTGCTCGCGTTCGTCGCGCACCACATCAGCTCCGACGGTTGGTCGATGGGACCGCTCACCCGGGATCTGGTGCTGGCCTACGAGGCGCGCAGCAGAGGCGAAGCCCCGACCATGGCCCCGCTGCCGGTCCAGTACGCGGACTACAGCCTGTGGCAGCGGGAGGTGCTCGGTTCCGAGAGCGACCCGAACAGCCTCATCTCGCAGCAGGCCGAGTACTGGCGCGGCACGCTCGCGGCCCTGCCGGACGAACTGCCGCTGCCGGTCGACCGGCCCCGGCCCGCCCAGGCGTCCTATCGCGGGGCCACCTTCGCCTTCGACATCGACGCCGACCTGCATGCCGAGCTGGAACAACTCGCCCAGCGGCATAATTCGACACTGTTCATGGTGGTGCACGCCGCGCTCGCGGTGCTGCTGGCCCGGCTGTCGGGCACCTCGGACATCGCCATCGGAACCCCGGTGGCCGGCCGCGGCGAGGCCGAACTCGACGATCTGATCGGCATGTTCGTCAACACCCTGGTGCTGCGCACCGAGGTCGAGCCGGGCACGCCGTTCGACGCGTTGCTCGCCGAGGTCCGCCGGACCGACGTCGCGGCGTTCGGGCACGCCGATCTGCCCTTCGAGCGCCTGGTCGAATTGCTCGATCCGGTTCGCTCGGCGGCGCGGCATCCGCTGTTCCAGGTGATGCTGGTGTTGCAGAACTTGGCGCAGGCGACGCTCGAGTTGCCCGGGCTCACGGTGTCCGGCATCGATCCGCAGGTGTCGGCGGCCAAGTTCGACTTGCAGATCACCCTGGCCGAACAGCCTGGAGCCCAAGGTCTTTCGGTGGTCATCGGCTACGCGACCGACCTGTTCGACGAATCGACCGTGCGGAATTTCGCGAGCCGATTCCGCCGTATCCTCACGTCGATCGCGGCCGATGCCACCGCCGTGGTGGGCGACATCGACGTGCTCGCGCCCGGCGAGCGCGATCAGGTGCTGAGCGCATGGAATGCGCCGGGCGCCTGGGTCCCCGGCGCGACCTTGCCGGATGTGATCGCCGAGCAGGCATGGTTGCGTCCGGATGCGGTCGCGATTCGTTTCGGTGATACCAGTTTGACGTTCGGGCAGTTGCAGCGGCGGGCGAATCGGGTCGCTCGCGCGTTGATCGCTCAGGGCGCGGGCCCGGAATCGGTGGTGGCGGTGGCGGTGTCGCGCACCGAGGAGTTGCCGGTCGCCCTGTTGGGTGTGTTGACCGCGGGTGCGGCGTATCTGCCGATCGATACGACTTATCCGGTGCAGCGGCTGGAGTTCATGCTCGAAGACGCCGCGCCGGTGTGTGTGTTGAGCACTGCTGAGCTGCGGGATGGGTTACCGGCTGGTGGGTGGCCGGTGGTGGTGTTGGCTGATGCGCAGGAGTATTCGGACGCGTCGGTGGGTGATGCGGATCGGGTGGCGCCGTTGCGGCCGGACAATCTGGCGTATGTCATCTACACCTCCGGTTCGACGGGTGTGCCCAAGGGTGTGGGGGTCGCGCACCGCAATGTGGTGGAGTTGCTGGCCAATACCGCGCCGTTGTTCGGGTTCGGTCGCGAGGATGTGTGGACGTTGTTCCACTCGTATGCGTTCGATTTCTCGGTGTGGGAGTTGTGGTGCGCGTTGGCGCACGGGGGCAGTGTGGTCGTGGTCGATTACCTGACTTCCCGCTCCCCGGAGCAGTTCCGGGAGTTGTTGATCCGTGAGCGGGTCAGTGTGCTCAACCAGACTCCGTCGGCGTTCTATCAGTTGGTGGAGGCCGACCGGGCCGCGGCCGGGGGTGAGCTGGCGTTGCGGTATGTGATCTTCGGTGGTGAGGCCCTGGATCCGCGCAAGCTGGGGCGTTGGTATGAACGCCACGGTGCGGCCACCCGGTTGGTGAACATGTACGGCATCACCGAGACCACGGTGCATGTGTCGTTCCTGGAAATGGAGCCGGAGCACGCGGGGGAGGGCGCGAGTGTGATCGGGCGGGCGATCGCGGGGTTGGGCGCGTATGTGCTCGATGGGCGTTTGCATCCGGTGCCGGTGGCGGTGGCCGGGGAGATCCATGTCGTGGGTGGGCAGTTGTCGCGGGGTTATCTGGGCAGGCCGGGGTTGACCGCGGCCCGGTTCGTGGCCGATCCGTTCGGTGCGCCGGGTGCGCGGATGTATCGCTCCGGTGATATCGGCCGCTGGCGTGTGGGCGCCGAGGAGGCGGTGCTCGAGTACGCCGGGCGTGGGGACCAGCAGGTGCAGTTGCGTGGGTTCCGTATCGAGCTCGGCGAGATCGAAGCGGCGCTGTTGCGGTGCGACGGGATCGGGCAGGCGGTCGCGCTGGTCCGCGAGGATCAGCACACCGGTGAACGCCTGATCGGGTACGTGGTACCCGACACCGGTGCGCGCGTCGACCCCGCCGCGGTGCGGGGCGAGGTCGCGGAGTTCTTGACCGGTTACATGGTGCCCGACGCGATCGTGGTGCTGGACGTTCTGCCGTTGACCCCGAACGGGAAACTCGACCGCCGCGCGCTGCCCGCCCCGGAGGTCAACAGCACCGTCACCTACCGGGCGCCGCAGACGGTCACCGAGCAAGCGGTGGCAGGCGCGTTCGCCGAACTGCTCGGCGCCGAGCGGGTCGGGCTGGATGACGACTTCTTCGGCCTGGGCGGCAACTCGCTGCTCGCGGCACAGGTGGTCGGGCGGCTGCGGGACGCGACCGGGGCGACGGTGCGCGTGCAGTGGTTCTTCACCGACGCCACGGTGGCGGGCTTGGCCGCCCGCATCGACGCCGGTGACGCCGACGCCACCGCCGCGCTGGACGTGCTGCTGCCGATCCGTGCGAGCGGATCGGCGGCCCCGCTGTTCTGCCTGCACCCGATGTACGGCTTGGCCTGGTCGTACGCGGGCCTGGCCCAGTTCCTGCCCGCCGAGCAGCCGATCTTCGGTCTGCAATCGCCCGCGCTGTCGGAAGACGGCGAACTGCCCGGTTCGCTCGCGCAGCTGGCCGAGCGCTACCTGTCGGAGATCAAGGCGGTGCAACCGCAGGGCCCGTACCGGTTGCTCGGCTGGTCGCTCGGCGGTGTGCTGGCCCATGCCATCGC
Organism: Nocardia gamkensis NBRC 108242; assembly: GCF_001612985.1. Taxonomy (GTDB): domain Bacteria; phylum Actinomycetota; class Actinomycetes; order Mycobacteriales; family Mycobacteriaceae; genus Nocardia; species Nocardia gamkensis. Next base: position 141,408 of record NZ_BDBM01000018.1, on the reverse strand, counting down.
CACCGCGTTGCAGGAGGCGGGCGAGCAGGTGGAGCTGCTGGCCATGATGGACAGCCATCCGAATCCGGACGTCGTCGGTTTCCGCGCCGCGGTGCGCGGCGCCCTGGCCGAACTCGGCCTCGGTACGGCGGCTGCCGAGGGCGATGATGTCTACGAGCTCGACGACGAGTCGTTGGCCGCGCTGCACGCCATGATCCCGGCGGATCTGGTGGCGGTGACGCCGGAACGGCTGCGCCGGATCTATCGCAGCGCGGTCCGCTCGGCGGAGCTGATCGCCGAGCACCGGCCCGGCGTCTTCCGCGGCACCGTGCAGTACTTCAGCGCGGCCGTCGCCGATCCCGCCGACGAGTTGCGCGCCGCGGCGGCGGACTGGTGGCCGTATGTCCAAGGCATGGTCGTCGACCGCCCGGTCGAGGTCACCCATGCTCGGATGGCCGCGCCGGAGGCGCTGGCGGTGATCGGTCCGCAGCTGGCCGCTCTGCTCGACGGCCGCCGTTGATCGTCCCTGCCGACGCCGCGACCCGAATCCGGCGTCGGCAGGGAATAATCGTCCCCGGCACTCGTCATACGCGTCCGTTCCCGCGGCCCGGAACCCCACGGGTCGTGGCCGGTCGCGCTCGGCGTGCGCCGACGGTTCGGTAACGATCGGCATGCGCGCGCTCGATGATCACAGCGCGGGGAGCATGGTGACGTGCGTGTGGCGACGATAGACAGGGTGAGGCAGCACGATGGTTCGGGCGGTCGGGCAGCGGTGTGACGAAACTGCGGAAGCGGTGCGCCGATGACCCGCCCGGCGCGCGTGCGCCCGACCCGGACCCGCCGACCCCGGGTCACCACCCTGCCCCAGTTGATGGCCACGGCCGTCGAGGCGAACCCGAGCGGCGCGGCCGTGGTGTTCGCCGACGCGACCAGCACCCTCGCCCAGCTGAGTTATGCCGAGCTGGACGAACGGTCCACGCGGTTGGCGCGGTTGCTCATCGATCGGGGGGTGGGTCCGGAGGATCTGGTCGCGGTGGGTGTTCCGCGTTCGGTGGAGTCGGTGGTCGCGGTGTGGGCGGTGGCCAAGACCGGTGCTGGTTTCGTGCCGGTGGATCCGAACTATCCGGCCGATCGTGTCGAGCACATGGTGAAGGACTCCGGCGCGGTCTTCGGGCTGACCGTCCGGGAGGTCCGCGCCGAGCTGCCGGACCGGGTCGAGTGGCTGTCGATCGACTCCGCCGAGTGCGCGCGGCGGCTCGAGGAGTTCCCGGGCGATCCGGTGACCTACACCGATCGGGTGCGCCCGCTGCGCGGGGAGCATCCCGCCTACGTCATCTACACCTCCGGTTCCACGGGCAAGCCCAAGGGCGCGGTGGTCACCCAGGCGGGTTTGGCGAGTTTCTGTGCCGAGCAGCGTGATCGGTATCGGGTGACGAGTGCGTCGCGGACGTTGCATTTCGCCTCGCCGTCGTTCGACGCGTCGGTCCTGGAGTTGCTACTGGCGCTCGGGGGCGCGGCCACCATGGTCGTCGCGTCGCCCACGGTGTTCGGCGGCGAGGAATTCGCGTCCCTGGTCCGCAGGGAGGCGGTCACGCACGCGTTCGTGACGCCCGCCGCGCTCGCGTCGGTGGACCCGGCCGGGTTGGACGAGCTGCGTGTGGTGGTGGCCGGTGGCGAGGCGTGCCCGCCGGAACTGGTACGACGCTGGGTGCTACCGGTGTCGGGTGGGCGGACCCGTGAGTTCTTCAACGGGTACGGCCCCACCGAGACCACGATCATGACGAACATCAGCGCGCCGCTGGTGCCCGGGGAACCGGTGACCATCGGCGCGCCGATCCGGGCCGTCACGGAATACGTGCTGGACGAGCGGCTGGTGCCCGTGCGGAGCGGTGTGGTCGGCGAGCTGTACATCACCGGTGCGCAGCTGGCCCGCGGCTACCACGAGCGCCCAGGGCTGACCGCGTCCCGCTTCGTGGCGAACCCCTTCGATGTGCACGGCTCCCGCCTCTATCGCACCGGTGACCTGGTGCGTTGGACGCCGAATGGCGAGTTGGAATACATGGGCCGCAACGACTTCCAGGTGAAGATTCGCGGTTTCCGTATCGAGCTGGGCGAGATCGACGCGGTGCTGGCCGCGCACGAGACGGTCGACTTCGCGGTCACCGTGGGGCACCACCTGGACAGCGGCGTCACCATTCTCGTCGCCTATGTGCACGCCGTGCCCGGGATGGCCGCCGACGCGGCGGAACTGGCCGCCTTCGCGCAGCAGAGCCTGCCCGCGCACATGGTGCCGACGGTGGTCATGGTGCTGGACGAGATCCCGTTGACCCCGGTGGGCAAGCTGGACCGCGACGCGCTGCCCACACCGCGGTTGCAGACCAAGGTGTTCCGCGCCCCGGTCGGCCCGCTGGAAGAGCTGGTCGGCGAGGTGTTCGCCGAAGTGCTCGGGCCTGGCGCGCCGGTCGGCGCGGACGACGACTTCTTCGAGCTGGGCGGCAATTCGCTGATCGCGACGCAGGTCGCGGCCCGGCTGGGCGCCGCCATCGCGGCCCGGGTGCCCGCACGGCTGATCTTCGAGAGCCCCACCGTGGCCGCGCTGGCGGCGCGGCTGGAGCCGTTGAAGGGCGCGGGGGACCGGCGCGCGTTGGTGGCGGTGGAGCGTCCGGAGCGGGTGCCGTTGTCGTTGGCGCAGCGGCGGATGTGGTTTTTGAATCAGTTCGATACCGGGTCGGCGGCGAATAATATTCCGTTCGCGGTGCGGTTGTCGGGTGTGTTGGATGTGGCGGCGTTGCAGGCGGCGGTCGCGGATGTGGTCGAGCGTCATGAGACGTTGCGGACGGTGTATCCGGCGGTGGACGGTACCGGTTACCAGGTCGTGCTGCCCGCCGCGCAAGCTGTTCCCGACCTCGCGCCGAAGCCCGTCGCCGAGCACGAGCTGACGGCCTGGCTGCGTGAATTCGCCTCGACCGGTTTCGATGTCGCGGCGGAGGTGCCGCTGCGCATCGCGCTGGCCGAGATCGGCCTCGACGATCACGTGGTCGTCGTGGTGGTGCATCACATCGCCGCCGACGGCGCTTCGGTCGCGCCGTTCCTGCGGGATCTGCTCAGCGCGTTCCTCTCCCGGCGCAACAGGGCGAGGCCGTCCTGGGGGCCGCTGCCGGTGCAGTACGCGGACTACACGCTGTGGCAGCGCGCGAGGCTCGGTGACGAGAACGACCCAGATTCGGTGGCCGCGGCTCAGATCGCCTACTGGCGTCGCGCCTTGGCGGGCATCCCGGACCGGATCGACCTACCCTCGGATCGGCCGCGCCCGTCCGTCGCCTCCGGCCGGGGCGCGGAGTACACCTTCGCCGTGGACGCCGCGGTGCACCGAGGTATCGCCGAACTGGCGCACAGCGCGGGCGTCTCGGAGTTCATGGTGGTGCACAGCGCGCTCGCGGTGCTGCTCGCCCGGCTCACCGGCACCGACGACATCACCGTCGGCACGCCCGTGGCGGGCCGTGGCGAACGGGAACTCGACGCGCTGATCGGCATGTTCGTCAACACGCTGGTGCTGCGCACCCGGATCGACCTCGGCGCGTCGTTCCGTGCGCTGCTCGCCCAGACGAAGGAAACGGATCTCGGCGCGTTCTCGCACGCCGAATTGCCGTTCGAGCGGTTGGTCGAGGTACTCGATCCGGTGCGGTCGCAGGCGCACCACCCGCTGTTCCAGGTGGCGCTGTTCTACCAGAACATGAGCAGGCCCGAGATAGAGCTGCCCGGACTGTCGGCTCGGGTACTCGAGTTCGACGGCGCGGTCGCGAAATTCGATCTGCAATTGACCGTGGTGCCCGACACCGAGGGGGAAGTCGCGGGCTTCACCGCGGGGTTCACCTACGCCACCGACCTGTTCGACGAGCGGACGATCGCCGAGTTCGCCTGGCGGCTGGATCGGCTGCTGGCCATCGCCGTCGCCGAGCCGGATCGGCCGATCGGCGCGATCGATCTGCTCGCTCCCGTGGAGCGCGAACGCATCCTGCACGAGTGGAACGACACCCGGTATCCGGTGCCTGCCGAGTTGCTGCTCGACGGCTACCGGCGTGCGGCGGAGGCGTACGCGGACGAGGTCGCTCTCGTGTACGAGGGTGTGGAGCTTTCGTATCGTGGGTTCGATGCGCGGGTGAATCGTTTGGCGCGGTTGTTGATTTCGCAGGGTGTGGGTGCGGAGTCGTTGGTGGGGTTGGCGGTTCGGCGTTCGTTGGATCTTGTGGTGGGGATGTATGCGATCGTGGCGGCGGGTGGGGCTTATGTGCCGTTGGATCCGGATCATCCGGCCGAACGCATCGCCTACATCCTCGAAACGGCGCAGCCGGTCTGTGTGCTCACGACCTCCACCGACGCGGTCGACTTGCCCGAGGGCACCGCGGTGCTGCTGCTGGACGCTCTGGACCCGAATCGATTCGACGACGCCCCGGTGCGTGCCGACGAACTGGTGCGCCCCGTGTTGCCGCACCATCCGGCCTACGTGATCTTCACATCGGGGTCGACCGGCCGCCCCAAGGGCGTGGCGGTTTCGCACTTCGCCATTCAGAACCAGATCAACTGGATGCTCGCGGCGTATCCGCTCGACGCCGATGACGTGTACCTGCAAAAGACGGCGACGACGTTCGACGTCTCGCTGTGGGGCTACTTCATGCCGCTGCGCGTGGGCGCGAAGCTCGTGGTCGCCACGCACGACGGTCATCGTGACCCCGCGTACGTCGCGGAAACCATTGCCTCTCAGGGCGTGACGGTGACGGACTTCGTGCCGTCCATGCTGACGGTCTTCGCCGCGCACACCGCCCCCGGCTCGTGCCCCACCTTGCGCGACATCTTCGTGATCGGCGAGGCGCTGCCGCCGGAGACCGTCGCCGCGGTGCGTGCCGTGACCGACGCCGCCGTGCACAACCTGTACGGCCCCACCGAGGCGGCGGTCTCGGTGACCTATTGGCCCGCGACCGCCGTGGACGAGCGGTCCGTGCCGATCGGCGTCCCGCAGTGGAACACGCAGGTGTATGTGCTGGATTCGCGTCTGCAACCGGTGCCGACCGGCGTTCCGGGCGAGCTGTATCTCGCGGGTGACCAGTTGGCTCGCGGCTATGTGCGGCGTCCCGATCTCACCGCCGACCGCTTCGTGGCCGACCCGTTCGGCAACGGGGGGCGGATGTACCGCACCGGGGACCTGGTGGTCTGGCGCGCCCCGACCGACGTGCTGCCGCATCGGCTCGACTATCTCGGCCGGACCGATTTCCAGGTGAAGTTCCGTGGTCAGCGGATCGAGCTGGGTGAGATCGAGACGGCGCTGCTGGCGCAGCCGTCGGTGAGTCAGGCCGTGGCCCTCGTCGCGGCCTCGTCGCTGGGCGACCAATTGGTCGCCTACGTTGTTCCCGCGCCGGGGCAATCGATCGAGCAGGCCGAATTGCCGGCGGCGATCGGTGCGACGCTGCCCGCTTACATGGTTCCGGCGGCGGTCGTCGTGCTGGAGGCGTTGCCGTTGAATCCCAGCGGCAAGCTCGATCGCAAGGCACTACCCGAGCCGACCTTCACCGCGCGGGAATTCCGTGCGCCCGTGACGGCGGTCGAGGAGATCGTGGCGGGGGTGTTCGGTGAGGTGCTCGGTGTGGGCCGGGTGGGGGCTGATGATGATTTCTTCGCGCTGGGGGGTAATTCGCTGGTCGCCACGCAGGTGGTGGCTCGTTTGGGTGCGGCGGTGGGTGTGCGGGTGCCGGTTCGGACGTTGTTCGAGGCGTCGACGGTGTCGGGGTTGGCGGCGGCGCTGGAGTCGGAGACTCATGGTGAGCGCCGGGTGGAGTTGGGCAGTATTGCTCGGCCGGAGAAGTTGCCGTTGTCGTTGGCGCAGCGGCGGATGTGGTTTCTCAATCGGTTCGATCAGTCTGATGATGTTGGGGAGCGGATCGGTTCGGCGGCTTACAACTTGCCGTTCGCGTTGCGTTTGACGGGTGCGTTGGATGTGGTGGCGCTGGGTGCGGCGCTGCATGATGTCGTGGCACGGCATGAGGTGCTGCGCACGGTGTATCCGGAGACTCCGGAGGGTCCGGTGCAGGTGGTGCTGGCGGCGGGACGGGTGGCGTTGGATGTGGCCGTCCATCCGATCGGGGCGGCCGAGGTCGCGCACGAGGTGTACACGCTCGCGGCGGCACCCTTCGATGTGACCGACGAAGTGCCCGTCCGAGTGCGGCTGCTGCGGATCGCGGATGCGCCGCAGGAGCATGTGCTCGCGGTGGTGGTGCATCATATTGCGGCGGATGCGTCGTCGATGGGTCCGTTGGTGCGGGATGTGATGGTGGCGTATTCGGCACGTACCTCGGGTGATGCTCCGGGGTGGTCGCCGTTGCGGGTGCAGTACGCGGATTATGCGTTGTGGCAGCGTGCTGTGTTGGGGGATGAGTCCGATCCGGGGTCGGTCGCGGCTCGGCAGATCGCGTTCTGGCGTGCGGAGTTGGCTGGTCTGCCGGATGTGCTGGAGTTGCCGATTGATCGGCCGCGTCCGGTGGTGGCGTCGCTGGCCGGTTCGCGGGTGCCGGTGGAGGTGGATGCGGCGACGCATGCGGGGCTGGTGGAGTTGGCTCGTGCGCATGGTGCGACGTTGTTCATGGTGGTGCACACGGCGTTCGCGGTGTTGTTGGCTCGGTTGTCGGGTTCGGATGACATCGCTGTCGGTACGCCGGTGGCGGGTCGTGGTGAGCGTGAACTTGATGATTTGATCGGGATGTTTGTCAACACCGTGGTGTTCCGGACGCGGTTCGAGCCGGGCGAGTCGTTCGTCGGGTTGCTGGGTAGGCAGCGTGAGGCGGATTTGGCTGCTTTTGCTCATGCGGATGTGCCGTTCGAGCGGTTGGTGGAGGTGTTGAATCCGTCGCGGTCGACGGCGCGTCATCCGTTGTTCCAGGTGGGTTTGTCGTTTCAGAATGTGGCGCGTGCGGTGTTGGAGTTGCCGGGTTTGTCGGTGGCGGGTGTGGATGCCGATGTGGATGTGTCGCAGTTCGATTTGCATTTGATTGTTGGTGATGGGTATGCGGAGTCGGGTGCGGCTGCTGGTATCGGTGGGTTCTTGACGTATGCGACCGATCTTTTCGACCGGGCGACGGTGGAAGGTTTCGCCGACCGGTTCTCGCGCATCCTCGCGGCCGTGGTCGCCGACGCGAACGTCCCGGTCGGGGACATCGAGATCCTTACGGACACCGAGCGCACCGACGTGCTCACCACATGGAACGACACCGCCCATCCGGTGGATTCCGCCGCGACACTGGGATCGTTGCTGCGCGGGACCGTCGCGGCGACGCCGGGAGCGGTCGCGCTGGTCGCGGACCTGCCCGACGGCGAACGCGTCGAGCTGAGCTACGCGGAACTGTCGGCCCGGGTGAATCGACTAGCCCGCTACCTGATCTCGGTGGGTGTCGGCGCCGAGAGCAGGGTCGCGCTCGCGTTCCGCCGATCGGTGGACCTGGTGGTGGCGATGTACGCGGTGGCCGAGGCCGGTGGGGCGTACGTACCGATCGACCCCGACCAAGCCACCGAGCGAACCGACTACATCCTCTCCGCCGCCGCCCCGGTATGTGTGTTGAGCAATACCGAGTCGGATTTCGATACCGACGTCGCGCCGGTGGTGCGGCTGGAAGACCTGGAATTGAGCGCGGTCGCCAGCGTGCCGATCACCGATTCCGAGCGTGTCACGCCCGTTCGGCCGGAGAACACGGCTTACGTCATCTTCACGTCGGGTTCGACCGGGCGTCCGAAGGGCGTCGCGGTGCCGCACTCGGCCATCGTGAACCAGTTGCTCTGGAAAGCGGCCGAATTCGAGCTGGCCGAGGACGACTCGGTGCTGCTGAAGACGGCGGCGACGTTCGACCTGTCGGTGTGGGAGTTCTGGTCGGCGGCGGTATGCGGTGGACGTCTGGTGATCGCCGCGCCTGATGGCCATCGGGATCCCGCGTATCTCAACGATTTGATGGCGCGCGAGTCGGTTACCACGTTGCATGTGGTGCCATCGATGCTCGACGCGCTGCTCGTGCACCGGGCGACCACGGACACCGGGGACTGGTCGCCGCGACGGGTGTTGGCGATCGGTGAGGCTCTGCCCGGTTCGGTGGCGCGGCGGTTCCTGCGGGAGAATCCACGCACCGAGTTGTTCAACCTGTATGGGCCGACCGAGGCTGCGGTGTCGATCACCAGTCACCGTGTGACGCTCGCTGACGAGGCGTCGGTGTCGATTGGTGCGCCGGAGTGGAATAGCCGGGTGTATGTGCTGGATGGGCGTTTGCGTCCGGTTCCGGTGGGTGTTTCGGGTGAGTTGTATTTGGCTGGTGCGCAGTTGGCGCGTGGTTACTTCGGTCGCGCGGATTTGACGGCGGATCGGTTCGTGGCCAACCCGTTCGAGTCGGGAACCAGGATGTATCGCACGGGTGATTTGGTCGCCTGGAACGGTCGCGGTGAGCTGGAGTATCGGGGTCGTACGGATTTTCAGGTGAAGATTCGTGGTTTCCGTATCGAGTTGGGTGAGATCGAGGCGGCGTTGTTGGCGTTGCCGGGGGTCGCGCAGACGGCGGTGGTTGCGAAGTCGGATCCGAAGACTGGTGATCGTTTGGTGGCTTACCTGGTGCCTTCTGGTGTTGTGGCTGGGTCCGATGGTCGTGCCGATGCCGATGCCGATGCCGATGCCGGGTCCGATGCCGGGACTGTGGCTGCTGGTGGTGGCGGTGCCGGTGCGGGTGTCGATGTGGCGTGGGTGAAGTCGGAGTTGACTGCTGTGTTGCCGTCGTACATGGTGCCGTCGGCGTTCGTGGTGCTGGATGCTTTGCCGTTGAATGTGAACGGCAAGCTGGATCGTAGGGCGTTGCCGGAGCCGGAGTTCGAGGTTCAGGTGTTCCGTGTGCCGTCGACTCCGATCGAGGAGATCGTGGCGTCGGTGTATGCCGAGGTCCTGGGTGTCGAGCGTGTGGGTGCGGATGATGATTTCTTCGCGCTGGGTGGTAATTCGTTGTTGGCGACGCAGGTGGCGGCGCGTATCGGTGCGGCGTTGGACGCTCGTGTCCCGGTGCGGGTGCTGTTCGAGGCCTCCACCGTGGCCGGACTCGCCACGAAGGTCGAACGGGGCTTCGGTGCGGGCAAGCGCACCCCATTGATCGCCGGACCGCGTCCGGACCGCGTCCCGCTGTCGTTCGCCCAGCAGCGCATGTGGTTCCTCAACCAGTTCGACACCTCGGCCTCGGTCTACAACATCCCGGCCGCCATCCGCTTGTCCGGCGACCTGGACGTGGTCGCGTTGCAGGACGCCGTCGCCGACATCGTCGCGCGTCACGAGATCCTGCGCACGATCTACCCGCAGACGCCGGACGGCCCGGTGCAGCGAATCCTCGCTCCGCACGAGGTGCCGGTGGATCTGACGCCCGTGCAACTCGATGACGAGGACCTCGCGCTCGAGGCGCAGCGGACCGTCGCCGCCGGCTTCGACGTGACCACCGAGGTGCCGTTCCGCACGCGGCTGTTCCAGCTCGCCGGCACCGAGTACGTGCTGGTCTTCGTCGCGCATCACATCAGCGCCGACGGCTGGTCGATGGGCCCGCTGACCAGGGATCTGATGCTGGCCTATGTGGCGCGCAGCGGCGGCCGCGAACCGTCCTGGGCGCCGCTGCCGGTCCAGTACGCCGACTACGCGCTGTGGCAGCGCGAGGCGCTCGGCGCAGAAGACGACCCCGAGTCGCCGGTGGGCGCGCAACTGGCCTACTGGACAACCGAACTCGCCGACCTGCCCGACGAGCTGAACTTGCCCGCGGACCGCCCGCGCCCGCCCGCCCAGTCCTTCGCGGGCGGCCGTACCGATTTCGTCGTCGACGCCGACGTGCACGCGGCGCTGGCCGACCTCGCGCGGCAGCACAACGCCACGTTGTTCATGGTGGTGCACGCCGCGTTCGCGGTGTTCGTGGCTCGAATGTCCGGCACCGACGACATCGCCATCGGCACGCCCGTCGCGGGCCGCGGCGAACCCGAAATCGACGACTTGATCGGCATGTTCGTCAACACCTTGGTGCTGCGCACCCGGGTCGCGCCCGATCTCGGCTTCACCGAACTGCTGGCCCGCACCAGGGAAACGGATCTGCGCGCCTTCGCCAACGCCGACATCCCGTTCGAGCGGTTGGTCGAGGCGCTCGACCCGGAACGCTCGGCCGGTCGCCACCCGCTGTTCCAGGTGGCTCTGTCGTTCGAGAACCTATCCGCGACCAGTTTCGAACTACCCGGCCTGAGCTTCACGGCGCTCGACCCGGCCGCCGACTCCGCCGAGTTCGACCTGCTGCTGACCATGCGTGAGCAGCGCACCGAGTCGGGCGCGGAAGCCGGTATCGCCGCCGAATTCACTTACGCCCGCGACCTGTTCGACGATCGGACCGTCGTCGAATTCGGTCGCAGGTTCCGTCGCGTCCTTTCCGCGATCGTCCGGCATCCCGGCACCGCCGTCGGCGATCTGGAGATCCTGGACGACGCGGAGCGCGCCGACCTGATCGCCCGTACCGGCGCACCCGCCGTGCCGCCGCGCACGCTGCCGGACCTGATGGCCGCCGCCGTCGCCGCGAACCCGGCCGGTGTCGCCGTGGTCGCCGACGACCGCACCTTCAGCTACGCCGAACTCGACGCGGCGTCAGCGCAATTGGCGCGCGCGCTGATCGACCGCGGCGCGGGGCCGGAGGTACCGGTCGCCATCGCGCTCCGTCGTTCGGTGGAAGCCGTACTGGCCCTGTGGGCGGTGGCCAAGACCGGGGCGGCGTTCGTCCCGATCGACCCGGCCTATCCGGCCGACCGCATCGCGCACATGGTCGCCGATTCCGGCGTGACGCTCGGCGTGACGCTCACCGCCGAGCTGGAGAATCTGCCCGTCCTCTCCGGCGGCACGTGGGTCGCCTTGGACGATCCCGACTTCACCCACGACGTCGCCGTGCGCTCCGACCAGCCGTTGCGGCCCGCCGAACTGCGCGCAGCGCTGCGCGCGGGCAACGCCGCGTACGTGATCTACACCTCCGGCTCGACCGGTCTGCCGAAGGGCGTCGTGATCACCCATGCCGGCCTGGCGAATTTCAGCGCCGAGCAGGTGGAGCGCTACCGGCTCGATCCGTCCGCCCGCGCTCTGGCGTTCGCGTCGCCCTCGTTCGACGCGTCGATGCTGGAACTACTGCTCGCGCTCGGCGCCGCGGGCGGGCTCGTGGTAGCGCCGCCGCTGACCTTCGGTGGCGAGGAGCTGGCCGAACTGATCCGCGCCGAGCGCGTCACGCACGCCTTCCTCACCCCCTCCGTGCTCGCCTCGCTCGACCCGGACGCGGTGCCGGGGATGCGGACCGTGGTGGCGGGCGGTGAAGCGGTGCCCGCCGATCTGGCGGCCAGGTGGACCACCGTGCCGGAGCGCGATTTCCACAACGGCTACGGGCCGACCGAGACCACCGTCATGACCAACATCAGCGATCCGCTGCGGCCCGGCGAACCGGTCACGATCGGCGGTCCGATCCGCGGCATGCGGTCGCTGGTGCTCGACAGCAGGCTGCGTCCGGTGCCCGAAGGCGTCACGGGCGAGTTGTATCTGGGCGGCATCCAGCTCGCGCGCGGCTACCACGCACGTCCCGCGCTCACCGCCGCCCGGTTCTTGGCCGACCCGTACGGCGCACCCGGTGAGCGCCTCTACCGCACCGGCGACTTGGTGCGCTGGCGTCGCGCCGGGACCGCACCGGTCGTGGAATACGTGGGCCGCAACGACTTCCAGGTGAAGGTGCGCGGCTTCCGCATCGAACTCGGTGAGATAGATGCCGCGCTGGCGGCGCAGCCCGAGGTCGGCTTCGCGGTGACCCTCGGCCGTGCGACCCCATCCGGCGCGACGATGCTCGTCTCCTACGTGCTGCCGGCCGGGGATGCCACGGTGGACCCGGCCGTGCTGACCGAGCGGGTCGGGCGCACGCTGCCGGAGTACATGGTTCCGACGGCGATCGTCGTGCTCGACGCGATCCCGCTGACGCCGGTGGGCAAGCTGGATCGCAAGGCACTGCCGGAGCCCGAGCTGGACGCGCGCGCCTATCGTGCCCCGCGGACGCCGGCCGAACTCGTGATCGCCGAGGTGATCGGCGAGGTGCTCGGCGTCGACCGGGTCGGCCTGGACGACGACTTCTTCGCCCTCGGCGGCGACAGCATCGTGTCCATTCAGGTGGTCTCCCGGTCCCGCGCACGCGGGGTGAGTTTCTCGCCGCGTGACGTCTTCGAACATCGGACCGTCGCCGCACTGGCCCGCGCCGCCTCCGTCGCGGGCGGCCCCGGCGACGAGGCGGGCGAACTACCGCTCACGCCGCACGCGGCGCGCATGCTGGACGAGGGCATCGAAGTGCGAGCCGTCGCACTCGACGTCCCCGAGACCTGCCCCGTGGAGACGGTGCACGGCGCGGTGACCGCCGTGCTCGACCAGCACCCCATGCTGTGGGTGCAGGTGCGCTACGACGACGAAGGCGCCGCGTCGCTGCGCATTCCCCCGGCCGCCGAACGTACCGGCGAGGCGTTCCGCCGGCTGGACCCGCAGCGTGGCGAGACGTCGCTGCCCATCGACGACGTGGTCCAGGCGGTCGCGGCCGCCCTCGATCCCGAGCAGGGCCGCAACATCTACTTCGTGCTCACCGGCGGTCCGGAGGGCCGCTCCACGCTCATCGTCGTTGCCAGCAGCCTCGTGGTGGACGACGTCTCCTGGCGGGCCATCGTCGACCAGCTCACCGCCCGCTGGAACCGGGCACGCCACGCCGCGCCCGCGGGCCCCGAATCCGGTCTCGGCACACTCGTCCGAACCTTGTCGGCCGCGGCGCACGATCCGGGCACCGTAGCCGAAATGGATTGGTGGCGACGGGCCCTGGGCACGGTCCCGGAGGGCGCCGGCACCGACGGCCGGGATCTGCGCGCACGCAGCCGGGTGTCGCTGACGATCACCGCGGAGGGCGCGGAGGCCGTCGCCGCGGCCGCCGAGGCGTACCACGCCGGGGTGGACGACATCCTGCTCACCGCACTGGCGCTGGCCCTGCGGACCTCCGCGGGAGAGGCCGTCACCCGCGCCATCGGTTCGGTCGTGCGGCTGCCCGCCGACGGTCGCGCGGCCACCGGGGCAGACGCGGAGAGCACGGTGGGCGGCTTCGTCACCGAATTCCCGCTGCCGTTGCGGCTGACCAGGATCGACATCGATGACGCCCTGATCGGCGGTCCGGCGGCGGGCACGGCGATCGCACAGATCAAGGAGCTGCGGCGAGCGGTGCCCTCGCACGGTGTCGGCTACGGCCTGTTGCGCCACCTCAACGCCGAGACCGCCGCCGAACTGCGCGGTCTCGGGCGCGGCCGGTTCGCGCTGCGCTACCGGGATCTGCGCCCGGCGCGGGTGCACACCGACATCCCGTCCGACGATCTGCTGCTCGTGCTCACCGTCGACGCCACGGACGACGGCTTGCTCGCCCGGTTCGACTTCGCCGCCGCGGCATTCCGCGGCGAGGACGCGAAGACCTTCGCCGAGCATTGGATTCGCGCACTCGGCGGCCTGGCCGAGCACGGCCTGCGCCCGGACGCGGGCGGCTTCACCCCGTCGGACTTCCCGCTGGTGCGGCTCAAGCAGCCCGATATCGATCGCTTCGCGCGCGCCTACCCGGACCTGTCCGACGCCTGGCCGCTCACGCCGCTGCAATCGGGCATGCTGTTCCACGCCCTGCTCGCGGAGCACTCGGTGGACGTCTACACCACTCAGTTCGTGCTCGATCTCGGCGGCGCGGTGGACGCCCACCGGATGCGGGCGGCCGCGCAGGCGGTGCTGGACCGGCACGACAACCTGCGGGTCGCCTTCGCCGACGACAGCGAGGGCAAGCCCGTGCAGCTCGTGCAGGATGCGCTGGAGGTGCCGTGGCGGCTGATCGATCTGTGCCACCTGGAACCGGCCGCGGCCGCCGCCGAGCTGGAGCGGATCGAGGTGGCGGATCTGGCCGACCACTTCGACATGCGGACTGCCCCGCTACTGCGTTTCGCGCTGATCCGTTCCGCCGCCGCCCGCTACCACCTGCTGGTGACCAGTCATCACATTCTCATCGACGGCTGGTCCATGCCGCTGCTGATGAAGGAACTGCTCACGCTGTACGCGTTCGGCGGTAACTCCCGGCGTCTGCCTGCGGTGCCGCCCTACCGCGACTACCTGGCGTGGCTGGTCGCGCAGGACACCGAAGCGGCCCGCGCCGCGTGGCGCGGTGCGCTGGCCGGTATCACCGAGCCGACGCCGTTGGCGCCGGTCGACCCGGGCCGCGAGATCTCCGCGGGCGTCGGTGAAGTCGGGTTCGAGCTGTCGCAGGCCGACACCACCGCGCTGACCCGGTTCGCCTCGGAGCTCGGCGTCACGGTGAACACCGTGGTGCAGGCGGCCTGGGCTCTGCTGATCGGACGCACCGTCGACCGCGACGACGTCGTCTTCGGCGCCACCGTGTCGGGCAGGCCGCCCGAGCTCGACGGCGTCGAGGCGATGGTCGGTCTGTTCCTCAACGCGATCCCGGTGCGGGTGCGCCTGGACGCGACCAGCACGCTGAGCGGGGTGCTGCGCCGGTTGCAAGCCGAGCAGGCCGCGCTGCTGGACTACCACTACCTGGGCCTGAGCGACATCCAGGACGCCGTCGGCGTGGAGGGGTTGTTCGACTCGCTGGTCGTGTTCGAGTCGTTCCCGGTGGACCGGGAGGGCCTGGACCAGGCCGGCGCCATCGACGGTATGAACGTCACCGGTGTCGGCGCGGTCAACGGCACCCACTATCCGTTCACGGTGATGGTGGTGCTGGACAGCCGGTTGCGCGTCTCGGTGAAGTACCTGCGCGACGTGACCGGCGAACCGGCGGCGCGTGCTCTCGCGCGGCGGCTCGCGGCGCTGATCGACCGTTTCGTGACCACCCCGCAGGCACGCGTCGGTGAGATCGACGCGCTACTGGACGACGAGCGCGCCGAACTGGCCGCGCGCAACGCCACCGGTGTGCCGGAGTTCCTCGACGACGCGACATTGCCGACGCTGTTCGACGCGCAGGTGGCGCGCACGCCGGACGCGCCTGCGGTGCGCTTCGGCGAGACCGTGCTCAGCTACGCCGAACTCGACTCGCGCGTCCGGTCCCTGGCCGTGGAGTTGATGCGCTGGGGAGTCGGCCCGGAGACGCTGGTCGCCGTGGCCATGCGGCGCGGCATCGATCTGGTCGTCGCGATCTACGCGGTGTTGCGGGCCGGCGGCGGCTACGTCCCGATCGATCCGGACCACCCGGCCGAGCGCAGCGAGCACGTCCTCGGCAGCGCCGCTCCGATCTGTGTGCTGACCACCACCGCCGACGCGTTCGACACCGCGACCGATGTGCCGGTGGTCGCGGTGGACACGCTGTATCTGGCTCCGTACGAAGGCCCGTGGCCGCAGGAGTACGGGTATCCGGACACCGTCGCCTATGTCGTCTACACCTCCGGCTCGACCGGTCGGCCCAAGGGCGTGATGATCACGCACCGGCAGATGGTCAACCAGTTCCGTTGGGCGCAGGCGGCATATCCGCACGACGACGGCGACGTGGTGCTGCACAAGACGCCGATCACCTTCGACATCTCCGCCTGGGAGTTGTTCTGGCCGTTGCAGACCGGCGCGTCGATCGTGATCGCCGCGCCCGACGGCCATCGCGACCCCGCCTACCTGGCCCGCCTCATCATCGACAACGCCGTCACGACGGTGCATTTCGTGCCGTCGATGCTGGACGCGTTCCTGGACCCGGCCGCGAATCCGGCCGCGGAGTACCCGTCGCTGCGGCGGGTGTTCGCCGCGGGTGAGGCGTTGTCCGGGGAGACCGCGGCGGCTTTCGCCGCGGCCGTGCCCGGCGCCGCGCTGGTCAACTGGTACGGCCCGGCCGAGGCCACCGTGGTCACCGGTCATCCCGTGCGCGGCGGCGCCGCGGCGGCGGTTCCGATCGGCGTTCCGGTGGCCAACACTCGCGTGCACGTACTCGACCGGCACTTGCGGCCGGTGCCGCCGGGCGCGGCAGGCGAGTTGTACATCGCGGGTGTGCAGTTGGCGCGCGGCTATCTCGGCGCCCCGGCGCTCACCGCCGAGCGTTTCGTCGCCCATACAGGCGGCGACAGGCTCTATCGCACAGGCGACATCGTGCGCTGGCGCGACGACGCGCTGGAATATCTGGGCCGCGGCGACTTCCAGGTCAAGCTGCGCGGCCAGCGCGTGGAGCTCGGTGAGATCGAGGCCGTGCTGACCGGGCATCCCCAGGTGCGGCAGGCCGCGGTCTCGGTGGTGCGCGGCGCGACCGGTGACCGGCTGGTCGCCCATGTGGTCGCCGCGCCGGGGGAGACCGTCGACGAGGCCACGGTGCTGACACACGCCCGCGCCGCCCTGCCGTCGTACATGGTGCCCTCGGCTGTCGTCGCGCTCGCCGGGCTTCCGCTCAACGCCAGCGGCAAACTCGACCGCAAGGCGCTGCCCGAGCCGCGGCTGGTGACCCGTCCGTACCGGGCACCCGGCACGCCGCTGGAGCGGACCGTGCTCGAGGTGTTCGACGAGGTGCTCGCGTCCGGCGCCGGACAGCGGGTCGGTATGGACGACGACTTCTTCGATCTGGGCGGCACCTCGCTGGTCGCCACCCGCGCGGTCAGCAGGCTGCGCGCGCTCACCGGCGCCGAGGTGCGGGTGCAGTGGTTCTTCACCGATCCCACTCCGGCGGCGCTGGCGGCCCGGATCCAGGCCGCGCTGGCCGACGACCACGACTACGACCAGGATTCGAACGCGGCGCTCGGTGTGCTGCTGCCGATCCGGACCATGGTGCCGCACGACGTGGCCGCCGCCCAGCCGCTGTTCTGCCTGCATCCGATGTACGGATTGTCCTGGTGCTACGCGGGTCTCGCCCGCTACGTGCCCGCGAGCACGCCGATCTTCGGCCTCCAGTCACCCGCGCTGACCGAAGAGGGTTACCTGCCCGAGTCACTGGCCGAGATGGCGCACCGCTATGTGGCCGAGATCCGTGCGGTGCAGCCGCACGGGCCCTACCGGCTGCTCGGCTGGTCGCTCGGTGGTGTGCTGGCGCACGCGGTGGCGACTCGGTTGCAGTCCGCGGGGGAGGAGGTCGGGCTGCTGACCATGCTCGACAGCCATCCTGACATCGACGTCACCGACTTCCGTGCGGCGATCCGCGAGGCGCTGGCCGAATTGGGCATCGGCGCGGACGCGCTGCTGCCCGGCGACGGCGACATCCACGACCTGAGCGAAGAGGCGCTGGCCGCGCTGCACGCCACCATCCCGCCGGACATGGCGGTGCTCACCCCGGACCGGGTGCGCCGGATCTACCGCAGCGCGGTGCGCTCGGCCGAGCTGATCGCCGAGCACCGGCCTGCGGTCTTCCGCGGCAGGCTGGACTACTTCAGCGCGGCCGGTCACGAGACCGCGGCGGACGGCTGGCAACCTTATGTCGACGGCCGGGTCGACGATCATCCCGTCGACGTCCCGCACGATCAGATGACGGCACCGGAAGCGCTGGCGCAGATCGGTCCCCGATTGTCCGAATTGCTGGATCCCCCGAGCTGGGAAGCGACACGGAACGTGGGGCGGTCATGATCGAACCGACACCGTTCGGGCATGATGGGGCAACGGTGCGGTAACGAAGTCCCCTGTCGTGACGACTACATAGGCCGTATGGTCGGCGTGGTGCGTGGGCACCCACCCCGGCGCGTGGGGCATGCAGAGCGAATCTCGAGACGAAGCGAAGGTGCGAAATTGATACGTCGACAGAGCCGGCGCGGTGGCCTGCGGGTCGCGGCCGCGATCGCGGCAACCGCGGTGCTCGCGGGAGTGATGACCGGTCTCGGCGCGTCCAGCGCGACAGCTGATCCGATCATCGATTCCAAGAGCCTGCTGGGCAACCCGGTCGCCCCGGACGGTTCGCGTATCACCAAAGCCGAGTACAAGGACGAGCGCAGCATCCGCTTGTACGTGTACTCGGCGGCGATGGACGAGAAGATCATCATCGACGTCCAGCGCCCGGCCGACGCCTCCGTGCCGCGTCCCACGCTGTACCTGCTCAACGGCGCGGGCGGCGGCGAGGACGAGGCCTCGTGGCAGGCGAAGACCGACGCGCTGCAGTTCCTGTCGGACAAGAACGTCAACGTGATCCAGCCGATCGGCGGCAAGTGGAGCTACTACACCGACTGGATCAAGGACGACCCGGTACTCGGCCGCAACAAGTGGAAGACCTTCTTCACCGAGGAGCTGCCCCCGCTGGTGGACGGCGCGCTGGGCACCAACGGCGTGAACGCCATCGCGGGCCTGTCCACCTCGGGCACCACCGTGCTGGCGCTGCCGATCTCCAAGCCGGGCCTGTACAAGGCCGCCGCGGCCTACAGCGGCTGCGCACAGACCAGTGACCCGGTGGGCTCGGAGTTCGTCAAGCTGACCGTCGAAACCTGGGGCGGCGGCAACACCGACAACATGTGGGGTCCCGAAGGCTCGCCCGACTGGGTGGCCAACGACCCGTACGTGAACGCCGAGGGGCTGCGCGGGCTCGACCTGTACATCTCCACCGGCAACGGCCTGCCCGGCCAGTACGACACGCTCAACGGCCAGTACGCCCTTCCCGGCGCGTACGGTCTGGCCAACCAGATCGTCATCGGCGGCGTGATCGAGGCGGGCACCAACTACTGCACGCACAACCTGCAGAACCGGCTGAACGAGCTGGGCATCCCGGCCACCTACAACTTCCGTAACTCCGGCACCCACTCCTGGGGCTACTGGCGCGACGAGTTCCTGCTGTCGTGGCCCGTGCTCGCGAAGGGTCTCGGCATCTGATCGCCACCGCGCTGATGCGCGAAGCCGGGACGCCCGGCTGAACATCCCCGACCGCCTGGTCGCCGCGCTGCGGCAACCAGGCGGTCGGTTTTTACAGGCCGAACGGCAACGAAAAGTTCGGGTACCCGTAAAATTCTGTTCGTGGGTATAACGTTGGTCGAGTCGACCAGGTCCGTCACCGGGCGAGCACGTGCCGTGACGGTCCTGCTGGGGCCCGCGTTCGTCGCGGCCATCGCCTATGTCGATCCCGGCAACGTCGCGTCGAATATCAGCGCGGGCGCGCAATTCGGTTACCTGCTGGTCTGGGTGATCGTCCTGGCCAACGTGATGGCGGGGCTGGTCCAGTTCCTGTCGGCCAAGCTCGGGCTGGTGACCGGCTGGTCGCTGCCGGAGGCGGTACGCGAGAAGGCGAGCGGTCCGGTCCGGCTGGCGTATTGGGGCCAGGCCGAGACGGTCGCGATGGCCACCGACCTGGCAGAGGTGGTCGGCGGCGCGATCGCGCTGCACCTGCTGTTCGGCCTGCCCATGCTGGTCGGTGGCGTGATCACCGGCGCCGTGTCGATGGGCCTGCTGCTGGTGCAGGACCGGCGCGGCCAGCAACCGTTCGAGCGGGTGATCACCGGGATGCTCGCGATCATCGCGATCGGCTTCCTGGCGAGCGTGGTGATCTCCCCGCCGTCGGTCACGAGCACGGTCGGCGGCCTGCTGCCGCGCTTCCAGGGCACCGAGAGCGTCCTGCTCGCCGCCGCCATGATCGGTGCGACGGTCATGCCGCACGCGGTCTATCTGCATTCCGGCCTGGCCCGCGACCGGCACGGGCATCCGGCGGCGGGGCCGCTGCGCACCAGGCTGCTACGGGTCACCAAGATCGACGTCGGCCTGGCCATGGTCCTGGCGGGCACGGTGAACCTCGCCATGCTGCTGATGGCGGCTGGCACCCTGCGCGGCCGGGACGTCGAGACCATCGAGGACGCGCACGCCGCCGTCGGCGACGTCCTCGGCCCGGCCGCCGCGCTGCTGATCGCGATCGGCCTGCTCGCCTCCGGCCTGGCGTCCACGTCGGTCGGCGCCTACGCGGGCGCGATGATCATGCAGGGCCTGTTGCGCAAGCGGATCCCGCTGCTGACGCGCAGGTTGATCACGTTGATCCCGGCTGTCGCGGTCCTGGCCACCGGGATCGACCCGACACGCGCGCTGATCATCTCCCAGGTGGTGCTGTCGTTCGGCATACCCTTCGCGCTGATCCCGCTGGTGCGCTTCACGAGCGACCCCGAGCTGATGGGCGAGGACGTCAACCGCAGGCTGACCAGCGGGCTGGCCTGGGCGGTCGCCGCGATCATCTCCGTTCTCAACGCCGCCCTGATCTATCTCACCGTCACCGGGCGGTAGCCGTCCGGTGCGGCGCGCCGATCAGACCCAGTTCTCGATCCAGTACTTCCAGATCCGCGGTGCGTAGGCGTCCAACGGCGGCACCCGGATGTCGGTGCCCGCCAGCGCCGAGCTGGTGTGCCTGCAGTCGAACCAGCAGGTGAATTCGCTGTGCTCCAGCACGTCCAGCGGCACGCCGACCCGGGGCAGCAGCCAGTTCGCGCCGGGGACGCGCAACATCATGTTCAGCGTGCGCTTGGGCACGACCTCGACCAGGTGCGGCGCGCCCGCCTCGTCGGCGAACAGATTCAGCGCGTCCACCGCGCTCTGCCTGCGCGGATCCACCAGGTGGTAGGTGGTCTTGTCCGACCCGGAGCGGTGCGCGATGTGGTCGAGGGCGCGGGCGACGAAATCCACCGGAACCATGTTGGTCTCGCCCAGCTCGGGCACCAGCACCGGCAGCAGCCGGGGCAGCTGCGCGGCCATGCGCAGCAGCCGGAAGAAGTAGTACGGGCCCTCGATGCGGTCGATCTCGCCGGTCCTGGAATGCCCGATCACGATCGAGGGCCGGTAGATACGCCAGCGCAGCGACGAGTCGCGCACGATTCGCTCGGCCTCGAACCTCGCTCGTTGCGCGGGTGTGGCGAGCACCTGGCCGTGATCGAACATGTCCTCGGTGAACAGGCCCTCGCTGGACCCGGCCACCTCCACGGTCGAGACGTGGTGCAGCAGATCGGCCCGCAGCTCCTCGGCGACGTCGACCAGGTGCCTGGTGCCGCCGCCGCGCTCGGTCAGGTCGTAGCCGGCGGCGAGATGGAAGACGTGCTCGATGGCGCCGCGATGCCGGGCCAGCCAGGTCGGGTCGATGCCCAGCCCCGGGGCGCCCAGATCGCCACGCACCGGGCGGACGCGGTCGCCGCCCGCCCATTCCTGCGCGCAGCAGGCGAACCGGTCGGCCGAGGCGTCGCCCGGCCGGACCAGTACATGGATGTCACCCTCGCGTTTCAGCAGCTCGGGGATGAGGAACCGACCGATGAACCCAGTTGCCCCGGTAACCAGGTAAGTCATAGCCGATGAACATAGTCGCCTGCCGGGCGGTACGTTCCGGCGGGCCGATCAGTCGGCGAAGATGGGCTTGCGCTTGGTGAGCATCGCGGTGGCGCCCTCCATGAAATCGGGGGAGCGCAGCAGCTCGGTCTGGCCCGCCTTCTCCGCGGCGAGGGCCGTGTCCAGCGCGGCCAGCGTGGCCTGGTTCAGCGCCTGCTTGGTGAGCTCCAGCGCGCGGCGCGGACCGGTCGCGATCTTCTCGACTCCGGCCTCGACCGCGGCATCGAGTTCGGCGTCGGGCACGACCGCGGTGAACAGCCCGGCGGTGGCGGCTTCCCGGGCGGGCAGCCGCTCCCCGAGCAGTGCCATCCGCGCCGCCAGCGGGCGGCCCGCCGCTGCCGCGACCAGCGCGGCCGCGCCGCCGTCGGGCATCAAGCCGATGTTGATGAAGGCCAGCAGCAGATAGGAGTCCTCGCTCGCGTAGACCAGGTCGGCGGCCAGCGCGATGCCGACGCCGACGCCCGCCGCGGCGCCCCGGATGCGCGCGATCACCGGCACCGGCGCGTCCACGATGGCGCGCACCAGCCGGTTCGCCGCGTCCATGACCATGTCCGAGGTGATGCCGCGTTGCGCCTCGTCCGCGCTCGCCGACAGATCGGCACCGGTGCAGAAATCGCCGCCCTCGCCGGTGAGTACGATCGCCCGCACCGCGCGGTCCTCGGCCGCCGCGCGGAAGGTATCGCCGAGCGCCACCATGGTGTCGTAGTCGATGGCGTTCTTCCGCTTCGGGTTGGTGATCGTGACCCGGAGCACCTTGCCGTCCTGGACCGCCGTGAACTTGGCGGCGGCGGGGACCGCGGAATCGTTGTTGCTCATGTTCGCTCCTACGCTGCAATTCGGCGGACGCCAGGCCGTGAATAGTGGTTAACTTTGCGAATTGTGGTTAACTTAGGTTCCAGTATCGGGCGCTGTCAACCAGCGCCGCCGGAGAACGGAGAGGTGCATGGTCGCGGATCGCAGCGAGGTCGACCTCGCTCCCGCGCGGCCCGAACCGGGCAGCAGGACCGGCGCCGAGGGCGCGCCGTCGGTACGCCGGCGTCCGAAGGACCGCAAGGTGCAGATCATCCGGGCGGCCGCGCGCGCGTTCAGCGAACGCGGGTACTACCCGGTGGGCGTGGACGAGATCGCCGCGGAGGTCGGCATCTCCGGTCCCGCCCTCTACCGGCACTTCACGAACAAGTACGCGCTGTTGGTCGCGGCCGCCGAGGAGGGCGCGCGGCACCTGCTGACCGTCGCCGAGTCGGCCGACGACACCCGGCTGGACCCGGTGCGGCGCGCGGACGCGCTGATCCGCGCGATCAGCGAGCACACCGTCGAGATCCGCCGCGAGGCCGGCCTCTACCGCTGGGAACGGCGCTATCTCGAGCGCGATGACCGGATCCGGATCAGGAAGATCTACGACGACCTGAACAACACCCTCGCGGCGCCGATCGCGCTGCTGCGACCCGAGGCCCCGCCCGCGGACGTGGCGATGCTGGCCGCGGGCGTGCTCAGCGCGATCGCCAGCATCGCCGCGCACCGCACCGCGCTGTCCAGCGCTCGGCTGCTTCCGCTGCTGCACCAGATGTCCTGGGCCATCCTGCGCACCGAACTGCCTCCCGCCCCGGTCGAACCGGATCCCGGCCCGCCCGTGCGCGGCATCCCGGTCACCTCCAAGCGCGAGCAGCTGCTCACCGAGGCCATCCGGATCTTCGGCAGGCAGGGTTACCACGAGGCGAGCATCGAGGAGATCGGCGCCGCCGTCGGCATCAACGCCTCCAGCGTGTACCGGTACTTCGCGAGCAAGGCCGACCTGCTCGCCGCGGCGTTCCATCGCACAGGCGATCGGCTGGCCATCGCGATCACCGAGGCGCTGGCCGAGGCGACGAGCCGGCCCGACGCCGCGCGGCGCGTGGCCGACCGCTACGCCAAATTGAGTTTCGCCATGCCGGAGATCATGGCGGTCTACTACGCGGAGTTCGGCAACCTGCCGCAGTCCGAGCAGCACAAGCTGCGCGCCATTCAGCGGCAGAACGTGCTGGAGTGGGCCAACCTGCTGGACGGCGACTCGGTGGAGGCGCGCTTCCGCGTGCACGCCGCAATCAGTCAGGTGATCGATGTGGGCAGGCTGATCCGATTCGACTCCCGCCCCGCGCAATTGGCCCGGGTCACCGCGCTCATGGACGCGGTGCTGCTCGACTAGCCGTCCGCGTCAGGGGCGGCGGCCGTGCCGGATCCGGAAGATCGCCCTGGCCACGCGGAGATGGCGCGGATGCCGATCGAACGTCGACAGGTTCACCGGCGCCTGGTACCGCTTGCGGGTGATGGCCAGGGTCCGGCTGAACTCCCGCAATCCCTGCTCGCCGTGGCTGTGGCCCTGGCCGTATTCGCCCACTCCGCCGAAGGGCAGTGCGGGAATGCCCGCGTAGGCGGTCGAGGAGTTGATGGTCACCACCCCGGCGCGCAGTTGCTCGGCGAACGCCTCGATCTCGTGCACGTCCCTGGTGAACACCGACACCGCGACATCGGTGCCGACCGCGTTGATCCGCTCGGCGGCTTCGTCCATGCTCGCCACCTTGTTCACGATGAGCACCGGGCCGATGCCCTCGCCCGTGATCGCGATGCTCTCCTCCGGCACCTCGGCCAGCACGATCGGTTCGATGTAGGGGTCGCGGATCGAGTCGAGCCCGCCGACCACCGCGCGGCCGCCGCGGGCCACCGCGTCGCGCACCTGCCTGCGCACCACGTCGACCTGCGACTCCATGATCATCGGGCCGTAGGACGCCTTCCGGTCCGCGCCCGGCCGCAGCTTGCGGGCCTGCTCCGCGACCAGGTCGAGGAAGCGGTCGTACACCGACTGGGCGACGTAGGCCCGCTGGATGCCGGTGGCGTTCTGCCCGGCGTTCGCCATCGCACCGAACACGGCGGCCTCGGCGGCGTCGTCCAGCTTGGCGTCGACGTGCACGACCATGCTGCCCTTGCCGCTGCGCTCCACCACGACCGGCGTCATGGTCTGCGCGCACACCGAGATCACCTCGCGCGCGTCCGCCTCGGAACCGGCGTAGGCGATCTTGTCGACCTTCGCCCGGCACAGCGCCGTACCGGTGGCAGTGTCTCCCGTGACCACTTGCAGCACCGGCTGGTTCGGCGCGAGCCGGGACCAGCTGTCGGCCAGCCATACGCCGACGCCGGTGGTCAGTTCGTGCGGCTTGAACACCACGGCGTTGCCCGCCGCCATCGCGTAGGCGATCGAGCCCATCGGGGTGAACACGGGGTTGTTCCACGGGCCGAGCACGCCGACCACGCCGAGCGGCAGATAGCCGACCGAGGCCCGCTGGTTGCGGGTGAGCCAGCTGGAACCGATGCGCCGCCGGTCCAGCGCGCGTCCTGCGTTGCGCGCGGCCCAGTCCAGGTTCTCCACCGCGAGCATCACCTCGATCGCGGCGTCCGCCTCCGGCTTCCCGGTTTCCTCGCACAGTAGGGAGACCAATTCACCGGAACGCCGGGCGATTTCGCGTTTCCAGTCCAGCAGCCACCGCTTCCGGTTGCCGAAACCCAGCTCCGTCCACCATTTTTCGGCCGAGCGAGCCGCGCGCACCGCGCGATTCAGCTCGGCGGCACCCATTACGGCGTAGTTGCCCACGACCTCGCCGGTGCGCGGATCATAGGACGTCAGCACGTTCGTTCGGCCCGTTCCTCCCGGACGCGCCGCCAATCGTGGCTGCGCGGACTCGGCCATGATCACCTCTCGCAGTGTCGAAACCGGCGTGCGGACCACTGAACGGGCCCACAGCCGCGGACGAGTGAGTGTTTTCCCCCGCAAAGCAGACTATGGTCTGGCGCGGCGGGCCGACAAGGCTCGGCCGTCGGCTCGTGGCCCGCACCGGATCGCGCTCACCAGCGTGGATCCCTTGCGCGGCCGACGGGCAGCGAGAAATGTGAGTAAGGACACAATGGGCGCACGCTGCTGCGGGTACCACGCGCGACGCGAGCCCCGCGCGATCGGGCCGGTAACATCACGCCGAGCGCGACGGATCACCAATCCGAGCGTGCGCCTGCGCTCTGGCGACCTGGTCGCCGCACCGGCCGATAGTGGAGAGTTGATGCCGAGTTCCAACCAAGCAGATTCGCATGCGGGTGACCCAGCGGTCCGGGCAACGGACGTCCGCAAGTCGTTCGGCGATGTGCATGCACTGCAAGGCGTCAGCTTCGTCGCCGAACGCGCCTCCGTCCTCGGCATCCTGGGGCCCAACGGCGCGGGCAAGACGACCATGGTGAAGGTGCTCTCCACGCTGCTGCGTCCCGACTCCGGCACCGCCGTCGTCGCCGGGTACGACGTGCTGAAGGACCCGGCCGGCGTGCGCCGCTCGATCATGATGACCGGTCAGTACGCGGCGCTGGACGAGAACCTCTCCGGGCGGGAGAACCTCGAGCTGTTCGGCAGGCTGATGGGCTTGGGCAAGGCCGCGGCCCGCAAGCGTGCCGACACCTTGCTGGAGGAATTCGACTTGGTGAGCGCGGGCCGCCGCGCCGTGCGCCACTACTCGGGCGGCATGCGCCGCCGCGTCGACATCGCGTGCGGACTGGTGGTGCGCCCCGAGGTGGTGTTCCTGGACGAGCCGACCACCGGCCTCGACCCGCGCAGTAGGCAGGGCGTCTGGGACCTGGTGACCGCGCTGAAGACGCAGGGCATCACGGTGCTGCTGACCACGCAGTACCTGGAGGAGGCCGACGTCCTCAGCGACAACATCATCGTGATCGACAAGGGCACGGTCATCGCCGAGGGCACCGCCGACGAGCTCAAGGAGAAGACCGGCGGCAGCTACTGCGAGGTCGTTCCGCTGGATCCGAAGAAGCTGCGCACCGCCGCGTACGCGCTGGGCGATCTGGTGCCCGCCGCGGTAATGGCCGACCTGAACGGCGGCGACCGCCTGTCCATCCCGGCGCCGGAGGGCGCCGCCACGCTGACCGAGGCGCTGCGCAGGCTCGACAGCGCCGGCGTCGACTTGGCCGACATCGCGCTGCGCCGCCCCTCGCTCGACGACGTGTTCCTGTCCATCACCGGCCATTCGGGCGGCCACGCGTGACCGCTGCGACAGCCCCGGAGCACGTCCGGGCCGATGTGATGTTGTTCGCCGAACTCCCCGCGGCGCGGCTGTCGTCGTTCGCCCAGTGGCGCGCGCTGACCGGCCGCATCGTCCGCACCATGGCGACCAAGGGCGAGCTGATCGTCGCGATGATCACGCCGCTGATCTTCACCCTCGGTTTCTACCTGCCGCTGCGCTACGTGATGAAGATCCAGGGCGTCGACTACGCCCAGTACGTCATGCCGATCATCGTGTTGCAGACCATGGCCTTCACCATGATGTCCAACGCGCAACTGGCCGCCTTCGAGGCGATGACCGGCCTGAGCACCCGCCTGCAGACCATGCCGATCGGGATTCTGGTGCCCTTCACCTCACGCATCTGCGCCGGTCTGGTCCGTTCGGTCACCTCGCTCACCGCGGCGGTGCTGTTCGGGCACCTGATCGGCTTCCGCTTCGTTGCTGGCGTCGGCCAGGCCGTGCTGTTCTGCGCGTTCTCCCTCGCGGTCGGCACGGTGCTCGCGATCGGCGCCGATGGGCTCGGCAGTCTGACCAAGAGTCCGGAATCGCTGAGCCAGGCGCTGACCCTGCCGACGCTGATCTTCGGCATGCTCTCCTGCGGGTTCGTGCCGGAACGCAACTTCCCGGAGTGGATTCGCCCGTTCGTGCGCAATCAGCCGATCTCCCAGTTCTCCTTCGCCTTGCGCGACATGGCGGCCGACGGGGTGACCTGGCAGGTGCTGTGGGTTCCGCTGGTGTGGGTGATCGGGCTGGCGGCGGCGTTCGTCCCGCTGGCGATCTGGGCGAGTGTGAGGCGGTCATGAGTTCGGTGGAATCGACCGTGGAGCGCACCGCCGACCGGGCCGATGAGCCCGAGTCCCGCGCGACCGAACCGCTGCCCGTGGTCCGGGCGCGGCCGGAAGGGTCGCTGGTCACCTGGGTGGCGCAGAGCCTGATCCAGTGCAAGCGACTGCTGCTGGTCTGGGCGCGTGATCCGGCGACGACCATCCAGACGCTGGTGTATCCCGCGCTGACTCTGGTGATGTTCTACATCGTGCTGAACAAGCCCGTCTCTGGAGCCACCGGCATGCCCGCCGTGTACGGCACGGTCCCGCTGTTGACCTTGGTCGCGGCGATGTCCGGTGCGGTGGTCAGCGCCCTCGGCTTCAAGACCGAGAAGATGACCGGGCTGCTCGGCCGGTTCTGGACGATGCCGGTGCACCGTGCGGCCGGTTTCACCGGACGCCTGCTCGCCGAGGCCATCCGCGTCCTGGTGACCACGGCGTTCGTCGTGGCGGTCGGCCTGCTGCTCGGTTTCCGGTTCGGTCAGGGACCGGTCGCGGCGCTGGCGCTGATCGGCATCCCGGTGCTGTTCGGAGTCGCGTTCGCCGTCCTGGTCACCGCGCTGGCCACCGTGTCCGAGGGCGTGATGCTGGTGAACATCATCGGCATGATCAGCACGCTGCTGATGTTCTTCAACTCGGGGTTCGTCCCGGTCTTCGCCTACCCGGTCTGGTTGCAGGACGTGGTGGCGAATCAGCCGATGAGTTGCGCGATCGACGCGATGCGCGGGTTGTCCTACGGCGGGGCGGTGGCCGAGCCGCTGCTCGAGACGCTCGCCTGGACGATCGGGATGATCGTCGTCTTCGCCTACCCCGCGGTCAGGGGATACCGGCGGGCCGCGGAGACGGGGCCCTAGCCACCTGTGTGCCGCCCGCCGGCCCGGTCACCGGGTCCGGCGTTCGGCCTCTTCCCGCGGTTCGGCGAAGTCGTAGTCCAGCCAGCGGTCCCGATTCCGCCAGCCGACCAGGTCGTAGCGCCAACGGAACGGCCAGGTGTGCGCGACCGTGCCGAACAGCACCGCGCCCAGGGCGGCGTAGTCGTCGTGCGCGGTCAGCAGGGCGCGCTGCCCGCGCGGGGAGGCGCTGAAGAACGCGTCGAACATGGCGATGGATTGTTCGGTGGTGAGGCGGCCGAGGCCGTAGAGGCCGCGCATCCGCATCCAATACACCAGTCGCGCGCGCGGCGGCCAGAGCGCGGCGATCGGGTCGCGGCCCTGGCACAGCGCGGTGATCGCGGTGTCGACCAGCGCCAGTGAGTCGGCGACGCTGTAGCCCGTGCACGGGTGCATCATGCCGCCGCGTGAACCGAACGGGATCGCGCGCGCCGCGCCGCGCCGTGGCGGCGGCTGGTCGAGCGGATAGTGCGCCGCCTCGCTCGGTTCCGCGCCGGTGAGCCGGATGCCGTGCGCGGCGAGCCGGTGGAGCGTGCGTTTGTGCAGTTCGTGCTGCGGCATGCCGCCCCGCAGGCCGAGGCTGGTCTCCTCGAAGATCACCGTTCCGTCGCCGAGCGGCACCGCGTAGAGGAACGACGGCGGCTCCTGCGGCCCCGCGCCGTTCTCCGGCCGCCAGTCCAGCAGCAAGCCCTCGCCGTCGCCGATCATCGGCGCGGCCGTCTCGGCGTCGACGAAGATGCCGTGCGCGCTCGCGGCCCGGCGGCGGCCGAGCGTGGGCAGCCCACGGGTGTCGAACACCGCGCTCGCCCGGTGCACCGCGCCGTCGGCGAGTTCGACCTCGCGCGCGTCCACCCGGGTGGCGCGGCCCGCGACGACCGTCGCGTCGTCGAGCGGCAGCGCCGCGTGCAGGCCCGGCTTGGACAGCACGCAGTAGGGCCGGTCGATGCGATGCTCGGTCTTCGTCCAGACCGTGGGCGCGGGAATGGTGGTCGCGATGACCGTGGACGGCAGCCACTCCGGCAGCTCGTCGACCCAGCAGGAGAACGTGGGCGGCCACAGCCGATCGGGGCGGGGGTCGATCGCGGTCACCGACAATCCGGCGCGCATGGCGCGGTGCGCGAGCGCCCGCCCGGTGGGGCCGAGCCCGACCACGCACACATCGACTTCCCGGCCCGCGCTGACACCCATACCGGCATTCAATCCGCTCGGCCGATGCGAGCGCAACTATTCGTGGCATGCGAGCCCGAATAATTCGGGTCTCGCATTTTCCGGATCGAGCCGATCGGGTGGGAATCGCGTTTTCGCGCATGCCCCCAGAATCGGTGGCCCAGCAACTTCAGTCGTGAATCGGCTCGACGCGCACCATAGCCTGGGTTCGGAACGCGACGCGTTCCGGGATTCGGGATAAGGGGAGTCATGAGAGGAAGCCACCTCCGCCGGTTGGTGTTGCCGGCGGCCGTCGTCGGCGCCGTCGCATCGGCAATGGTTTCGGTGTCGGCGCAAGCGACGCCCGCGGAGTCTTCCATCGTTTCCGTGCAGGAGCACGATGCGCGGAACCTGACATTGACGGTGCATTCCGCCGCCATGGATCTCGATATCCCGGTGGAAGTGCAGCGCGCCGCGGACACGAGCGTTCCCCGGCCCGTGTTGTATCTGCTGCTCGGTGCGGCCGGTGGCGTCGACGGCTCCACCTGGGCCACGAAGACCGATGCGATGCAATTCCTCGCGGACAAGAACGTGCACGCGGTCACGCCGATCGGCGGCATGTTCAGTTATTACGCGGACTGGCAGAAGGACGACGCCAGGCTGGGACGCCAGAAGTGGAAGACCTTCCTGAGCAGCGAACTGCCTCCGCTGATCGACTCGTACCTCGGGACCAGCGGGCGCAATGCGCTCGCGGGGTTCTCGATGTCGGGGACCACGACCCTCGCGCTCGCCGCGACCACGGGTGATCTGTTCTCCAGCGTGGCCGCCTACAGCGGTTGCGCGCAGACCAGCGATCCGGTCGGTCGCGAGTTCGTCCGGCTGACGGTCGAGGAATGGGGTCTCGCGGAAATGGACAACATGTGGGGGCCCGCGGGCGACCAGCAATGGGTGGCCAACGATCCCTACGTGCAGGCCGAGGGTCTGCGCGGAAAATCCATCTACATCGCCAGTGGTAACGGCATGCCCGGTGTCTACGACCAGTACGGCGGAAAATATTCGCTGAACGGTCCGTGGGGTTTCGCCAATCAACTGGTGGTCGGCGGCGTCATCGAGGCGGCCACCAATTATTGCTCGCACAACATGAAAGACCGGCTGGACGGCCTCGGCATTCCGGCGCGATACAACTTCCGCCCGGAAGGCACTCATTCCTGGGGTTATTGGGAGGACGCGCTCAAGGACTCGTGGCCGACTCTCGCCGGTCCATTGGGAATCTGATTCGTCGGGATAAAGAGATGCCTATTCGCTCCCGGGCCGCGCGAGTCGTCGGTCTGCTGTTGGTCGCGGCCTGCGCGGCACTGTCGCACGCGCCGAGCGCGGGCGCCGCCCCAGAGACACCGGCGCTGGACGGCGCCAACGATTGGTCGTGCAGGCCCACCGGGGCACGGCCGGAGCCGGTGGTGCTCGTGCACGGCTCGGGTACCGATATCGGCCGCAGTTTCCCCCTGCTCGCGCCTGCCATCCGGGCCGAGGGGCATTGCGTTTTCGCCGCGAATCTCGGTGCCGCTCCGGGTGTGGTCGACGCGGTGAGCGGGCAGTCCGGCTCCAGTTCCACCGGCATCGGGCCGATCGGCGCGGCATTGCTGGGTCGGGCGGTCTATGGCGTGGCCGACATCGATCGGATGGCGGTCGAACTCGCCGAAGTCGTGCGGTCGGTGCGGGAGACCACGGGTGCGAGCCGGGTGGCGCTGGTCGGCCACTCCACCGGCGGCACCGTGATCCGGCAGTACCTGCGCGCTCGCGGCGCGGAGGCGGTGTCCCGGGTGGTGACGCTCGGCACCCCGTACCGGGGCACGACCTGGGACGGGCTGCGCGCGGGCTACCCGGATCTGGCCGCACTCGGCTTGGGCAACGCGCAGATCGCGGCACAGGTCTTCGGAACTCCGGGGCAACAGCAGGTGGTCGGGTCACCGCTGCTGAACCGGCTGAACACAGGGGGCGAGACCGTGCCCGGTGTCCGGTACACGGCCATCGCCTCCCGTGCCGACCGGGTGATCACGCCGCAGGACACCGCCGTGCTCGCCGCGCCCGCCGCCGCCGACCGCAACGTCTGGCTACAGGACGGATGCCCCGGCAACACCGCCGACCACAGCGGCATGCTGGAAGACCCGCGCGCCGCCGCCGCCGTGCTCTCGGCGCTCGCCGGAGACCAGCGAGCGTTGCCCTGCTGATCCCGACTCGGGCCGGACACGATCATTCGAGACGAAGATGGAGAACCGCGGTGGGTCTCGGCATTACCTGTAGGGGCCTGCGCCGCGAATTCGCGGGAGTCGTCGTGGTCGACGACGTGACATTCCGTGCTCCCGCGGGCCGAGTCACCGGAGTGGTCGGACCGAACGGCGCGGGAAAGACGACCCTGTTGTCGATGCTCGCGGGTCGATTGCGGCCGCACCGAGGCCATTTGCGCGTGGAGGACGCCGATCCGAGCGTCGAACCATGGGTGGTCCGATCCAGGGTCGGCTGGGTTCCCGACGTGTACGAAGGCGCCGAGACCTGGTCGATCCGGGAAGTGGTGGAGTATTCGGCGAAAATCGCCGGTCACACCGGAGCCGCGGCCGGCGAATTCGTCGATCGGGCATTGCATCTCGCACGTTTGGCGGATTCGTCTTCGACGCCCGTTCTCCGTCTCTCCCGGAGCGAGAAGAAGTGGCTGGGGCTGGCCGCAGCGCTGGCCGCCGGTACCGCCGCGCTCGTGCTGGACAACCCGACGGCCGACTTGGACGCTGAGGGTCGCCGCTATCTGTCCGGGATGTTGCGAGCCTTGGCTCAGCAGGGTATGACGATCATCGTTTCGGCTTGTGCCGAAGACGAACTCGCCGGATGCGCGGACGAGATACTGCGCATCGCTCACGGTCGAGTAGTCGCCGCCTGAAGGCTCGATTCCGGCGCATCCGATCCCGCGCGGAGCGCGTTCCCGGGCGCCCGCGCGGCTTTCGCACGCCGATCGTCGGCCGCGACTATTTGGGCGTAACCCAGGTGGTGATGTCCGCGTGCACGACCTCCAGGCCGTGCTTGTCGTAGATCGACACCGGCACCACGATCTCGCGGCCCTCGGTGACGGTCGCGAAATCCGGGAGTTCCGGCAGCTTCGCGACAGCCCGCAGCGCGGTCTCGGCTTTGGCCAGGTACTGCACGTTCATCGCCTTGGGAATCCACCGGTGCGTCGAAGGCACCGTCGCCTCGCTGAGCATGCCCATGGCGACCTCGGCCAGATTGCACGCGGCGATGGCGTGGAAAGTGCCCAGATGATTGTGGATTCCGAACCACTTCGGCGAGGTCACCTCGCACAGCCCCGGTTCGAGCCGCACCACGTTCGGCAACACGGTGCCGAAGTAGGGCACCCGAGCCACCATCCCGAGCGAGAACAGGGCGTGCCCCAGCCGGTTGTCGGGCAGCTTCTTCCACCCGCGGTAGGTCGCGGTTTCGTTCGCCATACGCGTATCTTACTCAAAAGTAAGTTTCGCGACACCCCACCGATTTGAAGTGACTCCCTGGGGTCGTGCATACTGTTCGGGTTGCCCTGCACCGGGCCATGTCTGTTTCCCAGTGAAACGGGTGGTCGGGCGGGGCGAGCAGTACCCCATCGTGTACCTCGCCGGGTTTCCGGCGTGGGTACGTCCGGGACAGTGTTCCAGGTCTGAGGCGCAGTGCGATCCGAGGCCGAGGAATGAGCGGACGGGCGACACGCCCGACCGCGTGGACCGGAGAACCATGACAGATGAACAGCGGCGAGATCGGGCATGCCCGGTCATGAGTCTCCACTGTGTCGGGATCGAGCCCGAGCGAGGGCCCTGCGTGGTAACGCAGGCTGCCTCCTCCGGGCCTGACCCACTCGGGCTGGGACGTCTTCGTGTGTTCGGGCTGTGCAAATGAGGGTGGTCCAGCGGACCGGCGTAGCCGGCTTCCGGATCACGAAGGAAAGCGGAGAAAAGGACACTTAGCGTGGCGGGACAAAAGATCCGCATCAGGCTCAAGGCCTATGACCACGAGGCGATCGACGCATCGGCGCGCAAGATCGTGGAGACGGTGACCCGCACCGGGGCACGCGTCGTCGGCCCGGTGCCGTTGCCGACCGAGAAGAACGTGTACTGCGTCATCCGTTCGCCGCACAAGTACAAGGACTCGCGCGAGCACTTCGAGATGCGTACGCACAAGCGCCTCATCGACATCCTCGACCCGACGCCGAAGACGGTGGACGCGCTCATGCGCATCGACCTGCCGGCCAGCGTCGACGTCAACATTCAGTGACGGGGACTCGAGACATGACTGACAACAAGAACAGGCCGGCCGCCGGCATCCTGGGCACCAAGCTCGGCATGACCCAGGTCTTCGACGACAAGAACCGCGTCGTTCCCGTGACCGTCATCAAGGCCGGGCCGAACGTCGTCACCCAGATCCGCACCGAGGAGCGCGACGGCTACAGCGCCGTCCAGGTCGCTTTCGGCGCCATCGACCCGCGCAAGGTGAACAAGCCGGTCTCCGGCCAGTTCGCCAAGGCCGGTGTCACCCCGCGCCGCCACGTCGCCGAGATCCGCGTCGCGGACGCCTCCACCTTCGAGGTCGGCCAGGAGATCAGCGCCGACGTGTTCGAAGAGGGCAGCTACGTCGACGTCACCGGCACCAGCAAG
The DNA here is from genome assembly GCF_001612985.1 of Nocardia gamkensis NBRC 108242. Taxonomy (GTDB): domain Bacteria; phylum Actinomycetota; class Actinomycetes; order Mycobacteriales; family Mycobacteriaceae; genus Nocardia; species Nocardia gamkensis. Next base: position 107,454 of record NZ_BDBM01000018.1, on the reverse strand, counting down.
GGCAAGGGCTTCGCGGGCACCATGAAGCGCCACGGCTTCCGTGGCCAGGGCGCCTCGCACGGTGCGCAGGCCGTGCACCGTCGTCCGGGTTCGATCGGTGGCTGCGCCACCCCCGGCCGCGTGTTCAAGGGCATGCGCATGTCGGGGCGGATGGGTAACGACCGGGTCACCACGCAGAACCTCTCGGTGCACAAGGTCGACGCCGAGAACGGCCTGCTGCTGATCAAGGGAGCGATCCCGGGTCGCAAGGGCGGCGTCGTGATCGTCAAGAGCGCCGTGAAGGGTGGTGCGCACGCATGACCAGCTCAGCTGTGAACACTGAGAAGAAGTCTGCAAATCTGACGCTGCCGGTCAAGGAGATCGGCGGCAAGACCAACGGCACCGTCGATCTCCCCGCGGAGATCTTCGACGTGACCGCCAACATCGCGCTGATGCACCAGGTCGTCGTGGCCCAGCAGGCCGCGGCCCGCCAGGGCACGCATGCGACCAAGACGCGTGGCCAGGTCTCCGGTGGTGGCAAGAAGCCGTACCGGCAGAAGGGCACCGGCCGCGCCCGCCAGGGTTCGACCCGCGCGCCGCAGTTCGCCGGTGGTGGCACCGTGCACGGCCCGCAGCCGCGCGACTACACCCAGCGCCTGCCCAAGAAGATGAAGGCCGCCGCCCTGCGTGGCGCCCTGTCCGACCGGGCTCGCAACGAGCGCATCCACGTGATCACCGAACTGGTGGCCGGCCAGACCCCGTCCACCAAGACCGCCAAGAGCTTCCTGGCCGAGTTGTCGGACCGCAAGAAGTTCCTGGTCGTGGTGGGCCGCGAGGACGTCGCCGCGTGGAAGAGCCTGGCGAACCTGCAGAACGTGCACCCGATCGCCCCCGACCAGCTCAACACCTACGACGTCCTCAACAGTGACGACGTGGTGTTCAGCGTCGAGGCGCTCAACGCGTTCGTGCACGGCCCGGCCGAGGCTGCACAGGAGGAGAGCAAGTGACCACCATCGCCGACCCCCGCGACATTCTGCTGGCGCCGGTCATCTCCGAGAAGTCCTACGGACTGATCGAGGAAGGCACCTACACCTTCCTGGTGCACCCGGACTCGAACAAGACGCAGATCAAGATCGCCGTGGAGAAGGTCTTCGGTGTGAAGGTGACCAGCGTCAACACCGCCAACCGTCAGGGCAAGCGCAAGCGGACCCGCTTCGGTTACGGCAAGCGCAAGAGCACCAAGCGCGCGCTCGTGACCATCTCGGCCGACAGCAAGCCCATCGAGATCTTCGGAGGCCCGGTCGCGTAAGCGCTCGGGAATCCAGAAAGTAGAGAAGAACTCATGGCAATCCGTAAGTACAAGCCGACTACGCCGGGCCGTCGTGGCGCCAGCGTCTCGGACTTCGCCGAGATCACCCGGTCGACCCCGGAGAAGTCGCTGCTGCGCCCGCTGTCCAAGTCCGGCGGCCGCAACGCCCACGGCCGGATCACCACCCGGCACCGCGGTGGCGGGCACAAGCGCGCCTACCGTCTGATCGACTTCCGTCGTTTGGACAAGGACGGCATCCCGGCCAAGGTCGCGCACATCGAGTACGACCCGAACCGCACCGCGAACATCGCGCTGCTGCACTTCGTGGACGGCGAGAAGCGCTACATCATCGCCCCCAAGGGCGTGACGCAGGGCACCCGCATCGAGTCCGGCCCGACGGCCGACATCAAGCCGGGCAACAACCTGCCGCTGCGCAACATCCCGACCGGTACCACCATCCACGCGGTGGAGCTGCGTCCGGGCGGCGGCGCCAAGCTGGCCCGCTCGGCCGGCATGAGCATCCAGCTGCTCGGTAAGGAAGGCCCCTACGCCACGCTGCGTATGCCCTCCGGTGAGATCCGCCGCGTCGACGTGCGCTGCCGCGCCACCGTCGGCGAGGTCGGTAATGCCGAGCAGTCGAACATCAACTGGGGTAAGGCCGGCCGTATGCGCTGGAAGGGTCGCCGCCCCACGGTCCGTGGTGTCGTCATGAACCCGGTCGACCACCCGCATGGTGGTGGTGAGGGCAAGACCTCCGGTGGTCGCCACCCGGTCTCGCCGTGGGGTCAGCCGGAAGGCCGCACCCGCAAGCCCAACCGTCCGAGCGACAAGCTCATCGTCCGCCGTCGCAAGACCGGCAAGAAGCGCTGAAGGAGGAGGTAAGAAATGCCACGCAGCCTCAAGAAAGGCCCGTTTGTCGACGACCACCTCCTCGCGAAGGTGGACGTGCAGAACGAGAAGGGCACCAAGCAGGTCATCAAGACCTGGTCGCGTCGTTCGACCATCATCCCCGATTTCATCGGGCACACGTTCGCGGTGCACGACGGCCGCAAGCACGTGCCGGTGTTCGTCTCGGACAACATGGTCGGGCACAAGCTCGGTGAGTTCGCGCCGACCAGGACGTTCAAGAGCCACGTCAAGGAAGACCGGAAGAGCAAGCGGCGATGACGACCACCGAGACTCAGAACCCGACTGCGCGCGCGACCGCCAAGCACGTTCGCGTGACCCCGATGAAGGCACGCCGTGTCGTGGACCTGGTCCGCGGCAAGCGCGTCGAGGACGCCCTCGCCCTGCTGAAGTTCGCGCCCCAGGCCGCGAGCGAGCCGGTCGCCAAGGTCGTCGCCAGTGCCGCCGCCAACGCCGAGAACAACCTCGGCCTGAACCCGGCCACGCTGGTCATCTCGACCGCCTACGTCGATGAGGGTACGACCCTGAAGCGGTTCCAGCCGCGTGCCCAGGGCCGTGCGTTCCGCATCCGCAAGCGCACCAGCCACATCACCATCGAGGTCGAGAGCATCCCCACCGCCGGTGGATCCACTCGTAACCGCCGGAAGGGAGGGGCAAAGTAAATGGGACAGAAGATCAATCCCCACGGCTTCCGCCTCGGTATCACCACCGACTGGAAGTCGCGCTGGTACGCGGACAAGCAGTACGCGGACTACGTGAAGGAAGACGTCGCGATCCGCAAGCTCCTGGCCACCGGCATGGAGCGGGCGGGCATCTCCAAGGTCGAGATCGAGCGCACCCGTGACCGCGTTCGGGTGGACATCCACACCGCGCGTCCCGGCATCGTGATCGGCCGCCGCGGCGCCGAGGCCGACCGCATCCGCGCCGAGCTGGAGAAGCTCACCGGCAAGCAGGTGCAGCTGAACATCCTCGAGGTCAAGAACCCCGAGTCGGATGCGCAGCTGGTCGCCCAGGCCGTCGCGGAGCAGCTGTCCAACCGTGTGGCGTTCCGTCGCGCGATGCGCAAGGCCATCCAGTCGGCCATGCGTTCGCCGAACGTCAAGGGCATCCGTGTGCAGTGCTCGGGCCGCCTCGGTGGCGCCGAGATGTCGCGCTCGGAGTTCTACCGCGAGGGTCGGGTGCCGCTGCACACGCTGCGCGCCGACATCGACTACGGCCTCTACGAGGCCAAGACCACCTTCGGTCGCATCGGCGTGAAGGTCTGGATCTACAAGGGCGACATCGTCGGTGGCAAGCGTGAGCTCGCCGCCGCTGCCGCCGCGCCCGAGCGTCCGCGCCGGGAGCGGCCGAGCCGTCCGCGTCGGTCCGGTTCCGCAGGCACCACCGCGACCAGCACCGAGGCCGGGCGCGCCGCCACCGCGGTGGCCGACGCGCCGGCAGAGACACAGGAGGGCTGACGCATGCTGATGCCTCGCAAGGTGAAGCACCGCAAGCAGCATCACCCGGGTCGTTCCGGCATGGCCAAGGGCGGCACCTCGGTGGCGTTCGGCGAGTTCGGCATCCAGGCGCTGGAGCCGGCGTACGTCACCAACCGGCAGATCGAGTCGGCGCGTATCGCGATGACTCGCCACATCCGCCGTGGCGGCAAGATCTGGATCAACATCTACCCGGATCGCCCGCTGACCAAGAAGCCCGCCGAGACCCGCATGGGTTCCGGTAAGGGTTCGCCGGAGTGGTGGGTCGCGAACGTCAAGCCCGGTCGCGTGATGTTCGAGATGAGCTACCCGAACGAGGAGACCGCTCGTGAGGCCCTGCGCCGCGCGATGCACAAGCTCCCCATGAAGTGCAGGATCGTGACCAGGGAGGAGCAGTTCTGATGGCTACCGGAACACCGGCCGCAGAGCTCCGCGAGCTCACCGAAGAGGAGTTGGTGGCCAAGCTGCGCGACTCCAAGGAAGAGCTGTTCAACCTGCGCTTCCAGATGGCGACGGGTCAGCTGGACAACAACCGTCGTCTGCGCGTCGTCCGTCACGAGATCGCGCGCATCTACACGGTCATGCGTGAGCGCGAGCTCGGTCTGGCCACCGGACCCGCTGGCAAGGGAGATGCCGCATGAGCGACAAAGTAGAAGGGCAGCGCGGCACCCGCAAGGTGCGTGTCGGCTACGTTGTCTCGGACAAGATGAACAAGACGATCGTCGTCGAGCTGGAAGACCGCCACCGGCACCCGCTCTACGGCAAGATCATTCGCACCACCTCGAAGGTGAAGGCGCACGACGAGAACGAGATCGCCGGCATCGGCGACCGCGTTCAGCTGATGGAGACCCGTCCGCTGTCGGCCACCAAGCGCTGGCGTCTGGTCGAGGTCCTGGAGAGGGCCAAGTAAGCCCTTCCACGGCGTGAAACCCGAAGGCCCGCTTCCCGTTCCGGGAGGCGGGCCTTCGCCGTGTCCGGGCATGTCCGAATTTCACGGAATCGCGGTGGAGTACCCCTCGATGGGTACTGTCGTGGTTGTGTTGCGTGCGCCGATCGAGCACGCCGCAAGCAGGCTCGTGGCCTGACCGATACGGCGAGCGAAGGCCGATGTGGAGGTGTGAGCGGTGGCATATGGGACTCGACCCGGCCGGCCCGATGACCGAACGCTGCTGCGGGAGCATCTGCTGAGGACGCGGATCGCGGGGGATGTCGCGACGCCTCGGGAGGGGAATCTCTCGAATTATCGCAAAATGGTGGACAAAGATCCGGGGTACCAGTTCGGCCTGACGCTGAAGGATTGGACGTTCGCCGAAACCCTGGAGATGATGGCGCGTCTGTGCGGGGTCGACCCGGACCCCCGTCATCGGCGGGGTCCCGACACCATCGACGTCGACCTCACCCTGGACGCGCTCGACGCGATGGGGGCGCGGATCGGCCAGGCGGCCCGCCGTCAGGAGACCGTGATCCTGGCGACCGGGCATCCCCACACGCTCTTGGGCGTCTATCGTGCCGTCGAGGATGCGTTGCGTGCGGCGGGGTGCGTGGTGCTCGCGCCCGCCGCCGGATGGTCATACCGGGTCACCACCCGTTTCGGACCGCAGAATCGCGAAATCATCTACACCTCGGGTGTTGCCGCGCTCGGCACCGACGGCAGGCTGGAACACACGCATGACCCGCACCCGATGCGGGCGATGCTCCGGGAGTTGCGCGATGCCGAGCCCGACCACTGGCCCGACCTGGTCGTCGCCGACCACGGGTGGGCCGGTGCGGCGGGGGAAGCGGGCATCGAAACCGTCGGTTTCGCGGACAGCAACGATCCCGCCCTGTTCGCCGGACACGCCGAGGGAAAGATCGCCGTCACGGTGCCCCTCGACGACGGCATCCGCCCCGACCACTACCAGCCGTTGACCGCCTACCTGCTCGACCGGGCGGGTCTGGGCCGGTGACGTCAGCGCGAATTCCGCCGGTCGTCGTCGGCCATGTCGCGGACTATGCGATCGAGCTCGGAATGCCTCGGGTACCAGCCTAATTCGGCTGCCGCCTTGGCCGGGTCGCTGACCAATGCGGCCGGTTCGGGCGCAGGTGGCCGATGGATCAGCTGGATTCGACGGCCGGTCTGTTGTTCGACGGCGGCGACGACGTCGAGGATGCTGCTGCCCTGCCCACTGCCGATGAGGTACCGCTCGAACCCGCCCGGCGGTGTCTGCTCGAGGCACGCGACGAAAGCGGCTGCGGCATCGTCGATGTGCAGGTAATCGCGTACCGCGCTGCCGTCGCCGTTCACCTCCAATGCCGAACCGTTCAGGGCGGCGGCGAACGTGCGGGGAATCAGGCGCGTGGGGTCGGGGTCGGCGCCGCCTGCCACGTTCATCAAACGCAGTACGGCAGCCGACAAGCGTCCGGTGCCCGCCTGTGCGTGGAGCGCCCACTCGGCGGCCAGTTTGCTTGCCGCGTAAGGGTGCGGCGGTGCGTCGGGCAGGCTCTCCGTCATCGGCTGAATCTCCGGAGTCCCGTGTATCGAGCCGGTCGAGGCGAAGACGATCCGCGATACCCCGGCCGCGGCCATGGCCTCCAGCAAGGCGATGGTCCCGCCCGTATTGACGCGAAAGTACCGCAAGGGTTCGGTCATCGACTCGCGCGCGCGAGTGAGCCCGGCAAGATGGCACACCGCCTCCGCGCCGTCCAGCGCCTCGCGCAGCGCGGCGTCATCCAGCAGGTCGGCGACTCGCACCGCCGTCCGCGAGGGCGAAACGCGCTTGCGAACCATCGCGATCGGCTCGTGCCCGGCTCTGCTCAGCAGGTGAACGACCGCCCGGCCGAGGTAGCCGTTCGCTCCTGTGACGAGAACACGCACCACACGATCTTGTCACCGAGTTAGGGAGCGCTGTTGCTGATGGCGAATATGACGACTCTTCTGGTATCAGCGATGATACCATTGGGGTATGGCCTGGACCATGCGATTGCCGGAAGACGAAGAGTCGGCGCTGAATGCGCAAGCGGATGCCGAGGGGCGCTCGAAACACGAAATCACTCGTGATGCGGTCCGGGCGTATCTCATGCGCCATCGCAAGTGGGAGTCGCCATTGCTCAGTGACGACGAGACTTTCGATCTAGGCGGGCCCATCGGCAAGGATGACATCCGTAATGCGATGAACCGACCCGCATGATCGTCATCGCAGACACCTCGGGAATCCTCGCGCTGTTCAATCGTTCGGATCCTGAGCACTTTGCGGTGCGCCGGGCTGCGGATTCGGCGAGCGCCATTGTCGTCAGTCCGTTGGCGCTGACGGCGGTGCATCATGTAGCAAGCGCTCGGGCCGGACGCAAGGTGGCCGATGGCATCCTCGCTTTGATAGCCGACCGAGTATCGACGACGCGGATCGTCATCTCAGGCGTCGACGCGGCGCAGTTGCATACTGCGGTCGATGTCCGTGGAAAATACGGCAACCTGAATCTGGACCTGGTAGACGCTGTGTGCGTAGCGCTGGCCGACGAATTCGATACCGACACCATTCTCACGCTCGACCGGCGCGATTTTCGAACCTTGCGTCCACTCGGTCGCTACTCCGCGTTCCGGATATTGCCGGACGATTGGCGCTCCACTACCTAGATGTGCCGATGTTCGGTCGGCGCCGGGTCCGCGCCTGGGTTCGGGATGAAGTCCTGACCGACGGTCTCCGTGGTTGGCTGGGGTAATGGGTCGGGCGGGCGCGGTTGGCGGCGGTGCGTTGTTCGTTCGCGGCGACGACGTGTTGCTTGTGCACACGACATGTGGCAACGGGTGGGATCTGCCGGGTGGGTATGCGGAGTCGGGGGAGGGGTCTGTGGCGGCCTGCAGGCGGGCGGTAGGTGAGGAGCTCGGGATCGACCGGGTCGCTCGTCGGCTGCTGGTGCACGACTGGGCACCGAATCCCGGTGAGGGTGACAAGGTCTCGTACGTCTTCGATTGCGGCGAACTCGGTGCCGATGAGCCAGCCATCCGACTGCAGAAGTCGGAACTCGACGCCTGGTGGTGGGTGGCGATCGGGGACGTCGTGGTCCCGCGTTTGGCTCGGCGTGTGCGGCATGCGCACTTGGCGCATATCGCTGGTTCCCCGCGTTACCTCCACCATGGCCGTCCGCTCGGGCGGGTCGATCGGCCGAGCACTGTTCGGCCCGCACCAGGCCGGGCGATGATAGGTCTTGCGCTATACGTATACATCTACTTATAGTGAGACGGCGGCTCGGTCAGTCTGGAAACATGGATTTCGCGCTCGGAGAGGCGGATTCGAAACGGGCCGGTCTGCGGTAGACGCATGGCTGGATGCGCACTGATCTATGAAACGGGGAAAATGATGACGACCGATCCGAACGACCTGAGCGGGACAGGCACTGTCGAGGAGCGGGAATCCGGCGTCACCGTCGTGAAAGCGCCCGCCGAGCCGGGTGACCTCCGCCAGATCGTGTTGCGGGTGGGTCCGGGCGGCGGGCGCAAGCAGCGGTTCGTCGGCAGGCTGCTCGGTGAGTCGCGGGAGTACGACAAGGCCGGGATGAACGTGGTGCGCGTCTACGTGAGCCGTAAAGGCAAGTATGTGGTGCACCGGCGGGAATCGAACTGGCGCGAAATGTTCGCCGCGATCGACTGGACCGACTGGAAGAATTGGCGCGAGCTGCTGGGGGTCGGCGGCGGTGAGCGCGAATGGGGTGACTACACGGTGGAGATCGTGGACTCGCCCGCTGAACTGGACGGCCGGATTCCGGAGCACATCTACCGGACGGTCGTCGATATCGCCGAGAACCCGACCTCGCAAGACCTTCAGATCTGAGACACCGCCGCTTTCGGCGATTCCGGAAAGGATCTCTTCGCAGATGTTCGCACGACTGGGGGCCGTGGTCGTCCACAATCCGTGGAAGGTGATCGGCCTGTGGCTGCTGCTCACCATCGCGGTGGTGGCCGCGGCGCCGGAACTCAAATCAACGACAGACCAATCCGCCTTCCTGCCTTCCCATTACGAGTCCATTCAGGCATTGGAGCTACAGCAGAAAGCTTTCCCGGACAGCTCAGCTCCCGCGGCGATCATCGTGTTCGCCCGCGAGGACGGCACGCCGTTGACCGACGCGGACGCGGCTTCGGTCGTGTCGATCGGCAACGACCTGCGTAACGCGCAGATCAAGGACGTCATCGGCATGCAACCGACGCCGCCGTCGGAGAACCGCCTGATCCAGATCATCGCGGTGCAGATGACGAAGGTGACCAATCCGAACGACACCACCCAAGGCGAGGCGGTCAAGGCGCTGCGAGCCAAGCTGACCGAGCGCGTCGGCGACACCGAACTGAAGGCGGGCATCACCGGCCAGGCGGCGCAGGTGCTGGACCAGCGCGAATCCGGCGACAAGGGCATGGCCATCATCGGCATCGCCACCGTCGTGCTGATCCTTGTGCTGTTGCTGATCATCTTCCGCAGCCCGGTGATCGCGTTGCTGCCGATCGTCGTGATCGGGGCGGTCTCCAGCATGGTCAACGGATTGATCGCCGTGGTGGCCAAGGCCTTCGACCTGGAGATCGACGCATCGATCAGTGCCATCCTGGTGGTCGTGCTGTTCGGTGTCGGCACCGACTACATCCTGTTCCTGATGTTCCGCTACCGCGAACGGCTGCGTGCGGGCGAGGATCCGAAAACCGCCATGGTCAGCGCCGTCACCCGGGTGGGCGAGGCGATCACGTCCGCGGCGGGCGCGGTGATCATCGCGTTCATGGCGCTGGTGCTGTCCACGCTCGGCATGTTCCGCGCCATGGGCCCGGCACTGGCGATCGCGGTGGCGATCGCGCTGGCGGCGGGGCTGACGCTGGTTCCTGCGGTGGTCTCGCTGCTGGGCACCAAGGTGTTCTGGCCGTCCAAGGCGTGGCGCACCGAACCGAAGGGCGCGCGGTTCACCGCCCTCGGCAACGCGCTCGGTCGTCGGCCCGCTGTGTTCGCCGTGGCCTCCGGCGGTGTGCTGGTGGTGCTGGGGATCTTCGCCCTCGGCTTCCACCCCACCTTCGATCTCAGCTCCGGATCGACCTCGGAGGCGTCGGAATCCGTCGTCTACAGCAAGGAATTGGTCAAGGGATTGCCCGCCGGGACGACCCAGCCTTCGGATGTCCTGTTGCGATCCGACGGTGCGTTGACCGCCGAGCAGCTCACCGCCTACCGCAACGAGTTGGCCGGTGTGCCCGGTGTGGGACAGGTGGCCGAGCCGAAGTTGTCCGCGGACAAGACGATCGCCGACTTCGCGGTGACGCTGAATGCCGCGCCGGAGTCGGATTCCGCGCTGGACACCGTCAAGGGGCCGCTGCGCGACACCGCGCACTCCGCGGCGCCCGCAGGTACGACCGCCGCGGTCGGCGGTTTGACCTCGGTGTTCGTCGATTTCCAGGACGCGATGGCGCGGGATTACGCGATCGTCTTCCCGGTGGCGGCGATCCTGATCATGATCGTGCTCGGGTTGTTGCTGCGCAGTCTGGTCGCGCCGTGGTATCTGATGGCCTCGGTGTTCCTCGGCTTCGCCGCCACGCTCGGCGCCGCGGTGCTGGTGTTCCAGCACTTCCGGGGCGAGACCGGCTTGATCTTCACGCTGCCGGTGATCATGTACCTGTTCGTGGTCGCGCTGGGCACCGACTACAACATCCTCATGGTCGCCCGGCTGCGGGAAGAGGCCCGCGAGGGCAACGAGCCGAAACAGGCCGCGGCACTGGCTCTGCGGCACACCGGACCCACCATCGCGGCGGCCGGCGTGATCCTGGCGGGAACGTTCGCGTCGATGATGCTGGCGGGTAACAACGTGCTCGCGCAGATGGGCTTCGCCATCTCGGTGGGTATCGCGATCGCGGCATTCGTCATGGCCATGTTCTTCACGCCCGCGCTCACGGCGATCATCGGGCACAGGGCGTGGTGGCCGGGTCATGGTGATCAGAAGCCCGAAGGTTCGGGAACCGGCGCTCGCGTCGTGGAGCCCGCCGTCGGCGTGAGCCGATCGGAATAGGAGCCGCTGGGCACGGGTGATCCACCCGGAACAGAGCTGTGCACCCGGATCCACCGGGTGCACAGCTTTTTCGGTGGGGAACGGTGCTAGGTCGTCGGAGGAAACTCGCCCGCGACTCCGGCGGGCCGAAGCGACCGGCCGTCGGGCGGCGCTCAGCCGATGGCCGCGTAGGGGCGGTGGACTTTGAGCGCCGAGTCCAGCACGCGAGTGACCGCGGAGCGGGAGACGCCGAGTTCGTTCGCGATGGCGGGGGTCGAACCGCCCTGATCGGCGAGTGTCAGGATCTCCCTGACCTCCTCGATCGGCAGGGCGGACAGGCGCCGGTCGGTGATGGCCCGCGCGATCGCGGAGATCTCGTCGTCGTCGGTGTCGGCTTCCTCCGGCTCGGTGGGGAATTCGTCGTCCTCGTCATCGGCATCGAGGATCGGCATCGGTTCGACGCGCGGGTGCGTGGGCTGGGGGGTTTCCTCGAGGGCCAGTTGTTCGCTCTCCGCGTCGGCGGAGCGGTCGTTCTGCTCGGCGGACGTCGACTTTCCGCGTTTCGCCGCGCGCGGGGCGGTGGCGTTCGGATGCACCTGTGCGGCGGTGTCGGCGGTGGCGGCGGGCGGTGTGCGGGTGAGTTCGGTGGAGCGCGGGTGCCGGGCCACGTCGTCGCCGCGATGTGCGCGCTCGATCGAATGTTCGCTCGGATGGGGGTTCGCGTGCGGGGGTGTCGCGGTATTCGCCCGTGCCGACCGCTCGTCGAAACCGAATCCGGCGTGCAGGTCATCCAGCGAGATCTGCTGGGCCGCACCGGGCTGCGCGGGTTCGAGACGCGGCTTCCGGCTGACGGGCGCAGACGCTTCCGCTCCGGTGATCGCGGCATGCTCGGCAGCGACCGGGAAGGACTGTGCCGCTTCCGGGTCGGCCGCTCGGCTCATGTGTACGTCGGTGCGGACATCCGAGACGCGATCGTCGATCGACGCGACCGGCTCGGAGGACGGCTCCTCTCGGCCGCTGACAACGGACGGAGTTGCACTCTCGTCGGCAGCGTGGGTGCCCAGGTGGTCTTCCGCGGCGAGGGAAGCGGTGTGCCTGTCGACCGGAAGAGGATGCGGACTGATGTCGGTGGTGTGACCGTTGGTGATCGGACGGACGTTGTGCCCATTGCCTGCGGGAGCGGCAATGGTATGGCCGTTGATGCCGTGGACGCCGGTGATCTGCCCGTGGGGAGCATCGCCGTTCGCGAGGAACGCGGCGGTGTGGCCGTTGGGGGTGGGCCGAACCGGATCACCGTTGGCCCGCAAGTGCTGCACGTTGGTCTCGGCCGGGGCGCCGGCGGTGTGGTTGTCGGCGGCCTGCGGGGAGAGTGCATTGCCATTGGCAGGGGCAGCAGCGATGTCGGCGGACGGTCGAACAGTGTTTCCGTTGATCTGCGACGGGTGTGCGTTGCTGTCGCCGGGGCGCTCGACGTTGCGGCCGTTGGCGTTGGGAGTGCTGGGGACCTGCTCGGGAGCAGCTTGGCCGGTGGTGGCGGGGAATCCGACGGTGTGGCTGTCGGTGGTCGGGTGGAGTGTGTGTCCGTTGATCTGCGCGGATTGGGCGTTGCCGTCGGCGGTGTGGCCGTTGGTGGCCGGATGGACGGTATGTCCGTTGACGCGCAGGTGGTGCGCGTTGCCGTTGACGGGGGAATCGCTGGGCTTCGCATCGACCGGCCGGACGGTGTGGCCGTTCACCGAGAGGTCGGGAGTGTGGCCGTTGACTGTGGTCTGGAGCGGGCGGGCGGTCGGGGCCTGCGGAAATGTGGCACCGTTCGGGCTGGGGACTACCGCATAGTTGTTGGTGGAACGCTCGTCGGCCGCGGAAGCGGGAGAGGGCATGCGCGCTTCGCCGTTCACGGGGTTCGCCGACGCGCCCGGCGCGTGGTCGGCCACGGACTGCTCGAATCGGTGACCGTTGACCGAGTGGCCGTTGTGCGGCGAATCGATGGGGTGACCATGGGTGGGCCTGACAGGGATGTCCGAACCGGTGGACTCGTCGCGCCGGACATCACGGTGACCACCGGTCGGGTCGACCGGAGCGGAGCGCTGGTGAGCGTCGAGTCCGCGATGATGCACATCGGGGTCGCCCAGCCGGTCCGCTCGGACTCCGAGCACCGCGTCGTGTTCACCGTGGCCGCCGTTCACGCGGGCGGTGCTGGTCTCTTCCCACGGAAGCCGGCCGCCGTTCGCCGCTGCGTCGAGCGTGTGAAAGCCGCCATCCGGCGTGCCCGCGGCAGGGTGCGCGTCGACCCGGATCATCTGCCGGTCGCGCTCGATCACCGGCGCGCCGTCGATCAGCACCGCGTACCGCGCGGCCACCCAGGCGTGCAGCCAGATCACGACGCCGACCATCACCGGCGCGATGGCGTACTCGGCGGCGCGGCCGAGGTCGCCCGCGGCGAGGTGCGGTCCGGTGTTGAGCGCGACGGTGGTGCCGAGCAGCGCCGCCTCGAAGAAGAGCACCTTGCCGCGGGCCAGCTCGCGGCCCCACCGCGCCGCGGTCGTGGCCGCGACCATGATGGTGATGATCGGGATCGAGATCATCGCCTCGATGCCGTAGCTCAACCAGTACAGCGGATCGGACATGTCGCCGCTGGGCACCAGATTGTGCTGCACGTTGACCCCGGCCCACACCATGCCGAGGACGACGACCGCGATCAAAGCGCGCGACGACCACTCCGCCCGCCGGTAGAGCTGCGCCAGGCGCGCGTCCTCGCTGGAGGCCCGCCGTCGCGCCGCCAGCGCGCGCCGGTGCCAGCGGTCGTCGGCTTCCTCCGAGCGGCGCAACGCCGCCGCCGACTTCCGATCACGCTGCTCGGCGGCCAGCTCCGCCTCGATTTCCCGGCGCCGCTGCTTGCGTCGCTGCGCACGAATCCATTCCGCGAGTTCGCGCTCCGCGGTGATCTCGCGTTCGGACAGCACTTCCAACAGTGCCGGATCCAATTGCAGGGGCAATTTGCCGCGCGCGGTCTCGACTTGCTGTGCCAGCGCGGCAATCTCGGAACTACTGTTCGAGGGTTCGTCGGGCATCGCGAGCCTTCCCAAGAGCAGGTGTCATGTCGGGTGGTGGAGACATGAGTGCTCGAACATATGTGTGATCGGAGTGAGACTAAACCGACCTCTGCTCGTGGTCAATGTGACGGTCTCCGGGCCGAAGGCGACACGCCGAACAGGCGAAATTCATGGCCTTGCTCGAAAATCCGGATGAGCGGCGCTTTCATCGGCGCCCTCCGCGTGTCGAAATTCAGTTCGAATCGGCGCTTGGCAAACACACGGAATCTTCCGCACCCTATCCCTCAGCCGAACACCGACACACCCGACAGCCGCGGTGTTCCCACCGAACGTGCCGGAACCGATCACCCGATCCTGCGTAAGCCCCGGATCCGCATTTTCGACCCTCCCGCGCCAGCGCACCTCAACTCCCGGTTCCGAGCGAAGCGAGACCGAACACCCAGCGCCGCAGGCGCTGGAAAAGACTCAGCTCAGCGTGGTGTGCCACACGATGGCGGCCGCCAAGGCTCCCGCGCCGTTGACCGACCAGTGCAGGGCGATCGGAGCGAGCAGGCTTCCACTGCGTTGGCGCAGCCAGGTGAACACCACGCCTGCCGCGGCTGTCGCGAGGACGGCGAGCAGGATCCCGATGACCTGTCCGGCGACGCCGCCGCCGACGACGCCGCTGAGACCGCGGTTGCCCGAGGTGAGACCGAAGGAGGACGCGATATGCCAGAGACCGAACAAGAGCGAGCCCGCCGCGAAGACGCCCCGCGCACCGTAGGCGCGAAGCAGTGTGCCGTGCAGCACCCCGCGGAAGGCCAGCTCCTCCGGTATCACGGTTTGCAGCGGGATGACGATCATCGAGGCGATCAGCGCGCCGGAGACGGTCGCGTAGCGATCTGCCAGGAAGAATGGCCGGGTCAACGGTAGCGCCGCCCCGATCGCCACGACCGCGAGGACCAGCGCTGCCGCGGCGAGCGCGTAGCGCGAACCCCGCCGCCAGTGCCGGGGCGAAAGGCCCAGTTCCGACCAGCCGAGACCGCGCCTGCGCACCAGCGCGAGCAGGACGAGCGCCGCGACCGGCACCGTCACGATGCTCGCCCACGCGGTGGTGAAGTGCGCGATCAGATTGGTGCCCGCCAGAACGGTCACTACGACGGCGACGTCCACGGAGGCGTGCACTTCGTGGCGTGGACGGGGCGGTGCTGCTAGAGCCGGCTCAGACATCTCGGCCAAGTTTACAAATCGATGTCTGCTTCGCTACGCATCGCGGGGTCATCGCTGGATCGATCACTTCTCGCCACCGAGGCGGTCCGCTGGAGTCCCCGCCGTTTAGGCGGGCGACCGGCGTCACCCGGTCGGCGAGGATGCCCAGCGAGGGGTGCGGCGTGATCCCGGGCGCCGTCAGCCCGCCCACCCCTGTGGATCGGTCCAGGCCTGCAAGGTGCGCGTGGTCTCGAAGCGGCGCGGTTCGCGAGTGATCGGGTCGGTGAACTCGAGCGAGGCGGCAAGCAACTGGAGCGGCCTGGTGAAGTCGTCGACGGGCTTGTCGGTGAGCACCGGGTAGAAGTCGTCGCCGAGGATGGGGATGCCGAGGCTGTTCATGTGCAGGCGCAGCTGGTGGGTCCGGCCGGTGTGCGGGCGCAGCCGGTAGCGGCCGAGGCCGTCGCGGTGCTCGAGCAGTTCGATCTCGGTTTCCGCGTTGGGCTCGCCCGGCACCTCCTGGGCGGCGAGCACCTGCTTCTCCTTGATGATCCTGCTGCGTACCACGCGGGGCAGTTCGAGGGCGGGGTCGAACGGCGCGATCGCCTCGTACTCTTTGCGCACGGTGCGCTTGTGGAACATGGTCTGGTACGCGCCGCGGCGGGCGGGGTTGATCACGAACAGCAGCAGGCCCGCCGTGACGCGGTCGAGCCGATGCGCCGGGATCAGGTCGGGGAGGTCCAGCTCCCGGCGCAGCCGCACCAGCGCGGTCTGCAAGATGTGCTGACCACGCGGAATCGTGGCCAGGAAGTGCGGTTTGTCCACCACGAGCAGGTCGTCGTCGCGATGCACGACGGGGATGTCGAACGGGACCGACGTCTCCTCGGGCAGATCGCGGTGGAACCAGACCGCGCCGCCGGGCACGTACGCCGCGTCGGGGGAGATGGGGCCGTCGAGGTCGACTATGCCGCCCGCGTGCAGCAGTTCGTCGATCCGCGTCGCGGGCACCCGGGGCAGGCGCTCCACCAGGTGGTCCCGGATGGTCGCCCAGTGACCCTGCTCCGGTAGTCGCAGCCGGGCCGGGTCCAAGCCGTGCCGCTTGGGCAACGGCGGTTGTTGCCGCCTTCTCATCGGTATCGACCCTAACCGCAGGCCGGATCCGGGATAACCGAGGCCGTGCCGCGCCGGGCGCTCAGTGGGCGCGGACCGCGATACCCGGGTAATCCAGCACCAAGCCGGACTTGTCGTAGTCCAGGGTGCAGGTGAAGTCGAACTCGGGGGCGTCGTAGTGGAACCGCGGTCCGTGCGCGCCGTCGGCGATGCGGACGTAGCGCTGTTCCAACCGGGCCACCGCGGCGCCGGAGGCGTACACGTAGGTCGCGGGGGCGTCCGCGCCGTCGCCGATCTCCCACGCCGACCGGTGCACCGGGAGGGCGTTGGTCAGCGCGGAGGATTCCAAGTCCACGTCCAGGCAGCCGTCGAGCAGTGGCGCGGGCATGCCGTCCAGCAGCCAGGACCCCGCGCCGTCGGACTCCAGCACCAGCGTGTTCCAGCCGCCCGGTTTACGCACGCCCACCTGGGCCCGGCACGTTCGCCATTCGGTGTCCAGCGCGATCCGGTAGTCCACCACCCATGCCGCGCCGTCCTCGACGGCCGTCGTGCAGCCGTCGATCAGCACACCCAGTTCGGTGACCCGGAAATACGCCACCTCGAATCCTTCGCGGGCGGTGCGGTGCCGCCACGCGGCGGTGGGCGGCGGCGGCTCGAACATCATGGGGATCAGAATCCGCGCAGCCGGTCCGGGGTGACGCGCAGCACGACCGAGTACTCGGCGTAGAACTGCTCGTCGGTCAGGTCGATCGAGCGCAGGCCGTCGGCGTACTTCTTCGTGAACGCGTCGATCTCGTCCGCGCCGGGGCGTTCCTCGACCACGCGCGCCGTGCCGGTGAGCACGACGACGTCGCCGCCGTGTTCGGTGCTGTCGAGGTTCAGCGAGACCCGGGGATTGCGCTGGATGTTGCGCACCTTCGGCTGGCCGGGCTTGCTGAAGATCGGGAACTCGCCGTCGCGCCACTGGAACCAGACGGGGTTCGGCTGCGGGGTGTCGGTGGGGCCGATGGTGGTCAGCCAGAGAACGGACTCGCGGTCGAGTCGTCCGCCGAATTCGGTCTCGGTATCCACGACGGGGGTGGCGGATCGATCGGATGCCGTTGCGGTCATGCCAGGGTCAACACCTCGGCCGCCGGGACGATTCCGCTCCACGCACAAAAGCCACTCCGGTGCGTGCGAGTTCATCGCCGTGCGCACCGGCGAGCCGAGGCACGAGCGCCGCGCGTCCATCGTGAACGCCACTACGGCGTGGCGCGCTCGTCGAGCACCATCAGCCGAGCCTCGACCAGCGTCCTGCGTGCGCGCCGCCGGACCCGGCACAATTCGACGCTGCAATCCAGGTGCACCTGCATGGCCGTGTGCGCTCGGCCCGCGGTCAGTTCGCCGGGATCTTTCGCGCAATCGGTCAGAACCGAAAAATTCGCCGTGCCATACATATTCGATACTCCTGCGCGTCGGATGGGTTCGCTTTCGGTTGAAGGTAGCGATGCGCACGTGCTATCGGGCCAGGATGGGCCGCCGTTCACGGAGGATTCCCCGGCGCGTCGGGAGTTCGAAAACCACGGGCTCGGCACAGTTTTCACACATTGACGAAATAAGTCGGGAAGGAGAATTCCAGGCCCGCCGTCATTCGCGAAGCGGGCGACGACATCGGGCGCGGGGCGCTGTGGACTGTGCGCACCGCTGTTCGCGTGTCGATACCGCAGGCCGCCCCTACCGTATCTTGGTAAGTTAGCCTAACCTTCCTTGTTGATGGCGATGGGTGGATGCCGGCGAGCTGCGCCGGGAAGGTCGGGAGGCGAGGACAGATGACGGTGGAGGTCGCGCCGCCGAAGGCGGAGACGGGAAACCGGCCGCCGAAGGCGGTGACGAAAGAACGCAAGCGGCAGGAGGCGCAGGCGCGCAAGGACATCCTCGCGCCCGTGCGCGGCCCGCTGAACGTCGCGAGCATCGTGATGGCGGTCGCGTCGGTGTGCACGGTCGTGCCGTTCGTGCTGATCGTGGAGGCCTGTCGCGAACTGATCGACGAGCGGGTGGACACCGACCGGGTGTGGCGTCTGCTGACGATCGCGGTGCTCGTCCTGGTGGTCCGCGCCCTGCTCCAAGCCGGTGCGCTGACCTGGACGCATCTGCTCGACGGGAAATATCAGCTCGATGTGCGCCGGGCGCTGGCGGACAAGCTGACCCGGGTGCCGCTGGGCTGGTTCGGCGAGCGGAACTCCACCGAGGTGAAGAAGTACCTGCAGGATGACGTCGAGGCGCTGCACTATCTCGTGGCGCACGCCAGACTGGAGTTCGTGGGGGCGCTCGTCGTACCGCTGGTCACCCTCGGCTACTTGTTCGGTGTCGACTGGCGGCTCACCGTGGCGTTGCTGATCCCGCTGGTGGTCTACGCCGTCGCGCTGGGCAGGATGATGGATCAGGACAGTCGCGACCGGCTCGCCGTATACACCCGCTGGGAGAACCGCGTTCAGGAGAGCACCGTCGAATTCGTCGACGGCATCCAGGTGGTGCGTGCCTTCGGGCAGGCGGGCAAGGCGCACACCGAATATCAAGAGGCGGTGGACGCCCAAGCCCGCGCCTTCGACCGGTGGAAGACGCCGATGATCCGGTTGCAGGCGGTTTCCGACATCGTCATCACGCCGGTCTTCATGATGCTGGTGATCGTGCTGGCGGGGCTCGCCGCGGTCGGACTCGACTGGGTCGCGCCGCTGGATGTGCTGCCGTTCCTGCTCGTCGGCCTCGGTCTCGGCGGATCGCTGCTCGGGCTCGGCTACGGCGGGCAGGCATTGCGCGCGGCGGGCGCCGCCGCGGTGCGCCTGCACGAATTGCAGCAGACTCCCGAATTGGCGGCCGGGAAGGCCGAATCGGAAGTTCCCGACCGGGCCGGTGTGGTGCGCTTCGAGTCGGTCACCTTCGGCTACCGCGAGGACCGCCAAGTGCTGCGCGGCATCGATCTCGAACTCGCCCCCGGCACCATCACCGCGCTGGTCGGCCCCAGTGGCTCCGGTAAATCCACGCTGGCCAAGCTGCTGCCCCGCTTCTACGACGTGACCGGCGGACGGATCACGATCGACGGTCGTGACATCCGCGACTACTCGACCGATGAGCTGTATCGCACAGTCGGATTCGTCTTCCAGGACGTCCGCCTGATCCGCGGCTCCATCCGCGACAACCTGAGGATGGCCGCACAGGACGCCCCCGACGACGCGCTCGAGCGCGCCGCGCGAGCGGCGCAGATCCACGACAGGATCGTGGCGCTGCCGCGGGGATACGACTCCGAGATCGGTGTCGACGCGACGCTGTCCGGCGGCGAGGCGCAGCGGCTGTCGATCGCTCGCGCGCTGCTCGCCGACAGCCCCGTGCTGGTGCTCGACGAGGCCACCGCCTTCGCCGATCCCGAGTCCGAGGCCGCGGTGCAGGACGCGCTGGCGGCGCTGGTCGCCGGACGCACCGTCCTGGTGATCGCACACCGCCTGCACACCATCACCGGCGTCGACCGGATCCTGGTGCTGGAGAACGGGCTTCTGGTCGAACAGGGCGACCACCGGAGTCTGCGCGATGCCGGCGGCACCTATCAGCGCCTCTGGGAGATCAACGAGGCGGCGCTGAACGCGGTCGCGCTCGTCGAAAGCGAGGAGATTCGATGATCCGCAAGCTTCTCGGGCTCGTTCCCGCCGAATACGCCGGGCTCACCCCCACATTGCTGCTGGTGATCATCGGTCAGGCGCTGAGCCAGTCCGTCGCCTACCTGCTGCTCGTCCCGGTGCTCGAGTCGTTGTTCGACGGCGACCTCGACCGAGCGTGGACCTGGGCGCTGCTGATGACGCTCGCCGTCGCGGCGATGGCGGTCTTCGGTTACTTCCAGACCGCGGTCGGTCTGCGCATCGCGGTCGGCATGCAGCGCGGCCTGCAGACCAGGATCGGCGATCATCTCAACGCGCTGCCGCTCGGCTGGTTCGAGACCCACAGCGCGGGTCCGCTGTCGCGCATGGCCGTGGAGAACGTGCGAGAGATCCAGGGCGCGGTGGCGTATCTGGTGGCCCGGGTGCTCAACGGCATCGTCGTTCCACTCGGTGTCGCCGTGGGCATGCTGTTCATCGACTGGCGGATCTCGCTGGCGATGCTGCTGGCGGCCCCGGTCCTGTTCCTGGTGAACGGCCTGGCCTCGCGCGCCTACCGCAGCTCCGACGAACAGGCCCATGCCGCCGCGGCCGAGGCCGACGCCCGGGTGCTCGAATTCGCCCAGGCGCAACCGGTGCTGCGGGCCTTCGGGGCCGTGGGCGCGGGCAACCGGGCGTTGGACGCGGCGCTGCACCGGCAGCGGTCGGCGACCGCGCGCCAGGTGTTCACCGCCGTACCGGGATTGATCCTGTTCGCGCTGTCGGTGCAGGCGGTCTTCCTGGTCCTGGCCTATGTCGTGGTCGGCAGGGCCACCGGAGGGGCGATCTCGACGGCCGCGGCGATCGCGCTGATCGCGGTCAGCGCGCGGTTCATCGAACCGCTGAATCAGGCCGCCCAGCTGGGCAACGGGCTGCGCGCCGCGGCCGCCGCCGTCGGGCGGGTCGGAGATCTGCTGGCCGAACCCGTTCTTCCCGAGGCGCCATCCCCGGTGACGCCCGGCGCGCCCTCGGTGGTCTTCGACAATGTGAGCTTCGGCTACCGCCCGGGCGAGCCGGTGCTGAGCGAGGTGACCTTCAGCGTGCCGCCCGGGACCACGACGGCGATCGTCGGCCCCAGCGGTGCGGGCAAGACCACGCTGCTGCAGCTGGCCGCCCGGTTCTACGACGTGGATTCCGGTCGTGTCGTGGTAGGTGAACACGATGTGCGCGAACAACCTTCGCCGACGCTGTTGAATCAGCTCGCCCTGGTTTTCCAGAACGTCTACCTGTTCGATCGCTCGGTGGCCGACAACATCAGGATCGGCAAGCCGGAGGCGACCGACGCCGAGGTGTGGCGGGCCGCCCAGGCCGCCAGTGTGGACGAGATAGTCGAGCGCTTGCCCGAAGGGCTGGCCACACCGGTCGGCGAGGGTGGTGCGGCGCTGTCGGGTGGTGAGCGGCAGCGGGTCTCGATCGCCCGCGCCCTGCTCAAGGACGCCCCCATCGTGCTGCTCGACGAGGCGACCAGTGCGCTCGACCCGCACAGCGAGGCGGTGGTCGTGCGCGGTGTGCACGAAGTGACCAGGGGCAAGACGGTGATCGTCGTGGCACATCGACTGGCCACCATCGCGCACGCCGATCAGATCCTGTTCATCGACGGCGGCCGGATCGTCGAACGCGGCACGCACGACGAGCTGCTGGCCCTCGGAGGCCGCTATGCCGACTTCTGGAACGAGCGCTCCCGCGCCGCGGGCTGGCGTCTGGAGCCCGCCGCGGCGGTCTGACGGTCCACAGTGATAACGCCGCCCGCTACCTCAGGTAGTGGGCGGCGTTATCGCCGCTGGTGTGCGCGGGCTACTTCCAGTACGCCTGGTACTTGATCGAAGTCTTGGGCAATCCGTGCGTGGTCTTGAGGGTCTTGACGATCGAACGCGTGGTGGCGCCGTCGCAGGCGACCCAGCCGAACGCGTCCTTGGCGCAGGTGATCTCCTGGGCCTGTTCCCGCATCAGGCGGCCGTCGTCCACGCGCTGCAGCCAGGTCACCTGATGGTGGGGCTTGTTGCGCACCGGGAGGGTCTGGTCGGACTCGTACTGCCATTCGAGCCAGACCCGTGCGGGGGTGTCGCCGATGGCGTCGAGCAGGGAGTTGATCGCGGGCAGCGAGGCGGTGTCACCGAAGACGATGTACTCGCTCGGGGCGGTTTCCGGCAGCGCGAATTTGGAGCCGAGCACGCTCGCGTCGAGCGGATCGCCGACGTCGGCGTTGCGCGCCCAGTCCGCGGCGGGGCCGTGGTGCAGGGCGAACTCGATCCAGAAGCGGTTGCCCGCGGGATCGGGATCGACCAGGGTGAACGCGCGATGGTGCAGTTTGTCGCTGTCCGCCTCGGGAATCCACACGCGGATCCACTGGGTGGGATGGACGGGGTGGTCGGCCAGCAGCCCACCGGCATCGAAGCCGAGCCGAACGAATTTGTCCGTAACCTCTTCGGTCGATGTCACAGTGAGCCGGTAGTCCTTGCCGCCCCACGCCTTGACCACGACGCCGCTGAATCCTCTGCTCATGCAACTGAGGTTAGCCTAAGAATACTTGGCGGTCACGTCGTACGGAGTGTCCGGCCCTCGACGGCGAAGTGCCCCGCGAGCGGCGGGGCACTTCGGTTGTCGCGGTTGAGCTTCAGCAGCCCGCGCCGACGAAGTTGCCGATGGTGCACACCGACTCCTGGGTCAGCTTCCAGGTGCCGCCGACCTGCCGCCAGGACAGATCGAAGTACCACGGTTCGTACCCCTCGGTCGAGGTCAGCAGCTTGGCGGAGAGCACGTCGCCGTCGACGCTCACCGGGCCGACGACATCCCACCGCCAGCTCGCGGGTGCGACCGCGATCAGCGCCGCGGCGCGATCGAAGGCGGCCAGGCCGGCCTCGCCGTTCTCCAGTTCGGCGGCCCGCGCCGAGCGCGAAGCGCCCGCGTTGAAGAGGACGGCCATCTTGGCGCGCAGCTCGCCGGTGCCGGGCGCCTTGGCATGCATCGGGGTGACGAGCGGTGCGGCCTGGGCGACCGCGGTGGTGGCGACCGTGCCGAGGGCGCCGGTCAGGACCGAGGCGGCAACGGCGAGAGCGCCGAGGGTCTTTCGGCTGATTCCGATCATCTGTTCTTCCAATCATTCGGGTGTGCGCTCACCCATGGTCGAGTCGAGCGCGCGCCTTCACTGTAAGGTAAGCCTATGCAAACATAGACACGCAGGTTCGGTCGATGTGGGCGTGCCCACGGGTGCGGCGCTTGTCGAGAGTGGGAGATGCAGTGGGAACGCTTGTTGTCGTCGGTGCGGGTCCGAAGGCGTTGGCGGTGGCGGCCAAGGCGCATGTGCTGCGCGAACTGGGGTTGCCCGCGCCGCGCGTGATTGTGGTGGAAGCCCATGCCGTGGGCGGTAATTGGCTGCCGAGCGGTGGCTGGACCGATGGACAGCACCGGCTCGGGACCAGTCCCGAGAAGGACATCGGGTTTCCCTATCACTCCACCTGGGCCCGCGGTCGCAACCGGGCCATCAACGAGGCCATGACGGCCTACAGCTGGACTTCGTTCCTGATCGACCAGGGCACCTACGCCGAGTGGGTCGACCGAGGCAGGCCGAGTCCCCAGCATCATGTCTGGGCGAAGTACCTTCAGTGGGTCGCTCGTGGAATCGATCTCGAACTCGTCTACGGCACAGTGCGATCCATCGCGGCCACGGCGGACGGGTGGCAGGTCACCGCCGTCGCCGGTGACGGCCGCCCGACCGAGATCGAGGCGGACGGCCTCATGATCACCGGGCCGGGCCGCAGCGAGAAGGCGCTGGCTCATCATCCGAAGGTGCTCAGCATCGCCGAATTCTGGAATCTGGCCGGCAAGCGCAGTCTTCCCGTCGCCTCCCGGGTCGCGGTGATCGGCGGCGGCGAGACCGCCGGTTCGGCGCTGGACGAGCTGATCCGCCACGGCATGCTGTCGATCTCGGTGATCTCGCCGATGGCGACGATCTACACCCGCGGTGAGAGCTATTTCGAGAACTCGCTGTTCAGCGATCCGATCAAATGGGGGTCGCTCAGTATCGAGGAGCGCAGGGACGTCATCAGGCGGACCGACCGCGGGGTGTTCTCGGTGCGGGTGCAGGAGAGTCTGCTCGCCGACAACCGCGTGCATCACATGCAGGGCCGCGTGGTGCGGGTGACGGATCAGGACGGCGCCGTCGCGCTGACGCTGCGCAACGAGATGCGCCCGGATCAGGTGCACACCACCGATCTGGTGATCGACGCGACCGGTGGGCGGCCGCTGTGGTTTCTCGAACTCTTCGACGCGAATGCCGCGGATCTGCTCGAACTCGCGGTCGGCGGCGAGCTGACCCAGGCGCGGATCGAGACCGCCATCGGATACGACCTCGCGGTGTCGGGCCTGGACAGCAAGCTGTACCTGCCGAACCTGGCGGCCCTTGCCCAGGGGCCCGGTTTTCCGAATCTCAGTTGCCTCGGCGCGCTTTCGGACCGCGTGCTCCAGACCGCGACGGTCCGGCAGGCCGCGGACCGGCGCGCGACCCCGGCCTTGTCGGTCGAGTGATCGACTCGGCCCGCGCGCCCGGTGGGCATAGGCTAGGCTAACCTTGGTATTCTGAGGGAAGGTTTTTCGGTTCATGCGTATCGTGTCGTTCGGTTTCCAGACGTGGGGGCGCAAGACTTTGCAAGCCCTGATCGACTCGGAACACGAGGTGGTGCTCGCGGTCACGCATCCGGCGAGCGAGCAGTCCTACAAGGCGATCTTCTCGGATTCGGTCGAGGAACTGGCGCGCGAACACGGGATTCCGGTGCACCTCACCGAGCGCGCCGACGCGCAGACCATCGATCTCGTCAAGCGGGCCGAACCGGATGTCATCGTGGTGAACAGCTGGTACACCTGGATGCCCGCGGAGCTGTACAACCTGCCGCCGCACGGCACCCTGAACCTGCACGATTCGCTGCTACCGAAGTTCACCGGTTTCTCTCCGGTGCTGTGGGCGCTGATCAGCGGCGCTTCCGAGACCGGCCTGACCGTGCACCGCATGGACGATGGCCTGGACACCGGTGACATCCTCGTGCAGCGCTCGATCCCCATCGGCCCCACCGACACGGGCACCGAACTGGTGATGCGCGGGAT
The DNA here is from genome assembly GCF_001612985.1 of Nocardia gamkensis NBRC 108242. Taxonomy (GTDB): domain Bacteria; phylum Actinomycetota; class Actinomycetes; order Mycobacteriales; family Mycobacteriaceae; genus Nocardia; species Nocardia gamkensis. The sequence goes on along the minus strand of NZ_BDBM01000018.1, from coordinate 82,697 downwards.
GGAGCTTATTCCCGACGCGCTCGGCGAGGCGCTGGCCGCGCTGGATTCCGGCACCGCGGTGTGGCGGCCGCAGAACAAGGCCGAGCGCACCTACTTCCACAAGCGCTCCGAGCGCGACAGCCGGATCGACTGGAACTGGGCGGCGGAGGATCTGGAGCGTTTCGTGCGCGCGCTCTCCGCGCCCTACCCCCGCCCGTTCACCCATTACCGCGGCGAGCGCGTCGAGGTCCTGGCCGCGCGAGTCTCCGAAGCGCGCTACGGCGGCACACCGGGTCGCGTCATCGTGCAGGAGGGCGGCGGCGCGGTGGTGACGGGGACCGACGCCCACCGCGGCGGTAACCGCGCGCTGGTGATCACCCGGGTGCGCGCCTCGGACGGCGTCGAGCACGACGGAGCCGAATTCTTCGCGCGCGGTGGTTATCTCACCGATCAGTGACCTGATCCATCGACCACCGCCCGTCCGGCATGTCCGGACAGCAGGCCCGACAGCACGATTCGAAGGACGGACATGGCAGACGACATTCTCGAGCGCCGAAAGCAGCTACTACAGCGACGTTTGCGCGAGCAGGGTGTGCAGGCGTCGCCACCGGAGCAGGCCGTACCGGCCCGGCGCGCCGGCGAGCCGAGCCCGCTGTCGGCGGCCCAGCAGCGGATGTGGTTCCTCCAGCGGCTCGATCCGAGCGACACCACGCTGAACGTCTGCGTGGCCTACCGGCTGGACGGACTCGCCGACCCGGAGCGGTTGCAGGCCGCGTTCGCGACCGTTGTGGCCAGACACGAGGTGCTGCGCACCACCTATCACGCCGGCGACGACGGCGAGCCGTACCAGGTCTCCCGCGACGATGCCGTGCTCACCTGGCAGCGGCACGATCTCACCGATCTGCCCGACAACGTTCTGTCCAGGCGCGTCGAGGTCCTCGCCCGCCGCGAATTCGCCCGCCCCTTCGACCTGTCCACCGAACTGCCGTTGCGCCCGACGCTGATCCGGGTCGGCGCGCACTCCTACGTGCTCGTCCTCGTAGTCCACCACATCGGCTGGGACGACGACTCGTGGCCGGTGTTCTTCACCGAATTGAACGCGGCCTACCGTGATGCCGACGCTTTGCCCGAGGTCAGGGCGCAGTATGTCGACGTCGAAGTGCTCGGGCGATCCGAGGACGACCAGAGCGCGGGCCTGGAATTCTGGCGCAGCGCGCTGACCCCCCTGCCCGAACGGCTCGAACTGCCGAGCCGGCGGGCGGGCGGGGCGGGGTCCAAGAACGCCGACCGCGTGGTGCGCGCACTGCCGCCGGAGCTGATGGATCTGGTGGCCTCGACCGGGCGCACGCACTCGGCTACCCCATACATGGTGCTGCTCGCGGGTTTCCAGGCGCTGGTGCATCGCTACACCGCGGCCACGGATTTCCTGGTCTCCATGCCGGTGACCAACCGTCGCGACGCCAGGGCGGAGGCGTTGATCGGATACTTCGGGTACACGCTGCTGCTCCGCGCGACGCCCCGCGGGGCGGATACCTTCGCCGCGCTGCTCGACCGGACGAGAGAGACGGTGGTCGGCGCCTTCACCCACCAGGACGTCGGCGTCGATCGCGTGGTCCAGGCGGTCGGGCCCGAGCGGGTGGCGGGCAGCGACGCCATGGCGCAGCTGGTCCAGCTCAGCTTCGGCGTGCGCGGCGCGGCCAACGGATTCGATCTGCCCGGAATCGAAGCGAGCGAACTGGACCTCGGCAGCGTCGTCGCGCAGGAGCCGCTGGGGCTGATGGTCGTCCAGGACGGTGCGGGCGCCCGCGTGGAGGCCACCTATCTGATCGACGAGCTCGAGAGATCGCTGGTCGCCCAATTGCTCGACCACTACGTGCAGATACTCGACAGCGCCCTGCGCGATCCCGCGCGACGGCTCCGCGATCTGGACCTGCTGGGTGCGACGGAGCGCGAGCACCTGCTCGCGATCTCGCACGGCACGCTGGTCGACGAGCAGCCGACCACGATGATCGCCATGTTCGAGCGGCAGGTGGGCGCGACGCCGGAGAACATCGCGATCGCCTCCGACGAAGTCGAGCTGTCCTATCGCGCGCTGAACGCGCGCGCGAACCGGCTGGCGCACTGGCTGATCCAGCGGGGTGTCGGCCCCGAAGACCTGGTCGCGCTGCGCATGGCCACCTCGGTCGAATTCGTGGTCGCGATCCTGGCCGTGCAGAAGGCGGGGGCGGCGTATCTGCCCATCGATCCCGCCTACCCGGCCGAGCGCACCGAATATCTGCTCGACGATGCTCGTCCCGAGCTGACGCTGGATGCGGTGACGGTGGCCGCGGCCGAGCAAGAGGCGGCGACGCTGCCGGACCGCGATCCGGTCGACGCCGACCGCGCGACGCCCCTGCACCCGTCGAACACCGCCTACGTCATCTACACCTCCGGCTCCACCGGCAAGCCGAAAGGCGTTCCGGTTCCGCATGACGCGATCGCCGAGCACTTGTCGGGCTTCAACGCGGAGTGGGATCTCACCCCGCAGGACCGTGTGCTGCAATCGACCTCGGTGAGTTTCGACGCCTCGCTGCTGGACATCTTCGTCACGCTGACCGCGGGCGCGCGCGTGGTGATCCCGAAGGCGAACGCCTACCGCGACATTCCTTACGTCGCGGATCTGGTCACCCGGCACGGCGTCACGGTGCTGCACATGGTGCCGTCCATGCTGGCCACCTTCCTGGTGCTGCCCGAAGTGAACGACTGGCGCACGCTGCGGCGCGTGCCGGTCGGCGGCGAGGCGCTCCCCGGCGAGGTGGCCGACCGGTTCGCCGCCCAGTTCGACGCCGAGCTGCGCAATCACTACGGCCCCACCGAGGCGGTGGTGTGTTCGGCGCACATGGAGGTGGAAGGTCCGCAGGGCACCGGCATCGTGCCGATCGGGCTGCCGAACCGCAATGTGCACCTCTACCTGCTCGACGACGCCATGCAACTGGTGCCTTCGGGGGTGGTCGGCGAGATCTACCTCGGCGGACGCCAGCTGGCCCGCGGATATCTGAACCGGCCCGGCCTGACCGCGGAACGTTTCGTCGCCGATCCCTTCCTGGCGGGCGGGCGACTCTATCGCACCGGCGACCTCGCGCGCCGCAACGCCGCGGGGGAGATCGAATTCATCGGGCGCGCCGACGAACAGGTCAAGGTGCGCGGGCACCGGATCGAACTCGGCGAGGTCGAGGCCACCGTCACCGATCATCCGTCGGTCGCGCACTGCGTGGTGATCGTGGCGGAGCACGAGATGCTCGGCCCGGTCCTGGCCGCCTACATCGTGGCGGCTCCGGGGGCGCGGGTCGATCTCGACGAGGTCCGCGCGCACGTCGCGGCCACTCTGCCGGAGTACATGGTCCCCTCGGCCTTCGCGGTCATCGACGAGGTGCCGCTCACCGCGCACGGCAAGCTGGACAAGCGAGCGCTGCCCGCCCCCGCGTTCGCCGAGGCCCGCGCGTACCGGGAGCCGCGGACGCCGACCGAGGTCCGTGTCGCCGGACTGTTCGCCACGCTGTTCACCCGCGAGCGGGTCGGCGCCGACGACTCGTTCTTCGAACTCGGCGGGCATTCACTGCTGGCCGCGCGGCTGATCACCATGATCCGCGCCGAGTTCGGCATCGAGATCGATATGCGCGTCCCGTTCGACAAGCCGACCGTCACCGCGCTGGCCGCCCATCTGGTCGCCGCCTTCCGCGACGAGTTCGACATCGACCTCGACGAGGTCGACGCGTTCGACGAGGACGAGGCCGCCGAGCCCGCGCCGGTGGTGGAAGCGCGCGCGGCGAAACCCGAATTGGTGCGCAGGCAACGTCCGGAACGTATTCCGCTGTCCTACTCCCAGCGCGTCTATTGGCTCCAGCGCCGGTTGGAAGGCGCGATCGACGGCGAGAACGTCAGCTACCCGGTCCGCTTCGACGGCCCGCTCGACGTGGACGCGCTGCGCGCCGCCATCGACGACGTGGTCGCCCGGCACGAATCGCTGCGGACCACCTTCCCCGAACACGACGGCACGCCATACCAACTGGTGGCTGCGCCCGCTCCGGTGCCGGTTCCGCTGGTGGACATCAGCGGGGGAGGCGATGTCGACGCCGAGCTCCAGCGGGAGCTCGCGGCGGACTGGGACTACGTCTTCGATCTGGCAGCCGAGCCGATGGTGCGGTTGCGGGTGCTGCGACTGGACGAGCGGACCCATGTGCTGTCCATCCTGATGCACCACATCATCGCCGACATGCGGTCGTGCCAGATCTTCCTCGACGATCTGACTCTCGCCTATCGCGCCCGGCTCGACGGGGCCGCGCCGGGCTGGGCCGAATTGCCCATCCAGTTCGCCGACTTCGCGATCTGGCAGCGGGAGATCTTCGACCGCGGCCCCGACCGCGAGGTCAGTGCCTACGGACAGGCGCAGCTGGACTACTGGCGCAAGACGCTCGACGGCCTGCCCGACGAGATCGCCGTCGCCCACGACCACCCGCGTCCGCCCGTGCTCGGCCGCAACGGACTCAGCGCCGCCCGCGTGCTGCCCGCGACGACCTGGAACGCGCTGCGCGCCAGAGCCGACGAGGTCGGGGCGACCGAATTCATGCTCTGCCAGGCGGTCAGCGCGGCGGTGGTGAACATTCTCGGCGGTGGTGAGGACGTGGCGATCGGCGCCGCGGTGGCCAACCGGATCGGCCGGACCACCGACGAACTCGTCGGCCTGTTCGCCAACGTGGTGGTGATGCGCCACAACGTGTCGGGCGATCCGACTCCGCGCACCATGCTCGAGCGGGTGCGCAACGCGGCGCTCGACGCGATCAGCCACCAGGGCGTGCCGTTCGAGCGTCTGGTGGAATCGCTGAATCCGGCACGCTCGCTGTCGCGTAATCCGTTGTTCCAGGTGATGATGCACTTCCGGCACCGCCCCGTGCCCGTGCCGTTCACGGCCGACGGATCGACCATGCTCACCGGCATCGCCGGGTACTACGACGTCTCCTTCATGGACTTCCACCTCGACTACTCGGTGGAGACCAACGGCGACCTCGTCGCGCGGGTGGTGGTCAACCCGGATCTGTACCTCGCGGAGACCGGAGAGATCTTCGCCGACGTGCTGGTGGGGGTGCTGCGCGCCTTCGCCGAACAGCCCGATCTCGCTCTCGGCGAGCTCGACATCCTGCCGGAGGGCTGGGACACCAGCCGCTCGGTGGTCCGGCACGCCGCGGCCGCCGCGCTCGAATCCGGTTATGTGGCGCCGCGGACCGAGACCGAGCGCACGCTGGCGGCGATCCTGGAGGAACTGCTCGACATCACCGAGGTCGGCCGCGAGGACGGGTTCTTCGGCCTCGGTGGTGACAGCGTCATCGCCATCAAATGGGCGGCGCGCGCCGCGGAGGCCGGTCTGCCGCTGAGTCCGCAGATGATCTTCGAGTTCTTCACGATCGCGGACTTGGCGGCGGCGGTGGACGAGGCCATCGCGAATCCGCCCGAGACATTGCCCGACGACCCGGTGGACGAACAGGAGCACGCCCCGATGTCCGCCTCCGGGCTCGACGCGGACGCCTTGGCCGCTCTGCAGAGTTCGTGGGCGGCACAACGCTGATCACGCCCGCTGCGGCACGGATTCCGACCGCCCTCGCCCACGCGATTCGCCGTGTGGGCGAGGGCGGTCGCGTCCCCGGAGATATGCGCTCGGCTGGCATTAGGTTAGCCAAACCACATCTCTATTTCTGGGCGGCGGTGTGAGTTACCATCACTTCCGAGTTAGGCAAGCCTTGCCTTTTGGCGGGGGCGCTGACGCCACGCCCGGATTCCGGGGTCGTCGACGACGCGGCGAAGGCAGCGAGGCAGGAGAACGGGTATGAGTGAGGCCATTGCGGAGATCGAGGATGTGCTGGCGCTCAGCCCATTGCAGGAGGGTCTGTTCTCACTGTCCCGGCTGACCGGTGACGGGCAGGATGTGTACACCATCCCGTTCGTCATCGACATCGAAGGACCGCTGGACGCCGCACTGCTGCGCCGCTGCCTCGAGACGCTGCTGCGCCGTCACCCGAATCTGCGCGCGGTGTTCTGGGATCGGGACGTCCCCAAGCCGGTTCAGATCGTGCCGCGCCGGGTCGAATTACCGTGGACCGAACGTGCCGCGCGGGTGGAAGAACTGGACGAGGTCGAGGCCGAGGAACTGGCCCGCCCGTTCGATCTCGGTAAAGGACCGTCGCTGCGCGCCACGCTGGTGACGCTGCCGCCGGAGGACGGCGCCGCGCGGTGGCGGTTGATTCTCACGATCCACCACATCCTGCTGGACGGCTGGTCGCTGGGCGTGCTGTTCGGCGAGCTGCGGGCACTGTATTCGGCCGGGGGAGCGGCCGACGCGCTTGCCCCGGTGCGGCCGTACCGCGACTACATCGGCTGGCTCGGCGCCAAGGACATGTCGGCGGCGCAGCGTTGGTGGGCCGAGCAATTGGCCGAGCTCAGCGGCCCCCTGATGATCGCCGACGGCGGAACCGGCATGGGCCTCACCCGGGGGACGGCGTCGGCGATCGCCGAGGTCACCCGATTCATCCTGCCCGCGGACGACACCGCGCGACTGCGTGACTGGGCGCGCCGGCACGGACTGACGCTCAATTCCGTCGTGCAGTTCGCCTGGACGATCCTGCTGTCGCGGCTGACCGATCGCCGCGACGTCGTCTACGGCACCATCGTGACCGGTCGTCCGGAGCAGATCTCCGGCGTGGAACGCATGGTCGGCCTGTTCCTGAACACGATTCCCGTGGTGTTCCGAACGGATCCGGCAGCGCCGGTGGCGGCCGAATGCGCACGCCTGCAACGCGAATCCGCGGCGATGCGCGACGTCGGATATCTGAGTCTGTCCTCGGTGCAGCGCGCGGCCGGATACAGCTCGCTGTTCGACACCATGTTCGTGTTCCAGAACGCCCCCATGGACGACGTGGTCGGCGCGAACACCGTCGGTGCGGTCACGTTCCGGCCGATGATGGCCAAGAACCTGACGCACTACCCGCTCACCGTGGTCTCGCATGTGCACGGTGACGAACTGGCCGTCGTCGTGGAGGCGGTGCGCGAATCGGTGCCGTATCTGCCGGAGGACATCGGCGCGGCCATGCTGGCCGTGCTGCGGCGCCTGCCCGGCTCGGCGCGGCTGCGCACCGATGATCTCGACGTGCTGCCGGATGCGGCGCGCGCGCAGGCACGCCTGTTCGAAACCACGCCCGACGTGCCGGAACGCGACCGTGCGACAACGGTCTTCGAGCTGTTCGAGCGTCAGGCGAGCGCCACTCCCGACGCGGTCGCGCTCACCACGGACACCATCGTCGCGACCTACCGGGAGTTGTCTGAACGGGCGAAGGGCCTGGCCGGCGAACTGATCGCGCGTGGCGTCGGGCCGGAAGACGTGGTGGCCGTTCATCTGCCGCGCGGCGAGCGCGCGATCATCGCCGTGCTCGCCACGCTCGCCGCGGGCGCCGCGTATGTGCCCGTCGATGTCGCGCTGCCCACCGCCCGTGTCGAATCCATCCTGCGGCAGGCGGATCCGAAGCTGGTACTGGTCTCCGGCGGACATGGCGCCGGTCTCGACCCGGCGATCGTGCTGGACCTCGACGATTCCGCTGTCGCCGGGCGCGCTGCCGCCGTATTGCCCGCGGTCGCGCGGCATCCGGACAGCAGCGCCTACGTCATCTTCACCTCGGGCTCGACCGGCGAACCCAAGGGCGTGGTCAATTCCCACGCCGCCCTGGTCGCATACTTCGCCGACCACCGGGAACGGGTGTACCGGCCCGCGGTGCGCAGGCTGGGGCGTCCGTTGCGGATCGCGCACGCCTGGTCGCTGAGCTTCGACGCCTCGTGGCAGCCGATGGTCGGATTGCTCGACGGGCACGGCATCCACTTGTTCGACGACGCGGCCATGCGCGATGCGCAGCGCCTGGTGGAGGGGATGCGGCGGCACGGAATCGACATGATCGACACCACGCCGTCGATGTTCCGGCAGTTGGCGGCCGCCGGACTGCTCGACCGGCCGCCCGCCGTGCTCGCCCTCGGCGGCGAGGCCATCGATACCCAGCTGTGGGATCGCCTGCGCGGCCTGCCCGACGTCGCCGTGCACAACTGCTACGGCCCGACCGAGACGACCGTCGAAGCGGTGGTCGCCGACGTCACCGCCCCCGGGGCCGCCGATCTCGATGTGCCGACGATCGGCAGGCCCACCGCGGGAACGTCGGCGTACGTGCTGGATTCCGGGCTCCGGCCGGTGCCGGTCGGTGTGGTCGGTGAGCTGTATCTCGCCGGACCGCAGCTGGCCCGCGGCTACGCCGGGCGCCCCGGCGGCACGGCGGGGCGTTTCGTCGCCGACCCCTTCGCCGGTGGCAGGCGGATGTATCGCACCGGCGATCTGGTGCGCAGGCTGGCCGGCGGCAACCTCGCCTACCTGGGGCGGGCCGACGACCAGGTGAAGATCCGCGGGTACCGCGTCGAGATCGGCGAGGTCGAAACGGCTCTGCGGACCCTCCCGGGCATCGCCGCCGCCGCCGCGACCGTGGTGCGCCGCGGGGATGCGGTGACCTTGGTGGGATTCGTGGTGTGCGAACCCGGCCGCGCCGCCGAACCGGTTTCCCTGCGGTCGGCGCTGGCCGATCGTCTGCCCGCCTACATGATTCCCGCTCGCCTGGTGGCGCTGCCGCGGCTTCCGGTGAACGCCAACGGCAAACTCGACGTCCGCGAACTCGCCGTGCTCGCCGAGCACTCGCTCGCCGGCGAGAACGCCGCGGCTGCCGCCGAGCCGGAGACCGAGACCGAACGGGCGCTGACCGCGGTGCTCACCGAGGTGTTCGACGGCCGCACGCCCGGCGTCGCGGAGGACTTCTTCGCACTCGGCATGGACAGCATCGTGGCGATCTCGCTGGTGAACAAGGCCCGCAGGCACGGCATCGCGATCGACGTGCGCATGGTGCTCGCCGCGCCGACGATCCGCGATCTCGCCGCCGCGATCGACAGCCGGGCGAGCGCGGTGTCCGAGCGGGTGCCGAGCGGCGACGACTACGGGCCGGTCCTGCCGCTGCCGATCGTTTCGTGGATGCACCGACAGCCCCGGTTCCGGCGCCTGGCCCAGCATGTGCTCCTCGCCCTGCCCGAGGGCATATCCGGTGCGGATCTCGAAGCGGTGCTGCAGGCGGTGCTGGACGGACACGACACGCTGCGCTCCCGGCTGGACGAGACCGCGGACGGCCCGCGCCTGGTCACCCGTGAGCCAGGATGCGTCTCCGCCTCGGACGTGCTGACCATCCGCGAATTCGACGGTACGGCGGATGGTTTCGACGCGGTGCCGGCACAGGCCGCCCGCCTCGCATTCGACCAGCTCGACCCGGCCGCCGGAGACATGGTGCGCGCGGTGTGGTTGCGGGGCGCGCCCGGCGGCGACATCCTCTTCCTCGCCATCCACCACCTCGCGGTGGACGTGGTGTCCTGGGGAATCCTGACGGCCGATCTGGCCGCGGCGTGGGAACAGGTCGTCTCCGGCGCGGTGCCGAAGGCGATCGCCGAACCCACCTCCTACCGGCACTGGTGTCAGCTGATGTGGGAGCGGGCCGAACAGCCCGACGTGCTCGCCCAGCGCGACTACTGGGTGGAGCAGGTGAGCGGACCGGATCCCGCCGTCGGCTCGCGCAAACCGCTTCCCACCGATACGTGGGCGTCGCTGCGACTCACTTCGGCGAGCGTTCCCGCCTCGGCGACCGCGCGCATCCTCGCCACACCGACCAGGACAGACGGGGTGCGGGAATTCCTGCTGGCGGCATTGACGATGACGCTGGTGTCCTGGCGGCGCGAGCGCGGGCAGACCCACGACGCGGGAGCGCTCATCGGGCTGGAGAGCCACGGCAGGGCCGACGCGGTGGTCGGGGCCGACACTTCCGGTACCGTCGGCTGGTTCTCGGCCACCTATCCGGTCCGGCTGGGCGTGGGGGCGAACGCGATCGACGTGGAGCGTGCGCAGGCGCAACCCACACTGGCCCGCGCGCTGCTGGATTCCGTTGCCGCGCACATGGCCTCGGTGCCGGAACAGGGGCTCGATTTCGGACTGCTGCAATCGGTGCTCGCGCTACCGGAGTTGTCCGGCGCCCCCGAACCCCAGGTGGAGTTCAACTATCTGGGCCGGGTGGATCTCGGCGGGCAGGCCGATCGGACTTGGTCGATGATCACCGACCCGGCCGTGACCGCGACCCTGCCGATCGCCCCGGAACCCGAGCTGCCGCTGCGCTATTCCCTCGGCCTGATCGCCGCGGTCCACACCACCGAAGCCGGACCGCGGCTGATGATCACCTGGCGCTGGAGTGCGGCGTTGTTCACCCAGTCCGAGATGGACCGCCTGGCCGCGCTCTGGGAGCGCAGCGTCACCGCGCTTGTGGCCGCGCTCGACGAGTGTGCACCATAAAGTTATGGTAGCCTTACCTAAGTTTAGCCGATAACTGCTGCGTTGCACCAAGTATCGAACGGTTCGCGGGTTTGCTTCCGCTGTGGTTGTCGGCGGGAGTTTCGAAAGTGGGTAGCACTATGCAGCACAAACCGGGATGGATCAGAAAGTTTCACAAGCCGGATTCGCCCGAGCGGCTGCCACTGCTGATCTTTCCGCACGCCGGTGCGGGAGCGTCCGCGTATCGCACACTCTCCAAAGCGTTCAGTGCGCACTACGACGTCATCATCTTCCAATACCCCGGACGTCAGGATCGGGCCGCGGAACCGGCGTTGACCTCATTGCAGGATATCGCCGCAGGCGCTTTCGCGGAATTCCGGATGTCCCCCTACAACCGCGATGTGCCGATTGTCGCATTCGGTCACAGCATGGGCGCGCTCGTTTCCTTCGAATTCGTCGGGCTCGCCCTCGCCGCGGGCATCGATGTACGGCAGCTGACTATTTCGGCAGCGGTTGCTCCGTCCCGGGCCGAATACCGCAAGCCCACACCGGAAGACGACGACGAACTGCTCGATCACCTCATCATGCTGGAGGGCATCAGCTCCGACGTGCTCGCGAGCCGCGAGATCATGCGGCTGTCGCTGCCCGCCATCAAGGCCGATCACAAGGCTTCCGAGGCCTACCGCTGCCCGGAGACGGTGCGGGTCGCGACCAGGATCCACGCGATGGGCGGCGATCGGGATCCGATCGTCTCGATGGCCGACCTGCACGGCTGGCACCGCCACGGCGACGACGTCGAGGTCACGATGTTCGAAGGCGGGCATTTCTATCTGAACAATCACGTCGAGGCCATCGCGGAATTGCTTGCCCGGCAAGCGCATCCCGCAGCGGCGTTCTGAGAGCCGAGGATCAGCGGTGACAACAGCAACGGCGCAGGACGTCGATCACATCGTCATTTCCGGAATGGCCGTCGAGGCGCCGGGTGGGATCGACAGTCCCGGATCGTTCTGGTCCGCGCTCGAAGAGTCGAGGGAATTGGTCGGCCCCTTTCCGCGCGACCGCGGCTGGCCGATCGAGGATCTGCTGTCGGTAGCGCAGCTCGACGGGTGGGGCAATGTCTGCGACGCGGGAGGATTCCTCGACGGCGCGGCGGAATTCGATCCCGTCTTCTTCGGAATAGGCAAGCGCGAGGCGATCGCGACGGACCCGCAGCAGCGGGTCGCGCTACGCGTGGCATGGCGAGCGCTCGAGAATGCGGGAATGAATCCCGGTGCGCTCGCGGGCGAGGACGCCGGATGCTTCATCGGTTGCTCGCCGATGGAATACGGACCCATTGCGGCGGAAGTGAACGAATACACCGGTGTTCGGACCATCGGTTATGGATTGCTCAGCGCCGCCGGACGGGTGTCGCACTGCCTCGGGCTGATCGGTCCCTCGTTGGCCGTCGACGCCGCGTGCGCCTCCTCCCTCACCGCGGTTCATCTCGCCGCCGCCGCCGTGCGGGACGGGGATTGCGAATGGGCGCTGGCCGGCGCGGTCTGCGTCATGGGCGGGCCCGGCGTCTTCTACGAGTTCGCCAAGCTCAACGCGCTGTCGACCGACGGTCACTGCCGGTCCTACGCCGATGACGCCTCCGGCACGCTGTGGGGCGAGGGCGCTGGCATCGTCGTCGTCGAGCGCGAGTCGCGCGCCCGGCGCCTCGGGCACCGGATCTACGGGCGGCTGCTCGCCTCCAACCACAACCACAACGGCAAGGGCAAACCGATCCTGGTGCCGCGCACCGACGCGCAGGAGCGGCTGATCCGCAAGACCATCGCGCAGGCGGGCATCGATCCGGCCGACGTGGGCATGATCGAAGGACACGGCACCGCCACCCGCGCGGGCGATCCGGTCGAACTGATCGCATTGCAGAACACCTACGGCGCCGCGGGATCCGGCCCCTTGCTCGGCTCGGTGAAATCCAACGCCGGGCACGCGCAGGCCGCCGCGGGAATGCTGGGCCTGATCAAGCTGCTCCTCGCGGGACGAAACGGGCACATTCCACCGACCTTGTTCTCCGACAAACCCACCACCCGCGTGGATTGGGACGGGTCGAGTCTGCGGCTGGCCACGCGACTACAGCCTTGGGAACCGAAGGACGGCGTCCGCTACGGCGCGGTGTCCTCGTTCGGTGCGAGCGGATCCAACGCGCACGCGATCATCGCGATGCCCGTTCGTGAGGAGAACGACGATGTCTAGCTATCGACTGCCCGACGGGTCCATTCCGGTACTCCTGTCGGCGGATAGCGCCGCCACGCTGCGCGCGGAGGCGGCGGCCATCCTCGACTACGTCTCCGATCGTCCCGCGGTCTCCCCGGACCGGGTGGCGGACATGCTGTTCCGTACGCGGGTCGCCCGGCGGCACCGCGCCCTGCTGATGGTGACCAGCCGCGATGATCTCGTCACGGCGCTGACGGCGGTGCGCGACGGATACGACCACCCGGCCGTGGTCGCCACCGCCGAACCCGCCGTGGCGCGTCGGCTCGCCTACGTGCTGCCCGGCCAGGGCAGTCAGCGCCCCGGCATGGGCAGACTCTTCTACGACCGGGTGGAGGCGTTCCGCGCCGAGGTCGATCGCTGCGACGCGATCTTCGGTGACCGGTTCGACGAATCCCCGCTGCCGTATCTGCTCGACACCGATGCCGAGGCCGACGACAACGCCAGGATCGTCCAGCCCGCGTTGTTCATGCAGATGGTGGGCCTCGGCGCGATGTGGCGTTCGTTCGGCATCGATGCCGCTGCCACCGTCGGGCACAGCCAGGGCGAGATCGCCGCCGCCTACCTGTCGGGCACGATGACCCTCGAGGACGCGATCGTCGTCGTGGGCACCAGAGCGCGTGCGGTCGACGAGATCGCCTCCGATCGATACGCCATGGCCGTCGTCGCCGCCGACCGCGACGAGTGCGAGGACCTGTTGGCGCGCCAGTCCGGCTGGGGCCAGGTGTCGGTGGTCAACGCACCGCGCATGGTCGGCATCTCGGGCGAGCGGGAGACCGTGCAGTCCGTCGTGGACGCGCTGGCCGCACGCGGCCGGTTCGCTCGCGTCATCCGGGTCCGCTATCCGGCGCACACCAGTCTGCTCAACGAGTTCCGCGCCGTGATCCGCGACGCCGTGCACAGCAAGCTGGACAACGCCCGCTTCCTCGAATCCGAGATCGACTGCCTCGGAGCGACTCTCGGTGCGGCGATCACTCCGGATCTCCCGTTCGACGAGTACTGGTTCTGGAACCTGCGCAATCCGGTTCGCTTCGACCGGGCGATCACCGCCGCCCTCGCCCGGGAGGTCGACACTTTCGTCGAACTCGCCGAGCATCCGACATTGCAGCTGGCCGTCGAGGAGAGCCTCGCCGAATTCGCGGCCGATCGCGCCGCCACCACTGTGTGCGGCACGTCGATCCGGACGGCGACCGACCTGACCGAATTCACCAGGAATCTGGCGGTCCTGGCGGTCAATGACCTGAACTACCGGTGGGAGAGCCTGCGCGCCGATTCCGATGCCCCCGCCCGGCTGCCACTGGCGGACTTCCCGAGTGTGCGGATGAACGAGATGACACTGTGGCTTCCCCACGACGTCACCCTCGGGCGCGCCAGGTCCTCGACCGACACCCCGGCGCACCCGCAGGCTGCCCCGGCACGTCCGGAACCGGCCGCAATGGCGCAGGCCGCCCCGAAACCGCAATTGCTGGTGGAAGACTGGGTCCGGCTGGTGCGGCGGACGATGACCGCACCGCGCGCGCTCGGCATCATCGATCACACCGGGCAGTGCGCCGAACTCGCCGCCGCCCTGGTCGACTACGCGACGAATCAAGGACTCGGCGGGCGCCTGCTCGACATCGAAGCGGGCAGCGGCGACGGCGACATCGACACCTTCGTCGTGCTGCTGCCCGCGCTGCCCGAGTTGGACGGTTCCGCCGCGGTCGCGCAGGTCGCGGAGTTCCTCGGCGCGCGGCGCTGGTGGTCCAAGCCCGATGCGGGAGTGACCGAGTACTGGCTGGTCACCGTCGCCGGTGAGGCGGTCGTCCCGGGCGACGCGCCGCCACATCCGGTCCACGCGGCCGCGAGCGCCGGCTTCCGTTCGGCGAGTCCGGAATACCCGGGGGTCGCGTTCCGGCATCTGGATCTCGCCCCCGATCAGGCGAATGCGCAGGCGGTAGCGTCGATAGTCACCGCGCTGCACACGGCCGAGGAGCCCGAACTCGCGTTGCGCGAGGGCAATCTGTACGCCAAGCGGCTCATCGAAGCCGACCGCTCCGCGCTGCTGCGCGGACCGTCGCACCCGGAGAACGTCGTGATCACCGGTGGCACCGGCAGCCTCGGACTCGAGTTCTGCGAGCACGTGGTGCGCGCGGGCGCTCGCCGGGTGACGCTGGTGAGCAGGTCGGGGGAGACCGAGGCGGTCACGCGGCGACTGAGCGACCTCCGCGCGCTGGGGTCGGCCCAGATCACGGTCGTGCCTTGCGATATCGGTGACCGGGCATCCGTCACGCTGCTGGCCGACCGGCTTCGCGACGCACCGGCGCACCTCGTCGTGCACGCGGCGGCCGACAATTCGGTGATCGGCGAACTCGAACTCACCGAGATCACCCACGCTCAGGTCGAGCAAGCCATGTCCGGGAAGGTCGCGGGCATCGCGCATGTCCTCGACGCGCTGACCATGGCCGACGATTGTGAGATCGTCCTGTGCTCCTCCCTCGCCGCCACGCTCGGCGGACGCGGCACGGTCGTCTACGCGGCGGCGAACCGGATGGTCGACGCGATCGCGCGGCGCCTGACCGCCGAAGGTCTGCGCTGCGTGTCGGTGCAGTGGGGTCAGTGGGACGTCTTCGAGGGCAAGGGCAACGCCGAGCCGGCGACACTGGCCGAGGTCGGTTATCTCCCGATGACGTCGCCGGATGCCATCGCGCTCGGCCTCGGCGGCCTGCGCGGCAATGCCGTCGTCGCCGCCTTCGATTGGGATCGCGGGCGCGCGGTGCTCGGCGCCTTCGGCTACGGCCCCGTCCTGTCCGAGCTGAAGACCCCCGTGGAGCTCGCCGTCACCGCCACGCGTGCGGTTCCGGCCTCCGCCGAGGTGACCGGTCCGCCGGCGGCGGAAGCCGACGTGCCCGGCCGCATGGTGCGGTTGCTGGCCGAGATCATCGGCGCCGACGACGTGGACACGATCGACAGCGGCAAGTCGCTGGTGGCGATCGGCCTGGATTCGCTTCAGGCGCTGGAGCTGCGCAGGCGTGTCGCGAGCGAATTCCGCGCCGACGTCCCGGTGGCCGATCTCATCGGCGGCGCCTCGCTCGACGACGTGGTGAAGCTCGTCGGATCCCAGGCGGGTGGCGCGGCGCAGGCGGACGTCGGCGAGGTGGCGCGACCGACGCGGTCGGCGCCCGCGGTGCGGAGTCTGCCCTCGGGGGCGAGGGTCGCCGATCGGGTCGACAGGGCGAAAGAGGCCGCCCAGCACGCCGTGCCGATCGACTTCGACGCCGAACGCTTCCGCTCGGCGCGCCACGATATGGATCTGTTCGGATTGCGCGCCATGCTGGCCGCACTGGAACCGGCATTGTCCGGCTCCGAGGTTCGCTCCGTGGACGACATCGCGACACGGATGCGGTTCGCCCCGCGGCACCGGTGGCTGCTGCGGCAATGGTTGCAGGCGCTCGCCACGCACGGCTCTCTCGAGGGAGACGTGGATCGCGGCTACCGGTACGCGCGGCCGGTGCAGGCCCCGGCCAGGCCGAGTCTGGTGGAGGTCTGTGCGGATCTGGGATATCCGCATCCGCTCGCGACCTTCCTGAAAGCCTCCGACGACCACCTGACCGAACTGGCCCAGGACAGCATGCGCGTGCAGGAACTGCTGTTCCCCAACGGGGACATGACCACCGCCGAGGCCGCCTACCGGGACAACCTCAGCAGCCGCTACCTGAACCTGGCGGCGGGCCGGGCCGTCGCCGACCTGGCCGACGGCCTGCGCGGTGACCGCTCGCCGGTGCGTGTGCTGGAGCTGGGCGCGGGCATCGGCGGCACCACCGACGATGTCACGGCGGCACTGTCCGGGCTGCCGGTGGAGTACCACTTCACCGACGTGTCCGCCTTCTTCCTCGAGGCCGCCAAGCGGCGGTTCGCGGACTATCCGTGGATGCGGTACGGGATCGTCGACATGAACGCGGATCTGGGCGATCAACCGCGCTACGACATCGTGATCGCCGCGAACGTGCTGCACAACGCCCACGACATCGCGGTGACCCTCGGGCAGCTGCGCGATCTGCTGAATCCCGGTGGCGCGGTGGTGATCATCGAGACCTGCCACGCCCACTGCGAGCAGCTGACCTCGGTGCACTTCCTGATGTCCCCGCGGGAGGATCAGCCGCACGCCGGTCTGACCGACGTGCGCGCGGGCACCGACCGGATCTTCCTGACCGAGGCCGAATGGCGGGACCAATTGGTCGCGGCGGGTCTCGCTCCGGAGCTGGTCCTGCCCGAGGCCGACCACCCGGTCGCCCAGCTCGACCAGCGAGTTTTCCTCGCCGTACGCGGCCGGGGGTAGTGCACCGATCATGTCGGATCAGGCAAGGAGTGACAGCGCAATGGAGTCGGCACAGCAGCCGGACGGCGGGATCGGCATCACCAGGGAAGAGATCAGGGCCGCCGTGGCCGGCCAGCTCGGGGTCGCCACGGGCGACATCGCCGATCACGACGATCTCATCCAATTGGGGCTGGACTCGATTCGCACGATGAAGCTCGCCGGTGGCTGGCGCAAACGGGGCGTCGATATCAACTTCGCCCGGCTCGCGGCCAGCCCCACGGTGGACGCCTGGCACGGTCTGCTCGGCGCGCGGGAAAGCGGCCCACAGGATGAGCCGGTCGGCGAACCGGCCCCCACCGGGCCGGATACCGAGGACGCGCCGTTCCCGCTGGCAACCATGCAGCACGCCTACTGGATCGGCCGCTCCGACGAGCAGGAACTCGGCGGCGTCGCGGCCCACCTCTACGTCGAATTCGACGGCGGCCGGATCGATCCCGCACGACTCGAGCGCGCGGTGGCCCGCCTGGTCGCGGCTCACCCGATGCTGCGCACCCGGTTCCTGCCCGACGGCACCCAGCAGGCCATGCCCGAGCCCGGCAGGCCGGTCTTCACGGTGGTCGATCTGCGATCGCACGCGCCGGAAGCGGCCGAGGCCGCGCTGGCCGAACTGCGCGACCGGAAGACCCATCAGCGCTTGGCCATCGAGGACGGTCAGGTCATCGACATCACACTCACGCTGTGCGACGAGAACAGCACCCGCCTGCATCTCGACGTCGACATGCTGGCCGGTGACGCGATGAGCTACCGGGTGCTGATCTCCGAACTCGCCGAGCTGTACCACGGCGCCACCGTGCCCGCCCCCGGTTACACCTACCGGCGCTACCGCACCGAACGTCAGGAAGACACCGCCGCCCGCGAGCGCGACCGGCAGTGGTGGCAGCAGCGGTTGCCGGAGCTGCCGGGCGCACCGGAGCTTCCGACGGTACCGGTCGGCGAGCGCGGTGAACCGCACCGCACGGTGCGCTATGACCACTGGCTCGCGCCGGAGGCCAAGCAGCGACTGCTCGCCGCGGCCCATCAGCGCGGAATCACCCCTGCGATGGCGCTGGCGGCGGTATTCGCCGAAACCATCGGAGGCTGGTCGGCGCAGAGCCGGTTCCTGCTGAACGTCCCGCTGTTCCATCGCGAACCGGTGCACCCCGAAATCGACCGGGTGATCGGCGATTTCACCTCGTCGATCATGCTGGAGGTGGATGTCACCGAGAACATGTCGGTGGCCGACCGGGCCCGTGCCCTGCAACGCAGCATGCACGACAGCGGCGCGCACACGGCCTATTCCGGGCTCGAGGTGCTACGTGATCTGGGCAGGCATCGCGGCGAGCCGGTGCTGGCGCCGGTGGTGTACACCAGCGCGCTGAATCTGGGCGAGCTGTTCGCCGACCGGGTGCGGGAAACCTTCGGCGATCCGGTGTGGATCATCTCGCAGGGCCCGCAGGTGCTGCTGGACGCTCAGGTCACCGAGGTGCGCGGCGGACTGCTGCTCAATTGGGACGTCCGCGAATCGGCTTTCCCCGCGGGAATGATCGACGCCATGTTCGCGTGCTACACGCAGGCGATCGGCCGCCTCGGCGACGGCGACGCGGGCTGGAACGCGGAGGCCGCGGTGCGACTGCCCGTGGCCCAGGCGGAGGTGCGCGCGGCGGTCAACGCCACCGACGGGCCGGTCAGCGGTCGCTGCCTGCACCAGGGATTCTTCGACCACGCCGCCGCGAACCCCGCCGCGCCCGCGGTGGTGTGGGGTCTCGGCGCCCAGCCGGGCGAATGGACCTACGGCGAACTCGCGGCGCGCGCTCTCGCCGTCGCCGGTGCGCTGCACGATGAGGGGGTGCGGCCCGGTGACGCGGTGGCGGTCCAGCTTCCCAAGGGGCCGGATCAGATCCTCGCGGTGCTCGGTGTGCTGGCCGCGGGCGCGACCTATGTGCCCATCGGGTTCGACCAGCCTGCCGGCAGGCGTGCCGAGATCCTGCGAACCGGTGCGATCGTCGCGGCGGTGACCGTTCCCGGCGGCGACATGGGCGTGCCGATCCCGTGCGTCCGCATCGATGCGGCACGCGAGCATCCGCACCCGCTGGCCGCGCCGGTCTACCCCGACACCGAAGCGATCGCCTACGTGATCTTCACTTCCGGCTCCACCGGCGTGCCCAAGGGCGTCGACGTGCCGCATCGGGGCGCGATGAACACCATCGATGCGGTGAACGAGTGGTTCGAGGTCGGCAGCGGTGATCGCGTTCTGGCTCTGTCGGCCTTGGAGTTCGACGCGTCGGTCTACGACATCTTCGGCATGTTCTCCGTCGGCGGCTCGGTGGTCGCGGTCGATCCCGAACAGCGCGCCGAAGCCACCACGTGGGTGGAATTGCTTCGCCGTCATCGTGTTTCGATCCTGAACTGCGTGCCCAGCATGCTCGACATGATCCTGGAGATCGGCGGCGATCAGCTGGGCGATTCGTTGCGCGCGGTCACTCTCGGCGGCGACTGGGTCGGCGCGGATCTGGCGCGCAGGCTGGCCGCCCAGGTGCCGGGCTGCCGCTTCTCGGGGCTCGGCGGCGCCACCGAGACCTCGATCCACAACACCATCTGCGAGGTAGTGGGGGAGCCGCCCGCGGAGTGGGTGACGGTGCCGTTCGGCGTTCCGCTGCGCAATGTCCGATGCCGCGTGGTCTCACCGGCCGGGCGCGACTGCCCCGACTGGGTGCCCGGGGAATTCTGGGTCGGCGGTGCGAATGTCGCGGCGGGTTACCGGAACGATCCCGAGCGCACCGCCGAACGATTCGTGGATTACGAGGGCATCCGGTGGTACAAGACCGGTGACATGGCTCGGTACCGGCCCGACGGAATCATCGAATTCCTCGGTCGCGCAGACCATCAAGTGCAGATCCGGGGCTACCGGGTGGAACTCGGCGAGGTGGAGAGCGCGTTGCGCACGGTGCCCGGCGTGCGCCATGCCGTCGCGGCGGTCGTCGGTGGAAGCGCGCCCAAACTGGTGGCGGCAGTAGCCGGTGATCAGGACGACATCGGCGACATCACCGCCGCCGTCGCGGATCTGCTGCCCGCCTACATGATTCCCGCCCGGGTGGAATTCCTGGAGCGGATGCCGCTGACCGGCAACGGCAAACTGGACCGGCGGGCAGTGGTCGCGCTGCTCGAACCGGGCGCGGGAACTGTCGAGAACAGCGCCCCCCGCGACGACGTCGAGGCCGCGCTCGCCGACATCGTGGCCGGGGTGCTCGGGGTGGACGCCGTCGGCGTGCACGACGACTTCTTCGCTCTCGGCGGCGATTCGGTGCTGGCCACCACGGTCATCGCGCGGGTGCGCGAATGGCTGGAGACCGACCACGCGCTGGTCGCGGACGTCTTCGCGACGCGAACCGTGGCGGGCTTGGCCGGGCGACTCACCCGGCGGGAAGCCGATCGCGGCATCCCGGATCGGCTGCCCGCGGTCGCGCGCCTCTATCTGGAGGTCGCGGCGATGAGCGACGAGGAGATCCTGGCCCAGGCGTGAGGGGAGAGCGATGGTCGAGTGGCCTCGTAGCCGGCCGGCCCCTATCGTTCGAATCATGAACGCTCCGGCTGTGACCGACGATATCGGGATCGCCCAGCGGGTTTCGCGGAAATGACGGCGGTGCCGCTGGCCCCCACGGTGGCAGTCACCTGTCTCGCCGTTCTCGTCGCGGTCCTGCGCTGGATCTTCGTCCGTGACAGCGCGACCGACCGCCTGATCAACCGGGCGCTGGGCTGCGCCGGGATCGGCATGCTCCTCGCGGTCGTGACGGTTCGATTCGCCGTCCCGGCAATCGTCACGCACCTGGGGGCGATGGTCGGATTCCTCACCGCGGGCAGTGTATTCGGCGTCGCACGCCTGCTGGCCGGCGCGGATCCCCGTGACGCCCCTCGGCGGCAGCGCCGATACGACGTGGTCGCGGTCGCGGCGGGCGGGATCACCGTGCTGATCGATGTGGCGACAGCCCTGAGTCTGCTGCCGGCCGAGACCTCCGCACGGTGGTACACCCTCAGCGCCGCCGCGACCTGCCTGCCGCTGGCCGCCGCGGGTTTCCTGCTCATACGCGCGGGGGTGGTCGAGATTCGTTCCGCCGGGACTTCGATCACCCAGCGGCTCACCTACCTCGCCCTGAGCGGCGTCGGCGCCTTCTGGATCTGTTATGCGGTGCTCGTGCTGGGGCGAAGCCTCATGGGCGTCTCGCCGACCGATCAGGGCGAAGGATGGTCGCTGAGTGGATTCGCCTTCTTCGCCGTCATCACGGCGCTGCTGGCGATACCTCTGGTGCGCATGCTGCTGGTCCGCCTCGGCTGGGATCGGGACAGCCGCGATTGCCGCACGTTGCTACCACTTTGGACCGATCTCACCGCCGCCGTCCCGCAGGTCGTGCTGGTGGACGACGACCACCGCCGCGGCCCGGCGCTGCGCCGCTACCGGATGGCGATCGAGATCCGCGACGCACTGCTGCAACTGCGCAGGCATGCGCCCGGTTATCCGCCCGACGACGTCCGCGGCAGCACACTGCGCATCGTGCGCGACGCCGAGGCCGGACTCGTCACCGTCTCCGGCGCGGATGCCACCGCCGGTCACGACCTGGAACTGCGTTACCTGCTGGATCTGGCGATCCGGTGGCCGAAGGCGAAGCGCGCGTACCTCGCCGCCGACGGGTCACCGCGGCTCAGCGCCGCGCGGGGGAACCGATGATGATGCTGCCGACG
Source organism: Nocardia gamkensis NBRC 108242 (assembly GCF_001612985.1). Lineage (GTDB taxonomy): Bacteria > Actinomycetota > Actinomycetes > Mycobacteriales > Mycobacteriaceae > Nocardia > Nocardia gamkensis. The sequence continues at coordinate 60,981 of NZ_BDBM01000018.1, read as the reverse complement.
CTGCACTCCTCGAGTTCGTCGACACCGGCGGCGTCCACGAATGCCGCGGTGTCGCCGAATCCTTGGGCGCACGCGCCCAGACCCATGGCAGTCGCCGCCAGATAGATGGTCTGCATCAGCACGCCGACGTGTTTGAGTATGACGGCGTAGGAGACCTGCTCATAGGTCCACATGACCCGTCCGGACCGGGCGCCCATCACGAGGAGCACCTGCGGTTCGGCGCCGTCGGACAAGGTCGCCGAGGTGGACTTCACCAGTTTGGCCACCGCCGGGCTGTCGGCGGCGGCCACCGGCCGCAGCACGTGCTCCACCGAGTCGTAGTGGTACATGCCGGGTGCGAGCCCCACGACATTGCGCACCACCGGATACAGCTCGAGTTCATAGACGCTGCCCCCGCTGGGGTAGGGCTTCGACACCAGTTCCTCGCCCTCGACCTCCGAGCGGATGCTCCTGGTGCGAGCCGTGCGATAGAGCAGCTCACCCAGTTGGGCCGCGGTGATCGGGTCGGCGTCGTCGAAAGCACGGGTGGAGACCCTGTCCTCGAGCACCGCGGTCAGCGTCGGGTCGGCCTCGCGGAGTGCGGCCAGGTCGGGCGCGGGCAGCGTGACCGGCTCGCCCGGATAGGCCGCTTTGCGGGCGGGCGGCTGAGGGAACCGGCCTTTCGCCCATTTGGTCGGTCCGAAACGCTCCCACGTGACGGTGCGTTCGCCGAGAGTACTGCGGCGGTGGAACCACAGGTCCGGCGCACTCCAGCTGCGGGTGGTGAACGCGCGCTCCTCGGCGTCGGGGTCGGCGACGAAGAATCCGCACCGGTACAGATCGTCGGCGAACCGCGTCTTCACCGCGACCGGCAGGGTGCTGTCGGCCGCGCCCGGCCCGTCGAGCAGTGCGAGCAGCCGCGGGTCGTGGATGCGCACATCGCACCACGACAGCGGATGCTCGAGCACGAAGCCGTCCGGATCACGATGCAGCACCGCGAATTTCGACAGCGTCGCCGACCACGCGGGCCTGCTGTCGAGCTGCGGGCGCGGCAGGCCGAACGGCTGCACGCTGTAGAGGTCGCGGCCGCCGTCGCGGACCGTCACGGACAACCAGCCCGCCGCGGCCAGCCGTTCCATCAGCTCGGTCACATCGTCGCTCCCCGCGGCCCGGGAGAGTTCGGCGACGCTCGCCTGCCCCCGGTTGAGGGTCTTGAGCGCGAGCAGTTGTCCATTCGTCAGGCCGGTGAGTTTCTCCTTGTGCGGAGGATTGAGCAGCACCGCACCGGCGGGCGTGGTCAGGCAGGTGGCCCCGGCCCGCAACGTGAGCCGGGTCTGATCGGAGAGGGTGAGGATGGACACGGCAGGCGACTCTTACTTGGCCGCCACGGCCAGCGCCGGGCTCAGCTTGTCGAGGATGTAGGGCACCGACAGCGCGGTCGGCTGATTCACCGCGGTGATCTCCTGGGTGGTCAAGAACACCACCGAGCCCTTCTTCACGGCGGGTAGACCGGCGTATCCCGGCAGCTGGCGGTACTTTTCGTCCATGCTCCCCGAGTAGCCCGCCAGCAGCAGGTCGGCGGTGATCTCGTCGATGCGTTCGGTCGAGAGCGCGAGGCGGCCCTGGCTGGAGGGCTGCTCGACCAGATTCCGTGGGATGCTCATGCCGAGCTGCCCGAAGACGCGGGCCGAGCCGTCGTTGGGGTCGGTGAGCACCATCAGCTGCGAGGGGCTGCCCAGCCAGGTGCTGGCGAAGGTCTTGCCCTTCAATCCGGGGTTGGCTGCGACGATCCCGGCGATCTTGTCGTCGACGCTCGCGATCACCTTGGCGGCGGCATCCTGCTTACCGAGGATCTTGCCCAGCGTGGTGACCTGTTCCTGCCACGTTCCGACCGTGTCCTTGCTCAGACCGGGCACGGTGGGCGCGACATGGGACAGTTCGTCGTAGGTCTTCTGATCCGCGATGAACGGATCCACCAGGATCAGGTCCGGCTCGAGCGCGGCGACCTGCTCGGAGAGGTTGGCGGTGCTGCTGATCGACTTGGCCGAGCCGAGCTTGTCCGGCTGCCAGGGCGTGACCGATCTCGAGGCGATGGCGACATTGTCGATGTAGCCGATCGGGACGGCGTCGAGGGCGAGAGTGGTGTCGAGCCACTGGTTTCCGAGGGCGACGATCTTCTTCGGGGTGCCTTCGACGGTGGTCGAGCCCCTGGCGTGGGTGATCGTGATCGACTCTCCGCCGGAACCGGCGTCGTCGGTGCTCGATCCGCAGCCCGCCGAGCCGAGGGCGAGCGCGCCCGCCAGTGCCGCCACCGCCGTGCGCGCCAGTGCGCGCCGGGTCCGAACAGCCTTCATCGTTGCACCCTCCTTCGCCGAGGAACGCCCTCGATCCGGCTCCGTTGAGCCCGACTCAGCATAAGTCAGCCAAGGCTAACCTATCCAGCCGAACGCCAACCCTGCCTCTTGTTTATTAGATCTGCTAACTATATTGTTCGCCGATGTAATCACTTCCGAGGAGACGCCGTGCCGAATCCCTCCACCGATCTCGACCCGGGCGATGTCCGCACGATCCGGCGGCGCATGCGCTACGACCGGAATCATCCGCGCTACAAGTGGATCGTCCTGACCAACACGACGCTCGGCGTCCTGCTCACCGCGATCAACTCCTCGATCGTGCTGATCTCGCTGCCCGCGATCTTCCGTGGCGTGGGACTGAATCCGCTGGATCCGGGCAACGTCGGCTACCTGCTGTGGATGCTGATGGGGTACCTGCTGGCCACCGCCGTGCTGGTGGTGATGTTCGGGCGGCTCGGCGACATCTTCGGCCGGGTGCGGGTCTACAACCTCGGCTTCACGGTCTTCGCGCTGTCGGCGGTCGCGCTGTCGTTCGATCCGTGGCACGGTGGCGCCGGGGCGCTGTGGATCATCGTCTGGCGCGTGATCCAAGGTGTCGGCGGCGCGATGCTGACGGCCAACTCCTCCGCCATCCTCACCGACGCTTTCCCCGCCGAACAGCGCGGCACCGCGCTCGGCATCAACATGGTCGCCGCGGTGGCGGGTTCGTTCTTCGGTCTGCTGATCGGCGGCGTGCTGTCGGAATGGGATTGGCGTGCGGTGTTCTGGGTGAGCGTCCCGATCGCCGTCCTCGGCGCGGTCTGGTCCTACCGGTCGCTGCACGAGGTCGGGATCCGGTCCCTGGGCAAGGTCGATTGGGCGGGCACCCTCACCTTCGGCCTCGGACTCACGGCATTGCTCACCGGCATCACCTACGGCATCCAGCCCTACGGCGGGCACGCCACCGGCTGGACCAGTCCGTGGGTGCTGTCCGCGGTGCTCGGCGGCATCGTGGTGCTCGGAGTCTTCTGCGTGGTCGAGAACCGGGTCGCCGATCCGATGTTCCAGCTGAAGCTGTTCGCCAACCGGGCGTTCGGGCTGGGCAATTTCGCCAATCTGCTGGTCTCGATCGGACGCGGCGGCATGCAATTCATGCTGATCATCTGGTTGCAGGGCATCTGGCTTCCGCTGCACGGCTACGACTTCGAGTCCACTCCGCTCTGGGCCGGTATCTACCTGCTGCCGTTGACCATCGGGTTCCTTGCCGCAGGGCCGCTGTCGGGCTGGCTGTCCGACCGCTACGGCCCCCGCCCGTTCACCACCGGCGGCGCCGTGCTGACCGGTATTACGTTCCTCCTGCTGCTGGTCATCCCGGTCGATTTCGACTACCGGCTGTTCGCGTTGATCATCCTGGTGAACGGGATCGGCAGCGGGTTGTTCTTCTCCCCGAACACCGCGGCCATCATGTCGAGCGTTCCCGCCGCCCAGCGCGGTGCGGCCTCCGGTATGCGCGGCACGCTCTTCAACGGCGGCAACGCCCTGTCGATGGGAATCTTCTTCTCTCTCATGGTCGTCGGCTTGGCGGCGAGTCTGCCCTCGGCGCTCGACCACGGTCTGCGCACGCAAGGCGTCTCCGCCTCAGCGGCCGCCGAACTGGCCGCGATGCCACCGGTGGCGAGCTTGTTCGCGGCATTTCTCGGATTCAACCCGATCCAGGAGTTGCTCGGCCCGTCGGGTGAACTCGGCAAGCCCGGCGTCGATGCCGCGACCCTCACCGGGCAGGAGTTCTTCCCGAACCTGCTCACCGGTCCGTTCCACTCCGGGTTGGTCGTGGTGTTCGTCTCGGCGGCCGTGATGATGTTCCTGGCCGCCGTGGCGTCGTGGTTCATCGGCGACGACTACGTCTACGACGAGGCGGCCGCGCTCGCCGAGGGGGACAAGACGGCGGATTCGGATGAGTCGACGGTCGTGGTGCCCGCGCGCTGATCCGGTTCGCGGTGGTCGCGCACCGTCTCGAGGATCTACAGTCACCACGGTGGACGCTGTACCGGTCTGGTTGGTGATCGCGGTCGTCGTCTTCGTCGTGCCCATGACGATCGGGCGGTGGATCTTCGTCAACGATACGACCTCCGACCGGTTGATCAACCGCACGTGGAGCTGGGACCTGACCGGCGTTCTGCTGTACGAACTCATGGCAGCGCTGGGTCATCCGTACTTGGCCAAGTGCCTCTACCTGGGGCCGGGCATGATCGCACTCTCGGGTTTCTACGGCCTGGCCCGGCTGGTCGACGGCGCCGACGCGAAGGGCGCGCGAGCGCGTCAGCGCCGATACGACTCGATCGCCGTCGCCGTCGCCGTGTCTCTGATCGTCGGCGCACCGGTCGCGCACAGCATGTTCCACTTCGACTACACCGAACTCGTCTGGACCTTGTCGGGGATTCCCGGATCCTTGTCGGGATTTCTCTTCGCCCGCGCCTGCGTTCGCGAACTGCGTGTCGCGGACTCCCCGGTAAGGGAGAAGTTCACCTACGCTCTGTTGCTGGCGTTCGCGCTCTATTGGACGATCTCGTGGCCGATCCTGCTCGTTCGATCACTCGCGGGCACGCCGCCGAGCCGACCCGGGACGGTGGCGGCCGTAGTGGCGGTCCTCATGCTGGCTGCCATCACGCTGCTGACGGCGATCCCGCTGGTCACTGTGCTGGTGGCGCGGGCAGGCTGGGACCGGGCCGGCCGCATCTGCCGCCGCCTGCGCCCGCTGTGGTGCGAGTTGACCGCCGCGGTACCGGAAGTCGTTCTGCTGGACGACCCTTCCGCACCGCGGGATTCCGCCTCGCGGCTCTATCGGATGACCGTCGAGATCTGGGACGCGCTGCTGCACTTGAAGCCGTACGCCCCCGACGCGTCCGAACTCGGCTCGCCCAGCGTCACCGCGGACAACGTGCGCGCCTACGCGCTTCGAGCGGCCGGGGCCGCCCGGGCGAAGCGGCACGGCAGCACGCCTGCCCCCAGTTCCTCCGCTCGCGGCGAGGTGCGGGCCGGAAGACGCGATCGCAGGGCGGAGCTGGAGTTCTTGATCGGATTGGCTCGCGAATGGCCGAAGGCGGCAGCCGTGGTCGGCTACGGAATGGAGACGCCGCACGCGGCCGCCACCGCGGCGGTATCCCAGTAGAAGGGCCGCACCTCGGCGATGCGGCCGTCTACGACGGTGATCGTTAACCGCTCCATGCCGTCGTGGCCGCGCCAGGTTCCGCCATACGGCAGGTTCTCGGCCTGATGAAGCACCACCGAAGCGTGGAAGAACGGAGCCAGCGGATCGAAGGAGGCGCTGCCCGGTCCGCCGGCCGCCAGGTATTCCGCTTCCGCGGCATACATTCCGGTCAGAACGGTCGTCGAGTCGGTCGTGATCGGTGTCATGCGGCCAGTCTGGCTGCCCGGCGGCAGCGGGACCGGCGGTAATCGGTCGTCGCGGTACAGGGTTGTTCCCGCGCACGCGGCCCGTGCGCGGAAACAGCGGCGACTCATCGCGCGGCGACCGGCTCCTGGCGGGTGTCGTGACGCAGGCCGATGGACATGATGTCGGAGGGTTCGTCGAGTTCGATGCGATGCCAACGGTTCCGAGGGACCACGAAGGCGGTGCCCGGCGTGAGGCGGACCATCGTCTCGTCGTCGCCCGCGTGCTCCGGTCGCAGGTAGAGGCGCAGCGCGCCGGTCAGGCAGCACACCGCTTCGTCACTGCCGGGATGGACTTCCCAGTGGTCGGCGTGCACCTCGGCGTCGGATTCGACGTGGAACGTCGCGAGCTGCCAGTCGCCGTCGCCGGTGGCCATCCGGCGTTCACCGGTCGCTACCCGGCCGTCGCGGCCGAAATTGATCGCGCGGCCGAACAAGTCGATCGAGGTCTGGTTCATGTTGTGTCCCTTTCGATGTGATGGGTGGGGATACTTCGGTTGTTCGGCTTCCAGGCGCTCCGCACAGTGGTCGCGAGAGCCGCTCGATGATCGCGCCCGCGGAGCCGGTGCCGGGCCGCTCGGTGAAATCCACTCCGCGTAGTCGATCCGTCGGCAGCTGCTTCGCTCTGTGGACCACCGTGCTGCGGGGGTCCGCTCGGCTTCGGCTCGCCGGGCTACACCCGGGGTGCGGTACGCCGATATCGTGCGTCGACGATCTCCATCGAGCCTGTCGAGGCGTCTTCACGTGTGCGCGGCGGAGAGTTCTGCGGCCTTCTCACTCTCCGGCGTCGTGCGGATCGTGCGGCGCGTCGTCGGCAGCACGGTCGCGGCGACGACGGTCGCCACCGCGAAGAGTCCCGCCGCGCAGCAGAGCGCCAGGGCGTACCCATCGTTCAGAGCCGCGGGCGCGGTGCTGTCGCCGGTTCTCGCGGCCGCGAGGGTGGCGAGCGCGGCCACGCCGACGCAGCCGCCGAGCTGGCGCGCGCTGTTGAAGACGCCGGAGGCCATCCCCGCTTCACGGGGTGCGACGCCCATGGTCGCCGCCGCGGCCACCGGGGCCAGGCACAGTCCGAGGCCGAATCCGCCCAGCAGCGAGGGGCCGAGGACGTCGGCGAGGAAGCTGCCGTCGGGGCTGATGAAGGCGAGCCAGCCGATACCGACCGTGGTCAGCACTCCGCCGAGGACCAGCGCCGCTTTCGGTGATCGCCTGCCGCCGAGACGAGTGGCCAGCACCGTGCCGACGATGACACTGAGCGAGAACGGTACGAACGCCGCGCCCGCCGCGCCCGCGCTCATGCCCAGCACCTGCTGTTGATACAGCGACAGCAGATAGAACGCACTGAATTGTCCGGCCCCGGCGAGGAATACGAACACGTTCGCGCCGCTCACCCAGCGATTGCCGAACAAGCCGAGCCGTACCAATGGAGTCGATGTACGCGCCTCGACGGCGAGGAAGGCCGCGGCCAGCGCCGCCCCCGCGCCGAGCGTGATCGCCGTGGTGGCGGAGAGCCGGCCGTGGTGTTCGGTCCGCACCACGCCCACCACCAGCAGACCGATTCCGGCGGTGCCGAGGACGGCGCCCGGCACGTCGATCCGTCCTCGCTCGCCTACCCGATCCGCGGCGACACCGGCCACCGCCGCGCCGAGCGCGACTACCACGATCGGGACGTTGATCAGCATGACCCAGCGCCAGTTCGCGTACTCGGTCAGCAATCCGCCGACCAGCACACCGATCGCGCCGCCCGCCGCGTTCACCGCGCTCCACACGCCGAGCGCTCGCACCCGCGCGGGACCTTCCGGGAATGTCGTGGTCAGGGTGGCCAGAGCGGCGGGCGCCACGGCCGCCGCCGCGAGGCCCTGCACCGCTCGCGCGGCGACGAGCTGCCACGGCTCCTGTGCGAGCCCGCCGGCCAGCGAGGCGACCCCGAACGCGACGAGCCCGCCGGTGAACAGCCTCCGCCGCCCGAACAGGTCGGACGCCTTCCCGCCCAGCAGCAGGAACCCGCCGAAGGTCAGCGCGTAGATGTGCACCACCCAGGCCAGATCGACCGGCGCGAAGCCCAGATCTGCCCGGATGGCGGGCAGCGCGACGTTCACCACCGCGAGGTCCAACGCGACCATGAACTGCGCGACGGCCACCGCCGTCAGCGCCATGCCCGGCCGCCCTCGAGAGTTTTTATACATGTATAAAAACTAACCGCACGCCTCGCCCCGTGTCCACACCCTTTTCGGGGGATGGGCGAAGATGGACCCATGCCGAGCTCGTCGTCGCAGCCCCAGCGCACCGGCCGACCCGCGCGTATCTCCCGCGCGGACATCGTCGCGGCGGCCAACGCGGTGATCGAGGCCGACGGCGTGGAGAAGCTGACCATGCGCCGCCTGGCCACCGAACTCGGTTGCACGCCGATGGCGCTCTACCACCATGTGCGCGACAAGGAAGACCTGCTCCGGCTGCTGCTCAACGACTATGCCGACCGGGTGGTGTGGCCCGATCTGCCGGAGGAGCCACGACAGCGCGTCCGCGTCGCGGCGCGGGCCATGCGCGACGTGCTCGCCACGCGCCCTTGGGTCGTCGAAATCCTCGCCGCCGACGATCTTTTGGGCGTCTCCGCGCTGTGGGTCACCGAATCGATCGTGGACGGGTTCGTCGCCGGGGGCCTACCCCTGGAGCGCGCCGTGCGGGCGTACCGCGCCATCTGGCACTACACGGCGGGCAACCTCATCGTGCGCGCCCGATCCGCCCGCCGGGCCGCGGAGGACCGCCCCACCTTCCGGGCACAGGTCTTCGCCGACCTCGACGCCGACGCCTACCCTCGCCTGGCCGCCCTCGGCTCCGACTACTTGTCCCTCGCCGCCGAGGACACCTACGAACTCGGGCTGGACGCCCTCATCGAGGGCCTGCTCCGGACGCTGTGAGACTCAGAACGTCACCCGCTGATCAGGGGGCAGGAACAGCTTGTCGCCTTCCTTCACCTCGAAGGTCTTGTAGAACTCGTCGAGATTGCGGACAACCTGGTTGCAGCGGAATTCGTTGGGGGAGTGGGTGTCGATGGCGAGGTAGCGGACGGTGAGTTCTTTCGTCTGCTTCTCCCGCCAGCTGCGGGCCCAGGACAGGAACATGGTGCGGTAGTCGGGATTGTCGATACCCCGGCGCTTCTCGGCGATGCGGAAAGCGGCCAAGGTGATCTGGAGTCCGCGCAGATCGGCGAGGTTCTCGCCGACGGTGAGTTCGCCGTTGACGTGCTGGTTCGGTTCCAGCCCCTCCGGAACGAGCGCGTTGTACTGGTCGACCAATTGCTTGGCCTTGGCGTCGAACGCGGCGCGGTCCTCGGGCGTCCACCAGTCGCGGCGATTGCCGTCACCGTCGTATTTGGAGCCCTGGTCGTCGAAACCGTGACCGATCTCGTGCCCGATGGTCGACCCGACCGCGCCGAAATTGACCGCGGGCAGCGCGTCCTTGTCGAAGAACGGCGGCTGGAGGTAGGCCGCCGGGAAGACGATCTGATTGGAGTTCGACGAGTAGTAGGCATTCACCGTCTGCGGCGACATCCCCCATTCGTCTTTGTCGACCGGCGTGCCGAGTCGCGCGAACGCGCGCTTGACCTCGAAAGCGTTGATGGCGAGCAACGACTCGATCAGCTTGCCCCTGGTGATCTGGAGCTTGGAGTAGTCGACCCACTTGTCCGGGTAGCCGATCTTGGGATCGATCTTGTCCAGTTTCGCCAGCGACGCCGTCCTGGTCGCGGGCGACATCCAGGTCGAGTTGGTGAAGTTCTCCCGGTAGGCCGCGACGACGTCGGCGAGCATTTCCTTGGCCCGCTCCTTGGCCTCCGGCGGGAAGTGCTTGGCCACATACAATTTCCCGAGCTGTTCGCCGAGCTTGTCGTCGACGATCGAAACCCCGTACTTCCAGCGTTCGGGCCGTTCGTCCTGCCCGTTGAGCACTTTGCCCTTGAATTCGAAGTTCGCGTCGTTGACGGCTTTGGGCAGGTAGGGGGCGAACTCGCGCAGCACGTAGAGCTTGAGGTAGTCCCGCCAGGTCGCGATATCCACTTCGGTCCACAACTGGCCCGCCGCCGTGATGTAGGAGGGCTGGTTGACCACCATCGTCGCGAACAGCTCGCGCGGGCGGTCGGTGTTCCCGGTCAGCCACGGGTCCCAGTCGAAGCCCGGAGCGAGTGCGGTCATATCGGCCCAGCTGTACACGTTGTACGTCGCGTCGGTGTCGCGGTTGCGCACGTTGTCCCAGTGTGCGGGCGCGATCCGCTTCTCCAGGTCGAACACCCGCTGCGCGATCCCGGCCGGATCGGTGAACCCCGCGCCCGCGGCGATGCGCTCGAGGAAGGACCGGTACTGCGTGAGCACCTCGGTGTATTCCGGCTTCCGGTAGTACTGCTCGCCGAGGCCGAGTCCGGCCTGCCCGACCGAAGGGATGTAGGCGTTCGAGTTCTTCCGGTCGACGCCGATGCCGAGCCCGATCAACCCGTCGATCGGCAGTCCGGCCATCACCTTCGCCAGCTCCGGCTTGGTGGCGGCGCCATCGATCTTGGCGAACAGCGGCGCCAGGGGCGTCATGCCGAGCCGTTCGATCTCGTCCCAGTCCACCCTGGCGTCGTAGAGGTCCCTGATCTGCTGCTCTTCCGAACCGGGTTTCGGGTCCCGGATGCCGTCGATGATCTCCCGCAACTGCTGCTCGGTGCGCTCGCCCGCCTCACTGCCCGAGCCGTAGCTGACCTTGTCCGGCGGCAGCTGGTAGTCCCGCAGCCACTTCCCGTTGACGTGCCGGTACAGGTCGTCCTGCGGCCGGATCGTCTCGTCCACGCCGCTGAGATCGACGCCGGTGAGCGTCCTGCTCGCGGGTTCGGTGTCGTCCGAGCACGCGACCAGCGCCGCGGCGGCAGGCACGGCCCCGAGGGCGACCAGGAAGGCACGACGATCCAGCTTTGCTGGCCGACCGGTAGATGTCACGAGAATCCTCTCCCCGACGCGGCGGTGCCGCAGATTTACGAAGGCAGCCTTGCAGGACACGAGGCTACCGGCGCGGCGCCGGGCCGGCCGGGATTGGGGAATCGGGCACCGCCGTGTGGCCCCGATTTGGGAACGACCTGCGGGTTCCCATACACTAGACCGGTTGCCTGCGGGAGCTATGCCCGCAATCCGGCAGTGAACCCCCAGTGGTTGGTTCCGCGTTTCTTGCTCGAACCGAGGAAACCGCTGGCAGGCGCGCGTCCGGAGGGCAACCGACCATGCCCGTCGGGTCGGCAATCCGGCGTGCACATACGTCCAGGTCAAGGAGGACGCTGAAGTGATTCAGCAGGAGTCGCGACTGCGCGTCGCCGACAACACGGGCGCGAAGGAAATCCTTTGCATCCGCGTTCTCGGTGGTTCGTCGCGTCGCTATGCCGGTATCGGCGACATCATCGTCGCTACCGTGAAAGACGCCATCCCCGGCGGCAACGTGAAGCGGGGTGACGTCGTCAAGGCCGTCGTCGTGCGCACCACCAAGGAGCGCCGTCGTCCCGATGGTTCCTACATCAAGTTCGACGAGAACGCGGCCGTGCTCATCAAGGCGGACAACGACCCGCGCGGCACTCGTATCTTCGGCCCGGTCGGCCGCGAGCTGCGCGACAAGAAGTTCATGAAGATCGTGTCGCTGGCTCCGGAGGTGCTCTGACATGAAGGTGCACAAGGGTGACACCGTGCTCGTCATCTCGGGCAAGGACAAGGGCGCCAAGGGCAAGGTCATCCAGGCCTACCCGAAGGAGAACCGGGTCCTCGTCGAGGGCGTGAACCGGATCAAGAAGCACGTCGCGAACTCCGCCAACCAGCGCGGCGCCTCCTCGGGCGGCATCGTGACCCAGGAAGCCCCCATCCACGTCTCGAACGTGATGGTCGTCGACTCCGACGGCAAGCCGGCCCGTATCGGCTACCGGACCGACGAGGAGAGCGGCAAGCGGGTCCGGATCTCCCGTAAGAACGGGAAGGACATCTGACATGACCACGACGGAAAAAGTGCAGCCCCGGCTGAAGCAGCGCTACCGCGAAGAAATCAAGGACGCGCTGAACAAGGAATTCGGCTACGCCAATGTGATGCAGATCCCGGGCGTGGTGAAGGTTGTCGTCAACATGGGTGTCGGTGACGCCGCCCGCGACGCGAAGCTGATCAACGGCGCCGTCGAGGACCTGGCCCTGATCACCGGTCAGAAGCCGCAGATCCGCAAGGCGACCAAGTCCATCGCGCAGTTCAAGCTGCGTGAGGGCATGCCGATCGGCGCCAAGGTCACCCTGCGCGGCGACCGGATGTGGGAGTTCCTGGACCGCCTGGTCTCCATCGCGCTGCCCCGTATCCGCGACTTCCGCGGCCTGTCGCCGAAGCAGTTCGACGGCAACGGCAACTACACGTTCGGCCTGAGCGAGCAGTCGATGTTCCACGAGATCGACGTGGACCGGATCGACCGTCCGCGTGGTATGGACATCACCGTGGTGACCACCGCGACCAACAACGAAGAAGGCCGTGCCCTGCTCAAGCACCTCGGCTTCCCGTTCAAGGAGAACTGAGCACATGGCAAAGAAAGCACTGGTCAACAAGGCCAACGCCAAGCCGAAGTTCGCTGTCCGCGCCTACACCCGCTGCCAGCGCTGCGGCCGCCCCCACGCGGTCTACCGCAAGTTCGGCCTCTGCCGCGTCTGCCTCCGCGAGATGGCGCACCGGGGCGAGCTGCCGGGCGTGCACAAGAGCTCCTGGTGAGCTGACGCTCCTGGTGAGCGCACCCGGATAACCGAACAGCAAGGCACGGACTCACACGAGTCCGTGCCTTTTGCTGTCTCCAGGAGTTTCTCTGCTATCTCATCGCTGTTATTTGGTGGTGTTGTCGAGGTACCGTCGGCGTGCCTGGTTCAGTTCGCGGCTCCACGTTGTTCCTTCGTCGGCCAACCGGCGTTGGAGCGTCCGTGGCCCGACCTCGAGGAGTCGGGCGGCGTCCGCCAGCGAGGGCGTACCTTCGGTGAGGGCGCCCTCCAGTGCGGTGCCCACCCGGTTCGACCATGTCGGAGAGCACACCGGCGGCATCGTGGCATAACGGCGCCCGGTCGCCGTGGGAACCCCGGCGGCGTGGTGGGTTTCGAATGCAGCTGGATGAGATCCGTCAAGGCCCGACACCAGTCGATCGGTCAGTTCCCTCGATCGACGCTTCTGGAAATCTCGGGGTGTTTCGCCGTAGCGTGCCTTGAACGCTTGGGAGAACCAGGTTTGCGTGAAACCGCAACGTGCGGCCACATCGCTGACAGTCGTGCTCTTTCCCTGTTGGGAGAGCAGGTCGCGCGCGGCGCGCAGCGCCTCGTCCTGCCGCACTTCCCGGTAGGTGGTACCGCTCTGCTGGAGGGCGAGCCGCAACTGCCGGGGCGACCAGCCGAGAGCCGATGCCACCGCAGGCAGACGCAAGTCCCCGCCACCGACGTGCTCCCGCACGTACTGACGAACGGCTGCAGCCGTTTCAGCCAGATTGCTTCGTTGCGGGCCCATATCGCCGAGCAGCATCAAGCAGATCAGCTCAGTGATTCGATCGCAGACAGCGTTGAATTGCCAGTCCGTGAGGTTGGATCGCTCGGCATGCGTTTCGCGGATCATGCTCTGCACGATCCGGCCCAGGCCCGATTCCATGTCGAGCGTCGTTTGCGGTGGTCCGGCGGACGACAGTCGATTGTCGATATCAGCACGCGGTATGCGAACCGCGTTCGTCACCATGCGTGGCATGTAGTACCGAAACGGCTGATCTGGGCTCAATAGCATTGCGCTACCGGGAGTTACGCGCATTACCGTGTCGTTCATTTCAAAGGTGTTGACTCCCCCCACAGCCCGCTGCGGCACGACCAGCCAATAGTCTTTACCGCCCTGCCGGGTGTGTGACGGGGTCCGCCAGGCTAGACGCTCGCTGCGTTGGTCGAAGCGCAGGAGAGTGTGAGCAACAGTGTCCTGAACGGTGGCACGGATCCACCAGTTGCGCGGATCACGATACCGGGACTCGGACGGCAGAAAGCTGTCGCTGAGTGCTTCCCACTCGTCGATGTCTTTCGTAACAAGCTCGGTGTACATCATGATGACGCCTTGGCAGATGTGTTATTCGGGGCTTCACGATTCAACATCACCTCGGAGGACCTGTAGCTGTCCTGCATATCCCGTCGTGAGAAGGGGACAGGCGGGAAACGCTGCGAACGATCGGCGTGACCGATGCTCGATCGCAGCATCGGTCACGAGCGTCACTCCGTCGGCTATGGACACATCGGGTCTCGCAGAAGCGCAAAACTCCCCGGCTGTGTCGAATTCACTCTGCACTACGCGCTGGGTTCCAGCAGGACGGGAAGTGCGAGGGGCCCGCAGGTGATGAAATTCGGGCCGTAGAACTGGTTAGGGTCACCGGCCAGGCGCAATCGCGGGAATCGGCTGAACAGCGTAGACAACGCGATGTGGCTTTCCAGCCGGGCCAGATGAGCGCCGAGGCAGACATGCGGTCCCCGGCCGAACGCCAGCTGGTCTCGGTGATCGCGGTCGATGTCGAAGGTACCGGCGTCCGGATAGCGCTCCGGGTCCCGCCCGACGCCGCCGTACCACCCCACCATGGCTCCCGCGGGAATGTCTACGCCGGCGATGGTGATGTCTTGCAGCGCATACCGAGTGGGAAGAATAGCGGCCACCGAAGAGCGGAAGCGCAGCATCTCCTCCACGACGTCCTTCCACCGGTCTTCGGCCTGGGCTTTGGCGAGTTGCTCGGGATGGGTGCACAGCGTGACGACCGCGTTGCCGAGCAGGTGCACAGTGGTTTCATGTCCGGCCATGAGCACCAACCACAACATGTTGACCAGTTCGTCGTCGGTCAAACCGTTCGCTTCGTTGGCCTCCAGCAGCGCGGAGGTGAGGTCGTCGCCGGGTGTGCGCCGTTTGCGGCCGAGGAGTTCGGCGAGGTAGCCGAGCATATCCGCCATCGCGGCCTGAATCTCGTCGCCGGTGCTCAGATGCGACATGACCGTGGACGCCCAGATCCGGAATTGTTGTTGTTCGGACGCCGGTACACCGAACAGTTCGCCGATCACCCGCACCGGCAGGGGGGTGGTGTAGCTGGAGACGAGATTGATTTCGGCCTTGTGGTCGGGAATATCGTCGAGGAGTTCGGTGGCGATCTGCTGGATTCGGGGCTCGAGCGCGGCGACTCTGCGAGGGGTGAACGCCTGGCTGATCGTTCTCCGCAGCCGTCGATGATCCTCACCGTCCATGTTGATCATGTGATCGATGTCGGTGAGCGCCCGCAAGGGCCAGTCGGCTGGAATCGTGCCGTCTTGCAGCGCCGGACAGTTGCGCGGGTTCTTGCTCAAGACGGTGCCGTCTCCGGCGAGGATTTCGCTCACCGCTTTGTGGCTGACGGCGAACCAGGCCACGACATTGCCGGGCAGTTCGATCGGAACGATCGGTCCACGCCGACGGATCCTGTCGAAGGTATCGAAAACCAATTCCCCAGCGGTAGGCAGCTGAGCGACGGGCTCGGTCATGATGTCTCCCATGGTGCGTTCGGTCACACACGGACACGGCTGACGTGTGCCCGCCCAGTGTCGGCCGCAGCGACACACCGAACGACCGGAACCGGGAATCGCTGCCTCACAACGAAAGTGCGACGCAGAAGAACAAACGTGGGAGCGAGATGTGCCAAGACCCTGCTGGGATGCCCCGGCAGGTGGAATCCACGGGGTGGTAGGCCAGGAAGTGTGGACTGGCGCAGCGGGTGATCGGGTTGATACCACGAAGGGCGCTGCGGCGGATCGTCTCCGCCGCAGCGCCCCGGTGGTCACCACGCCGACCACGGCGCACAGCGCGTAACCGACGACGAAGATCGCCAGGGTTGGAATGCTAATCCCGAGCGAGGGCACGGACTCCATACGAGTCCGTGCCCTCGCTCGCGTTCACGATTTCGAGCTGGTGCGATGCCGCGCTCGACTGCGTGGTCAGGCCGAAACCCGGTCGGCGGCGAGGAAATCGTCGACGAAGCTCAGCGCCCGGTTCTCCAAGTCCGCGTAGTGGGCTTCGCGCGCCGCGCCGGTGAGGGCTTCATCGAGCAGCAGGTTGCCCGCGGCATCCAGGCGCTGCCGCTTCTCTTCCGCGCCGGGCAACAACCCCACCGACGACTGCGTGAAACCGCAGTAGTAGGCGATACCGTCGTCGAGTTGCGCGCTGAGCGCATCCCGCATAGTCCCGACGAGCGCGTCGTCGTCTGCCACGCCCGCCAGGCCCAGCCACAGCATCCGCTTGCCTCCGAGCCGGGATTTGCTGCGGCCGTACGCGAATCCGTAGTTCCACACCCGATCGATCCAGCCCTTCAGAATCGCCGGGACGTGCATCCAGTACACCGGGAACACTGCGACGATCACCTCGGCGTCGAGGATGCGCCGCATATGGCTCTCGACTTCGGGGGAGTAGACCTTCTCCCGGTTGCCCCATTCCGGGAGGTCGGCGGCGGTCATCCGGGGATCGAAGTTCTCGGCGTGCAGGTTCAGCAGGTCGATCCGGTAGCCGGCCGCGATGAGCCGCCGGATGGCCAGTTCGGCGATATGGGCGGTCAGCGAATCGGGCCGGGGATGGGCGACGACGACCAGCGCGGTGCGGGTGATCGTGGTGTCCACGGTCGGGTTGTGCGGCAAGGTGGCCTCCACTGTGGGTCCGGAGTTCGGACGATCGGTTGTTCGGTCCGGGTTTCATTCCATATCCTGAGCAGTGGACGATCTATGGGTGAAGCTCTACATTCGATAGGAGTTCGTCTACCCTCGATGGTGTGGATCCTCTGAGCAAACTGCTGGGTGGTATACGCGCCGAGGGAGCTGTGCTCACCACCGCGGTCTTGGAAGCACCGTGGAGCATCCGGTTCGCCGACGAGGCGCCGTTGACCATGGTCACCGTGCTGCGCGGTGCGGGGACCCTACTGCTGCCGGGTGGTCTGGAACGTCGGATCACGGTGGGGGACACCGCGATCGTGCGCGGTCCGCAGTCGTTCGTTCTCGTCGACCGCGCCGATACTGTCGGCCTGCCGCACGAGGAATACGAGGTCGCCTGCTTCGCGACGGACGCGAAATGCGATCCCGCGCTCGGTCGCGGTCGCTGGGAGAACGACCCCGCCGGTGAGACCGCTCTGATCGTCGGCGCCTATCGGGCGTCCGGCCGACGCCACGAACGTCTGCTGCGTGCTGTTCCACCCGTCCTCGTGGTGACCGACGATGTGGAGGTGTGCGCGTGGATGGAGTCGATCGCCGCGGACGCGGCCCGGCGTCCGGCCGGAGCGCAGGCGATGATGGACCGGCTGCTCGACTGGGCGCTGGTGTGCACGCTGCGCGACTGGTTCGAGGGGCTGGACGCTGACGCGCCGGGTTGGTATCGCGGGCCGGCCGATCCGGTGGTCGGGCCGGCGTTGGAGGCCATGCACGGAAAGCCCGCCGCCGGTTGGACGGTCGCGTCGCTGGCCGCCGAGGCGGGGGTGTCCCGGGCGCTGTTCGCTCGGCGGTTCTCCGAGGTCATGGGCCAGTCACCCCTGGCATACCTCACCGAATGCCGGATGGATGAGGCGGAGGAACTACTGGCCGACCGCAGTCTCACCGTGGCGCAGGTGGCGAAGGCAGTCGGTTATGCGGACGCTTTCGGTTTCAGTGCGGCGTTCAAGCGGCTTCGAGGTGTCCGTCCCACTGATTTCCGCGCCGCCACCGGTCTGGGAGCGTGAACGATCTCACCGTCCGAGACCGACTTCAGGGCGTTTTCGATCGGCGGCAGCCGAGTGGAGTCTTGCTCGGGGCAGGAGCGGTCACGGCAGGCAAGGCTCTGGTCACGGTGCCGAAATGGGCCGGAAAGATCAAAGACGGCATCCTCGCCTGGCGTGGGCGCAAGGCGCTACAGATCGCGGGCGTCAAACAGGAGGCCAAAGATGCCGTTGTCAAGGCCAGAAAGGTGGTCACCGACCTGCGTGATCGGCTGCGGAAGAAGGTCGATGACGCCCCCAAGCCACCGAAAAAGTCTCTCAAGGAAGAGTTGGACAACGCCCAGGTATGGACCGGGCGGAACTTTCGCGGCCGATCCTGCGCGGAGTGCGCTCGTTGTGATCGAGAAGCTGGAGAATTTCTTACTCTACAACGAGGTGGACGATTGGGCTACGATCAGCGAGTTCGATGGGACGATCGAGAAATTCGCTGCGGAAGAATGCTCGCGCGCTTGCGTACTCGATGTCATCGAATAATTGGCGAACAATCGGCGAAAACGATTCCTGGTCGCTCGAAGCCCGACGTCACCGGCGGTCCGCGTCGTCGCCGAAGTCGTCGGCGAGGATGTCGTCGACGCGTTCGGCCAGAGTGGGATCGCCGCTCGCGAAACGCCTCAAACGCAATGGTTCGGATCGGCGGCGCACCCGCATCGCGGCCAGATGGATTGCATTACGGATGATCTCTGCCTCACTGACATCACTCCGTGCCGCGGCGTCCTTGATGACGGCTAGATCTTCAGCGTCGGCGTAGACCATCGTGCGCTTGAGGGGCATATGAGTATCGTGGCATATATGCCACCGAGCGAGCTCTAGACAGAAGCGCCGTCGAAATCAGAACTTCAACTCCGACCACGGGATGTGGATCGGGAACGGGAAGTCGATGGTGATCGCGTCGGAATCGTTCGGTGCCCACTCGCCGATCAGGAGGTAGTTCGTCGGATATAGCGGGTGTACGCCGGGTGGGAGCTTGCCAGGGGTGGTTTGCAGGGCGTATGCGCGGACCTGCGCGATGGTGCTCTTCTCACGCGCGAGCGTCACGTCCCAATACCAGGGAACGCCTGCATCGGCGTAGCGCCTCTGGTCGTCGTAAGGATCGGTAGCGGTGCTCCACGGCGAATGGATTCGGCCTGCCAGGAGCACGTCTTGGGCGCGGATGTCCTGGTAGGGGGCATCGAGGCGGCGGTAGACGAGGATGTCGGGGGTGGCGAAGTCCGACTTGCCGGTCGTACCGAAGAAGACGTTGGTTTCGAAATCCACGCGCCACCAGCTTTGCGGCTGCTCGGCCATGCCGTCGCGTGCGCAGCGCTTGAGCGCGCCGGTCAGCGCGAAGGTGAACGCTTGCTGTTCGGCGGGTTCCCGCCCTCGCCAGACGACGCGCCCGTTGCGCAGTTCGATCCGGCCGGCGATCTCCTCGGGTAGCTGCTCGAACTCCTCCCAGGTCATGGACTCCGGGAGGTCGGGTCGTTCGACGCCTGGGCTCGACATAGCCTCATGGTAGACCGGCGGCAGCTCATTTCCGCTGGTCACAAACCGGATGAAACGCCGTGCTCACAGACCCGGATTTTGCCCCGGTGAACCCCTTGCCTACACTAGAGCGGTTGCCTGGGCACCTCCATGTCCGCATGCGTGCGCTCGGGCGATCGAACCTCCTCCGGTCGGCAAGTGTCGGCCGGACCATCCGAATTGTCGTAGGCCCACCGCTGGGCGTGCCGATGTGCATGTCAGCGCTGTATGGGAACCGCGGCGAGAAAGGTGTCTAGGTCGAACCATGACCATGACTGATCCGATCGCAGACTTCCTGACACGTCTGCGCAACGCCAACTCGGCGTACCACGATCAGGTGAAGGCTCCGCACTCGAAGCTCAAGGCGAACATCGCCGAGATCCTCAAGCGCGAGGGCTACATCGCCGATTACCGGACCGAGGACGCACAGGTGGGCAAGACGCTCATCGTCGACCTCAAGTACGGCCCGAGCCGCGAGCGCAGCCTCGCGGGCGTGCGCCGTGTCTCCAAGCCCGGTCTGCGCGTGTACGCGAAATCCACCAATCTGCCCAAGGTGCTCGGCGGCCTCGGCGTGGCGATCATCTCCACGTCCTCCGGCCTGCTGACCGACAAGCAGGCGGCCAAGCAGGGCGTGGGCGGCGAAGTCCTCGCTTACGTCTGGTAAGGGAGCAGGGACTATGTCGCGTATTGGTAAGAAGCCCATCGCCCTTCCGGCCGGTGTGGATGTGACCATCGACGGCCAGGACATCTCGGTGAAGGGGCCCAAGGGCACCCTGTCGCTCACCGTCGCCGAGCCGATCACCGTCGCCAAGGGCGAGGACGGCCAGCTCGAGGTCGCCCGTCCGGACGACGAGCGCCGCAGCCGCGCACTGCACGGCCTGACCCGCACCCTCGTGTCGAACATGGTTGTCGGCGTGACCCAGGGCTACGAGAAGAAGATGGAAATCTTCGGCGTCGGTTACCGCGTCGCGCTGAAGGGCCAGAACCTCGAGTTCGCCCTCGGCTACAGCCACCCGGTGCCGATCGAGGCGCCCGAGGGCATCACGTTCGCGGTGGAGTCGCCCACCAAGTTCTCCGTGTCCGGAATCGACAAGCAGAAGGTCGGCCAGATTTCGGCGGTCATCCACGGCCTGCGCAAGCCCGACCCGTACAAGGGCAAGGGCATCCGCTACGCCGGCGAGGTCGTTCGCCGCAAGGTCGGAAAGACGGGTAAGTGATCATGGCGCAAACCGAAAACCAGAAGGCCAAGCGCATCCCCCTGGGCAAGGACGTGTCGACCCAGCGCCGTCTGTCGAAGACGCGCCGTCACTTCCGTCTGCGCAAGAAGGTGGAAGGAACCACCGAGCGTCCGCGCCTGGTGGTCAACCGCTCCTCGCGGCACCTGCACGCGCAGCTGGTGGACGACTCGGCGGGCACGACCATCGCCGCCGCCTCGACCATCGAAGCCGACGTGCGGGCGCTGGACGGCGACAAGTCGGCCAAGAGCAAGAAGGTCGGTGCCCTGCTGGCCGAGCGCGCCAAGGCCGCCGGTGTCGAGGCCGTCGTGTTCGACCGTGGTGGCCACGACTACCACGGCCGGATCGCCGCACTGGCCGATGCCGCTCGCGAAGGTGGGTTGAAATTCTGATGATCGTCAACAAGAACGGAAGGAACGTCTGATGCCGGGACGTCAGAGGCGTGACGGCGGAAGCGGACCCGCCGGACAGAATGGCAGCGCCCCCGAGGGCGGCCGCGGCGACCGTCGCGGTGGTGGCGACCGTCGGGGCGGCGGCGACCGTCGCGACAACGCCGCCGAGAAGAACCAGCTCGAGCGGGTCGTCGCGATCAACCGCGTCTCCAAGGTCGTGAAGGGTGGTCGGCGCTTCAGCTTCACCGCCCTGGTGATCGTCGGTGACGGCAACGGTCTGGTCGGCGTCGGCTACGGCAAGGCCAAGGAAGTTCCCGCGGCCATCCAGAAGGGTGTCGAAGAGGCTCGCAAGAACTTCTTCCGCGTCCCGATGATCGGCTCCACCATCACGCACCCGGTTCAGGGTGAGGCGGCCGCCGGTGTGGTCATGCTGCGTCCGGCCTCGCCGGGTACCGGTGTGATCGCCGGTGGCGCGGCTCGTGCCGTGCTGGAATGCGCCGGTATCCACGACATTCTGGCGAAGTCGCTCGGTAGCGACAACGCCATCAACGTCGTGCACGCGACTGTCACTGCCCTCAAGCAGCTGCAGCGTCCCGAAGAGGTCGCGGCTCGCCGTGGCCTGCCGCTCGAGGACGTCGCCCCTGCCGGCATGCTGCGTGCGCGCGCTCAGGCTGCCGGAGGTGTCAAGTAATGGCAGATCTCAAGGTGACCCAGATCAAGAGTTCGATCGGCGCCAAGCAGAATCAGCGGGACAGCCTTCGGACCCTCGGTCTGCGCGGTATCCGCAAGACCGTGGTCCGCGAGGACAATGCCCAGAACCGCGGGCTGATCAACGTCGTGCGCCACCTCGTGACCGTTGAGGAGGTCTGACATGACCATCAAGTTGCACCACCTGCGTCCGGCTCCCGGCGCCAAGACCGAGAAGATCCGTGTGGGTCGCGGTGAGGGCTCCAAGGGCAAGACCGCGGGCCGTGGTACCAAGGGCACCAAGGCCCGCAAGAATGTCCCGGCCGCCTTCGAGGGCGGGCAGATGCCGCTGCACATGCGGCTGCCCAAGCTCAAGGGCTTCACGAACCCGTTCCGCACGGAATACCAGGTCGTGAACGTCGGCGCCATCGCGAAGCTGTTCCCCGAGGGCGGCGAGGTCGGCAAGGCCGAGCTCGTGGCGGCCGGCGCGGTTCGCAAGAACCAGCTGGTCAAGGTCCTCGGCGATGGTGAGATCGGCGTCGCGGTCCAGGTGACCGTGGACAAGGTCACCGGCTCGGCGAAAGAGAAGATCACCGCCGCCGGTGGCACCGTCACCGAGCTGGGCTGACGGTACTCTGCATGACAGCGGCACCGGACGAGTGAACGGCTCGTCCGGTGCCACTGTTAGAGTTCAATTGTTGTCTGCCAAGCCTCGTCGTGGTTTTCGGCGTCCCTTCTGTGTCGAGCAGGGACATCGCTGAACATCCATGTCATGACCATGTCGTTCGCCAGGAGGATCAGTGCTTTCCGCCTTCGTATCGGCCTTCCGGACTCCGGACTTACGGCGGAAGATTCTCTTCACGCTGGGGTTGATCGCGTTGTACCGGCTGGGTGCCTCGCTGCCGTCCCCCGGCGTCGACTACAAGGCTGTCCAGGAGTGTATCGACCTGGTCTCCGGTGGTGAATCGGGCGGCATCTACCAGCTGATCAACCTGTTCTCCGGTGGTGCGCTGCTGCAGCTGTCGGTCTTCGCGATCGGCATCATGCCCTACATCACCGCGAGCATCATCATCCAGCTGCTCACCGTCGTCATCCCGCGGTTCGAGGAACTGCGCAAGGAAGGCCAAGCCGGCCAGACGAAGATGACGCAGTACACCCGATATCTGGCGGTCGCCTTGGCGATCCTGCAGGCCACCGGTCTGGTCGCACTGGCGGCCCGCGGTCAGCTGCTGCAGGGCTGCCAGAAGGACATCCTGGCCGACACCAGCATCTTCGGCATGATCATCATCGTGCTCGTGATGACCGCGGGCGCTTCGCTGGTGATGTGGTTCGGCGAGCAGATCACCGAGCGCGGCATCGGCAACGGCATGTCCCTGCTGATCTTCGCCGGTATCGCCGCCCGCATCCCGAGCGAGGGCAAGGCGATCCTGGACAGCCGGGGCGGTCTGGTATTCGGCTTGGTGTGCGTCGCCGCGCTGGCCATCGTCGCCGCGGTGATCTTCGTCGAGCAGGGCCAGCGCCGCATCCCGGTGCAGTACGCCAAGCGCGTGGTCGGCCGCAAGATGTACGGCGGCTCCTCGACCTACCTGCCGCTGAAGGTGAACCAGGCGGGTGTCATCCCGGTCATCTTCGCCTCGTCGCTGCTGTATCTGCCGAACCTGGTGGCGCAGCTGACGGGTGCGCAGAACAACCAGAACCCGAGCTGGTGGCAGGAGATCATCCAGAAATACCTGGTGAACCCGGGCAACCCGGTGTACATCGCGATCTACTTCAGTTTGATCGTGTTCTTCACCTACTTCTACGTCGCGATCACCTTCAACCCGGAGGAGCGCGCCGACGAGATGAAGAAGTTCGGTGGCTTCATCCCGGGCTACCGGCCCGGCAAGCCGACCGCCGACTACCTCAACTTCGTCCTGAGCCGTATCACCCTCCCCGGCTCGATCTATCTCGGTCTGGTCGCTGTGCTGCCGAACCTGTTCCTCGACATCGGCGCCTCCGGTGGTACCCAGAACCTTCCGTTCGGCGGTACCGCGGTGCTGATCATGGTGAGCGTCGGTTTGGACACCGTGAAGCAGATCGAGAGCCAGCTGATGAATCGAAATTACGAAGGGTTCCTCAAGTGAGAGTTGTACTGCTCGGTCCGCCGGGCGCCGGTAAAGGCACCCAGGCTGTCCTGCTGTCGGAGAAGCTGGGCGTTCCGCACATCTCCACCGGGGACCTGTTCCGCGCGAATATCAGCCAGCAGACTCCGTTGGGCCGCGAGGCGCAGAAGTACATGGACGCGGGCGACCTGGTGCCCAGCGATGTGACCAACCGCATGGTGGAGGCGCGGGTCAACGAGCCCGATGCCGCCAACGGGTTCGTACTCGACGGATACCCGCGCACGGTGGATCAGGCCGATGCGCTGGAGAAGATCCTGAAGAACATGAACACCAAGCTCGACGCGGTGCTGCGCTTCGTCGTGCCGGAGGACACCGTGGTCGAGCGGATGCTCGCCCGTGGCCGCACCGATGACAACGAGGGTGTGATCCGCAACCGCCTGCGGGTGTACCGCGAGGAGACCGAACCGCTGCTGGAGCACTACGACGGCCTGGTCGTCTCGGTGGACGGCGTCGGCGAGGTCGATGACGTCAACGCGCGGGCACTTCGCGCGCTGGGCCACTGAGTCGGCTCACGATGGAGCGCTGAGGCGGGATGGTCTTCAACCGCAAGAAGAAGGTCGTGCCGTTCCGGACGGCAGGCGAACTGGATGCCATGGCGGCGGCCGGCGCGATCGTCGGCCGCGCCCTGGTCGCCGTGCGCGCGGCTGCCAAACCCGGGGTGTCCACCCTGGAACTGGACGAGGTCGCCGAGCAGGTGATCCGGGACGCGGGCGCGGTGCCGTCGTTCAAGGGCTACCACGGCTTTCCCGCGTCGATCTGCGCGTCGGTCAACGATCGCGTGGTGCACGGGATCCCGACGACGGAGGAGATCCTCACCGAAGGCGACCTGGTCTCCATCGACTGCGGCGCGATTCTCGACGGCTGGCACGGTGATTCGGCCTGGACCTTCGGTGTGGGCACGATCATCGAGGCCGACCGCCTGCTCAGCGAGGCGACCAAGTCGTCGATGGAAGCGGGAATCGCGGCGATGCTGCCCGGCAACCGGCTGACCGACGTTTCGCACGCGATCGAGCTCGGCACCCGGGCGGCCGAGAAGGAGCACGGGCGCGCCTACGGCATCGTCGACGGTTACGGTGGGCACGCCATCGGCCGCGAGATGCACCTCGACCCGTTCCTCGCCAACGAAGGCGAGCCGGGTAAGGGCCCGAAGCTCGTGGTGGGGTCGGTGCTCGCGATCGAGCCGATGCTCACGCTCGGCACCACCCAGACGAAGGTGCTCGACGACGACTGGACCGTGGTCACCGTGGACGGCAGTCGTGCGGCACATTGGGAGCACACTGTCGCCGTCACGGAAGACGGACCCCGGATCCTGACGCTGCGTCCGGAGTAGCGCACGGTGGGCGGCCGTCGGGCGGCCCGGTTCGGTAACACTGCGCGGCGAGGAAACGAGCCGCACCGACGCCAGGCTTCCTGGTCGATCTCGCCGCGTCGCCGCGTGCCGACACCTTGCGCCGACACGCCCATCGGGCGATACCCAGCTTTCGCTGGATCGGTGACGTCGTTCCTTGCACCCGCGTCCTGCGCGTTGAGCCGAAGCGGTGGGCCCTGGGCGGTGCCCGTGCGGGGTGGAACGGTTACTTTCTCCTTGGTTCGATACTGTTTTGAACGATGCCGTCAGCGTATGGCCGGACGGGTGGCGCGGACGTGAGTAGGCCGCTACTCGAATTGGGTTGGCGCGCGCCGCAGTTCGATGCGATCGGGCCCGTTCGTCGCCTCCGCATGGGTGTCGGAAGCATTGTGGCCTGGGCGTTTCGTCTGCGTAAGTAGCCGTTCAGTCCGCGGCGCGCAGGGTGGTTCGCAGCACCGAAGTGACGATGGGCAGGTCGAATTCGCCCTCTGCTGTCTCCGGCTGCGCGCGCAGATAGTCCATGATCCGGTCGAGCAATTCGGCCCGTTCCTCGGGTGGGATCACCAATGTGTGCGATTGCGTGCCGATCGTCGCCGTCAGGGACTCTGCCGTGCGCCGATGCCGATGCGGGAACGTCGATCGTTCGAACTCGTGCTCATCGAACAGCGGGTGCGTGGGCAGAACGATTTGTCCGCTCGGTGGCTGGGCCGCCGACACGCTCGACCGGTCGACCTCTTTCAGCCCGGCGACCCACTTCACCGAGTCGTCGGCGGTGTTCCACAGGGCCGCGAGAACGCCGCCCGGCCGCAGCACCCGGAGGAATTCCGGGTAGGCGCGGTCCAAGTCGAACCAGTGGAACGCCTGCCCGGCGATGATCGCGTCCACCGAATCATCCGGGAGCGGGATGGCTTCGGCCGTACCGGTGTGTGCGGGGACGTCCGGGAACCGGCGGATCAGTTCGGCGAGCATGTGCGTGTCGGGTTCCACCGCGATCACCGACGCACCGACGGCGAGAAGACCGCGGGTCAGTTTGCCGGTGCCCGCGCCGAGATCGAGGACGACCGGTGGTCTCCGATCGGCGACACGAGCCAGAGCCCAGCCGATGGCCGCGGCCGGATAGTCGGGCCGGTGCTCCGCGTAGGCCGCTGCACGAGCGCCGAAGGAACCCGCCCTCCTGTTGTGCAGGGCGAGCGCCTCATCGGCATGGTCGTCCGGACTCCCCATCCGTCCCAGTTTACGGATGGGGAGCCGCGGCGGAACCTACGATGCGCCAGGGAGTCTGCGCACGCCCGCGCAGACCTCGGCTGCCAGGTCGTCATATCCGACGGCCAGCTCGGCCAGGCGCTGCCAGGCATCCCATAGATCCCATTCGGAGGCGCTGGCCAGGGCCGCATAGGCGTTCGCGGTGAACTGGGCCAGGCGGTCGATCACGGCGCCGACGGTCTCGGTGTGCACGTGTGCCGCGCCGTGGGCGGGCGGCAGCTGCACCGTGATCCAGCGATCTATGTCACGAATCAAGCTCGCGCGCAACGCGTCTATCTCGTCGAGCGAATCTTGTGCCGCACCGAGCCTGCGTTCGTGCAACGTGGTGAGTTCGTGCGCACTGCGCAGCAGTGGATTGCTCTCCGGCAGTTCGCCTCGGCAGGCTTGCAGTACTTGATGTTTGGCGGGCAGTGCCCCGGTCGTCATCGCGCAGCCGTTCTCGTGCAGGAACGGACGGTATCGACGATGGATGAGCCGGAAGGCCGGAAACCGTTCTGCGGAGCCACGATCCAGTGCCGGTAATCGGAGTCGGCGGCGGCGGGGGATGGCAGGGCGATCTCACCGCCGCTGGGCACGATCGAGACGTTGAGGCGGAACAGCTCGGCGAACAGCCGGACGTCGTCGGGTAGATCGGGGCGGGTCAGAAAGGTCCACCGTTTGGACCGGACGTGCGAGATGATCGGACCCAGGCCGATTCGTCGATGGGTGAGATCGTCGCGCACTTGCTGCCCCAATGCGGCGGGCATCGTGATCGCGCCGACGAATCCGGCGCGTAAGACGATTCGGCCGATCTCCGGATGAACTCCGGCGGGCAGATCGCAGGTGTGTCGATAGAAGGCGCATCGGGCGGTCGGGGTGTCCGCCAACGCCAGTTGGTCCATGGGGCCCTCGGGTAGCTTCGGGTGACTTTTTCCAAGCCGCTCGGACGGTACTGCGGCATCGATGCTGTGATCCGGTACACCGTGCGAGCGTTGTTTCAGTAGAGCACTCCATGGAGCGGATCAAACATTCCGTTCAATTAGTTCTCCAGAAATTCGTTTGCGTGCTGGTTACCGGCGGGTTGCGTTGACCGGCCGGGGGCATGGCGCCGCTCCCCGTTCACTTCGGCATACGCATGACCTGGTCAAATGACCTGTGGCGATGCGGGGCTCGGGGGTGCCGGGTATTTTGTTCACCGCCGCCGCTGACGCATGTGCTACCTTGCCGCAAATCCGCGCCGCGACAGGCGTATCCGGAGCCACGTCAGGGTGTCGTACGGAAGAACAGCACGCGGTCGCCGTGCTCGGACAGCGGCGTGTCGACACTGATCTGGCGCAGGCCGCAGTCCGGCAGATAGGTGAGGTTGGCGAACACCTTGGTGTTGCCGAAGGCCGCGCGCAGCTTGCTCTCGGTCGCCCGGTCGGGGTTGTACAGAGCCAGCGTCTCGAAGTTCATTGGCGCGAGCGGTTTCTCGAGGGGCGCTTGCCCGGCCGGACGGCCGAGCGCGGCGTACTGGGTAGCCGCGCCGTGCTCGTACCAGCACAGCTCATAGGCCACGTTATCGGTCACCGTGATCGCCGCGACCGGCCAGTCCTGGGACAGGCGCAGCGCCAGTGGGTTTTTCGCCACCGGCGTGAGTTCCCAGTTCAGGCTCATGATCGTGACCCAGCCGCCGTAGGGCTGGTCGATCAGCACGATGTCGTCACCGAGGGTGGGGGAGGTGTTCAGCTCGGGCTCGCGGATCTTCCACTTCGACTCGTGCGTACCGAGGTAACTTTCCCGGTCGAGGGGGTAGGCGTCGTCGACGGCATAGGCCGCGATGATCGCGGCGCGTACCTGGGCTATTGCGTCTCGTGCGGGCAAGTACACGCTCAGCGCGCCGAAGGTGGAGCCGATCTGCACGGGCGTGGCCGGCTGATCCTGTTCGGTACCGGGCGCGAGCGGGCGCAGGCCGACCAGGGCCAGCTTCCAGTTGATCTCCTCGACGGTCGACAGGTCGCCGGAGGACTTGAACATGACCTGCTGCTGGGTGAGCCGTCCCGCCTGTTCCAGCGTGCGGCAGCCCAGTTCCACCAGCGCCCGGTGCGATTTCGGGGTGAGATCGAGGTCTTGAATACCGCACGCGCGCAGCCGGATCGACATGGTGGTCGAGGTGAACGCGGCATACCGCTCCCGGTACATGGCGATGGCCTGCTTGCGCGACCGGCCGACCATGAGCGTACGCAGCAGCGTGCTCAAACTGGCCAGGTATTTGCCGGACAGTTCCGGGTTCGCCGCGGCCAGGGCGGCGCGGATGCGGGCCGCCTCCTCGGTCGCGGCGACGGCGGCGTCCTGGTCCAGCCTGCCCAGCCAGACGCCGCATTTGGACAGACCGTCGGCGCACGGGCCCGCGACCTCGGGATGCTCGCGCGCCACTTGACGGTAGACATCACAGGCACGACGGATCGTCGTGGTGGCCAGTTCCCTGCGGCCGCTGTGCCGTGCCGCCTGCTCGAAGGAGCGCAGGGCGTCGTTCAACTCACCCGCCAGGCGGGCGGTCAGCACTTGGCCCCTGGACAGCAGGCGCAAGCGGATCGCCACCGCTTCCTCGGCGGGCGCAAGCGCCTCCCGGGTGCGATCGCGCATCGAACCGTTGGTCTTGGTGGCGATCAGTCCCTTGGCGAGTTCGCCGAGGGAAGTGGCCAAGCGCAATTCGGATTCGACCGTACGGTCGAGTGCCGCATACCGATCCGCGGCGATCTGGCGCTCCATCGCGTCCAGATCCATCGCGCTCCTCGTTTCCAGCATGATCCTCCGCCAACGCGCGGCAACCGCGCAACATAACCTTCTGCGCACCGAGTTTGTCACGCTTGCCGCCTGCGCGCACCTGTATCCGGCCAGGCAGGCGGGGTCGTTCGGCGGACCGCCACCCGTGTGACGGCAACTGTGTCAGCGGCAGGCATGATCGAGGGTTGTGCGAGCCCTGTTGCAGCGCGTGAGTTCGGCGCGGGTGACCGTCGACGACCAGGTCGTCGGCCGGATCGACCCGGCGGCCGACGGTGTCCCGCACGGCCTGGTCGCCCTGGTCGGCGTGACGCACTCCGACACCGAGGCGACCGCGCGGGCCCTGGCCGACAAGGTGTGGCGGTTACGCATCCTCGACGGCGAGCGCTCGGCCGCGGATCTGCGCGCCCCGATCCTGGTGGTCAGCCAGTTCACGCTGTACGCGGACACCAAGAAGGGCAGGCGCCCGTCCTGGTCGGCGGCCGCTCCCGGCGCGATCGCCGAACCTCTTGTCGACGTCTTCGCGCACGCGCTGCGCGAACTCGGCGCAACAGTCGCTACGGGGCGATTCGGTGCGCACATGCACATCGACTTGGTGAACGACGGCCCGGTCACCGTCATGCTGGAGTTGTGAACCGGAGTCGTATTGCCCCGAAAATTGGGGTCCCCCGCGATATTTCGTGAGCCGGCCGCGCCCTACCTGCGGCGGCGCCTGCCCGCAAACGCCGAGGAACATCCCGTTCACGTTGGCGTCACTGGTGATTAGTCATCCGGTGTTACCGTCGGTGGGAAGGACTCGAGGGTGGAGGAGCGGACGCGATGGCGGACAATGTCGAATTCGATGAGCATCTGTTCCGCAAGGCGGCCCGGAAAACGGGGCACGTCGAGGACCGGATCACCGGCATCATCGACAAGTTGAGCACGTCGATCGCTTCGCGCGGAAACTGCTGGGGCAACGACACGATAGGCCGCAACTTCGCCAACGGCCCCGATGGTCAGGGCGGTTACACCACCACCAGGGACAACCTGATCAAGGGTGCGCGCAATGTGGCGGGCACGTTCGACAACTTCAGTGAAGGACAGACGAAGACCGCCGACCTGCTGCGCGACATGGAGCACGGCAACCGCGACGGCATCCGCTGAGCCCGGGGTTCACCGACCGATGACGAACGAGCAAGCCAAGGCGGATCTGGCCGACATCCTCGACGGCGTCCAGGAGCAGATGCGGATCATCGCACGGTTGCAGCAGGAGCGCGCCGAGCTGACCGGCCGCGCGACGGTGCGCGGCAAGCGGGTGACGGTGGTCGTGAACGCCGACAACACGGTCATCGAGACCCAGTTCGGGCCGAACATCGAAGACCTCGGCTACGCCGAGATCGCCAAGGCGATCACCGACGCCGCGCAGCAGGCCAGCGCCGACGTGGCCCGCAAGACCCGGGATCTGATGGCGCCGCTGGACAATCATCGGGCGCGGATGCCGAAGCTGTCCGACCTGGTCGAGGGCATGCCGGAGGTGCGTGCGCCGGAACCGGTCCCCGCCCCCACGGCGCCGCCGAACGCGAAAGAGCGCAGGGAGTTCTCCGATGGCAGCGGCATGCGGTTCACCGATACCGAGACCGTAGAACGCGACCGTGGTGGATCGGTCACCGATTCCAGCTGGTGAGCTCGGTAACCGGGCCGGGGGATCGAGGTAGCCGCCGATGGCCATCGAGCTGCCCGCCGTACTGAAATACCTCGAGCCGATCGTCGGCATGGAGTGGCCCGAGGGCAACGAGGACCAGATGTGGGCCTTGGGCGGGGACTGGCGCACCGCCGCGAGCGAATTGCGGTCGGTCATCCCCGATATCGAGGCGGCCAAGAGCGCGTCGATGACCGCATATCCCTCGGGCGACGGCTACACGGAGATGGTCAAAGCCTTCGACAGCTTCCTGACCTTCGGCGGTGGAAACCCGCAGGACGACCAGACGCTGTCGAAGCTGGCCGATTACTTCAAGGAGATCGGCGACTCCGCCTACGACGTCGGCACGGAGATCGAGTACGGCAAGCTGATGTACTGGTCGTCGCTGGCGCTGCTGGCGGCCGAACTGGCCGCGTCGTTCTTCTCCGGCCCGTTCAAGCCCGCGGTGGACGCGGCGGCGATCGCGGCGACCCGGATCGCGGTCCGCATCATCGGCCAGCGGTTGGTGCAGGCGGTGATCCAGCGGGTCGGTCGGATCGTCGCGAACCGGTTCGTGAGCTTCATCCTCAGGCACGTCGCGATCGACACGATCCTCGGCACCATGCAGGAACTGGGGGTGCAGGCCTACCAGGTGGAGCAGGGCCACCGCAAGAACATCAACGTCGAGCAGGTCGTCGTGACCGCCGTCAGCTCGGCGGCGGGTGGCGCCGCGGCGGGACCGCTCGGCGAGAAGCTCGGCCATGCGCTGACCCGGCGGTTCGGCCCGGGTTTCAATCCGTTCCTGCACGGCGCGATCACCGGGACGACGGCGGGATTGGCCGGCGCGGGAGCGGGTTTCGTGGGCGCGACCGCGACGCAGTTCGGCTTCGACGCGGTGACGGACGGATGGGACCGGGCGCTGCAGAACCTGGGGAACACGCCGGTCGATTGGCGGATGTTCACCGCGGGCGCGTCCAACGGCGCGATGACCAGCGTGGCCAAGGTCGGGTCCGCGCGCATGTGGAACAAGCTGATGCCGACCACGATGAGCCGTCCCGACCTGGGGACGCGCCTGGACAATCTGTTCGCCGACGCGAGCGGGCCGCGGGTGGGGTACCGGCCTGATGGGGCTGCGACGCCTGGTGCGGGCGACGGCAGCGGGCCGACGCCCGGCGCGGGGACGCAGAACCTCGCGGGTGCGTCGAACACTTCCGGGGCATCGAACGGTGCGGGCGCCCCGCGCGCTGGGATGCCCGCCGCCGCGAACGGCAGCACTGGCTCGGGAAGCTCCGACACTGCGCGCTCCGGCGCCGGTGACAGCGGTACTGCCAGGGGAGACCAGGTTTCGAGTGCTGCTTCCGACGGGACACGGCAGGACGGTAGCGAGACCGGGCGGAACGGTGAGTCGAGCACTCCGGAGCGGTCGGCCGGTGAGCAGGGGGCGTCCGGTGAGCAGGGCGCCTCCGGTGAGCGGGCGTCGTCGGGTGAACAATCCGCGTCAGGGGAACAATCCGCGTCGGGGGAGCAGTCCTCCTCGGGTGAACGGTCTACGTCGGGGGAGCGGTCCGCGTCTGGTGAGCAGTCGCCGGGTGAGCAGTCCTCCTCCGGTGAACGGTCCACGTCGGGCGAACGGTCGGCGTCCGAGACCGGTGCGGGTCTCGCCGATGAAGGACGGCAAGACCGCGGGGCCGGTGTCGACCGGTCCGAAGAGCCGAATATCTCGGCGGGCCAACAGGACAGGGTGGCGGGCGATGCCGCGGGTACGCAGCGCGGCACCCTCGACGGCGTACAGAATCCTGAGACGCGGCCGGTGTCCGATACTCCGCAGGCGAACGTCACGCCGGTCGCGGGCGCACCGCTGACCGGTCCGGCGGCCACTCCGCCGGCTGGGTCGACCACGGGTGCGCCACCGTCCACCGGTGTGGCACCCGGCGCCACGCACGCGTCGCCCGCTTCGACGGGATCGAGCGATGCACGGTCCGCGGCGTCCGCGGATCCGCGTCCTCAGAACGCCACGCCGGACAGCAGGGCCGCCGCCGACCGGGGACGAGCCGGTGTCGCGGATCGCTCGTCCGCTCCCGTCCGCGACGAGCCCGCGGTGCGAGCGGGCAAGACCGACTCCGAGGCGCCGCGAGCCGAATCCAGGCGCGAGGCCGGTGCGACCCGCCAGGTCGGCGAGACGCGCCAGGACTCTGCCTCGCGCCAGGACGGTGCCGCGCGCCCGGCGGGCGAGACGCGCCAAGCGAGTGCGGACCGACCGGAGGGCGAGACGTCGCGCTCCCGCGACAAGCCGGAATCCGACGGCGACCGCCGCGACACCGCCGAACCGGTCGTGCTGCCGCTCGCGGGTGACACGGGTGAGACCAGGCCGGCGCGTCACCCGGGTCCGGACACCGATCGTCCGGCCCGTAGGGACTCCGGCGAGTCCAGGCCGGCGCGCCGTCCGGGTTCCGACACCGATGACCCGGCGCGCAGGGACTCGGATGAAACGTCACGGAACGATCCGGAGTCCGATGCCGCACAACAGGAGCCGGGGAACCGCGGGGAGTGCGCTCGGCTCTCGCTCGAGGAGATCCGGCAGGCCACCGGGAGCGATACCATCCGGCCGCCGGAGGAGCCGGTCGGCCCGCGCGGCATGTCGCTGCGCGACATTCAGGATGCCGCGGGCGGCCGCCTGTGGGACTACCCGGACAGCGGACCGGACCACCCTCGCCACCAGGCCATCGCCGACGAACTGCTGCGGATGGCAAGGGGAATGGACCCGCGCGATATCGCCGAAGGCAGGGTTCCGCGCGCCCTCGTGGTGGACGAATACACCGGCCCGGTCGACGAGCACGGGGTCGGCGCCCATGCCTACACCCTGGCCGTGCGCATGCACCCGGACACCGGCGAATTCCACATCGACGTGTCCGATCCGGGAGCCGACAGCCGCAGGGGATTCCCGCCGGACGTGCCGATGGATCTCCGCGCGGTCTCGGCCATGCTGTTCGACGGTCAGGGAAAGGTGGTGCCGCCCACCGGATCCGACCCGCGTGTGCGTCCGACCGACGATCGCCCGATCTACCGGCCCGACGGTGAGATCGCCGGTCGGCGCGACGACGAGACGCCGAAGCAGTTCCGGGCGCGGATGCGGGCCGAGATGGCCGATATGCACTCCCGGCGGGCAGCCGAGCAGGCGCGGCAGCTGCGCGACCTGGTGGACCGCATCGATGACGCGGATCTGCCGGAGGGAGTGTCGAAACGGTCGTTGCGGATCAGGGCGGCGCAGGCGGAATGGCATGCCCGCGAGTTCCGCAAGAACGCCGATACCTGGTGGCGGGTCGCCGGTGGACGGCCCGCGGACGATGCGCCGATACCGCCGCGATCACCGTCCGACCCCGCTCCGGAACCGGATCCGGCACGCACCCGTGATGATTCGAACCTTCCCGACCCGGCGCGGATTCCGCCGGGCGATGATTCGAACCCGCCGGAACCGGCGCGGATTCCGCCGGGCGACCGCGATCGGGATGCACCGGACGAGGCGAATCGACCATCCGATCCGGCGACCCCGCCGCACCACGCGGACGACGAGGCGCCGGAGCCGGGCGATCGGAAGGTGGCACCGCTGGACCGCGACGGTCCGGAGGGCGACGACGCGGCGCAGCCCTCGCGCGACCGGACGCTCGACGAGACCCCCGACTTCCTCGGTGAATCCGACGAGGCCGAGCATCGGTTGGAAAACGGCGCCGACGAGGATGTTCCGGCGGGTATGTACCGCGACGCCGATGGACTGCTGCACAAATTCGGTGATCGCCCCGACTCCTACCGCGACCCGGACGGCACGTGGCATCACGAGGACGACGATCCCGGCACCTACCGCGACGACACCTTCCGGCTGCACGACGAGCCGACCAAGGAATACCTCCCCGATCATCTGACGAAGCGGCCCTACCGGTTCATGGCCGATCCCGGCCCCGCTCAGCGATACACGGTGGTCGATGACGTGATCGCCCGCCAGATCGCGAAGACGGTCACCGAGCGTGCGACATTGCAGTCGCAACGTGACACGGCCAATGACATGGTCAAGGGTCATATGGCGGAGTTCGGGATCGAGAAGATCAGCGACCTGGCCGAGGAGAAGCTCCGCAAGCGGGTGGCGCATCTCGAGGCCGAGATCCTCGAGTCCGACCTCTCCGACGACGAGAAGCTAGCCAAGCTGGATCGTCTCGGCGAGATGGCGCGCAACGCGGCGGAGTTCGACCGGCTGGGTCCGTTGCTGAACAAGGCGTCGAAGACGCTCGGCGAACTGGGTGGCCGGGCATTCGGGCTGGATGGGGACAAGTGGCCGGGCGCGGTGCTGCTTACCCCGTTCGAGGGCGCCATCGATGGCGCCGATACCGTCGACATCGCGGTGCTGGTCCCCGGCGTGAACGGTGAGCCGCCGAAGCTGCTGGTGATCGAGGCCAAGGGCGTCGGTGCGACCCTCAACGGTTCCAAAGTCGCCGAAGCGCAACAGGGTTCACCGGAGTATCTGCGCCGCACGGCGGCGATCGACAAGAACCTGCGGCGGATCCTGACCGAGACGCCCGAGGAGATGGCAGCGCGCGGTGTCGATCCGGACGGCGCGAAGGGGCGGGCGCTGCTGCGGGCGCGTGAGCAACTGCTCCGAGCTCATCGGGACGGGACGCTGGGGGTCGAATACCACCTCGTGCACGCCACGAAGAACGGCGACATCACCTCTCGCCGATTCGATCTCACCCGAGACGGCGAGCTGGTGCGGATCGATGTCATCGGCGGCATCGCATCGCCCGCGCTGGTGCGGATACCGGGCCAGGCGCCGTCGGCCGGTACCTCGGTTCGTGCGGCGGACACCCCGGTAAATGACGCCGCCGCCCCGGCGCGTGCTGCCGCCGAACCGCCGCGCCACACCGCCGAAGCGCCACCCGACCCCGACGAATCAGCCGTTGCGCGGGATGGCGACAGCGACGCGGAGGACGCCCGCGACGCGGAGTTGCTCGGTGTATCGGGCGAGGACGAATGGTCGCACCTGAGTCCGGAGGAGGTCGGCGAGCGGCTGCAAGAGCACCTGCGTGAGGCGATGGACCGTCCCGACTTCGAGGTCTTCGGG
Source organism: Nocardia gamkensis NBRC 108242 (assembly GCF_001612985.1). Classification (GTDB taxonomy): domain Bacteria; phylum Actinomycetota; class Actinomycetes; order Mycobacteriales; family Mycobacteriaceae; genus Nocardia; species Nocardia gamkensis. Next base: position 25,341 of record NZ_BDBM01000018.1, on the reverse strand, counting down.
TTCGACCTGTCCGGTCTCAATCCCGAGGTGGTGCGCGAATACGCCAGGGCCATGGTCGATCTGTTCGATCGATTCCCGGCCGTGGACCTGCGCAGCATCGGTATCGGCGGTCTGCCGCCCGAGGTGATCGGCATGGCGCAGCCGCGGCTGGACTCTTCCGGCCGCATGTTCACCGAATCGATCGTCCTCAGCTACGACCACGCGAGCAGCGCGCAGACGTTCCGCGATCGGATGCGGCTCGGTGTCGACAACGGGCGGTTCTCCCCGGAAGTGCTGCGCCGTCCCGTGCGTGCCGTCGTCGCGCACGAATACGGGCACGCGCTCGACTACGCCGGTCAGCAGAGCGCGCGCCATCGCGCCGAGGAATATCTGTACGAGCGCTACCTGGACGACGACACTCGCGACCCGGACCTCGCGTTCGGGGACTGGCTGCACCAGCTCAGCGGCCACAGCTTCGACCGTGAAGGCACCCTGCGGCCGGAGGAGGCGCTGCCCGAGGCGTTCGCGGACCGGGTGCTGCGCGGCGACGCCGACGCCGACTCGGTGAGCGCCCCCGCCCGTGCACTGCACGATCTGCTGACCCGCTCGGCCGCCGAGCCGCCGGAGACCGGTGACGCGCCCCTCTCGCTCGAGCCGGACCACGTGGATCTTCCGGACGATGGCCCGGGTGCGGACAAGTCCCCCAACGGTCCGCCGCGTGCCGCGTCGTCACCCGACGAGTCGCGCGGCGGGCCGAAGCCGGGCGATCGCGAGGTCGCGCCGTTGCGACGCGACGATGCTGTGAACGACGAAGCGGCGCAACCACCGCGGACTGCCGACGACCACGACGACTCGCTCGGCCGCGACGGGGACGTCCTGTTCGAGGACAATGGGCCGGACGGCCCCCGCCGCACGGGCAACCCGGTACGCGATGTGGTCGAGTTCTTCCGGGAACAGCGTGATTGGCCCAGCCAACGCGATGCCGACCCGCTCACCGACGCCGAGGCCGAGCACGTCCGCCGACTGGCCGAGGCCCTTGGCCTCGACGAGACCTTCACCGACCTGCGCGATCCGCTCGCGGCCTTGGCCGAACTCGCCGAACTCGCCGGAGCCCGTGGCTTCCTCGACGATGCCGACGGCCCCCGTATGCGCTTCCCGGACGATTTCGAGCCGCTCACCAGCGACGAACGCTACGGCGACGAACAGTTCTGGCTGTCCGAGGCAGACGACGACGGACTGCGCGAAGTGCGGGCCGACCTGCGCCGTGCTGGCCTGCCGGTCGAGGAACCACGACCACATCAACTGCCTGCCGCACCGGCGAGCCCCGTGTCCGTTCCACCCGCTCCTACCGACCTGAAACGCGCGACTGCGCAGAGGGATACGGCGGCCCGGGAGTTGGCGGACGCACAAGCCGATCTCGCGGAGGCTCGGCGTGGTCTGCCGTTGAACGACGAGGATCTGACGCCGGGCGCGTTGGACGATGCCCTCGCAGACCTGCGTTCGCGGTCGATGCGGCTGGATGAACAGGGCGCCTGGCAGGACCGGCTCACACAACTCGAGCGCGCGGCCAGGCGCGTGTTCGATGCCCAGGACGAGCTCGCCCACGCCGAAGACGTGGTGCGTCAGGCCGATCGGGCAGCCGGGCACCGGTTCGATGCCGACGCGGAGCGTTTGTCCGCTCAGCGAGATGCGGCGGCACGTGAGTTGGCCGATGCGCGGGCTGCTCTCGCGGAGGCCCGGCGGGATCTGCCGGTAGACGACGATGATCTGACGCAGGGTGCCTTGGACGATGCGATGGAGAGACTGCGCTCGCGCACGATGCGGGTCGAAGAGCAGCAGCCATGGCAGGACCGGCTTACCGGGCTCGAGCACGCCGCCCGGCGCGTATTCGACGCCGAAGCGGAAGTGGCCCGCCTGGATGACGCGCTCGCGCAGGCAGCCGAGGCACACGCGAAAGACGCGGGCTCCGAACGCGATGCACAACTGACGGAGCGTGTGCCCGAGGGGGCGGCCCCCGACGGCGAGGCGCCTACCGGCCCCGAATCTCGAGCCCCGCGCGCCGAACCGATCGAGCAGACTCGCGACCGGCTGGCGCGCCGCTTCGGACTCGACGAGACCGACCTGTCGCCGGAGAACCTCGGCGCGACCATCGCCGATTTCCGGTACCGAAATCTGTTGCGCGCCGGTGCGGTCGAGGCGATGGCCACGGCGACCGAGCGGGCCCGCGCCGTTCGCGACCCCGATCTGCGCGCGCAGGTGACCGCGGCCCGCGACACCTGGGCGCGGCGGCTCCGCATCGATCCCGCGGATCTGGAGCGCGATCCGGAGGGGACGGTGTCAGACGCCCGGGCCGCGGTGCGCCACGAGGCGGAAGCCATCGCGGACCTCGCCGACGCCGTCCGAGCGGCGCGTGGGCAGACCGGTGCCGAACCGGGCGCGACCCGCCGCTACACCCTCGAAGTCGATGGCGAGCGGGTGCCCGCGCGTCTGGTCGCGGACGAGAACGACGGATGGCGGGTCGAGGTACCCGAACGTCTCGACGCCCCCGCGCCGGCCGACACGACCGTGCCCGCACCACGGGAACCGGCGCGACCGAAGTCACGCCTGCGCCGCCTGTGGGAGGCATTGAACACCGGATTCCGCGGTCAGAACCCCAAGTACCCGTCCGGCTCCGGCATCGACAGCGCGGGCCAGTCGCTGCTCGCCCACGAAGCGGGGCTGCCGCTGACCAAGCACTACGATCCGACACCCGCGCCGGGTGACGAATACGAGGTGATGCAGACCAAGTTCAGCCCGGTCCGCATCATGAAGGAAGCCGTCACCATGTGGCGCAAGCGCGAACTCGTTCCGCTGCTGAAGCGCCTCACCTCCCGGGTCGACAACCGGGCGGGCGAGTACGGCACACCGCTCACCCGCGACGGCGAGGAGTACCGGTACTGGCTGGAGGAGGCCGATCCGGAGCTGGTGCGCCGGGAACTGGGGGTGGAACTCGACGAGCTGAAGCGGCAGGCCGAGGACGCCCGCGCGATCGCGGCGCCGGATTCCAGGCCGGAGCCGCCCGACGGCGAGGCGCCCGACACCATGCCGCACCCGTCCGAGCGGTCCGGCGAGGAGCTGCCCGCCGGGGCCGGTGAACTCGCGGACTGGCTGCACGAGCTGTCCGAGGCGTCGGTCCGGCGGCAGGAACTGGCCGACGCCCTCGCCGCCGCGGCCGACGCCCTCGGCGTCGACCTCGGGGCACCGACCGCCGAGAACGTCCGCCGAGCCATCGATCTGCTGCGGTATCAGCAGATCCGCCGGATCGGCGCGCTCACCGGTCTCGCCGAGGCGTCCCGCCGATACAACGCCGAAGACGGGCGGATCCCCTACAGCGACGAGGTCGGCTTCTTCGACGCCAACCCGATGAACCGGTTCCTGGGTGAGGTCGTGCGCGCCTTCGGCGGCGATCCCACCCTGCTGGACTGGAAGGGCGTCAACAACGGCGGCGAGCCGAGCCGCGAGTGGGGCGACCTCTACGACACCGACCAGCCGGGCCAGGACCAGGGTCTGCGCACGTTCTTCGAGAACGCGCTGCGCCGCGACCAGATCAACGACGAGCGCTCCGTGTGGGCGCAGCTGCTGGGCACCGATCTGCACGCGCTCGACGCGAATCAGCTGGCGAACGCGCTCGCCGAGGAGATGGACCGCATCCGCGAGCACGCCCGCGGCCTGACCGATCTCCTCGCCGACGCCGAGGAGTTCCTGCGGGCCGACGCCGCGGCGGACGAACTCACCGGCGTGATCGGTGATATGGCCGGGCGGGAGTGGGTGCTCGCGCGGGGCGGCGCGCTGCTCGAGGACGGCACCGGGCTCGGCTTGGTGCCCGGCGAGCCCGGCGGGCCGATGCGGTTGGTGGTGATGGACGGCAGACTCGACCACGATCGGGTGATCGCCGACGCGCTCGCGGCGCACCCACGGCTCGCCGAAGCCGTCAACGAGGGCATCGTCGAGATCCACTACCTGGTCACCGATGTGCAGGCGGGGCAGGAACGGATCGTGATCGCCGACGGCGGGGCGACGGGGGTGCGTCACTTCGCGGGCGAGGTCGAGGGACGCGGGCTGGACGTGACCGTGGTGAACGACGGCGACGGTTGGCGCGTCGTGCCGGACGCTCCGATGGAACCCGACGCTCGCCCCGCCGTCGATGAGGCGCCGGAATCGTTGTCGCGGGCAGAGATCCGCGTCGGCATCGACGAACTGGCCGAGCGCCTCGGCATCACCGCGGCGGAGCTGGCTTCGCCCGGCCTGCTCGCCGAACGGCTCGCGGTGCTGCACGACGAGAACGCGATTCGCGCAGGCCAGATCGAGGCGATCATCGACTACGCGCGCACCGCCTGGGACATCGACACCTACCACCAGGTCGGCGACGCGCGGAATCTGCTGGCACACCGGCTCGGCCTGGACACCGCCGAGATGACACCGCCGCGCCTCGCCGAGACGGTCGCGGACCCGGATATCCGTAACGCCTTGCGCCAGCAGCGGGCCGAGGCGCTGGTCAAGTACGCGAAGCTGTTGCGCGGCATGGACCGGGGCGCGATCGATGCCGCGAACGATCGGCTGGTCCGCCGCATCGACGCCTTGCCGGGAACCATACGGATCACCGGCATCGCGCAGCTGGGCGAGGTGATCGCCAATCTATCGCAGCGGCCGAATCTGCACCCGGACTTGGTCGACGCGCTCACCGACTACGCCGACGCGCTCGCCGCCGTGGATGTGTTCGACCCGCGCGCCCACGGCGATCAGGCGATCGATCCCCGCGTGTCGGATGTCGAGTTCCCGGTGCACGACAAGGCCGTCCGGCATCTGCTCGACGTCATCGGCGACGTCGCCCATCTCACCGAGGCTCCCGGCCGCCTCGGCATGCTGGACGGCAGCACCGACCTTCCGCCCGGCCCCGACCGCGGCGCAAGCCGGGACTTCGCGCGCCTGGTCGGCGTCGACCTGACCGACGCGGGCCCCGAGCGGTGGGCCGAGGTCTACGAGGTCTACCGCGACGGCAAACTCGACCAGAACGAGCGACTGACTCCCGCCCAGCTCGCCCAGGTGCAGGCCGAACTGCGCGCCGAGGTGGTCCAGCGCGCCGACGACATCGCCGCCCTCGGCGACCTCGTCCAGCGAGCCGCCCGTGCCGACCTGGAGCACCTGTCCGCCCAACGGGATGCGGCGGAGCGCGAGTTGGCGGACGCGCGAGCCGATCTCGCGCAGGCTCGCCGTGGTCTGCCGGTCAACGATGAGGATCTGACGCGGGAGGCGTTGAATGATGCGCTCGACGGCCTGCGTGGTCGCACGATGCGGGTGGATGAGCAGGGTCCGTGGCAGCGGCGGGTCGCGCAGCTGGAGCGCGCGGCCCGGCGTGTGTTCGACGCCGAGGATGAGGTCGCGCGGTCGGACGACGCTCTCGAACAGGCCGATCAGGTGACCAGGACAGCACTGATCGGTCGCGACGGCGAAGCTGTTCCGCCCACGGAAGATGGTGCGGCTGAGAGCCCTACACGTGCCGAGGTGGCGCGTCTGTCCGCGCAACGGGACGTGGCGGCGCGAGCCCTGGTGGATGCGCGGGCCGATCTTGCCGAGGCTCGGCGTGGTCTGCCGGTCAACGATGAGGATCTGACGCGGGATGCGTTGGATGATGCGCTCGATGGTCTGCGTGGTCGCTCGATGCGGGTGGATGAGCAGGGGCCGTGGCAGGAGCGGGTTGCGGGTCTCGAGCGGGCGGCTCGGCGTGTGTTCGATGCCGAGGATGAGCTCGGCCGGGCTGAAGCCGCTGTGCGGGAGGGTGATCGGGAACGCTCCACGCATCGTTCTCCGCAGGCGGGGGAGTCCGGTTCGCGGGCGGCTCGCGGTGGCGGGGAGACGAATGGGGGCGCTTCTCGTCCGGCGCGGGGCGGTGGTGAGGATTCGTCGAACAGCGGTGCTCGCGCGCATCGCGATGGTGACGAGGAGTCGTCGGGCGGTGCACGCTCGAACCGCGACGGTGATTCCGAGCCGCCCGAGGGGCCGTCGGCTCCGGATCGGGCACGTTCCCGGCGGATGCCGCCGAACTGGGCGCTGCGCTCGCACATTCCGCATCCGCCGAGGGACTACGAGTTCGAGATGCCCGGCCCGTTCCTGAACGAGGTGGAACCGTGGCCCGTCCCGATGCCGCGGCCGGAACCCCCGAAGCCGCCGAACCCACCCCAACCCCCGTCGCCGCCGCAGCCTCCCGTTGCGCCTCCGCCGCAGCCGCCGACACCTCCGGATCCACCGCAACAGCCGACGCCTCCGGTTTCGCCCACGCCTCTCGAACCGCCGGTCCCACCGGTTCCGCCGGTTCCGCCGCATCCACCGGTACCGCCAGGTCCGCCGACGGAGCCGCCTACGCCGACGGAGCCGTCCACGCCTCCTGCCGCGCCGGTACCACCGGTGCCGCCGACACCGGCGGTCCCGCCGACACCACCGCATCCACCGGTACCGCCAGATCCACCCACGGTCCCGCCGACAACGCCGGTCCCGCCGACAACGCCGGTCCCGCCGACCTCGCCGGTCCCGACGACGCACCCAACGGAGCCGCCCACGCTCTCGTACCCACCCGGTTCGCCGACACCTGGCCAGCCGCCCCCCTACCCCCCGCCTCCGGTACCGCTGCCCCCGTACCCGTCGACTCCGCCCTCGTACCCGTCGATGCCGTATGCAGGACCGTCCGGACCGCCGTATCCCTCGGCGCCACTCGGCCCCCCGGACGCCCCCGGCTATCCCGACGGCGCGGTCCCGCCGGGCATGCCCATGCCCCCGCCCGGCATGCCGATGCCGCCTCCGACGAACGGCAGCCGCCCGACGAACACCCGCGGCCGGCACGGCAACGGGCATCGTCGCCCGGATCGCGGTCTCTTCGTCCGCCCGTTCGCGGGCTTCGGAGTGCCCGCCGAGTTCGACCCGGTCACCGGCGCGCTGCGCGCCAACCCGTCCGAGGCGGGAACGCACAGCGGCGTCTACGGTGAACTCGACGGGGTCTCGGTGGTGTTCTATCGAGATGACGGCCTCGGCCTGCGCGTCGGCGATCGCGCGGTGGATCTGGACGGGCCGGTCGACGTCGAGTGGGGCGCGGTCGGGTGGCGGACCACCCGGTTCGCGGTGGTCGTCGGCGGTGTCGTCTTCTGCGAGCTGATCTATCGCTCGGTGCCGGAGGAGATGGACATCGGCGCGCTGATCCGCGCCGTGCTCGCCGACCCCGTGCGCCGCACCGCGATCTTCGCCGGATGACCGCGAGCCGGCGACGCGACAAGGTAACCATCGACGTGAGGAGGCAGGGTGCGTATCGACCATCCGACCGATGACGAACTGCGGGAGAACTTCGACGAGATGCTCCGCTCGGTGCTCACCGGCGGCGGCATCCGCACGGAGACCGGCCTCGACATGAAGACCGAGGACGCCCTGTGGACGATCGCCCGGGCGTATCCCGACGTGCCGGACGCGCTGGTCGACGCCGCCCGCGCGGCCTTCGCCGGCCAGCTCGACGGCTCCAACGCCCGCGAGCGCAAGGAGGCGCTGGCCCGCAAGATCGAAGAGCTCGACCGTCGCCGGTCGGCCCGGTGATCGTCGATGTCACGACCTAAGGTGAGCCCATGACCGAATGGCGCGCGTTGACCGACAACGAGATCGTCGACCTGGCCACCGGCCTGCGGTCGCTCGACGGCTCCCAGCCGATGGACGCGGTTCCGCGGCTGGCGGAGTCGTTCGGCTGGAAAGTGCTGACCGTCCATCCGGACCGGGCGATGCTGGATGCCGGATTCGGAATGGCCAGCGGGAAGATCCATGGTCGTGACGGCCGCATCGTCGACATCGAGTTGCGCGTCACCGATTTCGCCCCGAACGACGCGCAGGGGCGGGCGCTGTCGAGGGACGCGTTCGTCACGATGGTCGAGGCGCTGACCGGCGCGCTCGGTGAACCGACCACCCGGGTGCCCGGCGCCACCGCCGAGATCCGCTGGGCTGGTCCGGACACAACGCTGGTGGCGGCGGATCTGGGTCGCTCGGTCGAGCTGTCCCTGACGGACAACTCCTGGCTCGCTCTGCACGATCAGTCCGTCGAACTGGACCAGCAGGAGCAGAGTTGACGGGGTGGGAAGGCTTCGCCGCGGGTCTGGCCGAGGAACTCGCCGCGCTGCGTGCCGGTTCCATCGTCAAGCTGGTCGAGTCCGGCACCGGTCCGCGGCGGCGCTACGCCCAATTCCTCCAGCTCGATGACGCCCTCTCGGCCGAATTGGTCGACGACGAATGGCTCGATCCCGCCTCGCGCGCGGGCGCTTCGGGACGCGCGCTGATCGCCGAGTCGGGTTGGCGGGAACGCGATGCGAGCCATGTCAACTGGTGGACCGAGCTGCCCTGGCCCAGTTCCACGGCCGGATACCGGCGGCTGGCCGGCATGGTCGTCACCGGGTTGCGCGACGGGTTCGGTATCGGCGCCCCCACCGCCTTGGCCTATGTCGCGTGGAATGAACGTTGGGAAAATCGAGAGCTGGACCTGCCGCTGCTCGGCCTGCGGCAGGAGCCCTGACCCGCGCACCGGCGCGGTGCCAGGATGAACGACGAACGAAGCAGGCATCGCGGCGTGTGCGCCGGCTCCGATGCGGTGGACGAGGGGATTTCCGCGACGTGACCAACCCAGGCGGTCAGGCATCCGGCGACGAACCCGCCGATGCCCCGGAGCACGGCGAGGCCGAGACACACGTGACGCCGTCCGCCGAAGCGGCGGATTCGGCCGAAGCGGCAGCCGAGGACACCGCGTCCGAAGCGCGGGAGCCCGATGTCGGTTTCACCTTGTCCGCGGCGGCTCCGGTCGAGGATGTCGCCGAACGAGCCAAGGCGCTCATGCACCAGGTAGCCCGCGAGCTGGGTGCGGGCGGCCCGCCGGGGTGGCAGCGGGTGGACGCGGTGTTCACGCTGACCGTGGCCGCGGAGGTGGCGCTGGCCGTCTACTTCGACGACCAGGAGCGCGCCGTGCGCGTGACCCCGGAACCCGGGATCGTGGCGCTGGTCCGGGAGCATCGGCAGCTGGCGGCCGGGCTCGGTGACGGCCCATGGTGGCGTTTGCTCTTCACGCTGACCAGCGCGGGCCGGATGGAGGTCGACTACGACTACGGCGACGAGCCGTTCCCGGACGATCAGCTGTTCCCGCCGGAGGTCTACCTCGCGGATCTGGCAGCGTTCCCACGGAATTCGCTGCCGGTCTGGCTCGGCGCCTATCTGGGGCACGGCGACCGCCAGTCACGGCCCCCGCAGGTGGCGGCGGCGCGGGCGCGGGCGGATCGGGAGGCGGGCGTGCACGCCGTGCCGTGCGAGGACGAGTTGCCTCCGTTCCCGCTCATGGCCGCCCGGTGGGCGGTGCTCGCCGCGGCGTTCGTCGCGGCCGAATCCCAATGGGGCCCACGCCTACTGCCCTCGGTTGGCTGGTTCGAGGGCGCCAAGCGCAGCGGCTGTTCGCTGTACGCGCTGCCCGGTGGACGGGCGGTGCTCTCGGGCGGGGTGTGGAACGCGCCGGAACTGGCGGCGGCCTACAACGACGGCGCCCGCTTGCCCGATCTGTATGCGGGCGCACCGGAGTGGGTGGCGGGCCAGGTGTTGAACCACCGCTGCGCCAGCGGTCTGCTGTCGTTCTGCTACTGGTGGGAGAACGGCCGCTGGTACCGCGGTGAGTCGCCGGGGCCGGGCCGGTTCGCCGAAGCGGTGCCGGGCGTGTGGACCTCGGAGACCGTCGTGGACATCGTCGCCGACCTGATCGGCGACGACGTTGACGCGCGGCGGCGCGCCGCCGTCGGCGACCTCGTGTCGGCGGCCGAGCGGGGCGTCGTCACGCGGGACATTCTCACCGGTGTCTTCGGTGACGACGGCGAATTCGATGTCGACGGCGCTTTCTTCCAGCTCACCATGGCCGGGGTGACGATGACCGCGCCGGGGCCGATGGCGCAGGAGGAGGCGATCGCCTCGGTAGCGCGGTTCATCCGGAACAGCGGAGCCGACACCGCGGACTATCCGCTGGAGGACTTGCGCGCCGATCGGATCGGCGTCGGCTGGATGGTGTACGTCCCGGTGGAACCAGGGGAGATCGCGATCGGCCGGGCGATCTACTACATCGCCGATGACGGCGTGCTGGAACGGTCTTCGTCCTCGGTGGCGCCGTCGATGTACCTCGCCGGTTTCGAGCGGAGGTTCCAGGACCGGCACGGTCCGGTGGGCGCGCCCTGGCCACACGACGAAAAGCGCTGAGCCACAAGAATTCATCTTCGGAGTAAACCGGCTGGTCAGACGCGGCGGGCAGCGCGTGCGGGCCCACCGGGATTCGGGTCTGTACATGCGGAGACAACCCGACTGACCATAGAATCGTTGGTGCGTCGTAAACCGATATTTGGTGTGCCGTAAGAACCGGCTGCCATATTGACGTGTGGCGCACCGCCGGTCGCGGCACGCCAGCGATGAGGAGGGTCGTCAGCGTATGAGTTGCCGGGCGCAGCAGCATCATCCCGTGCGCGGGGGCGGACAGGAAACCGCGCCGTGGCGCGCGCATAGCCGTCGCCCACGTCGGGGGTGTATGCAGTTGTGCGGGTCGGAGCCTCTGTCTCCGGGATCGGACCTCGGCATCGTATCCGCCCGCGCCGTCACCGCTCATCTCCAGTACTTCCCAACGTTGGAAACAGGGGGAAGGTGCTTCCGCATCATCGAGCCGGAAGGGGTGTGGCATGTCTGAAGAGTCGAATCCATCGAATCCGTGGAGCGTCCTGTCCACCGAGGCCGGGAACGGCACCTTGGAGCTGCGGCCCGGTGCGCTGGAAGGTTTGATCAACGCGGCGAACGGGGTTCGCGTTCGCGTCGCGTCGGTCAAGAAGGAGCTGTCGAAGATCGATTCGCTGCCGCCGTTCGCCGCCTTGCTGCTCTCGGCGGAGGCGCTCGCTTCTCGTTTCTCCGAGAAAGGACGAGAACTCGGGAGCATTCTGGACGACCACATCACCGTCCTCGACGACCTGACCGATACTTTGTTCGCGGCGGCCAGGCACTACCGGGGCACCGAAGAGGACAGCAGGGTCGATTTCGCCACGCTGGAACGACGGGTAAGTGAGCACAAAGGAATCACCGAGAACCTCGCGGACCGGCCGGGTCCCGCGGGATTGACCACCGCGGGTGACGGCAGCGGAAATACCTATGCGCATCCGGATTGGAACGAGGTCGGTAACCGGCGGCCGGAAGAGAATCACGGATTGCCGACCAGCTTGGCGGAGCCGGGCGAGGTGAAATTCGAACCCCGCGGGGTGCGTGCGGACGATCCGGAGAATTTCGTCTATTCCCAGTATCAGACGATCATCACCTCGATCACCGGCGGTAGTCCGTCCATGCCGATCAAAGTCGCGCAAGCCGCGTCGGATTGGCGGTGGCTGGCGGGAGAACTGAAGGAAACGTTCGACATCCTCTCGAATCAGATGACGACAAGTCGATCGAGCTGGACGAGTCCGAACAACAACGGCGGTGCCGATCGAGCGCGTCGAGCGATCACCGCGTACGGCACCGGCACCGATCAGCTGAATACAAACATGAAGCTCATCGGGGACAGCCTCGAATACGTGTCGGAATGGTTGTACACCACCGGAGTGCGCCTCCAGCAGGGCGACGACTATCCGCCGACCCGAAACTCCGGCGAGACCGACGACGCGTATCGGCAGCGGAAAGAAGAGGCTGCCGTACGGAATTACGTCAGGGCGATGCAAGAGGTATACGTTCCGGGTGTCGAGGCCACCGACCAAGTCATCGCGGTACTGCCGGATCCCATTCCGCCGACGACCGCTCAGGTACCCGGTCCGGGCGGTCCGGGGCCCGGCACCGCCGCCGGGCCCGGGCCTGGCCCCGGTACCAGCGCCGCGCAGCTGGCCGCGATGCAGAGCGCACAGCAGCAGAGCGAGCAACAGCGCAAGGCATTGGAAGCCGCGCAGCGGCAAGCGCAGCTGGACGCCCAGCGCCGAGCTGCCGAGCAACAGCAGCAACAACAACAGCAGGCCGCCCAGCAAGCTGCCCAGCAAGCGGCGCAGCAACTCGCGCAACAGGCACAGCAGGCCGCGCAGCAACTCGCGCAACAGGCGCAGCAGCTCGGCCAGCAGGTGGCCGGCGCCGCGCAGCAGGCTGCGCAGCAAGCCGCGCAGCAGGCTGCGCTGGCCGGACTGCCGGGTATGCCGAATATGTCGGACGCGGCGAAGAAACTCGAGTCGGCGCTGGCGAAGGGCGGTGGTGGGCCCGGCGGTTCGGCCGGCGGCCTCGGCGCGGCGAAGTCCAATGCAGGCCAGAATCTGGACAAGGCGTCGAAGTTGTTCCCGCGGGCACAGACCAACGCCGTGACAGCGGCCACCGGCGCGCGCGCGGGTCTCGCGGCGGGGCAGGGCATGGCGGGAAGCCCGATGGGCGGAATGCCGATGGGCGGTCCCGGCGCCGCACAGGGCGGACAGCAGAAGGAACACAAGCGCGCCGACTATCTGGATTCCACCGAGCATCTGGAAGAGGCGCTGGGTGATGCGCCCGTGGTGGCGAAACCGGTTGTCGAGCAATGATCGACACCTGGGAGTTCTCCGGTCTGGAATTCGTCGCGGCGTGGAACGCCGTGAACGAGAGCCTGCCGGATCCGTTCGTGTACGTCAGTGGCACGACGTACTACGACGACGCGCGCAGGCACAAGAGCGAGGCGTGGCAGCGGATTCGAACACGGTGGGGCCGTGAGCTGGAGGATTTGATGTCGGTGCTCGCGGTGCCGGACATTCGGCTGGTGGTCCGCGGCGTCGACGGCGATGCGGCGCGGAATCCGATGGGCGCGATCCGCATGCTCGCCGGACGCAGGGGAGAACGCGCCTTCCTGGTGACCCAGAAGCCGAATCGCACGGAGCGCCGAACCGAGGGATTCACGGTGGTCGAACACGACGTGCTGGCGCTCGGTGACGTCATTGCCGCCGCTTTGCCGAAGGCCGACGCAGGTCAGCGGGCTGCCTTCGATCTGGCCGAGCCCGAGGGCGACGGTCTGGACCATTTCTACGGCCGTTCCCTCGTCAACGACGTCGAAGATCGCGCGGCGAGCCGGAGGGAGTCCTTCGAGCGGGCGCCGGTCGCCACGGCGGGCACCATCGTTGTCGAGCAGGGATATTCGCGATTCGGCCCCCGCGGTATCACTCGAACGCATTTGGCCTGGCGCGATCTCGTCGATGACGGGCGGTACGTCATCGTGCCGAGCAGGCCGCCGACGGTGGCGGCGGCGGACGTCCGGCGGCTGGCCGGCCTGATCAACACGCGGATCGCCGAGGTCGTCCAATCCATCAAAGACGAACGATTGTGATCGGAGGGTGTTGCCGATGACCGCATCGCAGCCGGGGCAGACCGGCGAATTCCCCACGGAATTCATGGCGACCTCGCTCACGGGCTCTATTTCGGTGCGTACCACCGAAATGGGTCTGCCGTTGGGTATCGAGGTCGACGCCGATCAATTGCGTCGGGATCCGGAAGCGCTGGCGGGTGACGTCCTGCGGTTGTGCAAACAGGCGGCGAACCGTGCCGGCCTGGCGCGGCGAGCGCAATTGCGGCAACTGGGATTCGGCTCGGAGATGCTGGCACTGACCGGTCTGCCCACCGAACAGCAGGTGGCGACGCAGGAGATCATCGACGAGCAGGAATACGACACCGAACCGCAGAGCTGGCTGCGATCGGTCTGAGCGACAGCGGAATTCGGGAGGCGGCATGGTCGAGACAATGGACGAGCTCATTGCTCGGGTGCGGAATCAGCTCTACCGGCTCACCGATCTCAACGACGCCATGAATGGTATCCGGGTCACCGAGACATCGCCCGACGGAGCGGTAACCGCGGAGGTGGACGGAAACGCCGCTTTGGTAGGGCTCAGGTTTACCGCTGCGGTATCGAAACTTTCGCCGGAGGAGTTCGAGAAAACGGTTGTGGACACCGCGCGAGCGGCCGCCCACAAGGCTTTCGCGGAGCGCGGTGAACTGATCACCGCATTCAATGAGGAAGCCACCGGCTGGTCACCGGATGTTAACCACGTCGGGATCGCGATTCGCGGTCGTCGCTAGGTAGAGTTGAATACGAAACATCGGGGGATGTTTCGGGATTGGACGATGATCATGAGCCACATTGAAGTAGTCCCGGATGCGCTGCGTGTATACGGAGGCGAATCGGCGGCCATGGCCGCCGGTGTCGGTGCGATCGCGGCGACCGACCAGGCCGCGACGATCGCCGCGGTGGTCCCGGTGTTCGGCCTGATCGGCCAGGAGTTCCTCGTCTCGTACGCCTTCGCCCAGGCCAACCATCTGTCGTCGGTGGCGCAGCTCGCCGCCGTGCACGCGGGCACCGCGTTGACGGCGCATCAGGCCGCCGCCACCTACGAGGGCACGGACACCGCGTCGGGCGCGGCCATCGGAGCGATCCGCACGCGGTCATGACCTCGCCGGGAGCCATTCCGCCGCCCGGCGCCGATCCACTGGATCCGACGGTCCTGGAACTGCTGCGGGGCAGCGCTCTTGCGCCCATGTTGGACATGCCGGTGAACGATGTCCTGCACAGCATGGGTCTACCGCACCTGCCGGAGATGCCCGCCTTCGTCCAGCTGCCGGAGCTGCCGCCGCTGCCGACGATCGATCTCGGCGTGCTCATGCGCCCGCTGACCGACCTCGCCTCCGCGTTCGGCACCGGGCAGCTCGGCTCGCCGCCGCCCGCGCCGGTGCAGGCCGGTGCCGCCGCCGCGCCCGCGCCGCCGGCCGACCCGACTCAGTTGCTGCAGAACGTGTCCACCGTGATGCAGACCGTGATGCAGGTCGGCTCGTCCCTGGTGCAGACCTTGATGACGGTGTGGCAGGGCATGGCGGCGATGGAGGCCGCGAAGAAGGCCGGTGCGGCCCAAGCCGACGCGGACCAGCTCGCGGCGCAGAGCACACAGGAGAAGTCGGTGCTCACGGGCGCGGCGGGCAGCGTGTTCACCGGTGCGGGCCTGATGTCGGCGGTGCTGGCGAAGTTCTCCACCACCATGGCCTTCGCGCCGCTGCTGGCGGCCTCACCGGGAGGCCAGGGCTTCCTGGTCGCCTCCGCCATCGAGGCGATGACCGAGGCGCTGGCGATTACCGCCGAGACGAAGGCCGAGCTGCTCGGGCACAGCGCGAGCATGACGCAGGCCGGACAGAAGGTTCCGATCACGAACGCGCCGACGGGCGTGAAGTCGGCCGAGCAGCTGACCCAGTTGATGAGCATGATCACGCCGCTGATCAGCACGGCGGGCCAGGTCGCCCAGTCGCTGGGGCAGTTGGCGGCGGCGAATCCGTCGCTGCTTGCGCCGAAACCGATCAGCGCACCCGGCGGCCACGAGGCCGCGGGTGAGCCCGAGGAAGGCGAGGAAGCCGGGCAAGGCAAGGGCGCCGGCGGTGCGGGCGGCGCCGGTGGCATCGGCGGCGGCGTCCCGGGTGCGATCGCTGCCGCACCGCTCAACCCGTGGCCGGGAACCCGGGTCGCGGGCGGTTCGCTCGGCAGCATCGGCGGTGTGCCCGCGGCAGGTACCGGCACCGCGTCCACGGCCTTCGCCGCGACGAGCGCCACCGCGGCGGGAACCGGGACCGGCACCGGATACATGCCGATGGGCGGTGCCATGGGTGGTGCGGGTCTGGCCCGCGACGGCGAGTCGAGCACCGACGCGCTGCGCGGCCAGATGGTCACCGGCCGGCACGGCGACGAAGTGGTCGGCCGGATCGACGGGGTCTCGCTGCCGGTGGTCGGCGCGGCCGATACGACATCGGAACCACCGCCGGATAAGGAACTCACGCTCTGACGCGAGTGCCGAGCACTACACAGGAGGGTCTCATGAGTGACGGGCGGGGTGAGGTGTACGACAGCGTGCAATTCGACTCGGTCACGGCGGGCAGGGCGTCTTCCGGGCTGGACGCGCTGGCCGACCGGCTGGTGTCGGATCTGCGCTCCGCGGAGGAAGCGCTGACCGTCGTTCCGGCGGGCGCCGACGAGGTCTCCGGCCGGGCCGCGCAGACCGCGAACGACGTGGCCGCGTCATATCTGGGGGGCGCGCAGGCAGGCGTGCACGAATTGCACAAGCTGGCGGCCGCGTTGCGGCTGCACTCCAGCCAGTTCGACGGCATGGAATCGGCCAACACGGCGGATTTCGACACCACGGGCGGCCGGTCCGCCTGACCGTCCCCGGCGTGGTCGGGCAACCGAAAGGTCTTCCGCAGCAATGATCGAACCACCGCAGCCAGGTTTCACCGGTGTGGTGTGGCCCGCGCGACCGCCCGAGCGGCTCGCGCGCGACCTCACCACCGGGCCGGGCGCCGTGCCGATGGCCGAGGCCGTCGCCGCATGGTCGCGCCTGGCCGCGTCGTTCGGCGCCGCGGTGGTCGAGTACGAGAAGGTCCTCGCGGACGTGCGCGGCGCTTGGCAGTCGGGGCGCAGCGGCGAGGTGCTGCAACGCATTACGACCCTGCGTGACTGGCTGATCGACGCGGCCGCCGCGGCGGCCGCGAACGCCACCCGGTTCCAGGCGCAGGTCGCCGCCTACGAGATCGCCCGGCTGGCGATGCCGAATACCGCGGACCTCCAATCGCTCCAGCAGGTCCAGCGAATGCTGGAGTCGATGGGCGGCATGGTCGGCGCGCCGATCCGGGCGATCGCGGCGGAGACGGACGCCGAAGCGGACGTGGCGAAGGCCGTGGCCTCGCGGGTCATGCAGAACTACGAGATGGCCACCGAACCCCTCGCCGCGCCGTGGCAGCACCAGCCGCCGCCGGTGGTGGCGCCGGAACAGGCGCTGACCGCCGAACGGACCGCGACGCCGACCGAGGCCGTGCTGCCGCGCGGTGCCGCGCCGATCGGTGCGATGCCGATCGGGGCGGTGCCCATCCCGGCGATGCCGCGGGTGCCCACCGCGTATCAGGCGCCGGTGTACGCCCAGTCGGCCGCGACAGCCGAAGTGGCGCCGCGCGCTACGGAGGCCACGGTGAGCGCTGGCGGACAGCCCGCTCCGCTCGTTCCCGGTGCGCTGGGACAAGCCGCTGCGGCCCAGGACACCGCTCGGTTTCCGCGCGCGGGCCTACCCGGGCAGGCGAGCGATCAGATCGGCTTCGAAGGCGGCATCCGTGCGGCGCCCGCGGTGCTCGGCGCCCCGGAGCCCGCGCCGACGGAGACCGCCCCCGGGACGGGAGGCACGGCGTGACGTCACTGACGAACGACGCGTTGCTCGTCGTCGCCGAACGGCTCGGCGTACAGACCCTGCCTCTGGCTCTTGCCGTTGGACCGCAACAGGATTCGATCGAGGAATATCGTGCCGCGCGGGAGCGCGCGGTAACCGCGCTGCTCGGCGACGGCCTGCTCGACGCCGAGGGCGAAGTCGAATCGGAACTGGCCGCCGCGCTGTTCGTCTTGGCGCAGCCGGACCGCGAACTCGTCGCCCGCGTCTACACCGAAGACGGTGCACGCCGCTTCTGCCTGGCGCGAAGGGGAGAGCAGCACGCGCTCGCCGTGCGCTCGGGCGACCGTTTCGAGGTTCATCCGATCTGGGCCGACGGCTCGGACGTGTCGCTGGCTCGTCCGTTGCTGGCCGCGCTCGGCCCGTGCGAGCCCGCCGAGATCGGCGGATTCAGCGCCCTCGCCGCCGAATTGGCCGATCGCCTGGACGCGGCCGAGGGCTCCAGCGGCTACGCCGACGCGATGTATGCCATCGGCGTCGGCGAGCGCGACGCCGCCGTGCTCGGACTCGCTTTCGGCTCCTGCCGCGCCTATGCCGAGATCGTGGCCTACGCCCATCGGGACGGGCTGACCAGCAGGGCGCCGGGCACGGTGGTGGTGTACGACACCGGCCGCGGGCGCATCGTCGCCGCCCCCATGGTCTCGCCGGATCAGCAGATCTGGTCGACGGTCACGACGGGCACCGACCACCGGGTGACTCAGGCGGTCGCCACGTTGCTGGAAGGGCTGCCCGGGGGGAGGTGGCTGCCACCGTAGCTCTCGGGTCGCAAGTAACTCGGTTGCCTCATTGCCCGGTGAGATCGTCCGCATCTCGCCATCACCAGTTCTGACGGAAGGATCAACGAAATGGCTTACACAACTCTCGGCGACGGCTCGGGACAGACCTACGGTGTCGAAGAGGGCGGCATCGACAGCGTCGTCAGCCGCATGGAGGACTCGATCTCGACGCTGCGCACCTCGATCAACCAGATCGACGAGTCGGTGCAGGCCGTCGCGCGCGGTTGGCAGGGTGACGCCCACCGCGAATTCAACACCGCGGCCACCGAGTGGCACGACGAGGTCACCGCGCTCAACGGCAAGCTCGACCGGCTCTCCCAGGCCGTCACCTCGGGCAAGAACACCATTGTCGGCTCCGACCAGGGTGGTCTGTGACCCCTGGACGGTGTTGCCGTCCAGCCGGATCACCACCCCCACGACCAGAAGGAAACAACGATGACGATCAAGTACAACTCGCCCGCCATCACCGAGATGGTCGGTGACCTCAACCAGTACGGCTCCAACATGAAGGCGCAGATCGACGAGCTCAACGGCGCGGCCGCCGCGTTCCGCGAGAACCTGCAGGGTGAGCAGGCCGTCACGAACTTCGACACCGCGCACAAGAACCTCACCACCGAGCTGGAGGACACCCTCCAGAAGCTGGACAACCTCGCCACCAAGGTGGAGAACGCGCTGGGTCGCGCCATCGAGGCGGACGGCAAGGTCGGCGACGGTTTCGCCGCTTTCTGATGCACGAACGACGGCCGGCTGGAACGGTAAGGGTTCCAGCCGGCCGTTTCGTGTGTCCGCCGGTCAGCGCGCCGCGAGCGATTCCCCGATGTAGTGCATCTCGTCCGGCGTGGTGACCATCAGCACGGTCGCGCTTCGCGCGGCGGTGCGTACCGTGATCCGGTTGGGCGCGTCCGGATCCTGCACCAGCGTGACGTCCGCGTCGATCGACCCGCCGGTATCGTCCGGCCGCCGCACGTGCACGACCGTCGCGCCGCCCGCGTGCGCGATCGGCGGGATCCCGTCGAACACCAGCACCGTCGTGCTCGGATAGGGTGCGGCGGGCGGCGGCGGGGGAGCGGGTGGGTGGTAGCTGGCGCCCGCGGCGCGCGGCGCGATCGAAAGTACGTGCGGCGCATCGAGATTCGTCACCATGGTGTGCCATGCCTCGGGCCGGGCGGTGTGCACGATGGCATGGGCGCCCAGCGCGGTGGCGCGCAGAATCACCTGCTGGGCGAGATCCAGGTTGCCGATCACCTCGAGGTGGCGGGTGCCGTCGCCGATCAACGGCACCGCGATCCCCTGGCCGCGTTCGTCGGCGCCGATGAGCTGACCGCAGCCCGCCGTCGGCACCGCGAACTCGGTGAGCGCGGTCAGGGTGCCGCGATAGGCGATGTCGCTGCCCCAGCGGCCCGCGTAGCCGATGGGCAAGGTGTCCAGCAGGATTCGCAGCTGGTTGCCGACCAGCTCACGCAATCCGGGCAGCGCCGGTTCCTCCGGCGGCGCGACGGTATCGAAGCGGACGACCGCATTGAGCACCACGGTGTCGGCGAAATCGGTGTGTCGATCGTGTTTGCCCGCTCCCGGGCGCAAGCGCAGCGTCACCGTGGTGGACAAGCTGGGCACCGCCCAGATGCCCGCCAGTCCGCGCGGACCGATCATGTCGGCCGCGATCTGGTACTGGGTGAGGAAACGGCCGTGATACTCCAGCGATTTCGGGGACTCGACGAGCTGGTCGACGTCGAAGCCATGGGTGAGCCGGCGCACCGCGGTGTTCATCTCGGTGGCGGTGAGCACCGACGCGGCGATGTCGTGCGCGGCGAGCCGGTTGGCGACCCGGCGGGTGGCGATGATCGCGGTGCGCAGCGCGCCGCTGCCACCGCCGCCTCGGTTGTCCACCGCTTCGGCGTTGGCCAGCGGATCCATCCGCAGCACCAGCCAGCAGGTGCGGTGTGCGATGGCGGGCAGCGGGCCGAGGATGCGGTCGTAGAGTTGTGCGGCCACGCCGGTGCCCGCGGTGCGCGCGCCGGTGCTGACCACGTCGATACTCGCCAGGGTCAGATCGAATTGCTCCAGGCAGCGGGCGATCTCGGGCAGCGGGAGCAGTTGGTCGGTGCTGAGCGAGCCGCGATCCAGCAGCGTCAGCGTGTCCGGTGGGGGATCGATCCGGAGCATGGTGAGCAGCAGGTCGCCGTCCCAGCGCACGCCGTAACCGCCGCCCTCGGTGAGCGGCACGTCGAGTGCCGGTGCCCGCGTCAGGCGTTCGGCCGGGCGCGGGCCGAGGCGCTTGCGAGCGATCGCGCTACCGATGCGCGCGGCGGGTGTACGGCCGCCGATCGGCGCGAGGCCCGCCAGCGCTGTCACCGCCCCCGCGGCGATCGCGCCCCGGACCGAATCACCGAGCGCGAGAACAATCCACGCGACGGCCGCGGCCGATAACGCGACGGGCACGATCACCCGGAGCGGAAAAATGCGAAACAACCAGAATTCCGGGTCTCGCAGAGTGTCATAGTCCGATCGGCGTTCATTTCTCGGCGCATCCGATATTTCGCCGACAGTTGTCTCGCCGTTCATCGTCTCGTTCACCATTATTCGCCCCTGCCTCGCCTGCGTGCGGCCGTCATCGATCGGCTTCGTATTCCATCGGTTCAGGGCCGTCGATGAATTACGGTACCGTGTCGAGGAGAATGGTGATCGATAGCTCGATGGAGACCATGTGCCGGCACAGCTGACCACCCGCGCCCAGGTCAACGGATACCGATTTCTGTTGCGCAGGCTCGATCACGCGCTGGTGCGCCGCGACGTTCGCATGTTGCACGATCCGATGCGTTCCCAGATCCGCTCGCTGCTCGTCGGCGCGGTGCTCGGCGTGCTCGTGGTGGCAGGCGCCGCGATCCTGGCCTTCCTGCGGCCGCAGGGCGCGATCGGCGACGCCCTGATCGTGTCGGGGAAACAGAGTGGCGCGCTGTATGTGGTGGTGCAGGGCCGAGATGGCGACAAGACCCTGCATCCGGTGCTGAATCTGGCATCCGCACGGTTGATCACCGGCGCGAACGCCGAACCGCACGCGGTGAAGGACGACAAGCTCGACGATCTGCCGCGCGGACCGCTACTCGGCATTCCGGGCGCTCCCGGCGCGCTACCGGGTTCGCGGCAGGGCAACAACTCCGAGTGGTCACTGTGCGAGACCATCGCACTGTCCGAAGGCGGTAGCGCCGCCTCCTCCTCGGGCGGGACGACGACGGTGATCGCAGGTCGTCCCGCGCTCAACGACCGGATCAAGACCTCGAATCAGGACGAGGCGCTGCTGGTCCGGCGCGGTGACAAGACCTACCTGGTCTACGACGGCAAACGCGCCGAGGTGGACCCGGCGAATTCGGTGATGACCAGGGCATTGGACCTGAAATCGCACCGGCCGCGTCCGGTCGGCACCGGATTGCTCGGCGCGACGACGCAGGTGCCCGCGCTCACCCCGCCGCAGATCCCCCGGGCCGGCGAGCCGGGTCCGGGCCCGCTGTCGAGCATCCCGATCGGCGGCGTCATATCGGTGTCCGGTGTGGGTCCGGACGGCGGTTCCGCGCTGTACGTCGTGCTCGCCGACGGTTTGCAGCCGGTGTCGCCGTTCACCGCGCAGGTGATCAGGTACGCCGATTCACACGGCATGCGGGAGATCGCGACCATGCCACCCGATGTGCTGGACCGCGTCGCGGTGGTGCGGCAATTGCCGCTCGACGACTTCCCGGTGCGAACCCCGCGGATCCTGCCTGCCGAGGACGCGCCCGTGGCATGTGTGGCCTGGGCGAAGTCGCCGGGCACCGCTCCTGGGCAGAGCGAGGACAGCACGGGCGACGGCCCTGGTGAACGCGCAACGGTCAGCCTGCTGGTCGGCACACGCTTGCCGATCACGGAATCCGCGCAAGCCGTCGAGCTGTCCACCTCCGACGGCGTCGGCGACCGGGTCGACGCGGCCTACATCGCACCGGGATCGGGCGAGTTCGTCCAGGTGACCGGCATGGAGCCGGGCAGCCCGCGCCGCGGCAGCCTGTTCTACATCGCCGACACCGGTGTCCGCTACGGCATCCCGGACGCGGCCACCGCGAACGTACTGGGGCTCGGCAACACCCCGCGCCTCGCGCCCTGGGCGATCATCGGCCAGATGGTGCCGGGGCCCACGCTGTCGGCGCGAGACGCGCTGGTCAGCCACGATGCGCTGGCCAACCCTTGACGCGCGGAGGATCGCGATCACCGGCACGCTGTACGTCAAGGGGCTGAACGCGGTCCGTCCAGCCCACGCAGTGGGTTCCGTCCTCAGTCCGTCCACCCGACGTTCAGGGTACTGAGCAGGCCGGACAACGCCAGCTCCATGTCCGACGCCTCGATGCGGCGCAGCACCGCCTCATCGATGTCGGTCAGGTCCAGCGATTCGTCGTTGGCCAAGCGGAATTCGCGCTCCTCCTCGGCCGCCTCGATCACGTTGCGGACGAATCGCCCGTTGCCCGCCAGGTCGACGCCACGGCGCGGCTGACCGCTCTGGTCGGTGCTCTGCATCGCGTACAGGCGCTCGCAGGCCCGTACCAGCTGCTCGAGCGCGCCTTCGGACAGGTCGGAGTCGCGCTTGCGCGCGATCACCTGACCGATCTGCCCCAGCTCGTCGGGGGTGTAGGAGGGGAACTGCAACCGCTTCGAGAAGCGCGACGCCAAGCCGTCGTTGGCGGCGAGCAGCCGGTCGATCTCGCCGTCGTAGCCCGCGATGATCACGACCAGTCGATCCCGGTCGTTCTCCATGCGCGCCAGCAGCGTGTCCACCGCTTCGCGGCCGAACGCGTCGCCGCCCTGCAAACCGGTCTGGATCAGCGTGTACGCCTCGTCGATGAACAGCACGCCGTCCATGGCGGTGTCGATCAGCTTCTCGGTCTTGATCGCGGTGCCGCCCAGGTTCTGGCTGACGAAGTCGACGCGCTTGGCCTCGACCACCTTGTCCGTCTTCAACAAACCCACACCGCAGTAGATCTTCGCGACCACCCGGGCGATGGTGGTCTTACCTGTACCGGGCGGCCCGGTGAAGGCCAGGTGCTGGCCGCGCGGCTGGCTCGCCAACCCCTTCTCGGCCCGGATCTTCGCCAGCTGCGCCGACGACTGGAGCTTGGCCACCTGGGTTTTCACCGAGGCCAGACCGATCTGCGAATCCAGCTCGGCACGGGCCTCGACGAGGATCCTCTTCGCCCGGTCCTGGCTTTCCGCCTGCTCCATCTGCTCCATCGACGGCGAGGACGCCGGGTCCCACTTGTCGGTGCGCGCATCGATCACCTCGCGGCTGGTGACGGTGATCCGATAGGTGCGGTCGCGCATCGCGGCCGCGTTCGCCTCGAAATCCGGTGCCTGCGAGTACACCTTCTCGAACAGCGACTGGGCTTCCTCCTCGTTGCCCGATTCCCGCAGGCACAGGCCGCGGCAGAACATCGCGGTCGAGCGGGCCGCCGGTATCGGGCCCGCCTCGGCCTGCTGCATTCGCCGGATCGCCTCGCCGAACAAGCCGAGTTGCGCGCACGCCGTGCCCACCATCACGTGCGCGCCCGCCGCCAGGTACGGGTCCTCCCAGTCCGCCGAACCCGCGAGCACCGCCATCACATCGGGCCAGCGCTGGGTGTTGTAGTGCAGTACGCCACGGATATACGCGCAGATGCGGTTGTCGATCTCGCCGTCGGGATTGCTCAACTGGCCACGTCGGAACGTGTCGAGTTCGTCGAGCACCCGCTCGGCCTCGTCGTACTCCTTGTCGGCGATCAGCTGGGACGCCCAGGCCAGCGTGATCTCGGTGTGGTTGGCCAGCGGGTAGTCGATGTACAGACCGGGCACGAACCGGCCCGCGAGTTCACGCGGGCGCAGGCCGAGCCTGCGCTGCTCGCGATAGAGCGTGCTCGTAGCGGTCTTGTACAGGTTGAACAGAACGTCCTTGGTCAGCTCGCCCGCGGCGGCGCGGCCGAGCCATGCGTCGCACATCGTGGGATCCCACTCCGTGGCGCGCTGAAAAGCCAGTTTCGCGTAGTCGAGATCACGTGCGGATTCTTGCCCCTCGATGGACAATCCGAGCGACAGGATTCCGGCATCGAATGCGCGTTGTGCTTGACGGTTGCCGGTCATTGCTGTCGAACCCCGAAATCTTCGTTTCTCGTAGTAGAGACGTTCATCTGGATACCAGACTACCGATCGCGCGTGGCCCGGTGCGTCCGTTACATTAGGTTCAGCTGCCGGGAGGTCGCAACGCAAGAGTCGGTTATGTGTGAGAGTGCTCGACGAGTGGTGAAGTCGTTCACTCAGGACGTGTTCCAGCAAATGTTGTCGATGTGTGATTCATTGTTCCGGATGAGGGCGGGGGATGGTTGCCGTTGATCGAGTCGGCGAGCGTTACACGTACCACCGAGCCCGTATTGAGTCGTGTTTCGGTCATCGGCGGAAACACCCAGGTCGATGTCGGATTGCCGGCTACCGTGCCGATCGCCACCTTCATCGGCGATCTGGTGGCGCTGATCGAATCCCGCAATCCGGAGCGACCCGAGACCGAGGAGGAGTCGGCGCCGCTGGACGCCCGGCACTGGACGCTGGCCCGGCTGGGCCGGGAGGCGATCGCGCCGAGTCGCACGCTCACCGAGGCCGAGGTCTACGACGGTGAACTGCTGGTGCTGCGGTCGGTCACCGCGAAGGAATCGCCCGCACTGTTCGATGACGTCATCGACGCGGTATCGCGGCTCACCACAGAGGATTTCGAGAGCTGGTCCGGCCTGGCCGCCCGCTGGATGGGGCTGATCGTCTCGGCGCTCGCCGTGCTCGCCGCGCTGGCCGTGCTGGTGGTCTCGCGTGGGAACGGCGATCCGCTCGCGCCCGCTTTCGCCCTGCTCGGCGCGGGTATCGCCGCGTTCGTCGCGGCGGGTATCGCCGCGCACAGGTACACCGACGCGGTGACCGCGACTTGGCTGTCGCTGGACGGACTGCTGCTGCTGTTCGGCGGCGCCGCACTGCTGGTGCCAGGGACGCTCGGCAGTCCCCATCTGCTGCTGGGCAGTTCGGTGCTGCTGATCGCGGCGCTGGTGGGCTACCGGGTCGCCGGCACCGGCGCGACGCTGTTCTCCTGCGCCGCAGCGCTTGCCGTCATCGCGGGCGTCGCCGCGGCGATCTACCTGATCTGGCATCCGGGCCTGCCGAAGCTGTCGGCCGGTCTGCTGGTGGCGGGCATCGCGATCATCTCGGCGGTGCCGAGGCTGGCGGCGGTGCTCGCGCGGCTGCCGATTCCGCCGGTCCCGACCGCGGGCGGC
>NZ_BDBM01000017.1 GCF_001612985.1 Nocardia gamkensis NBRC 108242 | reverse complement strand
ATCGAGCGAACCGTGTGTTTCGCAGCACGATCGCAGGGAAATACAAGCGTACGCAGCGTGCGGTCGGGATCATGGATGGCGGGGAGGCCGTCTCACGCGAGCAACGGAGGTATGTATGGTCGTCGCGACGACGCCGGATCGCCCGGCGCCGGTCGAGCCCGCCACATCGGCGCAAGCGCGTTGGTGGCGGCCGAGGCTGCCCGCGACGGCGGCGTACTTGGCGGGGCTGATCGTCGTCTCGGCGATCTTCTCGGCCCTGAGCGACTCCGCGCAGACCAGGATGGTGCTGCACGCGAGCACGAATCTGCACAACCTGTTGAGCGGCCGGTTGGGAACGCTGCTCGCGAGCGCGTTCGTGATCGGTGACGCCGTCGGGTCGTGGGTCATCATCCCCTTGCTCGCCTGTCTGCTCGCCCTCGCCGAGCTGCGCTTCGGCGCGCTGAGACTGGTGCGGGTGTTCCTGGTCGGCCACGTCGGCGCCACCTTGCTCGTCGCGGCGGGTTTGTGGGTGGGCGTGCGAGCCGGGTGGGTCCCCGCGAGCATCCGCTGGGCCGAGGACGTCGGTGTCAGCTACGGGGCCATGGCGCTGATCGGCGCGCTCGTCGCCGCGATGCCGTACCGATGGCGCATCGCCTGGTCGACGGTGTGGTTCATCGTCGCGGTCGAGGGTGTGCTGATCGGACAGACCTTCACCCAGGCCGGGCACCTGGTGGCGCTCACGATCGGCACGGCGGTCGGATTCTTCATGATCTGGTCCAGGACGACCATCCGGCGACGGCTCACCCGGATCGAGGGCGCCTTGCTCGCCGCGAGCGCGGTGCTGGCGGCGATTCTGCTCATGGGCTGACGGCAGCCGCGATAGGGCGCTCGCCTACAGTGCTTGGGTGCGCCTAGTGATTGCTCGCTGTCAGGTCGACTACGTAGGGCGACTCACCGCCCATCTTCCGATGGCCCGAAGGCTACTGCTGATGAAAGCGGACGGCTCGGTGCTCGTGCACTCCGACGGCGGCTCGTACAAGCCGCTGAACTGGATGAGCCCGCCCTGCCGACTGGACGAACGCAACGGTGACGCGCAGCTACCGGACGGTGCGAAGGCGTTGTGGGTCGTCACCAACAAGGCCGGCGAGGAACTTCGCATCACCATCGAGGACATCGAGCACGACTCCTCCCACGAACTCGGCGTCGACCCGGGCCTGGTGAAGGACGGGGTGGAAGCCCACCTCCAAGAGCTGCTGGCCGAGCACGTGCACACGCTCGGCGCCGGGTTCACGCTCATCCGCCGCGAGTACATGACCGCGATCGGCCCGGTGGACCTGCTGTGCCGGGATGCCGACGGCGGCACGGTGGCGGTGGAGATCAAACGGCGCGGCGAGATCGACGGTGTCGAGCAGCTCACCCGTTACCTGGAGCTGCTGAACCGGGATCCATTGCTGGCTCCGGTCGCGGGCGTCTTCGCCGCGCAGCAGATCAAGCCGCAGGCGCGCACGCTCGCCGAGGATCGCGGCATCCGCTGCCTCACACTCGATTACGACGCCCTGCGTGGCACGGAGAGCAGCGAATTCCGCTTGTTCTGAACTCAGGGCAGTGCGGGGTGCGCAGGGGCGAGTAATACCCTTGTCGCATGCCTCGCCGGAAACCGCGTTCGGATCGCTACGCAGAGCGCTCGCGGGCCGGTGGCGCACCACTGGGAGACGTCTTCGGACGGACCGAGGCCGGTCCGGACGGTGCGGAGACGTATGTGGTGCGCGCCATTCCTGGCGCCCGCGCGAGCAAGACCTACCGCTGCCCCGGCTGTGACCACGAGATCCCG
This sequence comes from Nocardia gamkensis NBRC 108242, assembly GCF_001612985.1. Lineage (GTDB taxonomy): Bacteria > Actinomycetota > Actinomycetes > Mycobacteriales > Mycobacteriaceae > Nocardia > Nocardia gamkensis. The sequence goes on along the minus strand of NZ_BDBM01000017.1, from coordinate 155,421 downwards.
CCAGGGGTCGCCCACGTCGTCGCATGGCCCGCGTACGGCGGCGAAGACGACCGCAGGCATTGGCACAGTGGGTGCTGGAACGGGCGACAGACGCGCCGGATCACTCGTCGGTGGTCCTGACGCCGCGTCGCGGAGGCATCGTCGCGGGCGAGTAGGTCGGCAGCGGATGGGCGAGGTCGGTCGATTGCGGGAGGGTCTGCGCGCCTGACCCGCAGTACTGTCCCGGCGGCTTGACGGTGAGCACCTGGCGACGATTGCGGCGGCACGAGAGCCGCTGGTCGTCTGATGGTCCGGGTCGCCGCCGCGTTCGGCGAACAGCCGCTGCATGGTGGGGCGGGCGTGACCTGCATTCGTAGCCGAACTGCTCGGTGGCGTCGGCGCGGACTGGGCATCGCGGAATCCCGCGTCATCGACGACATGAGCCGCACGGGCAGTCGGCAGTTCCCTGCGACGGAGCTGCTCGTTGTCACGAAGCCGGTGCGGTTGGCGAGGGTAGAAGGGATCTCGTCCCTCCTCGGGGAAACGGGACGGACTCTGTTCGAGGATGACGAATCCCGGGTCCCTGATCAGATGGTGTTGTGCGCGTCGTCGAATGTCGCCGCGGCGGCGGGCCTGCCGGGGGCGGAATTAGGGAAGGCCGCCCCGGTGCGGAGCGGCCTTCGGTGATTTCGGTTGAGATTTGCTGCTGTCGCCGTTTGCTCCGACGTCAGTTGCTGATGTCGGCGCTCTCGCGCTCGTCCGAGTCGATGTCCTCGTCCTCGGTCGCGACCTCGGGGATAGCCTTCTGGCGGGAGCCGGTGACCGACTTTGTGTTGCCGCCGATCGACTTGCGCTGATCCGGAACACCGTCCAGCAGTTCGCTTTCCCGGTTGACCGCGGCGAGCATCGCGGGCACCGAGTCGAGCTGACCGCGGATACCGAGCAGCTGGGCGAGCACGCGGCCGCGCAGCACGCGCATCTCCTCGGCCAGTTCCTTCGCGTGCGCGATCTTGCGCTCGGAGGTCTGAGTGGCGGAGGTGATGAGGCGGTTGGCCTCGTCGGTCGCGTCCTTGATCCGCTGGGCGGCCTCGGCGCGGCTGGTGGCTTCCAGCTCCTCCATGGCGCGAGTGAGCTTGGTGCGACGCTCGGCCATGGTGGCCTCGAAGTCCTGCTGGGTGGCCTTGCGCTTCGCGTCGGCTTCCTTCGCGATGCGGTCGGCCTCGGCCTGGGCGGCCTCGATGATCTTGGCGGACTCGGTGCGTGCGTTCGCGAGGGTCTGCTCGAATTCGATTTCGAGCGCCTCGCGCTTCTCCTTGGTCTCCGCGAGCAGCGACTCGTACTTGCCACGCATCTCGGTGGCCTGCTGCTCGGCGATCGACACCATCTCCGCGGCCTCGGCCTGGGCCAGCGCACGGACCTCGGACGCCTCGTCGGAGGCGAGCCGCAGCATTCGGGAAATGCGGTCGGACATACCTTCCGCGGTGGTCGGCGGCACCGAGAGTCGGTCGACCTCCTTACGGAGTTCGTCGATCTCGTCGCGCGCGTCTTCCAGCTGGCTGGCGAGGTTACGTGCTTGTGCCGCAGCCGCATCGCGGTCGGTGGCGGTGACTCTCAGTTCCGCGTCGAAGCGGTCGAAGTAATTACGCACCTCGTCTTGCGCATAACCCTTGCGCACAACGGTGAAGGGCAGTGCAACGAAGCGATTGCGATCGGACTCGGGTGACGACATGGCACACAAACTACAGCCTGAAGACAGCCGATGGTGACTCGACTGCGAATGTCATTCCAACGAGTTTTCCCGACCTGACGGCGATACTAGTGCGTAACATTCGCGTTCGGTTCGACCAACTCGATCAGCACACCTCCAGCATCCTTCGGGTGGATGAAATTGATGCGGGAATCGGCCGTTCCGTGCCGTGGGGCCTCGTACAGCAAACGCAGACCCTTGGCGCGCAGGTGCGCGGAGACGGCCTCGATGTCGGTCACCCGGTAGGCCAGTTGCTGCAAGCCGGGGCCGTTACGGTCGATGAACTTCGCGATGGTCGACTCCGCGTTGAGCGGAGCCAGCAACTGCAGGGCAGTGGCCCGGTCCGGGGCGCCCGGCAGCGACAGCATCGCCTCGTGCACGCCCTGGGCCTCGTTGACCTCGCGGTGGGTCTCGATCATGCCGAGGTTCTCGGCGTACCAGGCGACCGCGGTGTCCAGGTCCGGCACCGCGATGCCGACGTGGTCGACCGCGGTGACGTAGTCCGCGGGGATGAAAGACGACTGTTCGATAACGTTGCTCACCATTCGAACGTAGCGCGACCTGGCACGGGGCGCGCAGGGCGCACCCGCTACCGTTGAGTAGAACACCTGCTCCCATGGTGCCCCGGTGCGGGCACGAGCAGGTCCGATCTACGAATGCGAGGCTCGTCGTGACCACTTCCGTGATCGTCTCCGGTGCGCGTACCCCGGTCGGCAAGCTGCTCGGAGGTCTGAAGGACTTCAGCGGTTCCGATCTGGGCGGGTTCGCGATCAAGGCGGCGCTGGAGAAGGGTGGTGTCGCGCCCGACCAGGTCGACTACGTCATCATGGGCCAGGTGCTCACCGCGGGCGCGGGGCAGATCCCGGCCCGGCAGGCGGCGGTGGCCGCGGGCATCCCGATGGACGTGCCCGCCCTGACGCTGAACAAGGTCTGCCTGTCCGGCATCAACGCGATCGCCCTCGCCGACCAGCTGATCCGCGCGGGCGAGTACGAGATCGTCGTCGCGGGCGGCCAGGAGTCCATGAGCCGGGCGCCGCACCTGCTGGAGAAGAGCAGGGAGGGCTTCAAGTACGGCGATGTGACCCTGCGCGACCACATGGCCTACGACGGCCTGCACGACATCTTCACCGATCAGGCCATGGGCGCGCTCACCGAGCAGCGCAACGAGACCGACCGGATCAGCCGGGAGGACCAGGACGCGTTCGCGGCGGCTTCGCACCAGCGGGCGGCGGCGGCGTGGAAGAACGGCGTCTTCGACGACGAGGTGGTCCCGGTCGCGGTGCCGCAGCGCAAGGGCGATCCGGTGCTGGTGACCACGGACGAGGGCGTTCGCGCCGACACCACCGTGGAGTCGCTGGCCAAGCTGCGTCCGGCGTTCCGTAAGGACGGCACCATCACGGCGGGCACCGCGTCGCAGATCTCCGACGGCGCCGCCGCGGTCGTGGTGATGAGCAAGGAGAAGGCGCAGTCGCTCGGGCTGAGCTGGATCGCCGAGATCGGCGCCGCCGGCGTGGTCGCCGGTCCGGACTCGACCCTGCAGGACCAGCCCGCCAACGCGATCGCCAAAGCCTGCGCTCGCGAGGGCATCTCGCCCGCCGACCTGGACCTGGTGGAGATCAACGAGGCGTTCGCCGCGGTCGGCGTCGCGTCCACCCGCAAGCTGGGCATCGACCCCGAGAAGGTGAACGTCAACGGCGGCGCGATCGCCATCGGCCACCCGCTGGGCATGTCCGGCGCCCGCATCCTGCTGCACCTGGTGCTCGAGCTGAAGCGCCGCGGCGGTGGCGTCGGTGCGGCCGCACTCTGCGGTGGCGGCGGGCAAGGCGACGCGCTGATCGTCCGCGTCTGATGTTCGTGGGGTGACACCCCACGCGGAGGAATCAACCGATGGCCGTCCCGAGTGGGCGGCCATCGGTCGTTCCGCCGATTCGAATAAGGCGAGATTCGTCACCGGTCCGACTCGCGTTCGCGCGGCTTCCGCGCAGGCGATGAAGGGTAAGCAGCCGTGGGCCACAACTCGAGTCCGAGGCGACCACGGGCACGCGAGGGTGCGACCGAGAGCCACCGGTTCGCGTGCCCTGTATTCGGCACTCGCGTACCGACGCGCTCGGCTCACCCCAACCCGGGGGACGTGCAGCCGGGCCGTCGGATGAGGGCTGCCTCCGCAGAACGGCAAGCGGGTGTCCTCGTAGTGTTGCGCCCCGCCAGTTTCGAGCGAAGCGACGAGCATGTTCGGTTCGTGCCCCGGCCGGCTCGCAGTCGGTGGCCGCGTGGGCGATCAAGGGCAAGCAGCCGGGGCCGCAACATGAAGTGGGGCGACCGCCGTGAACACGCGAGGGTGCCACCGAGAGCCATCGTTTTTGCGTGCTCTTCGTCGTGCGTTCGTATGCCGACGTGCCCGGCTCACCCTCAACCCCGGGTTTCGAGCGAAGCGAGACCGAGCATGTTCCGTTCGCGGCCCGGCTCGCGTCCGAGTGGCCGCCGCGTCCGCGACGAAGTCGCCAGCGGCGGCCACTCGGACGCGAGCCACAAGGGGGCCGCGAACACCCAGCGCCGCAGGCGCTGGAAATTAGACACAGCTCACTACGACAGTGTGTAGTGCATCCGGCACAATGGGCGCATGGGCAATGTCTTCGACCTGAGCACGGTGGCCAAGCGGTTTCGATTCGTCGCGGTGCTGGAGGCGATCTCCTGGTTTCTGCTGATCATCGGGATGGTGTTCAAGCGGATCCCAGAGCCGGTGCTGTGGCCGGTCAAGGTGTTCGGCATGACGCACGGCATCGTGTTCGTGCTGTTCGTGATCACCGCGATCGTCGCCGCGCGCGAGCTGGGCTGGAGTGCCAAGACGACCGTTCTCGCGCTGCTGTCGAGTATCCCGCCGTTCTGCACGGTGCTGTTCGAGGTGTGGGCGGTGCGCTCGGGGCAGTTGGGTGAGCTGAGCAACGCCGGTTCGGCCGAGTCCGGGGCACCCGCATCCGCCACGTCGTGACAAACTGGAAGTCGTGAATCGACCAGCCGCACGCCGTCCTTCGCCCGCTGTCGCCGCCGCCATGTCCGGCGCTGTCGATCTGTCCAGCCTGAAGCAGCCCGTGGCAAGCGCGGGCGGTGCGGCAGGCGGCGACCACGCGGTGTCGGAGGCCGATTTCGAGACCAAGGTCCTGCGCCGTTCCATGCAGGTGCCCGTGGTGGTCGTGCTGTATTCGCAGCGCAGTCCGGGCAGCGTAGAACTGGTGCGGACGCTGGAGCATCTGGTGGCCGCCGACGGCGGTACCTGGGACCTGGCCACGGTCGAAGCCGAGGCCAATATGCGGATCGCGCAGGCGCTGCGGGTGCAGGGCATCCCGACGGTCATCGCGATCGCGGCCGGGCAGCCGCTGGCCGATTTCGAGGGCGCGCAACCGGAGCCGCAGGTACGGCAGTGGCTGAACGCGGTGGTCGACGCGGTCGCCGGCAAGCTGGAAGGTGGCGAGCAGCCACAGGAGCCTGCCGAGGACCCGCGTTTCGCGGCGGCCGAGGCGGCGCTGGAGCAGGGTGACCTGGCCGGCGCGGAGGCCGCCTACCAAGCGATCATCGACGCCGAACCCGCGAACGAGGAGGCCAAGGGCGCGCTGCGCCAGCTCCGCTTCCTCGCCCGGGCACAGGAACTGCCGGAGTCGGCCATCGCGGATGCCGACGCCGACCCGTCGAACGTCGACGCCGCGATCCAGGCCGCCGATCTCGAGTTGTTCCAGCAGCGGCCCGAGGCGGCTTTCGATCGGTTGATCGCCGTCGTCAAGCGCACCTCTGGGGACGATCGCACCAAGGCGCGGACTCGCCTGCTCGAGCTGTTCGAGCTGTTCGACCAGGCCGAGCCGTTCGTCGTGGCCGCGCGCCGCAAGCTGGCCGCAGCGCTGTACTGAGTTCGCCGCGCGGGGTGGCCGCGAACCGGATCGCCGCGCAGCCTGCGGTCCGGTCCGGCTGTCGGACGATTCGCCGCTCGTGAACCGCGCGACTGCCGAGTGCCTGGCTTGTGCACAGTAGAGCTGTAGCGCCGGACATGATGGGTGGCAGTCCGGGCACGGTGCGCGGGAGGCGTAGCGGTTCTCGAGTTCCTAGACCGGACGCAGCCAGACCGCGCTGTGCGGTGCGAGCGTCACGGTGGCCGAGGCGGGACGGTCGTGCCACGGCTCGTCGGTCGCCAGCACCTCGCCCAGGTTGCCGAGGCCGGAGCCGCCGTAGCTCTCCGCGTCGGTGTTGAGGATCTCGAGCCAGCGGCCCCGGTGCGGCAGGCCGACCCGGTACGCGTCGTGCGTCGCCCCGGAGAAGTTGTAGACGCACGCCAGCACGGAGCCGTCGGAGCCGTAGCGCAGGAACGCCAGCACGTTGTTCGCCGTGTCGTTCGCCTCGATCCAGGCGTAGCCGCCCGGGGCGGTGTCCTGGCTCCACAGGGCGGGGTGGGCGCGGTAGACCGCGTTCAGGTCGCACACCAGCGCTGTGATGCCCTGGTGCAGCGGGTTGTCCCGTTCGTGCCAGTCCAGCCCGCGATCGTGCGACCACTCCTGGACCTGCCCGAAGTCCTGGCCCATGAACAGCAGTTGTTTACCCGGGTGGGCCCACATATAGGCCAGCAGCGATCGCACGCCCGCGGCCTTGGCGAAATCGTCGCCGGGCATCCTGGTCCAGAGCGTGCCTTTGCCGTGCACCACCTCGTCGTGGCTGATCGGCAGCACGTAGTTCTCGCTCCAGGCGTAGACCAGCGAGAAGGTGATCTCGTTGTGGTGCCAGGAGCGGTGCACCGGGTCGCGGCCGAGGAACCCGAGGGTGTCGTGCATCCAGCCCATGTTCCATTTCATGGTGAAGCCGAGACCGCCGACGTCGGTCCCGCGGGTGACGCCGGGCCAGGTGGTGGACTCCTCGGCGATCGTCACGACGCCGGGATGGTGCCGATGCAGGGTTTCGTTGAGGTCTTGCAGGAAGTCGACGGCCTCCAGGTTCTCCCGGCCGCCGTGCACGTTGGGCTCCCACTGACCTTCGGCGCGGGAGTAGTCGAGGTAGAGCATGGAGGCGACCGCGTCGACGCGCAGGCCGTCGATGTGGAATTCCTCGATCCAGTAACGCGCGTTGGCGATGAGGAAGTTGCGCACCTCGTTCCTGCCGAAATCGAACACATAGGTGCCCCAGTCGAGTTGCTCGCCCCGGCGCGGGTCGGCGTGCTCGTAGAGCGGTGTGCCGTCGAAGCGGGCCAGCGCCCATTCGTCGCGCGGGAAGTGCGCCGGGACCCAGTCCAGCAGGACGCCGATATCCGCCGCGTGCATGCGGTCGACGAACGCGCGGAAGTCGTCCGGGGAGCCGAAACGCGCCGTCGGCGCGTAGTAGGAGGTGACCTGATATCCCCAGGAGCCGCCGAACGGATGCTCGGCGATGGGGAGCAACTCGATATGGGTGTATCCGGTCGCTCGCACGTACTCGGCGAGCTGCTCGGCCAGTTCGCGGTAATTGAGACTCGGTCGCCACGAACCGAGATGCACCTCGTACACGCTCATCGGGGCGCGGGTGGGGTCGGTGGCGGAACGCCGCTCGACCCACGCGCGGTCGTGCCACGCGTGGTGGCTTTCGGTGACCACCGACGCGGTCGCCGGAGGATGTTCGGTGGCGAAGGCGAGCGGGTCGGCGTGATCGACGGTCCGCCCGTCGGCGCCGTGCACGCGGTATTTGTACTTGGTGCCCGGCTCGACACCCGGGACGAAGACTTCCCAGATCCCGGACGAGCCCAGCGCGCGCATCGGCGCGGTGTTGCCGCTCCAGCCGTCGAAGTCGCCGAACACGGTGACGCCGCGCGCGTTCGGCGCCCACACCGCGAACGAGGTGCCCGTGACCTCACCGTCGAGGGTGGTGTAGCGGCGCGGGTGCGCGCCGAGCACCTCCCACAGGCGCTCGTGACGTCCTTCGCCGATCAGGTGCAGGTCGAGTTCGCCGAGCGTGGGCAGGAAGCGGTAGCCGTCGGCGCTGATGATCGTCTGACCGCCGGGATAGGTCGTCACGACGCGATAGTCCATGATCTCCGGGTACGGCAGCACCGCGGCGAATACGCCGTGATCCAGGGACTTCAGCTCGTGATCGACGCCGCCGACCCGCACCGACACGGTCTGCGCGTGCGGGCGCAGCACCCGCACCGCCGTGCCGTCGGGGTGGGTATGCGCGCCGAGCACGGTGTGCGGGTCGGGATGGGTGCCCGCCGCGAGCAGCATGAGATCGCGCCGTTTCATCGCAGGGTCCTGCGGTAGGCCAGCTCGGTGCGAGCCTGCTGCGACACCGGGGGCAGCGCGATGATGTGCGCGACGGTGTGCGCGGGGTCCAACCGCACGTAATTGGTCTGGGCCCAGTGGTATTCCTCGCCGCTGACCTCGTCGTACACCACCGGATGGTCGTGCCACTCGCGGCCGATCGCGGGCAGATCCAGCGAGAGCATGCCCCACTCGGCGCCGTAGGGGTTGAGATTCACCACGACCAGCACCGCGTCGCCGCCGACGGGGTCGATCTTGGAGTAGGCGAGCAGCGCGTCGTTGTCCACGTGATGGAAATGCAGGCAGCGCAGCTGTTGCAAGGCGGGGTGCGCCCGGCGGATCTCGTTGAGCCGGGTGAGCCACGGCTCCAGCGATTCTCCGCGCGCGAGCGCCTCGGCGAAGGGGCGCGGGCGCAGTTCGTACTTCTCCGAGTCGAGGTACTCCTCGCTGTCGGGGCGCACCGCCTGATGCTCGAACAGCTCGAAGCCGGAGTAGACGCCCCAGGTGGGGGCGAGGGTGGCGGCCAGGACGGCGCGGATGGCGAACATCCCCGGTCCGCCGTGCTGGAGGCTCTCGTGCAGGATGTCCGGGGTGTTGACGAAGAGGTTCGGACGGGCCTCGTCGGCCTTCGCGGCCAATTCGTTGCCGAACTCGGTGAGTTCCCACTTGGCCACCCGCCAGGTGAAATACGTGTAGGACTGGCTGAACCCGCGCCGGGCGAGTCCGTAGAGCCGGGCGGGGCGGGTGAACGCCTCGGACAGGAAGATGACGTCCGGGTCGGTGCGCCACACGTTGCCGATCAGCCACTCCCAGAAATCGGCGGGCTTGGTGTGCGGGTTGTCGACGCGGAAGATCCTGACGCCCAGGTCGATCCAGTGCCGGACCACCCGCAGCACTTCGGCGTAGAGGCCGTCGGGATCGTTGTCGAAATTGACCGGGTAGATGTCCTGGTACTTCTTCGGCGGGTTCTCCGCGTAGGCGATGGTCCCGTCGGGCAGCGTGGTGAACCACTCCGGGTGCGCCTGCACCCAGGGATGATCGGGCGCGCACTGCAAGGCGAGGTCGAGCGCCACCTCGAGGCCGAGTTCGCGGGCCGCCGCGACGAATTCGGCGAAATCGTCTTCGGTGCCCAGATCCGGATGCACGGCATCGTGGCCGCCGTGCTTCGAGCCTATGGCCCACGGCGAGCCGACGTCGCCCGGCTCGGCGGTGAGCGCGTTGTTGCGGCCCTTGCGGTTGATTTCGCCGATGGGGTGGATGGGTGGCAGGTACACCACGTCGAAACCCATGGCCGCGATGCGCGGAAGCTCCTTCGCCGCCGTGGCGAAGGTGCCGTGCACGGGTTGGCCGGTGGCGTCGCGGCCGCCGGTCGAGCGTGGGAAGAACTCGTACCAGGAGCCGTAGAGCGCGCGGTGCCGCTCGACCTGGACGATGTGCTGCGGCCCCCGGGTGACCAGGTCGCGCAGCGGCGTGGCGCGCAGGATCTCGGCGACCTCCTCGGTGAAGGCCGGTGCCACCCGCGCGGGCAGTTGGTCGTCGCCGCGCAGCGCGGCCGCGACCGCGCGTAAGCGCTGGAATTGCTTCTTGGGCACGGCCTGGGCAGCGCGATCGAACAGGCGGGCGCCCAATTCGAGGTCGTTGGCCAGATCTGCGGCGCTCTGCCCGACCGCCAGCTTCGCCTCGATCGCCGAGCGCCAGGTCGCGATCGGATCGCTCCAGCCTTCGATCCGGTAGGTCCACACTCCAGGAGTGTTGGGGGTGAAGGTCGCGTTGAAGACGTCGGGCTCGTAGTCCGGCGTCATGCGGATGCGGGAGGGCCGCGAGGCGCCGGGGCCGCGGACGACGAGGGTGGCGGCGACGGCATCGTGCCCTTCTCGCCACACCACGGTGCGCACCGGGAATACTTCGCCGACCACCGCCTTGGCGGGCCGGCCGCCTGGGATGGACGGTGCAGTGTCATCGATAGCGATGCGGCCGGTCACGGGACCCAACCTACCGGTAACCGTCCCTCCGGACGGGATCGGCGATCTTTTCGTGCCCCGTCCCGGCCGCCGCGACGGCGGCTGATCCGGCTGTCGCGCTCAGCGCGCGTCGGCGGCGAGGCCGAGGCCGAGCGCGACCAGGACCGCGCCGAGCGCGCGTTCGACCCGCTGCCGGATCCCGGTGCGGCGCAGCCACGCGCCCGCGCGGTCGGCGGCCAGGACCACGCCGACGCACCACGCGGTGTCGAGCACCAACTGGATCAGCGCCAGGATCACCACGGTGGGCAGCACCGGACCGTCGGACGGAAGGAATTGCGGAAGGATCGTCAATCCGAAGACGGCCGCCTTGGGATTGGCCGCGATCGACACCAGCGAGGCGCGGAAGGCGGCGGCGGGTGTGCGACCCGCGGGGAGCATCTTCGTCATCGAACTGCCGAACTCGTCGCCGCCGCGCGCACCCCGCCAGGCCTGCACGCCGAGCCAGATCAGCACCAGCGCGCCGACGACGTGCAAGGCTGTGTTCACGGCGCGGTTCGCGACGAGCAGGACCGACAGCCCCGCCCCGCCCGCCAGCGTCCAGCCGAGCACGCCGATCTCATTGCCTGCCACAGCCGCCAGACCTGCGGCGCGCCCGTCACGTACCGCGCGCTGGAGGAACAACGCCGTCGCCGGGCCCGGCAGCGCGGCGATCAGCAAGCAGGCCAGCAGGAATTGCGGAAGAACGTCGACCCAGTGCGGCATCAGCCGATGCTGTCACCTCGGCGTGGCTCGGGCCACGAATTTTCCACAACCCCGCGCACAGTCCGGCAGCTGCGAGGTGCCCGGGTGGCCGCGGCCGGAGAGTGCCGCGCTGGTGGCCACCCGGGCGCTCACCTGACTGCGGGAAGTCACGCTTACGGCATGACCATGCAGGCGAAGCCGAGGTTCATCCCGTTGCCCACCGTCATCACCGGTGAGGTCCAAGCGGGACCGGTGCCCTGCACCGCGGAGATCGTGTGTTGCCCGGTCGCGTCGGGCATCCAGACGGTGGTCGCCTGGTTGCCGACCACGGGTGCGGGATTCGGGGAGAACGTGCCCGCGGCGTTGTCGGTGAACTGGACGGGTTCGGACGACGGAATGTTGTCCACCGTGGCCGTCACCCGGTACTGGCAGTTGGTCCCGTAGTTCCCGAAACCGAAAGTCATTCCTTGGGCCGGGCTCGCCGTCGCCGTCGTGACCGCCGCCCCGGCGGTGGGCGCGACGAGAACGAATGCCGCCGCGAGAGCTCCGAACCCCGTGAGCGCTGCTCCGGTGCGCGACCAGCGCCGATCGCGGGCGCGATTTGGGTGTGCTGTCATCCACATCTCGATCACTCCCGTACTGATTTCGGTTGGTGCGGCCGGTTGGTCCGCACAGCTTGTGGGTTTGCCCGGCGTTCTCGGGTTCACAAGCGAGTGCGGGTCTCGATCGGGTAGCGGGAGCGGGCGCGCCGGTGCGCGTCGTGTGGCCGTTCTGTGACGGTAGAGCGCGTTACGCACCAGCGGTCGGGCCGATCTCGTCGCGGCCCGACCGGGAAACGTGCTGGTCGAAAGGTTTTCCGGGGCGCGGTCACGCGGGGCGGCCGCGCCGGGCGCCGTGTAGTTTCTACCGAATGAAGGCATTGCGTCGTTTCACCGTCCGTGCCCATCTGCCCGAGCGCCTGGCGGCCCTTGGTGAGCTCGCCACGAATCTGCGCTGGTCGTGGCATCCGCCGACGCAGGACCTGTTCGCCGCGCTCGACCCGCGGCGGTGGCAGGAGATGGGACACGATCCGGTCCGGATGCTGGGCGAGGTACCCGCGGCGCGGCTGGACGAGCTGGCCGCCGATGCCGGCTATGTCGCGCGTGTCGACGCCGCAGCGGCGGAGCTGCGCGATTATCTGGCGGCGCCTGGCTGGTTCCAGCGCCGGGCGGGGGAGGAGGGGGTGCGGGGCATCGCCTACTTCTCGATGGAGTTCGGCGTCACCGAGGTGCTGCCGAACTACTCGGGCGGCCTCGGCATCCTGGCGGGCGACCATTTGAAGGGCGCCTCCGATCTCGGCCTGCCGCTGATCGGGGTGGGATTGCTGTACCGCTCGGGCTACTTCCGGCAGTCGCTGACGACCGACGGCTGGCAGGCCGAGCACTATCCGGCGCTGGACCCGCAGGGCCTGCCGTTGCGGGCGCTCACCTCCGACGGCTCGCCGGTGCTCATCCACGTGGCGATGCCCGACCGCAGGGTGCTGCGTGCGCGGGTGTGGATCGCCCAGGTGGGCCGGGTTCCGCTGTTGCTGCTGGACTCCGACATCGCCGAGAACGACCCGGAGTTGCGCGCGGTCACCGACCGGCTCTACGGCGGAGATCAGGAGCATCGCATCCGCCAGGAGATCCTCGCGGGCATCGGCGGTGTTCGTGCGGTGCGCGCCTACACCGCGTCCGCGGGGCTGCCCGATCCCGACGTGTTCCACATGAACGAAGGCCACGCGGGTTTCCTCGGTGTGGAGCGCATCCGCGAATTCGTCGCGGCGGGGCAGGATTTCGATTCCGCACTCGCCGCCGTACGGGCGGGCACGGTGTTCACCACGCATACACCGGTCCCGGCGGGCATCGATCGGTTCCCTATGCCGATGGTGCGGCGCTACTTCGGCGGTGCGCACGGAGAGTCCGAATCCGCCCTGCTGCCCGGTCTTTCGGTGGACCGCATCGTGGCGCTCGGCCGGGAGGCCGACCCCTCCGTCTTCAATATGGCGCACATGGGCCTGCGACTGGCGCAGCGCGCCAACGGTGTCTCGAAGCTGCACGGCGCGGTGAGCCGGTCGATGTTCGCCTCGCTGTGGCCGGGTTTCGACCCGGCGGAGGTGCCGATCGGTTCGGTCACCAACGGCGTGCACGCCACCACGTGGGCCGCGCGCGAATGGGTGGACAAGGCGCGCGAGCACATCGGCGCGGAACTGCTCGAGGAGGGGCGCGGCTGGGAACGGCTGCGCGACGTCGATCTCACCGAGCTGTGGTCCACCCGTAACACTCTGCGCGGCATCCTCGTCGACGAGGTGCGCCGCAGGGTGCGCGCGTCCTGGTTGGAGCGCGGCGCCGCGGAGGCCGAACTCGGCTGGGTGAACGGTGTCTTCGATCCGAATGTGCTGACCGTCGGATTCGCCCGCCGGGTGCCGACCTACAAGCGCCTCACTCTCATGCTGCGCGACCCGCAGCGGCTGCGTGCCTTGCTGCTGGACCCGCGGCGGCCGATGCAGCTGGTCGTCGCGGGCAAGAGCCACCCGGCCGATGACGGCGGCAAGGCGCTCATCCAGCAGGTGGTCCGCTTCGCCGACGATCCCGAGGTGCGGCACCGGATCGTCTTCCTGCCGGACTACGACATGTCGATGGCTCGCTACCTGTACTGGGGTTGCGACGTCTGGCTGAACAACCCGCTGCGCCCGCTGGAGGCGTGCGGCACCTCCGGCATGAAATCCTCGCTGAACGGCGGGCTCAATCTGTCCATCCGGGACGGCTGGTGGGACGAGATGTTCGACGGCGAGAACGGATGGTCCATTCCGACCGCGGAGGGCGTCCGGGACGAGCACCGCCGCGACGACCTGGAGGCCGCCGCGCTCTACGACCTGTTCGAGCGGGCGGTGGCGCCGCGCTTCTACGAGCGTGACGCGTCCGGGATGCCGGTGCGCTGGGTCGAGATGGTTCGCCACACTTTGCAGACCTTGGGACCGAAGGTCCTTGCTTCCCGGATGGTGCGCGACTACGCCGTGGAGTACTACGCTCCCGCCGCGGCGGCTCATCAGCGGGCGACGGCCGACGACTTCGCCGTCGCGCGGGCCGTCGCCGAGTACCGGCACCGGGTCGAGTCGGCCTGGCCGTCGGTCAAGGTGATCCAGGTCGACAGCGCGGGGCTGCCGGACACGCCGGTCATCGGGGCGCGGCTGTCGCTGACCGCGCGGGTCGAGCTCGGCGGATTGAGCGTGCCCGACGTGGTGGTGCAGGCGGTGCTCGGCCGGGTGTCGGCGACCGACGACCTCTCCGACACCACGACGGTCCCGATGACGCACACGGGGTCCGACGCCGGCGCCGAGCTGTTCACCGTCGACACTCCGCTGCCGCTGTCCGGCGCGGTCGGCTACACCGTGCGCGTGCTGCCGCACAACGAGCTGCTGGCCTCCGACGCCGAACTCGGGTTGGTCTCCGCGCCGAGCGCCTAGTCCCGGTGGCGCCGGTCACGATGGCGCCACCGCGGGTTGCCCCAGGTAGTGAACCGTCGGTTACCGTGCCCTTGGCACGCCCCGATTCGTTCCTCGACTGGAGTCACCCATGGTCACCGACGTTCTGCACCGGACTCGAGGACGCCTCGACGGGTACTTCGGCGTTCGCTCGAACGGCTCGACCGTCAAGCGCGAACTCATGGCGGGCACGGTCACGTTCCTGGCCATGTCCTATGTCCTCGCGGTGAATCCAGCGGTGCTCGGCGACCAGGGCGCTCTGGGCGACAAGGGCATCCCGATGCAGGCGGTGTTCACCGCCACCGCCGTCGCGGCGGTGTTCGGCACGCTGGTCATGGGACTGTGGGCCCGGTATCCGATCGCGCTCGCACCGGGTATGGGACTCAACGCGTTCTTCGCGTACACGGTGGTGCTCGAGATGGGGATTCCGTGGCAGGTGGCGCTGTCGGGCACGTTCCTGTCCGGCGTCATCTTCTTCGTCCTCGCCGTGACCAAGGTGCGCGAACGCATCCTCAACGCGATCCCGATGCAGCTGAAGCTCGCCGTCGGCGCCGGTATCGGGTTGTTCGTGGCCTTCCTCGGCCTGAAGAACGCCGGGATCGTGGTGAACAGCGAGGCGACACTGGTCACGCTGGGCGACTTCACCAAAGGCACCACGCTACTCGCGCTGTTCGGACTGCTGGTGACCGTGGTGTTCCTGGTGCGCGGCTGGCACGGCGCGGTGCTCTACGGCATCGTGCTGACCACGATCGTCGGCATCGTGAGCGGCTTGGTCGATCTGCCAAAGGGCGTGTTCGCCGCGCCGCAGGGGCTCGAGCACACCTTCGGTCAGGCGATCGTCCATCTGCCCGACGCGTTCACCGGCCAGATGGCCGTGGTGGTACTGACCATGCTGTTCGTCGACTTCTTCGACGCCTCGGGCACCCTGATCGGCGTCGCGAACCAGGCGGGCCTGCTGGACGAGAAGGGCAAGCTGCCGCGTGCCGCGAGCGCGCTGGCGGCGGACTCGGTGGGCACCATGGCGGGCGCGGTCATCGGCACCTCGACCACGACCGCCTATGTGGAATCGACCGCGGGCGTCTCAGCGGGCGGCCGCACCGGGTTGACCGCCGTCACCACCGCGGGCTGGTTCCTCGTCGCGATGTTCTGCTATCCGATCTTCGCGGTGGTCGCGGGCTCGGGTGAGGTGACCGCGCCCGCGCTCATCGTGGTCGGCATCCTGATGGCCCGGGCGCTGGGCCAGATCGACTGGAACCGTCTCGAGTACTCGGTGCCCGCGTTCGTCACCGTCGTGATGATGCCGCTGACGTACTCCATCGCGAACGGCCTTGCCATGGGCATGCTGCTGTATCCGGTGGTCATGGCGGCCAAGGGCCGGATCAAGGACGTGCACCCGGCGATGTGGGCGTTGATGCTGGTGTTCCTCGGCTACTTCTTCTTCCTCGCGGAGTAACCCCTCCGCTCGCTTGCGCTGAACCGTCCTTCCCACCCGAACGTGGAATACACCGAAACGTCGGGCCGTTGGTTCCTTCGTGCGAGAATCGGACCGTAGTCCGTTTATTCGCCGAGCTAACGATCGTGCTCCGAACGACAGCACAGGGATGAGGACCAGCATGACCATGAGATCCGTACTCGACAGAACCGGCACCGGCACCGAGCTGGACGGCGTCGCGACCGACATCGGCCTGCTGATCGTGCGGGTCGTCTTCGGCGGCTTGCTCGCGGCACACGGCGCGCAGAAACTCTTCGGCTGGTGGGGCGGCCCGGGCCTGCAGGCCAATGCCGACGGCTTCGAGCAGATGGGCTACAACCCGGGCAAGGTGTTCGGCACCTTGGCGGGCCTGAGCGAACTCGGTGGTGGCCTGCTCCTGCTGCTCGGTCTGCTGACGCCGCTGGCCGGTGCGATCGTGGTGGGCACGATGATCAACGCGATCAACGCCACCTGGGCCGGTGGTCTGCTGGGCGGTTACGAAATGGGCCTGCTGTTCGCGGTGGTCGGTGCTGCGCTGCCCTTCACCGGCCCCGGCAAGTTCTCGTTGGACGCCGGGCGTCCGTGGGGACGCCACGGATTCGTGTGGGGAGTCGGCGCGCTGATTCTCGCGATCGTGACGGGCGCGCTCACGCTGATCCTGAAGTGGGCTCTCTGAATCTCCGGCACAGCCGGATCAGCGGCGCGGTGACCTCGGTCGCCGCGCCGCGGTCGTTTGTTCGTGTCACACCGCGGACTGCCGGATCGTCGTTGTGTTGTCGCAGCACTTGTCGACCGAGCGAGGAGAAACGATGGCCGTGGAAATCAGCAACCCAGGTGAACTGCACGATCCCACCGGATTCGGCTACAGCCATGTGGCGGTGGCGCGCGGAGAGCTGGTGTTCATCGCCGGGCAGTACGACTCGGACGCCGAAGGGCACACCACGAGCACCGATTTCGCGGTTCAGGTGGACAACGCGTTCGCCAACCTCGGAATCGCCTTGCGCTCCGCGGGAGTGGACTATGCCGACGTCGCGCAGTTGCGGACGCACATCGTCGGCCACGACCTGGAAAAGCTGGCGGTGCTGGGCAAGAAGATCGCCGCGATCTGGGGTGATCGCCCGCCCGCGCAGACGCTGACCGGAGTGGCGGCACTCGCGTTGCCGGGCATGCTGTTCGAGGTCGACGCGGTGGCCGTGCGCTGAAACGCCGCTGCCGGACCGGGATCCGGTGATGTCCCCGCGCCGTGTGCGGAGCCTGGCGCGGGGACCGGCCGAAATCACACCGTCGCCGCCGCGGCCAGTCGGCGCAAGGCCTTGACCACGACCTCCGGGTCGGCCGTCTCCCAGTACGGCGGCAGCGACGCGCGCAGGTAGCCGCCATAGCGGGCGGTGGCGAGGCGGGAATCGAGGATGGCGACCACGCCGCGATCGTCGACGCTGCGCAGCAGGCGTCCGGTGCCCTGCGCGAGCAGCAGAGCCGCGTGGCTGGCGGCTACCGTCATGAACCCGTTTCCGCCCCGCATCTCCACGGCACGCTGCCGGGCCGCCAGCAGCGGATCGTCCGGCCGGGGGAAGGGGATGCGGTCGAGGATCACCAGGCTCAGCGACGGACCGGGCACGTCTACGCCCTGCCACAGCGACAGCGTGCCGAACAGCGAAGTCTCCGGGTCGTCGGCGAATTTGCGGACCAACGCGCCCGTCGAGTCGTCGCCCTGGCACAACACCGGGGTTTGCAACCGTGGGCGCAGCGCGTCGGTGGCCGCGCGGGCGGCGCGCATCGAGGAGAACAAGCCGAGGGTGCGCCCGCCCGCCGCGGTGATGAGCCGCTCGATCTCGTCCAGGTAGGCCGGTGCGAGCCCGTCGCGGCCCGGCGCGGGCAGGTGCTTGGCGACGTAGAGGATGCCGGACTTGGCGTGGTCGAACGGTGAGCCGACATCGAGCGAGCTCCAGCGCACGGTCTCGGCGTCCGAGGGCGGCTGGGCCCCGTTCGCGGTGGCCGGATCGGTGCGATTGCCCGACTGCGCGGGCAGGCCCCAGGTCACCGCCAGGCCGTCGAAGGAACCGCCGATCTGCAACGTGGCGGAGGTCAGCACGACGGTCGCGGTGCCGAAGAGCCTGTTGCGCAGCAGCCCGCCCACCGACAGCGGCGCCATCCGCAGCGAGCGGCGCACCACGCCGCGGATCTCGTCGGCGGCCAGCCAGATGACGTCCCGGCGCGCGGCGGGATCGGGCTCGTCGAACGCCGTCAGCGCGCGGACCGCGCTGTCGTGCACCTCGTCCAGCGCGGCCACTGCCATGGTGCGGGCCGCGGAGGTCTCCGGATCGCCCTGCGCGGTGGTGCTACCCGGCGGCGCGAGCGCGGTGCGCGCGTTCCAGGCGGCATCGCGGATCAGGGCCAGCACCGGGGCGACGCCGTCGGGCAGGGTGTCCCACCGCGCGGCGGGCAGCTCGTCCAGCACGGTGTGCCAGGCCTCCGCGGCGCCCTCCAGGCGGTCCACCTCCTGCTCATCGATGAGCTTGGCGCAGCGCCGGGCCGCCGCGCTGATCGCGGCGGAGGCCAGTTCGGCGGTGGCCACGCCGGTGACCCGGTCGACCAGCTCGTGCGCCTCGTCGATGACCACCACGTCGTGCTCGGGCAGCACCTGAATGCCGCTGATCGCGTCGATGGCCAGCAGCGCGTGGTTGGTCACCACCACATCGGCCTGCGCAGACTCGGTCCTGGCTCGCTCGGCGAAGCAATCCTGGCCGAAGGAGCAGCGCGACTTGCCGAGGCATTCCCGCGACGACACGCTGACCTGCCGCCAGGCGCGATCGCTCACCCCGGGGGCGAGTTCGTCGCGGTCACCGGTCTCCGTGTCGGAGGTCCACTCGTTGAGCCGTTGCACTTCGCGGCCGAGGCGGGAGATCGCGAACGCGTCGAACAGCTCCGCCTCGGCGGGCTCGTCGGGAATCGCGCTGTTGATCTTGTTCAAGCACAGATAGTTGTTGCGCCCCTTGAGGATCGCGAACTTCGGCGTGCGCCCCAGCGGCGCGCTCAGCGCGTCGGCCAGCCGGGGGAGATCGCGGTCGACCAGCTGCCGCTGCAGCGCGATCGTCGCGGTGGAGACCACCACGGTGCGGCCGGTGCGCACGGCGTGGCGCAGGCTCGGCACCAGATACGCCAGCGACTTGCCGGTGCCCGTCCCGGCCTGCACCGCGAGGTGTTCCTTGGTGTCGATCGCGTGGTCGACCGCGGCGGCCATCGTCGTCTGCCCGGCGCGCTCCTTGCCGCCGAGCGCCTGCACTGCGGTGGCCAAAAGATCGGAAACGGGCGGGAGTTCGGGCACGCGAGCAGCCTACTCGTCGCCTCCGACAGGGCAGGACGGTCGCCGAGACCGGGCGGTCTACCGGTTGACGCTCCCCTCCAGGTCGACGCCCGCGCCGCGCATGCGGTCCAGCGCGGCGGCGACCGTCTCCGGGGCGACACCCGCGGTGAGATCGAGCAGGACGCGGGTGTCGAAACCCTCGATGCGCGCGTCCAGCGCGGTGGCGCGCACGCAATGGTCGGTCGCGATGCCGACCACGTCGACCGCGTCGACGCCGCGCTCGCGCAGCCAGTCGGCCAGCCCGGTGCCGTCCTCGGTCGTGCCCTCGAACCCGGAGTAGGCCGCCGAGTACTCGCCCTTGGAGAAGATCGCCTGGACGTCCCCGGTGGCCAGCGCCGGGTGGAAATCGGCGCCCGGCGTGCCGACCAGGCAGTGCGGCGGCCAGGTGTCGACGTAGTCGGGCGCGTCGGAGAAGTGCGCGCCGGGATCGACGTGATAGTCCCGGGTCGCGACGATCGCGCCGTACTTCGCCGCCGTGAGGTACTCGCTGATCCGGGCCGCCACGGCGGCTCCGCCGGTGACCGCGAGTGAACCGCCCTCGCAGAAATCGTTCTGGACGTCGACGATGATCAGTGCCCGGGTCATGGTGACCTCCCGCGGTGTGCTGAATGACTGTTTCAGATTCTGCCGCTCGGTCGCACGCTCGTTCGCCCGACTCGCGGGAATTCTTGCTCTCTTCTGGTCTCCCGCGCGAGCGCAGGCCTCAGGCGAAGGTGGTCACCACGGCGGGCTCACCCGCGGAGAGCTTGAGGCCCTCCCACGGCAGGCTGATCAGGCCCCGCGCGACCAGATCCCGGCTCTCGGCGAGGGTGGGCAGGCTCTCGAGCTGCTCACCGCCGCGCACCAGCGGGACGAGCGGCTGCCTGGCTTCGAAGCCGTTCGCGGGCGGCACCGGTCCGGCCGCCGGGTAGACGATCTCCTCGACGATCGTTCCGGTGTCGCGGGCCAGGCGGATCACGTTCTTGGTGCCACCGCGGGATTGCTTGTGGCTGCTGCGTTTGGCGACCGGCACCCCTTCGACCTCGACCAGCTTGTAGACCATGCCCGCGGTCGGCGCGCCGGAGCCGGTGACCAGCGCGGTGCCGACGCCGTAGACGTCGACCGGCTCGGCGCGCAGCGCGGCGATGGCGTACTCGTCGAGGTCGCCGGAGACCACGATGCGGGTCTTGGTGGCCCCGAGTGCGTCGAGTTGGTCGCGCACCTGCCTGGCCAGGACGCCGAGATCGCCGGAGTCGATCCGCACGCCGCCCAGTTCGGTGCCCGCGACCTCGATGGCGGTCGCGACGCCCCGTGTGATGTCGAAGGTGTCCACCAGCAGCGTCGTCCCGACCCCGAGCGTCTGCACCTGGCTGCGGAACGCTTCGGCCTCGTGCGCCCCGTCGGGGCCGCTGTGCAGCAGGACGAACGCGTGCGCGCTGGTGCCTGCGCCCGGAATCCCGTAGCGACGCACCGCCTCCAGGTTGGAGGTGGCGTCGAAACCGGCCAGATACGCGGCGCGTGCGCAGTCCGGGGCGGCCAGCTCGTGGGCGCGCCGCGAACCCATTTCGATCATCCTGCGGCCGCCGGCGGCGCTGACCATCCGCGCGCCCGCGGCCGCGATCGCGCTGTCGTGATTGAGAATCGCCAGGATCAGCGTCTCCAGGACGACGCATTCTGCGAAGCTGCCGCGCACCGACAGGATCGGGGAGCCGGGGAAGTACAGCTCGCCCTCGGCGTAGCCGTCGATGTCGCCGGTGAACCGGTAGTCGCGCAGCCAGTCGAGCGTGCGCCGGTCGGAGAACGAGGCGGCGACGGCCAGCTCCGCCTCGCCGAAGCGGAACTGCCGCAGCGCGTCGAGCACCCGGCCGGTACCCCCGACGACGCCGTAGCGACGACCGTTCGGCAAACGTCTAGCAAACACATCGAACGTGCACTGCCGATGCGCTGAACCATCGGCGAGCGCCGCGGCGAGCATGGTCAGTTCGTACTGGTCGGTCAGCAGCGCCGTACTGGCGACGCCGTCACGCAGGTCCACGCTGTCACTGTAGACAGAACGGTCGGCTCACGGTGTCCGGCATCGGCTCGGTGAACCGGTGGAAACGCGAATCGGGGCTGCGTGGGTGTTGTTTATCCGGGGTCGAGTCGTACCCTTGACCGTATGGCCTTGTGCAACACAGTCCGGGGTGACGTCGTTGTGGACGCCGCGAACGCGACATTGTCGGCGGCACAGGCGACACCCGAAGCGGTCGAATACACCGAGATCCTGGAGGCGGAGGACCGCCCCTGGGTGACCGTCGTCTGGGACGACCCGGTCAATCTCATGCACTATGTGACCTACATCTTCCAGAAGCTGTTCGGCTACAGCAAAGCGAAGGCGACCGAACTGATGCTGAAGGTCCACAACGAGGGCAAGGCGGTGGTCTCGTCCGGTTCGCGGGACAAGATGGAGCACGATGTCCAGCGGCTGCACGCCGCGGGGCTCTGGGCCACCATGCAACGGGACGACTGAGCTGGACGACTACCCTGACGCCGTGCGCAAGTGGAGCAGGAAGAACTCGCTGAGCGGTCTCAAACTGCGATCCGAGATGGACGCACGTGAGGCCGATGTGCTTCGGTCGCTGGTCGGTGCGGTCTCCGGGCTGCTCAACGAGCGCGCCGAGTCCGCGCCCGACGACGACTTGGCCGCCCTCACCGGACTGCGATCCGGCAACACCATCCCGCCGGAGGATCCGCGGCTGCGCAGACTCCTCCCCGACTTCCATCGCAGCGAGCCCGGCTCGCCGGACGCCGAACGCGCTGATCTCAACAGCGCCCTGCGCGGATTGCACGAGCCCGACATCATCGACGCCAAGCTGGCGGCTGGGTCGGTCGTGCTGGACACCGTGCCGAGCGCGGGCGGCAAGATCGTCCTCACCCCCGAGCAGGCCGACGCGTGGTTGACCGCGCTCACCGACGTCCGGCTGGCGCTCGGCACGGTGCTGGACATCGACGCCGACACGCCCGACCATCTCGACCCCGATGATCCGCGCGCTCCGCACCTGGATGTGTACCACTGGCTGACCTGGATGCAGGACTCGCTGCTGCAAGCGCTGGCTCCCTGACCGGCTGTGCTGCGAAGATCGGCGCGAGGCGACCGGAAGTCCCGCGCCGTGAGGAGTAGAGATGGGCAACGCCGCACCGGGAGAACGTAATTCGATCACCGACGTGCCCGGAGTGCTGGTCGGGCACCACCACGTCCTCGACCGGGACGCGACGCTCGGCTCCGGCGCGGCGACGGGTTGCACGGTCGTGCGGGTGCCGGGCGGCGCGGTGGCGGCGGTCGACGTGCGCGGCGGCGGCCCTGGTACCCGCGAGACCGATCTGCTCGATCCGATGAACACCGTTCGCCAGATCGACGCGATCCTGCTCACCGGCGGCAGCGCTTTCGGCCTCGCCGCGGCCGACGGGGTGATGCGCTGGCTGGAGGAGAACGGCGCGGGCATCGTGATGGACCCGAGCGACCCGAGCCGGGTGGTGCCGATCGTCCCCGGCGCGGTGATCTTCGATCTTCCGGTCGGCGCGTGGGACATTCGCCCGACCGCGGAATTCGGCTATCGGGCCGCGGCGGCGGCGGACATCGACTTCGCCCGTGGTTCGGTCGGCGCGGGCGTCGGGGCGCGCGCGGGATCGATCAAAGGCGGGGTGGGCACCGCGAGCGTCGCGCTGGGCGAAGGCGCCGCCGCGGGGATCACGGTCGCCGCTCTGGTCGTGGCGAATCCCGTCGGCTCGGTGTTCGACCCGCGCACCGGGTTGCCGTGGGGGTGCGGCACCGACGGGCCCGATTTCTTCGACCTGCGGCCACCGAGCGCGGAGCGATTGGCGGCGGCGAACGCGCTGCCGGTGAAGGGAACCGTGCTCAACACCACGATCGGCGTCGTGGCCACGGACGCCCCGCTCGATCCCGCGGGATGCAAGCGGGTCGCAACAACCGCGCACGATGGGCTGGCCAGGGCGATCCGTCCGGCGCACTCGCCGCTGGACGGCGACACCCTCTTCGCGATCGCCACCGGGACCGCGGAGGAGGGCACGGATCTGCCGCTGCCGCCCGCTTTCCCCGCCGATCTGCTCGTGCTGGACGAGATCTGCACGGCCGCCGCGGTCTGCGTCGAACGCGCCGTCGTCGACGCGATCCGCTCGGCGCGTTCGGTGGCGGGCATCCCGGCCTACCGCGACCTGTTAGGAGTCTGAACAGGCGATGCCTCGAACCGGGGACCGGGCGACGTCGCCGGGGGAATACCCGAATATCCTGGCTCGTTGTCGACTGCGATGGGTCGGCGTTGTGGAAAGGTGTGCGACTCGTGCTGGTGATCAGGGCCGACCTCGTGGAGGCGATGGTGGCGCACGCGCGCGCCGATCACCCGGACGAGGCCTGCGGTGTGATCGCGGGGCCGGAGGGTTCGGATCGTCCCGAGCGCTTCATCGCCATGGTCAACGCCGAGCGTTCGCCCACGTTCTACCGCTTCGACTCCGGCGAGCAGCTGAAGGTGTGGCGCGCGATGGACGACGCCGACGAGACGCCGGTGGTCATCTACCACTCGCACACCGCCACCGAGGCCTATCCGAGCCGGACCGACGTGTCCTACGCCTCCGAGCCGTTCGCGCACTACGTGCTGATCTCCACCCGCGACCCCGAGCGGCACGAGCTGCGCAGCTACCGGATCGTCGACGGCGAGGTCACCGAGGAACCGGTGCGGATCGTCGACGCGTACGAGAACTAGACCGATGCCTGTTCGCGAAACCGAGGAGTACCCATGCCGGTAACCGTGTCCATTCCGACCATCATGCGCGGCCTCACCGGAGGTGAGAAGCGTGTGGAGGCCGAGGGCGCCACGCTGTCGGCGCTCATCGACGATCTCGAGGCCAACCACCCCGGCCTCGCCGAGCGCCTGCTCAAGGACGGCAAGCTCAACCGCTACGTCAACATCTACGTCGACGACGAGGACGTGCGCTTCGCCGGTGGCCTCGCGGCCGAGGTGCCGCAGGACGCCAGCGTCACGATCCTGCCCGCCGTGGCCGGAGGCTGACCCGTCCCGTGGCGCGTTACGAATCGCTGATCGCGACCCTCGGCAACACCCCGCTGGTCGGCCTGCGCACACTGTCTCCCCGATGGGACGGCGACAACCACGTGCGGCTGTGGGCCAAGCTCGAGGATCGCAACCCCACCGGCTCGATCAAGGATCGGCCCGCCCTGCGGATGATCGAGCAGGCCGAGGCCGACGGCCTGCTGCGGCCCGGGTGCACGATTCTGGAGCCCACCAGCGGCAACACCGGCATTTCGCTGGCCATGGCCGCGAAGCTCAAGGGTTACCAGCTGATCTGTGTGATGCCGGAGAACACGTCGGTGGAGCGGCGCCAGCTGCTTACCATGTTCGGGGCGCGGATCATCGATTCCCCCGCGGCGGGCGGCTCCAACCAGGCCGTGGCGCTGGCCAAGCAGATCGCGGCGGAGAACCCGGACTGGGTGATGCTCTACCAGTACGGCAACCCGGCCAACGCGTCGGCGCACTACGAGACGACCGGCCCGGAGATCCTGGCCGATCTGCCCGAGATCACCCACTTCGTCGCGGGTCTCGGCACCACGGGCACGCTGATGGGGACCGGCCGCTTCCTGCGCGAAAAGGTGCCCGGCATCGAGATCGTGGCCGCCGAGCCGCGTTACGGCGAACTGGTCTACGGCCTGCGCAACATCGATGAGGGATTCATTCCGGAGTTGTACGACGAGAGCGTGCTGACCAGCCGTTTCTCGGTCGGCCCATACGACGCGGTGAAACGCACCCGCGAACTTGTGCTCGAAGAAGGCATCTTCGCCGGGATCTCCACCGGCGCCATCCTGCACGCCGCGCTCGGCGTCGCCCGTAAAGCGGCGAAGGCGGGAGCCCGCGCCGACATCGCGTTCGTGGTCGCCGACGGCGGGTGGAAGTACCTGTCGACCGGGGCGTACGACGGCACGCTCGAAGAGGCGGAAGAGCGGCTCGACGGCCAGCTCTGGGCCTGATTCCCCCGGTACCCTCGATGTGGCGGGGCCACGTCCCCGCCACGGCGAGGAGGTGGCCATGGCCGGCGCGGGACTCGGGGCGTCGTTCGACCCGGATCGGATCGCGGCGATCCGCGCGCGACCGGGTGAGCCCGTCGGTGCGCCGGGGCCGGCCGCGCCGCCGACCGGCGGCATCGGCGCGATCAAACAGCTGTGGCTGCGGGCCGGGGTGCTGATCGCCGGATTCGTAGGGGTCCTCTACGGAATCGAGGGCGTCGATACCGCCCTCGGTGGGCGGCTCGACTCCGCGGGTATCGAGCCGCGCCGTGCCGACGGGCTGACCGGCGTCCTGTTCGCCCCGTTGCTGCACCATGGCTGGCCGCACCTGATCGGCAACACGCTTCCGGTGCTGGTGCTCGGCTTCCTCGTGTTGCTGGCGGGCCTCGGGCGCGGGCTGGCCGCGACCGCGATCATCTGGCTGGTGGCGGGCTTGGGCGTCTGGCTCACCGGAGCCACCGGCAGTGTGCATCTCGGCGCGTCCTCGCTGGTATTCGGCTGGTTGACCTTCCTCATCTCCCGCGGCTGGTTCGCCCGCAACATAGGGCAGATCGTGCTCGGTCTCGTTGTGCTCGTCCTCTACGGATCGCTGCTGTGGGGTGTGCTGCCCGGACAGCCCGGAATCTCTTGGCAGGGGCATCTATTCGGCGCGTTGAGTGGATTGCTGGCCGGCTGGGTACTCTCTGGAGATGCACGACGAAGCCGCCGCGGAGCCCGAGCCGGAATCGGCGCTGCGCCGCGGTGAGCGCGCGGCCCGCCGGAGAATGTGGGGGATCCTTTCTTGAGTGAGAAATCCGCGTGGCAGCATGGGGGAATGCGCCTTACCGTCCTCGGGTGCTCGGGCAGTGTGTCCGGCCCGGACTCTCCTGCGTCGGGTTACCTGCTGACCGGCCCGGACATGCCGCCGACGGTCATCGATTTCGGCCCGGGAGTGCTCGGCGCGTTGCAGCGTCACGCCGATCCCGGTGAGGTCGACATCTTCCTGACCCATCTGCACGCCGACCACTGCCTGGACCTGCCCGGTTTGTTGGTGTGGCGTCGTTACCATCCCACTCCGCCGGAGGGGAAGGCGATCGTGCGCGGCCCGTCGGACACCTCGGTGCGCATCGGCAACGCCTCCGCCGAGGTCGGCGGAGAATGCGACGACTGGTCCGACGTGATCGACATGCGCCCCTGGGTGGAAGGCGAGCCGATCACGTTCGGCCCTGGTCACACCGTGACCGCGCGCCGGATGTTCCACCCTCCGGAGTCCTACGGCCTGCGGATCGTCACCGCGAGCGGACGCACCTTCGTCTACACCGGCGACACCGCACTGTGCCCCCAGGTCCACGAACTCGCGCAGGGCGCCGACGTCCTGATGGCGGAGGCCTCCTGGACCCACGACCCGGCGAATCGTCCCCCCGGCATTCACCTTTCGGGCACCGAGGCAGGCCAGATCGCCGCCGAGGCAGGCGTGAAGGAACTCCTGCTCACCCACATCCCCCCGTGGACCTCCCGCGAGGATGTGATCGCCGAGGCGAAAGCCCAGTTCACCGGCCCCGTACACGCGGTCGCCCCGGGCGAAACCTTCGATATCTGACCGAACCCGAGTCAGGGCGCGGGCAGACCAGTAGATCTCCTCGACGCGCATAACTGCCGCTGAAGGCTGTAGCTCGGCAATGCGGCCGATACGCCCGCGTCGGTATGTGCCCGTAGCAGTCCCGAGAGCATCCACGAACACAACAAGCAGCACCCCCGCTCCGATTGGGTGGCTCAGAGGGTTGGTTCTCGGCCCGCGTTGTTCCGCCGCGCCCAGCGCACTCAACCCCGTCTTTCGAGCGAAGCGCGACCGAGCATGCGCCGGTTCGCGGCCCGGCGAGCCACAAGGCCCCGAACACCCAGTGCGAAGCCCTGGAAATTCGACACAGCCCGGCCCGCGTTTGCGCGGCCGCCACATCCATGACTGATCACCGGACGACCGCCGACCACTGCGGGCCGCGTGCACGATATCCAGAGCTCGCGCCCCCACGCGCCCAGCGCACCTCCACTCCCGGTTTCGAGCGAAGCGAGACAGAGCATGTTCCGTTCGCGGCCCGGCTCGCGTTTGCGCGACCGTCGCGTACGCGACGAAGGAGCAAGCGGCGGTCGCGCAAACGCGAGCCACAAAGGGGCCGCGAACACGCCGCGACGAAGTCGCGGCAAATCCAACACAGTAGGCTGTGGCCGTGTCGAGACGAGCCGATGGCAGGGCGGACGATGAGCTCCGCGAGGTCCGGATCACCCGTGGTTTCACCACGCACCCAGCTGGTTCGGTGCTGGTGGAGTTCGGGCAGACGCGGGTGATGTGCACCGCGAGCGTCACCGAGGGGGTGCCGCCGTGGCGACGCGACTCCGGATCGGGCTGGCTCACCGCCGAATACGCGATGCTGCCCGCCGCGACGCACACCCGCAGTGGGCGGGAATCGGTGAAGGGCCGCATCGGCGGACGCACCCAGGAGATCAGCCGCTTGATCGGCCGGTCGCTGCGCGCCTGCATCGACCTTGCCGCGATCGGCGAGAACACCATCGCGATCGACTGCGATGTGCTCCAGGCCGACGGCGGTACCAGGACGGCCGCCATCACCGGCGCCTATGTGGCGCTGTCGGATGCCGTGACCTATCTCGGCGCGGCGGGCGCGCTGGCCGACCCGCAGCCGATCTCGTGCGCGATCGCGGCGGTGAGCGTCGGCGTGGTCGACGGCCGGGTGCGTCTGGATCTGCCGTACGAGGAGGATTCGCGCGCCGAGGTGGACATGAACGTCGTGGCCACCGACACCGGAACTCTGGTGGAGATCCAAGGCACCGGCGAGGGCGCCACTTTCCCACGCTCGACGCTGGACAAGCTGCTGGACGCCGCGCTGGCGGGCTGCGAGCAGTTGTTCGTCGTGCAGAAGGAGGCGCTGGCGCTGCCGTATCCCGGCGTGCTGCCGGAGCCCGCCGAGGCGAAGAAGAAGTGATGACCCGCCGTCTGCTGGTGGCCAGCCGCAACGCCAAGAAACTGAACGAACTGCGCCGCATCCTCGACGAGGCGGGTATCGCCGGGATCGAGATCCTCGGATTGGACGACGTTCCCCCGTACGACGAGGCGCCCGAGACCGGCGCGACATTCGAGGAGAACGCGCTGGCCAAGGCCCGCGACGGCGCCGCTGCCACCGGGTTGGCCTGTGTCGCCGACGATTCCGGCATCGAGGTGGACGCGTTGAACGGGATGCCCGGTGTGCTGTCGGCGCGCTGGTCCGGCAGGCACGGTGACGACGCGGCCAACAACACGCTGTTGCTGGCGCAACTGTCGGACGTGCCGGACGAGCGTCGCGGCGGCCGGTTCGTGTCGACCTGCGCGCTGGTGGTGCCCGGCGGCGCGGAGACCGTGGTGCGCGGCGAATGGCCCGGCTCGATCGGGCGCAAGCCGGTCGGCGACGGCGGTTTCGGCTATGACCCGCTGTTCATCCCGGCGGGCGGCGATGTCACGGCCGCTCAGTTGACGCCCGCCCAGAAGGACGCGGTGTCGCATCGCGGGCGGGCGCTTGCTCGGTTGACGCCCGCCCTGGCGGCGCTCGCCGAAGGCTGACGCGAGCGGCGATCGGTCGGTTCAGACGCCGAAGTCCTGCTTGACCTGCTTGGCGTTGACGTGCTCGACGAAGAACGACAGCAGCGGGATGGTGCCTGCGAGCAGGGTGCCGACGGTGCGCAGGGCCGGCCAGCGGACCTTGACCGCGAGGTCGGCGGTGACCAGCAGGTAGACGAAGTACACCCAACCGTGCACGACGGCGATCCAACTGGGGGTGTGCACGTCGAAGCCGTATTTGGCGATCATCTCGCCGGTGAGCAGCAGCAGCCAGAGACCGGTGATCCAGGCCAGCGCCCGGTAGCGCAGCAGCGCCGGGCGGATCTTGGCGGCGTTGCCTGCCGGGGCCGGGACGGCGGTGGTCTCGGTGGAATTCTCGCTGGTGGTCAACCGGCGCTCCTCTCGCTGGTATGCAGGCCTGCCGCGCGGACCTGGTCATCGATGTCGTGGGCGTGCAGCGCGGCCAGGTACCGGTTGTACTCGGCGAGCACGGGATCCTCGTCCTGGACGGCCTTCGGGCGCTCGGGTAGCAGACCGGCCGGCAGCTCCGTGGGCGCGACCGGTTTCGTGGCGCGCCCGGCTGCGGTGGAAGCGCGCGGCCCCGCCGCGGTGGACTCGTTCTCCTGGGCGCCGGCCTCGCGCTCGAGCCGGACGAACCGGAAGTACGCGAAGACGGCGAACCCCGCGAACAGGGGCCATTGCAGCGCGTATCCGAGGTTCTGGGCGGTGCCGCTCGCGGATTCGTACCGCTCCCACTGCCACCAGGCCAGCGCCAGGCAGCCCAGCGCGGCGACGATCACCAGCGCGATGAGGGCCGGGCGGTTGTGTGCCGAGCGGCGGGGGGAGGCGGACACGGCTTCCACGGTACCCGTTCTACTACGCGGGCCGTAGAGCCAGGTACGCCGTTCTGCGCAGGCTGGGACTGTACTCCGGTCCAACGCTGGGGCGGCTGTCGGCCGGGTGCGGGGCCGGCTCGACCCGAGCCGGTCGGCTCTTGGGCAGGCAAGGACCGCTCGCCACGGATGAGCCGTTGCGAGCGAGCGGTCCGCCGGTGCCCCCCTGGCGATGAGCCGCCATCCTCGCGGGGCACCGATCCTCGGACTGTGCCCGGCTCAGAACGGGTAGATGACGCCGGTCTTGCGTTCGGACTCGGCCCACAGCCGCTGCCACAGCTCCCGGTTCTGCGACAAACGGGTGGACGAGGAGGGCCGCACCGGTCCCTGGCTTCCGAAGAGCCGGGTCGGCCCCCAGTAGATCTCGGGATCGGCGTCGGGCATGGTCGCGGCGAACAGAGTCGAGTGCGCGGCCTTGGCGGGCGAGTGGCCGATCAGACGAATGAACGGCTTCGAGACGTAATCGAGCGGCGTCTCGGTGTGGGCGAAGAGGTCGGTGGCCGAGACACCGGGGTGCACACCGTAGGAGCGCTTGTCCGAGCCGGATTCCCGCAGCCTGCGCTGCAATTCGCGGGCGAACATCAGATTGCACAGCTTGGATTGCGCATAGGCGAGATTGCGCTGGTAGCGACGGTTCTCGTAGTCGAGGTCGTCGATCCACAGCTTCGGGGTCTGCTTGTGCGCGATGCTGGAGAGGGTGACCACCCGGTCCTTGATCCGGTCCAGCAGCAGGCCGGTGAGCGCGAAGTGTCCGAGGTGGTTGACGCCCCACTGGGTTTCGAACCCGTCCTTGGTCCGCGAGAACGGGATGTTCATCAGGCCCGCGTTGTTGACCAGGACATCGAACTCACCACCGGCGTCGGCGAACTTGCGCACCGAGGCCAGATCGGCGAGGTCGAGTTCGGCCACGCGGACGTCGCCGTCGATGCCGCCGGCGACCTCTTTCGCCTTGACCGCGTTGCGGCAGGCCATGATCACGGTCGCGCCCTTGGCCGCCAAGACCTTCGTGGCGACGGCGCCGAGACCGCCGTTCGCGCCGGTGATGACAAAGGTGCGCCCCGTCTGGTCCGGGATCTCAGTTGGTTTCCACGCCATGCGTCAACCTTACTTTGGAGTAAGTTCCGGGGGAAGGGTTTCGAATCGATCGTCTCAGACGCGGATGCTCGTGTCGCGGAACATGCCCGCGACACGAGCTCTCACCAGATTTTTTCAGCGGCCACTGCCGATGGGTTGCTGGAAGGCGGCCGCGAGGATGGCGCCCACCGGCGCACCCGCGAACCGGTCCTTCAGCCACAGCAACGCGCGCGGTGTGATGGCGCGGATCACAAGAACGGATACCTCCGGCTCCGGTGGTAAGGCATGGTTCGCGGTCGCCGCGATTTCGCTACGGTGAGAGATGTGACGGCGACAGTGGGCAGGCAATACGGCGGGCGTGCCGTCGTGGAGCGGAAAGCCGAGCGGCGTCGGCGGTTCCTCGACGCGGCCACCCGGATCTTCGCCGAGCGCGGCTACGCCGATTGTTCGCTGGCCGACGTGTGCGCCGCCGCGGGGTTGTCCAAGCGACAGTTCTACGAGGAGTTCCAGGCCAGAGAGGACGTGCTGGTCGCCGCCTATGACCGGATCCAGGACGAGGCCGCCGCCGCCGTGCTGGGGCGGCTGGGTGATCTCGACCCCCGCTTCGACCTGCCCGCCGCGATGACCGCCGTCGTGACGGCCTACCTGGCCTCGATCGGCTCCGATCCCTACCGCGCGAAGGTCGCGTTCATCGAAGTGGTCGGGGTGAGCGACCGGATGGAGCGGCACCGTCGCGAACGACGACACGAGTGGGCGTCCATGCTGGAGTCGCACGTGGTGCCGGTGGTCGCTCCGGGTTCGCGGGTGCGTGGCGCGCCGGGGTGGGGTGCGAGCGCCTTGATCGGCGCGATCAACGGGCTGGCGCACGAGTGGGTGCTCGCCGACCCGCGTCCGACGGTGGCCGAGCTCGTGGATCTGCTGGTCCCGATCGCGATGTCGCTGATCGAGCGGGCGGACGAGACGGCGTCCGAGGACCTGCCCGGCTGATTCGCTGTCGTGTCGCTGGATATCCATCCAAGCGGCGAAGTCCCATACTGAGCTGATGGCCGGTTCGGTTGCTGTCGCCGCGGACCCCGGTGCCCCGATGGGCAGGGCCAAGACCAACATCGTGTTCGGCACCATCGTGCTCGGCATGCTGATGGCGGCGCTGGACCAGACCATCGTGTCCACCGCGCTGCCCACCATCGTCGCCGACCTCGGCGGGGCGGGGCACATGGCGTGGGTGGTCACCTCGTACCTGCTCGCCGAGGCGGTGGCGACGGCGCTGGCGGGCAAACTCGGCGATCTGTTCGGCCGCAAACTGGTGTTCCAGGTCAGTGCCGTGATCTTCATCGTGGGCTCGATGGTGGCGGGCCTGGCGAACGGCATGCTGCTGCTGGTGCTCGCCCGCGGCATCCAGGGCTTCGGCGCGGGTGGACTGATGGTCACCTCGATGGCGCTGATCGCCGACATCATCCCGCTGCGGCAGCGTGGCAAATACCAGGGTGCGCTGGGAGCGGTGTTCGGCGTGACCACGGTGATCGGTCCGACGCTGGGCGGCCTGTTCACCGACCACGCCAGCTGGCGCTGGTGCTTCTACGTGAACGTGCCGGTCGCCGTGGTGATGATCGTGCTGGCGGCGCGGACGATCCCGCGGGTGCGGGCCGCGGCCAGGCCGATCATCGACTACGCCGGAATCGGCCTGGTGGCGCTGGGCGTCTCCTGCCTGATCCTCGGCCTGGAATGGGGCGGGCAGCAATACGCGTGGGGATCGCCGACGATCATCGGCCTCTTCGCCGGGGCGGTGTTCCTACTCGTCACATTCGTGGCGGTGGAGTTGCGAGCCACGGAACCGATGCTTCCGATGGAGTTGTTCCGCAGCCGGGTGTTCACGGTGTGCTCGATCCTCAGTTTCATCGTCGGTTTCGCGATGCTCGGCTCGATGACCTATCTACCCGCGTATCTGCAATACGTGGACGGGGTCTCGGCCACCATGTCGGGCGTGCGCACCCTGCCGCTGGTGGCAGGCCTGTTCACCACCTCGATCCTGTCCGGGCAGGTGGTCGGCAAGACCGGGCGCTATCGGTACTTCCCGATCGTGGGCACGCTGGTCATGGCGCTCGGCCTGTACCTGATGTCCACGATGGGCCGGACCACCGGCACGTGGCTGGAGTCGCTGTACATGCTGATCCTCGGCCTCGGCATCGGACTGGCCATGCAGGTGCTCACCATCGTCGTGCAGAACACCGTGCCCTACGCGCAGCTGGGCACGGCGACCTCCGGCGTCACCTTCTTCCGCACGCTGGGCAGCGCCTTCGGCACGGCGATCTTCGGCACCCTCTACAGCAACGAGATCGGCCCCGACCTCGCCGCCGCGCTGGTCCGCGTGGGTGTGGTGACACCGGCTGTGGCGGCGGACCCGCAATCGCTGCGCGCGCTGCCCGCCGAACAGTCGGCGCCCATCATCGACGCGTACGCGGACTCCATCGACCACGTGTTCTTCTGGGTCGTGCCGGTCGCGCTGGCCGGATTCGTGATCGCGTGGTTTTTGCCCGAGGTGCCGCTGCGGGACAGCGCGCGGGCGGGCGCGAGCGATGTCGGCGAGGGGTTCTCGGTACCCGACTCACCCGATCGCCTGGTGCAACTGGAAAGGGCCATCGCGGGCACCATGCGCAGGGCTCGGGAGGGGGATCCGATCGGCCCGCGCATCCTCGCCGACGCGGACAGCGACCTCACTCGCGGAGAGGCTTGGGCACTCGGGCAGGTGTATCTGCGCGACCGGCTGCGGGGCCACGCCACGCTGGCCGAGATAGCGCGCGAGCACCGACTGCCAGAGGAGGTGATCGAGCCGATCTACGACCAGGTAGGCGCGGAGGGGTACCTGATGCGGGAGGGGCAACGGTTGCGGCTCACCGACTCCGGCACCGCCGAGCTGGACCGGATCAAGGCGGCCTGGCGGCGCTGGCTCGACGGCAGGCTCGACGACTGGAACGAAGCCGATCCGGCCGATCGCGCGCTGCTGGACCAGGCGTTGACGAACATCGCCACGAAGTTGCTCGAAGAGCAGGCGCGGGAGCAGCAGACGGTGCCCGCCTGAATCGCTTGCGGCTTATTACTCGTAGACGTATATTCGTACACGAGTAATGAGGAGGTGCCGCGATGAAGAAACGCAAGGTCGACAACCTGCTGGCGCTCGCGGTGCTATCCGTGATCATCGAACGCCCGATGCACCGGTACGAGATCGCGCAGACCCTGCGCGACCGGGGCAAAGACCACGACATGGCGATCAAGTGGGGTTCGCTCTACACGGTCGTGCAGAACATGGCCAAGGTCGGCTTCCTCGAGGTGGTCGGCAGCGAGCGGGCGGGCGCGCGACCGGAGCGGGTGATCTACCGGATCACCGACGCGGGCCGCGCCGAGATGGCCGATTGGACCAGGGAGCTGCTGTCGACTCCGGAACCGGAACATCACCGGTTCGTCGCGGGTCTGTCCATTCTCGCGGTGCTTCCGCCCGCCGAGGTGGTCGAACTGCTCGGTACCCGTCTCGAAGCGCTGGAGCAGACCATCGGGACGGTTCGCCGCGAACTCGGCGAACTCGCGGGCGCGCTGCCGCGGCTGTTCGTCATCGAGTCCGAGTTCGGGCTGGCGATGCTGGAAGCCGAGGCGGCGTGGACACGTTCGCTGCGTGACGAGCTGACCGAGGGCACCTTCCCGGGACTGGCGCAATGGCGTGAGTGGCACGAGCGCGGCGCGCTGCCGTCGGAGATCACCGAGCTGGTGGAGAGGGGGATGACCGAGAACTAGCCGAAACCGGACCCGGCGTGGTGCGGCAACACCGCCGCCGGGCCCGATCGAACAGTCTCGAACCGCGCCCGCGAACGCGCACCCGGCTACAAGGCTGGCAACCACAGGATAACCGGGTGGGTGGCGCGTGGGTCGGTGCGGGAACCGAAACCCGTATCGCACGAATCCTGGAGACACCCATGTCCACAACACGTACCGCCCTGGTGATCGGTGGCGGCATCGCCGGCCCCGTCGTCGCGACGGCCCTGCGCAAGGCGGGCATCGAAGCCTGCGTCTACGAGGCCTACCCCGGCCCTTCCTACGGCATCGGCAGCGGACTCGCGCTGGCGCCCAACGGCATCGCCGCCCTCGACATCATCGGAGCGGGCGATCCGGTCCGCGAGATCGCGCTGCCGGTCACGAAGATGAACATGGCAGTCGGAGACAAGGTGCTGACACTGCCGGGCCTCTCCGATGTGCCGCCGCTGCAAGTGGTCGACCGCAGCGAGTTGCATCGAGCGCTGCACCGGCACGCGACCGCGGCGGGGGTGCCGTTCGAGTACGACAAGCGCCTGGTCGACGTGCACGAGGACGAATCCGGCATCACCGCCCGGTTCGCCGACGGCAGCACCGCCACCGCCGACGTGCTGATCGGCGCGGACGGCATCCGCTCGCGGGTGCGCACGCTGATCGACCCGAACGCCCCCGGTCCCGGCTACACCGGCATGCTCGGCTTCGGCGCGACCACCGAGTGCGACGCCGAGATCCCGGCCGACACCATGACCTTCGCGTTCGGCAAGCGGGCGTACTACCTGTACTGGCCGCTCGGCGACGGGCGGGTGGCCTGGGGTGCGAATCTGCCGCACAAGGAGTACCTGTCGCTCACCGCGGCGCGGGCGGTACCGAACGCGCACTGGTTGAAGATCCTGCGCGAGACCTACCGCGACGACAGCCCCGGCGGCGAACTCGCTCGCCGCACCACCGAGGACCAGCTGGAGGTGGTGGGCGCGCTGCACATCATGCCGCCGGTGCCGCATTGGCATCGCGGACGCATCGTGCTGGTCGGCGATGCCGTGCACGCCCCGTCCAACAGTTCCGGCCAGGGCGCGTCGCTGGCGATCGAGAGCGGTGTGCAGCTGGCCAGGTGCCTGCGCGATCTGCCCGCTCCGGAGGCGTTCGCGGTCTACGAGCGGCTGCGGCGCGAGCGCGTGGAAGGCGTCGCGGCCCGGGCGGCGAAGATCAACCACAGCAAGACGCCGGGGCCGGTGGGACGCAAGTTCATGCAGCTGCTCATGCCGCTGATGGCCAAGACCGTGATGAAACCGGAGAAGACCATGGGACCCGAGCAGCGCTACCGGATCGATTGGGAGGCACCGGCCGAGCGCGAACTCGCGGCGGTGTGAGTCGAGGGTGAAGTCCCGCAGGGCCGACCTGCGGGACCGATCCTCGGGTGCGCGGCGATTCGGCGGCGGCAATCGGAACCTGGCAGACCGCCGGATCGACACGGTTCCTGGTCGCCGCCCAGCCCGCATGTCGAGCCGGTCCAGCATCGGCTGGTCGTGGCGGGCGCGATAGCCCCGATCAGCGTCGTGCCGCGCGTTCGCGCAGAATTCGCGTGGTCTGCTCGTCGCCGGGCAGAAACGCCTCCAGTTGCAGTTCGGCGAGCGTGACGTCCACCGCGGTGGCGAACGAGGTGAGCGTGGTGATCAAACGCAATTCCCCTTCGGCGCAGCGCAGGCGCAATGGCACCGCGAAACCCAGATGCCCCGGTCCCGGCTCCGTGGACGGCAGATAGGTCTCCAGCTCGTCGATCAGCTCGTCCAGGACGGGATCGGGGCTGCGGGCCATCCGGTTGCGCAGCGCTTCGGTGACGTGCCTTCCCCATTCGGGCAGGTTGACCACGCGGGCGGCCAAGCCGTCCGGATGCAGCGCGAGCCGCAGCACGTTGACCGGTGGTTCCAGCAGCCACGGTGCGGCGCCCTCGGTGAGCACGTCGAAGGCGGCGTTGGCGGCGAGCAGGATGCCGTAGGGCCGCACGACCAGCGCCGGGTAGGGCAGATGGCCGTCCAGAATGGCGCGTAACGCCTCCAGCACCGGCGCCAGTTCCACGGTGTCGAGTTCCGATTCGGGGAAGATCGGCGCGTATCCCGCGGCCAGCAGCAGTCCGTTGCGTTCACGCAGCGACAGCTCCAGTGATTCGGCCAGCCGCACCACCATGGTGCGGCCGGGGCGCGAGCGGCCCTGCTCCAGGAAGCTCAGGTGACGCTGCGTGGTGTCGGCGCGGATCGCGAGGTCGAGCTGGCTGACCCGGCGCAGCGTCCGCCAATGCTTGAGCTGCCGGGCGAAGCCGGTGGACTCGATCGCCGTTGTCATAGCAGCAGTATCGGCGGGCGGGCAGCGGGCTCGCCATACCCTGCGGGGAATCGCACAGACTTCGAACGGCGGCAAAACTCTGCCGCATGAGCAACAAATTCGATGAGCAGGAACTCTCGCGATTCGCCGAACGGTACATCGCGTTGTGGAACGAGCCCGACGCCGAAGCCAGGCGCAAGCGGATCAGGCAACTGTGGTCCGAGGACGGCGCCCAGGTCCTGGTGGATCCGCCGCAGGGTATGCGGGAAGCGTTGGCCGCGCTGTCCTTCCCGATCCCGACCGTGGAGATCCGTGGTTATGAAGCGCTGGACCGCCGCGTCGACCGGGCGTACGACGAGTTCGTCGCTCCCGGTGAGCACGTGTTCGTGGCCGAGGGGCAGGCGGTGCGCCTCTCGGTGAACCTGATCGGCCTGACCTGGCACATGGTGACGAAGGCCGACGGCGCTGTCGTGGGCGGCGGATACGACGTCATCGCGCTCGACGACGACGGCCGGATCCGGTGGGATCACCAGTACATCGGCGTCGCATGAGGCAAGCCGTCGCCTACCATCTCGACCCCGCGCGCGGCGCGGGCGCGCTGACCGCCGCACCGCAGGAGATGCCAGTGCCCGGCCCACGGCAGGTGGTGATCCGGGTGCGGGCGGCGTCGCTGAATCGTCGCGATCTGATGCTGGTGGACGGTACGTACCCACTGCCTGCCACCCCCGGCGTCGTCCCGCTCAGCGACGGTGTCGGCGAGGTGATCGCCGTGGGTGACGACGTGACCCGCGCCGCGGTGGGCGACCGGGTGACCGCCACCTACTTCGTCCGCTGGGTCGACGGTCCGCAGCGTCGGTCGCACGTCGTCGAGCAGTACGGCGCCACCCATCCCGGCATGCTCGCCACTTATGCCGTGCTGGAGGAGGATTCGGTGGTGCACGTGCCAGGTCACCTCACCGACCCGGAAGCCGCGACGCTGACCTGCGCCGGGGTGGTGGCGTGGGCCGCGCTGAGCACGCCGTCGCCGGTGCGGCCGGGCGAGACCGTATTGACCGTCGGCAGCGGATCGGTGGCGCTTTTCGGCGTACAGCACGCGAAAATGCACGGCGCCAGGATCATCTCGATCACCTCGAGTGATCGCAAAGCCGAGCGGTTACGCGCGCTCGGAGCCGACGAGGTGATCGATCGCAGCCGGACCCCGGATTGGGA
Organism: Nocardia gamkensis NBRC 108242; assembly: GCF_001612985.1. GTDB lineage: Bacteria > Actinomycetota > Actinomycetes > Mycobacteriales > Mycobacteriaceae > Nocardia > Nocardia gamkensis. The sequence continues at coordinate 117,471 of NZ_BDBM01000017.1, read as the reverse complement.
AAGCGCCGTGCTGGACCGCACCGGCGGTGACGGCGTCGACCACGTCCTCGACGCGGTGGGCATGCCGACACTGGCGAAATCCGTGCGGTCGGGCGCGTACAACGGGCGGATCACGATGATCGGCGCGATGCCCGCCACCGACCCGCCCGCGGGCAATCCATTCGGCGCGTCGTATCTGTCGATCCGCCGCATCGCGGTGGGCAGCCGAACGGATTTCGAGGCGATGAACCGAGCGATCGCCGTCCATCGGATGCGTCCCGTCATCGACCGGGTGTTCGCGTTCGAGGACGCCGAGGCGGCCTACCGGTATCTCCGCACCGGTGATCCGTTCGGGAAGGTGGTTATCGAGATTCCCTAGGACTCAGGGGCAGGCGGTCAGGATCCGCGCCATGGCGTCCTTCTCGGCCGGGGTGACCCAGAGCTGGTAGGCCGCCTTGACCTGGATCTGCCTGGTCAGGTAGGCGCAGTGGTAGCCCTTGCTCGGCGGCAGCCACTCGGCCGCGTCGGAGTCGCTCTTGGACTGGTTGGTCGGGCCGTCGACGGCTTGCAGGTTCAGCGGGTCGTTGGCCAGGTCGCGGCGGCGTTCGGCGGAAAGCTGCTGTGCGCCTTTCTGCCAGGCGTCCGACAGCGCGACGACGTGATCGATCTGCACGTCGTCGGAGGACTTCGTGCCACGCTTGAAGGCGATGGTCTTGCCGGTGTACGGGTCGGCGAGCGTCCCGGTGGCGACGATGCACTTGCCCGACTTGAAGGTCACGTCGGTCATATCGCGCTGGAGGATGTCGTTACGGGTGTCGCAGCCGTTGCCGCCGCCGGGCACCGAGACGTTGTCGGACCAGGGCGGCCCGAATTCGTCCCGGCTGTAGCCGGTTTTGGGCGCGCGTTCCGCCACGCGCAGGGAGTTGAGCAGGGCGAGAGCGTCGCGGCCGGGAATCGGGGCGGCGGCATCGGCGCACGCCCGGCCGCCGGAACCGCATCCCGCCGCCGTCGACTGGCTGGGGTGAACCGAGGAGCAGGAGATCAGTCCGATGGAAGTCGCCACCATGATGCCGATCAGAGCCAGCCGCCGCGTTGTGGACTTCATCGAACTTCCTAACGCCGAACCCACTTGAAACTGTAACCGGCGACAAGGTATCCAGTGGCAGGGTTCGCGCAACCCAACGGCACGTATGAGATTCGGCACAGCCGGCCGTTAACGGGCGATGCGCCAGAGCGATCGGACAGGAGTGGGCCCGCCCCCGAATCGCCGTGCCGGCGCCGATTCGGGGGCGGTCTATCACGAGGAGGCCTGAGGAGCCGCGCGGTTGTGCGGATGGTTGTCCACTCCGAAAACCGCACTGGTACGACACCACGGGGCTGATGAGGGGGAGGTCCCGAGGTGTCGAGCCGCGCCTGCTCCGGACTCACTCGTGACGATCAGGGGTGATCGGGATCGGGGGTGACCAGGGAAAGTCCCTACCGGGTAGGGCGCCAGCACGCATCCGCTCCATCTCGATCTCACTTGGTCCTACGTATCAAGACAGTAGATAGGACGCGTGGTGATTGGCAAGTTCGTTCTGAGGGATCGGAAAATTTCTCAGCCGATCTTCAGTTTCGGCCATGTATCTACTGCATGGGTACGGATGTGTACATGAGATGACAGTGCGGTGCGGGGGTCGCCGTCCGGCTGGCTCCGTGTGTGACGATGATCACTTCGCGTCACAGGCACGCGAATCGTGTGTCGAAACGGGTGTGGGCAAGCAAGCCCGACCTGAAAGGACCACATCATGCCGACCGTCGACGTTCTCGACTCCTTCATCAACTACCGCGACACCGGAGTGGGGGACACCCCGGTGGTGTTCCTGCACGGCAATCCGACCTCGTCCTACCTGTGGCGCAACGTGATCCCGCACGTCGCCGATCGAACCAGGGCGCTGGCGCCGGATCTGATCGGGATGGGGGAATCCGGCAAGCCGGACAGCGGCTACCGCTTCACCGACCATGCCGCCTACCTGGACGCCTGGTTCGACACGCTCGGCCTGGACCGGGTGGTGCTGGTCGGGCACGACTGGGGCGGAGCGCTGGGCATGGACTGGGCCGCGCGGCATCCGGGCCGGGTGCGCGGCATCGCGCTGATCGAGACCTTCTTGCGGCCGATGCGCTGGGACGAACTGCCTGCGCTGGGCGCCGAGTTGTTCCGCAAGTTCCGCTCCCCGGAGGGCGAGCGGATGATTCTGGAGGAGAACACCTTCATCGAGTTCAACCTGCCGAAGGGCGTCGCCGACCTGGCCGCCGAGGATCACGACGTGTACCGGGCGCCGTACCCCACCCCGGCCACACGCAAGCCGCTGCTGGTGTGGCCGCGTGAGTTCCCGCTGGACGGCGAGCCCGCCGACGTGGTGGCGCTGGTGCGGAACTACGGCGAGTGGGCGGCCGCCACACCCGAGGTGCCGAAATTGCTGATGGCGCTGGAGAACGGCGTCGGATTGGGTGCGGCGGAGGCGATCGACTGGGCCGCGAGCACCTTCGCGAGCGCCGAGGTCGCGCCGATCGGCCCGGCGGGCCACCACGCGCCGGAGGATCGGCCGGACGAGATCGGCCGGGCGGTCGCGCAGTGGCTCGACCGGCACGCCCTGGTCGGTGCGGCCGCTCGCTCGTGACCTCGTGCCCGGTGTAACCGGGGCGTGCTTGCGCCGACCGCGACGCAAGCCGAATGATGGCCGGATGAGCACCGAGCACGACCGGGTCGCGGCGGAGGAGAAGGCCATGGTCGCCCGCGCGGTCGCGGGCGACCGGGAGGCCATCGCCCAGGTGGTGCGCCTGCTACAGGACCCGCTGTATCGGCTGGCCCTGCGCATGGTCTGGCGGCCCGCGGAGGCCGAGGACGCGACGCAGGAGATCATGGTGCGCGTCCTCGACCATCTGCACAGCTGGCGCGCCGAGGCGAAACTGCTCACCTGGGCCTATCGCATCGGCGTCAATCACCTGCTGAATCTGCGGCGGCAATCCCCGCAGGAGGCCGCGCAACTGAGCTTGGACTCTTTCCGGGACGGGCTGGCCGACGGATTGTCGGAGGCGGATCACCGCGGGCCGGAAGCGGTGCTGCTGACCGCCGAGGTGCGGCTCACCTGTAGCCAGGGCATGTTGCAATGCCTGGCCCGCGACGAACGGATCGCCTTCGTGCTCGGTGAGGTGTTCGAGCTGAGTTCCCCCGAGGCCGCCTGGATCCTCGAGGTCACCCCGGCCGCCTATCGAAAGCGGTTGCAGCGAGCCAAGAAGCGGCTCGGGAACTTCCTGAACGCGACCTGCGGCCTGGTCGATCCCGCGGCGTTCTGCCGCTGCTCGCGCCGGGTGGACCGAGCGCTCGCCTCGGGACGGGTCGACCCGCGCCGCCCGGTGTACGCGCGCCATCCGGTCAGCGCGGGCGGTCGTACCGCGGCCGAGGCCGAACGGCAGATGATCCGGTTGCACGACGCGGCGTCGGTGCTGCGTGCTCATCCGGACTACGCCGCGCCGCAAGCGAAGATGGACGCGATCGCGGGGCTGCTCGGTTCCGGTCGTTTCCCCATGCTCGAACAGACATGACCCGAACGGCGGCTCGCGTCGCGGCCGAATCGCTCAGCCGGGCGTTACGGGGCCGGACAACCGTAACTCCCTTGCGAGATGGGCGATGTGGGCGGGGCCGACACGGCAGCATCCGCCGATGATCCGCGCGCCCCGCGCGTACCAGTCGCGGGCTTGTCCCGGCGTGAACTGTGGGGGACCGGTCCAGCGCCGGCGCGCCGCATCCCAGCCTTCGCCGCTGTTGGGGTAGGCGACCACGGGTTTGCCGGTGCGGGCGGCGAGTTCCACCGCGACCGGGACATCGGCGGGCGCGCAACAGTTCACGCCGATCGCGACGATCGAGGCCGAGTCCGCGGCCACCGCGAAGGCGTCGGCGAGCGGTTGACCGGCACGGGTGCGGTCGCCGTCGATGGTGTAGCTGAGCCATGCGGGCACCCCGAGCTCGTCCACCAAGTCCACCAGTGCCTCGGCCTCATCGATATCGGGAACGGTCTCCACGGCCAGCAGGTCCGCGCCCGCCTCGGCGAGCACCTCCATACGCGGCCGATGCCATGCTCGCAGTTCGGCCACGGTGCGGCCGTAGCGGCCACGATATTCCGATCCGTCGGCGCGCGCGGCGCCGTACGGGCCGACCGAGGCGGCGACCCACCGGCGCCGCCCATCGCCTGCGCGGGCATCGCGCGCCGCGCGGGCCAGCGCCACGCCGGGCTGCCACAGCCGCACCGATTCGGTCCTGGTCAGCCCGCGCGCGGCGAAACCATCGAGGGAAGCCTGATAGGTCGCGGTGGTCGCGATGTCGGCACCCGCGCGGAAATAGGCGGCGTGCACCGCCTCGATCGCGGCGGGTTCGTCCACGAGCAGGCGCGCCGACCACAACGCGCCGGACAGGTCGTGGCCGCGCGCCTCCAGCTCGGTGGCCAATCCACCGTCCGAGATCAGTGCCCCCGCCGCGGGGTCGAACAGCACGGTTCCACTGTAGGACGCCGCTTATTCGTCGTCGCTGGGCTGGGCGGTCGGTGGCACGCCGGTGTCGAGGAAGCGGATGAGCCGCTCGATGCGAGCCGTGTGGTCGACGCAGCGTTCCAGGTGATGCCCCAGCAGGGCGATATCGATCGCTACCTCGGTGGACGGCTGGGTCGCTGGTTCGCGCAGCGCGGAATGCAGCTGCTGGTGCAGCGTTTCCATCGGGCGACCGGCGGGCGTCTCCTCCTCCGGCAGGGGGTGGCGGCCCGCGACCGCTTGCCCGGCCAGCGCCGTGCGCTCGGCCGCCAGCTTGCCCATCGCGGCGAGGATGTCCAGGATCGGTTGCTCCGCCGCGTGTCCGGGATGACTCTGGTACACCTTGTCGGCGACGCGGCTGGCGAGCCGGCCGATGCGGGACAGTTCACCGGCGATCTGGATCGCCGTCACCACGTGCCGCAGGTCGCGGGCCACCGGCGCCTGTAATGCCAGCAGCACCACGGTGCGCGCCTCGCACGCGCCGTACATCTTCTGCAACTGCTCGTCGAGCGCGAAGACCTCGTAGGTCGCGGTGAGATCGGCGTCGACGAGCGCGTCGGTGACACGCTCGACGGCGTCGTGGGCGAGCGTGCACATCAGCGTCAGATCATTCGTCAACGCGATGAGCTCGGCAGTGAACTGGGTGCGCACCGCCAAATTCTCACCCATGGAGGGGCGCGGGGTCGATTCCTTGCCGGATGTTCTTCGGTAACGGCATCGCCACGGCCGGCCGGCCTCGCGGAGGGGGACGCCGGCGACCGCCCGCTCATGAAGCCGTGAGCTCGGCTGAAAGCCGCAGTTCCAGCATCTTTTTGGAGCTGCATCGCGCCGCGGCGAAACCGGCGCGCGAGATCCGGGAACCAGGGGCCGATCGCCCGGCGAACCCGCTGCTGGTCGATGGGAACTCAGCGGATTCGGGGAGAGATATTGCGAGACGGCTGATTTGTGGCTCGCATCACACAAAGGTATTGGTACACAAGAATCCTCGGTCGATTGCCCACCGCACGCTCCACGCGGTCCGGTGCGGCGGCACGACCGATCAGCACTGTGCGATGCGAGGCGCGGCCGTTTGCGCCCCGATGCCTGACAGTGCCATAGCGCACCGCATGCGGGCTCGTGCCCTGTTCGACGCCCGAAACGCGGACACGGCGCGGCCTGCCGACGGGTGTGACCGGTGCTACCGTCGCGGCATGCCGAACTTGCGCGACATCCAGCATCGGGTGGTGACAGCGTTCCAGCGCCGCGTGGGCAATCCGCTGCTCAGCACGCTGCCCGGGCAGACCCTCCTGGAGACCACGGGCCGGGTCAGCGGGCAGCCGCGGACCACTCCGATCGGCGGGCGGCGGGTCGGGCGGGAGTTCTGGCTGGTGTCCGAGTTCGGCGAGCGTTCGCAGTATGTCCGGAACATCAAGGCCGACAACCGGGTTCGGCTGCGGTTGCACGGGCGCTGGCACACCGGCACCGCGCATCTGCTGCCCGAGGACGACCCGCGTGCCCGCTTGGCCGCCCTGCCGCGCGCCAACAGCGCGGCCGTGCGGCTCGTCGGCACCGATCTGCTCACCGTGCGCATCGATCTGGACGACTGAGCCCGCGCCCGGGGCGCGGCTACCGATCGCCCGATCGGGATGCGAATAGTTTGCTGGGACGATGGTGGGCATGATCCGTGTATTGCTCGCCCGCTGGACCGTAGTGGTACCGCTGCTGGCCGTCCTCGCCCTCGCGGCCACCTGGGGCCGCGGTCTGCCCGGTGTCGCGGTGACGATCGTGGTGGTGGCGTTGATCGGGGCGGTGCTCGCGGCGGTGCACCACGCAGAGGTTGTCGCGCGCCGCGTCGGTGAACCGTTCGGCTCGCTGGTGCTGGCCGTCGCGGTGACCGTGATCGAAGTCGCGCTCATCCTCACCCTGATGGGCCAAGGCGGTGACAAGACCGCGACTCTGGCCCGCGACACGGTCTTCGCCGCGGTGATGATCACCTGCAACGGGATCTTCGGTCTCTGCCTGCTGGTGGGCGCGTTGCGGCGGCGGGTGGCGGTGTTCAACGCGGAAGGCACCGGTGCGGCGCTGGCCACCGTGGCGACGCTGGCCACGCTCAGTCTCGTGCTGCCGACCTTCACCACGAGCAAGCCGGGTCCGGAGTTCTCACCCGCGCAGCTGGCTTTCGCCGCGGTGGCCTCGCTCGCGTTGTACGGCTTGTTCGTGCTCGTGCAGACGGTGCGTCATCCGGGCGACTTCCTGCCGGTCGAGGTGGGCGGCACCGTCGCCGACGGCGACGAGCACATCGATTTGCCCAGCGTGCGTACCGCCCTCACCGCCCTGGCTCTGCTGCTGGTCGCCCTCATCTGCGTGGTGGGGCTGGCGAAGGTGGTCTCGCCCGCCGTCGAGTCGGCGGTGGAGTCGGCGGGACTGCCGCAGTCGGCGGTCGGCGTGGTGATCGCGTTGCTGGTGCTGCTGCCCGAGACGCTCGCCGCGATCCGGGCCGCGCGCCGCGACCAGGTGCAGATCGGTCTCAATCTGGCCCTGGGTTCGGCCATGGCGAGCATCGGCCTGACCATCCCGGCGATCGCGGTGGCGAGCATCTGGCTGGACGGCCCCTTGGTGCTCGGCCTCGGCGCGACCCAGATGGTGCTGCTGGCCCTGACCGTCGTCGTCGGCGGCCTGACGATCGTCCCCGGACGCGCGACACTCCTCCAAGGGGGCGTCCACCTGGCGGTGTTCGCGGCTTTCGTCGGCCTGGCAGCCAGCCCCTAGCGTCGGTTTCTCGCGGCCTGCGCACTCGGGGGCCGCAGCGGTCAGTGGGGGTGCTGCGCGGAGTATCTGGCGCGTTCCCGCGCTTCCCGCTGGGCTTGTCGCGGGTTCTTCAGATCGGCGGGCAATCCGTGCTTCGCGAGCCGGTGCGCGCGGTTCATCGGCATGAAGGCGACGGTGTAGACCGGCGGGCCGCCTCGTTCACCCGGGTGAGGGCGTCGCGCAGCTGCTCGAGGTCGGCCATGGTCACGCCGAGGCGCTGTACGACGGCGGGCGGGATCTGCTCGGCCTTAGCGCGCAGCGCGGCTCCGTCCGACGTCAGGTTCACCACCAGGTTCCGCTCGTCCCGGCTGTCTCGTTCGCGACTGATCAGCCCGGCCGCTTCCAGGCGCTCGAGCAGCGGGGACAGCGTGGGAGAGTCGAGCTGGACGGCTTCGGCGATCGCTTTGACCGACATCGGCGCCGCACCCCACAGCGCGAGCATCACCAGATACTGCGGGTGGGTCAGGCCGAGCGGCTCCAGCTGGGCGACATCTCGGTGCGAGATCCCGGCTCCGGGGCCGCCGCTGGATACCGTGAGATCCATGCATTACGGACGCGGGGCCGATCCGCGCATCCAGGAACTGGACGCGGTTCGTGGCTTCGCGCTGTGCGGCATCCTGGTGGTGGATATCTGGCGGATCGCCGACATGGCGGCCACGGATGAATCGGGCGTGCTGATACCGATCCGGCACGTGCTGTCGGTGGTGTTCGAGGGGCGGTTCTTCCCGATCTTCTCGTTCCTGTTCGGAATCGGCTTCGCGTTACTGCTGGACAATGCCGCGGAGCGCGGCCAGCGCCCCCGGTCGGTCCTGATCCGCCGCTTGCTGGCGCTCGGGGTGATCGGCGCGGTCCATCAGCTGTTCCAGCCGGGTGAGGCGCTGCTTCCGTACGCGCTGGCCGGGCTGGTGATCCTGCTGCCCGCCTCGGCGCTGCCGAACTGGGTGGTGCTGGTGGCCGGGCTCGTGGGCACGTTGGGCGTGGCGCTGGCCCTGGGCGGCGGGCTGGCCCTGGCGCCCGGGTTGTTCCTGCTGGGCCTGGCCACCGCGCGCGCCGGAATCGTGGACACCCTGGACGAGCGGGTCTGGCAGATCGGCGCCGTGTTCGCCCTCGCCCTGCCCGCCGCGATAGTGGCGGGAATGTGGGAGTACCACACACCGTATCTGGAGCTGTGGTCCACGCCGGCCACGGCCGTGGCGGGCCTGCTGGGTGCGCTGGCCTACGTCACCGGATTGCTGCTGTTGCTGCGCGTCGAGCCCGGTCAGGTCCTGGCGGAGGTGCTGCGGCCGCTGGGCCGCATGGCGTTGACCAATTACGTGGGCGCCACCGCGCTGATCCTGCTCGCCGCACCGCGTCTGGGTCTGTACGGCTCCGGCGACTACGCGCCGGTGCTGGGGTTGGCGGTCGCGATCATCCTGGTGCAGGCGGTGTTCAGTGCGGTGTGGTTACGGTTGTTCGAATACGGTCCGCTGGAATGGGTGTGGCGGTGCGTCACCTGGTGGACGGTGGCGCCGATCCGGCGGGTGCGCATGCCGAGCCGCCCGTATTGAACTCGGCCACCGCCGATGGGGGGCTCGGCGCCATCCGGATCGTTCAGCGTTGCTCGTTCTCGATGCGCCGCAGGACATTCAGCATCGCCAGCACCGACTCGGCGCGGACCGTACCCTGGCGCAGCCCGTCGCGCAGCACCGGTTCCAGCGCCTCGTGCGCGGCGTTTCCCTTGAGCGCGTTGATCAATGCCAGTTCGTTGCCGCGCGTCGCCGCCAACCGGGGTTCGGTGAACGGGTCCAGGCTGGCGAGCCCGAAGTAACCACGGAACACCTCCAGCGTCTCGTAGGAGGGGTTCACCGCCTGCCCGGTGCGCAGCTTCCAGAGGTAGTTGGCGGACAGGCGCGCGCCGGTGGCGCGGTGGATGTCCGCGGCCAGCGCGCGGTGGGTGATCTGGTGCGGCCGCCCGTCGTTCCCGGTGGGCGGGTGCATTCCGTCGATGAGTGTGTTGAGCGCCCGCGTGAACGGGTGTAAATCCTCCCCCATGGCAGCGTTGTCTCCTGTGGTTGACAGGGTATGTGGCGTAGATCATACTCGTGCGTGCTCCGCCTGCGCATGCCGTTGTGGTCGCCCCGAAGGGTGAGTGACCGCGAAGGGTTCGGCGCCCGAGAGCGGTAGCAGGTGGGGCGATCATCGTCGCTCGCCCCATCTCCTCGGTGTCGCACGGACCGCCCGTGGGCGATACCGGAACCGCAGCGCCGGAAGATCTCTCACGCATTTGCCGCGAACGCCCTATGGCGGACGGGTTCGAAAGCGGCGCGGTTGACAGGCAGACCCGCGTGTTGCAGAGCGGGTGCGTGCGCCGTAGACGAGGGCGCCGAGGTTCGATGCCCTTGGCGGACCGGAGGTTTCGAGATGGTCGCGCCGGTGATCATCTCGCGGTGACGCGGGCGTGATCGCTCCACCGGCAGCGGCACCGTCGAATCGTCTGTCCGCGAGGGCCTTTCCGTGCCGGTTCCTCGAGGCTCGCTCGGTGCCGACGGCCTTTCGGGCGCGGCGACGCGAGGCACGGCCCGCGCACGCATGCGCTGGGGCGTCGTCCACCGATCCGGTGGAAACTCGACGTCCGACCACGTCCGTCACCCGCTCGGTGCCGGTGAGGCAACCGGAGGATGTGCGGCCCGCGGCGACGGCCCCGCGGGTTGCCTACCAGGGCTTCGCGCAGGTCGGAGGTACCGGGCAGCCGCGCGGCGGGCGAACGTCGATCAGGAGGCGGAGGCTCCGGTCTGCCGGATCGCGTCGAGAACCTCGCCGTAGGTCATCGTCGTGGAGTTCACGAGCGCGCGCTCCGACGACACGTCGATGTCGACGGAGTCGATGCCGTTGACGCCGCGCAGCGCCGATTCGATCGCCGACGCGGACTCGCGCGTAACGTTGTGCAGGGTAACTGTGTACGTCATGCAAATCGCATTGACCGATTCGATCCGCTCAAACTTTCCTTTTTGTCGCGTTTGACTGCCGGGGGCCCGGGAATAGCGGAGTTGTCAAACGACTCGACGCAACAGGGATTGCCATGATCATCATTATCGGGCTCATCGCCTTGATCGCGGCCGTGATCGTCGGCGTTGCCGCCGTAGTGGGCAACACCGGCTCCGCTCAGCAACTGACGAGCGATTTCGCGGTATTCGACTATCACTTCCACGGTTCCACCGGAGCACTGTTCGGTTACGGAGTGACCCTCGGTGCGATCGGGATGTTCGGACTGGCCCTCGTGCTGACCGGCGCCTGGCGGGTGACCCGTCGCGGCGTGGTCGCGCGTCGTGAACTCGCGAAGTCTCGCCGCGAGATGGCGGCGGTGCGGCGTGATCTGACGGCGGACACTTCCGCACCGGCGGCGCGGGCTCCTCAGCAGGAGCCGGCCTGGCGGCGGTGGCTGCACACCCCCCGTTCGGGTACTGCCCGGACCGATCGCGGCGCGACGGTCTCGACTTCGAAACCTGTGACCGCGAAGTAATTGAGAAGAAAAGGAATACGACAATGATCATTCTCGGCCTCATCCTCTTGGTCCTGGGCTGGCTGCTCGGAATTTCGCTGCTCACCACCGCGGGCATCATCGTGCTGATCATCGGGCTCGTGCTGCTGGTGGCCGGCTCGGTGGGCCGTCCGGTGGGTGGCCGCCGCTGGTATTACTAGGGATTGCTCATGAAGTTCGAAGATCGCCTCGCGCACCGAGTGCAAGCGACCAGGGGCAGCGTGAAGAAATTCCTCGGCCGAGCGACCGGCAACCCCCGGCTGGAGGCCGAGGGACGGCGTGAGCAGGGCCGCGGCAACGTCAAGCGCGCCGCGGACAAACTGCGGGACGCTTTCAAGCGCTGACCGCGCACCGCCCGCCGTGCCGGGCGAAGGCCATCGGCCTTCGCCCGGCATCGGCGTGTTCCGAGCAGTGCCCCGCGTTCGAGTCAGATGCCGGCGACGTCGGTGAGCTGGCCGATGCCGTAGGTGACGGCCATGGCCAGCGCGCCGCCGAGCACCACCCGGATCACCGCCCGGCCACGGGAGCTACCACCCAGCCGGGCGCTGACCGACCCGGTGAGCGCGAGCGCGGCGAGCACGGCTCCGAACGTCACCGGGATGCGGGCGGTAACCGGCGGCAGCAAGATGGCCAGCAACGGCAGCAGCGCGCCGAGCGTGAAGGCCACCGCCGAGGAGAACGCCGCCTGCCACGGATTGGTCAGTTCGGCGGGATTCAACCCCAGTTCGGCCTCCGCGTGCGCGGTGAACGCGTCGTGCGCGGTGAGTTCTTCGGCGACCTTGCGCGCCGTTTCGGGCGTCAGGCCCTTGGCCCGGTAGATCCCGGTGAGTTCGGCCAGCTCGTAGTCCGGTTCGTCGCGCAATTCCCTGCGTTCTTTCGCCAGCAGAGCCCGCTCCGAATCGCGCTGGGTGCTGACCGAGACGTATTCGCCCACCGCCATCGAGATCGCCCCCGCCGAAAGACCCGCGACGCCCGCGGTGAACAGGGCCTGGGTGTCGGTGGTCGCCGCCGCGACGCCGACGACGAGTCCCGCCGTGGACACGATGCCGTCGTTCGCGCCGAGCACCCCCGCGCGCAGCCAGTTGAGCTTGGATGCGAAGCCGTTGCCATGCGGTTCGTGCGGATGTGCGCCGGGGGCGCCGGTCGTGCGGTCCATGAAGACGCACCTTAATCACCCCGCGACGCGCGGGCGGGAATCACGACCCGGGCGCGGCTACGTGCGGGGCGGGCGGGGAACCGCGAGCGGATGCGGAAGCATCGTGCGGTGGATGACCTGGAGGATCAGCAGGAACATGACCGAAAGCCCCGCGGTGGCGAAATCCCCCGCCAGCACCGCGAGTACGGCGAACGCGCCGAATACCGGGAACTCCAGCACCGCGCACCAGCGCAGGATCCGCAGCCGCCTGGCGTTGGCGCTCAGCCGCTGCACACCGTCGTCGATGATGGTCAGCGCCGTCTCGTAGCGCACCATGCCGTCGCCGACCTGGACGAACATGTGCACCGCCTGGTCGCGGCTGAGTTCGCCGAGCCAGGCCCGGTCGATCAGCCGCTTGCCCTCCTCGGCGACCTCCTTGATAACCGCGTCCATGCGGCCCCCTTCCCAGTCGATCGGAGAGTCTAGCGGCCGAATCGCGCCTTCCCAGCGGCGATTCGAGCGGGCGCGACCCTGCGGGCCGCTGCCGCACCCCGAGGCGGCTACGAGGGCCGCTCGATCTCCGAACGGTCGTCACGGATACCGAGCCAGGCGAAGTCCCGTGCCCTGGTGATCGCGACCAGCTTCTGGCGCTCGGCCAGCCGGGCTCGTTCGCGGCTCGCGCCCGTTCGGGGCCCGCCACCGGACCAACTCGGATGGAAGACCGCCACGAAGTCGAGCCCCTTGGCGCGGTGCACCGTGCCGATCTTGACCGCGGGGTGCGGGGTCCCGTCGTAGTCCTCCAAGGGCAGCGCCGCGATGCCGACGGCGGCGAGCGCCCCGGCGAGCCGGGCGGCCTCCTTCCGCGTCCGGGTGAGTACCGCGATGTCGGACAACGGTTTCCCGCATTCGCGTATGCCGTCGACCAGCGCCGACTCCAGGTAGTGATCCGGTCCGCGCCAGATCCGCACCACGCCGTCGGGCAGGGTGACGTCGGCGTCGCGCAGCAGCACGCCGGGCGCGTCATCGAAATCGCCGAGCTCGTTCACCGCATCGATCCCGGCGGCGTTCTCCCAGACGCGACGGCGGTTGCGGTAGTTGACCCGCAGGACCTCGCCGCGGCCGCGCAGGTCGATGCCCGCGTCGGCCATGCGCCAGCCCCCGGCGTACACCTGCTGCTGGCCGTCGCCGAGCAGCAGCAGCGGGCTGGACCCGTTGCCGCCCGCGATGGCGTGGGCCAGCCGCAGCCCGGCCAGCGTCATGTCCTGCACTTCGTCGACGACGACCGCGTCGTAGGGTTCGGGCAGCGGTTCGTTGCGGATCTCGGCCAGGGCGATGGCGATGACGTCGCTGTAATCGGAGATCCCTCGTTTGCGCATCTCGCTCACGTACGGGACGTAGAGCTCGTGCCACACCTCGGCACGCCGGTCGTCGTCGAGACGAATGCCGTTGCGTCCGTGACGCTCCGCGCGCTGATAGACGTCGAGATCGTCTATCTCACGGCCCTTGATGACCCGGTCGATCTCCTCGCGCCAATAGCTTTCGTGCGGCTCGATGTCCTCGAAGACGGCTCTCGCCTGCTCCCAGACCCGGCCGAACACCCGGTCGGCTCCCCGCGGGTCGAGCTTCGGCGCCGCGATCCGCTGCCCGAGGAAATCCATAGCCCAGGAATGCAGGCCGGCGAACTGGACGCGCCCTTCGGTTCCCGGCGCGAGTCGCCGGAAATAGGTCTCCTGGCAGTTCGCGAGCGTCTTGACGAACGTCGTGTACAGCTGACGACCGGTAGACCGCTTCGCCTGCCTGGCCATGCGGTGCAGCGCGACCACCGTCTTGCCGGTGCCCGCGGGACCGGCGATCCGGGCGGGGCCGGTGTAGGTGCGCGAGACGAGCACCTCCTGTTCGGGATCCAGGAAGGTCATCCAGTGCTGGAACGGCATCTCCAGGGCCGCATCGCGCTGCGGCGACAGTACTTCCGACCGATCGAGCAGGGCCGGAACCGGTGGGTCCGGCGTCACGTCCTCGATCTCGAGCAGGTCGTACTCCCGGGCCGACTGGTGTGCGACGGTGTTCGCGATGGCCTGTACCCGGGTGGGCCGCAACTGCCGGTGGCGTGCGCGGATGACCCGATCGAGCTCACCCGGCCCGGCGACGGCGAACCGGCCGTCCCCGCGCCGCCGGATCTCGCCGGGTACGAGCAGCACGATCTGCGCGTCATGGGCGACGATCTTCTCGCGCCCGAACTGCAATTTGCCGAACGTCGCTTCGACATGGCGGCGGAGGCCGTCGAATTCCGCGGGGACGTCCTCGGCGAAGCGAAACGCGAAAAGCCCTGTGCGGCAGATCAGCAGCGCGTGGGCATGGTCGGCGGGCACCGGATCCCGGTGGACGAGAAGGTACCGTCCCGGCTCGGCCAGCGCCTCGGCGAAGAACGTCCGCTGCTGCGATGGGTAGCCGGGGATGCGGGTCAGCGCATCGGTGACAAGCGAAAGCCAGGTGTTCATGGAGTCCCCCTTCCGGTGCACACCTACCCCGTCTTCGACGGTAAAGACACGGCGTCGAGGAGGGAATGGGTCGAGGGCTTTCGGGGGCAACCGTTATCGAAACGGACGGATCGGACGCCGGAATGTTGTCGCCGCGTCACCCGAATGTGTTGTGCGGCTGGGCTCTTGCCTGCGCGCCGGTGCGGCGCACGGCGCTGGGCGTTGTGCCCCACCATCTTCGGGCGCATCGGGTGAACGTCGCCTGCTCGGACAACCCGATCAGCGAGGCCACCTGACTCATCGGCATGTCCGTCGTGGTCAGATACCGTCGCGCCGCGTCCCTGCGGACCTCGTCCAGGATCGCGGCGAACGAGGTGTGCTCGGCGGCGAGACGTCGTTGCAGGGTGCGCGGGTGCACCATGAGAAGCCGTGCCACCGCGCCGATCCCGGGTGCGGCGGTGCCGAGCAATTGCTCCGCCGCGGCGCGTACCTGCGGCGCGATCGCCGCCGCCGCGTCGCCGGACTGCGCGGCCAGGAACGCCATGGCCAGCCGGTGCAGGTTCTCATCACCGCCGGTGAGCGGCCTGCTCGCCAGGCTGCTCGGCACCCGCAGCGCCGCGAACGGCCGCTCGACCCGCACCGGCGCGCCGAAGAACTTCTCGTAACCGGCGACCGCCGCCGCCGGGCGATAGGGCAGCTCGACCGAGCGCAGTCCGTAACGGTCGTCCACCAAGCGCTGAATGGTGCGATGCACGAATGCCAGCCCGAGGTCGGTGCCCTGGACGGGAGTGGGAAGTCCGGGCCGCATGCCGTAGCGCAGCGCGATCACGCCGCGATCGCCATAGGGGTCGGGCTCCAGGGTCAAGCTGAGCGACCGCGCGTGCAGGAACAGGTATCGCGACGAACACTCGAGCACGTCGGCCAGTGACGCCGAATTGCGGATGGCCAGCGCCAGCGGGCCGAGCATGTCCAGGTCCTGCCGATGGGAGATCCGCAAGCCCAGGTCGGGACAGCGCAGCTGGTGCGCGGCCAGTTCCAGCACCGCCGCGACGGACTCGTCGGGCACGAGCAGGTCGTCGGCGTCCAGGGCGGCCACCGGCAGGCCGCATGCCGCGGCCAGTGCCTCGGCGTCACCACCCAGCTCGGCGACCGTCGCGCGAAATCCGCGCAACCCCGCGGAGCGAATCACCGACATGTCGTCGAGGATCAAATACTTGTCGCGCAAAGTCAAGAAAGCGGCCGCGCTCGGCTCGCACACTGGAGACATGACCGAAGCCGCCGCAGCACCGGACCACCTCGATGTCGTGATCGTCGGCGCCGGACTATCCGGCATCGGCGCGGCCTACCGGCTGCAGACCGAGTGCCGCGGCAAGACCTACGCCATCCTGGAGGCGCGCGACACCCTGGGCGGCACCTGGGACCTGTTCAAATACCCGGGCATCCGATCGGACTCGGACATGTTCACCCTCGGCTACCCGTTCAAGCCGTGGCGTGACGCCAAGTCGATCGCCGACGGTCCGTCGATCCTGCGCTACATCACCGAGACCGCGACCGAGCACGGCATCGACCGGCACATCCGCTACCGCACCAAGGTGATCGCCGCCGACTGGGACAGCGGCGCCGCGCGCTGGACGCTGACCCTCGAGCAGCGCGACGAGTCGGGTGCCACCGAGACGCGCACGCTCACCTGTGGCTTCCTCTACGCCTGCGCCGGGTACTACGACTACGACCGGCCCTACGCGCCGGCGTTCCCCGGCATCTCGTCGTTCGCGGGCGAAGTGGTGCACCCGCAGTTCTGGCCCGAGGACTTCGACTATCGCGGCAAGCGCGTCGTGGTGATCGGCAGCGGCGCCACCGCGGTCACGCTGGTCCCGGCCATGGCGGAGCAAGCGCAACTGGTGACGATGCTGCAACGGTCGCCGACCTGGATCAGCGCCGTTCCGGGCCGGGACAAAGTGGCCGACAAGATCCGCGAGCTGCTGCCGCCGCGGCCCGCGCACCGCCTGATCCGAACCAAGAACATCCTGTTCGGCATCGGCTTCTACCAGTACTGCCGGCGCCGTCCGGAAGCGGCGCGCAAGCTGCTCACCGGTCTCACCACCCGCATCCTGAAGGACGACCGGGCCGTCGCCGAGCACTTCACACCCAGCTACAACCCCTGGGACCAGCGGCTGTGCGCCGTCCCGGACGCGGACTTCTTCAAGGCGATGAAGAAGGGCAAGGCCGAGGTCGTCACCGACCACATCGACACGTTCGTGCCGGAAGGCATCCGGCTGACGTCCGGCCGGGTGCTCGACGCGGACGTCGTGATCACCGCTACCGGGCTGCAACTGCTGGCCTTCGGCGGCATCACGCCCAGCGTCGACGGCGCGCGAGTGGAGTTGTCCGACCAGTTCGTCTGGCAGGGGACCATGCTCACCGGCGTCCCCAACTTCGCCGTGTGCATCGGATACACCAACGCCTCGTGGACCCTGCGCGCCGATCTCACCTCTCGGTTGATCTGCAAAGTGCTCAATCACATGGACCGCAAGGGCTACGCTGCCGTGGTGCCCGAGCCGCGGGGCGAACTCGGCGAACACCCGCTGCTGGATCTGGCCTCCGGCTACATCCAGCGCTCCATCGGCGACTTCCCCCGCCAAGGCGACCGTCATCCGTGGAAGGTGCGGCAGAACTACCTGCTCGACTCGGCGACCACCCTGCGCACGGACTTGGACAAGACGCTCACCGGCACGCCGAAATCGGCGGTCCGGCCGCCGGTGCCCGTTTCCTAGCTCGGCGGAGGCGACCTATTCCGCGCCGAGGCGACCTATTCCGCGCCGAGGCGACCTATAGCGCGCGGAGGACGACGATGCCCGGCGTGGACCGCACGTACTCGGTGAAGGGCGAGTCCACCACTTTGTCGTTGCCCGCGAGCGAGGACGCGTTGCGGAAGACCGGCCCCGCGGCGGTCATGACGAAGATGCCGACGTGGGTGACGTCCAAGCCCGGCTGGTCGGTGTAGGCGCCGATGTAGTCGCCGGTGCGCAGCCCGTTCACGACGCTCTGGTCGACGGCCGCGCCGGGAATGTAGGTGATCGCGCGATCGACCACGGGGAGCCCGGGAAGGTAGTTGCCGCCGTCGGCTTTCGCGTTGAGGTGCTTGGTGACGGTCACCGCCGCGGGGCTCACCGCCGCCGTGACGTCGCCGGCCGCGACTCCGGTGGTGTGCGCCCAGTCGGTGAAGAAGTGTTTGCGCTGCCGGAAATCGACTCGGCCATCGGCGTAACGCGTCTCGATCAGGTTCCTGGTGAACTGGTCGCGGTCGGCGGATCTGCTGAGCGCCTCGACGTAATCGAGGTAGGTGAAGCAGTCCACCCTGCGGAAGTCGATGACCAGCTGTTCGGGCTGGGTCGCCGACCCGACCAGCATGTTCGCGCCGTAGGGCGTGCCGAGGAACGGACGCGACAGCAGCTCGATCAATTCGGCCTTACTCGCCGAAGCGGGTGCCTGAGCGCGCAACGACAGCACTTCGTCGAGCTTGCGCGCGGTGAAATCGTCGAGCCGCACGGCGTCCGGGGCGGCGAGCGCGGGCGGTGTCGACACCGCGGCGCAGACGAGGGCCGCGAGAACGAGCAGTACACGAGCGATGGTGCGCAAGACGCCTCCAGCAGCGGTGATCAGCCGATCGGGACACAACAGCGACCCCCACGGTAGCCCGGCGGCGGGCGCGCGGGGGGCATCATCGCCTAGCGCCGTCCAAACACCCTTCCTGATGGACTGAACGCCGGGCCGCGTCGCAGCGACCCGAACGTCCAACCGAAAGGGATATCCGACATGACGAGAATCGTTCGAGCCACCCTCGCTCTCGGCGGTCTGCTCGCCGCGGGTGCGCTGCTGGTTCCGGCGACCGCCTCCGCGCAGCCGCGGCCGGGTGGACTGCTCGAAACAACTTGCAGCTTCGCCCAGCTCGATGCCGCCGTCCACGCCCAGTTCCCCGATCTCGCCGCCCGGCTCGACGCGCATCCCGACCGCAAGGCGAAGTTGCAGGAGTTCCTGAGTCTCCCGGTCGAGCAGCGCAAGCAGCGTGCTCGGGAGTTCCTGGACAAGCACCCGGAGGCCAAGGGCAGGCTCGAGGAGCGCCGCGACTCGCCGCAGGCGCAGGAGCACCGCGACAAGATGCGCGTCCTCGCCGAGACCTGCCACAACTACTGAGCCAGGACGGGCGAGGTGTCGGACTCGCCCGTACCCCTCGGGTAGCCGCGCCGGGGTCGCGTCGACGCGACCCCGGGCGGTGCGTCATCCCTGGGCGCGCGGGAATTCGACGGTGACCGCGAGACCGCCGTCCGCACGCGCCGCCGCACGAACCGTGCCCCCGTGGGCCTGCGCGACGGAGCGCACGATCGACAGGCCGAGCCCGGCGCCGCGTGCGCCGGAATCGGCCAAGCGTTCGGTGGTGGAGAGTCGGCGGAACGGTTCGAAGAGGCTCTCGACCTCGAACGCGGGGACCGGCGCACCGCTGTTCTCCACGGTGAGCACGGCGCGGTCGCCGATCGCTCGGGACCGGATCGCCACCCAGCCGTGTTCGGGGAGGTTATAGCGCAGTGCGTTGTCCAGCAGATTGAGCACGAGGCGTTCCAGCAGGAGCGGATCTCCGAGCACAGTCGCGGGTTCGAGATCGGCGGAGATCTCGGCCCCCGGCCGCGCGGCGCATGTTCCGACCGCGTCGGCGGCGATGTCGGCGACATCGATGCGACGGTGTTCGGTCAGCCGCTGTTCGCTGGTCGCCAGCACCAGAAGGCCGTCGATGAGCCGTTCGTGCCTGCGGTTGACCTCCAAGAGCGTGGCGCCGAGCCGGCGGGTGGACTCGGGAACGCCGGGGTCTTCCAACGCCACTTCGATCAGCGTCCGGTTGATGGTCAGCGGTGTGCGCAGCTCGTGGGAGGCGTTCGCCACGAACCGGCGCTGTCCGTCGAAGGCCCGGTCCAGGCGCTCGAGCATCGCGTCGAACGTGTCGGCCAGATCCTTGATCTCGTCCTGCGGACCGTCGAGGGCGATGCGCTCGTGCAGGCTGGTATCGGCGACTCGCCGCGCGGTCGCGGTGATGCGCTGCAAGGGATGCAGGGCGCGTCCGGCCAGCAACCAGCCGAATCCGCCCGCGGCGATCCCCACCGCGCCGAGCGATACCAGCGACCAGACCAGCATGGCGCGCAAGGTGTCCCGCCGATTCCGCTGGGCCTGCTCGGTCAGCGCTTTGAACAACTCCGTGGAGACGGGCGCCCGGTTCCGCTCGGCCCGTTCGAGCAGATACTCCCGTACCACCTGCTGGGCGCCGCCGCCGGGCCGTCGCTCCAGCGACTGGTTCAGGTAGAAGTACATCAACGCGATGAGTACCGCACCGGCCAGGAAGAACGCCGTCGCGTACAGCAGGGTGAGCCGCAGCCGGATCGTGCGCCCGCTCATCGGATCCGGTACCCCACGCCGGGCTCGGTCTCGATCACCCGCGGCTCGCCCAGCTTCCGCCGCACGTTCATGATCGTGTACCGCACGACGCCGGTGAACGGGTCGATGTGCTCGTCCCAGGCCTTCTCCAGCAGCTGCTCGGCCGAGACCACGCCGCCGTCCGCGCGCAGCAGCTCGGCCAGCACCGCGAACTCCTTGCGCGACAGCGTGACCGGTGCGCCGTTCCTGGTGACGGAGAACCGGTGCGGGTCGAGCCGGATGCCGGAGCGCTCCAGCACCGGGGGAGCGGCGCTGCGCGCCCGGCGCCCGAGCGCCTGGATACGGGCGACCAGCTCGGCGAACGCGAACGGTTTCGTCAGGTAGTCGTCGGCGCCCAGTCCCAGACCCGCTACCCGTTCGGCCACGGCGCTCGCCGCTGTGAGCATCAGGATCCGGGCCGAGCCGCCGGACGCGGTGAGCGTGCCGCACACCGTGTCACCGGAGACCCCGGGTAGATCCCGATCGAGTACCACCACGTCGTAGTCGTTGACGCCGGTACGCTCCAGCGCCGCCGCGCCGTCGTACACCACGTCGACCGCCATGGCATGTCGGCGCAACCCGTCGGCGATCGCGTCGGCCAGCAATGTCTCGTCCTCGACAACAAGCACCCGCACCCCGTCATCGTGCCCCCTGCCGCTGTTGGTTGGCCGTTAGTTCGGCCCGGGGCCGCCGTCCTGGGTAGGCTCGCGACGACCCGGCGCACCCGACTCCGCAGGAGAGACAAGTCATGGCAGGCGACTGGAACACCCAGATCATCGAAGAATTCCGCGCCAACCAGGGCAAGGTCGGCGGCCCCTTCGAGGGCCGCGAGCTGCTGCTGCTCACCAGCATCGGCGCCAAATCCGGTCTTCCGCGCACCAATCCGCTCGCGTTCATCCGCGACGGCGACGACATCGTGGTCATCGCCTCCAAAGCGGGCGCTCCGACCAATCCGGACTGGTTTCACAACGTGCGCGTCAATCCGACGGTCACCCTCGAGATCGGCACCGAAACCCTCGAGGCGACGGCGACTCCGATCACCGAAGGGCCGGAGCGCGATCGCCTCTACGCCGCGATGGTCGAGGTGATGCCCGGCTTCGCCGAGTACCAGGAGAAGACCGACCGGGTGATTCCGGTCGTCAAGCTGACGCCGCGCTGAGCGGAGCCGGTGCGCGGTTCGTACCGGCGCGGTAGCCAATTCACGCCGCGCGGAGAGGTCAGCCTGCCGTGATCCCGGTGATCAGCGTTTGATCGGTTCCGGTGCGGGTGGTGATGAACTGGGTGAAGGTGTTCGGCTCTTCGTCCGGGAACTGCTGTGTCAACCGGACTTGCCACCGCGCTTGGCCGTCCGGGCCGTCTCCGGCCCGGGAGATCTCGACACAGTAGCGGGTGCCCGCAGGCACCTGGTTGATGCCGCGCTGGATCTGATCGGCGGGCGAGACCGCCGCGTCGGGGGCCACCACGGCGCGGGCCCGGTACCCGGACCGTTCGGCGTAATAGGCGTACTCGAAGGCGAAGATCGCGTCGGGGCCGTTGCCGGTGCCGCCCGGATCGGTGCCGGAAACGACGTCGGCGGTGCGCTTCTGCTCACATCCCAGCGTGGCGATCGCCCACGGGGGCTTGACGCGTGAGGTGGATGCCGAGGTGGTCGGGGCGGGCCCGGCCGCACGCGGTGGCTGCGTCGCCGCCACTTTGCGCGAATTCGCGTCGGAACCGTAGATCATGGCCAGGCCGATGGAGACGGTGGCGACCACGATGCCGAGCACGATCAAGACCGTCAGTGAGCGGTTGCCGCGCTGTTGATCGGTGCGCCGAGGATGGCGCACCGGGGTGCCGGGATGGATTCCGGAGCGATTGACGATCCCGGGCGTCGTGACGGGGCCGTCCTCGGACTCGACCGGCTCCGGCTCCGCGGACGCGGGGCGCTGCTGCGCGGCCACCGGTTGCGGCACTCGCGCGGCCGGTGGCGCGGGTTCGAGCCATTGCTCCCACTCGCCGAGGCGCGGACGGACACTCTGTTGTTCCGGAGGGCGCGGCGGTTCCGCGGGCTCGTACTCCGGCTCCCGTCGACGAATCTGCTTGCGGCGTCCGGGTGAACGCCGTCGCTTCGACGGCTTGCTCGCGGGAATGCGCAGCATCGGCAGACCCGTGTCGAACGGATTGGCCTGGCCCGCGTCCTGACTGGGATGTTCCCGGTCAGGGGGTGTCATCGTCGAATTCGCCCAGCACCGGTACGATCGCTGTCACAGCGGACGGGATGGTCACGCCGAGCTGTCCGTCGCGCGGCTTGTGCTCGTGGTCCTCGCCGCCCGGCGGCGGAGCAGGCGGCAGCACCATGCCGCCGGTCGGGCCGGGATGAACGGGGCGGTCCGGGCTGCCCGCAGGCGTCGGCGGCGTGGCGTCACCGGGCGGCGCGACGGCGGGCGCCGGCTTGCTCTCCGGCTTCGGCACGTCCGCCCGCGCGGCGGGCGCGGAATTGCCGGGCGGGATCACCGAACCGGGCCCGGTCGACGGCTTGTGCTCCTGCGACCCGCCGAAGTCGAACAGCTTCGAGGAATTCTTCGAGTCGTCGCCATTCGTGCCGGAGGTACCGGAGTTGGTGGTCGAGCCCGGGTTGATCAGTTCCGGGATCGCCTTGTCCGCGGCGGCCGCGACGGTGTCGATGCCGTGGATGCCGACTTCGGCGATCTTGTCGATGATGTGCGTGCCGATGTCGACGCCCGCGTTGATGGCCGTGGTGCCGAGGTCCACCCCCGCGGAGATCAGCTGCTGCTGCAATTGGAGCTGCGCGGCCATGGCCGGATCCATGGGCGTCGTAGTGGCCGGCGTCGTGGCGCCGGGCGTGGTGGCGCCGGGTACGACCTGCCCGGAGTTACCGGGGTAGACGGCCTGTCCCTGTCCGTGGGAGACGCCGGACGGTGCGGTGACCGTGAGCGGTCCCATCTCGTCGAGTCTCCTGGTGTGGTCGTCCATTTCGGTGCGCGCGGCCGTCACGGTGGTGAGCGCGTCGCGCAGCGCCTGGGTGGCGCGCGCGATGACCGCGTCGGTCTCCGGCGCGGAGGTCGAGTTGTCCAAGATCTCCCGTGCGTCGCGCCGGAAGTCGGCGATGATCTGGTCGACCTGCCGCGCCGCCCGTCCCGAGGTGGCGTGCGCGTCGGCGAGGACGGACAGGTAGGCGGGGCCCCGATCGGAGATGTCCCCGATCTGGGTCTGCGTGGTGCGCATCGCGGGCACCGCGCTGTCGGCGGCGCGGGAGGTCCAGGTGGACTCCAGCGCATGCAGGCCTTCGCGGTGCGGGCCCTCGGTGTCCGCCACCTGGGTGGAGGCGGCCGAGAGCGCCCCGGTCGCGGCGGCGCTGGGCACCCCGACGCCGGTGCCGAGCGAGGAGCGCAGCGTCAGTAGCGGGCGGACCAGCGCGGCCACGATCGGCGGGTCGGCCCCCGGCTCGGTGCTCGACGGCCGGGTGGTCTCGGCGGCGGGCTGGGTGGTGTGCGCCCGTTTCCGCAGTCCCATAAGGCTTCTCATGCCAGTGCCTCCCCCGAACGGGTGATCGCGCCCGCCGTTTCGGCGTCGACCTCCTGCGCGTTCTCGCTGTAACCGCGCAGGACCCGGCCGTAGGCGCCGACCAGTTGTCCGGCGGTCGACAGCGCTTCCGCGTGTTCGGATACGGCCGCCGAGAAGCGCGCCGCGAATTCCGCACCCACCAGGCCGAGATCGGCGGCCAGCCGGTCGGGATCCACCGCGCCGGAGGCGACCGTGGCCGCCGACGCCAATTGTTTCGACACCGCGTCCGCAATCGCGGTGTAGGCGGCCATCGCCGCCGGGTCGAGCTTGAGCGTGTCCACTGTTCCCCTCCCGGATCCCAGTCTGTCGCTACCGCGCCATGATTCACCGCCAAGGGTACTGTGCCGGAGCGCTGTCATGCGCCCGATCCTGGGTGGTCCGTTTCGCATAGCTGCCACCCTGCCGTGTGTCCGGCGCGCGGCGCGGCGCGAGCGCGATCCCGCCGCGTCCGCGGGCATGGTCCCGGGCGTCGGCCGACGTCCCTGTTCACGCCCTTCGTCGCACCGGCCGCATCGGCGTCCACCTGAGCAAACGCGCGCGTGTCGAGATTGTTATTCGGAACAACAAATTAGTTGTTGTGCGCTCGGTCACAGTCCAATATGTTGCTGTGGACAACATTCGTTCCACTCCGACCGGCGGGGACATCGTCCCGGCCGGTGATGAAAGGCCCACTCATGCGCAAGGGCATGTTCAGCGCTGCCGCGTTGTCGTTCGCGCTCCTGGCCGCCACGCTCACCGCGTGCGGCGACGATTCCGCGAATTCCGGTGGCAGAACGCAGATCGGCGTGATCCTCCCGGACAGCAAGACCTCCGCTCGTTGGGAGACGGCGGACCGTAAGTACTTACAGCAGGCGTTCGAGGCCGCGGGCGTCCAGGCCGATATCCAGAACGCCCAGGGTGACAAGAACGCCTTCCAGACCATCGCCGACCAGATGATCACCAACGGCGCCACGGTCCTGGTGATGACCAACCTGGACAGCGGCACCGGCAAAGCGGTGATCCAGAAGGCGAAGTCGCAGGGCGTCACCGTGATCGACTACGACCGGCTCACTCTCGGCGGCGGCGCCCAGTACTACGTCTCCTTCGACAACGTGAAGGTCGGCAGCCTGCTCGGCGAGGGCGTCGCGCAGTGCCTGACCGATCGCAACGCGGTGCGTCCGGTGGTCGCGTATCTCAACGGCGGACCGACCGACAACAACGCCACGCTGTTGAAGACCGGCTACGACGGAGTATTGAAGGCCCGGTTCGACGGGGGCCAGTACGTCAAGGGCCCCGATCAGGCCGTCCCGGAATGGGACAACACCAAGGCGGGCACCATCTTCGAACAGATGCTCACCGGTCGGCCGGACATCGGGGGTGTTGTCGCGGCCAACGACGGTTTGGCCAACGCCGCGATCGCGGTGCTGAAGAAACAGAAGCTGAACGGGCAGGTGCCGGTCAGCGGGCAGGATGCCACGGTCCAGGGCCTGCAGAACGTCCTGGCGGGCGACCAGTGCATGACCGTCTACAAGGCGATCCAGAAGGAGGCCGAGGCGACCGCGAAACTCGCGGTGGCCCTGGTGAAGGGGGAGCAAGGCAGCACCAACGGCGCGGTGCGCGACCCGGAGTCGAACGCCGACGTGCCGTCGGTGCTGCTGGAGCCCAAGCCGATCTACCCGCGCGACGTCAAGGACGTGGTGGCCGACGGCTACGTCACCAAGGCCGAGCTGTGCACCGGCGGGTTCGCGAAACTCTGCGCGGACAACGGGATCTGATATCGCACGCCCCTTCCGCGGTTCGATGAGGGGATTGCGGAAGGGGCTCCATCCTTCGGAGGAGCTACCCAATGTCCGAACTGCCGGTCATCGAATTACGCGGAGTAGAGAAAAGCTTCGGTCCCGTCCACGTCCTGCACGAAGTCGCCTTCAGCGCCTATCCCGGCGAGGTTACCGCTCTCGTCGGCGACAACGGCGCGGGCAAGTCCACGCTGGTCAAATGCATCGGCGGCACCCATCCGATCGACGCGGGCGAATTCCTCTTCGATGGCACGCCGGTGCAGGTGCACAGCCCGCGCGACGCGGCGGCGCTCGGCATCGAGATCGTCTACCAGGATCTCGCGCTCTGCGACAACCTGGACATCGTCCAGAACATGTTTCTCGGCAGGGAACGCAGGCGCGGTCTCGTGCTCGACGAATACGCGATGGAGGAACTCGCCGGGAAGACGCTGGCGAGCCTGTCGGTGCGCACCGTCAAATCGGTCCGGCAGCAGGTCGCCAGCCTGTCCGGCGGACAGCGCCAGACGGTGGCCATCGCGAAAGCCGTGCTGTGGAACAGCAAGGTGGTGATCCTCGACGAGCCGACGGCCGCGCTGGGCGTCGCGCAGACCCAGCAGGTGCTCGAGCTGGTGCGCAGGCTCGCCGACCAGGGGCTGGCGGTAGTGCTCATCTCGCACAACATGAACGACGTCTTCGCGGTGTCCGACCGGATCGCCGCGCTCTACCTCGGCCGGATGGCCGCGCAGGTACGGACCTCCGACGTGACGCACGCGCAGGTCGTCGAATTGATCACGGCGGGACGCAGCGGTGCGCTCGGCCTCGAGACGAGCGGAGCGACCCGATGACCGCGGTGACCACCGAGCGGCGACCGGCGGCGCCGGTGACCGAGCTGATGAGCGGCTACGTCGGCCGGGTGCGTGGCGGCGACATGGGGGCGTTGCCCTCGGTGATCGCACTCGTCGTGCTCTCGGCCGTCTTCTGGGCGGCGCGCCCGGTCTTCATGTCCGAGGCCAACTTCGCCAATCTGTTCACGCAGGGTGCGGCGATCGCGGTGATCGCGATGGGGCTGATCTTCGTGCTGCTGCTCGGCGAGATCGATTTGTCGGCCGGGTTCACCAGCGGTGTGTGCGCCGCCGTGCTCGCCGTGCTGCTCACCGACAAAGGATGGCCGTGGTACGCGGCGGTGCTGGTGTCGCTGCTCACCGGCGTGGTGATCGGGCTCGTGATCGGCACGGTCGTGGTGAAGATCGGGATCCCGTCGTTCGTGGTGACGCTGGCGGCGTTCCTCGCGTTGCAGGGCGTGGCGCTGAAGATCATGGACAACGGTCGCAACATCTCCATCCGCGACGAGACGATCGTCGCGATCGCGAACAAGAACGTGCCGCCGGCGATCGGCTGGGCGTTGTACGCGGTGCTGGTCGCCGGATTCGCGCTCGTGCAGTACCGGAAGTTGCGGGCGCGCACGAAACTCGGTCTCACCGGCACGACGGCGCGGGCGGTCGTGGTGCGCGTGGTGCTGCTGGCGATCGTGGCGGGCGCGGCCGTGCTGGTGCTCAACGGCGAGCGCAGCCGCAACCCCGCGTTGCACTCGCTGGCGGGGATGCCCATCGTCGTGCCGCTGATCGTGGCGCTGTTGCTGCTGTGGACGTTCGTGCTGGACCGCACCGCGTTCGGCAGGCACATCTACGCCGTCGGCGGCAATGCCGAGGCCGCCCGGCGCGCGGGCATCGCCGTGGATCGCGTGAAGATCACCGCCTTCGTGCTGTGTTCGACCATGGCGGCGGTCGGCGGACTCATCGCCGCGTCGCGCGCGAACTCCGTCGATCCGAACACCGGCGGCAGCGACGTGCTGCTCACGGCGGTCGGCGCGGCGGTGATCGGCGGCACCAGCCTGTTCGGCGGCCGCGGGCGGATGTTGGACGCCGTGCTGGGCGCCGCGGTGGTCGCGGTGATCAACAACGGCATGGGGCTGATGGGCTACAGCGCGGGCACGAAATTCGTTGTGACAGGATTCGTGCTGCTCTTGGCGGCCGGAGTGGACGCCCTGTCCCGTAGGCGTGCGCTCCTACAGCGATGAACCCCCCAGCCCCGTGACGAAAGCCCGGTGAATGCGAGCAGCACCTTCGCCCGAGGAGATCCGCACGCGCAATCTCGCCGCGTTGCTGCGGCATGTGCACCGTGACGGCGCGGTGTCGCGCGCCGCGCTCGCCGAGCGAATGGGGTTGAACCGCAGCACGATTCTCGCGCTCACCACCGATCTGGCGGCGGCAGGCCTGGTGAGCGAGGAATTGCCCGGGCAGACCGGACGGGCGGGCAGGCCGTCGCTGGTGGTGCGGCCGCGGGCCGACCGGGTCTACGTCGTCGCGCTGGACGTCGGCGCCGACCGCCTCGCCGCCGCGCGGGTCGGGCTGGGCGGTTCGGTGCTCGAGCGCACCGAGACCGCCCGTCCCGGCGGCGCGTTCGACCCGGACGAGGTGATCGCCGCGCTCGCGGCGATGGCCAGGGCGATGATCGCCACGGCCGCGCCCGACGCTCGGTGCGTGGGCGTCGGGGTCGCGTTCTGCGGCATGGTCCGCGAGGAGGACGGCGTGGTGCGGTACGGGCCGAATCTCGGCTGGGTGGACGTCGCCTTCGGCGCCGAGCTGACCAGGGAGCTCGATCTCGGCCTGCGCGTCGCGGTCGGCAACAACGCCAACCTCGGCGCGCTGGCCGAACGCGAACGCGGTGTCTGCGTCGGCCTGGCGAACTCGATCTACCTGCACGGCGATGTCGGCATCGGCGGCGGCATCATCGTCAACGGCGAATTGCTCGGTGGGGACGGCGGTTACGGCGGAGAAGTCGGCCACATGATCGTGAATCCGGGTGGGCGGCCCTGCGCCTGCGGATCCCGGGGCTGTCTGGAGGCCGAAGCGGGCGAACTGGGGTTGATCGCGGCGGCGGGACGCAGCGATCCGCCCGGGCAAGCGGCGGTGGACGCGATCGTCGAGGCCGCCGCCCGGGGCGACACGACGGCGCGGGACGCGCTGCGCCAGGTCGGCGAATGGCTCGGGTACGGCGTCGCCAATCTGGTGAACGTCTTCAATCCGTCGGTGGTGGTGTTCGGTGGCGTGCTGCGGGAGATCTATCTGGCCTCGGCGGCGCAGGTGCGCAGCCGGTTGGCGGTGAACGGCCTGCAAGCCGTCCGCGAACGGGTCCGGTTGCGCACCAGCGCGCTCGGCGGCGACGCGACCCTGATCGGCGCCGCGGAACTGGCCTTCACCGACGTGCTCACCGATCCGTTGCAGACGCCGGCCCGACCGTCGGCCGCGCGCGCCTGAGGATTCCGGCCGGATTCACGCGGCCCCTGCCGCGCTGAACTGCGACAGGTGGCCGGCGAGCAGTCGGACGCGCACCCGCTGTTCCTCGGTGGTTTCCTCGGGGTGGTGGATCTCGATGCTCAGGCGGTCGTCGAAGGTGCTGATGATGATGGTGCCGCTCGGCTGCTGGAGCCGGTGCCCGGTCTTGTCCGGCTTGCCGAGCATGATCGAGCGGAAGTCGGTGATCCGCAGCTCGTCCGGCACCCGTGGTCTGCGCACGCGTCCCCAGTTGGTGGCCAGCACGATTCCCGGGGCGCGCGGCGGAGGGCCCGCGGTGATCTCGGGGATGTGCAGCGGGGTCTGCTGCACCATGCCCGTGTCGAGTCCGGCGCGCAGCGTATCGCTGATGTCGCGGGCCAGATCGATGAGCGTCGCGCCGGTCCGCCGCGCCGGGACGAAGTTCGCGAAGCCGAGCACGTTGGTGCCATCGGTCATCCCGATCGGTGGCGTCACCCGGCTGCGCAGGTCGACCGAGTAGGTGTAGGACAGGTCGGTCAGCGGCAGCCCGCGCAACTCGGCCTCGGTGAGCAGGATCGCGGCGGAGGCGAGACCGTTGATCGTGGTGCGCTCCCGGTGCCCGAGCTCGACCAGCGCCGCGGTCTGCTTCCGGGTCAGCCTGCAGCGTGCGGTGCGGGGGACGAGGTAGCCGGGATCCTCCGGGCCCGAGCGACTCCGGGCGACATCCATGGGGCGGTGCGGCACGGCCGTGGCGTCGATCTTCCGCACGCCGCGCTCGTGCAGCAGGTCTTCCACCGAACGCGGGAAGCCGTGCGGCGGCAGGTCGGCCTGCCCGCGCCGGACGAGGTCGGTGTAGCAGGACCACAGCTCGGCGAACACGGCCAGCGAATGATAGGCATCCGCGACGCTGTGGTGGGTCACCAAGGTGAGCCCCGCGCCTGCGCCGTCGCGGACGACGCCCAGCGCGGCGACCGCGGTGCGCTGGTCCAGCCGGGCGCCGGTGAGCAACCGCTCGGGATCGCCTTCGGCGACGGTCAGCTCCGGTGCGGCCCCCGCTGATTCGAGCAGAAGGTGCCCGCCGCGCCCGTCCGGCTCCAGGCGGGCGCCGAGGATCGGGCGGGAGCGAACCACGGCTTCGAACGCCGCCGAAAGCGCGGCGAGATCCAACCGCCCCGCGACCCGAAGCGAATAGCCGACGAGCACTTCGCTGTTGGCGAAGATCGCTTCGCTCGGCGCCAGCGGGCGGATGACGGTTGCTGCGGTCATGTCGCTTCCTTCACCTGAGCCTGTCCCGAGGCTAGTCCGAAGCCCGGACGCGCCAGGCTTTTTCGGCAGCATCATGTGTTTCCTGTATCGGCGGATCCGCGGCCGCCGTTTCGTCTCGTTGCCGTAACGACACCTGGTCCGAAACCCGCCCTCCGGCCTGGAGCCCAGGGTTAGCTGCGCCAGATACTAGAGTGATACTCTAGAGTTCTGCTCTAGAGGAGGCTGCCATGACCGAACTCGTCACCTACCGGCTCGACGGCGGGGTCGCCACGATCACGCTCGACGACGGCAAGGCGAATGTCATGTCCGAGAACATGATCGGCGCCATCGCCGCCGCCTTGGACCGGGCCGAGGCCGACCGGGCGGTCGTCCTGTTGACCGGGCGCCCCCGGATGTTCTCGGCCGGCTACGACCTGGCGACGTTCTCCCGTTCCGCCGACGACATCAGCCGTACTCTGCGAGCCGGTGGCAACCTGGTCCATCGGCTGCTCGGTTTCCCGTATCCCGTCGTGGCGGCCTGTCCGGGGCACGCGATCGCCCAGGGAGCGTTCACGCTGCTGGCTACCGACGTGCGATTCGGTGTCATGGGGGATTTCGAACTGGGCCTCAACGAGGTCGCCATCGGGCTGACCATCCCGCACTACGGCGTGGAAGCGGCGCGGCACCGGCTCACCGCGCCCGGATTCGACCGGGCGGCGAACACCGGAATCCTGGTCGGGCCCGAGGAAGCCAGGGAATTCGGCTTTCTCGACGTGCTCGCCGCCGACGCGGACGACCTGCGCACGCGCGCGACGGCCGAAGCGCACCGATTGACCGGAATCGACTTCGCGGCGCACGCCGGGACGAAACTGCGGGTGCGTGCGCAGGTGCTCGCCGCGGTGCGTTCCGGCATCGACGCCGAGTTCGGCGCGTAGCGGGCCGTGCGCACCCGGGAGCGGATCCTGGCCGAGGCGACCGAACAGCTCCTGGCCAAGGGGTATCCGTCGTTCACGATGGCCGGCGTGCGCGATCGGCTGGGCTTGTCCAGCGGCAGCATGTTCCACGCGTTCGGGTCGAAAGCCGAATTGGCCGCTGCGGTCTACGTCTCCGGGATGCTCGACTATCAGCGGACCGTGCTGGACGACCTCGACGCACCGGATATCGGTCCCGAGCAGGCGATCCGCGCTATGCTCGCGGCACATCTCGGCTGGGTGCAGGATCATCGCGATCTCGCCCGCTTCCTGTTCGCCACCTTGCCGGACGAGGTGGCACGCGCCGCCGAGCCCGAACTGGCACAGCACAATCGGGCCTTCTTCGGCGCGCTGCGGCGCAGATATCGAGAGTTGCTCGGAACCGCAGACGTGGTCGGCGAGGGCTATCCGGTGGCCCACGCGATCTGCATCGGACCGGCGCAGGAGTATTGCAGGCAGTGGGTGCGCGGGCGCGTATCGCCGCCGCCGCGCTCGCTGACCGCGACCTTCCAGGATGCCGCCGTCGCCGCCCTCGCCACGCTGAGGCGTTAGCCGCTCGACGCGACCGCTGCTCACCACGAGGCCGGGACGTGACGAACGATGGAGTAGCGAGACGCGGGTCCGCGCCGAGCGTGGCGCGGTGACTGCCCGCCGACGCACGAACCGGTCGGCACACCGTCGACTGCTGTTCACCGCCATGCTGCCCGCGTCGCACGGCACCGATGGCCGTCGGCTCGCACGCGGATCTCCGCGTCGGTTGCGGATCGGCCACGGGTGCTCGACAGTGGTTGTCGAGTTACGGTGCGGCGACGGGAGGCCACCATGGACCGTGCGGACGTGGTAGTCGTCGGGGCGGGATATGCCGGGCTGTGTGCGGCGCGGACGTTGCGAGCGGCCGGTCGGGATGTCGTCGTCCTGGAGGCGAGTGACCGTGCGGGCGGTCGCACGCTGACCGCGCGGGTCGGGGACGGATGGGCCGTCGATCTGGGCGGACAGTGGATCTCGGGCGCGCACACGCGATTCGCCGCGCTGGCCGAGGAGTACGGCGCCGCGACCTACGCGCCGCCCGAAGGGGTCGACCTGCTGGTGGAGGGAGTGGTCCGGCGGCCGTTCGCCGGCGCCCGCCCGCCGCTTCCGACGTTCGTCCTGCTCGTGCTCGCCCAGGCCATGTGGCGGATGGAACGGATGGCCGCCCGCATCGACCTCGCCCGCCCGTGGACCACACCGGGCGCGGACCGGCTGGACGCGATGACCGCGGCGACCTGGTTGCGCCGGAACGTGCCGGAGCGGCGCGCGCGGAACCTGGCGGAGGTGATGATCGGAGAGGAGCTGTGCGTCGACGTGGGCAGCATTTCGATGCTGGGTCTGCTCACCACGATTCGCTCGGCGGGCGGTGTCGAGCCGGGGATCACCGCCGAGACGGTGACCCGCCTGTTCGTCGACGGCGCCGATGGGCCCGCGCTGGCCATCGCCGCCGAACTGGGCGACGCGGTGCGGCTCGGCGCGGCGGTCACGAGTATCCGTCAGGGCGTGGATGGTGTGCGGGTGAGCGCCGACTCCGGTGACGTGGACGCCGGGCACGTGATCGTGGCGGTGCCGCCCACCCTGGCCGGACGCATCGCCTACGACCCACCGCTGCCCGCCGCGCGGGACCAACTGACCCAGCGCATGCCGATGGGCTCGGTCCTGAAATCCTTCGCGGTCTACGAGCGGCCGTTCTGGCGCGACGACTCGTTCACCGGCCAGTCGCTGAACCTGCACGATCCGGTGCCGGTCACCTTCGACGCGACGCGCCCCGGCGGTCCGGGCGTGCTCGGCGCACTGGTGCCCGGCCGGGCCGCGCAACGGCTGGCCGCCCTTCCCCCGGCGAGCGACGCGCCATGATCATCGGTTCGCTCGTGCGCGCTTTCGGGCACGTCGCCCGCGAGCCGATCGAGTGGCACGAAAAGGTCTGGGCCGACGATCCATTCGCCCGCGGCGGCTACAACTCCTTCTTCCCGCCGGGCGTCCTGACCACCCTCGGCTCGGCGCTGCGCCACCCGGTCGGCGCGATCCACTGGGCCGGAAGCGAAACAGCCACGGAATGGTCGGGCTACATCGAGGGGGCGATCCGCTCGGGCGAGCGCGCGGCCGGCGAAGTGCTGGCGGCCGATCGCGCCGTCGCCACAGCCTGATTGCCACAAGGTTGCCAGAAGGCTGGCTCCGGCCTGGGGGAGGGATCACAATGGAGAGGTGTTCCAGCGGATCGTGGTGGGTTACGACGACTCGCCCGGCGCCAGGGCCGCCTTGACGATGGCGCTCGACTTGGCGACGGCGCACCACGCCGCCCTCACGGTCGTCGCGGTCGAAGAGTATCTGCCGCACTACGGCCCGGTGGTCGGTGAGATCGAGGACGAACGCTCGATCGGGGAACAGACCTGCCGCCGATGGCTGGCCACCGCCGCCGAGACCGCCGAACAGCGCGGCATCGCGGTGCGGGCCGAACTCCGCGCGGGTCAGGCGGCGCGGGAATTGGCCACGGCCGCCGCCGATCACGATGCCGACCTGCTGGTGCTGGGGCGCAGCGGGCACTCGGGCATCTGGGGGCGTTTCATGGGCAGCACCGCGGAGAAGGCCGCACGGCACGTCGGATGTTCGGTTCTCGTCGCGCACGACGGCGTCGAGAAGGCCGGGCAGCGGTGAGTGCGGCGTCGTTGCCCGCGGTGGCGCCGCCGCGCAGGCTTCGGGTAAGAGTTCTGCGTGACCGATGAGCTGACCGAGGAACCGGCAGGCATTGCCGATCGCGCGCGAGGCCCCGCGCGACGGCGGGATTTCTGGCGAACCCACGGCTCGGCCTCGGTGGTCGTCGCTCTCGGTGGGGCGCTCGGTGCGCTCGCGCGCTACGGTCTCGCCCAGGGGTTGCCCGGCCGCCCGGGGCACTTCCCGCTGGCCACCTTCGTCACCAATGTCGCGGGCTGCTTCGCGATCGGCGTGCTCATGGTCGCGGTGACCGAGATCTGGACTGTGCACCGGTTGCTGCGTCCCTTCCTCGGGGTGGGCGTACTGGGCGGGTTCACGACCTTCTCGACGTACGCCAACGAGGTCCGCGCTCTGCTGCGACCGGGAACGATCGTCGTCGCGGCCGGTTATCTGGCGGGCACCCTGATCTGCGCCCTCCTGGCCACCCTGATCGCCATGTGGCTCACCAGGGCCGGATACGATCGCCTGCGGCACGGGTGGAGGAGGGCGTCATGACCGTGCTTCTGGTTCTCGTAGGGGGTGCGATCGGCGCGCCGTTGCGATACCTCATCGACCGCGCGGTGCAGGATCGC
The DNA here is from genome assembly GCF_001612985.1 of Nocardia gamkensis NBRC 108242. Classification (GTDB taxonomy): domain Bacteria; phylum Actinomycetota; class Actinomycetes; order Mycobacteriales; family Mycobacteriaceae; genus Nocardia; species Nocardia gamkensis. The sequence goes on along the minus strand of NZ_BDBM01000017.1, from coordinate 83,397 downwards.
CGCGACAGCCTGTTCCCCTGGGGAACGTTCTCGGTCAATCTGATCGGCTGTCTCGTGCTCGGCGCGCTCAGCGGAGCGGGGACGGCGCTGGCCTCGCCGCTGTTCGTCCTGCTCGGCACGGGATTCTGCGGAGCGCTGACCACCTACAGCACTTTCGCTTACGAAACCGTGCGGCTGGCCGAGCGCGGCGCCTATTTCTTCGCGGCGATGAACGTGGTGGTCAGTGTCTGCGCAGGGCTGATCGCGACGGTGTCGACCTATGCGGCAGTGCACGCCCTGTTCGGCTGACCCGCGCCGACGAGCGCGTGTGCGACGTGATCCAGCTCACTCCACTGCGCTGTCGCGCGCCGCTCGGGGTCGGCTAAGCTGACGTGACAGATGCAGATATGCGCATACATTCGGTGCTGGAAGGGGTCTGGGTCGATGGGACACGAACATGGTCACGCGCACGGGCACGGGCTGTCGGGTGCGGCCGATCGCAGGTGGCTGACCATCGCGCTGGCCCTCATCGTCGGTTTCATGTCGGTCGAGGTCGTGATCGGCGTGCTGGCCAACTCGCTGGCCCTGCTGTCGGACGCGGCGCACATGCTCACCGACGCCGCGTCCATTGTCCTCGCGCTCATCGCGATCCGGCTCGCGGCCCGCCCGGCGAACGGCAAGTACACCTACGGGTACAAGCGCGCCGAGATTCTCTCGGCACAGGCCAACGGAGTCACGTTGCTCGTGCTGGCGGGCTGGCTCACCTACGAGGCCGTGCGCCGTCTGCTGGAGCCGCCCGAGGTGACCGGCGGCCTGGTGCTGGCGACCGCGCTGGCGGGTGTGGTGGTCAACATCGCCGCGACCTGGGCGATCAGCAAAGCCAACCGCTCCAGCCTCAACGTGGAGGGCGCCTTCCAGCATGTGCTCAACGACCTCTACGGGTTCATCGCCACCGCCGTCGCCGGCCTGATCGTGCTGACCACCGGTTTCGCCAGGGCGGACGCGATCGCAACGCTGATCGTCGTCGCGCTGATGGTCAAGGCGGGGCTCGGGCTGGTGCGCGAATCCGGCCGGATCTTCTTGGAGGCGGCGCCCGCGGGCGTCGATCCGGACGCGCTCGGGCGCGGGCTGGTGGACATCGAGGGCGTCGACGAGGTGCACGACCTGCACGTCTGGCAGATCACCTCCGGCGACATCGCCCTGTCGGCGCATGTGCTGGTGCGTGCGGGTGCGGACTGCCACGGACTGCGTCAGCGGATCGAGCATCTGCTCGACCACGACTACGGCATCACACACACCACGTTGCAGGTCGATCACTCCCACGCCGTCACCTCCTCGGCGGGCGCGGAGGCGCAGCGCCTGCTGCCGGTGCTGGATGACCACTGCGACGACGCCCATGGCCCGGTGCACCGCGATCGCCCGTCATCCGCGGCGAACGCCGCGCCCTGACCTATCGGACACCACGCGCACGGACGATGGCGGGCGGGATGTCCCGCAGCACCGGAAGGCGCTCGAACAACGGAAGGCTCACCGCGAGCGGACTGCGGGAAGGGCTGAACGGCGTCGTCGTCACCTCCGCCACCCGCGGGCTCCATTCGCGTAGCAGTCGCGCCGCGTGGCTACGTTCGCCGCCCCACGGCATCGGCGGCACCGTCTAGTGCGGTGTTTTGGCACGGTCAGCGATCCAGGCGAGGGAACGGCCGCTCGGCCTCCACCAGGTAGGCCAGCTCCAGCAAGGTGCGTTCGTTGCCGCGGGTGGCGGCGAACTGCACACCGACGGGCAGTCCCGCGTCGGTCAGGCCCGCGGGAACGGTGACGGCCGGCGTGCCGGTGATGTTGTTGATCGGAGTGAAGCAGACGTAGGCGCGCAACCGGTCGATGAGTTCGTCGAACGGCACGGTCGGGCTGAGGTAGCCGAGTTCCGGCGTGGTGTGGCCGAGCGTGGGAAGCAGCACCGCGTCGTAGGGTCCGAGCGCCTGTTCGTAGGTGGCCGCCGCCGCGCGTAGTCGGTAGAGCGTGAGCGGAGCGTGCAAGGCGCGGCGGAGGAAGAGGGCGCGCAGGCCGACGGTGAGGTCGTCCACGCGGCGCGCGTCGAATCGGCGGTCGAGGAACCGTCCCGTCGTGGTGATCGCGGCCGCGAGCAGGCCCCAGTAGTGCAGGAAGGCGCGTTCGATCGTGGCGTCGAACGGCAGCGGGACCGGCTCGACCGAATGGCCGCCTGCCTCGAGGACACGCGCCACATTTTCGACTGCCTCCCGGGTCGGACCGGCGGCCAGCGGCCCTGCGAGGTTGTCGAGCACGACCGCTATCCGCATGCGCCGGGTCGGAGGGCCGTCGACGCGGCCGATCGGTGGCAGCGCCGGATTGCGCCAGTACTGTTCGGCCGCCGCGGTGTACACCGCCGTGTCGCGCACCGTCCTGGTGAGCACTCCTTCACTGACGATGTCGACCGGCAAGGTGCGCGCCAGCCCGGACACCACATGCCGTCCCCGCGTCGGCTTCAAGCCGACCAGTCCGGCGCACGCCGCGGGAATCCGGATCGATCCGCCACCGTCGTTGCCGTGCGCGATCGGGACGACACCCGCCGCCACCAGCGCGGCGGCCCCACCCGACGAGCCGCCCACCGAATAGCCGGTGTGCCACGGATTGCGGGTGGGCGCGAGGTGCGGCGTCTCACTGCTGGCGTTGAAACCGAACTCGGGCATGGCGCTCTTGCCGAGAACGGTGAGGCCGGTGCTGAGGAACTGCCGGGTGTAGCCGCTGTGCGCACCGGCGGGGCGCGCGCGGAACGCGGCCGTGCCCTGATTCGTCGGCATCCCGGCCACGTCGGTGTTGTCCTTCACGAAACTGGGCACGCCATACAAGGCGCCGGTCCGCTCGGCGGGCAGCAGCGGTTGCGCGTAGCTCGGGTAGGCGACGGCCGCCAGCTCTTCGACCTGCCCGGCGCGCGCCGCCGCGGCGGCGGCGAGTTCACCTGGCGAGAGCTCGCCGTCGCGCACCAGGGCGGCCAGGGCGACGGCGTCGTGGTCACCGAGCACGTCGTCGCCGAAGGCGTGGACGCGCGTGGGTAGTGGAATATGAGCGTCGGCGGTCATCCCCCGAATCTAATGTGTGCAGCAGGCAGCTCGTCCAGAGTGGAAAGGACAGCAGGTGGCGGCGACATATCCGGATCCGGTGCCGCCGAAGGGCCGGGTCGGCTCGCTGTTGTTCGCCCTGCCGCCCGCGGGCAGGCGGTGGAGCGTGGCGGTGCGTGCCGCGCTGGCGTTCGCCGTCCCCGCCGCGATCGTCACCGGTCTGGGATATGCGGACGCGGCCGTGTTCGTCATGTTCGGCGCCTTCGCGGTGCTCTACGGCGAGGGGCGGCCGTTCCGGGTGCGCGGCAGGGTCGTGCTGACGGCCGGATCGGCGCTGCTCGCCGCTTGCGGCGCGGGCGCGCTGATCGGCGGAGTGCTGGACGCGGGGTTCGGTTCGTCGCTGCTCATGGTGCTCGTGGTGTCGGCGATCGCGGTCGTGGCGGTGTTCGTCATCGACGCGCTGCGGCTCGGTCCGCCGGGTGCGCTGTTCTTCGCGCTGGTCTGCGCGGGCGCGATGAAAGCCGTCGAGGCCGGGGCCGCTGTGGTGACGCTGTTGCTCTGTACGGCCTGCGGTGTGGTCGCGTCGATCGTCGTCTCGATGGCCGGGGTGCTGCGCGATCGCCGCAAACCCGAACGGATCGCGGTCGACGCGGCGGTCCGGGCGGTCGACGCCTACGTCGCGGCCCGGGAGGCGGGGACGCCCGCCATCGACCTGCGTCACCGGGCGGGCGCGGCGATGGCGGACGCGTGGGCGGCGGTGTACGACGCGGGCGTGCCCTCGGATCCCGGGGAAGCCGAACTGCTGGCCACCCTGCAGGGCGCGCGGCGCGGCCTCGCCGGGCACGTGCCCGATGACGACACCGACGACCTGCTGGTCGATCCACTGGTCTCGTTCGCCCGGCCCGGCGTCGGCTTCCGGCTGCGGCGCTCCCTGTCGTTCTCCTCGCACGCGGCGATCAGCGCGATGCGCGTCGCCGCGGGCTGTGTGGGCGCGGGTGCGCTGAGCGCGCTGCTCGGTCTGGACCGGCCGCACTGGGCGGTGCTCAGCGCCCTCATCGTCCTGCAAGCCGGGCCCGATCGGGTGCGCGGGCAAGTGCGGGCCATTCACCGGTTCGTCGGAACGATCGCGGGCCTCGGGCTGTTCGCGCTCATCTACCAGCTCGGGCCGACCGGGTACGCGCTGATCGCACTGGTCGCCGCGTTGCAGTTCTGCATCGAGCTGTTCGTGCCGCGGAATTACGCCCTTGCCGTCGTCTTCATCACGCCGGTCGCGCTGATCGCGGGTGGGGTTGCCACCACGGGCGGCCCGATCGGACCGGTGATCCGCGATCGGCTGTGGGAGACGATGATCGGCGTCGCCGTCGCCGTGCTGGCGCTGCACGGCGTCGCGCCCCACGGGCACCGGCGCACATTCCACCGGATGGAACACCGGGTGCGCGCCGCCGCCCGCGCCCTGCTCGACCACCTGCGCCACAAGCCGATGGACGCCGAAGCGTGGGTGCTGGTCCAGCATCTGCAATTCGAACTGGTCGGCGTGGTCCGCAGCGGCATCGACTCGGCGACCGACGACCCCGAGTGGACCAGCGAGTACTGGCCGGAGCACGCGGCCCTCGCGCACTTCGGCCACGATCTGCTCGCCGCTTGCTGGGTGCTGCAACCCGGACGGCGGCTGTCCGACGTGGACGGCTGGGCGGCCCGCCTGACGGCGGCCCGGTTCGACCCGGAAGCGACGGCGGGACCGCCTGCTAGCGTTCGGCGCATGCATGACAGCGTGACCGTCCGGATGGCCGCCCCCGCCGACAAGATCTGGGAACTGGTCAGTGACATCGAGAACACCGGGCGGTTCAGTCCGGAGACGTTCGCCGCGGAGTGGCTCGGCGGCGCCACCGGGCCCGCGGTCGGCGTGAAGTTCCGCGGTCATGTCAACCGCAACGGCTGGGGGCTGAAGTACGCGACGGTGTGCCGCATCGTTGCCTGCGAGCCCGGTCGCGAGTTCGCGTTCACCGTGCTCGGACCGAAGGGCATGCCGGTCAACACGTGGCGCTACGTCTTCGAACCGGCCGACGGCGGCACCGATGTCACCGAGTCGTTCCAACTGCACAGCAACCCTGTGCTGCGGCTGTACTGGTTGCTCGCCGGGTGGACGCGCGGCAAGACCAACGTCGAGGGCATGCGCGAGACGCTGAACCGGATCAAGGCCGTCGTCGAATGACCCCGTCCGACAGCCGCCCGGCCCCGGAAACCTCGACTGCTCCCGTGCTGCTCGTGCTCGGCGCCGGTCCCGGTGTCGGGCTGGCGGTCGCAGGCCTGTTCGCCGCCGACGGCTTCACCACCGTGCTGGCCTGCCGGTTACCCGAGGAGGCCGAACCGCTGGCGGCGCGGTTGCGCGAGCAGGGGTTCCACGCGGAGGGCGCCGGGGTGGATCTGCACGATCCCGCCGACGTGGGCCGGGTCGTCGCCGAGGTGGGCGAACGCTACGGCCGCATCGACGTGTTGCACTTCAATCCCAGCATCTTCCGTGAGGCCGATCCGTTGCAGCTCTCGGTCGCCGCATTGATCGAGGACTTCACCGTGGGCGCCGCGGCTCTGCTGCCCGCGGTCCAGGCAGCGCGCCCATTCCTGGCCGATGGCGCCCGTGTACTGGTCACCGGCAGTGCGGCCGCGGACAAGCCGTGGCACCGGGCCGCCTCGCTCGGCGTCCAGAAGGCGGCGGTGCGCAACCTGGTCACCAGCTTGGACGCCACCCTTGCGCCCGTCGGTGTACGGGCCGTCGCGGTGCAGGTCAACGGAGTGCTCGGCGAGGGAGCGTTCACGCGGGACCGGGTGGCCGCGGCGCTGCACGCGGCGGCCACCCGCCCTGTCGAGGGGTGGACGCCGCACGTGTCCTACGACGGCTGACTACCTGGGCCGGATCGCCGCGAACTCGATGGGCAGGTGCGCGGGCCCGCGCAGATTCACGTGTTCCCGGTACGGCGGCGGATCCACCGGCAGCGAGGGGTCTTCGACTCGTTGCGCGAGCCGGGTCAACGCCACTCGCGCCTCCAAGCGAGCCAGGGGAGCGCCGAGGCAGAAATGCGCCCCGAGGCCGAAGGCCAGGTGGCGGTTCTCGCGCGCCGGATCGAATCGGTCGGGGTCGCCGAACGCCGACGGGTCGCGGTGCGCGGCGGCGATCAGCAGTACCACCAGATCGCCGCGCTGGATGTCCATGCCGCCGATGCTCAGTTCGTCGGCGGCGACGCGCGGGATCAGCTGGACCGGCGGGTCGAAGCGCAGCGTCTCCTCGACCACGCCCGCCGCCCGGTCCGGATCCGCCCGGAGGGCGGTGAGTTCCTCCGGCCTGCGCAGCAGGGCGAGGATCGCGTTGGCGATCAGGTTGACGGTGGTCTCGTGCCCGGCGACCAGCAGCAGCGCGCAGGTCGAGATCAGTTCCGCGTGGGTGAGCACGTCCCCGGCGTCTTCGGCGGCGATGAGTTCGGACAGCAGATCCGGGCCCGGGGTGCGCCTGCGGCGGTCGATGAGTTCTTCGAAGTAGGCGTGCAATTCGGTTCCGGCGCGCCGGATCTCGGCGGGGTCGGCGCGGAATCGGGCGGCCGCGCGGGACGTCGGGTCGAGCGTGCGGGACAGCAGCGCCGACCAGGCGCTCAACCGCGCCTCATCCGCCAGCGGGACGCCGAGCAGTTCGCAGATGACGGTCACCGGCAGCGGATAGGCCAGGTGGTCGACGGCGTCGAATCGTCCCGCACGAGCGCGCTGGTCGAGCAAGTCGTCGACGATCTCGGTGATCCGGGGCTCGAGCTGCCGTACGACGCGCGGGGTGAACGCCTTGGACACCAGGCGGCGCAGGCGAGTGTGGTCGGGCGGGTCGAGGAACAGGAACGACGGTTTCGCCTGTGCCGCACCGTCTTCGCGGGTCCCGTCGTAGATCGGCATCGAACCGAGCTGCAACCGGGCCAGTGACCGGTCGACGCTCGCGCGCGGATCGCGCAGTACCGCGGCGCAGTCGGCGTAGCGGGTCAGCACGACCACCGGCGCCGTGCCGATCCGGAACGCGCCGCAGTCGCGTAGCCGCGCGAAGAGCGGGTACGGATCCGGCCGCACCGCGGGGTCGAGCAGGCGCACGTAATCGTCGGTCGGGTGGTTCGTGGTCGTCATCGACACTCCCAGCTGTCCGGCCCGGAACGGGCACCGGTAATGTTGGTATTATTCCGATACCGTCAGTAGGAATGCAATACCGTGACGGGATGCGAAAATAGCGCCATGACACTGCGGCGCCCGGTCGACGATTCGGTCACCCGCGTCGTCGAACTGCTCGGCGACCGGTGGACCATCCTGCTCATCGCCGAGGCGTTCTTCGGGGTGCATCGTTTCAGCGATTTCGCCCGCAATATCGGCATCACCAACCGCAACCTGCTCACCAGCCGCCTGCGCATGCTGATCGACGCGGGCATCTTCACGCGCACCGACCACGGCGGCGGGCGCGTCGACTACCACCTCACCGCCGCGGGCCGCGAGTTGTATCCGATCGTCACGGCGATGATGGTCTGGGGTGATCACCACCTGGTCGGGCCGGAGGGCAGGCCGGTCGTCCTGGAACATCGCACCTGCGGGGAGGAGACCTCACCCATGCTGGTCTGCGACCACTGCCGCGAGCCGATCGACCCGCGCGAGGTCGAACCGAAGGCGGGTCCCGGCTTCCACCAGCCACCAGGCGCCGAACAGGCCGGTTGAGAAGATCGCTCGGGCCGAGCACCAGGGAATCGGCGCTGACGACGCATCGAACTCGCGGTGGACGTCACCTGTTCCGAGCGGTACGAGAGGGGGTAGGCCGAGCGCGGCGCGTCGATCGCGGAAGCGGCCCCCGTGAAGTGTGTTGCGGCCGAGCGGCGCTCAGTGCAGCTGGTTGACGAATGCCTCGGCGAGATAGAGCGGTAGGAGTAGGTAGTACAGCAGCATCGCCATCGAGCCGGCTCCGATCGTCAACGCGGGGTCCCGCGCGGTGCCGTCGCGGGTGTGCCGCGCAGGGATTGGAGACCGATTGGTCTCGCGAGTGCAGGAATGTAGTGCAGCTTCCCGGCATCGGCAAGGGCGGCCAGCGTGTCGGCCGGACGGACCCTATCGAAGTGCGCTGCCCTGCCCCCACTGATCCCACGGCAGCCCCCAGTCGCCGTTCTGCCAGACCTCCAGCGGGGCGCCGCCGGTGTTGCGGATCTCCACGACGTCGCCGGGGACGGCGAAATTGAAGAACCACTGGGCGTTCTCGCCGCTGAGATTGAGGCAGCCGTGCGAGACGTCGGTATTGCCCTGGGCCCAGATGGTGGAGTCGAGCTGGTGCAGGTAGATACCGTCGGTGCTGATCCGGGTCGCCCAGCCGATGGCCTCCTTGTAGCCCAGGCGGGAGTTGATCGGCAGGCCGTAGGTGGAGGAGTCCATGATCACCGGATTGGCCTTGTCCATCACCGTGTAGATCCCGGGCTGGGTCCAGAACGTGAGCGTCTTGCCGCCGATGACCTCGCTGCCGCCCATGCCCATCGAGGTCGGCATGGTGCGGATCAGCTTGCCGTTCTCGAAGACCTGGATCTGCTTGGTGTTGTCGTCGGCGATCGAGACGTGCGACGCGCCGATGGTGAACGTGGTCTTGGTGTCCTCCTGGCCGTAGAGGCCGCGGCCGAGTTCCTGGCCGTAGATGTTCGCCGCCACACTGACCTTCGTGCCCGGCGTGTAGTACTCCCGCGGCCGCCAATGCACGTTGCGATCGTCCAGCCAGTACCAGGATCCCTCCACCGGCGGGTCGGTGGTGACCGACAAGTGCTTCTCGGCGATGGCGCGGTCGGGGACGTCCTCGTCGAAGTGGGCCACCACCACGGTGCCCACCCCGAACGTGCCGCCGTCCGACAGCGGTGTGCCGCCCGTGGTGGTCAGCGACACCTTCGTCTGATTGTTCGGGGTCAGCGTGGAGAAGGTCGCGGTGGTCGGCCCGGTCCTGCCGGTGACGGTGAGCCCTTCCGCGGTCACCGTGTAGGTGCGGCCGTAGCCGAGCGGCTCGGTGGGCTTCCAGGCCGTCTTGTCCGGCGTCATGATCCCCTCGACGGCGTTGCCCTGCTCGTTGGTCATGGTGACCGAGGTCAGCTGCCCCTCGGAGGCGCTGACCTGGATCGGGGCGAGCGGATCGACGTTGCGGGCCCCCGACGCGGGCGTGATGGTGAGGGGCGAGGGCGCAGGGCCTGCCGCTCCCGGCGTACCGCCCGGATCGGACGACGAGCATGCCGCCACGATCACCGCCATGACCAGGGCGATCCCCCCGACGACTCCGGATCGGACGCGACTGGTCGCCAATGCATTTCTCCTGTTTCAGCCCAGCGCAAACGAATGGCGCACCCGCGCCCACTGCCCCTTCGCATTTTACCGACCGCTCCCACGCGCAACCCCATGCGAAGAAGGACCCACGGCAGATTCCCAGCCCGGCACACAGGAAGGGACGCGGGATCGTCGCGGCTGCGCGGCCAGGGGTGACGGCCGAAAGTGCCGATCGGGACGGTACCGGTGCGTGCCATGCTGGGGGCCGGAACCGACCGAGGGGAACGCATGCAGAATCGCCCATCGGCAGCGGAGCTGCTGGAATCGATCGCCGAATTGCTCGAGCAGACGCTGCTGCCCGCCCTGCCCGCGGGATTGCAGCACAAGGCGCGGGTGGGCGCCAATCTCGCCAGGATCGTGCGCAGGGAGATCGAATCGGGCCCCGCCGCGGCCGAGCACGAGCGCGAGCTGCTCGACGCGGTGGCCGAGGGGGATGACGAGCGACTCCGGGAAGCGCTGGTTTCGATCGTGCGGGCCGATCTGGCGATCGCCAAACCCGGGTACGACGCCTGGGCGGGCGAGTGAGCGCCGACCTGGCACGCGGTCTGGCCCGGTTTCTCGAGTCCGGGAGCGGCCGTGCGGTGACGGTGTCGAACGTCGAATACCTCTCCGCGGGCGCCCGTCGCCGAAACGTCGCCTTCGAAACCGACCTGGAAGGCGGGACGCGCCGCCTGGTCGCGACCATCGTGCCGAGCGCGATCGAGCTGGTTCCGGTCGACGTGGAGGCCGCCGTACGCGAACTGGCACGGACGCACGGTGTGCCGGTGCCGCCCGTGGTGGCCATCTGTACCGACAGCGCCTACGTCGGCGGGTCGTTCGTGGTCTCCGAACGGGTGGACGGGGAAACCGTGCCCCGCAAGGTATTACGGCTGACGGAGGCGGCGGGTCTCGGCGAACGAGTGGCCGAACAACTCGGTGAGGCCATGGGCCGTCTGCATGCCATCGACCCGGCGTCCGCGCCCGCTCGCCTGCCCGAAGCGGCCGCCGATCCGGAACGCCAGCTGACCGAGGCAGGCGAGCACGTGCGCGCGCTCTTGCCGGACCGGCCGGTGTTCGCCCTCGCGCTGCGCTGGCTGGAACGCCACTGCCCACCCGCGCCGCCCCGTACCGCGCTGCTGCACACCGACATGCGCAACGGCAACATCGTCGTCGGGCCCGACGGCCTGCGAGCCGTGCTGGACTGGGAAGGCGCGCAGCGCCACGGCGATCCGATGCGGGACGTGGCCTGGCCCGCGCTGCGCATGTGGCGCTTCCGCGCGGACGACCGCGAATTCGGCGGGCTCGCGGGCCGCGCCGCGTTCGTGCGCGGCTACCGGCGCGCGGGCGGCGGTTTCGACGAGGACCGGTTTCGCTGGTGGAAGGTGATGTGCACGCTCGCCTGGGGCATCGGGCTGGCCGGGCAGGCCGCGGCACACTCGGATGGCAGCGTGCGAGACATCGTGATGGCGGCCAGCGGGCGCCGCGTGTCGGAAATCGAATGGGACCTGCTGATGCAGATCCGACCCACTGCGAAAGGCTGATGCCCGATGGATTTCGAGCTACCCGCGGAACTGGTCGAATATCTGGCCGAACTCGACGCGTTCATCGAGCGCGAGATCACGCCGCTCGAGCAGACCGACGACAACATCCGCTTCTTCGACCACCGCCGCGAGGATGCCCGCACCGACTGGGAGCGCGGCGGCCTGCCGAACGCGCGATGGGAGGACCTGCTGGCCGAGGTACGCAGGCGCGCCGACGCCGCCGGGCACCTGCGGTACGCGTTCCCCGCGCGGTACGGCGGCCGGGACGGCACCAACCTGGGCATGGCCGTGATCCGCGAGCACCTGGCCCGGCGCGGCCTCGGCCTGCACTGCGATCTACAGAACGAGCACGCCATCGTCGCCAACAACGTCGGCCTGCTGCTCATGCTCGAACACGGCACACCCGCGCAGCGGGCGGAGTGGGTGGACGGCATGGCCTCGGGGACGAAGTTCTTCGCCTTCGGCATCACCGAGCCCGAGCACGGCTCCGACGCCACCCACATGGAGACCGCGGCGGTCCGCGACGGCGACGACTGGGTGATCACCGGGCAGAAGACCTGGAACACCGGCGTGCACATCGCCGTCGCCGACCTGATCTTCGCGCGCACCTCCGGCGGCCCCGGCGACGCGGCGGGCATCACCGCCTTCCTGGTGCCCACCGACGCCCCGGGATTCGTCGTCGAGGAATACCTCTGGACTTTCAACATGCCCACCGACCACGCCCGTGTCTCCCTGAACGGCGTCCGGGTCCCCGACAGCGCCGTCTTCGGCGGTGAGGGGCGCGGCCTGGCGGTGGTTCAGCACTTCTTCAACGAGAACCGGATCCGCCAGGCCGCGTCCAGTCTGGGTGCGGCGCAGTACTGCATCGACCAGTCGGTGGCCTACGCCAAACAGCGCAAGCCCTTCGGCAAGCCGCTGGCGGCCAACCAGGCGATCCAGTTCCCCTTGGTGGAGCTGCACACCCAGTGTGAGATGTTGCGCGCCCTGATCCACAAGACCGCCTGGTCGATGGACACCTACGGCACGTTCGCCGTCTCCGAGCAGGTCTCGATGTGCAACTACTGGGCCAACCGGTTGTGCTGCGAGGCCGCCGACCGCGCCATGCAGGTGCACGGCGGCCTCGGCTACTCCCGGCACAAGCCGTTCGAGCACATCTACCGCCACCACCGGCGCTACCGGATCACCGAGGGCGCCGAGGAGATCCAGATGCGGCGGGTGGCGGGCTACCTGTTCGGCTTCATGGGAAGCAAAGCGCCGAAGGGCGTGTGACTCAGAGGCGGCGGATCCGGGCCAGCCACGCGGCGAGGTCGACGTGGCCGGACGCGGAGACCTCCAGGTTCGCCGCGTCCTGGGCCACCGGGTCGGTCACCCGCCCGCGGTAGCGCGCCTGCCGCACGTCTTCCACCGTCCAGCCGTCGCGGAACGACTCCCGGATCAAGGTGTCGCTGATCCGCGGGCCGAACCCCGGCTCGACATCGGAGAGCGCGAGAACATGGACGGTGCCGCCCGGCTTGCAGATCGCGTGCAGGCTGCGGACATAGGCGGCGCGCGGCTCGTCCTCGGTCCCGAAGACGTGGAACAGCGCGCTGTCGACGATGGTGTCGAACGCGGGTGCGGAGCCGGGCGGATCACCGGCGAACTCCGGCCGGTCGCCGAGTGCGAGGGCGTCGGCCACCTCGAAGGAGGCCGACGGCACACCCTGCTCGGCGGCGTTGGCCCGCGCGTACGCCACCGCGCTCGGCGACATGTCGATTCCGCGCACGTCGTACCCGAGCCTGGTCAGCAGGATCGTGTGCTCACCGGCGCCGCAGCCCGGGTCGAGCACGCGTCCGGTGATGCCGCCGTCCCGCTCGAGCGCGACGATGGCCGGTTGCGGCTCGCCGATCACCCAGGGGGCGGTGTCGTTGTCATAGACGGTGTTCCAGAAATCAGCTGGACGAGTCATGCTCACCATGCTCCATCCTCAACCGTGCTCGAGGTCAACCCGCCACTCCCGCCGAGAGCGCCGAGCCTGCTTTCCCGCCGAGGCCGAGGTGTGTGCGTCAGGGCCGCACCGCTGGGTACGCGCGGGTTATGAGCACACCGAATGTCGATCCGACGACGGCGGAGTCGATGCAGCAGGACGCGGATTTCGCCGACGAGCACACCAAGCCGACACACGCCGACGAGCACCCGGCCGGCGCCGAACTCGAGACCGACGAGTCGACGCCGAGCGGGCACAGCGGCATGGATCAGTGAGCCCGGCACGGTTCCGTGTGGGAACCGTGCCAGGGGCTCAGGCCACGGCGATCAACCGGGCCGCGTTGGCGGATTCGTCGTCGGCCGCCTGGTTGGCGGCCAATTCGGCGTGCACCCGATCGCGGTAGCGGGTGATCTCCCGCTCGGTGGCAGCGGCGTCCCAGCCGAGGTGCGCGCCGATCAGCCGAGCCACCCCGGGAGCGGCGGCCAGGCCGCGGTCGGCCGTTTCGATGGACACCCGGGTGCGGCGGGTGAGCACGTCGTCCAAGTGCAGTGCGCCCTCGTGCGTCACCGCGTACACCACCTCCGCGCCGGAGTATTCGGGTGCTCCGGTGAGCGGCTCACCCAACTCGGGCTCGCGGGCGATCAGGTCGAACAGGTCGGTGATCGTCGAGCCGTACCGGCCGAGCAGCCGCTGCACCGTCGCTCGCGGCAGGCCCGTGCGCTGCGCCAGGCTGTCGAGGTCGGCGGCGAGTTCCTGGTAGCCCACCGCGCCGAGGATCGGCAGGTGCTCGGTCACCGACGGCGCGACCGCGCGGCCGAGTCCCGCCACCGCCGCGTCCACGACGTCGGCGGCCATCACCCGGTAGGTGGTGTACTTGCCACCCGCGATGACGAACAGGCCGGGCGCCGGTTCGGCGACCGCGTGCTCCCGGGACAGCGTCGCGGTGTCGGCCGACGCGCCGGACAGCAGCGGGCGCAGACCCGCGTAGGTGCCGACGATATCGTCGCGGGTGAGCGGCTCCCGCAACACCCGGTTGACCTGGTCGAGCAGGTACCGCACGTCGGCGTCGCTGGCGGCCGGATGGTCCTTGTCCAGCGACCAGTCCGTGTCGGTGGTGCCGATGATCCAGTGCCCGTGCCACGGGATGACGAACAGCACGCTCTTCTCGGTGCGCATGATCAGGCCGGTGTCCAAGTGCAGGCGATGGCGGGGCACCAAGATGTGCACGCCCTTGGACATCCGGACGTGGAAAGGGAACTCGACGCCGGTCATCCGGTTCATCTCGTCGGTCCACACTCCGGTGGCGCTGATCACCCGGCGCGCGCGGACCGCGTGCACCCGCCCGGTCTCCAGGTCGGTGACCTCCGCGCCGACCACGCGCGCGCCGTCGCGCAGCAGCGCCGTCACCTTGGTGCGGGTGAGCACGGTCGCGCCGTGCCCGGCCGCCGTGCGCGCGATCATCATCGTGTGCCGGGCGTCGTCGACCTGCGCGTCGAAGTAGCGGATGGCCCCGGTCAGCGCGTCCTCGCGCAGGGCGGGCGCGAGTTCCAGCGCGCGCGTGCGCGACAGGTGCCGGTGCATCGGCAGGGCGCGGGCGCCGCCGATGGTGTCGTACAGGGCGACGCCCGCGCCGATGTAGGCGCGCTCCCACACGCGATGCCGCAACGGCAGCAGGAACGACACCGGCCGTACCAGGTGCGGGGCCAGCCGGTGCAGCAGCAGGCCGCGTTCCTTCAGCGCCTCCCGCACCAGCCAGAAGTCCAGCTGTTCCAGGTAGCGCAGCCCGCCGTGGATGAGCTTGCTGGAGCGGCTCGAGGTGCCCGCGGCGAAGTCCCTCGCCTCCACCAGGGTCACGCTCAGGCCGCGGGAGGCGGCGTCGAGTGCGGCGCCCGCGCCGACCACGCCGCCGCCGATGACGAGCACGTCGATCTCGGTGTCACCGAGCGAGTTCACCGCGCGGTCGCGGTATCGGGCGTCCAATCGTGCGGACACAGCGCTGTCTCCTTGTTTCGGGGATATTCGGGTACGACGGGGTCGCCGGCTCAGTCCTCGTCGTCGATCCAGTCGAGGGTGCGGGCGACCGCTTTCTTCCAGCGCGCGTAGCCGCGCTCACGCTGCGGTGGCGACCAGGCCGGGTGCCAGCGCTTGGCTTCGTTCCAGTTCTGGGCGAGTTCGTCGGTGTCGCTCCAGAAGCCGACCGCCAGCCCGGCCGCGTAGGCCGCGCCGAGGGCGGTGGTCTCGGCGACCACCGGGCGCGACACCGGCACGCCGAGGAAGTCGGCCTGCAACTGCATGCACAGCTCGTTGGCGGTGACGCCGCCGTCCACCCGCAGCACGTCCAGCCGGACGCCGGAGTCGGCCTGCATCGCCTCGACCACATCGCGGGTCTGGTAGCAGATCGATTCCAGCGTCGCCCGCGCGAGATGGGCGTTGGTGCTGTAGCGGGACAGGCCGACGATCGCGCCGCGCGCGTCCGACCGCCAGTAGGGCGCGAACAATCCGGAGAACGCGGGCACGAAGTACACCCCGCCGTTGTCCTCGGCCTGCCGGGCCAGCGACTCGCTCTGCGCCGCCCCGGAGATGATGCCCAGCTGGTCGCGCAGCCACTGCACCGCCGAGCCCGTCACCGCGATCGAGCCTTCCAGCGCGTACACCGGCTTCTGCGAGCCGAATCGGTAGGCCACGGTGGTGAGCAGTCCGTGTTGCGATCGCACGATCTCGGTCCCGGTGTTGAGCAACAGGAAGTTGCCGGTGCCGTAGGTGTTCTTCGCCTCGCCGGGACGGAAGCAGACCTGTCCGACGGCGGCGGCCTGCTGGTCGCCGAGCACACCGGCGAGCGGGACCGCGCCGCCGAACGGCCCGTCGGGCCGGGTGCGGCCGAACAGGTCCGGATTCGCCGACGGCGCGATCCTGGGCAGCATCGCGCGCGGCACCCCGAACAAGGCCAGCAGTTCGTCGTCCCAGTCCAATGTCTCCAGGTCCATCAGCATGGTGCGACTGGCGTTGGTCGGGTCGGTGACGTGCACGCCGCCGTCCACCCCGCCGGTCAGCTGCCACAGCAGCCAGCTGTCGGTGGTGCCGAACAGCGCGTCGCCGCGTTCGGCGTCCCGGGCCACCCCTGGGACGTTGTCGAGGATCCAGCGCAGTTTGCCGCCCGAGAAATAGGTCGCGGGCGGCAGGCCCGCCTTGCGCCGGATGGTGTCGCCGTGCCCGGCCCGCTCCAATTCGGCTGCGATGCGATCGGTGCGGGTGTCCTGCCAGACGATCGCGTTGCAGTACGGCCGCCCGGTCCTGCGGTTCCACACCACCGTGGTCTCCCGCTGGTTGGTGACGCCGACCGCGGCGAGGTCGCTCGCGACGAGATCGGCCTTGGTCAGCGTGGTCTGCACGACCGCGCGGGTGCGCTCCCAGATCTCGGTCGGATTGTGCTCCACCCACCCGGGGCGCGGCAGGATCTGCTCGTGCTCGAGTTGGTGGCGGGCGACCTCGTTGCCCCCGTGGTCGAACACCATGAAGCGGGTGCTTGTGGTGCCCTGGTCGATGGCGCCGACGTACCGGCTACCGCCCCGAGTCATCGCTGAGCCTCCGTTCGCCGCGCAGGCCGCGGGCGCGACCGTGCTCGAAACGGAAACTACGGCGGAATGCCGGACCCGGATAGCGCTGCCATTCGACATTGTCGAATGCTCGGGCGGGTCGCGGAGAACGCAATGGCTGCCGAGTCGGGCGAGACGAAGGTATGGCGCAGCTCATGCCGGGTGCGCCGGGCGTCGCGCACGATTGTCGAATCACGACACGGGGGATAGGTTTCCGGACATGCCGGGTCCGATCCAGTCGATCGAGCGGGCGGCGGCCGTGCTGCGACTGCTGGCCCGCGGCTCCGGTCGTCTCGGCGTCGGTGACATCGCGGGCGCGCTCGACCTGCCCAAGCCGACCGCGCACGGCATCCTGCGCACGCTCCAGGGCGTCGGCTTCGTCGACCAGGACCCGGCGAGCGGCAAGTACCAGCTCGGCGCGGCGTTGCCGCACCTGGGCGGCGGCTACCTCGACGCGAACGAGTTGCGCTCCCGCGCGATCAACTGGGCCGACGCGCTGGCGGCGCGCACGGGCGAGGCGGTGCGGATCGGCGCGCCGCTGGACGGCGCGGTGGTCGTGGTCCACCACGTGTTCCGGCCGGACAACACCGAACAGGCGCTCGAACTCGGCGAACTCCTGCCGCCGCATGCCACCGCGCTGGGCAAGGTGCTGCTCGCCTATGACGCCGACCTGGCCGCGACGGTGCGCCGGGCCGAGCCGGCTGCGCTCACGCACCGCACCCTCGTCGACCGCGCCGCGCTCACCAGGGAACTGGCCGGCGTGCGGCGGGCCGGATGGGCGGGCGACATCGAGGAGTTCCGGACCGGCGAGGCGGGTATCGCGGCGCCGATCCGAGCGCCGGGTGGGCTGGTGGTCGGCGCCATCGGCATCACCGGCGCGGTGGACCGGCTCTGTGACGCGAAGTCGCGGCACCGACCCGCGCTCGTCGGCCGGGTGCTGGACGCCGCACGGGCGGTGTCGCGCGATCTCGGTGCGGGCGACCGACCGCCGTCGCGCCGGTGACCAGCGGATTTCCTCCAGGAGCAGCATGAAGCAGCGTTACGTGCTCGCCATCGATCAGGGCACCACCTCCACGCGGTGCATCCTGTTCGACCAGCGTGCCCGGCTCGTGGGGGTCGCCCAGCGCCCGCACCGGCAGCACTACCCGCGGCCGGGATGGGCCGAGCAGGACGCCGTGGAGATCTGGCGCAACGTCGAGCGGATCGTGCCGCAGGCGCTGCGCGATTCCGGTGTGGCCGCCGATCAGATCGTCGCGCTCGGCATCGCCAACCAGCGCGAGACCACCGTGGTGTGGGACCGCCGCACCGGCACGCCGGTCGGTCGCGCCATCGTCTGGCAGGACGTGCGGACCGAAGAACTGGTCCGGGAACTGGAGGGCAAGCCGGGCGCCGACCGGATCCGCGAACTGTGCGGTCTGCCACCGGCGAGCTATTTCGCCGCGCCGCGACTGCGCTGGATGCTGGACACGATGCCCGGTCTGCGCGAGCGCGCCGAGCGGGGCGAGGTGCTGTTCGGCACCATGGAGACCTGGCTGATCTGGAACCTCACCGGCGGCCCGGACGGCGGCCTGCACCGCACCGACGTCACCAACGCAGGCCGTACCCTCCTGATGAACATCGGCACCCTCGCCTGGGACGACGAACTGCTGGAGTTCTTCGGCATCCCGGCGGGGATGCTGCCGCGCATCCAGCCGTCGACCGCGTCCTACGGCACTACGCGCCGGGTGGTGCCTGGCATCCCGATCGCCGCCGCGCTCGGCGACCAGCACGCCGCGTTGTTCGGCCAGACCTGTTTCGCGCGTGGGGAAACCAAGTGCACCTACGGAACGGGCGGATTCCTCATGATGAACACCGGGCGTGAGCTGGTGCGCTCCGGGCACGGCCTGCTCACCACGATCGGCTACCAGATCGGCCCGGAGCCGGTGTACGCGCTGGAGGGCCCGATCGCGGTCACCGGTTCGCTCGTGCAGTGGGTACGCGACAACATCGGGCTCGTCACGAGTGCGCCGGAGATCGAAACCCTCGCGCGCACCGTCGAAGACAACGGCGGCTGCTACGTCGTGCCCGCGTTCTCCGGGCTCTACGCACCGCATTGGCGCAGCGACGCCCGCGGTCTCATCGCCGGACTGACCTCCTACATCACCAAGGGCCACATCGCCCGCGCCGTACTGGAGGCCACCGCCTGGCAGACCCGCGACGTGGTAGAGGCGATGAACGCCGATTCGGGCCTGCGGGCCGAGGCACTGCGCGTGGACGGCGGCATGACCTCCAACAACCTGCTCATGCAGATCGTGGCCGACGTCCTCGACGTTCCGGTGTCGCGTCCGTTCGTCGCAGAGACGGTCTCGCTCGGCGCCGCGTACGCCGCGGGCCTGGCCGTCGGTTACTGGCCGGACCTGGAAGGACTGCGGAACAACCGGCGCCTTGCCGCGCAATGGGTTCCACGGATGGACCCCGAGCTGCGAGCGGAGGAGTACGAGAACTGGAAGCGCGCCGTGGAGCTGACCTTCGGCTGGGTCCGGTCGGCGAAGCGGGCGCGGCGGTGAGTCCGGTCGTGGTCGCGTGCCACCGGGACGAGCGTGTCGGGATGGTGGGTTAGCGTCGGAAGCATGCGGCTTCACGTGGGATGTGCGATGTGGACGCACGCGGCTTGGCAGGAAAGGCAGCTCGCGCCGGGGGAGCGGCTGCGCTGGTACGCCACGTGGTGCAATGCGGTCGAAGGCAATACGACCTTCTACGCGACGCCCTCGCGGCGCACGGTGGAATCGTGGGCGAGTCAATGCGATCCCGCGTTCCGGTTCGTCCTCAAGCTGCCCAAGCCGATCACTCATGAACGCAGGCTGACCGGCGTCGAGGAGGATCTGCGCTCGTTCCTCGCCGCGATGGAGCCGCTCGGGGAACGCATTCACGCCCTGTGGGTGCAGCTGCCCGGCTCGTTCGGCCCCACCGATCTCGGTGCGCTGGCCGGATTCCTGCGGCAATTGCCGCGCACCTACCGGGCCGCCGTCGAGGTCCGGCATCCCGCGTTCTTCGCCGACGAGCAGGCGGCGCGCAGCCTGGAATACGTCTTGTCCAGGGTGGGCGCCGAATGGGTTCCGTTCGACACCACCGTGCTCTTCGACGGTCCGCCCACCAGTGCGGCGGAACAGGAGGCGGCGTCGAAGAAGCCGCGGGTGCGGCGCAGGATGCGCGCCCTGACCGAGTACCCGATCGTGCGGTACCACGGCCGCGACGATGTCGAGCGCACCGTCGGCGGCTGGCAGCAGTGGGTCGGCACGGTCGCCGAGTGGCTGCGCGAAGGCCGGTCGCCGACGGTATTCGTGCACACCCCGGACAACGCGGGCTCGCTGGAGCTGGCCCGCCGCTTCCACGACGAGGTCCGCGCCCGGCTGCCACAGCTCGACCCGTTGCCGGAGCCGACGCCTGCCGAGCCGATGACCCTCTTCTGACGAAAAAACGGTCCCGCAGGCACTCCCGCGGGACCGTCCGGATCACTCAGGACTGCAAACCGACCTCGATCTCGAGGGTGAGCGTGATCTTGTCGCCGATCACCGCGCCGCCGTCGGGCAGGGGCATGTCGATGGTGATGCCGAAGTCGCGGCGGTTGATCACGGTCTTGGCCTCGAAGCCCGCGACCGGCCCGTGGCCCATGCCGGGGTTGACGCCGAGGAACTCCACGTCCAGCGTGACCGGCTTGGTGACGCCGCGGATGGTGAACTCGCCGTCCACGATGAAGTCCTCGCCGTTCACCCGGAAACCGGTGGACGCGAAGGTGGCCACCGGAAACTCCTCGGCCTGGAAGAAGTCCGCGGTGCGCAGGTGCGCGTCGCGCTGTTCGTTGTCGGTGGTGACCGAGTCGACCCGGATCTCGGCCGTGGCCGAGGCGCTGCCGTCCTCGCCGATGACCAGCTTGCCGGAGAAGTCGGTGAAGCGGCCGCGTACCTTGCTGACCATCAGGTGGCGTACCGAGAAGCCCAGGGTGGAGTGGGCGGGGTCGATGGCCCAGGTGCCCGCGGTGAGAGCGTTGGTGGTTCCGGTCGACATGGTGTTCTCCTTGATGATTGAGAATTGAACTAGTTCGGTGTGGGTGGGGCTCGGTCGGTGGGAATGGGTCAGTGGGTGCCGAGTAGCTGCGCGAACGGTACCGGGTCGTCATACGGATCTGCGGCGCGCTCGCGCGGTGTGCCGGTCAGCAGGGCGGCGAATTCCGCTGCCGCACGGTCGATCCGGGTGCTCAATCCGCCCGCCGCCGCGGATGCCCAGTCCTCGGACGCCGCGTAGACGGCGGTAGGCGCGACCACCGCGCGCAGGTAACTGAACATCGGCCGAAGGGCGTGTTCCAGCGCCAGCGAATGGCGCGCCGAGCCGCCGGTGGCCCCGAGCAGCACCGGCATTCCGGCCAGCGCGTCCGGTTCCAGGACGTCGAAGAACGTCTTGAACAGGCCGCTGTAGGACGCGTTGAAGATCGGCGTGACGGCGATCAAGCCGTCGGCGCCGGTCACCGTGTCGATCGTCGCGCGCAGCCCGCCGGGCGCGAACCCGGTCAGCAGGTTGTCGGCCAGATCGCGGGCGTGCTCGCGTACTTCGACCACGTCGAATGCCACGTCCGCGCCCGACGCGGTCAGCGCCGCGCCGGTGGCGGCGGCGAGCCGATCGGCGAGCAGCCGGGTCGAGGACGGCTGCGACAAGCCCGCGGCGACGACGGCGATGCGGGTCATCGGGTCGCCTCCAGTGCGGCGTCACGGGCGGCGACCAGGCTCGCGTGCGTCGGCGCGTCGGGCACGTGCGCCGGGCGCAGAGCCGCGAATTCCTTGCGCAGCACCGGAACCACTTCCTCGCCGAGCAGGTCCAGTTGCTCCAGGACGGTTTTCAGCGGGAGGCCCGCGTGATCCATCAAGAACAGCTGGCGCTGGTAGTCGCCGAACGCCGCGCGGAAGGTGAGCGTCTTGTCGATGACCTCCTGTGGGCTGCCCACCGTGAGCGGGGTCTGCTCGGTGAACTCCTCCAGCGACGGGCCGTGCCCGTACACCGGCGCGTTGTCGAAGTAGGGCCGGAACTCGCGCACCGCGTCCTGGGAGTTCTTGCGCATGAACACCTGTCCGCCCAAGCCGACGATCGCCTGGTCGGCGGAGCCGTGGCCGTAGTGCTCGTAGCGCTGCCGGTACAGCGCGATCAGCCGCTGGAAGTGCTCTTTCGGCCAGAAGATGTTGTTGGCGAAGAATCCGTCGCCGTAGTAGGCCGCCTGCTCGGCGATCTCGGGGCTGCGGATCGAGCCGTGCCAGACGAACGGCGGCACGTCGTCCAGCGGGCGCGGCGTCGAGGTGAACGATTGCAGCGGCGTGCGGAACTTGCCCTCCCAGTCGACCACGTCTTCGCGCCAGAGCCGGTGCAGCAGGTGATAGTTCTCGATCGCCAGCGGGATGCCGTCGCGGATGTCCTTGCCGAACCAGGGGTAGACCGGCCCGGTGTTGCCGCGGCCGAGCATCAGGTCCACCCGCCCCTCGGCGAGGTGTTGCAGCATGGCGAAGTCCTCGGCGATCTTCACCGGGTCGTTCGTGGTGATCAGCGTCGTGGCGGTGGAGAGCTGGAGCCGCTCGGTCCGCGCCGCGATGTAGCCGAGCATGGTGGTCGGCGACGACGGTACGAACGGCCGGTTGTGGTGCTCGCCGGTGGCGAACACGTCCAGCCCGACCTCTTCGGCCTTGCGCGCGATCGTCACCATGGCCGTGATGCGCTCGTGCTCACTGGGCGTCCGGCCGGTCGTGGGGTCGGTCGTCACATCACCGACCGTGAAAATTCCGAACTGCACGACGCCTCCTTCGTTCTCAGTCTGTCTCAATTTGGTGGATATGGCAACCAAAGGAACGGAGCGGGGTACGCGGGTATTCCCGCTCCGGCGATATGGCGTCGGTTACGGCAGGTATTCCGTCAGCCAGGTGCGGGTGAGTTCGCGGGTGACCAGCGCGCCGGTGTCGAGTTCGGTGGCGCCGAAGGCGTGATCGAGGAAGGGGAGCTCGACGTAGCGGTGCGGCACGCGCGCGGTCTCCAGGGCCGCGGCGTAGGCGGCGGTGTGCTCGGCGAGCACCAGGTGATCGTTGGCGCCCTGGATCAGCAGGGTGGGCGGGGAGTCGCCGGTGACCTGCGCGGCGGCGCCGGCCGCGGTGTAGCGGTCCGGGTACTGGTCGGGCGTTCCGCCGAGGTACTGCCGGGCCGCGTCGACGCCGAGCGCGGTCTCGGTGCCCGACGCGGCGAGGTCGACCGCTGGGTACAGCGCCACCGCCGCGCGCACCCTCGGCAGTTCGGCGGCGCCGCCGCAGCTGGGCCGCAGGACACCCGCGTTGATCTTGTTCGCGACGTTGACGGCCAGATTGCCGCCCGCCGAGTCGCCGAACGTGGCGACCCGCCGCATGTCCCAGCCGTACCGCTGGGCGTTCGCGGCGGCCCAGCTCAGCGCACAGGCGACGTCGGCGTCCTCGGTGTTCCAACGGTGGTTGCCTTCGTCGGAGAGGCGGTAGTCCACATCGAGGACGGCGTATCCGTTCTCGGCCAGCCAGGTCGTGTAGGCGTCGGTACCACGGCTGCCCGTGACGAAAGCGCCGCCGTGAATGCTCACCACCAGCGGCGCCGGTCGCGGCCCCGGAGCGGGCAGGTACAGGTCCGCCTGGATCGGCTGTCCGTCGACGGTCGCGTAGGTGACGGTCTCGTCGGGCGCGTCGCCCACGGTGCTGAACGGCACGGCCGGGGCGAACGGGATCCAGACGCCCGCGGCGTCACGCGCCGCGAACACCAGCGTCGCGCTGGTCACGACGGACAGCACCAGGCCGACGGCGGCCACGCCGGTCACCGTGCCCGCGAGGCGCCGTCCGCGCTCGCCCCCGCGAAACACCGTCAGCGCGAGCGCGGTCGCGACCACCGCCAGCACCATGTTCCACGAGCCGAGCGCGTCGCGGACGGCGCCGAGCAAGAGCACGGCCGACTGCGCGACCGCGTTGCCGAGCAACGGCATCACCCAGGAAACCGGCAGGATCGCGATCAGTTGCGCGAGCGCGAGATACGCGGCGAGCGCTCCGGCGAGCGTGAGCAGGCCGATGCGGACCAGGCGACGCGGGGTCGCGGACTTTCCGGGCACGGTCACGTCCGCTCCTCGCTCGTCGGTCATCAAGGTCTCCGGTTCCGGGTCGGGGTTCGCCGGCTCCAACATAGGTCGGTCTTCGTGGCCGTCGGTTTCCGGTGGTGGCGTGCCGGGACGGATTCGGGTAGCCGACTACGCGCGACTTCCGGTGGCTGGTCCGCAGAATCGGTCCCCACAGGGTTTCGACCACCGGGTTCTCGAAGGGATGTGCATGGCTGGTTATCAGGATTGGTTGGCGCCTGCTCCGAATCCGGAGCCGCCCTTGGACAGTCGCCGCCGCGCCGAGGCGCAGCCGTCGGCATGCGATCCGGCGCCCGCTCGGGCGCTACCGTGCCGGCCGCGGCCGCACGCGACCTCCGGTCGGTCCAGTGCCGGGATACGCAGCGCGGTGCGGCGAAGCCATGCCTCCACCGCGCCGGGCGAGGACGAGTCACGCTCGGCGGCACGCCGATTCGCCGAGTCGGCGGTGCGAGTCGTCCTCGAGGTGCTCGACCGCAGGAGGCCCGTGCCGCAACTGGCCGTCGTCGCCGACGCCACGGTCGTCGCCGCGGTGCGCACGTTGATCGGCGCCGGTCTCGTGCCTGGCCGCGACCTCGGCGTCGCGGTGCCGATGCGGGTGAACGTGGTCCTGGTGGACGCCAAGACCGCCGAGGTCTTCGCCACCTACGGCCGGGGCGGGCGCCATTTCGCCTTGGCGGCGCGCATCGCGCGGACCCGCTCGGCGGGCTGGCGGCTGACGGCGCTGCGCATCCGATGACGCGGTCCACGTGGAGCCTGGGCGCGTCACCGGTGACCGGCGCTCAGCCGAGCTGAATGGATCGGCGTGCCATGCCGAACCAGTAGCCGTCGATGACGGTGCGCAGCGTGCCGAAATCCTCCTCGCCCGCACCGAGTGCGACGAACAGCGGCGCGAAGTGGTCGGCGCGTGGATGGGCCAGGCGAGCCGCGGGCGCGGTGCGCTCGAAGTCGAGCAGTGCGTCCAGGTCGCGGGCGGCCAGCGTCTCGCGGCCCCACGCGTCGAATTCGGCCGTGAAGGAGGGCACGTGCTCGTCGTCGGCGGTCAGCGCGCGCAAATTGTGCGTGAAGAACCCGCTGCCGACGATCAGTACGCCTTCGTCGCGCAGCGGCGCCAGCTTCCGGCCGATGCGCAACAGGACCTGCGGGTCCAGCGTCGGCATGGACAGCTGCAACACCGGGATGTCGGCGTCCGGATACATCTCCTTCAACGGCACGTAGGCGCCGTGATCGAGCCCGCGATCCGGGACGTCCGCGACCGCGGCGCCCGGTCCGCGCAACAGATTTCGCACCTTGCCGGCCAGCTCGGGCGCGCCCGGCGCGGCATAACGCACCTGGTAGTACCGCTCCGGAAAGCCCCAGAAGTCGTAGACCAGCGGCACCGTCCGGGTGGCGCCGAGCGCGATCGGCGCGGCCTCCCAGTGCGCGGAGACGATCAGGACGGCGCGGGGCCGGGGCAACGCGCACGACCATGCCGCCAGTTCGGCGGGCCACCTCTCGTGGTCGGCCAGCGGCGGAGCGCCATGCGAGAGATAAAGCACCGGCATTCTTTCGGCGGCCACGGTCATAGTGCTCCTCCCGGCTCGGTCGCCCAGTTAGTTCAAATTCGAACTCGACTGTAGCTTGTTGTTCAAATTTGAACAATAGGGATAGGGTGGAGCCGTGGAGACCACGTGGCTGAACGTCCGCGAGATGGCGGTGTGGCAGAACTTCCTGGCGGCAGGCGCGCTGGTGGGTCGCGAGGTGGAACGGCAGCTCAAGCGGGAAGGGCTGTCGCACACCCAGTACGAGGTGCTCGTGCGGCTGGCCGACGCGCCGGAGGGTCGCCTGCGGATGACCGAACTCGCCGAGGCGCTCTACACCTCCAAAAGCGGTCTGACCTATCAGGTGACGCAGTTGGAGAAGGCCGGGTTGCTGGTACGCGAGGCCTGTCCGACCGACGTGCGCGGGGTCATCGCCGTACTCACCGCCGCGGGCCGGGAAAGGCTGGCGCAGGTCGCGCCGGGCCATGTCGCGACCGTCCGCCGCGTCCTCGTCGACGTGCTCACCGACGCGCAGCAGGGCGCTGTCGCGGACAGTCTGGGCGAGGTCGCGCGGCGGCTCGCTCCCTGACTCAGGCCAGCGATGCCAGCCAGTCGTGCATCCACGACAGCGCGGTCGCTCCGCCTCCGACGGGGTAGCTGCCGTAGGCGGTGTGCGCCTCCGAGCGGTAGAACTCGTCCAGCAGCCGAGCCCGTTCCTGGTTGGCCGACTCCGAGAGCTGGCTCTGCAAAACGGGGATTCCGCCGTTGGACATCAGGTCGCCGACGATGGCGCCCATTTCCATCTGGTAGCGCCACAGGTAGGCCGGGTCCGGGTGGGAGGTCTGGGCCAGGAAGCCCGCGAAGCGGGTCACGAAATCGTCCGACGCCGTGGTGCAGTACAGATCGCCGATCGCGCAGATGGTGCGGGTCTGCGGGGTGAGGAGACCGAACCCGCCGATGCGCGGACCGCCCGCGCCCGCGCCGCCGACCGGTGGACCGACCAGCGCGTCGGTGGGGGAGCGGCGGGGATCGGAGATGAGCCCCACCGCGGCGATCCGATGCGGCGGCACGACGCCGAGCCCGGTGCCGATCTCGGCGGCGAGATCACCGGCGGCGTCCGCGCCCTGGCTGTAGCCCAGTAGCGCGATCCTGGTCGCGCCGCACTCCCGGCCCATCGCCGCGATCATGCCGCGCGCGTTGTCGACGGCCTCGCGTTTGGAGGCGCCGTATACCTCGCTCTCCCAAGGGAAGGCGGTCGCTGCGTAACTCACGTAGTCCACCCGGGCCGAAGGCGGCAGGCCGCGCGTGACTCCGGCCAGCATCCCGGGCCCGGGGCGCTCACCGTCCGCGGTGGTCTCCCATGTTCCCGGGATCGCCACCACGTACAGACTCGGGCAATCCGGTGCGGCGACGGCGGGCCCGCTGCCCGGTCCCACACACGACAGCGCCATCACCGCGAAACCGATGGCCGCCGAGATCAACTTCGATCGCATGGCGTTTGCTCCTGGTAGTACAGGCGCCGCAGGCGCTCCCGGCAGGAATCGGGCCTCCGCGGGCGCCGTGCGGTGGTCGGACCCGGCCCCGTCGAAGGCTGCATTGAGACTCGGTGGTCTCAAAGTGCAGCCAGGATAGCGACAGTGTGGGAGAGTACACAATCGGAGTCTGAAGTGACGCGTATCACATCCGATTCGGAACCGTCGGCGCTCGCCGATTGCTAGTGGCCCTGTGCGAGAAGAACTGTCATGGCCTCCGCCCATCGATCGATGGTTGCCGCGGCGGCGCGCTCGGAAGTGCGCAGCGGCCGGGACATCGCGGTCCCGCGCAGGATCGCGATGGTGAGGTCGCGGACGGCGGGGTAGCGCGGATGGGCGACCATGTCCGGCTCGAACAGTGCGTCCACCACGCGCCGCAAGTCGCGCCCGGCTTTTCGTTCGGCCGCGCGCAACGCCTCGGCAAGCGCCGGATCGGTCCGCGCGGCCGCCCACAGTTCGAACTCGGCTTGCGCCGCCGGGCGTGCCATCGACTCGTACAGGGCGGTCAAGGCGCGGCGTAGCGGATCGGTCCCCGCGCCGAGCCCGGCCGCGACCTCTCGCACCGCCGCCTCGTTGCGTGCGACCAGATGTCCGACCAATGCGCCGATCAACGCGCCGAGGGTCGGGAAGTGATGCAGCAGCGCCCCGCGGCTCACGTTCGCGGCCCGCTGCACGGACAGCGTGGACAGCGCCCGGTAGCCCTGCTCGGCCAGCACGTCGGCGGCGGCGTCGAGGATGCGAACGCGGGTCGCCCGCTTCTGTTCCTCGCGTCGTCCGGCCATGCCAGCTCCTCCCGTCGCCGCGACATTTTCACAGTCAATATTGACTGTCAAATGGTGGGTGCGCCAGACTGCGGAGACCGGTTCGCACCAGCGTCGAAGGGAAAGCGATGACCGACAGTGACAGCCAGGCCGACAGCGGGGCGGGCGCGTGGTATCGCAATTGGACCGAGACACCGGACACCCCGTGGGCCGGACGCCCCGACCCGGACGACGCCCGCGAGTACCGGACGCTGACCTACGAGCGGGACGGCCGCGTCGCCCGCATCACCTTCGACCGGCCGGAGAAAGGCAACGCGATCACGCCCGATACGCCGCATGATCTGGCGCACGCGGTCGAACGCGCGGATCTTGACCCGCGGGTGCACGTGATCCTGGTGTCCGGGCGCGGCAAGGGATTCTGCGGTGGCTACGACCTGAGCATGTTCGCCGAGCAGAGTTTCGCGGTGGCGGGCGGTCCCGATGAAGTGGCGGGAACGGTCGTCGATCCGGTGGTGCAGGGCCGCAATCACGATCCGGCGCGGACCTGGGATCCGATGATCGACTACGCGATGATGAGCCGGTTCAACCGCGGTTTCGCCAGCCTGATGCAGGCGAACAAGCCGACCGTGGCCAAGCTGCACGGCTTCGCCGTCGCGGGCGGCAGCGACATCGCGCTGTTCGCCGACCAGATCATCTGCGCCGACGACACGAAGATCGGCTACCCGCCCACCCGGGTCTGGGGTGTCCCGGCGGCGGGCATGTGGGCTCATCGCCTCGGTGACCAGCGCGCCAAGCGCCTGCTGTTCACCGGCGACTGCCTCACCGGGAAGCAGGCGGTGGAATGGGGCCTGGCCATCGAATCCTGGCCGGCCGCCGAACTCGACGCGCGCACCGAGGAATTCGTCGCCCGGATCGCGCGCATGCCGGTCAACCAGCTGATGATGGCCAAGCTGGCGCTCAACTCGGCGCTGTACGCACAGGGGGTGGCCAACTCCGGCATGATCAGCACCGTCTTCGATGGCATCTCCCGGCACACCAGCGAGGGATACGCCTTCCAGACGCGTGCCGCCACAACCGGTTTCCGCGAGGCGGTCCGGGAACGCGACGAGCCGTTCGGCGATCACAAACGGCACCGGGCGCAGGAGTGAACGCCTACTGAGCCCCGCCCAAATCCGCACAGCGGCCGACGCATCGGGTCCGCAGGCGCGAACCGGCATCGCCACCGCCCCTTCCGAGCGTTCCGCCGGATCGTCAGCGGGCGGGCGGGACGTTTCCGGTCGCCTCTTCCTCGATGCCGCTGTAGCCGAGCCGCACATCGTGCGCGACTTCGCCGCCGCTCACCGTGACCTGGCTGGTCACCGGCGGATAGCCGCGCGCGACGATCGTGTAGTCGCCTTCGGCGAGATCCGTGACGACATAGCGCCCGTTCTCGTCGGTGCGCGTCGTCGCGGTCGGCACGCCCGCGGCGTCGAGCACGCTGATCTGCACGTCCGGGACCGCACGGCCGCTGTCCGACCACGCCGACCCGGCCAGCACCGCCATCGGCGTGAGTTCGATGTCGTGGTGCAGCAGCCCGCTGTCCGGCACGGTCAGCGCGGTCGCGCTGGGTCGCATGTGTTCGGCGACCGCGACCAGGGTGTACGTGCCGGGCACCACGCCGTGGCACAGGTAAGCGCCGTCGGCCGCCGCGGTGGCCGAGCCGACCACCTCGCCGTCGAGGTCGGTCAGCGTGATGGTCGCGCCGGGCAGCGGCTCGCCTTGCCTGCCGGACCGGACCACACCGGACAGCTCGCCGGAGCCGAGCAGGGTGATGTCGAGTTGCTGCGGGCGATCACCGACGGTGACGTTCACCGCGGCGGGCTGATGCCCGGCGGCCGAGACGATCAGCACGTAACCGCCCGCGTCGGGCGCACCGAGGAGGTAACGGCCGTCGGCGCCGCCGCCCGTGCGCGCTGCCTGCCGCCCGTGCTGGTCGATCAGGGTGAGAGCGGCCGCGGGCACCGGGCGGCCGTCCTCGCGATGGACATAGCCGCTGAGCGAACGCCCTTCGTGCTCCGCGCCGTCGAAGCTCGCGCGAGGTTCGCGCCGGTGTGCGCCGTTGCTCGCGGGATCGCCCGCGCCGTAGCCGCCCGCGGCCGCGGCGAGCACCGGTTCCGGCTCCGACAGCGCCTGCGCGGCGCCTTCCCAGACCTGATCCGCGTCCCAGCTCGACTCGGCGGCTTCCGGCTCCTCGATCGGCGTCTGCGCGACGGGCGCCGGAGCGTCCTGCAGCGGAATCTCTTTCATGAACATCAGCACCACGCAGGCCAGCAGCGCGACCCCGGCCGCCGTGTAGAACACGCCGTGCATGGAGTCGGTGAAGCCGGTGAGGATCGGCACCTTCAGCGCGTCGGGCAGCGCCGCGATGCCGCTGGTGTTGGACTGCATGCCGCTGAGCCGGTCGGCGCCGAACCCGGGCGGCAGCGCGCCGCCGAACGCGTCGATGATCCGGTTCGGCAGCAGGTTGAACAGGATGGTCAGGAACACCGCTACGCCGAGCGTGCCGCCCATCTGCCGGAAGAACGTGGCCGAGGCGGTGGAAACACCCATGTCCTTACGCGGTCCGGCGTTCTGCGCCGCGATGATCAGCGTCTGCATGCAACAGCCGAGCCCGAGCCCGATCACCGCGCCGATCGCCAGCGGCTGCCACAGCGGGCTGTCGTAGTGCACCTGCGCGTACAGGGCCGCACCGACCGCGACGATGAACGTGCCCGCCACCGGCAGGATCTTGTAGCGTCCCGTCTGCTTGGTGATCCGGCCCGCCGCCTGCGAGCCGACGGTGATGCCGAGCACCAGCGGCAACATGAGCAGGCCCGCCTTCGTAGGCGAGTAGCCGCGCACGACCTGGAAGTACTGCGGAACCATGGTGATCGCGCCGAACATCGCCACACCGACGATGAATCCACCGGCGATGGTGACGCTGAAGGTCGAGTTCCGGAACAGCCGCAAGGGGATCAGCGCCGAGTCCTTCATCAGGAACTCCACCAGGACGAACAGCGCCAGCCCCGCCGCCCCGATGCCGTAGCAGAGCAGCGACTTCTCCGACGACCATCCCCAGTGGCGTCCCTGTTCGGCGACAATCAGCAGCGGCACCACGCCGATCGTCAGCGTCAGCGCGCCGAGCCAGTCGATCCGGTGGTGCTGGCGCTGGTGCGGCACGTTGAGCACCTTGGCCACCACGAGCAGGGCGAGCAGGCCGACCGGGACGTTCACCAGGAACACCCACCGCCAGCCGTCGATGCCGCCGAGTTCTTCGTAGTCGGAGAAGAAGCCGCCGAGCACCGGGCCGAGCACCGTCGCGGTGCCGAAGACCATCATGAAATAGCCCTGATAGCGCACCCGTTCCCGCACCGGGACGATATCGCCGATGATGGTGAACGCCAGCGACATCAGTCCGCCCGCGCCCAGGCCCTGGAACGCGCGGAACGCGGCGAGCTGGTACATCGAGTCGGCGAAGGTGCACGCCACCGAGCCGATGACGAACAGTCCGATCGCCGTGAGATAGAACGGTTTACGGCCGTAGATGTCGGCC
The DNA here is from genome assembly GCF_001612985.1 of Nocardia gamkensis NBRC 108242. Taxonomy (GTDB): domain Bacteria; phylum Actinomycetota; class Actinomycetes; order Mycobacteriales; family Mycobacteriaceae; genus Nocardia; species Nocardia gamkensis. Next base: position 52,380 of record NZ_BDBM01000017.1, on the reverse strand, counting down.
AGTTTGCCGTATAGCGGCGTGGTGATCGTCGCGGTGATCAGGTAGGCGGTGGTCGCCCACGCCTGCTCGTCGAAACCGTGCAGGTCGTTGGCGATCTTGACGATCGCGACGCTGACGATGTTCTGGTCGAGCGCGGCCAGGAACATGCCGAGCAACAGCCCGGACAGGATGGTCAGGATCTGCCGGTGCGACAGTGACGTGTCCGCGCCTGCGTCCGGGTTCCGCGGAGCCCGGATGGTGGAATTCGTCATGAATGAGCCCTATTTCGGATCGGCGTGGTGTCGGGGAGTGGTGGTCTCTATTCCTGCGGTGAGCCGGTCGAGCAGTGCGGTCAAGGTGTCGCGGTCGCTCGCGGGCCAGTCGGCCAGGATGTCGGCCAGCCACCGGTTGCGCAGCGCGCGGTTCTCCTCGAAGACGCGAACGCCTTCCGCGGTGGCCGCCAGCACGCACGCGCGGCCGTCGACCGGGTCGGCCCGGCGCTCCACCAGGCCGTGCGCCACGAGTGATCTGCTCTGTCTGCTGATGGTCGATGCCTCGGTGTGCAGCAATTCGGCGAGCCTGCCCGCGCGCTGTGGTCCCTCGTGCACCAGGCAGAAGAGCACGGAGTAGGCGAGTCGTTCCAGGCCGTCCGGACCGGGCCGAGCGGGCAGCCACTTCGCCCGGTTGACCGCGCGCATGAACCGGACCAGTCGCTGACCGAGTTCGTCGGCGGCCGCGAGTTCGGCCGCCTCGACCCGGCGCTCGCGAGCGGTTGCGGACATGACACCACCTCGATGTTCCCCACCAGCAGATTGATTAGCAACCACAACTAGTTGCTTTGAGCAACTATACATCCGGGTTGCCAGAGGTCTGCGCGGTGGGCCACTCGTGGGTCGCGTTGCTACCGTCGTTGGCGTGTCCGAGCCGCTTGTTCGCTTCCGCGCCGCCCTGCCGTCCGATTGCCGATGGGAGCCGGTCGGCGGCGGGGAGTCCGGCGCCCGGGTATTCCGGTCCGCCGACGGGTCCCGCTATGCCAAGTGCGTCGCCCCCGGCGAGGTCGCCGCACTCGCGCTGGAGCGGGACAAGATCACCTGGCTCGGCGGCCACGATATACCCGGCCCTCGGGTACTGGACTGGCGGCCCGATGGCGACGGCGCCTGCTTGGTTACCAGCGCCGTTCCAGGTGTGCCCGCGAACGCCGCTTCCGCGCAAGATCTCGCGCTCGCATGGGATTCCATCGCGGACACGGTGCGGCGCCTGCACGATCTACCCACCGCGGAGTGCCCGTTCGACCGTGGCTTGGCGCGGATGTTCGCGATGGCCCAGGACGTGGTGGTCCGGGGTGCGGTGCACACCGAGTTCCTTCCCGAGGAGCAGCAGGACACTCCCCCCACCGTCCTGCTCACCAGGCTGGCCACCCGGTTGGAGCCCAGGATGACGCAGGAGTCCGCCGAAGCGGTGGTCTGCCACGGCGATCTGTGCCTGCCGAACATCATCCTCGATCCGGAAACGCACACGGTCGCCGGATTCGTCGACCTCGGCCGCCTCGGCATCGCCGATCCGTACGCCGATATCGCCCTGCTATTGGCCGATGCCCGGGAGTCATGGCAGGACGAGCGGCGCGCCGGAGACGCCGACCGCGCCTTCGCCGATCGCTACGGCATCGATCTGGATGCCGAGCGGCAGCGGTTCTTCCTCGATCTGGATCCGCTCACCTGGGGATAGCCCGAGTCACGTCGCGGGCTGAAGCAGCACCGCGGTGCCGTAGGCCGCCACCTCGCTCATGGTGCCCGCGATCTCGTTGCAGTCGAAGCGCATGGCGATGACCGCGTTCGCGCCGAACGACATCGCGTGCTGGCACATCCGCATGATCGCCTCGTGCCGGGACTGGTAGAGCAGTTGGGTGTACTCGGGGATCTCCCCGCCGCCCAGCGAACGGAAACCGGCGCTGAAATTCGACCCGAAGCTGCGGCTGCGCACGGTGAGTCCGGCGACCTCGCCGAACACCCGGACGATCTCCTGGCCGGGCACGTCGTTCATGGTGGAGACCAGGATCGGGAACTGCGGTCCGGGTGGCGGGGGCGGGGGATACGGCTGGGGTGGCTGCTGATGCGCGGGATATTGCGGGTACGGCTGCGGCGGCTGGCTCATGTGCGGGATGCTACGGGCGGCGGCGATTCCGTTGCGGCCGAGGTATGCCCGCCGATCCGGAACCGCACCGACCACCCGGTCCTGATCAGCCGGTATCTCGCGTTCCGGGGACCGCCGCGCCGCGATTCGGGCTTTTCTGTTGAGCATTCGACCGACAGAATCCGAAGAGATATGCAATGTTGTTATTGCGCAACGGCATTGAGAGGGAACCCACGGTGGCCGAGTAGGCACCGGTAAAAGGGGGTGCGGCGAGATCATGTCGTCGAACACGTCCGAGCCCGGCGCCCGCCGAGGCCAGGTCCGGACCGGACGCGTGCCCACGTGGCCGGGAATGATCTCCGGACAGGAGCCGCCGCCCCGCGGCGACCGGCATCGGGCGTCCCGCGCTCGGCGCCGCGCTCGTCGCGGCCCACGCCGCGCTTGGCTGGTCGGCGGCGTCGGGCTGGCCGCATCGCTCGCCGCCGCCGCGCTGGTCCTGGTGTACACCGACGCGGCCTCCGCCCCCCGGCAATCGGCCACGGTGGCGGACCCGGTGCTCGGTGGTGGCCCAGGCTGCGAGCCGACCCGAGGTGGACAACTGGTGCGCGGCAACGGAACCGGCTCGACCGCGTCGGGGCCGGAGGTGATCCTGGCGTTTCAGCACGCCTACTACGTGACTCGCTCGGGAGCGGTCGCGCGATCGCTGACGGTGCCGGACGCCGCGGTGCCGCCGGTCGCCGTGATCGACGCGGGCATCGCCTCCGTTCCCCCGGGTACGCAGCACTGCGTCATGATCACCCCCATGCTCGACGGACGCTACGACGTGGTCATCACCGAGCTGCGCCCCGACTCCGCCAATCGCACCTATCGCCAATTCGTAACCGTGGCCACCACCGACGGTAAGGCCACCATCATCAAGATCGCCGCGCCGAACTGAATTCGATGCTGCTGGCGCTGCCGGCCGCGCCGTCGGCGGCGGAGCCGGAACTTCCGGTGGTGTCGCCCGAGCAGGACCCTTTTTATCGGCCTTCCGCCGAGCTGGTCGCGTCGAAGCGGCCCGGCGAGATACTCGCCGCGCGGCCGGTCGCCATCGCCAATCAGCTCGACGGGGCGCTGGACGCCGAGGCCTGGCAGGTGTCCTATCGGTCCGGTGACAGCGTCGATCAGCCCATCGCCGCTGTCGCGACATTGCTGAAACCCTCTGCGGGGAACGGTAAATTGGTGTCCCTGCACGCCGCCGAGGATTCCACCGGACTGTTCTGCGCGCCGTCCTACACGGTGCGCCGGTCGGCGCAGGCCGGTCTGCTGGACGGGCAGATCGACCCGTTGCGCAGCGCCCCGGCGTTGCTGGCGCAGGGATGGACGGTCGTGGTGCCGGACCATCAAGGCCCGAATTCGGCGTTCGCCCACGGCCCGCTGGCCGCGCGGATCGCCTTGGACGGCATCCGCGCCGCGGAGCGTTTCGGTCCGCTGCACCTGCCGGGAGCGGCCACCGAGGTGGCGATGTGGGGATACTCGGGAGGGTCGATCCCCACGCTGCACGGCGCGGAACTGCGCGGCGCCTACGCGCCGGAGGTGAATCTCGTCGGCGTCGTCTCCGGCGGTACCGATGTCGATCTCGAAGTTCTGTCCCGCGAGGCGAACAAGGGGCCCGGCGCCGGTCTGGTCGCGGCCGCCATCATCGGTCTCGCGCGCGAGGAGCCGGAACTGGACGCCTACCTGTGGGCGAACGCCACACCGCGCGGACGGCAGCTACTGAACGCGAAGGACCGCGGTTGCGTGCTGCACCAAGCCGCGCTGGAACCATTCCTCGACATAGACAGCCTGGTGCGAGGCGGCATACTGCACACACCGGTGCTGCGCGCGGTTTTTGACCGGACCAGGATGGGCAAGTCGGTCCCCGACACCCCGGTCTTCCTCTACCACGCGACCGCCGACTGGCTCGTCCCCATCGGCCCCGCCGACGCGCTCGCCTCCACCTACTGCCGTGATCCCGCCGCGCGAGTCACCTACATCCGCGACCACGCGAGCGAACACCTGACCCTCAACACGCTCGCCGAGAACAGCGTGATCGCTTGGTTGCGCGACCGGTTCGCCGGAGTGCCGGTGAACAACTGCACCGTCACCGATATGGGTTCCATCGCGCTCGGGCGATGAAGGTCGCCGAACCGCCCTACTCGAGCCCGGCGACCTTCCGGCAGCGCCAGTCCAGGTAGTTGATCAGCGTCCAGAAGTCCTTGAACGCCGGGTTCGTGGTCTGACCGTGGTGATAGCGGTAGTAGATCTGCTGGGCGATGACGGCCAGGCGGAACAGTCCGAAGACCTCGTAGAACGGCCAGTTCTCGGCCGAGCGGCCGGTGCGCGCGCAATAGTGTTCGACGATCTGGGCGCGGGTCAGCATGCCAGGCAGGTGACTCGGCTGGCGGCGGGAAGCGCGCATGACCTCGTCGTCGTCCGCCTGCACCCAGTAGGCCAGCGCCCCGCCGAGATCCATCAGGGGATCGCCCAGGGTCGCCATCTCCCAGTCCAGCACGCCGACGATCGCGCCCGAGCCCGCGGGGTCCAGCACCAGATTGTCGAGCCGGAAATCGTTGTGGATGACCGTGGTGGCGACGTCCGCGGGCTGGTTGGCGTCGAGCCAGGCCATCACCGCGGCGAAATCGCTGACATTGTCGGTGCGGGCGTTCACGAAGCGGCGCGACCAGCCCGCGACCTGGCGGGCGACATAACCTGCGCCCTTGCCGATTCCGGTGAGATCGGCCGCGACCGGGTCCACTTCGTGCAGCTCGATCAGGCAGTCGAAAGCCGTAGTGGACAACCGTCGCGCCTGGTCCGGGGACAGGCTGGTGCCTGCGGGGAGATCGCCGCGCAGGATGGTGCCCGCCACGCGCTCCATCACGTAGAACTCGCTGCCGATCACCTCCGGATCGGCGCAGCGAGCCACCATCCGTGGTACGTAGCGGTAGTGCGGGCGCAACCGCTGCTGCACCAGGAATTCGCGGCCCATATCGTGCGCCGAAGCCGCCTTGGTGCCGCCGGGCGGGCGGCGCAGGATCAAGTCGCGATCCGGGTAGCGCAGCAGATACGTCAGATTGGACGCGCCTCCGGAGAATTGGCGCACCTCGGGGGGCTCGCTCAGACCGGGCACCTGCTCGGCGAGCCAGGCGTGCATCGCGGCGACGTCGAAGGCGTCCTCCGCGCGGACGGCGGCGGCGTCCGCGGCGTTCACCGGTCGGTTCCGTATTTGCGCAGCTCCTGCCGGGCGATCACGCCGAGGTGCACCTCGTCGGGGCCATCGGCGAAGCGCAGCGAACGAATGCCCGCGAATGCGCGCGCCAGCGGGAAATCGTCGGAAAGCCCTGCGCCGCCGTGCAACTGCATCGCCATATCCAGCACCTCTTGGGTCATCCGCGGCACGACCGCCTTGATCTGGGAGACCTCGCTGCGCGCGCCGGCCAGTCCCTTGGTGTCCAGCAGCCAGGCGGTGTGCAGGACGAGCAACCGCGCCTGGTCGATGGCGACGCGCGCGTTGGCGATCCGCTCCCGGTTCCCGCCGAGGTTGGCCAGCGGCTTGCCGAACGCCGTGCGCGACAGGGCGCGACGACAGGCCAGTTCGAGCGCGCGCTCGGCAAGGCCGATAGCCCGCATGCAGTGGTGGATGCGGCCGGGGCCGAGGCGGCCCTGGGCGATCTCGAATCCGCGCCCCGGCCCGGCGATCACGGCGTCCAGCGGAAGGCGCACGTCGGTGAAGGTGACCTCGCCGTGGCCGAAGGGCTCGTCCAGGTAGCCGAAGGTGCTGAGCATCCGTTCGACGCGCACGCCGGGCGTGTCCAGCGGGACCAGCACCATGGAGTGCCGCTGATACGGGTGCGCCTCCGGGTCGGTGAGGCCCATGAAGATGACGAACGCGCAGTTCGGATGGCCGATGCCGGTGCTCCACCACTTGCGGCCGTTGAGCACGATCTCCTCGCCGTCCACCACGGCGGTCGCGGCCATGTTGGTCGCGTCCGAGGAGGCGACCTCGGGTTCGGTCATGCAGAACGCCGAACGGATCGTGCCGTCCAGCAGCGGCCGCAACCACTGCTCCCGCTGCTCGGCGCTGCCGTAGTGCAGCAGGACCTCGGCATTACCGGTATCGGGCGCGTTGCAGTTGAACACCTCCGACGCCCAGCCGGAAGCCCCCATCACCTCGGCCATCGGCGCGTACTCGACGTTGCTCAGGCCCGCCCCGAGTTCCGGATCGGGAAGGAAGAGGTTCCACAGACCCGCCGTCCGCGCCTTCTGCTTCAGCTCTTCGACCACCGGCGGCACCGCCCAGGGCGATTCTCGCAGGGCGGCCGCGTGCTCCTCGTCGCGCGGCTCGATCTCGTCGCGCACGAACTGCCGCACCTGCTCGGTGAGGCGGACGGCTCGGTCGGAATGCGTGAAATCCATACCCATCCTCGTGGCTCGCTGAGCATTGCTCAACTTCCGGTCGAGTCCATTGGTAGCATATTGTTGAGCATTGCTCAATAGAGGAGGGTGGATGACCGAGGTTGCCGTGCAGGCGAGCGGCCGCCGCTCTGCGGACGACCGGCGCAGACAACTGATCGGCATCGGTCTGGGCATGCTGATCGATCGCCCCTGGCACCAGATCACCATCGACGCGGTCGCGCAGCAGGCGGGCATCTCACGCGGGCTGCTCTTCCATTATTTCCCGACCAAGCAGGATTACTACGCGCAGCTCGTGCACGCCGCCTCGCAGCGATTCCTGCGCGGTACCGGCCCCGACCCGGACGCCGCCGACCCGCTCGCGTCGATGATCGCCAATTTCGTCGGCTACATGCGCAGGCGCAGTGGACCGCTGGTGGGACTGCTTCGCGCCGCCGGGCAGGATCCGGTGCTCGAGTCGATCATGGAGCGGATGCACGGCGAACTGACCGATCGGGTGTTCGCCGCGCTCGGCAGGCCCGCGCGGTCGACCGCCGAGCGCCTGGTGGTGCGATCGTGGTGGGCCATGGCCGAGGACCTCACGGTGCAGTGGTTGTCGCGCGACGACGTGGACCAGGACCGGCTGGACCGGCTGCTGTTCGACACGTTGACCCGGGTGCTCGACTCGGTGGACGCCGAAAGCTGAGCGGTTCGCCCGCCCCGGGAATCGCCCTGCGAAACTCATCCGCGATTCGGTGGAGTGCACCGGAAACACCCGCGGCCCGATGGCCGGTGCGAAGAGTGACCGGCCCGGTGCCGCCGAGGGGCGAATCTCGGCGGCACCGGCGTATCCGAACGCGCTGCGGGAGCGCACGCGCCGCCGCGAAGGGAAAGCGCGCCACTCCAGCATAGAGCGATCAATGGTCTGGTGCGCGGTGGCGAAGAAGTGCCTGCGACCCGAGGGAAATCACCTCGTGCCGCGTGTGTCGGCCGCGGCACGCCGAATAGTTGGGTGAGATGGCAAATGAACAGTTTCGCCGGTAGCGGTGGATCGACTATGAATGAGACGTGCCGTTGCCTTACGTGATCACTTGTCTGCCATCGATTCTCCTGTGCGGGGAGCGCTGATGGTCATCGAACATCCCATCGAGGACGAGGTTACACAGCTGGCGAGGCGGGTCGAGAAGGCCCGTGGACGGCTCGCCTACCAGTTCGATCCGGCGCTGACCGAGGCGCTGTCGGAGGACGAACTGTATGCCGAACGTGAGCTCGCCGAACGGATTCGCACCCAGGAGCGCGGACAGCGCTGGAAAGAGGCGCAGGCTGCCGCCGCGGCATCCGACCGCGCCAGGCAGACCACCGAAGCGATCGAGAAGGCCGACATGCGAGACCTCCTGCTCGCCCGCAAGGCGATTGCCGCGCAACGACGCGAATCCAGCCCGCACGCGAAGCTGGCCTCGCTCTACCGGCATCGGTCCTGGTCGCTGCGCGCGCTGGCCGGTGTCGTCGCGGCGGGCATGCTGTGGTCGGCGGTCAACGTCCAGCACAACATCGCTCCCGGTGGCGCGACCGATCCGCTGTACTGGTTCAGCTACCTGCTCGAAGGCATGATCAGCGTCTGCTTGATCATCATCATGATCGGCACCAACAAGGTCGCCGAATGGGGCGTGGTGGACAACCGCCGCCAGGTCGCGACCGCCGAAATGGCCCTGCTGGCCTTGACCGTCAGCCTCAACACCTACCCCTATCTGCGCGCCGGCGCCTGGTACGACGCGGCCGTGCACGCCATCGCGCCGGTGATGATCGGTGTCGCGCTGCTCATCCACGACGCGGCCAGCGCGCGCTACGGCCTCGCCATCGCCAGGGCCACCGAGCAGGTCCGCGACCTGCCCGACCCGGCCGAGCAGATCCGGCTCACGCTGCCCCGATACCGGATGCCGGTGGCGCCGGAGGCCCCGGGCATCCCGCACGAGCACGTGATCCCCGAACCGCAGCCCGTCGTGGTGGCGCCCCCGGTGGAGGTCGTCGAGCCCGAGGCGGTGGAGGCCGTCGAAACCAACGGCGCGCAGGTGGAATTCGAAGAGCAGCCCGAGGTCGCGGTGCAGGTCGAGAAGAAGCGGCCGCCGGTCGAGGCGCCGCGCAAGCCGGTGCTGCCCGAGTCCATCGAAGACCTCGACGCGATGGAAGTCTTCCAGACGCGTCCGACGAAGCCGGTGCAGGTCGAGGACGCCGACGTCACGATCGCCACCAACGGCCACGCGCCCACCAACGGCAAGAAGCTCGTCGCGAGCGAGCCTGTCGCGCCCGCACCGGTTCCGGCGGCCGAGTCCGAGGACCGGCCGGCCGCGCGGGTGCCCGTCGAAGAGCCCGCCGCGGCGAAGGTGGTCGTCCGGCAGCCGTCCGCGGCCAAGCCGAACACCACGGTCTCCGAGGCGGAGGTCCCGACGGCCGAACTCCCGGCGGTCACCCGGCGTCCGTCGGCCGAGGCGAAGAACGACGGTCCGGCGCCGGAGCCCAAGAACGGCAAGGACACTCCCAAGCCCGACCTCGCGCAGCCGCCGACGGCCCGCACCCCGGACATCTACGACACCGGTTCATTCCGCGTCGCCGACATCCTGGAGCAGGAACTCGCCGAGTTGCAGGCCGAACGCCGCCGCGCTCGCGCGGCGAGCAGGCAGCGTTCCGCCTCGACAGCGGGCCGCGAGTCCTAGCGAACTCTTTCGACGATGCCCGCCTGCGCCCTACGCGCGGGCGGGCATCGGCGTCTTCGGGGCACCGCTCGGGTTCGCGTCGCCGCTGTGTGTTCAGGGGGCCGCTCACGGCGTCGGCGGACCGTGGCTCGACTGCTGAGAGCGGATCTGCCGAGGGCAGCGAGGGAGCGGTTCGGCGCCGCGTGTGCGGCACCGTGGAGCCATGGCTCACGATGACAAGACCCCGATGTTCAGCTGGCGGGCGCGAGAACAACTGCTCAGCCGCCGCATAGTCGTGCTCGACGGCGCGCTCGACGACGACAACGGGACGCTGCTGATGACCCAGCTGCTCACACTCGCCGCCGAGGACCCGGACGCGGGCATCTCGCTGTGGATCCATTCGCCGGGCGGATCGGTTCCCTCGATGCTCGCCATCCGCGATGTGATGCGGCTGGTGCCGTGTGAGGTCTCCACGCTCGCGCTCGGATTGGCTTGCAGCGCGGGACAGTTCCTGCTGTCGTCGGGGAGCAAGGGCAGGCGTTTCGCCCTGCCGCACGCCCGGGTGCTGATGCACCAGGGATCGGCGGGCATCGGCGGCACCGCCGTCGACGTCGAGGTCCAGGCCGACGATCTGCGCTACACCGTCGACACGGTGCTCGGCATCATCGCCGAGGACACCGGCCAGCCGTTCGACCGGATCTACGAGGATTCGCTGCACGACCGCTGGTTCACCGCCACGCAAGCCAAGGAATACGGCTTCATCGATCACATCGTCGACTCGTTCGGGCAGATCGTCCCGCAACGCCAGCGAATCGGGATCTCGGCATGAGCGGTCAGATCATGAGCACCTACACCATTCCCAATGTGATCGCGCAGCATCCACGCGGCGGCGAGCGGATCACCGACATCTACTCCCACCTGCTCGCCGAGCGCATCGTCTACCTCGGTACGCCCATCGACTCGGGCGTGGCCAACGCGCTCATCGCGCAGCTGCTGCACCTGGAATCGGAGAGCCCCGAGCAGGAGATCAACCTCTACATCAACTGCGAGGGCGGCGATCTGCCCTCCATGCTCGCGGTGTACGACACCATGCAGCACATCCAGTCACCTGTGCAGACCACCTGCGTCGGCCAGGCGATCGCGGTCGGTGCGGTGTTGCTGGCGGGCGGCGAGCCCGGCCGCCGCGCCATGCTCCCGCACGCCAGGGCGGTACTGCACCAACCCGCCGCGCGCGGGCAGGGAACGATCCCCGATCTGATCCTGCAGGCCGACGAGCTGGTGCGGATGCGGGCGGAGATCGAGTCGATCCTGTCGCGGCACACCGGGCAGACGGTGGAGCGGCTCCGGCGCGACACCGACCGCGACCGGGTCTTCACCGCCTCGGCCGCGGTCGAATACGGCCTCGTCGATCAGGTCCTGGGGCGGCGGGACTAGGCCGCCAGGGCCATGAGCGTGGGCCCGGCGCCGGAACGCGGCGCCGACCGCCGCAAGAAGGCGATCCGGCGCCGGGCGCGGAGTTCGTCCGCCACCTGGCCGGTGAGCTCGCCCAGCGTGGTGCCGAGAGATCCGGCCAGGGCGGCGATCATCTCGCTCGACGGCTCCTTGCGGCCCCGCTCCACCTCGGACAGGTACTGCGGGGAAATGCCTGCCCGCCGGGCGGTTTCGACCAGTGTCTCGCTGCGGTCCTGGCGCAGGGTGCGCAACTGTTCGCCGAGCACCTCGCGCCACAGGGGTTCCGGCGGTGTCGGCGGGACCTGCGGCCGGTCGTCGCGTCCACCGGGAATCGAGTGAAGTCTCGGGTGCTCGCTCATGAGCCGAGCGTACGGTCCCGGAGCAGGGGTCTGCCCGGCATTACGCTCTGGGCGGACGAGTGCGGCGATACGGGCGGATTCGGCGTGGTCGCCGCCGTAATCCGAGCGGAGGCGAGCATGATGGGAAACCATGCCCGAGAATTCGAAGGTCTCCGATCTCAAGCCGCGCAGCCGCGACGTCACCGACGGTCTGGAGAAGACCGCCGCCCGAGGGATGCTGCGCGCGGTCGGCATGGGCGACGAGGACTGGGAGAAGCCGCAGATCGGCGTGGCCTCCTCGTGGAACGAGATCACTCCCTGCAATCTGTCCCTGGACCGGCTCGCCCGAGGCTGCAAGGACGGCGTCTTCTCCGGCGGCGGCTTTCCCATGCAGTTCGGCACCATCTCGGTCTCCGACGGCATCTCCATGGGTCACGAGGGAATGCATTTCTCCTTGGTTTCGCGTGAGGTGATCGCCGACAGCGTCGAGACGGTGATGCAGGCCGAGCGGCTCGACGGCTCGGTGCTGCTGGCCGGCTGCGACAAATCACTGCCCGGGATGCTGATGGCCGCGGCCCGGCTGAACCTGGCGAGCGTGTTCCTGTACGCGGGGTCGATCCTGCCCGGCATCGCCAAGCTCTCCGACGGCAGCGAGCGCGAGGTGACGATCATCGACGCGTTCGAAGCGGTCGGCGCCTGCGCCCGCGGGCTGATGAGCCGCGAGGACGTGGCCGCCATCGAGCGGGCGATCTGTCCCGGCGAGGGCGCCTGCGGCGGCATGTACACCGCCAACACCATGGCCAGCGCGGCCGAAGCGCTGGGCATGTCGCTGCCAGGCAGCGCGGCGCCGCCCGCGACCGATCGTCGTCGCGACGGTTACGCCCGCCGCAGCGGCGAGGCCGTGGTCGAGCTGATCCGGCAGGGCATCACTCCCTCCGACATCCTCACCAAACCCGCCTTCGAGAACGCGATCGCGGTCGTCATGGCGTTCGGCGGCTCCACCAACGCGGTGCTGCACCTGCTGGCCATCGCGCACGAGGCGAACGTCGATCTGTCGCTGGACGATTTCGCGCGCGTCGGCCGCCGCGTGCCGCATCTCGCCGACGTCAAACCCTTCGGTAAGCACGTGATGACCGACGTGGACCGGATCGGCGGCGTGCCGGTCATGATGAAGGCTTTGCTCGATGCCGGATTGCTGCACGGCGACTGCCTGACCGTGACCGGAAAGACGGTGGCGGAGAACCTGGCCGACATCACTCCGCCGGATCCCGACGGCAAGGTGATCCGGGCGATGGCGTCGCCGATCCATCCGACCGGTGGCATCACCATCCTGTCCGGTTCGCTCGCGCCGGATGGCGCCGTCGTCAAGTCGGCGGGCTTCGACTCCGACGTATTCACCGGCACGGCCCGGGTTTTCGACCGGGAACGAGCAGCGATGGACGCGCTCGAGGACGGCACGATCGCGGCGGGTGACGTGGTCGTCATCCGGTACGAGGGCCCGAAAGGCGGTCCCGGGATGCGTGAGATGCTGGCCATCACCGCGGCGATCAAAGGCGCGGGACTGGGCAAGGACGTCCTGCTGCTCACCGACGGACGCTTCTCCGGCGGCACCACCGGCCTGTGTGTCGGGCACGTCGCACCGGAAGCCGTGGACGGTGGCCCGATCGCCTTCGTGCGCCACGGCGACCAGATCCGCCTCGACGTCGCCGCGGGCACCCTCGACCTGCTGGTCGACGCCGAAGAACTCGACCGCCGTCGCGAAGGCTGGAAACCCCTGCCGCCCCGCTACACCCGCGGTGTCCTGGCCAAATACACGAAGCTGGTGGGCTCGGCCTCGATCGGGGCCGTCTGCGACTGACGGTCTGCCCGAACGACCGTCCGGCCGATCGCCGTCGTCTTCCGCGACGAATGCCCGGACCGACGACGGTCTCAGGAGCCCCGCGCGGAGTGAAATCTCTGCCGCGCGGGGCTCCCGAGGTGGTACTACTCGCTCGCCGCTGCTCGCGTGATCAGCTCGGCGACCACGTCCGGCGCGGACACCGAGACCGCGTGGGAGGCCGAGACCTCCACGGCTTCGGCTCCCGCGCGTTGCGCCATGAATCGCTGCGCTTCCACCGGAATGTTCTTGTCCTCGCCGGTGATCAGCGCGAACGACCGGATGCCCCGCCAGGCGGTGGCGGTGGCGGGCTGTTGCAAGGCGTCCAAGGCCACCGGCCGCTGGGTCGCGGCCATCAGTTCGGCGGTGGCGGCGGGCACGTCGGCGGCGAACTGGCGGTGGAATTCCTCTTGCCGGATGTAGAGCTCGGTACCGGTGCCCCCCTCGGGAAGCGGGTAGGAGGCGGGCCGGGTGGTCGGGCCGAGCGTCGATCCGGGGAACTTGTCCGTCAATTGCAATGCGCTCTCACCCTCGTCGGGGATGAATGCGGCGATGTAGACGAGCGCTTCGACATTCGACTTCCCAGCGGCAGCGACCGTGATGACGCTCCCGCCGTAGGAATGGCCGACCAGAACGCACGGCCCTTCCACGGAGTCGAGAACCGAGGCCACATAGGCGGCGTCGCTGTCGAGGCCGCGCAGCGGGTTGGCGGCCGCGATCACGGAATGCCCTTGTGTGCGCAGCCGTTCGACAACCCCGTTCCAGCTGGAGGAGTCGGCGAACGCACCGTGGACCAGCACGATGGTCGGCGCGGAAGTATCGGTGCTCACGAGTGTGGTTCCTTCGGGGTCAGGCGGGGTGCAGGGCGGACCGCAGCGTCGCGACGGCCTGCGCTACCGCGCCTTTGGCGGCATGGGTGTCGTGCAGCGAGTTGACCATCACGAAGTCGTGGACGATGCCGCCGTAGCGCACCTGCGTGACCGGCACGCCCGCGGCGCGCAACTTGCCCGCGAAGGCCTCGCCCTCGTCGCGCAGCACGTCGGCTTCGGCGGTGATCACCAGCGCGGGCGGCAGCCCGGCCAGCTGCTCGGTGGTCGCCCGCAGCGGCGAGGCGGTGATCTGCGCGCGCTCGTCCGCGCTGGTGGTGTACTGGTCCCAGAACCACTTCATGCCCTCGCGCGTGAGGAAGTACCCCTCGGCGAACTGCTGGTAGGAGCCGGTGTCGAAGTTGGCGTCGGTCACCGGGTAGAACAGCACCTGCTGCACGAAGGAGACGTCGCCGCGCTCCTTGGCCATCAGGGTGAGCGCGATGGCCATGTTGCCGCCGACCGAGTCACCCGCGATCGCGATCCGGGACGAGTCGAGGCCTTTCTCCGCGCCGTTGGCGGTGACCCACTGGGCAACCCGGTAGGACTGCTCGTTGGCCACCGGGTAGCGCACATCCGGCGACCGATCGTATTCGGGGAACACCACGGCGGCGCCTGCGCCTACGGCCAGATCGCGCACCAGGCGGTCATGAGTGTGCGCGTCGCCGAACACCCATCCCGCGCCGTGGGTGTAGACGATCACCGGCAGCGTCTCGGTGACGCCCTGCGGCTTGACGATCCGGACCCGCACCGAGCCGGTCGGCCCGCCATCGACGGTGATCCACTCCTCATCGATCTCGGGCTTGAAGATCGGCGCGTCCTGCACGGAGTCCACCGCTTTGCGGCCCTCCTCGGGCGCGAGCTGGTAGAGGAACGGCGGCTGCGAGGTCGCGTCGACGAACTCCTGCGCCGCCGGTTCGAGCGAGATGCCCAGCGGGTTTCCTGACATGATCGTGCCTCTCTCGTAAGGGTGGTGGGAACTGTTGTGGCTCAGGCCGAATGGGCGATCGCGTCGGTGATGACGGCGACGACCTCGTCGGGGTGGGTCTGCATCACCAGGTGTGGTCCGTCGATCTCGACCACGGCGCGGAATCCGGCGCGCTTGTAGCCGAATCGCTCGACGTCGGGATTGATCGTGTGGTCGGCGCTGGACACGATGCCCCACGCCGGCTTCGTCTTCCACGCGGCCGCCGAGGCGGGCTCGCCGAACGCGATCGCCGACAACGGCCGTTGCGAGACCGCGAGGACCGCGGCCTTCGCCGGATCGAGGCCGGCGGCGAAGATCGCGGGGAAGGCGGCGATGTCGACCGAGACGTCCGTGCCGGGCTCGGCGCCCTCGATCGGGTACGGCGCGTAGACGAGGTCGGCCGCCAGGTCGGAATCCGGGAATCCGCCCTGCAACTGCCCGAGGCTCTCGCCTTCCTCCAGGGCATAGCCGGACACGTAGACCAAGCCCACGACGTTGTCGGCGACGCCTGCCACGGTGATGACCGCCCCGCCATAGGAATGCCCGGCCAGCAGCACGGGCCCGTCGATCTGCTCCACGAACGACTTGATGTAGGCCGCGTCGGCCGACAGGCTGCGATTGAACACCGGGGGAACCAGGACGCGATGGCCTCGGGCGAGCAGCCGTTCGGTGACGGGGGCCCAGCTCGCGGCGTCGGCGAAGGCGCCGTGTACCAGGACGATGGTCGGACTTGCCGGGGCTGACATGGTGTTCCTTTCTCCAGCGCTCGCAAGTGGCGCTGCGGCCGACTCAGTCTCGGCCGCACGACCCGCTTCGCGCCCCTCCCCACGGGCCGCAAAAGCCTCCGATCAGGACACCGCCTGCTCCATCACCAGATCCGTGCGGGCGGTCGACCGGAAGCGCTGCTGGTACTTGCGCGGGGAGATGCCCAGACGGGTAACGAACGCGCGGCGCAACGCCTCGCTGGTGCCGTAGCCCGCGGCCATGGCGGCCTCCGTCACGCTGTATCCGGCGTGCAGCATGTCCCGGGCCGTTCCGAAACGGATGAACGCGACGTACTCCGCGGGCGAGCGTTCGAGTTCCGCGCGGAACAGCCGGGTCAGATGCCGGACGCTGACGCGCGCGTGGGCGGCCAGCGTCTGGACGGTGTGCGGATACGCCGGGTCGGCGCAGATGAGGTCCACGACTCCGCGAACCAGCGGGCTGCGCGGCGCCGGTCCGCTCAGCGACGCGGAGAACTGGGATTGACCGCCCGCGCGCTGCATGTGCACCACCAGCGACTGGGCCACGTGCCGGGTGACGTCGGCGCCGTGGTCCTCTTCGACCAGCGCCAGCGCCAGATCGACGCCCGCGGCGACCCCCGCCGAGCTGTACAGATTGCCGTCCCGCACGAAGATCGCGTCCGGATCCACCTCGATCGACGGGTAGCGCCGCGCCAGTTCGGTCGCGAACTTCCAGTGGGTGGTCGCCCGCCTGCCGTCGAACAGGCCCAGATCGGCCAGCACGAACGCGCCGCTGCAGATGGACGCCAGCCGCCGAGTGTTGCAGGACAGATGCCGCGCGGCGGCCAGCACCTCGGGAGTCACGAATTTGCCGGGTGGCAGCTCGCTTCCCGGGATCACCACCGTGTCGAAGCGGCCCGAGTCCTCGGCCGCGCAGCTCACCTCGACCCGCGCGCCGATCGAGGTTTGCGCGTCCTTGCCATCGGCCGAGACCAGGACCACCTCGTACCCCGCCACCGACTGGTTCGCCTCGACGAAGACCTCCGCGGGCCCGACGAAGTCGAGCATCTTCACGCCGTCGAACACCAAGACGCCCACACGTTTGCTGGGCGGAGCGGCGAAGTTGTAGGACATGTCAACAGTATTGTGGAGGTACGGCTCCAGAACAAGTGATGTGCCGGACCTCGCACACCGATTGGTACGGTGAGCCCATGGGACGGCCGCGCCAGTTCGACGAATCGAACCTGCTCGACGCCGCGACCGAGCTGTTCTGGTCGAAGGGTTTCGACAGCACATCGGTGGAGGACGTCTCGCTGGCGACCGGAGTCGGGAACGGAAGCATCTACGCCGCCTACGGCAGCAAGCAGGGCCTGTTCCTGGCCGCGTTCGAACGTTATTGCCGGCGCCGCACGCGTCTGGTCCGCGAGGCCATCGGTTCGGCGCGCGGTTCGGCGCGCGCCGCCGTGCGCGGGCTGTACCAGGCGATCATCGAAGACTGCGCCGCGCAGCCGGATCGGCGCGGTTGCTTGATGATCAACAGCATCGCCCAGCTCGCCGGCCGGATCCCCGAAGTCGCCACCATCGGCAGCCGGACCACCACGGAGATGGAACAGGGCGTCGCCGACCGGCTGCGACCCGCGATGCGCGAGGCCGGAGACGACGACGAAGCCACGCTCTCGGCTGTCAGCGCCAATGTCGTGGTTGTCGCCCAGGGGCTGATCCAATTGAGCCGCTTGGGATTTCCCGCGCAGCGGCTGCACGAGATCGCCGATGTGTCGAGTGCGGCCCTGCCACCGGCCTGGGCCGACCAGCTGGTGCACTGACCCGGTCGAGGACATCGGCCGCCATTTGTCTCCGCCCGAGTGCAGGTGAGCGCCCTGAGCGCCTCGGCTTGTTCCGACCCGCCGAAGCGCAGGACGCCGCCGCGCTGGATCTTGCGGCCGTCGTCAGGCGCGTCTCGACCTGCCGCGCAGCGCGGCCGTGCGACGTCACCTCGTCGTCCGGCCCGCCCCGGTTCAGGGACGCGTGCCCGCCGCCCGGCCGTTCGTGACGCGAAGCAGATCGAGCTTCCCCGCGTCGTCGCTTCCGGCCGCGGCCGTGTACGTGACCATGCGGAGATCCGCGCCCGGAACGACGAGGACGTCGCAGTCGAGGGTGATGTCGCCGATCTCGGGGTGCCGGATCGCCTTCCGGTCGCTCGTGTGCTGGGACGCGGTCGCCGTCGTCCAGAGCTGGGCGAAGGCCTCGGACGTGGTCCGCAGATCATGGACGAGGCGGTCGAGCCGGGCGTCGGCGGGGTAGCGGGACACCGCGTCCTTCAGATCGGCGACGATCGAGGCCGCGAACGCGCCTTCCGCGCGGTCGGACCGGAAGGGACGGACCGAGGCGCGCGCCGCGCCCGCGCCGAAAACGGCCCGCGCCAGGTTGCGCTCACCGGCCGGGACCATCGAGGGGTCACCGTGCAGGGCGCTCCACATGCCGTTCCACCACACGAGCGTCCAGTCGGCGGCGAAGACCCCGATCGGGACGTCGCCGAGACGCGCGGTGAGCCGTTGGATGCCCGGGGGCACGTGCGTGCCGATCGTCCCGTCCTGGGGCGGCAGCAGCCCGGCTCCGCGGTACAGCTCGTCGCGCTCGGCCCGGGAGAGCTGCAGGGCTCGCGCGAGGGCGCCGACCACCTGCGCCGAAGGGTTACGCGCCCGGCCTTGCTCCAAGCGCAGGATGTAGTCCACCGAGAGCCCGGCCAGCTGCGCGAGCTCCTCCCGGCGCAGTCCGGGAGCGCGGCGGCCGGGCGTCACCGCGAAGCCGGCGTCGGCGGGCGACAGGCGATCCCGCCAGGTGTGCAGGAGTTCGCCGAAATCGGAGCGAGCGGAAGTCACGCCTTCATTCTCGCCGCCGCGCGCCGAACCAGCCTGGGTACTGCCAGTCCAGGTGACGGGCATGGCACTGGTTGCCGAGGGCCGCGGCGGTGACGATGGAGACGCCCGGCCGGGCCGAAACCAATGCGGGAGGTTCCCATGCCGTCGACCATCGTGATGACCGGTGCGAGTCGCGGGATCGGCCGTGTCGCCGCGGAGCGCATTCTCCGGGAGGCGCCGCAGGCGCATCTCGTCGTCGCCGCCCGCGGGTCCACCGGTGCACGACTGGCCGCGGAACTCGACGGGACCGGGAGCCGAGTGTCGCACGTCGCCGTCGACCTCGGCGTGCCGGACAGTGTGCGTTCGGCCGCGGTCGAGATCCGCGGCAGGCTCGACCGGGGTGAGCTGCCGCCGCTGCACGGTTTCGTGGGCAACGCGGGGATCCAATACACGAACGCGCTCACCGAGGGGCCCGGCGGATTCGAGTCCACCTTCGCTGTCAACGTGTTCGCCAACCATCTGTTCGTCCGCCTGCTGGAGGACCGCTTCCATACCCCGGCCCGGATCGTGATCACGGTGAGCGACACCCATTTCGGCGACTTCGCGCACAACTTGGGCATGGTGCCCGGCCCGGTCTGGCGTTCGCCCGATGTTCTCGCCCGCCCTGGCGCGTTTCCCGAGCCGCGCGGCACTGCCGCCGGACGCACCGCGTATTCGACGAGCAAACTCGCCGCCATCTACCTCGTGCATGAGTACGCGCGCCGCCTGCGGGCCGGGGTCGATGCCGTCGGCTTCAACCCGGGGTTCGTCCCCGGCACCGACCTCGCCCGCAACGCGGGTCCGGCGTCCCGGTTCGCGATGCGCCGTATCCTGCCGCTGCTGACCCGGACGCGGTTCGCGACCAGCCGCGCCGCCGCCGGGCGCTGTCTCGCGGACGTCGTCCTCGGCGCCACCGCCGCGCCGACCGGCGCCTATGTCGACCGCGACCGGGTGGCCCGCTCGTCGGAGGAGTCGTACGACCCGCGGCGCGAAGCCGAACTCTGGGAATCTCTGGAGCGTTTCATCGCGCCCTACGCCGCGTGAGCCGAGAACCCGTCCGGCTCGCCGGAAACTCGTAGCCGGTAGAACCGCCGGCCGACAGCGAAGCACCCGGTCCCGGTGCGTGGTGGCCCGCCGACCGCGCTCAGTTCACAGGTAGGGGAAGCAATCGATGTCGCGGTGCGTGAAGCAGGGCTGTTCGACCGGTCGCAGCCAGCGGGCCGGGACCCGCAGCGGTTCGACCTCGGGCAGGCGCACGGGCCGGTCCTCGCCGTCGAACAAGGTCCCGCGCACCCGGAACACCCCGTCCGGCAATCCGAGGGCTTCGGCTTGCTCGGGAGTCAGCATCACGGCGATGCGCGAGTTCGCGGTGATCCGCAGGCCCTCGACGGTGGTCGGAACGCTGGTGTGATCGATCCCGGTGACGGTGAGCCGGAACCGGCCGCCGCGCAGCCACGACCACGCCCAAGTGAGCGAGCCCGGCTGGTCGCAATCGGGGTATCGACTGCGCGGCAGGCGCTGCGGGACCAGCACCATATAGGTGCACCCGACCTCGATATCGCGGGTCCGCATACTTTCAGCGTGACCGCCGCACCGCATGCTCGCAAGGAAACCGGCAAAACCACCGCACCACGTGCGGGCGAGGGTTGGGGGCGAGCGGATGGTTGAGAACGGGACTACCTTCCTCAGCGCATGAGGCGATCGCTGAACGCTTTGCCACCGATCCGTCCGACCGTGAGATTCCTCAGCTGCGATCGAGTGAACGTCACTTTCAAGCGGTTCAGTATGGGGGCGAGGGGCCGGGGATCGATGTCGCGGAGTGCCTCGGTGAGCAGGCGGATGGGTTCGCCGCACGAGTCGAAGCGGTCACCGGGGTCCTTGGCGAGTGACCGGTGCAGGATCGCGTCGACTTCGGGCGGGATCCAGCGGTGGCGCGCGGAGAGCGTGGGAGGCGGCTCGTGCAACTGGGCCTCGGCGGTGGTCATGAGGTTCGCGCGAGCGAACGGTGTGTGACCGGTGAGCAGTTCGATGGCCGAACAGGCCAGTGCGTACTGGTCCGTCGCCGGGGACACGGTCTCCGCTCGCAGCAGCTCCGGCGCGGCGTATGGCACCGAGACGACGACGAAACCATTGGACGACAAAGGCGGTTCGGGCCGGTGCAGCCACCGGGCCGAATCGAAGTCCGAGATCTTGACCGTCGCGGGCTCGTCCGTCCCGACCAGCACGTTCGCCGGCTTCACGTCGAGATGGACCACCCCGTTGGCGTGGGCGAAGTCGAGTCCGGCCGCGACATGCCTCAGTACGTGGAGCGCCTGCCGGAGATCGGGGTGCCGATGCGGCACCAACGTCGAACCCGTCGCACCTGCCACGTACTCGTGCGCCGACCACAGCCTGCCGTCGGTTTCGCCGTGCGTATACATGCGCACGATGTCGGGGTGCCGCAGCGCCGACAAGATGTCGAACTCGTGCACGAATCTCGCGCGCGCCTCGGGCGATCGGCTGTCCTCGGGCCCCAGGATCTTCAACGACACCGGCCGCGACCATTCCGGATCCTCGGCCAGGTACACCGCACTGCTGCCCCCGTGTCCGAGCGGGCCCCGCACGATGAATCCCGCGAACTGGTCACCTGGTTCTAGCAGCACCGCCTCACCATAGTTCGCCGCAAGGGCTCGCACGCCGGGGTTTGCCTACGTGTGCCCAACGGCACTGCACCACGGCGGCAGGTTACCGGCGGAGCCAGTCGGCATGCTTCCCCGCCGACCTGAAGGTTTGTGGTGCGAACACCTCAGGCCGGCAGGCAACAGGTGGGCGTCAGACGGCGGTGATCGTCAGGGTGTAGCCGGCCGGCCCGCCGTCGGCGGAGGAGACGACGACCTGGTAGTCGTTGCCGTCGGCGACGAGATCGGCATGCGGGACCTCGTTGGCGACCTGCGGCCCGATCAGCGGGGCCACCGAGACACGGGCATTGCCGGTGACGTCGAAGCTCAGGCGCTGCCCCGGCGCCGTGGCGATGGAGTAGCTGTCGGCCTTGCCCTGGGCGACGTTGCCACTGGCATCGACGTGGTTCTGGCCAGGGGCGATCTGCAGGCGCTGCACGACACCGGGGACCGAAGGAATGCCGGGCGCGGCTTGGGCGGTCGCGGCCCCTCCGGCCGCGGTGAAGCTGACGACGGCGAGCACCGCGGGCACGGCACCCACCAATGAACGAAACAGTCGAGATGCGGTCATGGCCATCATCTTTCCTCAGGACGTGTGCGAGATCTCATGCGGCTGCGATTAATCGGCAGCTATGCGGCCGGACCTGCGCAGACGGAGGACAACGACATCGTCCGGCAGCCTCCCGGGTGTCGTCCACGTCTGGTCGCCATCGCTGCTTGCCGCGCCTCGGCTGTCCAGGTCGGCGAAGTTCCACCGGGATGAACGCGTCGGCAGGCTGCGTCGAGGCGAGACACGGACGTCGAGGTGCTCCCGGCGCCGAGCGGTCAGCCAGGGGCGTCGACGGATCGGGTGAGTGCGAGGTAGAGCCAATGATGCGCGGCGCCGACGGTGGGGGTGTGGGTGATCCGGTCGGTGAGGTGCCAGTAACGGTGGATGCGGTGATCGGTGTCGGTTGCGCCACTGAGCAGTTCATGGCGGAACTGTGCCCGCGAGGACGTCCGCTATCGCGGTCAAAGAGACGCCGAGCGCACGCAGCCTGCGCACCAACAGCAGACGATCGACCGCGGTGCCGGAATCGAAGATCCGGTGCCCGCCGGTGGTGCGGTGCGAATCCAAGATCCCGTGATCGCAATAGAAGCGGATGGTCCGGACCGGCACGGCGGTCAGCCGTGACAACTCCCCGATGCTCACCGAGCCGGTATGTCGTGTGTCGTCGGTCACAATTGCTGGAACCTCCACCCGGGTGGAGTTCCTACCGTACTGGAACACCCCCGCTGAGAAGGAGCACGCTGATGACCGGTAGCGCGACGATGACCACCGACCAGATGTGGCGAGCGGTCGCCGCTGAACGGGCGAGTTTGATCGAACTGCTGGAGACTCTGCCGGAGTCCGACTGGAACCACGGTTCCCTGTGCGAGGGCTGGCGGGTCCGTGATGTCGTCGCCCACATCGTGCTCTCCGCGAACCCCGGCCTCGGCTGGATTCTGGTCAATGTGCTCCGCGCCCGCGGCAACTTCGACCGCGCGATCCGGGAGACCGCGATCCGTCTCGCCGACCGCACCACGCCGACCCAGTTGCTCGCCGCGCTGCGCGAGGGAATCGCTCTGCGATCGACGCCGATCGGCACCACCGCCGCCGATCGACTGATGGACCTGCTGGTACACGGCCAGGACATCGCGGTGCCCCTCGGCATCACCCGGCAGATGCCCGTCGATGCCGCGCGATCGGCTCTGGAAAGAATCTGGGCCACGAATGGATTCCGATCCCGCGAGCTGTCCCGGTATCACCTCGTCGCCACCGACACCGGTTGGGCCGCCGGCTCGGGACCTCTCGTCGAAGGCCCGGCCGCCGCACTGCTCCTGCTGGTCACCGGTCGCCGCGCCGGACAGGAACACCTCACGGGCGGGGGCGTCCCGCGCCTGAACACCCAGTAGCCGACGAGAATTCGGAGTTCGTGTCGGTGCCTCGTGCCAAACTGACGACGTAGTCACCTGGCCAGAGGAGAACGAAGTGGCCACCATTGATGAGCGCCCCACGGTGCGACTGGTCGCCCATTGCCGTCGCTGTCACGGTTGGCTCCTGTCGCCGCAATCGGTCGCCCAGGGAATCGGACCGACTTGCGCCGCCCGGGAGCGCGCCGAGTCCGCGCGGAATCCGGCAGAACTGACATTGTTCGAGGTCGCGGCGTGAGTGCGATGCGGTCGCCAGTCGGCGGGCTCGGCTGATCGGTAGACGGGTCAGGTGCGCATGGCGGCGGCCGCGATCGCAACCGCTGCACCGGTCGCTGTCTTGCGCCGGTGCTCCAGGCGGGTCATCCGTCTCGGCGCATCAGCAGATGGCCCCGGCGGAACCGCTCGTTCTCGCACGGTTCACGCAGCATCCGGCCGATTTCGATGAATCCGGCGGCGCGGGCCAGCCTCGCGAGGTCGTCGATCGGCCACCGGTAGGCCGCCGTCACTTTGTGGTCGAACACCGTCACCGGCTCGTTCTCCGATTCGAAGAACGCGAGCAATAGGTGTCCACCAGCGGCGAGCACCCGATGGAACTCGGCGAAGTACGAGGGGACGACCTGCGGCGGGGCGTGGATGACCGAATACCAGGACACGATGCCGCGCAGCTCGCCGTCACCCAGGTCCAAGGCGTCCATGGAACCGACCTCGAACCGCAACTGCGGGTAGGTCTCGCGGGCGAGCTCGATCATCACCGGTGACAGGTCGACGCCGAAGACATCCAGTCCCAGGTCTCGCAGGTGCGCGGTCACAGGCCCGGGGCCGCACCCGAGTTCGGCGACGAGTCCGGGATCAGCGCTCCGTGTGAGTTCGGCGAACGCGGCGAGCACCGCGCGATCCAGTGCGATGGCCTCGAGATCGTCGCGGGGGAGTTCGGCATAGCGGACGGCGACGGCATCATAGGCATCTGCCGTCGCGCGAAGGTGCGAGGAGGGTTCGATCACAAGCAAGGACCCTAGGGCCTCCGAACTCCACGGCTGCGGACAGGACACCAACTACTCTGTCTCGCAACATAATCCAAGCACCGCCGCGCACCACGTCGGATATCCGCAACCCTCGGCTCCGCCCTGCACCGGCGAATCGCTCCCGGCCTGCGGGCCACTTCGAATCCGTTGTCTCGCCCCGGTCCGGAAACCCCACCCCGTGACATGGCAATTGTCGGTCGGGGTTCCGGCGCGGGGCTCTCGACGTTCACCCGGTGGAGGCCGCGACCAGTGGACGCCCGCGTCCAGCGCGTGGCGGACCGCGGCGACCCAGTGCCAGCCTGAGCCTGGGCACCGCGTGACCAGGTTCGCGTCCAGCGGGTGCGGGGATACTGGCCACATGCCGCTGGACAGACGGGCAGAACTCGGCGAATTTCTGCGCTCCCGGCGGGCCCGCTTGCGGCCCGAGGAACTCGGCCTGCCGGACTACGGCGGTCGGCGCCGTGTTCCCGGGCTGCGCAGGGAGGAACTCGCGCAGCTCGCCGAAGTGACATCTCGGTTACGCACTTCCGAGCGCAGACTTCGGGCCACCGGTTCGGGCTGCGAGGTTGAGCGGGAGTACTTCGGGTCAAGCCATCCCGCCGATGGGTGGTGCGCCAGCACTGCTTGCACAGGTTCGTATTCGGATGCGTCGAGCAAGGATGTGCAAAGATGACGTAGTCACTGGGGGGTGCGATGAAGGGGAGGCAGCTTGTGGAACGTGCGACGGTCTACCGCTGGAACATCCGCAACGGCACCGGAGTGGTGACTCGGCTGGACGGCTCACTCGTGTGGTTTCATTCGTCCACCGTGGACAAAGGAGACGTTCTCGCACTGCGGGAGGGCGATCAGGTCGATGTCGAGATCGAGAACATTCCTCAGGGGGACTACGAATGTCGAGCCGTATCCGTGCGAAGGCACATGGGGTAACTGTCACCCTGACAGCGCTGTTTGCATGCGCCGCAGCGTTTCTGGTAACAGCGCCGCAGGCTGCGGCAGCGCCGGAAGCTAGGCCGGGTATCTATCACTAGCATCCGAACGATACGAGCTACCGCTATGATTTAATCGCCGAGTTCACCGAGTACAGCGTGGAGTTCGAGCAGGCGTGGGCCCGCCACGACGTGCGGGTGCAGGGGCGGGGGAACATGCCGTTGCGGCATCCGCTGGTGGGTCCGCTGGTCGTCAGCTACGAGGTGCTGATGCCCGTGCAGGATCCCGACCAGCGGATCATCATCTACCGCGCCGCGGACGCGGAATCCCAGTCGGCGCTGGACCGGCTCATCGCCGCCCTGGATGCGCCGTGACCGGCGTCGTTCCGCGGAGCTCAGCACCAGTTCGCCGTCGTCGTCCGCGTCCTCGTAGCGGCCTTCCCACTCCTCGTAGGCGGGCACGTCCTCGTCCCGGGTGACGATCCACTCCAACGAGTAGCCGCCGTCGTCGTCGGGAACGAGCACATGGACACGGATCCAGAACGCGGCGGCGGTCTCTTGCTTTTCGTCGGCCAGGATCTCGCTGTAGGTCAGCCTGGAGTGGTGGCCCGTGGCACGGTCGAGGTGGGCCAGCCGGTAGCTGGTGAGTCTCGGTGCACCGTGGCGGGATTGAGTCCGAGCAGGTAGCCGATCCGGGCGGGGCCCCAGTGGCGCAGCTTCCGGACCTTGATGATCCGTCTCTCGGTGCAGGTCGGAGTGCGGTGAGGGCGGCTCGACCGGTCGCGCATCCCGGCTTCGCCGCGCGCCGTTTGTGCATCTGGTCCCACTCTTATAGGTCCCTGGGTGGGGTTCGTAACAGCACTGTTTGTATTCGGTGGTCGGATGGCAGTGTTCCGCGAAGAACACGCTCGAGGACCTTGCCGGTGGCGTTGCGTGGTAGTGCGTCGAGGAAGACGACGTCGCGGGGTACCTTGTATCGCGCGAGATTGGCTTTGACGTGGTCGCGGATGTCATCGGCGGTGAGGGTGCCGGGTTCGGTGAGGACGACGAACGCGCGAATTCGGTGGCCATAGGTATCGTCGGGCACTCCGAGACAGCATGCTTCTCTGATCGCGGGGTGCGCGATCAGCAAGTCCGCGATTTCTTGGGGGAAGACGTTTTCGCCGCCGGAGACGATCATGTCGTCGTCGCGGCCGTCGATGAACAGGCGCCCTGCGGTGTCGAAGTGGCCGACGTCGCCGGATGCCATCAGTCCGGAGATGATGTCCTTGTGGCCGCCGCCGGTGTATCCCTCGGATTGGTAGGGGTTGCCGACGAAGATGCGGCCGGTTTCGCCGTTCGGGGTTGGGCGGCCGTGGTCGTCGAGGATCTGGATCTGTACGCCGCGTACGGGTTTGCCGACGCAGCTCGGTTGGTCGGCGAGGTCGTGGGGGGTGGCGATGGTGGCGTAGGCGACTTCGGTGGATCCGTACATGTTGTAGAGCACGGGGCCGAGTGTGCGCTGGGCTCGGGTGGCGAGGTCGGGGCCGAGTGAGGATCCGGCGACGTAGACGATCCGCAGTGCGGACAGGTCCGAGCGAACTTCGCGTTGCCGGTGGTTTTCGATGATGCGCGCCAGCATGATCGGGACGACGATCAGTGCGGTGGATCGGGTGTGTTCGAGGCTGTCGATGACGGTGTGTGGATCGAATCGTCGTCGGATGATCAGTGTGGAGCCCAGTGTGACGGCCAGCATCATGTGTGCGAAGCCGAGTGTGTGGAACAACGGTGGGCACAGGGTGGTGGTTTCGCCGGCGCGGAAGGGGACTCGGTCGAGGAGGGCGCCGATCGGTGCCAGCGAGCGCGGTTCGGGCCTGGCCGCGCCCTTGGGTGTTCCGGTGGTGCCGCTGGTGAGCAGGATGATGCGGGGAGTGACGCCGGGTGCGGGTGGCGGGGATGTGTTTCCGTGGTTGATGAGTGCGTCGAGTGTGTCGTGGTCGGGAGTGTCGGTCCACGTGCGCCAGCGGCCGCGGACCGGTACGAGGTCGTTGAGCAGGCTGCTGGATTCGTCGTCGTGAACGAGCAGGTCGATCTGTTCTCGGTGTGTGACCTCGTGTAGCTGTGGTGCGGCGAACTCGGTGTTGAGCAACACGATTCGGGCACCGCATTTGGCGGCGGCGAAGACGGCGTCCAGGAAACCGCGATGGTTTCGGGCCAGGACTCCGACGCTTTCGCCGGGCCGCAACCCGATGTCGCGCCATCCGTGCGCTATCGCGTTGGAACGCCGATCGAGGTCTCGGAAACTCAGCGTGCCGCGTTCGTCGACCAGGGCGGCCCGGTCGGGGAATCGTGCTGCGGCGGTGCCGATGACGCCACCGAGCATGCCGTAGCTCCGGATCGCCGCGACCGAGCGGCCGATCCGTGCGGGGGTGGTGGGTTGGATCATGCCGCTGCGCAGCAGCGCGGTGAGATAGTGCGTGTGGTCGACGGTGTGTGTCAGGGACGACCGGATCGTGCGGATCATGGTGGTGGTGTTCATTCCGATCCTGTGCGGTGCAGACGGCGGGGATCGACACCAACGCGTTCCCATCCTTCGGCGGCCCAGGGCGCGTAGAGGGCTCGGACGGGCAGCCTGTTGAAGGCTGGGTCCAGGGCGCGGATCGCTGCGGCGTTGCGGTGGAAGGTGTTTTCTTGCCGCTGGGACCAGTCGAGTCCGCATACGCGTCGTAGTGGAGGGGGGAGCGTGCCGGTGATCATGGTGCGGCTGTAGGCGTTGATCGGCGCGGACAGCACCTGCCACAGGGGTCGTGGTATCGGTCCGAGCGGTGGGATGCCCTTGCGGATGTAGCCGGTGCCGTAGACGACGACCTTGGTGGAGGTGAACCGGTCGAGCATGCTGTCCCAGTACTGCACGAATTCGTCGTAGGTGTCGGGTTGGTTGCGGGCGCTGATGCCGTAGAGCTGGTACCAGATCTTGCCTTCCTCGAAGATCCGCACCTTCTCAGCGTGGGTCAGCCGGCGTACGAATGTGTCTGTGTTGTAGAGGATTTGGTCGATAAAGGTGGCGTGTGCCCAGTAGAACAGCTCGGGGTTCAAGGCGTGGTAGCGCGTGCCGTCGGGCATGGCGCCTTTGATGCCGGTGTGGAAGTCGCGCACGGTGCGGCCCCAGATGTGGGGCTCGGCGCTGTAGACGGACTTCAGCACCGGCCGTGCCGTGCGGAGTGCGCGGCCCAGGAAGTCGCCGAAGATGACCGAGTGTTCCGACACGGCTTGTGCCAGTTCAGCGATCGCGTTCTCGGTGGAGGCCAGTCGCTGGAATCCGAACAGTTGCACCCGCACGTCGCCGTAGAACTTCCAGATCAGCGAATCCGGGCCCAGTCGTGGTGAGTCGGCGGTGATCGGGATGTCCACCGGCTGGGGCTCGGCTTCTCGCACGTGCCGGTCGAATCCGAACGGGTCCGCGGAGATCCGTCGCGTGCTCACAGCCGCCGTCCTCGGGGTGCTGTGCGGGACAGGTCGATCGGCAGACCATCGGCGGGGTACGGTCCGGTCAGGTATCCCATCCGTGGCTGGTAGCCGGCGGGAACCGTCCAGGCGAACCGCAGCAGCATCTGGTGCAGGATCGCTTTGACCTCCATGCCGCCGAAGTACATGCCGATGCATTTGTGCACCCCGGCGCCGAACGGCGCGAATTTGGTGCGGTGGTCCTTGTCTTCGCGACGGTCCTCGGCGAAACGGCCGGGGTCGAAGGTGTCGGGATCGGACCACCACGGTTCCATGCGATGCGAGGAGGCCAAGGAGACGGCCAGTTTGGTTCCCGCAGGGATGTAATGCCCGAGAAGTTCTGTGTCGCGGACGGTTTCGCGGGCGAGGGTGCCCACGGGGGAGGACAGGCGCAAGGTCTCCTTCATCACCAGGTCGAGGGTGGGAAGGCGTTCGAGGTCGTCGTAGTCGATGGCGGGTTTGCCCAGGGCGATACTTTCCTCGCGGGCGCGGCGCTGCCACGAGGGGTTCGCGGCGAGGTGGTACGCCATCATCGACACGGTGGTCGTGGTGGTGTCGTGGGCGGCCATCAGCAGGAAGATCATGTGATTGACGATGTCGTCGTCGGAGAAGCCGGCACCGGTTTCGTCCTGGGCCTGGCACAGGACTCCGAACAACGAGGTCCCCGGTTCGGCGCGCCGGGCGGGGAACTGGGACCGGAAGTATTGTTCGAGCACTCGCCGCCCGCGCAGTCCGGCGTGCCAGCGTCCGCCGGGAACGTCGGCGCGGACGACCGAGAGCCCGCCCTGCACGGTGTCGGTGAACGCGCGGTGTAGCTGGTCGGCCTCGGTGCCGAGCGGTGCGCCGACGAAGGAGCTGGTGGCGATGTCCAGGGTCAGTTGCTTGGTGCTCGGGTACATCAGGAATCCGCGGCCGGTGTGCCACTCGTCGAGGAGCCGGTCGGCGGCCTGGTTGATGAGTTCGAGGTAGCCGTGCAGTCTGGTGCGGGTGAAGGCCTGCTGCATGATTCGGCGGTGGTGCTTGTGTTCGTCGAAGTCCAGCAGGATGATGCCGCGCCGGAAGAACGGACCCAGGAACGGTTCCCAGCCCGCGTTGGCGAATGCCTTGTCGCGGTTGGCCAATACTTCGTCGATGGCGTCCGGTCCGACCGCGATCACCAGCTTGGTGCCGAAGGCATTGGTCCAGTGCACCGGCCCGTAGCGGTCGAACAAGCGTCGCTGCAGTGTGAGCAGGTCGTCGAAGACGTTGAACGAGTATCCGATCAGCGGTAGCCCGCCGTCGCCGGAGACGGGGCGTAGCCCGCTGTGTGCCGGCGGTGTGGCGAGGATCTGCCGGCGGACCGGTGCACGCAGCGCCGCGGTAGCGATCGTGCCGGTCGCAACCTGCGTCAGCGTGGTCATCATTCGCCACTCACCTGCCCCTCGATCCGGCGCCGATACTCCGAGCGCTTCGGATCGCGGTTGGCCGCGGCCGCAAGACCATTGGCGCTGGCCCGGCGGAGTGCGGCCTCCCGCACGCTCGACGGCAGCAGATTGGCGACGTCGACCGCCGAGCCCAGCCAGCGCGGCACCACCGTGGCCGCGCGGCGGGTGCGCACGCTGTCGACGATGGCATCGGCGACGGTCTCGGGTGTGACGGTGACGGCTGCGGGCATCGCCAGTCCGGCGCCGAGTTCGGTGCGCACCAGACTGGGCATGATCACGCTGATACTGATTCCGTGGTCGGCCATTTCGTTGCGGACCGCGCCGCTCAAACCGACGACCGCGTGTTTGGTCGCGCTGTACACCGCAGCACCCGGGGTCGACATCTTGCCCGCCAGCGAGGCCACGTTCACGATGTGCCCGCGGCCGCGTTCGACCATGCCCGGCAGCACGGTCCGCATGCCGTGGATCGGACCCCACAGATTGACGTCGATCTGGGTGCTGCTGACCCGATCGGATTCCTCGAGGAACTCCGACAGCGGCATGATCCCGGCGTTGTTGACCAGGATGTCCACGGGGCCGGTGCTGCACTCGACGCGGTTGACGAATTTCACGAACGACTCGGCCGAGCCGACGTCGAGGCCGAATGCCACACAGCGGGATCCGATGTCGGACGCGGCCTGTTCGGCGAGCTGCTCGTCGAGGTCACCGATGGCGACATACGCGCCGCGGGCGGCGAAGGCTTTCGCGGTCGCGAGACCGATGCCGCGGGCACCACCGGTGATCGCGACGGCCGCCCCGGCTGTACCGATGGCGGGATAACGACTGTTAGGGGACATCGTTCTTCCTAGCTGAGAGGGGTGGTCAGAATCCGAATCGGCCCAGTCCACGGCCGTGGATCAGGCGGACGGCGCCGCGGAAAGCCCGGCGTCGTGCCGGTGTGTAAGGGAACCAGTTGATTTCGCGGTCGCCGGTCGGAATCCGGCTGTTGGCTACGACTTTCGTGCGGGTGTACTTCAGCAGGCCGTACTCGCCGCCACGGGAGCCGAGACCGGACCGCTTCCACCCGCCTTGCGGGGCGTCGACGCAGGTCATGTTGATCAGGAAGTCGCCGATGTTCACCGCACCGACCTCCAGGCGGGCCGCGATCTGTTCGGCCTGGTGCTTGTCTTCGGCGAATACGGTTGCGCTGAGTCCGAATTCGGTGTCGTTGGCCAGCCGGATAGCCTCTTCTTGTCCGGTGACGCGCATGATCGGCAGGACCGGACCGAACGTCTCCTCGCGCATGATCGCCATGGAGTGATCGACGTCGGTGAGCACCGTCGGCGCATACCAGGTTCCCTCGCCCTCGACCCGGTGGCCGCCGGTGAGTACCCGCGCTCCGCGGGCGACCGCGTCGCGGACCTGGGCGTCGACGATGTCGAGCTGAGGAGCGAAGGTCAACGCACCGACATCGCTGTCGTCGCCGATCCCGCAGCGCAGCGCGCGGACCCTGGACACGACGAGATCGACGAACCGGTCGTACACGCTGTCTTCGACGTAGACGCGCTCGAACCCCATACAGACCTGCCCGTTGTTCGAGAATCCCCCGTACACAGCGCAATTGGCCGCGCGTTCGAGGTTGGCACCAGCGAGGACCAGGCAGGGATCCTTGCCGCCGAGTTCCAGGCTGACCGGCGTGATCGTGGCCGCGGCACGTTCGAGGATTCGTTTGCCGGTCGCTACCGAGCCGGTGAACTGGACGAAATCGGCCTCGTCGACCACCGCGCCGCCGACCGCGGCGCCGCCGTAGGCTGCTTCGAGAACCGGGGGCGCGCAGATGTCCTCCCAGCCGCGCAGTAATTCGCGCACCGCCAGCGGCGTCACCTCGGAGGGTTTGACCATGACAGCCGCCCCGGCGAACAGCGCCGGCAGGGCGTCACCGATCGTCAGCAGCATCGGAAAGTTCCACGCTCCGATGACGCCCACCAACTGGTATGGGTGGCGATGGAGCATCAGTTTCTTGCCCAGCACCAGGGGCGATCCCGGCCGAATTCGTCGTGTCCGCAGCAGTTTCGGTGCCGCCCGGGAGTAGTAGTCGATCAGTTCGACCAGCAGCGTGGTTTCGAGCATCGGTTCGTTGCGGACGCGGCCGCCTTCGTCCGCGCCGATCTCGATCAGACGGTCGGTGTTGTCGACGATCCACTGCCGGTAACTCTGGAGCCATTCGATCCGGCTTTCGACACCGATGCGTTCCCATTCCGGTTGTGCGGCCCGCAGCCGAATCGCGGTCTCGGCGATATCAGCCGGACGGTGCAGCAATAGATCGGCGATGTGGGTTCCGTCGGACGGACGACGCACATGGATGAGACCGGCTGTGTCATCGAGGCGCGGCGGCTGTTCGCTGGTAGCGGTCACGGGTCACCGAACCTTCGACGCGAGAAGCTGCGCCCCACGCAGTATTCGGCCCAAGGGCACGCGAATCGCAGCAGGCCACCTGCGCACCGCCACCATCCACGGGGCCAGCGACACGGTGAACACGCTGCCCAGCGCCCGCCCGGCCACGTCGTAGTCGCGGTCGCCCAACGTCACCGACCCCTCCAGCTCGGCGAAGCCGGTGACGAAGACGACCTTGTTGCCACCGGGGGCCTGCTTCACCGCGCGCTGCGCGGCATCACGACGGGTGAAGGTCAGATCGACGGAGCCGGCGGCGTTGCTGTCGGTCAAACGGAAACGGTGCACGTAGGCAACGCCTTCGACAGTGCGTTTCTCGAGGACCTCGAAACGGCCCGTCGTGAATTGGGTGAAGGTGGCGCCGTCCACGGAGATCGACACGAACGGCAATGGTTCGCCCTCGGTGATGATGCCCCCGGCCTGCACGACGATGCCCTCGGGGCCCGCGACGGGCGACCAGTACCAGTTCCAGCCGTTGACGAAGACCGGCGGATCGGGATCACCGAGATACGGCTCCAGCCACCCCAGGGTGCCGAACAGATGCTCGAAGTAGCCGTGCCCGTGCACCGGATACTTGTCACCGCCGATCGCGACGGTGCCCGAGATCGTGGACCGGTACACCACATAGTGATTGAGCTGGGAATCGATATACCCCTCGCGCTCCGGCGCGATATCGGCGCTGTAGACGAGGTCGACCTCGATGTTCGCGCCATTGGTTGCCTGCCCCTCCAGATGCAACTCGAGGTCGGGGTAGGCGCCCCGCAGATAGTTCGGGCCGTTGCGCACGTCGAGAGCGGTGCAACTGCTGCTGATGGTCCCGGGCCGCAGCGGTCCCGTCCCGAAATCGGCGAAGATCCCCGCGTGCGGCGAGATCAGCAGATGCCGGCCCTCCTCGATCACGCCCTTGAACAACGAGAACACCCCGACCAGAGCAAGACCGTCCAGCGGCGTGCCCGGCGCCTCCAGCAACGCGTTCGCATACCACCACTCCACCGGATGTTCCCAGGTGTCGGCCGCTTCACCGACCACACCCGCATCCAGCGGCCGTGCCACCGAAATCACCACCATGCCTCCTTCTGATATTCCGTCGTTTCAGTTCTATTCATTGGTTCGAGGACATGGCGGTGCAGACCATCCAGGGGCCTCCGATGGCGTACACGCCGTCATGTTGGCCGCCATCTCAACCGGCGGACGGGACACATCGAGTCCTATGCCCTGCGCAAAAGCCTCGGTATGCACAGCGTTTCCTTCGAACACGGGAGCTGCAGCGCGAGCATCTCCACTGATCACATCATCTGGTACAGATGCGTGCCAGATAATCTGGTACCGTACTGTGCCAGAGCTGGGTGGTGGAGTCAAGACCGACCAAGGAAGCGAATGCCGAGGACGAGTAAGCAGCGGATGTATGCGGGCGAAACCGGCGACGAACGCGTCGGCCGGAGGCGGACCGCACTGCTCGAGGCGGCAATCGCCTTGATCGCCGAGCAGGGTTGGCCCCAGCTCCGGATCGACCGAGTCTGCGAAGCAGCCGGCCTGAACAAGCGCTACTTCTACGAAAGCTTCGCCGATCTCGATGCGCTCGCCGCGGCTGTGATCGAGCAGCTCGCCGACGAGGTCCTGGAATTGGTCGTGGTGGACGATCTGTCCATTCCGACCCCGCTGCTCGTGCGGACCATGGTCGAGAAGTTGGTGGATCGCGCCGTCGCGCACCCGGCCAGAACCCGTGTGCTGTTCCGGGAGGCCGGTTCCAACGAAACTGCCTCAGTGGCCCGGACGGCCGCTGTGCAGCGGATCATCGACATCCTTGTCATGGACGCTCGAACCGTGCAGGCGACCATCGATCCCACCGTCGATGTCGCCGCGTCCATTCTGGTCCACGGCAGCATGAGAACCCTGCTGGATTGGCTCGACGGCCGCGTGGAGGCAACCGCCGATCGGTTCATCGACCAGCTCGCCACGGTGTGGCTGACGGTAACCAGCCAGACGCGAGGAATCGAATCTCCCAATGCAAAATAGCCTTCAGGGGTTGGACGGCCCCGAAGCGCGCTGACACCTCAAGCCCTGCCTATTCGGCGAGTGCGCAGCCCAGAGCTGCCAGGTTCTCGTCGCTACCGTGTAGTAAATCCGCTGCATCCCGGACATCTCCCTCTACGGCATCATCCTCCCGCGCGGTATCGTCCCAACTCGGTGGGTCTTCCCAATCAGCCGTCTGTCGTCCCTGAACGTCCGCGAATCGCAGACCAGCCAACCGGTTCGACGCAAGCCATGAGCGGAATGCACACCCGCACGCTTCGTGCCATCGACAGGACCGTCTGATGCGGCTTCTCGAGGAATGTGACCGGGTTCGAACGTGGCGTCACCGACATCGACAGCCTGGCCGTCCAGCTTGTCCGGGGTGACGAGATCTGGTTGCCCATGTTTTGTGTATCCTTCAGGGCAACTGGAAAACGCCTGGTCATCGCGGATTCCTATTCGATCTGACGATCCCCCGGCCGCCGGTACGGACCGGTTTCTGGTCCCATCTTCGATGTGCCCACGGCGGGGCGTGTCGAAGATGGGAACGGGGATGGCCTGCGGTTTCCAGGTGGGCGTTTGGTGATCGAAGCCGATTATCAGTTATTAGGCGTGTGGTGCCGCCGTCTTTCTGGGCCGCTTGCCATCGTGCCACTTGAGAATTGGCCTGCTTCTGGGCAAGTTCATCGCCCTCGGGTTCGTCGAGACACCGGGTTCGAGGGTTCGATTCCTGCTGTCGCCCACCGCTCGACGGAGGTGGAGACGGCAGGCGACCAGCGAGGCGATGCGACGTCAAACTGGAGTAGTCACCGACGATCGCCACGCGTTGAACGCCGCATCGTCGGACCTTGAAGTACGAGAGCCCCGAGCGTCTCGTGCATGCGGGGCCAGCTTCTTGACGATTTGCGACACGACCAGGAAGCGCGCAGCCTATGACGATTGCGGCGTCGCGGTGGTGCCAATGTAGTGGGGAAACTGGGCCATTTCCGGGTGGCCCTCGGTGATGCACCGGGCCTTCATCTGGTCGCGAGCGGTGCGCGTGAACGACACCAGGGCTCGTCCACTGCGGAGTGCACCCGCCGGACGTTGCAGATGGCGGGAGACGATCACATGCGTCTTGCCGGCACCGGGACACGCCTGCCACGAATAGAGGTGCGTCGGCGTCGATTGCGTGCTGCTGTTCGGCTTTGGCGTGTTCGATGGCCAGGCTCACTGGGTCGGAGCCTGTTCCTCAGCGGTCGTGATGTACTTGATCGCCTCTTGCAGGTAGCCGGGGATGGTGAAGGGACGCTCAGGTTGCCGAGTAAGGATGTCGGCCAGTTCCTGCGCGAAGCGCGGTTTCGAAACCTTTGTGACCTTCGCGGGCTTGTCTTCGTCATCGGGGTTCTTGTCCGGATCGAACAAGCCTCAGAACGCTCGGGATGGATCGTCCGATTCCAGGATCGTGTCCCAGCGATGTTGAGACTGGGGATGACAAGCGAGGAACGCGTCGCGGAGGACGCCCTCGTTGCTGGCCTGCCACAGTTGAGGTTCGAGTGATCGTTCACCTGCGAAGACACCCAGCCGTTCACGGCCGTGCCGCTCTGCTTCTGCGTCGTAGTTGACGATCCGCTGCGGATCGTCTTCCCCGGCTGCCCGGTCGGTGTCCGTGATCAAGGCGATGCGTTGGGCAATACGAGAATCCCCCACGGGGGTCAACAGCAACTTCAGGTAGGTCGGGAACCCGACGCCCTCGACCAGCAGCATGGTCGTGCCGTGGAAGCGTTCCCACGCTTGACGGGCCGCAAGAACGTCCGCTGGCCCTGCATGGTCGGCCGGAGCCAGAACGCGCTCAGCGAACGCCGGCAGCAAGAGAGCTTCTGACAGTCCCTCGACGAGGATCGCTCGCGGCGCATAAAGCAGGGCGTTACGGGTCACGTCGAGAAGCCGGTCGAGATGGCGGATTTCTTTACCACCCTCCGCGCTGATCGCCCACACGGTCGAAGAGAGCTCACCCTCGCAAACCGTCTTACGGCTACTCGCGAGCTGGGCCGAGGAAACGCGGCCGGTGACCTGAGACCACTCGCCGCCGCTGCGAAAATCGGCTGTCTGCCGATGACACAATCCAGCTCGCTTCCTCTGCCGTGGCTCCAGCTTCGACCACAGTGCTGGACAGCGATCAGCACCCGGCTCTGGACTCGAAGGGGTCCGGATGTGTCAAGGAGACGCTGGTGATGATCCGACCGCTGTAAGCGGGTATGTCTCACTGTTCATCAGCAGCTCGTAGGACTTGCATCGGTCGCTCGGGCTGTACAGATCGGTCTTGACCAATAGCTCGTCGGCGCCGGTGGCATCGACCAGCGCCTGCAGCTGCGGCAGCACAGTCGAAATACCCCCGACGAACACGCCGGTCAGTTCATCGTCTGTCTTCCGATTCTCCGCATACCCATGTGCCTCAGCTGTTCGAGGACTGGGTAGCTGTATCGGTTTGCCCTGCCGTCGCCGGGCGATCTTCATCCTCAGCGAACCGGCCAGCCACTGAGCTTGCTCGTCGCTGTCGGCGACAATAACCGCCACACTGATCGAGATCCGCGGAGTCGGGCATATCGATGACGGCTGGAACGTTTGCGAGTAGGTTCGAACCGCTTCAACGGTGTTCATCGGCTTCAAATGGTGGGCAGCGGCGAACGGGAGCCCGAGGCTCCCAGCGATCCGGGCGGTGTAGTCGCTGCTGCCGAGCATCCAGATCTCAGGTCTGTTGCCTACCGCAGGTACCGCCGCCGCGCGGCCGCGTGCGTCGAAGAGCGCGAGTAGTTCTAGAACCTGATCTTCGAACGATTCGGCCGTACGGTCGTGCTCGCTGCGCACGCGATCAGCGATTGCGCGAGGTCCGCCAAGCGCACGTCCGAGTCCGAGGTCTATACGTCCGGGATGGAAAGCCTCCAGAGTGCCGAATTGTTCGGCGATCACGACAGGAGCGTGGTTCGGCAACATCACCCCGCCGGAACCGACCCGTATCCGCCGGGTCACCGAGGCGACGCGTCCGGCAATCACGGCCGGCGCCGCACTGGCCACCCCTGACATGCCATGATGCTCGGGCACCCAGTACCGATGGTAGCCGAGGCCGTCGGCCAGCTGTGCCAGTTCAACGCTGTTGCGCAACGCCGTGGTCGCGTTCGATCCCTGGGTGATGGGAGCCGTGTCCAGAACCGAGATACGGACCTCCCGGAGAAGATTCATCACCTGGCCCACCTTCCCGCAACGTGGCTCCGCGCTGACCGAGTCCCGCCGACATTCCGCACTCATCAGCTCGAATGGACGGCCTCCGACGCGATCTTGTGATCGATGATCGGGGTTATCGCGCCGGATACCCCGATGGCACCGATCGCCACTCCGCCCGCGCGGATGAGCACCCCGCCACCGTGTGGCACGAACGGATCGCCAGAGGACACGGCCCCGGGCAATAGATGACCCGGGTCGTTGAGCGGGGCCATCTGAATAGTGTCGAAGCCGACTGCGATCGCGGCCGCAGCTTTGTGTTGGGCGGAGTGGATCGTAGGCAGCGAGACACGGGGCATCCGTGCGAATGCGACCAGCTTGCCGACGGCATCGACCACTGCGATCGTGACGGTTTCCCCGTGCCCGGCCGCAGCGCGGCGCGCGGCGGCAACCACGGAATCGGCCCGCTCGAGCGAGATCGTCATGGTGTCCAGAATGCCGTATGGCCGGTAGAAGTTCGGCCTTGTAAGCGGAAAGGTCGCCAGTTCACCGGAGTGCACCGCGGGGACTACAGATCGGCCCGAGCACCACCTGGGTCCAGCCCGCCGGTGCCGGTGCTCACCGGAGCCGCTGAATCCGGCAGGTAGCGCCGCCGCGGTGCCGATGTCCTCGACTTGCGCCTGGGCGAGGAATGGATCCCCAGACCAGACTCCGCCCAGCGATCATCGGCTCGCTCTTCGCGGGTGAACTCTGTCGGTCTCCTCCGGCCGGGACGGGATGGCGCGGGCCCTGCGTCTTGCCGCTCGGCGGTCATTACCGGCGCGCCTGAACCATCGCGAGTTCTCCCCGTCGGGCAGCCCGCAACCACCGCTGTCCGGAGTCGATACCACGCCGGATCTTGCGCACAGCGGGTATCTGGGTGAGTAGGTGTCGCTGGTAGCGCCACGGCATTTGTGGACCGTGCCGAGCCGCCATCGCATAGGCGAACTGCACGGCGCTGCGGTCGAGATACCGGTCGGCGTGTTCGAACCAGATCATGCTGGTACGGGCGGCGGCCTGGATCGGGCGCAGCGCGGCGCGCCGCTGCGCGTCGTAGTTCTCCAGCGCGTCGGCGACCTCGGCATGTTCGTACAGGCTCTGTGCGAGCACGACGGCGTCGACGATTGCCAACCGGGTGCCCGAGCCGATGGTGAAATGCGTCGTGTGCGCCGCATCGCCGAGTAGCACCACATTGTCGTGATACCAGGTCTTGTTGGTGATCTCGGGAAAGCGGCTCCACCTGGCGGCCTCGCCTCGCGTCTTGCTGATCAACGAGTGACCGTCGAGAAGGCGCGCGAATATGTTTTCCAGAACACGCAAGTTCTCCGAGTTGTCCAGGGAATCGAATCCCAGTCCGTGCCAAGTCTGTGGTTGGCACTCGACGATGCAAGTGCTGATTTTTTCGGCAACCGACGGGTAGGCATGGAACCAGATCCAACCGGCCGAGGTGTGCTCGAAGGCGAAGGTGAATCGGGTGAAGACTTTGTCCGTACCGAGCCAGATATATCGATTCTCGCCGAGCGTGACGGACGTGCCGAAACGAGGATCGCCCAGCTGCCGTACCCGGCTGTTCGCGCCGTCGGCGGCGACGATGAGATCGGTGTCGATGAAGCCGGACAGATCGTGGACCTCTTGCCCGTGCTGGACATCGACGCCCAAGTCACTCGCCCGCCGGGAAAGTACGTCGAGCAATGCCGCGCGCCCCATGCTGAACCCGTAGCCCCCGAAATGTGCGGTCTGGTCGTCGCGCACATGGATTGCCTGTTCACGCCATAGAACCGAGTCGGCGCGCACCGCCTGGGCGCTGTCGGGGTCGTTGCGATACAGAATGTCGAGCAGGTCGTCCCAGTACACGACGCCCCAGCCATAGGTGGACCCGAGGGGATCGCGGTCGATCACCGTGATGTCATGCGCCGGGTCGCGCCGCTTCATCGAAATGGCGAAGTACAACCCGGCCGGCCCGCCACCGACACACACAATCTTCATCTCGTCACCGGTTCCAGCCGATTGGTCGAACCTGGCTGCACATGATCGGTACTCGATGCAACCGAGCCCGGCACGCTGTGCGTGTCCGGGCTCGGTCACCGGCGCTAGAAGCTGCCCCAGCCACCCCAGCCGGGTGGGTTGAACCAATTCCACCAGCCTGGGCCGTTACCCCAGCCGCCGCCGTTACCCCAGCCGCCGTTACCCCAGCCACCGCCGTTACCCCAGCCGCCGCCGTGGCCCCAACCACCGCCGTTACCCCAGCCGCCACCGTTACCCCAACCGGGGCTGTCGACGAGCTGGGTTGCGGAGGTAGGCGTCGTTGCGCGCGCGCTGGGCGCTTGCGCCGCGGCTGCGACGACCGGAATCGCGGCAACAGCGGCTATACCGGTGGCGGCCGCCAACCGTGCGAACTTCGTGTGTGAATTCTTTCTCTCGAACATGATAGGGCTCCAGATACAGTCCCGACCTAGTTGAATCGTACGCTGTTTCGTCACACTCCAGAAGTCGCGCATTGGCAAATAGGTGCAAAAACGGGGAGGTGGTCGCTCAGTGCCCTCTCCGGAGCAATTTGCGAGGCAATTGCGGAGTCGAAACAGTGCCAACGGGTGGCTCAGCTGCTGGGGATCGAGACGCACCACGACCTCGGCTACGACACCCCGGCCACCCGCGCACCAAGGAATGGGCCTACGCCGGACTGGTCTTCGTCTACGGCGGCGCCGCGGCATCGCATCTGGCCGCCGGGGACGGCTACGACAAATCGGCCATGCCCCTGTTCTTCGTGGCCGCCACCTTCGCCGCCCGCGGATGGCTGCCGCAGGGCGCATCCACTGCCGCCACACTGCGCGCACTCGGGACCACCGGGCACCGCCCTCAGACCCGGCCAGCTCGTCGGCAGCACCCACCTGACGATCCTGCACGCCGGGAACCTGCGCGCCGCCGGGGAGGGCGAGGAATGGATCGCCGCGGTAGCGACCTGGCGCGACGCCCCCCTATTTCAGCGACGCCGAACGCGTCGCGCTCGCTCTGGTCGAAGCCGTCCTGCAACCGGCAACGCACGGGGAGTGGGTGCCCGATGAGCTCTACGCCCTCGCCGCCGAACACTACGACGACAAAGCGCTGGCCACTCTCGCCATGGCCATCGGCCAGGTGAACTTCTTCGTCCCGCTGCCCTCATCGGACAGCCGCTGCCCGGCCGGCCCCAAGCCGAGCAGTGGTCTCCCGTATCGGCCTGACAGCCCGGACATCGGCTGCGGGCGTGGGGCGAATATCGCCCGCGCCCGCAACCGCCTGCCGACTCGGTCTCGTACTGCTACTCGCATTCGCCGGCCATGACGTTGGGTGCCGCCGGGAGCGGTCGGCGTCCAGTTGCCGCCCCATTCTCGTATCTCCGGCGATGCCGGGTTCAGGAGATCAGCTACAGGAAAGCAGCGATTCGAAGGCGCTGTGCAGGTCGGACTCGTCGAAGATCTCGAGTGCATCGTCCGATGCGGTGTGACGCCAGACGACGTAATGAGCAGCCAGATATCGAAGATCTCCCCACGGTTCCTGCGCGTGGACTCGCGCCAGCACTGTTCCGCAGCGCAGGCATTCGAGCCACGGGACGACGAGCAGGGCCGTCAGGGCAGAGTCCGTAAGGCCGATCCGGGCTGGTTGGACCGGTGCCGACCGATCATCCGCGAGCAGCCGGATGGACGCTTCATCATCGGAATCTCGTACGCACGTAGTGATTTCGTCGTGGCGGGCCAGCCGCTCACCCCATTGCTCGGCAAGTACTTCGATTTCGGCGCGTGTTCGGTCGCTGATGGGCACCTGCTGCTCGAGCAGCCGTCGGGTCAGCATCCACAGCCCTGCTTCCTGATGGCCGGACTCGCGGCAGGCGCGGAAGTTTTCGGCGTCCTCGGTCGAGGGCAGCAACGCAGCCAGTCGTTCCCAGAGGTCGGCTTCGTATGCCGCGTAACGGCTATCGCTACCCACCGGCGCGACCGTACTGGACAGATCCGTGCACGCTGGTTACCACCCGTCCGGTGCTCAACGGGCGAACGCACTGAACTGCCGCATACCGCACGCTCGTCGATCGTTCAGTTCGAATGCTCGGTCGGTAGATGCGGTGCTTCGTCACAGCACCGCCCGACCCTCGACCAGGTAAGTCCGGAGAACGTAGCCGCCGCGTCAACTCCATGAGTATGCCCCGACGTCATTCCAGCGCGGTGAAGGTGAACTCATCGAGGATCCGGCCTCCGTTCCGACGGAGCAGAGCCCATACACGAGATCGTCAGCGGCGGGACGGACCACGCGGTTCGTGACCGCCGGTACGTGAACAGGTTCCTGCAACGGCGGCTGCGGCGGGATGACCGGCGCGATCACCCCTGCCGCCCCTCTCAGCAGCAGTGCCAGCAAACCTTCCGACGGGATCACAACTGCCGCAAAGCGGCAGCTATGTCGGAGATAGTTGCAGGTCAAAGTGAGTTTCCACTGGTCGCCCACGCTGTGTGCGAGTTCGCTCCAACATGCGCCTCGGGAACGTGTCACGACTGACGGAGATCTGTGCGCGAGAGGGGACTTGGTTACGAATTCGGGTCACCGATGGGGGTGATCCGTGCGGAAGGCACCTCTAATG
Source organism: Nocardia gamkensis NBRC 108242 (assembly GCF_001612985.1). Taxonomy (GTDB): domain Bacteria; phylum Actinomycetota; class Actinomycetes; order Mycobacteriales; family Mycobacteriaceae; genus Nocardia; species Nocardia gamkensis. The sequence goes on along the minus strand of NZ_BDBM01000017.1, from coordinate 10,305 downwards.
TAGGTCGCTGACTGGTAACAGTCAAGTTGATTCTCGGTCTGTGGTGTGAAAGTGCCAGGGATGATAGAAGTTTCGCAACCCTGTGGAAGTAGCTGGATGTATCGTTGCGTGGGTGGACCCGTTCGCGCGGTTTGTGCCCTTGGTCCTGGCGCGAGTGCTCTTATCTGCGACCGCAGCGGGGCGTGATCATCGGTAATCCCCCTGTTGGCAAATATCTGGGCTGGTGAGGCACTGTTAGTGCGTTGATGGGCGGGGCGGGGTGGTTGTGGCGAGGGGGTGGGGTTCTCGGGTGAGTGCGGTGAGGGCGGTGGCGATGTCGGTGAGATCGGCTTTGGTGTAGGTAGTGGTGGGGTTGTGGTGGCCGGCGTATGCGTGGGCGGTGGCGTGTCCGAAGGTGCGTTCGACCCAGGTGAGAGTGGTGTGGCGGAGCCAGTGGGTGCTGATGTGTCGGGTGGCGACCCAGGGGAGGTGTCGGCCGAGGCGGTTCCAGAGGTGGTCGTAGCGGCGGGTGGTGACGGGGTTGGTGTTGCGGTAGCGCAGGAGTTGTTGGTCGGGTGGGCTGTATCGGTGGTGGGCGTGGTGGAGCAGGTGGTGCATGAGCGTGGGGGAGACGGGTTGGTAGCGGTCGGTGTTGTTCTTTTCTCGGAGGTGGATGAGGCAGTGGTGTGGGTCGAGGTCTCGGAGGCGCAGGTTGAGAGCGCCCGCGCGGCGGCACGCGGTTTCGATGTGTAGACGTAGCAGCAGGGTGTCGAGTTCGGCGTCGTTGCCGGTGAGTGCTGCGGTGTGGCAGATCTGGGCCAGTTGTGGTGAGGGGATGGCGTGGCGGTGGGAGGGCGCGCGACGGGGGAGGGCGAGAGTGCGGGCGGGGTTGCGGGTCGGGTGGATCCAGTTGTTGCGCTCGGCGTAGCGGTAGAGGCAGCGTGTCGCGCTGACGAAGTGCTCGCGTGCGCTTGTGCCGTTTCGGGTACTGGTGTGGTGGAGGGCTTCTCGTTGGACGCTGCGGGCGCGGTCGTGGAGTTCGGCGACGGTGACGGTATCGAGTTGGCGGTGTGCCCAGGTGGTTTCGAGCCAGCGTAGGTGGGTGTCATAGGTGCGGAGAGTTCCTGGGGTGAGGGTGGTGCGCAGGTGGGGAACGGCGTCAATGAAGGTCGGGGTGGCGGCTGTGGTGGTGGTGAGGTCGGTGGGGGTTATTGCGAGTCGGTGGAGCAGGATTCGGGTGGCGTGGAGGGTGGCCGGGTCGGTGGTCATGGTCAGGGCTCCAGGTGGCGGTGGTCACCGAAGTGGGCGTGTAGCGAGGAGGGTGGGTGGATGGCCAGGAGTTGGTGGCGGGGGTATCCGACGAGCAGGACCTTGTCACCGACATGTAGGGCGACTTCGCGGCGCCGTCGGACCCGGACGCGGAAGTAGCCGGGAGCCATGACTTCGGCGGCACCGAGTCGATCGGGAACGACGACGAGCAGGGCCGTGGAGGTCGATCGGGTGCGTAGGCGGGTACCCGGTGACCAGTCCAGGGCGGTGAGGACGGCGCGGTCGTGGATACGGCCACCGTCACCGACGACGCACATGCTGTAGGCGGTGTCGGGATCGACGGGCGCGGCGGTCGGACGAGGCCCGCCGCGCAGGGCTTCGATCAGTTCGTCGATCCGGGTCGAGGGCGGGACGAGCGCGGGGATCACCACACGAACCACCCACCGAAAGCATGGTATCCGTGCCGAGGCGGTGATGGATCGCGTCGATGACGAAGTGCGGCAGGCTGATGCATGTGCGCCTCCGATCGTCGTGCCCTCGCTGGTGCCCGTCGCCGCGGTGGTGTGGGCTGCCGGCGCGCAGTGGGCGGGGGCCGTTGCTCGCGTCGACGCGAGTCCGGTAACCATCAAATTATAGCTATTCGCTATCTTTGGGGTGGGTGGATTCGTGGGGTTGGGTCGACTTGTCGCGCAACGGCTGTGAGCTGGGCGGCGGGGAAAGGTGAATGGGCGCGGGTGTCCTGTGCGCTACGGCGGAGGTCGACGGGGCCGTCGGCGAGGCCGCAGGCCGGTTTCACCGGGGTGGCCATGAACGTGAACGATACGATCCGGTACACACGGGGCGAAACTCACTGGCCATTGACAATCCGGGGGCGACGATCAGGGCCGGGCCCAGGAATATGAGTCGCGCGCGGTTGTGGTTCAGATCATGGCGTGCGCTCATTCAGACGGTGATGCCCCGCTGCGGAGACCGACAGCCGACCGCAGCCGCGGCACGTCGCTGGTCCTCGGCTGCCTTTCTCGGATGTCAAAGGGTGGTGTCTCCGATGCTGCGGGCTGCCACATGCGGAGGGGATTTCGCTGGTGCTGTATAAGACACGGGTGCTGGCGTCATCTTCGGCCGTAACCCAAAGTCCTTTGCTGATGTCGACGTTTCCGGCTTCGCCCAGGCCGACTGGATGACACCGCCACGTTCCCGATCTTCGGGGCCGGGGATGTCGGTCTGCGACGGCTTCGCGGAAGAAAATCGGCAAGGCACCCGAGCACTGCGCGAGCGTCGCGGCGTCGACGATGGTCGGGGTGGAACAAAGCGACTCCAACGGCCAGACCGACGTAGAAAAGACTGAGAACTTTCAGCCCGTAGCACGCCTCGAACCTCACCGAGTCATTCGGAAATGACCTGGATCCGTGTCCTCGAATCCGCACTGGCAGTGATGGGGGTGTCCAGGATCGGGCCCTGACCTGCCGTAAGCCTTCGCGGTAGCGGAGGCTGTGGCCAATCTGCCGATTAGTGATTCGGTGTGTGTCGCAGAGTTGGGTTCGCCGTGCCGCCGGGGGTCGTGCGCTGCGTGCCGTGCACTGACGAGGATCATCCGCGCCATGAGCCGGAGCATTCCGAAGCCTGAACATGGGAACGGGACAACCTGCGGTTTCGACTGGTCGGCTGATGTTCGAAGCCAACTATCAATTAGCGGCGGGTAACGTCGCTGTCTTGGCGGGCTGCTTGCCATCGTGCGATCTCGTGAAAACATCGGCCTGCTGCCAGGCGAGAGCCTCGCCGTCGGTTCCGTTAACGGCTTCCACAGCCGCTGTCGGGTCGCCGTAGTAGTCGCGCCGTGTGCTCACGCGGAAGTGTTTGTTCGTAGGCGTCACCGATCTCGCATCCAGTCAGACCCGATCGGCCATGGCCCAGTTGGGCTGCCATGGATTCCATAGCAAAATGGCAGACGCAAGTTGAGGGATAGGTTGCCGCGTCGGCTGTGGCCTTCCTCTCGCTAGTCGAGGAAGTAGGCGGCGACCTTTTCATCGGAATCCAGGATCTCGTCCGGAGCCACGCCGAGTTCCACCGCTAGCTCGACCGATCCGACGAGCGCGACCTGCACGTCGGGCGAGAAGGCTCGTTCGAGGAGCCCGAGATAGTCCGACATGCTCTGGTCCAGCTTTTCCAGTATGGCCTGGTACTCCGCGGCGAGTTGCTCGTCGAGCGTGCGTTGCTCGTCGAGGTAGCGCTCGATCAGCGCCGCCTCTCGCTTCGTCAACGACGATGCGACGGCCTTGTACAGCACAGTGCCGACTGTGGTGCCGAGGACAGCGCCGAGGACCGGGATGGGGATTGTCGCCTGGCCGAGACAAGCGCCCAGCGCGCGTACTGCGGCTTGCAAGGCGATGAGCTCGGAGTTCTCGATGAACTCGAGTTCGTCGATCTGGCCCCGGCGCAGCTTGTTCGCTTGTTCTGCGATGCTGAAGGATGTGGTGACGATCGAGCTGGCGACGGCTGCGGAGGTCGCGGTGAAATTGGTGAGCGCGTAGATGCTCAGTCCTCGAACGCCGCCCGTGCTGAAACCTGAGCCGGTCTCGCCGGCGAGGTCGATCCAGTCGCGCTCGCTGAACTCACTGAGCCGCTTGCCTTCCCGACGCTTGGCGACAACGGCCAGTACGAACGCGGTCGCGCCCGCAGTCGCGGCGGCCGTGAGTGCGGCCGTGCCTCCTTCTCGCAGCGTCGGATGGCTGCGCTGGTAGGCATCGTCGCGCAGGGACCGGTCCGTGGCGTGGAGCGAGCCCTGTTCGGCCGCCATGGTCGAGGTGTAGACATCGCGCTGCACTTCGTTGTACTCGAGCGTCGAGGGCTCGAGCGATTCGAAGCCGACCGATCTGTCTTGGAAGAACGCCTGGACCCGCTGCCAGTCTCTGAGGGAAGGTCCGTCGCCGCTGCGTGACAGTAGCTTGCCCGCTTCCTCGGGCGACAAGGCATGTAGCCGCTGGATCACCTCGAAGTGATCACGCGGGATCTGGTATTTTCCGCCGTTGCGCACGTATTCGGGATACTTCTGGAGGTGCTCGGCGATCGCGCCCAGTGAGAAGCGGCCACCCGCTGCGACGAATTTCTGCTGGATCTCGACACTTCCGCGCATCAGGTCGACGGGTCCGTTGTCGTTGACCCACTGGTAGACGGCCTCGTGGCCGAGGATCTGCTTTCGGGCGTTGCCGATCCCGACCTCGGCGATCTCGGCGATGAAGCCGTGCATGCCATGCTGTCCGCCGCGGTTTGCGGCGACCACCTCGAGGTCGATCTTCTTGACGGCTTCATCGACGCTGGTGAGTGCGTCCCGAAGGTGCTCGTCCTGCTGGCTGAGCGCGCTCAGAAGGTTGTCTATGCGCAGCTGGTTGAGATAGCTCACCCAGGAAGCAACGGCCTGCTCGTGGGTGCCCGTGACGAACTCGGCAGCGTCACTCACTATCGGCATCCTGCTCGATGCGCATGCTCAGCATGGTCGCGCACGACTTCGTGTTGTTCACCAACGTAGCGAGTGTCGACCGCTCGGCAGGGGCGAGCGCGTGGAAATCGGCGCGGAAGTGCACCAAGGCTTCGCCGTAACTCTTTACCAGCCCTTCGCGCAGCGAGGTCGTCCGCTGGAGGAGGTCGTCGATCTGAGCATCCATGCCTTCGACGAGGGCGGTGTTGTGCTTTATCGCAGTCAGCGCTTCGTGCTTCGCCTCTCGATTCTCGAACTTCTTCTTCGCGAACAGGGCGATCGACGCGAGTAGGGTTGCGCCCGCGATTGTCCAGCCGATCGGGCCGGCAAGCGCGAGCAGTGTGGCGCCTGCCGCAGTGCCGCCGCCACCGGCGGCCAGCGCGCCGCCACCGAGCCACGCCAGTGCTGCCTGGCTGGCTGCCGCCCCGGAAAGAGTCGAGATCGCGGTGCCGGTCGACGCTGTCCCGAAGGTGGTGGCGACCCACATCGCCGCCGACGGTGCCAGGCCCGCTACCGCGGTGCCCGCCGCGAACCCGGCGCCGGCGCGGGCAGCCGACAACCGCGCCGCTTCCAGCTCTTTCTGAGCGAAATCCTCCGCGTTCAGGAACCGTTTCCGATGTACCTCGATCTCGTCGAAGTCGGTATCGAATGATTTCGGGGTGTTGGCGATGCTGTTCACCAACTGCTCGACCAGCTCGATCAGGTCCGTCGAACGTTCGCGCTGACGCAACAGAGACAGGCCCCTGTCGGCCATCGCCGTGAACACGCCGTTGTATTCCGCTACGGCCACTTCGTAGGGGTCCGGCCCTTTCTCGGTCAGCTTCTCGACCCTGCCTCTGGCAGCGTCCTTGACGTGGCCGACCTGCCCGGCGAACTGCGATGAAGCGGTTCGCGCCGCCTTGCCGATACCGTCGACGGTCCAGCCGATGCCCTCCTTGGCTTTGCCTACGTTGAGCTGTTCTACCATCGCACCCCTCCAAGACCATTGCGGCTCAACAACGTAACGGAGAATATCGACCACATGTGACAGATTGGACGAGATGCACACCCCGATCCACCCACGGCGGCGGCCCCCCGGGGTTGACTCACCGAGTGCCTTTGCCAGTCCGCTCCACGGCTCGCCCCCGTAGGGCTGGCCCCGCCGGGCATACTCTAACGAACGAATCGAGGTACCCACCGCCGCAACAACCCCGACCCACACTCCCGCCACGATCCAAGCGACCCCACCACCAGCAAGCCCGAACCCCTGAGCTGTCGACACTTTCAGCAGCGAACCGAGCCACATCAACCGTCGGGCAGGCTCTGTGCTCCGGAGACAGAGCTGAAGATCGCGGAGACGAGGGTGTTGACGCTGTCGAGTTCGGCGGCACCGGCATCGGCGTCCTCGCTGTCCCGCCTGAACTGTCGGAAGCTGTGCCGACGCTCGCGTCTAGCGAGAAGCTGGACCGCGCGCTCCCGGGAGGCCGTCTCGGCGATGCGGTCGAGCGTTGCAGGTGAGCCACGGCTGCCCGTCGGCGTTCCGGGTCTACGAGTTTCCTTCGCGGTATCGTTCAAAGCCGCCTTTTCCAGCTCCGCCTCAGCCAGTAGTCATTTCAAGGTGGCATTTCATGGCCCAGAAGGGGAATGGTTCGGAACACGGTTGGCCAGTTGCGGGACCGCCGAGCACCTACGATCTGCTTGTCCAAATAGACCTGTTTCCGTAGTCCTGGACAAGCAGCGATATCTGTTCGAGGTGGTGATCGATGAACGTGTCCAGTGGGAACACGCCGCCCCATTCGCCGATGTCTTCAGCGGTGAGGCTGCTTGGGAAATGAATCGACGCTTCATGCGCCGCATCGGCGGGCGAGGTTGGGTCCATAGCGAATTCGTGGGTGAGGTAGTGGATTCCCCAGAAGCGAAGCAACTGGAGGTCTAGCGGGTGCGTCTCGCCTCTCTGTATGTGCCAGGAGATCGGATCTCGATAAACGATCCGGGTGAGTGCGCCGAGATGCGGTACCTGTATGCCGTTCCATCGCAGTTCTCCGCGGAGGAAGTATGTGGCGGCATGCCCGTCACGGGCTTTCGCTACGCCGAGAACGAGAGGGCTGTACTTCTTCAACTGGTCAGGCAGCCCGTAAACGAGGGTGGTGATTATGTCGCAGGGGTTGTAGATCTGCAGATGGACGTCGTATTCCTCGGCCTTTTGCGCCAGCCAGTCGAGCCAGTTGCCGACGAGTTCAGTCCAGTCGTCGTTCTGGGACAGGCATGTCATCACTGCCTTTCTAAATTCGCGCCATTGTCCGATGATTTTGTTGCTGGCGCTGCCTCTGTACTGAACCTTCGCCTCACCCTCGTGGCCGCGGAGAGCTCTGACGATGTCATCGTCGTCGTACAAGCCTGTGGCGAAAGCGCCAGTGGTGTGAATCTTGCTGATCGTCCAGTTCTCTTCGTTGGTGATCTGCGTGAATTTATCTGGCCCTGCGCTTTCCTTATCATCCGAACGGATGGTGGCGCACACATGTGTCAGTGCATCGTATTCGTCGGGATATACGTACTCGGCGCGTTCTTCATCGTCGAGGACTCCGTGACGACACAAATGCGCACACGGCGACTCACCGTCGCGGTTATCGATGCGGCCGAAGGCCAAGTAGAGGGCGTGCGGATAGATGACGATGTCGGAAGTGCCGTCGTAGTCGAGATGGACACCAACGAGATCGATCGCATGTGCGTCTGCTGCCGATCGCACGGTCCACTGCCAGCAGGCATCCCGTTTGGCTGAATCGTCGAACAGGAAGATGACATGTGTTGAGGTGAGCCTCTGTTCGACCGGCTCACTGAGCAGCTCGACCCTCCGCGCTGCTGTCGGGACGCCATCGTTATCCACGGTCAAGCTGTAGCCGCGTAGATCGTGGTCCCACTTTCGAGCAAGGTTGCTCAGGGGCGCCAGAAGTTCCCGCCACTGCGGCTCCAGCGCGACGGCCATCGTTCGAATCCGATGCTGCGGTAGCCCTTTCTCGCGACGCAGCAGTTCGGCATACTTCGTAAGCTCTTGTGCTGTCTCGCGGGCTGACCTGTTCGCCCGTTTCAGCTCGATTACTACCCACATCTGGTGCTGGTCGCGAGCAAGAATATCGATCCGACCGCCAGTCCCGTTGGAGTTCGGCAGCCGGTACTCCTGATCGACAAGGCGCAGGTTAGGTTCCAGGATGTCGAGTCGGTGCGCAAGGAACTCCCGGATGCGCGATTCATGAGGATCTGCTGGCATCGGATCTCCTGCTTGTCGATTCGTGGCTCACAGTTCGCATCGATTCAGCCGGCTTCGATCCAACCGGTTTCATATTTCGTAAGCAGAGGCATAGTGGAGCCCACCTCGCTGGACTGCGCCACGTGTTGCGCGACCGCTCGCTGCCGCTGCAACCAGCCTCTGAAACCGGACCGTTGATGGGCAGCAGCTTCTGCTTGCTCCCATTCACGACTATCCGGACACCACAGACCCTCGTACTGTTGGCTGCGTTGTGCGAGCTCGGCCGCCAACTCACTGAAAGAGATGCCGCCTGGGTTGTCTAGGCGATGCACCATCCCACGGGTCCTTGAACGCTGCTCTTGCAGAACGAAGTTCAGCTCCAGACAGAAGTCACAATGGATGTTGTCGTCGGTCAGCATGGTGGCGCTGAACGCGAGGAACTCGTGGATTCTGTCCAGGGTGTCGTCGTCGAGCTCGTAGGGTTCGGGGCGATGCGCGATGTGAAGCAGCACCAGGCGGGAGCACGTCATGGCATCGGCACGCTGCGGGATGCTGATATCGGCAGGTCGCAGGCGCCGCAGGGGGTGCACGCGAAGACGAATAATGTCGTGCAAGCCACGAAGTTCTAGAGTTTCGCAGATCTTTCTGAGGTCGGTGTCCTCGCGGTCTCGATGCCAGTACCCGCCGTCGTATTCGATGACGAGCGGGTGTTCGCGAGCGCCCACCAGAAACATCATGTCGGCTCGTAGTTCGTAGCGTCCGGCCACCCGATAGTGGCGAACGCCGTTGCCGAGCACAAAGTTCAGGATCGCGAAGATGTCACCTTCGATCACCGACTCACCAGGCGGACTGTCACCGGGTCTCAGAAATCGTCCCGCGCCATACCAACTCACCATACCGACGATAGCGACAACCACCGACATTCCCTGTTACCGCTCGTCATCCAGCATTGATAGTGTACGACAGGTTGTAGTTATCGCCCATCGAAGCACAAGCGATGGCTGCGGTCTTCGGCGCCGACCGGCCAGCCGACCGGCCATGTTTGATCGGGTCCTCGAAGGCGAACGTCGGACATCTCGAAGCCGGCGCGGGCATCGTCGGACTCATCAAGGCAACAATGGCTATCAAGACGGGCCACGTCGGCCAGCGGCGGCCGAAGCGCACGGGCGTACCCCCCTCTACGGCCAGTCGCAGTTCGGCTGCTCGGCTGTCGTCGGTGGCGCTTGTGCCAGTTGCATGGCCACTGGGTTCGCGCGCGTCGATCCGGGTCGGAGTCATGACAACGAACCCACCGTCTTCCCCAGCTGCAGATGCCGAGAAGGACTGGAATGGACCAGTTCGTCCAAGCAATCTGCTATTTCATCGAGGGTGACCGATACGAGCGGCAGATTGTCGGTCCGCAGGGGCTTGCCGAGTTGCTGCCGTTGACACCCGTTCCCTCGGAAGCGCTCACGAAAGGACTGCGGCAAGCGCTGAATCGCGAGCGTAGCAATGTCGGGCGCACAGCATACGCCGACCGCGTGAAGGCCATCCTCGAGGAGTGTCGAACAGTTGGCGTCGCTCGGGGGCTCGCCGATGATCTGGCTGCGTTCACTACCGGTGGCATGCACGACGAGCTGGGCTGGAATGACATCGCCCTCCATGCCTGCCGAGTGCTGGCTACGCACGAAAAGGTTGTCTTCGTGTCCCGTAGCGACCGGGAATTCGGTGCCGCTCAGCTGGATGACGCGCGCGACGAGGGCTTCCGGCTGGTCCTTGTCCCCGACAACATCGCCGGCCGGATCGGAAATCTCACCGACTTCGAGGGCGAACCTCTTTACGACCTCGACGGCTACCGCGATGCCTGGAACGACAGCTTCACCTTCATTTTCGTCGATCCGGCCCGCCTGACTCCCAATGAACGACAGGTCTACTCACTGACCGGCCCCCTACTCGCGGCGCTCGGCATCGTACCCACACGCATCGGAGTCTCCGAGATCCTGATCTCGGAGACCATGCGCCTCAACAGCATCGGACACGAAATTCTCGGCGTCTACGAACGAGCTACCAAACGCATCATCATCCGCCGCGACCAACTCACCGCACCCGCCGACTTCTGCGGCACCCTTCTGCACGAACTCACGCACGCCGGCACCAACACCACCGACGGCACACTCGCCTTCGAGAACGCGCTCACCCAGCAGCTCGGCGCACGGGCAGTGGCGTTGCTGCGCAATACCCGTAGGTAGCCGCTCGTCGCCATTCCCAGGACACGGTCGGCCGCCGAACGACACAAGATAGCCGGTCCCGGTCCGCGCGCCACGGACGTCGGCACATGCTCGGCCGTATGGGTTTCCCCTCAACGGAAGGTATATACGGATTT
>NZ_BDBM01000016.1 GCF_001612985.1 Nocardia gamkensis NBRC 108242 | reverse complement strand
GACCTCGGCTTGCGCGCCCGTGTCGGCGAGCGCGCGCCCGTCGCGGGCGCGGCGGGCATCCCGCCTGGCGTGCCGGGCTTCCCCGCGGAAGTGGACCGCCGCCGTCACGGCGGCGCACAGGGCGACAGCCGCGGCGGTGGCACCCGCGGCGAGTGAAATCCGGAATTCGACGGGTGCGCAGTACACCGCCGCCGCGACGACGGCCGCGGACGCGACAACACAGGCCGACAATGTCGCGTACGGCGGTTTCGGTCGGCGAACAGGGTCTTCGCCGGACTCATTCGCCGCCGCATTCAACAACTCTGACAAGTTCAGTACTTCCGCACTCGCGCTCACCGCCGGGAAATGGCATCGTTGCCCCCTTCTGCGTGCCCCATCCCCCAAATACGCAGACCGACAAGCATTTTCGAAACTTCGCGGCCCGAGCATAGCGGCAGGGGCGGTGCGGCGCCACTCGGATGGATTCCGGGAGGCACGCGGTGAGAGCGGAAATTCGCGCTGCCGTGCCGATGCTCGGATTGCGCTGGCGACGGGAGAAAAGCGCCTTGCGGCAGTGCGGCCGGTGCGGAATTGTCGAATTCTCGTTTGCCTGGAATTCACCGACGGCGGCCCGCGCTCGTGCGGGCAGCCGTAATACCGACGTGATATCGGAAAATCAGATCATCGGCGCGCACGGCGGCCGCATCGGCGAGTAGCGTACGGCGCGAGTGCGCCGAGGAATCTGCGGTGTGGCCGGCCCGCCGGGTTTGCCGAGCCGGGGGCCGAAACCGAGCCGCTGTCGTTCAGATCAGAGTTGTGCGGTTTGCTCGCACGGAGGCAGGCCGTCGGCCTCGCGCAGTACTTCGGCGACGGACTCCAGGTACAGCAGTGTGCGCAGCGACACGCCGTTCACGGCCTGCCCGAGGCGGCGCAGGGCCGAATTGTCCAGGTGCGCGATCACTTCGGCGTCGTCGTCCCGATCGGGCCCGGGGTCGAAGACGAAGTAGTTGGGGTCGAGCCCGAACACATGGGCCAGCCCGGCGCGAGCCTGCTCGGGCAGCGTGGTGAGCTGTCCGCGCCGGACGCTCGCGAGGTAACCTGGCTCCAGGTCGTACCCGGCTGCCGTCACCCACATCTCGACCGTATCGTCGGCGAGCGGGCGTCCGTGCGCGCGCTCCCACATCTCGAACGCTAGGTTCAGCCGGGCAGTGATATCGATGTCCACGACCGCCTCCACCTTCTGGGGACATTTGCCTCTTGACGGGTCAAACATTCACTCGACCGTAGCGTGGGAGCAGTCGATCCCCGTGATTTCACGGCAAATGTCCGGTTGCATAGGGGAGGGAACAGACTCGATCCCCGATTTACGGGGAATACGGCCTCGAGGAGATGGGTGTGCGACTGAGTTCCGAGGAGGCGCGCAAACGATTCGCGATCAGTCCGGTCGCGCGGTTGGCGACCATTTCGGCGCGGGCGCGCCCGCATTTGGTGCCCATCGTGTTCGTCGTGGCGGGCGAGGTGATCTACACCAGTGTGGACGCGAAGCCGAAGACGACCACCGCGCTGCGCAGGCTGGCGAATATCGCGGCGAACCCGGCGGTCACCGTGCTCGTCGACCGCTACGGTGACGACTGGACCCAGCTGTGGTGGGCCCGCGCCGACGGAGACGCCCGCATCGCGGAGGGCGCCGAGGCGGAAGCGGCGATCCGCCGATTGACCGCGCGCTATCCCCAGTACGAACGACAGCCGCCCCCGGGGCCGGTGATCGCCATCGATGTGGCGCGCTGGTCGGGATGGTCCGCGCGCTGAGTGGGCGGCGCCGGTTCGGGTAAAGTCCGATTCACGCCTCCCGCTGAGAGGTGGTGAGCCGGACCGAATGTCGAGCCGATCGTGAGGATCGCATGCCCCCGAATTTCGCGCTGAAGACCATGAATACAGTGCATCGCGCCCTGCTGAAGGTCAGTTTCGGGAAGCTGGGCAACGAGTTCGGCGGCATGCCGTCGCTCGAACTCACCACTACCGGCCGCAAATCCGGTCGGCCGCACGCGGTGATGCTCACGGCCCCGGTCGTCGACGGCGACACCTACGTCGTCGTGGCCTCCCGTGGCGGCGACCCCGTGCACCCGGCGTGGTTCTTGAACTTGCGCGACAATCCGGACGTCGTCGTATCGGTGCGCAGCGGTCCGAAGGTGCCCATGACGGCTCGGGTGGCCACGGCCGAGGAACGGGCCGCGCTGTGGCCCCGCGTCACCTCCGCGGCGAAGAACTACGCCGACTATCAGACGAAGACTACGCGCGAGATTCCGCTGGTCCTGCTGACACCGAAGGGATGAGCCCGCCGCCGGGTGACGGTCGATCCCGGTAGTCGCGCAGCAACAGGCCGAGACATCCGGCCGCCGCCAGCGCGCCCGTGCCGAGCATCGCCGGATAGCCGAGGCCATAGGCGTCGTGCAGGAACGACAGCAGTGCCGGAGTGCCGAAACCGAGGTAGCTGGCCGAATAGAACACCGCGGTCAGCCCGGCGAGATCGCCGGGGCGGGCGATGCGCTCGATCTCTTGGAGCCCGGCCACCAGACCGATGCCATAGCCGGCCCCGAGCGCCACGGCGGCGGCCAGAGTCGCCCACAGGGTCAGCAGGTCGGAAGCCGCCGCCGCGAGGATCATCCCGACCGTGACCGAGCCCAGCGCCACCACGGCCGCCCGCGCGGTGCCGGTCCGGTCGATCCGCCGCGCGACGGACTGGATCGCGAATCCGCAGCCCAGCGTGATGACACACAGCACGGCGGAGAACGCGATCGGCGCCGCGCCGACTTGCGGTGCCATCAGCGCGGGCAGTACCGCGTACGCGGTCGCGCCGGAAGTGAACAGCCACAAGGCGACCGGAATCGCCACCATGCGGAAGCGGCGGTGCCCGGCCGCGGGAATCCGCAGGTCATCACGGAGCCGACGCGGATCGCGGCGGTACGGGACGGTTTCCGGCGCACGCCTGACCCACACGGCGGCGATCAGGCACAGGCCCACGTTGATCAGGTACGCCAGGGAGTTCGGCCACGGCGCCCATTGCGCGAGCACGCCGGCGCAGCAAGCGCCCACGGCGAAGCCGCCGGTGAGGCTCATCGCGGAGCGGCGCGCGCCGGTGCCCGCGGACAGCCGCGGACCGTGCGGCGGTTGCGCCAGCTCTTTGAGCCAGCTGCCCCCGACCGCCATCGCCAGCCCGAGCGCGACGCCGCACAGCACCCGCGCCGCCGACAGCACCGGTACCGACCCCGACCCGAACGCGAGCAGCAGCGATCCGGTCGCGGCGATCAGTGGCGCGGGCCGTAGCAGGGCGCGGCGGCCGTGGCGATCCGACAGCGGACCGCCGATCAGCAGCGCGGGCACGATGCCGAGCACGTAGTAGAACAGCAGCAGATCGACGGTCGTGGCCGCCAGGCCGTTGTTCTTGTACATCACCAGCAGCGGCGTGAATTCGTTTCCGCCCCAGGCGATCGCGAACATCGCGGCCGCGACGCCGCGCCACCGTCCGGAGACAACGACCGATGCGCGGGGCGCTGTGCCGGTGAGTGTGGCCATCACCGGCCGCGGAGTTGCAGTTGGTGCACGCCGGACAGATGCTCGACCAGCGCGTCGGCGAACCCGTCGACGTCCGCTGCGGCGACCAGATCGGCCAGCCGCGCGTGCTGCTCGATGATCCGGGTGATGTCGACCGGGCCGCGGCGCAGGGCGACGCTGTTCATCCGGCGCTGGCGCTCGCGCAGCGAGTCGTAGAACCCCGACAGCAGCGGATTGCCACCGGCCAGGACGTAGGTGCGGTGGAAGTCGGTGTCCGCCACGGCGAATCCGTCGAGGTCGCCCGCGGCGGCCAGGTCGCGCTGCCGTTCGATCGAGGAACGCAACGCCTCGATCAGCATGCCGGTGTCGTTCGCGGTCGCGCTGCGGACCGCCGCGGTCTCCACCACGTACCTGGCATGCGCCACATGCTCGGCCTCGTCGGGCGGGATCGGCACCACGAGCGCGCCGCGCTTGGGGTAGAGCTTCATCCAGCCCTCGGTCTCCAGCCGCAGGAACGCCTCGCGCACCGGCGTGCGGGAGGTGCCCAGATCGGCGGCGATCTCGCCCTCGCTGATCAGCTCACCCCCGGCCAGCGCGCCGGAGAGGATTCGCTCCTTCACGGCGCGATAGGCCTGCTCAGCCGATGAATACGTCTTAGACACAAGTTGTATCCTACGCGGCCGTGCTCCGGCTACGAGGCGCCGGGTGAATCGGGGTCTGTTATCCGGCAGATCGGAGCGCCGGACGCGGATGCGGGCGCGCCTGCTCGAGTTGCGCGGCGATCGGCAGGATCGTCGTCTCGCCGTTGGTGGGGCCGACCAGCTGAACCGACAAGGGAAGCCCGTCGTCGCCGACACCGGCGGGTACGGAGGCGGCGGGGTGTCCGGTGACGTTCCAGATGGCGGTGTAGGCGACCATCGGAACGGAGGCGAGCTGAGCGCGCACCGTGTTCGCCCCGTCGAGCACACCGAGCAGGGGTGGGCGGATCGCGATGGTGGGCGTCAACAGCAGATCGCACTCGGTGAAAATGCGATCGGCCTTGCGCGTCACCGCCTCGCCGCGCCGGATCGCCCATTCGACGACCGGCCTGCGCGCCCAGGCGCCGAGCGTGAGGGTCTGCCTGGTGCGGTGTTCGAGCAGTTCCGGGTGATCCACCTCCGGCAATTCGGCGCGCACGCCGCCGAAGAACTGCGGGTAGAAGGCGTGCGTGGAATCCGGGTAAGCGGGGTCGATCTCCATTACGGTATGGCCCAGCTCGGCGAGCAGCTTCGCGGTGTCGCGGACGGCGCGGACATGCTGTGGATCGAGTTTGACCAGAGGGATGGGTGATTTCGTGCTGTAGCCGATGCGCAACGGCCGGACCGGTCCGCGTGCCGCCGCCTCGAACGAGGTCGCCGGATCCGGCGCCCGGAATCGGTCGGTGGGGCTGCTGCCGCGGATGACGTCGTAGACGACGGCG
This sequence comes from Nocardia gamkensis NBRC 108242, assembly GCF_001612985.1. Taxonomy (GTDB): domain Bacteria; phylum Actinomycetota; class Actinomycetes; order Mycobacteriales; family Mycobacteriaceae; genus Nocardia; species Nocardia gamkensis. Next base: position 154,076 of record NZ_BDBM01000016.1, on the reverse strand, counting down.
GAGTCCAGCACACCTCGGGTCAGCGGCCCGGCGACCCCCAGCGCCCACCACAGATGCTCGTTCGGGGCGATCGGCACGCGCCCGCGTTGCGGTTTGAGGCCGAACAATCCGCAGCACGCCGCAGGGATCCGGATCGAACCGCCGCCGTCGCCGCCGAGCGCGACCGGCACCAGACCGGCCGCCACCGCGGCGGCGGACCCGCCGCTCGAACCCCCGGCCGAGCGGCGCGGGTCCCACGGGTTGTGGACCACGCCGAAGGTGCTGGACTCGGTGAACGGCCACTGCCCGAATTCCGGCATCGCGGTCTTGCCGACGATGATCGCCCCGGCCGCTCGCAGCCTGCGCACCGCTTCGGCGTCGGCAACGGCGGGCGTGGAGTTGGCTCTGGTGCCGAAGGTGGTCACCACGCCCGCGACGTCGAATTCGTCCTTCACCGCGACCGGCACCCCGTGCAAGGGGCCGACCGTGGCGCCCGCGGCGCGCTCGCGATCCCGCTCGACGGCCTCGGCCCTGGCCTCGTCCCGCAGGACGTGGGTGAAGGCGCCGAGGTCGGCGGCGGCATCGATGCCGTCGAGCGTCGCCTCGACCAACTGTTCCGCGGTGAGCGCGCGCTGCGCCAGCAGTTCGCGCTGTTCGAGCACCCCCGACGAGACGACCTCCTGGAGATCCATCCGCTACCGCTCCTTCCGGGCTCGCGCCGCGCGGCCGTCGCCGATGCCGATATTCCCGACTCATGCAGTCGAACGACCATTCTGCAATGGATATCGCCTGGTGGGCCGGTTCGGTTCCATGGGCGTGTCAGGAGGTCGCCGGACCTTCCACCGCGGCGGGGCGGGTGCGCTCGAGTTCGGCGTGGTTGCGTGAGTAGCTGAAGTAGACGATCAGGCCGACCACGAGCCAGATCACGAAACGCGCCCAGGTCTCCCAGGGCAGCGACCAGATCAGGTACACCGAGAACCCGATGCCGATCAGCGGCACGACCGGCATGAACGGCAGGCGGAACTCGCGCGGCTCGTCGGGGCGGGTGCGCCGCAGCACGATCACGGCGACGGACACCACGATGAACGCCATCAGGATGCCGATATTGGTCAGTTCGGCGACCACGGTGATGTCCAGCAACCCGGCCATCAGCGCCGATCCGATGCCGACGATCCAGGTCACCCGGGTGGGCACCTTCCGGACCGGATGAGTCTTGGCGAACCACTCCGGCAACAGCCCGTCGCGGCTCATGGCGAACCAGACCCGGGTGACTCCGAGCATGAAGGTGAGCACCACGGTGACGATGCCGACGATGGCGCCGACCGCGATGATGTTCGCGACGCCCGGTTGCCCGACCGACTCGAAGGCGGTGGAGAATCCGCTGGTCGGACTGATCTCGGTGTATTTCTGCATGCCGGTCAGCACCAGGGTGGCCAGCACGTAGAGCGCCATGGCGATGGCCAGCGAATAGATGATCGCCTTCGGCAGGTGCTTCTTGCCGTCGGTGGACTCCTCGGCGGCGGTGCTCATCGCGTCGTAGCCGAACACGGCGAAGAACACGGTGGCCGCGCCCGTCCACACCGCGCCGGTGCCGAACGGGAAGTAGGGGGTGTAATTCGAGCTGTCGATGTGGAACACGCCGAGCACGATGATCAGCACGACGAGGGCTACCTTGATGCCGACGGCGACGGTCTCGAACCGGCCGACGCTGCGGATGCCGCGCGAGAGCAGCCAGGCGGTGCCGAGGCAGAAAAGCATCGCGAACACGTCGACGACATGGCCGTCGCCGGTGCCCGCGGCGCCCATCATCCAATCCGGCAGCGTGATGTCGACCTGCTCAAGCAGGAATTTGAAGTACCCGGACACGCCGATGGCCACCACCGCCGCGACCGCGACGTATTCCAGCAGCAGGTCCCAGCCGATGAACCAGCCCGCGATCTCGCCGAGCGACACGTATCCGTAGGTGTAGGCGGATCCGGCTTTGGGCACCATCCCGGCGAATTCGGCGTAGCACAGCGCGGCGGCGGCGCTCGCCACACCCGCGATGAGGAACGAGATCAACACCGAAGGCCCGGTGACCGAGTGCGCGACCGCGCCCGCCAAGGTGAAGATGCCCGCGCCGATGATGCCGCCGACACCGATCGCGGTGAGCTGCCACAGGCCCAGCGACCGTGACAGCTGTTCGTCCGCGGGAGCGCCTTCGTCCTCGACCGCGCCGAGCGGCTTCCGGCGGGTCATCTGGGTGCGTAACCGCGCGAGGGACATATCGGTCCTTTCGTCCACTGCGTGCTCACCTCAATACGACCACAGGGAGGTGGGATCGGTCGGCGGAAGAAAATAAAGTTCGCTCTCCCGCTCAGCGGTCGCGGCCGAAGGAACGCAAGAAGAAGGCGATGTTGGCCGGGCGCTCGGCCAACCTGCGCATGAAATAGCCGTACCACTGGTCGCCGTAGGGCACGTAGACACGCAGCGAATGGCCCGCTCCGACCAGGCGTCGCTGTTCGGCGTCGCGGATGCCGTGCAGCATCTGGAACTCGAAATCGCCGGATTTCCGGCCGCTTTCGCGCACGTGGCCCAGCGCCGCGCCGATCAGCGCCGGGTCGTGCGTGGCCACCATCGGATAGCCCTTGCCCTCCATCAGGATCCGCAGGCAACGCAGGTAGGACTCGTCCACCGCGGAGCGGCTCTGGTAGGCCACCGCCGCGGGTTCGCGATAGGCGCCCTTGCACAACCGGATCCGCGCGCCCGGACCGGCGAAGGTCCGGCAGTCCTCCTCGGTGCGTTTGAGATAGGCCTGCAAGACCGTGCCGAGCCAGGGGAAGTCCAGCCGCAGCTCGCGCACGATCGCCAGCGTCGATTCGGTGGTGGTGTGGTCTTCGGCGTCCACGGTCACCCAGACCCCGGCCGCCTTCGCCGCCGTGCAGATCTCGTAGGCGTGCTCGCGCGCGATGGCGTATCCGTTCTGCGGAAGCCGCTGGCCGAGCGCGGAGAGCTTGAGCGATACCTCCAGCCGGGGCACCGGCGCCTCGTCCACGGCCCGCAGGTCGGCCAGCGCCGACAGCAGCCGCAGGTAGTGCGCGACGGTTCCGCGGGCGCGGTCGAGATCGGTGGTGTCCTCGCCGAGGTAGTCGACGCTCACGAACCGGCCCGAGCCGAGCAGCGCCGAGGACACGGCGACCGCGTCGCGCTCGGTCTCGCCCGCGACGAAACGGTCGACCATCTTCTTGGTGGCAGGCATGCGGGTGATCGCGCGCTCGACGCGCGGGGAACGGGAGGCCGCCAGCACGGCGGGCCGCAGCAGTCCGGAGAAGGCCATCACAACTCCTGGTGCGGGTAGCGGTGGTCGGTCGCGGGGACGAAGGTTTCCTTGATCGTGCGAGCGGAGGTCCAGCGCAGCAGGTTCTGTGCCGAGCCTGCCTTGTCGTTGGTGCCGGACGCGCGCGACCCGCCGAACGGCTGCTGGCCGACGACCGCGCCGGTGGGTTTGTCGTTGATGTAGAAGTTGCCCGCCGCGAAGCGCAACCGGTCCAGCGCGGTGCCGATCGCCGCGCGATCCCGGGCGATGATCGCGCCGGTCAAGCCGTAGGGCGAGCCGCGATCGATCCGGTCGAGCGTGGACTCGAACGATCCGCGGACCGAATCGTCGTAGACGTGCACGGCCAGGATCGGGCCGAAGTACTCGGTGCGGAACGCCTCGTCGGCCGGGTCGTCGCCGAGCAGGACGGTCGGCTCGACGAAGTAGCCGACGCTGTCGTCGGCGTGGCCGCCCGTCGCGATGGTCAGGCCGGGGGTCGCCTTGGCGCGCGCCAGGGCGTCGGTGTTCCGGACGAAGGCGCGCCGATCGATGAGCGCTCCGCCGAAGTGGCCGAAGTCGGTGACGTCGCCGTAGCTGAGCGCGGCCACCCGGTCGATGAACTCGCGGCCCATCCGGTCCCACAGCGATCGCGGGAGAAAAGCGCGTGAGGCGGCCGAGCACTTCTGGCCTTGGTAGTCGAACGCGCCGCGGATCAGGGCCGTGCTCAGCACCTCGGGATCGGCGGAGCTGTGCGCCACCACGAAGTCCTTGCCGCCGGTCTCGCCGACCAGGCGCGGATAGGAGTCGTAGCGGTCGAGATTCGCCGCCACGGTGCGCCAGAGGTGCCGGAAGGTCGCGGTGGACCCGGTGAAGTGGATGCCCGCGAGCCGGTGATCGGCCAGCGCCACCTCCGACACCTCGGGTCCCGCGCCGTGCACCATATTGATCACGCCGGGCGGCAGTCCCGCCGCCTCCAGCAGCCGCATCGTCCAGTACGCGGCCACCGATTGGGTGACGGCGGGCTTCCACACCACGGTGTTGCCCATCAGCGCGGGCGCGGTGGGCAGGTTGCCCGCGATGGCGGAGAAGTTGAACGGCGTGATCGCGTAGACGAAGCCCTCGAGCGGCCGGTAGTCCACCCGATTCCACACCCCCGGCGCCGAGATCGGCTGGTCCGCCAGGATCCGGCTCGCGAAGTGCACGTTGAACCGCCAGAAGTCGACCAATTCGCAGGGGGTGTCGATCTCGGCCTGGTAGGCCGTCTTGGACTGACCCAACATCGTTGCGGCGGAGATGGTTTCGCGCCACGGTCCGGCCAGTAGGTCGGCCGCGCGCAGGAAGATCGCGGCGCGCTCGGCGAAGGGCAGCCCGCGCCAGCCCGGCGCCGCCGCGCCGGCCGCCGCGATGGCGTCGCGGACCTCGCCCGGTCCGGCCGTGGTGAGTGTGCCGAGGACGGCGGCGTGCCGGTGCGGCTGCACCACCGTGACGCGCTCACCCGAACCCCGGCGGTGCGCACCGCCGATGACGTGGGCGACCTCGGTCGGGGTCGCGGCGAGTTCGGCCAGCTTCACCCGTAGGCGCTCGCGTTCCGCCGTGCCCGGCGCGAAGCTGCCCACCGGCTCGTTGACCGGCGGGGGCGGGGACACGACGGCATCCATGAGACCTCCTACTATCAGGTGAATTTCCGATAATGGGAAGTCAACACCGGAAAACTGCCCGAAGAATGAGCCAACCAGACAAAGATGGGGCAAGTTCGTTGTCGAGTTGGTCGAAGGGCGGGAACGTGGCCGGGGAAGGTGATCAGGTCGCCGGGGATATCGACCTCTTCGCGCTGGCGCAGATGATCGCGGACAACGCCGGCGGAATGGTGTCGATCGAGGACCCGCGGTCACATGTGCTCGCGTACTCGGCATCCGACGAGAACGCCGACGAATTGCGGGTGCGATCGATCCTCGGCCGCGAGGGGCCGCGGGAGTATCTGACCCTGCTGCGGCGCTGGGGGGTGTTCGATCGTCTGCGCGACACCGACGAGGTCGTCGACGTGCCCGCGCACGACGAGCTGAACATCAAGCGCCGATTGGTGATCGGCATCCGCCGTCCCACGGACGCGCACACGGGCGGTGCTCGGGTGCTCGGCGCGATCTGGCTGCAAGAGGGCGGCCGGCCGTTCAAGCCGGACGCGGCCGAGATCCTGCGCGGCGCGGCGGCCATCGCGGGACGCCTGATCTCCCGCAGGCTCGACGCACCCACCACCGAGGCGCTGCTGATCCGGCGGCTGTTCGGTGCGAGCGGGCCCGTGATCGACGCCGCGGCCGTGGTGAACGCGCTGCACCTGCCGACCACCGGCCCTGCGGCGGTGATCGGGTTCGCGCTCATGGCGGGGGAGCGGGCGACGGGCGCCGAGCCGGGTGCGGTGGGCGGCGTTCTGCGCCTGCGCGCCAGCTCTTTCCGCGGTGACTCGGTGACCACCACGATCGGTGACCGCGTCTACGTACTGCTGCCCGGCTACCGTTCCGCGCAGGCGGTGACGGCTTGGACACGGCAGTTGATCGAGCAGCTCGAAACCAAGCGCGCGCTCTCGCTGCGGGCCGCGATCGCCTGTCCGGTCCCCGATCTCGGCCGGGTGGCCGACGCGCGCGCGGAGGTCGATCGGGTCCTGGACCGCACGTTCGCGGCATCGCCGGGAAGCCGGGTGACCACCCTCGCCGAGGCGCGGACCGCGGTGCTGCTCGGCGAGACCCTCGATCTCGTCGGTGCGCGGACGGAACTGCAGGATCCGCGACTGCGCGCGCTGTTGGAATACGACCGCAAGCATTCCGCGAGCCTGCGCGACAGTGTCGAGACCTATCTGCGCGAACACGGCGACGTGCGCGACGCCGCCGCGGCACTGCGCGTGCATCCGAACACGCTGCGCTACCGGCTTCGCCGGGTCGAGGACATTCTCGGCATGAACCTCGACGACCCGGCCGACCGGCTGCTGTTGCAGATCCAACTCGCCTTGCATCGCCGCCCTGGCCCGCCCGAGGCCCGGAGTTGACGGCGGTGGCCCTGCCCCGGTCACGCTCGCCGAACGGGTACCTGCGCGGTGCCCGGCCGCGCTTCGGACCTGCGTAGACGCGTCCCGGAAGGCGAACCGGCGGCTGACCGGCCCGCTGCGCGATACGCCTGCCGAAGGGGTCCGCGCGGCCTACAGTTGAGCGCGGGAACCCGGGTCACGGCCCCGGGGAGGCGTCCGGCTCGGATCGTGACGGACACCCTCCGGGTCCCCGTCACGGAGGACGAGATGACGACGCCACGTCAGACGCTCGAGGTGGGTTCGCGGTTCGGGCCGTATCGCCTGGATCGCCTGATCGGTCGTGGCGGCATGGGGGAAGTGTTCGAGGCCTACGACACCGTCAAGGACCGCACCATCGCCCTGAAGGTGCTGCCCGAGCGTCTGCACGACGACCCGGTGTTCCGGGAACGGTTCCGGCGCGAATCGCACGTCGCGGCGCGGTTGCAGGAACCGCACATCATCCCGATCCACGACTACGGCGAGATCGACGGCAGGCTCTACATCGACATGCGCCTGGTCGGCGGCGACAGCCTGCGCGCGCTGCTGACCGAGCGGGCGCCGCTGGATCCGGAGCGGGCGGTCGCGATCGTCCGGCAGGTCGCCGCGGCGCTGGACGCCGCGCACGCCGACGGCTTGGTGCACCGGGACATCAAGCCGGACAACATCCTGCTCACCCCGGATGGCTTCGCCTACCTGGTGGACTTCGGGATCGCCCAGTCGGCCACCGGGGAGAGCCTCACCAGCGACGGCTCGGCGATCGGATCGTTCCACTACATGGCGCCGGAGCGGTTCCACTCCCGCGTGGTCACCCCCGCCGCCGACATCTATGCCCTGACCTGCGTGCTCTACGAGTGCCTGACCGGTTCACGGCCGTACCCGAAGGACACCGACGCGCAGATCATCTCGGCGCACCTGTTCGAACCGCCGCCGCGGCCGCACTCGTGCCGTCCGGGACTGCCCGCCCAGCTGGACGCGGTGGTCGCGCGCGGGATGGCCAAGGACCCGCAGGCGAGGTACGGCACGGCGGGTGAACTCGGGGCGGCCGCGCAGGCGGCGGTGGCGGAAGCTCCCACGCAGGCGACTTCCGCGGCGGGTGACGCGGTGACCGATGCGGGTCCACCACCGGACCGGTCGAGCGCGACGGCCGTGCCACCGGAGCCGGGCGGCGACAACGGCGAGCGACCACGCCGCCGCGGCGTACTGCGCGTGCTCGCCCTGCTGTGCGTCGTTCTGCTCGCCGCCACCCTCGGCTTCTTCGGCTGGGAGGCGACCCGGCCGAACACCGGCACCGCCGTTCCCGACGCGAGCGCTCCGAACGGCCCGGACGTCGAATTGCTGTCGCTGGTCGGCCCGTCGGGCTACAAACGCGCCAACTGCGTGCACGAAGACCCCGACCCGCCCACCGCCGCCGTCGTCTTCTGCACCGCGAATCCGGCCGCGAGCGATCCCGCGGCGCGATTCCTGCGATTCCGCAACGTCGACCAATTGCGCGGTTACACCTCGGCATTGCTGGCGGGCCTGCAAGGACGCAATGGCCCCGGCGACCCGCCGGGGACGGACGGACCGATGCTGCGCGACGGCGCGGAAGTCGGCCGCAAGTCGTGTTTCCTGAGCAAGGTGGACGATCCCACCGCGCCACGGCCCGCGCTGCTGGTCACGGACGAGCGGGCGCTGGCGGCCGCGGTGTACATCTGGGAGCCTGCCGAGCAGCAGTACCGCGACTATGTGGCCGCGCGCAACGGTTTCTCGTTCCGCACCGCCGATCTCGCCCGCGATCCGGACTACTTCACGCAGGCCGATCGGGCGGTGCTCAACCATCTGGCCGGTGATTTCGGCCCGGCCAACTGCCGCCACTCCGACCCGCCGCCCGGTCCGGTGGACGCGGTGCTGGCCTGCGGTACCAAGATCGGATTCCCGTCCGCGGAGTTCTACGGGTTCCCCGACCAGGAGTCCGCGATGTACCTGTACGAGGCGAATCGCGGGCAGTTCTCGGGACATGTGTGCGGTCGCGGCGACATGGGCGACGACGTCTGGCGGCAGAACGGCAACGTCCTCGGCCGTTTCTTCTGCTATCCGAACACCGATCCCGCGCTCGGCCCGAGCTGCCTGTTCCTGATCCACCAGAAGTTCGGCATCGCCGGGCATTTCTGCGCGCTGCGCGCCGATCACCCCGACCAGGGACCGAAGAGCGAAGCCGATTTGACGGCATGGTTCCACCGGTACTTCGTCTAGCGCCTCGGCCACCTGCGCCGGCGCCGCCCCGGGTCGATCATCAACCGTTCACGATCGCAGGGGCAAACGCCCCACGCCGCGCTGGTGCTGAACCTGTTGGACGCGGTAGGCATCGATTTCAGTGCTCCCGACGGAGTCTGGGCGTGGCGGATGTGTCAGCGAGACGACTCGACATTAAATACGGTCGACCGTATAGTTACTGAATGGACAGTGGCTGGATGATGGACCTGGCGACAGAACTCGCCGTCGTCAAGAGCAGGCAGGACGTGCCTGCGGCGTTGCGGCTCATGCATGACGGGATGGTGTTGGAAGCGCCGGCGTTCGGGACGGTGGCGCGTGGGCTGGAGGCGAACGGGTTCGCGCTACGGGCCTTCTTCGCGTCGTTTCCGGACTATGACGTCGAGCTGAGCGGGCACGCGGCAGAGGGGGAGACGCTGGTCTGCTGGGGAACGGCGCGAATGACTCTGACCGGCAACCGATTCGGGGTAGAGCCGAATGGGCGGCGGGCCGAACTGCCGGTGTTCCTCCGCTTCGCGTTCGCGGACGGGCTGATCGCGGGGGAGTACTTCCACTTCGATCTGTCGGAGCTGTGCGCCCAATCGGGCGTATCCACCGACGCGGTACGGCAGAAGCTGTTCGGCGGGAGATGATCATGGACGCACGGGTCAAGGATGTCGCGGGGATCGAGACCGGGCAGCTGTTCGACATCGTGGTGGATCTCGCGCCGCCGCTGAACATCGGGAAGGGGCGGGTGTTGTTCGGCGCGACCGGTGGGTCGTTCGAGGGGCCGAAGCTGCGCGGCGTGGTGCTGCCGGGCGGCGGCGACTGGGCGTTGTTCCGGCAGGACGGGAGCATGGTGCTCGACGTCCGGCTCACCTTGCGGACCGACGACGACGCCCTGGTGCAGCTGACCTACGGTGGGCGGTGGACCATCCCCGAGGAGTTGCGCGACCGAATGGGTGATGCGGCCACACGGCATCTCGTCGATCCCGGGAGTTACTACTTCCGCACGACGCCGGTGTTCGAAACCGGTGCGCGAAAGTATCTGTGGCTCAACGACATCGTCTGCGTCGGATCGGGATATCCGGTCGAGGGCGGCATCGCCTACCGAGTCTTCGAGGTCGTCTGACATCGAAACCTCTACGCCAATACGGCCACACGAACGCGATGATGACGTGACGTTGCAGCGAACGCCCTCTCGGGAAAATTGATCAGCCCGGGCACGCGGCGGCGGGAGCCGCCGCATGCGGGCGTACGTCGCCGGGGTCAGCGCTGCCAGTTGCTATCGGGGCCGGGCTGTTGCTGCCAGTGGGCGTCGGGCGCGCCGAGGGCGGGCTGCTGAGGGTTGGGAGCGGGCTGCTGGGGCCACTGCGCGGCAGGCTGCTGGTACAGGGCGGGGCCCATGGTCTCGGCGTTGGCGCGGGCGAGAAGATCGGGAACCTGTGGGCCCGCGACCGGTGAGGATGCGCCGCACCAGGTGCATTCCAGGGAGTGCTTGGTGCTGAGCGGGAAGAGCGGGATGAAGAAGAGCGTGAACTTGGTGACGAGTTTGCGCAGCGCGTGTGCGGCGGGATTGCCGCAGCGGCCGCAGACCAAGGTGATCATGGCGAGCGTGTGAATACGCTTCTGCCAGCCCCAGATGAGCATGTGAAACCCCCAAAAGTAGAGAATCCGATGTCGGTCACAGTAGTAGATCGACCGGGCGGCGGCTTCAGTTAACGGATGGCCACCCTTTCGGCCGCCGCAAGTGGCCCAAAACCCTGCGATGTCATCCCGGACGCCGTGCCCAGCCGCATTGCTTTCCGGTTGCTAGACGGCGTCTTCGGCTCCGGACGCCACCTGCGTTGTGTCCCCGGATGATGACCGGGGTCATTCAAGCACAGAGGGCGAATCTCGTCTCTTGCTGCGTGCGGCCATCGGGCGGAAATCCGGCTCTGTCAGTTGTGGATCAGAACCGCAGTTCGCGGACGGTGTCGAGGTCGATACCGTGCCGAGCGTAGATCTTGATCGTGTTCTCGCCGGTGAGATCGGCTTCGGCATAGCCGAGCAGCTCGGCGATCCGGATCACGTCTTCCTCGGTCGCGGCTTCGATCTCCAGATATGGAGGAATCCCCGGCCAGGTGTCGATCTCGAGTTGTGCGCCGTCGAGTACGAAACTGATCCGCTTCGTTTCCTGGTAGGACTTCGCGGTGAAGCCCAACAGCTCGAGCAGTGCGTTGGCGCCGGTGAAGTCGTCGACACCCACCTCGACTTCGTGGGTGCCGTCGATGGCGTCGCCGGTGATCTGCTTGACGGCGAGAGTGACCCCATTCCCGTTGTCCCGCAGCCTGATCCACTTCGACCGATCGCCCGGGGTGATGTCGTAGACGTAGCGGCGCATGAATCGCTCGCCGAGCTTGCGGCCCCCCTTGTCCACGATCAGCCGTTCGACAGCACCGGGGTCGATATCGAGAATCTTGGCTTCGTGCTCGATGGGCACCGCTGCCTCCTGTCAGGTTGTCCGGCCGGATTCGTTCGAGTGTGCCCGCCCACGGTTGCACATACAGGCGCTCGTTCGGCAGGCGCGGGTATGCGCACGTGTCGTACAAGTCATGGTCACATCGTCGACTGTCGAGGACATGAACGCCGATGATCGGGGATTGCTCGGGTGGGTGGATGTGGGAGCCGATGGCCTCACCGGCGGCGCAACGGTAGTAACGCGACGTGCGGGGCCGTCGGGGTTGTCTACGCACCGCCGAGGTGCTGGCCGATGATCGCGGGTATCAGCAGGTCGAGGAGGGTGATCTCGTCGGCGGCGGGGATGTTCTCGATGATCGGATCGAGTACCGCGGCTGCGTACAGTCGCCCGGTGTGGGGTGCGGCGGCAGTGCGGGCGCTGGTGATCAGAACGTAGATCACCTTCGCCATCACCTGCGCCCGGGCCGCTCCGGTCATCCCGTCGGGTACGGCCTCCGCAGTGGTGGTCACCAGTGTGTCGATCACCTCGGTGAGGATGTCGAGTTCGGCGGCGGCGCGCTCGGCGTCCTGGTCACCGGTCATCGCGAGGCCTGCGGCGATCGATCCGATGTGGGGACACCGCTCGAAGTGATGGTGGGAGACCCGGTGCCCTCGCAGCCGAGCGGGAGGACAGAGGCTGTGCTGAGTTCAGGCATACGCCATCACCCGCCGACGCTGCCGCCCGTGCTGTGCGGCGCAACCACGTACCGCTTCGATTTGGCCACCACGGCGGTCATGCAGGCCATACTGTTCACCTCCAAGCTGCACCTGGTCGCCGTCGACGCCGACCACCGTGGAACGGCCTCGGCCGCGCCCTCGTGCGCGCCGCCGCTGTGGCCGCGTACGGGATGGGGTGGAGATCCTGTACGGCCAATTCCTCACCGAAGACTGGGAATTGGGCGACTTCTATCGTCGGCAGGGCTTCACGGTGATGCCGTCCGCGACACCGCTGAATTTCTCGCGGTGGCTGGACGGATTCCCCGGTGGACCGGCACCACTGGCGAACGAGACCTTCTTCCATCGGGTCCTGACCACCGACACCTACCCGCTCATCCGCTGAAGGTGACGGCCTGGTCGGCGCATCTCCCGGCCGAGCCCGGCGGTGTCAGAACAGGGTGTCGCCGACGCGCCGCGGCCGGTACCCGGTCCGACAGAGCGCGGCGAGGTCGGCGTCGATGTCGACTTCGATCGCGCCGAAGACTCGCGGCGGAAAGTGGCGCTGTTTCACGCCGTGAGTGGCGTTGGTTTGAGCCGGTGCGACCCCAGTTCCTGGGTCACGTTGTCGCGCGCGATGGTCCAGATGCCTGCATTGCCGGGGAAAATCTCTCCGAAACCAGGAACCGATCAGCGGGGGCTGCCGTCTAAGCCTGTGACAGAACAGTTTCGAGGCTGTGCAACCGTTCACAGCTCAGAACATAGGGGGGCACGTCATGAACCTTGTCATGTCCAGGCCGGCAGTCCGATTCAGTCGAACACTACTGTTCGCAGTGGTGTCGACGATCGTGTTGGTCACGAGCGTGCCGGCCGCCGGTGCCGCGCACGCTTCGTTTCAGCAGTGCACCAACTACAAAGTCACGACCCAGTGGGGCAGAGTGGAAGTCGACACCAGACCCGCGGGTGGGGATCCCATCGGGGGTGTCGCATGGGCCATGTTCCTCAACAACATCTCCGACATCCCCGGCAGATACGACTACCAGATCCTGGTCAACGGCAAGCCCGTCGAACAGGACTCGAAGATGAAGGACGACAACTTCCACATGACGATCCCCCGGTATCAGAGGGGACGTTACGTTTACGAGGAAGGAGACGAAATCCAGGTGATCGCCTCACACGCCGCGGGCAAGAATCTCTACGTGACCCCCGTCAACCGTCGCACCATCCCCTATGCGGGAAGATAAGGGCGTGGATCAGGAGATTTCAAGAGCCGGCGCCGACCTGCTGGCGGCCGACATCGAGTCGGCTCTCGGCTTCGAGGTACACATCGATGAAACGATCCCCGAACATCGGCGCCGGATGTCTTTTGCACCGGCCTGGTGGATCGAGTTCAGCGTCCCGGCACTGAACGTCGTCGTCGGCACCAGCCCCGGCGAGTTCACGCCCAGCGGTGTGGCGTGCGAGCTCGCCTGGCATATCCACGACGACGTCCTGTCCCACAGCGGGAAGATCTGGCCCGCCGACCCTGCGGGTGGCGACCAGCCGTTGCTGCCCACCCTTGACGGATGGTGCGGACAGGGCGACTCGATACCGTTCGGGCAGGTCGAGGCAGCGAAGGATCCCGATCCGGACCTCGACGGTGTGGTCCGGTGGTGGCTGCCCCGCCATTCCGACGGGCTCATTGCCAGCCACTCCGGCGACGTGTGGTTCTGCCTATGGGAGTACAAAGGCGACGAACAACTCATCACCCCGGGCATGCCGGTGACATGGTCCATCGGCGAAGGCGGACACGGAAAGTACCGCAAGGCAAGCGAAGTCCGGCTAGCTTAGCCGTAGTCTCTTCTTGCAAAGCCGCGCGGCCGAGGGTGTCTCGTGAACGTACCCGCCGCAGCCGGTCTGCTCGCACCCGGCCGCGGTGAGCGCGTCGTGCTGGGCCTCGGGATGCTGATCGCGGGTCGAGACCGGCCCGTAGCCGATTCTCATACACGGAATGTATCGGTAACCCCCGACAGGTTGACGTTGCCGCGTACACGGCAAGCTATACACTTCCGGTCTGCGGAAACGTGGTGCCGCGCAGGGTTTCTCGCGAACGTTCGTATCCGGACACTGCTGCCCCGGCACCGGAGCCGTTCGCGCACACATAATCGGTTCCGTGTCTCGGGTGCGGCTTCCGTCCAGAGCGCTGCGCATCACACAGCAGGCCCCGTGGGCTGTTCGCTACTTGGTGGGGTGGGTGTGCAGGGCTCGGCCGAACCAGGTGAACACCGGTTCTAGATCCGCCACAGGCGGCCAGCTGTTGATGACCGCCACCAACTGCCAATATCGTGTCACCCGAGCGTCGTTGGCGACCTCCAGCCGCTCGAGCACCCAACACCGCAGGTCACTGTCGTCGGCCCGGCCGAAGGTCTCGGCATAGCGCGCGGTCAAAGTATCGACAATGGCCGCCGCTTCGGGTGCATCCGGTGCAGTACCCGCGGCTATCGCTCGACCGACCTCCTCGCGCACGGTCTCGGTCAAGTCGTGATGCAACCCGGTGCTGTCCCCCTCGGCGCGTTGCTTCTCCTGGTACGCGGCCATGCGCCGCACCGCTGCCCGGAAATCTTTGTCCTGCACCAGCTGCACGAGTTCCATCCACGCCTGGACCTGCTCGACGGTGGGATCATCGGGAAGGTCGGGCATGCTGGAGCGCAGCAACTCCACCATGGCCGGATTGGCGTCGACACCGCCGAAGGTGTCATCGATGAAGTCATGGATGAAGCGGTGCCGTTCGGCCTGCGTCAGGTTCACCAGTTTGTGCATCAGGTCCATCTCCTGTGGGTTCGATTCCCGGCGCGCGACCGCTTGCAACACCGCACGTCGCAGACACAGCACCCGAACCTGCACCTCGAGCGCGGCCGCGTGTGCCGCGGCGACTTCGGCCAGCGAGGTCTCGCGGGCCAGGATGCGCCGCACCGTGGGCAGGTCGATATCCAGTTCGCGCAGTGTCCGGACCAGTTCCAGACGCGCTAGAGCGTCGATGTCGTAGAGGCGGTAGCCGGCCGGGCTGTGACAGGTCGGCGGGACGATCCCCTTGTCGGAGTAGAACCGAATCGTCTTGACCGTCAAACCGGTCCGCTCGGCCAGAGCCCCGATCGTGAAGAGCGTCTCGTCGTCCATGCCCCAAGCTTGACCTCTCCCCCTGATGGAGACTCAAGTCGACACCCCGCCTCGCAGCATCAGGCCGCGACCAGCCTCGACAGCGGATCTGCACATCGGCTGGAGCACCAGGCCTCGAACATCCACACATGCCGTAGTGACGCGTTCGGAGGAGGCGACAGCTGCAACCGATAGCGCGGCAAAAAGAGGGGGTGGACCGCGGAACACCCATGTCATCGGCGCCACCTGTCTGATGTTGGTCCGAGCAGGTGATCGAGCCGAAGGGATCAGGGCGGCCCGAAACGCGATGGATGCGCTACCGCCGGAGAAGCACTCACTCACGCTGCGGATGCTGATGGTCGAGATCGCCGGATCCAACGATGGCACTGCTGGTGTGGCCCCGGTCGACTCGGGGTCGTTCGTGAGTAGGTCCGTGGCGTGATGTCGCGGAGTGGGGCGTCAGCGTGGTCCGGGAACGTCGAGCAGTATCCGCAGCAAGTCTTCCGGAGCGTCTCGCATCAGGTTGTGCCCGCCGTCGACCGCGTGGGTCGTCCACCCGGCGTCGTGCCGCAAGCGCTGGTAGATACCGGTGAACGGCGAGGGGGCTTCCCACCCGGTGGCGTAGACGTAGTCCCTGCGCCGGATGTGGGTGAGATCCCCGGTGAGCGTGAGTGGTTGGAGGACCGACGCGAGCGGGTGCGGTGTGGCTCGCGCATCGAAGAAGGGCAGCGGGCGTACGGCGTCACCGGTGTCGACCACGTCCAGGTACCACCGCCGCTCTTGATCCGAGACCAGTGTGAAGCAGGAGTCACCTGATTGCGGAACCACGGCATCGATGTAGACGAGTGCGGCGACCCGGCTCGCCGCGCGGTCGGCGGCGCCGGTGATCACCATGCCGCCGTAACTGTGGCCGACCAGGACGGCGTCGGTGATGTTCTCGGCCGACAGCAGCGCGGTGACGTCTTGGATGTGGGTATCCAGATTCACTCCGTGGCGCAGATGGACGCGCTCACCGACGCCGCTCAGGGTCAGCGGATACACGCGATGACCGTGCGCCCGCAACTGCTCGGTGAGCTGCTCGAAGCACCAGCCGCCGTGGCACATGCCGGGAATAAGGACGAAGGTCGTCATTGTCGTTGTCCTTCTTGTTCGGGTCGCGAGTGGAGCGGGTGGCGGCGATCTTGGATCGAACCGATCATTACGATCTGGGACGCTAGCAGATGATCGAACCAGTCGTTACCATCTAGGCATGCCCGTGGCCAAAGGCTCGACGATCGACCCGGCGCGCACCCGCGCCACTATCCTCGAAGCGGCGGAACCGCTGCTGTACGAGCGTGGGCTCGACGGGGTGGGTATGACCGAACTGTGCGCGCGGCTCGGGGTGTCCAAGGAGACCTTGTACCGGCACTTCGGTACCAAAGACGGGCTCGTCCGAGCGGTGCTCGAGGCGCGCGGTGAAAAGGTGGGTGCGTGGCTGGCCGGCGCGGTGGAGTCGGCCGGTGACGATCCTGCCGAACAGTTGGCCGCGGTCTTCGACGCTTTGGGGGAGTGGTACTCGCAACCGGCCTTTCGCGGTTGCGCGATGGTGAACGCGGCAGCCCAGCACTATGACGAGCAGGTGCGGGCCGTCGCCGCGCGGCACCTGCATCGCTATCTCGACCTCTTCGCCGGAATCGCCGCCCGGGCCGGGGCAGAGGATCCAGCTGTCCTGGGTCGGCAATTGCTCATGCTGGTGGAGGGGGCGACCGTCGTCGCGACGATGCACGGCCCGGCGGGTGTCGGTGGGCAGGCTCGCGCCGCCGCCGCGGCTCTGCTCGCCGCTGCCACCTGAACGGCCTCGACCCGCGCGTTCCAACGCGATGCTCATGCCACCGGGCCAGGGCCTGTCGGCCGGGGTGCTGTCGTCCACCGCCGATTCGTGCTATCGAGAACCCATGACGCCGACGCGCTCTTCCTACGATGTCGTGATCGTCGGCGGCGGTCACAACGGTTTGGTGGCCGCCGCGTACCTGGCGCGGGCCGGGCAGTCGGTGCTGGTGCTCGAGCGGCAGCCGCACACCGGCGGCGCGGCGGTGTCCGAGAGGGTGTTCGCGGGCGTCGACGCTCGGCTTTCGCGGTACTCGTATCTGGTGAGCCTGCTGCCACGATCGATCGTCCTGGACCTGGGTTTGCGGTTCGAGACGCGGCGGCGCGCGGTCTCGTCGTACACGCCGGTCGGGGAGGAGGGTCTGCTCGTCTCGTCTCAGCGGGCGCGGACGGCGGCGAGTTTCGCGCGGCTGACCGGCTCGGATCGGGAGTTCGGCGCGTGGCAGCGGTTCTACGCGTCGACCAACCAGCTGGCCCGGCGGGTTTTCCCGACGCTGACCCGGCCGCTTCCGTCCAAGGAGGCGCTGCGGCACATCGTCGACGACGCGCCCACCTGGGAGGCTCTGTTCGAGCGGCCGCTCGGCGAGACGATCGAATCCACGTTCGACGACGACACCGTGCGCGGCGTGGTGCTCACCGACGCGCTGATCGGCACCTTCACCCACGCGCACGATCCGTCACTGCGGCAGAATCGCTGCTTGCTCTATCACGTGATCGGCGGGGGAACCGGCGACTGGGATGTGCCGATCGGCGGTATGGGCGCGCTCACCGACGCACTGGCCGAGGCCGCGCGATCGGCGGGAGCGGAAATCGTCACCGGCTGTGCGGTGACGAGCATCGAAACAGACGGCAGCACAGCGGAAGTCGTATATCCGGACGGGAGAATCGGAGCGCGCCACGTTCTGGCGAACGTCGCACCGTATACGCTCGCGGGGTTGCTCGGTGCGCCCTTACCGCCGAAACCCGAAGGCGCGCAGCTGAAGATGAACATGTTGCTGCGGCGCCTCCCGCGTTTGCGCGACGCCGAAGCCGATCCCCGGGAGGCGTTCGCGGGGACTTTCCACATCGGGGAGTCGTACGCCCAACTCGATCGAGCCTACGGTGAGGCGGCGATCGGCCGGATCCCGTCCGCGCCACCCGCCGAAATCTATTGCCACACACTGACGGATCCGACGATCCTGGGACCGGAACTGGCCGCGCAGGGGGCGCACACCCTCACGCTGTTCGGACTGCACGCTCGCGGAAAACTCTTCGCCGCCGACCACGCGGCAGCCAAAGACGAGATCGTGCGAGCGACTCTCGCACAACTGGATTCGGTGCTCGCCGAGCCTATCGCGGACTGTTTGGCGACAGACGAGAACGGCGCACCCTGCCTCGAGGCGAAAACTCCGATCGAACTGGAGCGCGAGGTCGGCCTCCCCGGTGGACACATCTTCCACCGGGATCTGGCCTTCCCTTATCTCCCGGAGGACGCCGATCCCGCCGACCCCGCAGCCCGGTGGGGCGTGGCGACCGGCCACCGCAATGTATTCCTCTGCGGCGCGGGCGCCATCCGGGGTGGCGGGGTCAGCGGCATCCCCGGGCACAATGCCGCGATGGCCGTGCTCGACGCCGGTCAGGCAGGCTGACCACGTAGAGCGACCTTGGCGGCGCGGCCCGGCGTCTCGGTGGCGACCGCCGCGTCCGCCGCTTCCTCCAGCGGATAGGCGGCTTCGATATCCAGTCGCAGGACGCCGTCGGCCGCGAGGGCGATCAGCTCGCGGATGAGCCGCCCTCGATGCTCGGCGCCGATCTCCTCGATCCGCTTGGCGCCCCAGAAGCCCTTGATCACCACCTCTTTGAAGATCAGCGCGCCCGGGTCGAGCGACAACGGCTGCCCCGAGAGCGCACCGAAGGAGATCAGCTGCCCGCCCGGCGCGAGCAATGCCAACTCGGCGGCCGCGGCCCGGCCGCCCACCTGATCGACGGCCCGCAGGATCGGCGCGCCCGAGGTGGCTGCTTCCACCTGGTCGCGCCAGCCCTCGCTCTCGGTGTCGAGCACCGGCTCGTAGCCGAGTTCACGCAGCGCCGCGACCGAGGCCGGGCCGCGCACGAGATTCAGCACGTTCAGACCGCGCTGCCGGGCGAAGACGTTCACGAGCCTGCCGACCGCGCCGTTGGCGGCATTGATCGTCAGCCAGTCACCGGAGGACAGTTCGAGGTCCTCGATCAGCATCAGCGCGCTCAACGGCATGGCCAGCAGCTGAGCCGCGGTCTCGTCGGAGACCGCGTCGGGCAGCGGAATCACCTGCCGGGCCGGGACGACGAAATACTCGGCCCACACGTTCTGCGCGCCGGACACCGTCACTCGCTGCCCGACCGACAGGTCGCCGACCTCGGGACCCACCGCGTCGACCCGCGCGACCGCCTCGCTGCCGGGAATCGCGGGCAACTCGGGACGGTAGCCGTACACGCCGCGCACGATGGCCAGATCGTGATTGTGGATCGGCGACAGGATCAGCGCGAGTCGCACCTCACCCGGCCCCGGCTCGGGTACCGGGCGTTCCGCGGTGGCCAGCACGTCCTTCGGTTCGCCGAATCGTTCGATGACTACGGCACGCATAACCGCTCCTGTTCGATCAGTCGTCGGCAACGAGGACCTGGACGTCGATATTGCCGCGGGTCGCGTTGGAATAGGGGCACACCTGATGGGCTTTGTCGGCGAGCGCCTGCGCGTCCTCGCGGGACAGGTGGGGAAGCGAGACCTCCAGGGTAATGGCGAGGCCGAAGCCACCGGCGTCGTTCGGGCCGATACCGACCTTCGCGCCGACGGCGGAGTCGTCGACATTGGTCGAGGTCTGCTTGCCGACCAGGCGCAACGCCGAATGGAAACACGCCGCGTAGCCCGCCGCGAACAGCTGTTCGGGGTTGGTGCCCTCGCCGTTGCCGCCCATCTCCTTGGGAATCGACAGGTTCACGTCGAGCTTGCCGTCGGTGGTGCGCGCATGGCCGTCGCGACCGTCGCCGCTGGCCAGGGCCTCCGCGGTGTAGAGGATTCGCATGTCTACTCTCCTTCGTTCGACCGAGACTTCAGCGCCTCGGTCAGTCGGTGCAAAATGCCGCGCAGCGCGATGACTTCGTCCATGGACAAGCCACTGGCCTCGGCCATCTGGGCGGGGATGTCACCCGCCTGGGCGCGCAGCGCGCGCCCGCGCTCGGTGAGCCGGATGTCGACGCGGCGTTCGTCGCCCGCCGACCGCCGCCGCTCGACCAAGCCGGCCCCCTCCAGTCGCTTGAGCAGCGGCGAGAGCGTGCCGGAATCGAGGTCGAGCGCCTGGCAGACGTCTCCGACGCTGCGTTCGTCGCGTTCCCACAGCGCCAGCATCACCAGGTACTGCGGGTAGGTGAGCCCGAGCCGTTCCAGCTTCGGGCGGTAGACCGCCGTCATCGCCCGGGACGCCGCGTAGAGCGGGAAGCAGAGCTGCTCGTCGAGGGTGAGGTGATCGGTCATGAGCAATAATATAGTGGACAATTCTGTTGTGTACAACCTAAATGATCGGTGGCGCGCGTCACACGGCTCGCGGAGGCGGCGGTTCAGCGTGCCGGGAAGCGAAGGACGCGATCGTCGCCGCTCGCGGGGTCGCCCCGGCCGTCGGTGTTGGAGGTGGTGAGCCACAGCGCTCCGTCCGGGGCGGCTTCCACGGTGCGCAACCGGCCGTACCGGTCGCGCAGTTCGGCCCGGGGCCCGCCTACGCGGCCGTCCTCGAGCGGCACGGTCCACAGCCGCTGCCCGCGTAGCGCCGCGACGTAGAGGATGTCGCCGGTGATGGCGATGCCCGAGGGCGAGGCTTCCGCGGTGGTCCAGGTCAGCAGCGGATCGGTGAAGCCGTGGTCGGCGCCGCCCGCGCCCTCGACGTCGGGCCAGCCGTAGTTGCGGCCGGGCTCGATCAGGTTGATCTCGTCGAACCGGTTCTGCCCGAACTCCGCCGCGAACAGGCGACCGGCCCGATCCCACGCCAGTCCCTGCACGTTGCGGTGGCCGAGACTGTAGACCGGCGAGCCGGGATACGGATTGCCCGGCGCGGGAAGGCCTTCGGGAGTCGAACGGAGGATCTTTCCGTTCAGGCTCGCCGGATCCTGCGAGCGTCCGGATTCCCCGGCGTCGCCGGTCCCGGCGTACAGCATGCCGTCGGGCCCGAACGCGATCCGCCCGCCGTTGTGGTTACCGGCCTCGGCGATGCCGGTGACAATCGGCTCGGGCGGGCCGTCGAGCCGGAACCGGACGATCCGATTGTCCGTCTCGGAGGTGAAATAGGCGTAGATGTAACGGCTTTCGGCGTAGTCCGGCGCGACGGCGAGCCCGAGTAGACCGCCTTCGCCACGTGCGGCGACATCGGGCAGGCGGTAGACCTGTTCCGGCGCACGGCCTGCGGCGACTCGCACGATCCGTCCGGAGTCACGCTCCGCGACCAGCGCGGCGCCGTCGGGTAGGAAGGCCAGGCCCCACGGGACCTCGATGTCCTTCGCGACTTCTTCGGCGGCATCGAGATCGGGTCTTCCCGCCGGGTTGCCCGGTGCGATGGTGCCTGTCGTAGGCGCACCGCTCGGAGTGGTCGGACTCTCGCCGCCGCAGGCGCATACCGCCGCTACGGAAAAGAGCAAGGCGATCACCGCAAGCAAGCGCGGCGCGCGGATCGGGCTCTCGCTACCGGGAATGCACGCTCGGTCGGCGCCCGCGCCGCCCGAAGGCGCCGGGATGACGAGGCAGCGGCTCGATTCGAATGCCATCAGCCGAGATATGTGCCGTACCAATCCAGGACGCGACGCCATGCTTCGGTGGCCGCCGTGGCGTTGTACCGCTGACCGGTGTCGTTGAAGAAGGCGTGGTCGGCGTCGGGTGCGGTGAAGATCTGGTGCGGGGCGCCCGAACGGGCCAGTGCGGCCTCCGCGGCGGGCCGGGAGGCGTTCACGCGGGCGTCGGCCGCCGCGTAGACCCCGAGCACCGCGGCTTTCGACGCGGAGAGATCACCGTTGTCCGGGAACGGTCCGTAGAAGGGTGTCGCCGCGGCGAGCGGGGACGGGCCGGAGGCCAGCAGTAGCCAGGTCAGGCCACCGCCGAAGCAGAAACCGGTGGCGCCGAGCTTCTTTCCCTCGACCCGGCGCTGGAGTTCGTCGAGCCCGGCGCGCAGGTCGGCGACGAGCTGTTCCTGCGGGATACGGCTCAGTTCGGCGGTCGCGGCGGCCGGATCCGTGAACGCGGCGGTGCCGCCTCGCGCGGACAGCAGGTCGACCGCGAGCGCGGAGTATCCGGCGCCGGCGAAACGTCCTGCCACCGAACGGATGTGATCGGTGAGGCCCTTGTTCTCGTGGACGACCAGCACCCCGCCCCGCGGCTGCGGCGCCGCCGCCCACGCGGCTTGCAGTGGCGCCGCGCCGGGTCCGGCGAAGGTGATGGCGGTGGTCGGGAGGGCGGCGGCGGAACCGGGTGGCGTCGGTGGCGCCGTGGGGCTGGGCGCGGAATCGGTGGTCGCGGTGTCGTTGCTCGCGCAGGCGGCCAGCAGGGCGGTCGCGGCGGTGACGCCGAGCCCGAGCAGCCCGAGCCTGCGCAGTGCCTCCCGCCGGGGGAGCAGGCCGTCGGCGTGATCGGCCGCGATCTCCTCGGCGATGTAGCGCTGCAACGGCGTCATGCGCCCCACGATAAGCCGGATCGATGGCGGGTGCGCGGCGTTCACTGTCTGTTCGTCCGCGACAAACCGGCCTGACCGCGCATCCCACGGCATTCGCCAGGCGATTGCTACGTTGTCGCTCAATCGGGCGATCGATGGTCGGTCCGCACACCGGTCGAGGGAGCGAGATGGCAGCGGGGCGTGACATGGCACGAACGATGAGCAGGGCGATCCGGATGGTGGCGACGGTCGCGGTGCTGGCGGCCGTGGGATTCGGGTCGGGGCCCGCGGTCGCGGAGCCGTCCGCCGAGTCCCACACCGTGGGATGGACCGCGTTGCACGACGGTCCCCAGCCGTATGCCGACGTGCACATCGACTGGGACGTCCCGATCCGGATGAGCGACGGCGTCGTGCTGAAGGCCAACGTGTACCGGCCGGTGAAGCAGGGCGGGGAGGTGGAGCAGCAGCCGCTGCCGACCATCGTGAACCTGACCCCCTACACCAAGCTCATGACCAATCTGATCGACACGGCGCTCGCGGTGCCCGGCTTGCAGCCGCTGACCGTCCGGCTGGTCAACCGCGTGAATCTGGCCCGCACGCCGGTCAGCGGTTTCGGCGATCTGCTCCACGCGGTCGACGGCGGCACCGTGCAGACGGTGCTCGGACTCGATCGCAACCTGATCCGCGCCGGATACACCCAGGTCATCGCCGACGTGCGCGGAACCGGCTTCTCCCAGGGCGCGTGGGACACCCTCGGCGAGCGGGAACAACTCGACACCCGCGAGGTGATCGACTGGGCGGCCGCGCAGCCGTGGTCGAACGGCCGGATCGGGATGAGCGGCGGTTCGTATTCGGGGATCAACCAGCTGCGCGCCGCCGAGGACGCCCCGGCGCCGTTGCAGGCGATCTTCCCCGTGGAACCCGGGAGCGACTTGATGCGTGACGTCGTCGCGCCGGGCGGCGGGGTGGGGACGACGTTCCTGCCGATGTGGCTCAATACGGTCAACCAGCTGAAGCTGATTCCCGACGTGCAGTCGATGTTGAACGGCACCTTCGACTGGGGGTGGCTGCACGAACGGATGTCCGATCCGGCCAGCAACGTCGATCTGCTGGCCCAGGCGCTGCTCACGCCTTCGCTCGACCACGTGCCGCCCGCGTTGGCCGACGCGCTGGACGAGGACAGCTACTTCCGGCGCGGCATCGAGGGCCACCCGGAGCGCATCACGGTGCCCACCTTCGTCTACGGCGGCTGGCACGACATCTTCGCCAACAGCGCGACCAAGCTGTACAACGCCATCCCGCTGCCCGCGGGCAGCAAGCAATTGATCGTCGGCGACACCTATCACGCGAATCCCGGTGCGGGGACCGGCATTCCCGGAGCACCGCCGCGGTTGGACGTGTTGCAGCGGGTGTGGTTCGACAAGTGGTTGAAGGACGTCGACCACGGTTTGGGCGATTTCGGGCCGGTCACCGTGTGGGAACAGGGAGGCGGCTGGATCACCCTCGGGCAGTTCCCGCAGAAGGACCTCAACCATCGCCGCGTGTATCTCTCGGCCACGCCGAGCGGCACCACCGGAAAAGCGGTATACGACGGATCGCTGACGATGACCGTCTCCGACGAGCGACGGACATTGACGGTGGCGCCCGGCCTCGCCGCGGCGTGTTCCCGCGACACCGCGCAGGGCTCGGCAGGCATGGCGGCGGTGGTGGACGTGTGCGCGAAGGACTCGCGCATCGCCGAGCGCAACGCGCTGACCTTCACCAGTGCGCCGATGACCGAGCGCACGGTCATCTCGGGGCCGGTGAACGTGCACCTCAACACCGTGCACGACGCCACAGACGGCTACTGGAGCGTCACGATGAACGATGTGGCGCCCGACGGATCGTCGAAGGTGCTGACCACCGGGCAGTTGACCGCCTCCCTGCGCGCCGTCGACGAGCAGAAGAGCAGCCGAACATCGTCCGGCGATCTGACCGAACCGTTCAATCCGCTCACCCTGGACAGCGTGCAGCCGGTCGTTCCCGGTGAGCCCGTGGCACTGGACATCGCGGTCATCCCCACCCAAGCGGTGCTGCAACCCGGTCACCGGCTGCGGATCGACGTCTTCGCGGGCAACTCGCCGAAGGCGCTGGCCTTCCGCCCCATGCTCAACAACACCGAACTGAAGCCCCAGCACCTCGAGTTGGATCCGTCGGCGCCGAGCTTCGTCATCGTGCCGACCAATCGCCCGCTGGGCTGAGCGCCGCATGGGGGCGTCTCGCCGGGCGACCCCCCGCGCCGGGGCTCACAATTGCGACTGCACCTGCGCGGAGATCAGCTCGAGATGCTCGAGATCGGTCAGATCGAGCACCTGCAAGTAGATGCGGCTGGTGCCGATCTCGGTGTACCGGCCGATCTTGTCCACCACCTCGGCGGGTGAGCCGGCCAGGCCGTTGGTCTTCAGCTCGTCCACCTCGCGTCCGATCGCGGCGGCCCGGCGCGCCACCTCGGCGTCGTTCGCGCCGACGCAGACCACCAGCGCGTTGGAGTAGACCAGGTCGTCGGCCGCGCGTCCATAGGTCTCGGCGGCGGCGCGCACCCGATCGAACTGCCGCGCACTGTCCTCGAGCGAGGAGAACGGCATATTGAACTCGGCGGCGTACTGCGCGGCCAGCCGGGGGGTGCGGGTGGCGCCCTGGCCGCCGATCAGCACCGGAATCGGGTCCTGCACCGGTTTGGGCAGGGCGGGGGAATCGGTGAGCTGGTAGTGCTTGCCGTCGTAGCTGAACGTGTCGCCGGGTTTGGTCGCCCAGAGCCCGGTGATGACGGCCAGCTGTTCTTCCAGCCGGGCGAACTTGTCGGCGGGGAACGGGATGCCGTACGCGGCGTGCTCCTCGGCGAACCAGCCACTGCCCAGACCGAATTCGACCCGGCCGCCGGACATCTGGTCCACCTGGGCCACCTGGATGGCGAGCGGGCCGGGCAGCCGGAAGGTGGCGGCGGTGACCAGGGTGCCCAGGCGGATCCGTCTGGTCTCCCTGGCCAGTCCGGCGAGGGTGATCCAGGCATCGGTCGGGCCGGGCAGGCCGTCGGCGCCCCCCATGCTCAGGTAGTGGTCGGAGCGGAAGAACGCGTCGAATCCCAAGTCCTCGGTGGCCTTGGCAACGGTGAGCAACGTGTCGTAGCTCGCACCCTGCTGCGGCTCGGTGAAGATGCGTAGTTCCATGTCGATGACCCTAGTCGGTCGGAGCATGGGCGAATCGCTCCGCTCGCGCCATGCGGAGGACGGGGAAAGCATGGGGCGATGTCGCCGGATTATCGAGATTCACCAGCGGCGCGGGTTCGGTGCTCCCCTGGTGTCGGCGATTCCGGCCGCGTGTAAGTCCGTGCGATGAGCGCGGCGCGCAATCGGTACAGCACGTGCGGAACGGCGGTGTCCAGGCCGGTGAGGCGGCCGATGCGCTTGAGACGATGGTCCACCGTGTTCGGGTGCAGATACATCGTCCGGGAGGTCCGCCTGCGGTTGAAGTCGTTGCGGATGTGCTCGCGCAGGGTGTCGAACAGCTCGGGATGGCCCTCCAGCGGGTCGAGCAGCGCGGCCAGCCGATCGCGTCCCGGCCCCGGCCGGGTGAGCTGGTATTCGAGGGCCAGATCCTCGAAACGGTACAGACCCGGCGGGTTTCGCATGCGCCGGACCATGTCGAGCAGTTCGTGTGCCTGGTCGGCGGCGCCGGGGATCCGGTCGGGCTCGGCGGCCATGGCGGCGGCGGTGAGCGGGGCGGGTACCGCCGTGGCCAGCGCGGCGACCAAGGCGTCGAGTTCGTTCGCGGCGATCAGCGACTCCGGTACCAGAATCGTCCCGCCGATCGCGCTGAGCACGGCGGGCACATGCCCGCCGCAGTGCACGGCGAGGCAGATCTGCATGCGCTGCCGGATGCTGTTGCCGTCGCCGGGGCGTCGGCCGGGACGTTCCTCGGTGGGCCGGTCGACCGCCACGGCGAGCACGGTGTATCGGTCTGCGACCGGAATGCCGTACTCGCGGTAGACCTTCGCGGGGTGGTGGCCTCTGAGCAGTGCGACGGCGACGGCATGCGGAGCGGTCTGCTCGGCGGCGGGCGCGACGGACAGGTAGGCGAGCGATACGGTCGTGGTGACCGCGTGCAGCGCGTCGAAGAGCCCGCGGATGTCGTCATGGTGCACGGTCTGCGCATCCCGCAGGTGGTCGTCGAGATAGAGGCGGAATCCCTCGTGGACGAGATGCTGGACGGTGTCCATCGGAATCCCCACCCCGGCCCACCGGGTGGCGGCCTCGAAGATGCGGACCGTGCGCGCCGGTAGCTCGGGATCGACGGACGCGACCAGATCGAGGCAGTGCGTGACGGTGGCGCGGATCTCCTCGCGCAGCAGGTTCCCCCGCTCCACGTGCCGCCGGGGAATGATGTCGAGCAGGTGCCGCACGATGTGCTCGGTAGCCGGGACGAGCTCGGCGGACGCCGCGGCGGTGCTGCGTGGGGATGGCATACCGCTGCTCAGACTCCGCATCCGCCGCGGGCCGCTCGTAGCTCGGGCGTGCGGTCGCGGTCCGGATGTCGGACCAGGTCCGTGCAGTGCGTCTTCGCGAACATTCGTACTTCCCATCCGGTCCGCGCGGATCTCAAATCTTTTGACGCAGAACGAAATCGGCGGGCCGCAGTCTCGGTCCTCGAAATCTAGCCGCGGGCGGGGCGGATCGTCACTGCACGGGCCGACGAAGTGCTCGCCCGCTAGGTTGTTGCCGATGACAATCCGCGCGCACGACAGATCCGCCGCCACGGGGGAAGGAGGTTCGAGTGCACGATGTACCGGTGATCGTCGTGATGGGGGTGTCGGGTTCGGGAAAGACGACGGTCGGCACCCGCCTGGCCGACGCGCTCGGGGTCGAGTACGCCGAAGGCGACGACTTCCACACGCGCGCGAACGTCGCGAAGATGGCGGCGGGGGCGCCGTTGGACGATGCCGACCGCGCACCCTGGCTCGACGCCCTGGCCGCCTGGATGGCCGAGCGATCCGGCAGGGGCGGCGTCGTCACGTGCTCGGCTCTCAAACGGATCTACCGCGACCGACTGCGCGCCTCTGCGCCCGAGGCATTCTTCCTGCATCTGAGCGTGCCGCGCGCCGAACTCGAGCGGCGTGTGACCGGACGTCGCGGGCATTTCATGCCGCCGAGCCTGCTCGATTCCCAGCTGGCCACCCTGGAGCCGCTCGGTCCCGACGAGGACGGCAGCACCATCGATGCGGCACGCCCGCCCGAGGACGTGGTCCGGCAAGCCATGGCAGCGCTGGACAGGTGAGCCGCGCGTCGGGTTCCTCCGCTAGAGGCCGCCGAGATCCGACAAGACATCGAAAGCGAGATCGAGGCCGCGCCACAACATGTCGATCTCGGCGGTGACGACGGGTGCCGCGGCCGGATCCCGCATGGCCAATCCGTTCGAGAGAATGACGACGTTGGCGCCCGCGTCGGCCAGACGGAGCAAGGGGCCGGTGGCCACCCCGCGACCGAGCACCAGGTCCAAGCCCTCGCCGACGAAGTAGAAGCGCCACAGCGGGCCGAGGTCGCCGCCGTAGACCGCTTTGGTCGCGTCGACGATCAGCGCACCGTGCTGGGCGATCGCGTCGACGATGCGGAAATAGTCGCCCGCGTTGGCGGCGGTGCTGCCGACCGCGGCGACGGAATAGGACAGGTCGACGCTCAGATGCGCGTTGTACCCGGCCATCGCCACGCGCGCGGGGGACAGCTCGCAGTGGCTGGTCAGGGCGAAATAGTGTGCCCAGTGCGGGTCGACGGGTGCGCCGGTGAATTCGGCGTGCACTGTGCGCAGGAAGCGCGACAGCAGTTCGAGACTGATCCGATGCGCCCACTCCGGGTCGTCGAACGACGCGGGGTCGCGCTGTAGCGGCAGGACGGCGGCCCGTTCGACCGCGTCGAGCCCGAGGGCGAACACCCCGCGCAGATCGCGGTGGGCGACCAGGATCTCCGTGATCCGCTGGTGCCGGTCGACGGCTTCCTCCAATTGCCGCAGCGCGGAACCGGTCAGCGTGCCGGTGTCGGACAGTTCCGCGATAGCGGCCGTCTCGGCGGGCGCCAGTGGTGTGCCGCAGGCCGTGGCCGCCGGTGCGGCGGAGGCGATCGCCGGACCGAGCGAGATCGTGAGGATCAGCGCCGTCACGGCCGCGATCAATGCTGAGAAAAGCTGCCGCGCAGCAGTACTCGGCGTACGCGCGAGGATGTTCGGCATGCTGGCTCCAGGGTCGTGAATCGCGATTCCGCGCCGGGACGGCCGAAGTGGAGGCATTCGGCGATGCGGCACGCGGTAGGTGGCGCAGGGCGGGATCGAAGCCTATCCGAACCGATCGCGTCGCGCAGCGCGGCGTCAGTGCGACGCGAAGCAGGAGCCGGAAGGCGCGCCCGGCAGGCAGATCTCGGCGATGGCGGAGACGAGCAGCCACGCGCCGATCAGCAGCGAACCCACGGCTATCGCGCCGAACACGAACACCCACAGCAGGCCGGGCAGCCGGGTGAGCCTGGCGAGTTGATCGGCGTCGGAGTCGACCTCGTGATAGCGGGCGCGCTGCTGCCGGGAACGTCCCCGCTGTAGCTCGAGCACCGGCCGCGCCCCGGCGAACAGCAGGAACCAGGCGCCCAGATACGCGAAACCCGCTTGCAGCGTGTCGGTGCCGAACCAGGAGACGACGAAGACCGCCGCACCGAGTCCGAGCACGGTGATACCGCCGTAGATGTTCCTGATCTTGATCAGGAGCGCGGCGAGCAGGACGATGGCGGTCCACAGCATCAGCGTGATCCGGCTGGCGCCGAGCAGGGCGGCGAACCCGAGGCCGAGCAGCGGCGGCGCGGGGTAACCCGCCATCGTAGTGAGGATCATCCCGAGGCCGTAGGGTTTTCCGCTCGACACCGTGAGTCCCGAGGTGTCCGAATGCAATCGGATGCTGTTGAGCTTGCGGCCGGTGAGCAGCGCGACCAAGGCATGCCCGCCTTCGTGCGCGATGGTGACGATATTGCGGGTGAGCCGCCAGATCGGGGTGTAACCCACCAGCACGAGCGCCGCCACCGCGGCCGCCACCACCAGCCACCACGGCGGTTGCGCTTGCGTCGTCGTCAGACGATCGGCGATGGAGGCGCCGCGCTCGAAGAATTCCGCTCTGTCCACCGCCGCACCTTAACCGCCCGCGGACGGCCGCGCTCGTGGCAAGCGTTCCCCTTCGCGACATCAGGGGCGACGGCGGCGTCCTATTCTCAGCTCTTGCGTAGGGTCCCTTCGATGTTGCCGAAAATCCCGGAGAGGCTGTAGGCCACCGAGCCGTCCGGTTGCAATCTGACCGTCGAGGTGGAGCCGTTGTCGAAGCACGTGGGAGAGCCGCCGGACAGTCGGGCGACAAACGACAGCTCGGTCTCGGTGGCGGCGGTGAGGGTCTCCGCCCGCTCACAGCGTTCACCCTTCAGCTTGCCGGTGTTCGACGACTGCGCGACTTCCTCGCCGACCGCGCCGTCTCCGATGGTCAGCACGATGTCGAACGACGCGATGACATCACGGGCGACACCTTTCCACTCGCCGAGAAAGGCCTTGGGAATGCTTGTGCCGGAGGCACTGCTGGTGGTCGTCGGGCTCGTGTCACCGGCCTGCGTGGCGGTAGTTGTGGCGGGTTTGCCGGTGGCTTGGGTGGTCTGTGCGATCGAATCGTTCGAATCGTCGTTGCGTAACTGTGCGCCGACCACGAACGCCGCTACGGCGACGGCGATGCAGACGACGAGCGCGCCCGCGACGAGCAGGGCGCGGCCGGGGCGGCGCGGATGCGGTGCGGTGGCGGCCGCGCCGAACCGGGGCGAACTCTGGTGTGCGGGCGGGTAGGTGTGGTGTCCGGTGTAGGTGGGAGACGCCTGCGGCGGGCCCGGGTGCCGCAGGTGCGTGGGCGCCGATCGCCCGGGGTCGCTGGGCGGGTGCGCAGGTGCAGCCGAATGGATCATGGTGTCGGCGGTGCGCGCGGGATGCGGGGGTGCGGGAAGGTCCGGGCGGTCGAACGGCCCGGAGTCGAGGTTCAGCAGCTCCACTGCGCGGTGGCTGACCTCCTCGAGCACCGGGGCGGGCAGCCAGCCGCCGCGCTCGGGGATGCCGAGAGCGGTGAGCTGGGTGAGCAACTGGTCCGGGGTCGGGCGGGCCACGGCGTCCTTGGTCAGGCAGGCCGACACCAGCGGGCGCAGTCGCTGCGGGACGTCGTCGAGCTGCGGCTCCTCGTACACCACCCGCCACAGCATCTGCACGGTGTCGCCGACGCCGAACGGTCCGTGGCCGGTGGCCGCGAACACCAGGATCCCGCCGAGGGCGAAGACGTCCGCGGGCGGGCCGACCGGGTCGCCGGTCACCTGCTCCGGGCACATGAATCCCGGAGAGCCGATGACCTTTCCGGTGGTGGTGAGCTGACTGTCGTCGACGGCGCGGGCGATGCCGAAGTCGATCACCTTGGGACCGTCGAGAGCCAGGAGGACATTGGACGGCTTGAGGTCGCGGTGCACCACCCCGGCGCCGTGGACCGCTGTCAATGCCTCGATCAGCCCGTGTGCCAGCACGAGCAGCGCGTGCTCGGTGAACGGCCCGTACCGGTCGACCGCGTCGGCCAGCGAGAACCCGGCCACGTAACCGGTGGCCAGCCACGGCGGATCGGCGTCCACGTCGGCGTCGAGCACGGGCGCGGTGAACCGTCCGCCGACCCGCCGCGCCGCCGCGACCTCCCGCCGGAAGCGCGTGCGGAACTCCGCGTCGATCATGTCGGGGCGGATGACCTTGACCGCGACGGTGCGCCCGCCCGCGTTCCGTCCGAGGTAGACGCGGCCCATGCCACCGACGCCCAGGACGCCGAGCAGGCGATAGTCCCCGATCCTGGCCGGATCGTTCATGCCGAGCGGTTGCATCGCGCAGCTGGTTCCCTTCTCATGGCGTACGACCATCCGAGAGGCTACTCACCGGGCACTCTCGTGTTCGCGCAGCGCCTGCCCCCGCTAACCGGCCATGCTGGGCGCGGGCGCGGGCTGCTCCCGCCGCGCCCGCCTGGCCAGCAGATATGCCGCGAGCGCCGCGGGAATGTTCATCAGAACGCCGTAGACCGCGCCGGGCACGGCCATGGTCTCGTTGTCCAGCACCGACGCGGCGACGGCGATCGCGAGCGCGGCGTTGTGCACGCCGATCTCCATGGCCGAGGCGATGGCCTGATCGGTTTCCACTCGCGCGAGCCGGGGCAGGAAGTAGCCGACGGCCAGGCTGATCACGGCGAAGGACAGGCAGATCGCGGACAGCTTTCCGATGTGCTCCGACAGCGTGTCCAGATTCGAGCCCACTCCGGCCGCGATCACCAGCGCGAGCACCACGACCGAAAGGATCTTGACCGCACCGCGCATCCGGCGCGACCATTCCGGGAAGCGCCGGTGCACAGCCATGCCGATCGCGACGGGCACGAGCACGATGGCGAAGACCTGAGCGAATTTGTCCGGCCGCAGCCCGACCGAGCCCTCGCCGTCGAGGAACAAGGCGTAGGACAGCGCCACCACCACCGGCATGGTGAACACCGCGAGCACCGAATTGATCGCGGTGAGCGTGATGTTCAGCGCCACGTTGCCCCCGGCGATGTGACTGAACAGGTTCGCCGACGCACCGCCCGGCGACGCGGCGAGCAGCAGCATGCCCGCGGCCAGCGCGCCGTCGAGTCCGAACAGGCGGATCAAGCCCAGGCACACCGCGGGCAGCAGGACCATCTGGCACACCAGCGCGATCACCGCCGCTTTCGGATAGCGCAGCACGCGGGCGAAATCGTCGGTCGCCAGCGTCAATCCGAGCCCGAACATCACCAAGGCCAGTGCCAGCGGCAGCAACACCGCGAAAATCGTTGCACCCATGGGGGTCTCCTCTCCGCCGAGCGGCCGAGCCGGCCGATCCCGGGGACCGACGTTATCGACTCGCGGCGAAGGTGGCCAGCCCTGGTCAGGCGGTGACCGTCACACCCAGGGCCGCCGACTCTCGCGCCTTCGTCAGCAGGCGCAGCGTCGTGACGGCGTCGCGCGGGTCGACGGGTACCGGCGCGCCGTCGAGCAGCGCGGCGGCCATGGCGGAGTAGAACGCCGGGTACGCGCCGGGCACGGTCGGCACCGGGACGAAATCGGGTTCCGCGCCGAGGACGCCCCAGCGGTCGGCATCGACTGTGCCCCAGGGTGAATCGCCGTCCGGGCGGCGTCCGGACCGCAACGCGTCCTCCTGCGGGTCCAGTCCGTAGGTGACATATCCGGCTTCCGACCCGAGCACTCGGAAGCGCGGTCCGAGGTGCGGGGCGACGGCGCTCATCCACAGGTGGGAGCGGACATCGCCGTTGTGGGTCAGCGCGACGAACGCGTCGTCGTCGGTGGTGATCCCCTCGCGCCGCCGGTCCAGCTCGCAGTACACCGAAGCCACCGGGCCGAACAAGGTCACGGCTTGGTCCACCAGGTGGCTGCCGAGGTCGAGCAGGATTCCCGCGCCCTCCTCGTCCGTGCCGACCTCCCGCCAGCCGCCCTTCGGCACCGGACGCCACCGCTCGAACCGCGACTCGAACCGCCGCACCCGGCCCAGCTTCCCGGTCTCGACCAGCTCGCGCACCGTCCGGAAGTCGCCGTCCCAGCGCCGGTTCTGGAAGACCGACAGCGCCAGGCCGGAGCGTTCCGCGCGCGCGACGAGGTCCTCGGCGTCGTCCGCCGAGACCGCGAACGGCTTGTCGACCACAACCGGCAACCCGGCCTCGAGGGCTTGCCGGGTCAGCGGCGCGTGGGTGCGGTTGGGCGTCGCGATCACGACCAGATCTATGCCGCGCGGCGCGGCGAACAGCTCTTCGGCATGCGGCACCACGCGCACGCCCGGGTGTTCGGCGCGGGCGCGTTCGGCGCGCTCCTGCGAGGAGGTGACCACAGCCGCGACACGCATCCGAGGCTCCGCCGCGATCAGCGGAGCGTGGAAGACCGACCCGGCCAAGCCATAGCCGAGCACGGCGACGTCGAGGATGCTCATGCCCCGACGCTACCGCGCCGGTCGCTGCGCCCGGCGGCGCCACCTACGCGCCGGTCCGCCGAGTGAGAGCGCCTCCGATCGGCGCGGACCAGCCCACTGATCCCATGCGGTCCTCGGGTCGCCGTGCGAGGTCGGCGGCTTCGATCCATGCTGTTCAGACGTCGAGACCGTACCCGGACACAGCCCGCTCAGCGCTGCGGTGCGGCGGAGTACTCCTGTTCGGGCCGTCCCGTGGTGCCGTAGCGCAGGCTCATGCGCACCGCGCCGCCGGCCACGAGGCCGGCCAGGTAACGCTGGGCGGTGGCCCGGGAGACGCCGATCGCGCTCGCCACCTCGCCCGCGGAAAGGGGCGATGCAGCGTCCGCAATTGCTTGCAGAACAGCGTCTTTGGTCGGTGACGACACCGGCGCGGACGGTCCGGCGCTGACCGCTGGACGCAGTGCGTGCAGCGCGGCGGACACCCGGGCGTTGTCGACCTGCGGCACCGCGAGAATGCGCCGGTACCGGGCATAGGCGGCGAGCCGGGCGGCCAGGTCGGTATGCGGAAACGGCTTGACGAGGTAGGCCAGCGCGCCCGCCGCGATGGCGGCTCGCACGGCCTCGCTCTCCGTCGACGCGGTGAGCATCATCGCGTCGCAGCGGATCTCGCGGACGAAATCGATGCCGGATCCGTCCGGCAGATAGACGTCCACCAACGCCAGGTCGATCGGCTCCGCCGCGACCAGTTCCCGCGCGGACGCGAGGGTGTTGGCGGTGCCCGCCACCGTGAAACCCGGTATGGACCGCACGATTCCGGCATGCAGGTTCGCCACCCGGAAGTCGTCGTCGACGACGAGGACGGTCAAGGTCGGCGCGGCCATGCCACCTCACTTTCCACGAGCACACCGGGGATGCGGGCGATGAACTCCGCGCCGGTGAGCGGCGGCGGGCCGCCGCCGGGGCTCGACAGGCGCACGTCGCCGCCGTGGGCGCGGGCGATCTGGCGGATCAAGGCGAGGCCGACACCGCGCCCGCCGGGTACGCCGCGGTCGTCGCGGGTAGAGACCCCTTCGGTGAACAGCGTGTCCACCAGGCCGGGCGCGACGCCGTCACCGGTGTCGGCGACGGTGATGTGCAACGTCGAATCCTCCTGCACCAGTTCGACTTCCACCTGCCGCACCGCCCGTTCCCCGGCGCGGACGGCCTCCATGGCGTTGTCCAGCAGGTTGCCGAGCACGGTCGTCACGTCCACCGGATCGGTGAGACTGCCCTCGACCCAGGTGTTGGGGCCGAGTACGAGCTCGACGCCGTTCTCCCTGGCGTGCGCGGCCTTGGCGGCAAGGAACGCCTGTAGGTACGCGTCGTGGATGGCGTCGATGCCCGGTGTCGCCGGGCCGAGCGGGCCCGCACCGATCAGTTCGTCGACCGACCGCGCCGCCTCCCCGACCCGTCCGCCGTGCAGCAGTCCGCTGATCAGGTGCATCTTGTTGGAGAACTCGTGGCGCTGTGCGCGCAGCACCGTGCTCATCGACTGCACCGCGTCCAATTGCCGGGTCAGCGATTCCACGTCGGTGCGGTCGCGCACGGTGAGCACCGCGCCGAGATCGCGCCCGTCCCGGACCACCCGGCGCGCGGAGACGATGACGATGTTCGCGCCGACCGTCGCCGAGGCGGGCTGCTCGTCGAGGTCGCGAAAGACTTCCAGCACGCGGGGCGTCAGCCCGAGTTCGTCCACCGGACGCCCGATGTCCGGCGCGACACCGAGCAGCCTGCGGGCCTCGTCGTTGACGAAGGTGGTGCGCCACGACGCGTCGACCGCGAGCACGCCGCCGCCGATACCGTGTAGCACCGCGGCTTGGCCGCGAACCAGTTCGGCCAGCTCGTCCGGTTCCAGCCCGAGCGTGAGCCCTCGCCACCGGCGGGCGAGCAGGATCGATCCGGCGATGCCGACCGCGAGCGCCACCGCGACCAGCGCGCCCGCGGTGCGCAGGTCGCCGAGCAGTTGATCGTGCACCGCGTCGGTGGCGATGCCGACGCTGACCGCGCCGACCACACGATCGGAACCGGGAGCGAGCACCGGGACCTTCGCGCGAACCGAGTCGCCGAGCGTGCCGCGTTCCTCGGTGATCGACTCGCGGCCCGCGAGCGCCTCGGACGGATCGGTGCTGACGTGCTCGGCGAGCCGTCCGGCGTCCGGATGCGCGAGGCGGATGCCCGCGTCATCGGTGATCACGACGAACAGCGCACCGTTGCGCTGCGTCGCGTCCACCGCGAGCCGCTCGAGCGGACCTGCGGCCAGCTCCCGGCGCACGGCGGGATCGTCGGCGACCGCCCCCGGCGCGTACCTCCCCACCTCGGCGCGCACCACCGGATCGGCGGCGACGGTGCGCGCGACGGCCAGCGCGCGCTGGCCGTAGGCGTCGCGCAGCCGCTGGTCGCTGAGGTAGCCGAACACCGCGAACGCGACACCGAGGGTCAGCGCGACGACCAGGATCTGCGACAGCAGAACCTGGGTCCGCAATCGCACAGCCCGCGCGCCCTCAGTGGCCATGGGCGCAGCATAGGCGCGAATTACCGCGTAGGGGGAGCGTGAGCAGAATGCGCAAAACATGCGAATCCCGCGTTTGTGGCGGTTGTGCGCACAAGCTCCGGGGTGTGACCGGGGCCACGTACGTTCGCCCTACCCGATCTCGCAGGAGTAGGAAGCAATGACGCAATCACTCATCGAGCTGCGGAGCGCGACCAAGCGCTTCCCCGGCACCGGCGGTGGCATCCACACCGCCGTGCGCAATCTGAACCTCACGGTGCGACCCGGCGAATTCGTCGCCGTCGTCGGCCCGACCGGATGCGGCAAGTCCACGACATTGTCGCTGGTGTCCGGGCTGGAACCGGCCTCGGCCGGCCGGACGCTGGTGCGCGGCGAGGACGTCGACGGCATCCCGGACGGCATCGGCTACATGTTCCAGCAGGACGCGGTGCTGCCGTGGAAGAGCGTGCTGGACAACGTCGCGCTCGGCCCGCGCCTGCGCGGCGCGTCGAAAGCCGAAGCGCGCGCGAAGGCGTCGGGATGGGTGCGCAAGGTGGGCCTGGCCGGATTCGAGAGCTACTACCCCCACCAGCTGTCCGGCGGCATGCGCAAGCGCGTGGCGCTGGCGCAGACACTGGTCAACGAGCCGGAGATCCTGCTGATGGACGAGCCGTTCAGCGCGCTGGACGTGCAGACCCGCCAGCTCATGCAGGACGAACTGCTGCGGGTCTGGGCGGGCAC
This sequence comes from Nocardia gamkensis NBRC 108242, assembly GCF_001612985.1. Lineage (GTDB taxonomy): Bacteria > Actinomycetota > Actinomycetes > Mycobacteriales > Mycobacteriaceae > Nocardia > Nocardia gamkensis. The sequence goes on along the minus strand of NZ_BDBM01000016.1, from coordinate 117,414 downwards.
CAACGCGGCGGTCATCTTCGTGACGCACGATCTGGAGGAGGCGATCGTGCTGGCCGACCGGGTGGTCGTGATGACCGCGAGCCCGGCCACCGTCTGCGGGGACTTCCCCGTCGGCTTGACGCGCCCGCGCAGTGTCGAGGAGGTGCGCCTGACGACCGAGTTCCGCGACATCTACCAGGAGATCTGGCAGACGCTGCGCGATCAGGTCGAGGCCGCCCGCGCGAAGGGAGCCTCCCGTGTCGCATGACGTGCTGGCGCCCGACGCCGCCGCGCCGGTGGTGGAGAACGAGACCGAAGAGCAGATCCTGGCCAGGGTGCGCACCACCGCGCGGCGCGCACGGATCCGCACCTGGGGCCTGCGCGCCGCGCTGGTGGCGCTGTGGCTGGGCGCGTGGGAACTCACCGCCACGGTGTGGATCGATCCCTTCTTCTACTCCAAGCCGTCGCTGATCTGGGCGCGATTGGTGGAATGGTTCACCGAGGGAACTCAATTCGGCTCGATCTGGCTGCAGATCTACACCACCGTGCAGGAAGCCGTGCTCGGTTTCGTGATCGGCACGGTGGCCGGCGTCGTGCTGGGCGTGCTGCTCGGGCGCAGCCGGTACTGGGCCGAAGTGCTAGCACCGTTCATCAAGGCGCTCAACGCCGTTCCGCGCATCGTGCTGGCCTCGCTGTTCATCATCTGGTTCGGGCTCGGGCTGAGCTCCAAGGTCGCCACGGTGGTGGTGCTGGTGTTCTTCGCGGTGTTCTTCAACGCGTTCACCGGTGCGCGCGAGGTCGACGGCAACGTGATGAACAATGCCCGCATTCTCGGCGCGAGCCGCAGGCAAGTGCTGGTGTCGATCGTCCTGCCCAGCGCGACCACCTGGATCCTGTCCAGCCTGCACACCGCCTTCGGCTTCGCGCTGATCGGCGCGGTGGTAGGTGAGTACGCCGGTGCCAGTAAGGGTTTGGGCCTGTTGATCAGCAATGCGCAAGGCACGTTCGACTCGGCGGGCATCTACGCGGGCATGATCGTCATCACCGTGATCGCGTTGATCGCCGAGTGGGGGATCGGCATGGCGGAGAACCGGTTGCTGAAGTGGCGGCCCTCGCAAGCGACCTCGAACCACGGGATCTGATCATGAGGTATCGCAAGCAGCTGGCGCTCGTGGCCGTCGCGATCGCGGCACTGCTGACCGTCACCGGATGCCGGGACTCCCGCACCATTCCGATGGCCGACGGGCGGCCGCAGATCACCATCATGGTGGGTGGTCTGGAGAAGGTGATCTATCTGCCCGCCATGCTCACTCAGCGCCTCGGCTTCTTCGAGCGCAACGACATCGACGTGAGATTGCTCGGCGAGCAGTCCGGCGCCACGGCCGAGACCGCGCTGCTCACCGGCGATGTGCAGGGGGTGGTCGGGTTCTACGACCACACCATCGACCTGCAGGCCAAGGACCAGTGCATCCGCTCGGTGGTGCAGATGTCCGATGTGCCGGGCGAGGTGGAGCTGGTGTCGAAGGCGGACGCGGACATCACCTCGGTCGCCGATTTGCGCGGCAAGAAGCTGGGCGTGACCTCGCTCGGTTCCTCGACCGACTTCCTCACCCAGGCGCTCACCGGCCAGGAGGGCATGACGACCGCCGAGTACACCCGGGTGAAAGTCGGCGCGGGACAGACCTTCATCGCGGGCATGAACCACGACGGCATCGACGCGGGCATGACCACCGATCCCACCGTGGCGCAGATGGTGAACTCCGGGGAGGCGCGGATTCTGGTCGACATGCGCACCGAGGCGGGTACCCGGGCCGCGCTCGGCGGGCTGTACCCGGCGACGTCGCTGTACATGAACTGCGCCACGATCGACGCCCACCCGGACATCGTGCGCAAGCTCGCCGCCGCGTTCGTGCAGACGCTGCAATGGATCCGGACGCACACGCCCGAGGAGATCGCCGCGAAGATGCCGCCGCAGTACGCGAGTGCGGGCAAGGACCTCTACGTCCAGTCGATCCGCGACTCGATCGGCATGTTCAACGGCGACGGCCTGATGAAACCCGAGGGCGCGCAGAACGTGCTGGACATTCTCGGCAAGTACTCGAAGAACGTGCGTCCCGTGCGCGATCGCATCGACCTGTCGGAGACCTACACCACGCAGTTCGTGGAGGAGGCGTTGCGCGCGCCGCGCCAGTAGGCCGGTGACCACCGCCGAGCCGCCCGAAGCCAGCTGCGCTCGGGCGGCTCGGCCGGTCAGTGCTCGAAGACGCTCACGTCACCGGGTTCGGTTTCGAGCGCCTGCCGGTCGAACGCCAGCAAGGCGAGGAAGAACACGCCGCCCGTAACGACCAATCCGGCAACGATCACGACCGGGACGAAGGCGTCCGAGGGCGTCACCAGGACGAACAACGCGACGGCCGACCACACCAGCGCGCCGATGGCGACCGGCAACTCGAAGCGCCCGAGGTCGAACGCGCCTTTCCTGCGGTCCAACCGGCGGCGCACCGCCAGGTAGAGAACGACCGTCGAGGCGTAGATGAGGGCGGGCAGGATCGTCGACGCCGTGATCAGCTCCAACAGCGCGTCACCCGGCAGGGCGATCATCAGGACCACACCCAGGAGAAAGATCAGGATCGTCGCCGCGACCGGCGTGTGCGTGCGAGGGTCGACCCGGCGCATCAGCCGGTGGGCGGGGAAGCGCGCGTCGCGCGACATCGCGAAAACCAGCCGCGAACACGCGGCCAGCACCACCATCCCGGCGCCGAAGAACGCGAACGTGATCGCCGCCAGCAGCGTCCGCTCCATCACCGGACCGAGCTGATCGCGCATGATCGCCGCGACCGGCGAGCCGCTGGCACTGATGCGGGGGATGTCGTCGATCGCGACGGTGAGCGCGATCAGGAACAGCAGCCCCAGCACCCCGGCGGCCACCACCGATCCCACGATCGCGCGCGGGACGCTGCGATGCGGGTCCTTGGCCTCTTCGGCGAGGTTGGCCGCCGCGTCGAAGCCGACCAGCGTGCCGAGGCCCATGAGCATGGCGAGCATCAACCCGCCGCCGACGGTGAAGTAGCCGGGAGCGTTCTCGGTGACACCGCGGGAGGCGAGGTTGCCGGGGGCGCCTCTACCGGTGATCACCACCGCGGCGACGAGCGCGATCGCCAGCACCACCACGAGCCCGAGTTCGAGCCCCACCGCGCTGGTGTTGATCATGCTGACCAGGCGCGTCGAGGCGATGGCCAGCACCGCCTGGACGAACAGCACCACGAGCGTGATCACCCGGGCGGTGTCCTCGTCCGGCGCGATGCCCGCGAGCGGCATGAAGGCCTGGCTGGCCAGCGCGTTGTCGACGGCCACCACGGCGATCGCCAGGTAGCAGAAGGTCACCCACCCGAACCACCAGCCGATCTTGGGGTCGGCCAGTCGCGACGCCCACTGGTAGGAGGAGCCGCTGAGCGGGATGCGTGCCGCGAACTGCGCGACCACCAATGCCACCAGCGCCTGCCCCACCGCCGCGACGATCCAGAGCCAGATACCCACCGGACCGGCGTTGCGCAACACGTCGTCGTAGGTCGCGAAGATGCCGACCGCCACCGAGATGAACGCGAACGAGATCGCGAACACCTGGAAGGAGCCGAGGGTCCGTTCCAGCTCCTGCCGGTAGCCGCCGGCCTCGACGGAATTCTCGTCGGCCTGCGAGTGCGCCACCTTCGCCACCTCACCTTCGATAGAAGCGGTGCACCGACCCGGAGGTCGATCGGGAAGGTCATCAGGTTCGGAGATTGTGGCGACCGGTCTGCCACCGATCATCCCTTCCCACCTGGGCGATGTCACTGCTCCTTCGCGGAACTAAGTTCCGGAGCGAGCCGCTGCTGATCTTCTCAACCGTGGAGACACCGCACCATAGACCGACATGAGAGTTGGTCCCACAAGCCGGTGTACGCCACGGCGGCCGAGGTGCGCGTGCATTATCTGATCGGATTCGTCGGGCTGGCGTGCTTCCTGCTGCTGGCATGGTTGCCCAGTACCGACCGCCGCGCCGCCGCCGGAAGGCTGCCGCGGATCGCGGTCCTGTTGCTCCTGCAGGTCGCGCTCGGTTTCCTGTTGCTGAGAACGGGGATCGGGGGGACCGTAATCCGGGCGGTCAGCGACACTTTCGCCCATATCCTCGGCTACGCCGCACAGGGTACGGCGTTCGTGTTCGGCGACCTGCCCGGCGTCGGCGGCAGCGGGCCCGCCTTCCTCTTCGCGGTCCTGATGCCGATCGTGCTCGTCTCCGCGCTGATCGGCATCTTGCAGCACCTGCGGGTGCTGCCGTTCGTCATCAAGTACCTCGGTCTGCTGCTGGCGTGGGTGAGCGGCTTCGGCAAGATCGAATCGTTCAACGCGGTCGCCTCCGCCATCCTCGGTCAGTCCGAGGTGTTCATCTCGCTGCGCGCCATGCTCGACGACATCCCGTCGCAGCGGATGTACACCTTGGCGGCCTCGGCGATGTCGACGGTCTCGGCGGGCATCCTCGGCGCTTACATGCAGCTGATCGACCCGAAGTATGTGATCGCGGCTATCGTGCTGAACATGCTGGGCGCTTTCGTGGTGTGCTCGCTGATCAACCCCTACGCGGTCACCGCCGAAGACGACGCGCGGCTGCTCGGCGAGGAGATCTCCGACAGCCGTAAGGCGCAATCGTTCTTCGAGATGCTCACCGAATACATCTTGGTGGGTTTCAAGGTGGCCTTCACCGTCGCGGCGATGCTGATCGGATTCATCGCTCTGCTGGCGATGATCAACGGAATCTTCGCCGCCCTGTTCCACGGCACCACGTTCCAGGATCTGATGGGGCACATCTTCGCCCCCGCCGCCTGGCTGACCGGCATCCCGTGGGAGGAGGCGGCGGCCGCGGGCCGATTCATGGGCACCAAGCTGGTGTCCAACGAGGTGGTCGCCATGCAGGAGCTGAACCGGCAGCACGGGGGACTGTCCGACCGCACCGTCGCGATCGTGTCCACCTACCTGGTGTCGTTCGCGAACTTCTCCACCATCGCCATCGTCACCGGCGCGGTCCGCAGCCTCAGCGAGAAACAGGGCGGCGTCATCGCCCGCAACGGGCTCCGCCTGCTCTACGGCGCCACCCTGGTCAGCTGCCTGTCCGCCACCATCGTCGGGCTCTTGAGTTGAGCCGACGGCGCCCTTTCGATCCGGTCGTCCGGATCTGCGGGTTCCGTGTCTTCGAGGACATGTCCGCGCCGGCTCGAGACCGGGCTCCCGGACGCAAGCGGTGACGTCGCGGTCGCGGGTATCGGACCGGGCGCCGATCCTCGACGTCACCCGGCCCGGTGCAGGTGCCGCACCGGGCCGAGCGCCGTATTCGATTCACCTCGCCCGGCGGAGTTCCGGGTGCGACATCGCGTGCCGCTCGGTGTTCGACGGTGCGCCGACCGGGTGGGGCCGGTTCAGCCGGTGGCCTCCTCGGCCGCGCGCAGTTCGGCCTTCCACTGCCGGAAGCCCTCCTCGGTGCGGCCGCGGCGCCAGTAGCCGGAGATCGACGACGCCCACTCGGCCGAAACACCGCGGTCCTTGCGGACATAGCGGCGCAGATCCTGCATGACCGCCTGCGCTTCACCGTGGATGAACACCTGGACCTGTCCCGGCGCCCACGGTGCCGCGCGGACGGTTTCGGCGAGCACCTCGCCGGGCGGCCGGACGCCGCGGTGCAGCCAGGTCAGCTCGATGCCGTCCGGCTTCTTCAACGGCAGTTCGTCGTCCGGACCGGCGACCTCGACGAACGCCAGCCCGGTCGCTTCGCCGGGCATCGCCTCGAGCGCGGCGGCGATGGCGGGCAGCGCGGCCTCGTCACCGGCCAGTAGATGCCAGTCGGCGTCCGGGCGCGGGGAGTACGCGCCGCCGGGGCCGTAGAGGTCGATGGTTTCGCCGGGCTCGACCGCGGCTGCCCACGGTCCCGCGATGCCCTCCGCGCCGTGGTAGACGAAATCCGCCGCGATCTCCCCGGCGACGGTGTCCACCGACCGGACGGTGTAAGTGCGGACCACCTCGTCCCCGTCCTGCGGGAAGATGAACTTCACATACGAGTCGGTGAACTCGCTGGGCCGGAACGCGGCAAAGCCGGGGCCGCCGAGGTGCACCCGGATCAGGTGCGGGGTCAGCCATTCCGTGCGTTGCACCGTGAGGGTGGTGCGGGGACGTGCCAAGGGAACCTCCGATAATGTTATTAGGATTACCTTACTTACCCTACTCGTGTTCGGCTCAGGGTGCGGCCAACCGCTGACGGCGCGCCGCGCGGGCGAAAGGATGATGCCCATGACGCAGTCCGTGCCGACACCGACCCACGCCGTGCAACAGCGCTACCGCGATCCTCGACCGGCCGAACCCGCGCAGTGGAATCAGGTCCTGCAAGTGCTGCACGAACACCGCTCGGTGCGCCGCTACCTGTCCGATCCGGTGCCCGATGCCACGCTGCGACTGCTGATCTCCGCGGCGCAGTCCGCGCCGACCTCGTCGAATCTCCAGGTCTGGAGCGTCATCGCGGTGCGCGACCCGCAGCGCAAGGCACGCTTGGCCGCGCTCGCGGGCGACCAGGCCCACATCGTGCAGGCGCCGGTGCTGCTGGTCTGGACGGCCGACTTCGCCCGCCTGCGCCAGCTTGCCGAAGACCGGAGCGCGCCGCTGGAGGGCGCGGACTACCTCGAGTCGAGCTACGTCGGCTTCATCGACGCCGCGCTGGCGGCGCAGAACGCGGTCGTGGCGGCGGAATCGCTCGGACTCGGCACCGTCTACATCGGCGCGCTGCGCAACAAGCCGGAAGAAGTCGCCGCCGAGCTGGGCCTGCCGCCGCAGGTCTTCGCCGTCTTCGGCTTGGTGGTCGGCCACCCCGACCCCGCCGAGGACGCGCGGGTGAAACCGCGTCTTCCGCAGGAAGCCGTTCTGCACCGGGAAACCTACGATCTGGCCGCGCAGCGGGCGCACGTGGCCGAGTACGAGACCCGGATCGCGGAATTCTATGCCGAGCAACAGCTCGCGCATTCCTGGACCGAGCGTGTGCTGGCCCGGCTGGCCTCGGCGGCGGCGCTCAACGGCAGGCACCGGCTGCGCGAATCGCTGACCAACCACGGCTTCCGGTTGCACTGACCCGCCTCACGCCGCGACCTTCTCGGTGAGCAGTTCGAACGATCGGGCACGGTCGTCGATGTCGAAGACCAGCGTGTTGATCATCAGCTCGTCGGCCCGCGTGCGCTCGAGCAGGTCCGCGAGCTGGCCGCGCACCGTCTCCGGCGAGCCGAGCACCTGCCCGGCCCGGCGCTGCCTGATGAACGCGCGCTCGTGCTCCGACGGGCGGAACGCGGCCGCTTCCTCCGGCGTGGCCAGCGCCTGCGGCGTGCCGCGCACCAGGTTCAGGAAAGCCAGGTCGCGCGGACCGGCGAGGGCATCGGCGCGCTCGTCGGTATCCGCGCAGATCGCCGCGACCGCCACCATCGCATACGGGCGCTCCAGCTGCTCCGACGGCCGGAAATGCTCGCGGTAGAGCGCGAGCGCGGGCTCGGTGTTGTCGGGGCTGATGTGGTGCGCGAAGGCGAACGGAAGCCCGAGCACCGCGGCGACCTGGGCGCTGTAGCCGCTGGAACCCAGCAGCCAGATCTCCGGTTCCTCGCCGCGACCCGGCGTCGCGGCGATGCCGCCGGGATCGGCGCCGCGGAAGTAGCCCAGCAATGCGGCCAGTTCCTGAGGGAAGGATTCCGCCGACAGTCCGTCCGCGGTCCGTCGCAGCGCGCGGGCGGTCGCCTGGTCGGTGCCGGGCGCACGTCCGATGCCGAGGTCGATCCGGCCGGGATGCAGCGCGTGCAGCGTGCCGAACTGCTCGGCGACCACGAGCGGCGCGTGATTGGGCAGCATCACCCCGCCGGAGCCGACCCGGATGGTCGAGGTGGCCGCGGCCAGGTGGGCCAGCAGCACGCTCGGCGCCGAGCTGGCGATGCCTGGCATGTTGTGGTGTTCGGCGACCCAGAAGCGGTGATAGCCCAAAGCCTCGGTGCGCCTGGCCAATTCGGTGGTCGCGTCCAGCCCCTCACGGACGGTGCGGCCGGACTGCACCGGCGCCAGATCCAGTACGGACAGCGGGACGTCGATCATGGGTCTCCTCCACAGTGGCGATCTCCACTGCCAACGCCGCCCGTCCCCGGTGTATTTCGCCCGGCCGCCTCAGCCGCGTGCGATCGTACGGAAGACCTCGATGGTCTCCTGCTCGTCCTGGGTGGTGCCGTGGTCGCTGAGCTTGACGATGACGGTGCCGCTGGGCGGGTCCACGTAGACGTACTGGCCGTACACGCCGACGGCGGTGAGGTCGGCGCCGTCCCCGCCGGTCGGGTGCCACCATTGCGCGCTGTAGGGCCAAACGCCCACCTGGTGCGGCGCGGGCGTGCGGATGCGGTCGATCCAGGCAGGCGGCACGATCTGCGCGTCGCCTGCCCGCCCGCCGTCCAGCACCAGCCGGCCGATCTTGGCGAAATCGCGGGCGGTCGCGTTCAGGCAGCAGAACGCTTTCTCCTGGCCCCCGGAGCGATCGAGGTTCCACAGCGCGTCGTCCTCGGCGCCGATCGGCCCCCAGATGTCGCGCTCCAGCAATTCGGCCAGCGGCAGGCCTTCGACCCGCGCCAGCGCCATGCCCAGCAATTGGGTGTCCACGCTGCGGTACTCGCCCGCGCTGCCGGGAGCGAACCGCAGACCGTGGTGGTCGCGGACGAATCCGGCCAGATCCTCGGTGAGGTACATCCGGGCGGTGCCCGTCAGCGGCAGATACTTGTTGTAGTTCTCCGATACGTCCACCCCGGAGGCCATGTCCAGCAGGTCGCGGATGGTGACGCTGTCGTACTCGCCGCCGGTGGTCAGCTCGGGCAGGATCCGCACCAAGCGGTCGTCCTCGGTGAGTTTCCCCGCCGCGACGGCTCGGCCGGTCAGCAGCGACACGATGGACTTCACCACCGACCACGAGGACTGGCGGGTGGTCGCGGTGAAGCCGTCGCGATACCACTCGTGTGTCACAGCGCCGTCGCGCAGGATGAGGAACGAATTGGTGTGCGTGGTGCCGAGGAAATCGGCCATCGAGAGGTGCGAGCCCTTCCAGGGCACCTGCTCGGGCAGCGGCCGCGGTGCTCTCGGGAGGGGACGCGGGGCGGGGGAGGCGGCCACCGTCCGGCTCTCGAACAGCGCGCCCTGCGCCGACGGCGGGTCGGTCAGCAGGCGCAGCAGTGTCGGCGGCGACGGGATGTGCAGGACGGTCGTCGTCGCGAACGCCGCGCCGACCAGGACTGCGACGATCACGAACAGGACGACGACGGCGCGCAGCGCGAAACGGCCGGGTCGCCTGCGCCGGGGCGATACTTCGGTCATGACGAAAGCCCATCGGTAGGGGATCCGATGATGGCACGCCCGACGCCGCTCCGGTAGGTCCGCACGGCCGCGGCGGTCGGCCCGGAGACGACGCGCGCGCCGGCCGGGCGGTAGCGTGACCCCCTGGGCCGGACCGTGCGATGATCCGACATCGTGTTCCGGCGTACCGGCAGGCGACCGGCGCCGCTGCCCAGCGAGGGAAGGACCGCAGTATGACAGCCTCCTCCGACCGTCACCTTCAGGACGCGGGACCTTTGGATCCGGCGGACGGCGGGGACTCGGAAGGCTACGCGCGGGGCCTGAGCCCGCGCACCATTCAGATGATCGCCATCGGCGGCGCGATCGGCACGGGCCTGTTCTACGGCGCGGGCGGTGCGATCGAGCAGGCAGGCCCCGGTCTCATCCTCGCCTATCTGGCGGCGGGCCTGGCGATCTTCGTGATCATGCGGGCGCTCGGCGAATTGCTGACCTACCGGCCGATCTCGGGCAGTTTCGCCGAGTACGCGCACGAATTCCTCGGCCGCTTCGCCGGTTTCGTGACCGGCTGGTCGTACTGGGCGGTGTGGGTGGCCACCTGCATGGCCGAGATCACCGTGGCCGGCAAGTACGTGGAGTACTGGTTCGACATCGCGCCGTGGGTCACCGCACTGGTCGTGCTCGCGGTGATGTTCTGCGCCAACTTGATCTCGGTGCGGCTGTTCGGCGAGGGCGAGTTCTGGTTCTCCACCATCAAGGTGACCGCGATCGTCGGCATGATCCTGCTCGGCATCGGCGTGCTGCTGTTCGGTTTCGGTCACGCGCCCGACCCCACCGTCACCAATCTGTGGGCCGACGGGGGCGTGTTCCCCAACGGTCTCGGCCAGTCGCTGCTGGTGTTGCAGATCGTGCTGTTCGCCTACGTCGGTGTGGAGTTGGTCGGCGTCACCGCGGGGGAGGCGCGCGAGCCCCGCAAGACGCTGCGCAAGGCGATCAACACGCTTCCCTTCCGGATCGGCCTGTTCTACGTCGGCGCGCTCGTGGTGATCATGGCGGTGTCCAGCTGGCGCACCTTCCACGCGGGCAAGAGCCCGTTCGTGGAGGTCTTCGAGCAGATCGGCATCCCCGGCGCGGCGGGCATCGTCAACTTCGTGCTGCTCACCGCGGCATTGTCGTCGTGCAACTCGGGGATCTACTCGACCGGCCGGATGCTGCGCACCCTGTCGCTGCGCGGCGAGGCGCCCGCCGGGCTGAGCAAGCTGAGCGCGAACGCGGTGCCCTACGCCGGGATCATCGCGTCCGCGGCGGCGATGGTGATCGGCGTGGTGGTCAACATCATCTCCCCGGACAAGGCGTTCGCCTACATCACCTCGGTGTCGACCATCGGCATCATCTTCGTCTGGGGCGTCATCCTGGTCTGTCACCTGCTCTACCGGGCCAAGGTGGCCCGCGGTGAGCTGCCCGCGAGCGACTACCGGCTGCCCGCCGCGCCCTACACCACCGTGCTGGCGCTGGCGTTCCTCGGACTGGTGGTCGTGCTGCTGCTGTTCACCGACAGCGGGCGCACCGCGATCGTCGTCGGCGTGGTGTGGGCGGCGCTGGTGTCGGCCGGGTACCTCGCGCTGCGCAAGATCGGTAACTCCAGCGCCGCGACCGACCCCGTGCACACCAGCTGACGGGCGGCCATCGCTAGGCGGCCGCGAAGAGCGCGACAGCGCCTGCCGTCTCCACCACGCCGTAGAACCAGGTCGGGTAGAAGGCCGTCCGCTCATCGAGCACGGCGGACGCCACCCGGCCGACGGCCATGCCCGCCAGCGCCGCGCCGACGGCGACCATGATCCCGCCGCGCAGCGTGCCCAGGCCCGCCGCTGCCACCGCGAGCACGGCCGCCATCGCGAGGCCGAAGCCGCCGTAGACGGCGCGCACTTCGTATCGGGCGCTCGCCTCGGTGAGCCGGACGCCGAACGGCCGGATCAGCGCGGCGGGCGCGGCGAGTGCGTACACGCCCATGCCGAGGAAGAAAACACCGATTACTCCGCACACTGCCTGTGCCACTGCGACCTCCAAATTCCGGTTCGGATGGGATGCCCAGCTTGCACCGCTCGCGGCGGCGAACGCTTCCGAAAACCTGCTCTCTCCGGTCGTGCCGTCCGATGTACCGGGTTCGGCCTCACCTGCCGGGCCCCGGCTACGGCTGCATGGCAACGGCCGATGGCATGAACATCGGTGATCGAGCGGACGGCCGACCGCAGCGACGGCTGACATGGCTGCCGAATCCGGCCTGCCCGGGCAGACGCGAGCACCAACCGGCACGGCTCGCGGGAGACGGCGGGCTGAAGGTCCTCCGGTGGCACATCGCCGGAGCCCACCTGCGTTCCCGAGCACCGAGGCGGACCGCGGGTCAGCCGGTCGCCGACCGCCGCGGCATCATGGCCGAAGCGATGAGCATGACGGCGGCCATCGTCGCGATCGTGACGAAGACCAGATGCACCGCCGAGGCCAGTGCGGCGGGCAGCGGGTGATCGGTGTGGCCGACCCGCGAATTCACGATCGCGCCGAACACCGCGACGCCCACCGCGCTGCCGATCGAGCGCGCGAACATGTTGGCGGAGGTCACCACGCCCCGTTCGGTCCATTCGGCGCTGGTCTGCGCCGCGATCAGGGTCGGAGTCGCGACCAGGCCCATGCCGGTGCCGATGACGAAGCACGACGCGGCGACCTGCCACAGCGCCGAGTGCTGGGTGATCAGCAGCGTGCTCGCGGCGCCGAGCGCCGCCAAGCCGCTGCCGATCAGGGCGGTCGCGCGGAAGCCGATGCGCAGGTACACCTTTCCGGCTTGGGACGCGGCCAGCGGCCAGCCAAGGGTGAGCGCGCCGACCGTCAGGCCCGCGACCAGCGCACCCGTGCCGAGCACACCCTGGGTGAAGGTCGGCACGTAGGAGGTGAGTCCGAGCAGGACGGCGCCGATCAGCACCGACACCAGGCTGGAGGCGATCACCACGCGGCGGGTGAACACCCACAGCGGCAGTATCGGATTGCGCGCCCGGCGTTCGACCAGCCCGAACAGCACGAGCAGGAGCACGCCGCCCGCGAAGATGCCGACGCTCACCGGCGATGACCACGCCCACGCCTGGCCGCCCTCGAGCAGTCCGAGGATCAGCGCGCCCGCGCCCACGGCCAGCAGCGCCGCGCCCGGATAGTCGACGCTCTGCCTGCGCCGCGGCGCGCTCTCGGCGAAACTGCGCACCAGCATCCATCCGGCCAGCGCGCAGAGCGGAAGATTGATCAGGAAGATCCAGCGCCAGCTGACGTAGTCGGCGAACAGGCCGCCCAGCAACGGGCCCGCCACGCTCGACATTGCCCACACGCTGGCCAGGTATCCCTGGACCTTGGCGCGCTCCGACAGCGTGTACAAGTCGCCCGCGATCGTCATCGTCATCGGCTGGATCGCTCCGGCGCCGATGCCCTGGACGGCGCGGAAGACGATCAGCCCGAGCATGCTGGTCGCCACGCCACACAGCAGCGAACCCAGTGCGAACATCGCGATCCCGAACAGGATCACGGGTTTACGCCCCACGGTGTCGGCGAGCTTGCCGTAGATCGGCACCGTCACCGCCTGCGCCAGCAGATAGATGGAGAACAACCAGGGGAACTGCGCGAAGCCGCCGAGGCTGTCGGTGATGGTGAGCACCGCCGTGGCGATGACCGTCGAGTCGAGCGCGACCAGCGCGGTCGCCAGCATCAGCGAGCCGAGGATGGCGCCGCGCTCGGATCGGAGCCCTACGGACGCCGTCACAGTCTCGGTCGCCACCGCGGCCCCTCTCGTTCGCCTGCCTAACCACCTCGAACGACCGTATCCGCCCTCCGGCTATTCCCGCATACGGATTTTTCGTGCTCGGAGCGGCCTGCCCACCGCGGCGGCGGGCCGGCGAGGCACCGGCGCGACCGTAATCGTCGGTGGCCGGCGCCCCGGGTCACCGGTGCGGGTCCGCCCCGGTCGGGGGCGGCTGTGCGTCGAGGACGGCGAGTTCCTCGTCGGTGAGCAGTCGCGAGCGGATCAGAAAGCGCACCCCTTCGGGCGCTTCCAGGGAGAATCCGCTGCCCCGGCCCGGCACCACGTCGACTGTGAGATGGGTGTGCCGCCAATACTCGTACTGGTCGGCGCTCATCCAGAACGGGGTGTCCGCCGCCGGATATCCCAGGAGCACGTCCGACGCGCCGACCCGGAATTCGCCGTGCGGGTAGCACATCGGTGCACTGCCGTCACAGCAGCCGCCGGACTGATGGAACATCACCGGGCCGTGCTGCTCGATCAGTCGGCGCAGCATCGCTCGCGCCGGTCCGGTGAACTCCACGCGGCCGACCGGATCCGGCATCAGAAGAATCCGAGCTTGTCCGGCGAGTAGCTGACCAGCAGGTTCTTGGTCTGCTGGTAGTGGTCGAGCATCATGCGGTGGTTCTCGCGCCCGATGCCGGACTTCTTGTAGCCGCCGAAGGCGGCGTGCGCGGGGTAGGCGTGATAGCAGTTGGTCCACACCCGGCCCGCCTTGATCTGGCGGCCGAGGCGGTAGGCGGCGTTGATGTCGCGGGTCCACACTCCCGCGCCGAGTCCGTAGAGAGTGTCGTTGGCGATCTTCAGCGCCTCGTCGACGGAGTCGAATGTGGTCACCGACACGACCGGTCCGAAGATCTCCTCCTGGAAGATCCGCATGTCGTTGCGCCCGGAGAAGATCGTCGGCTCGACGTAGTAACCGCCGGGGAACTCGTCGACCTTGCGCGGGCCGCCGCCGGTGAGCACCTCGGCGCCCTCTTGGCGGCCGATGTCGATGTAGGACAGGATCTTCTCGAACTGGTCGTTGCTGGCCTGCGCGCCGATCATGGTGGCCTCGTCGAGCGGGTTGCCGCTGCGGATGGCTTTGGTGCGTTCGATGCACCGGGCGATGAACTCGTCGTAGATCGAGGAGTGGATCAGCGCGCGGGACGGGCAGGTGCACACTTCGCCCTGGTTGAGCGCGAACATCACGAAGCCCTCCACCGCTTTGTCGAGGAAGGCGTCGTCGGCGGCCATGATGTCGGGCAGGAAGATGTTGGGACTCTTTCCGCCCAGTTCGAGCGTGACCGGGATGATGTTCTCGCTGGCGTACTGCATGATCAGCCTGCCGGTGGTGGTCTCGCCGGTGAAGGCCACCTTGGCCACTCGTGGGCTCGAGGCGAGCGGTTTGCCCGCTTCGACGCCGAAACCGTTGACCACGTTGAGGACTCCCGGCGGCAGCAGATCGGCGATCAGCTCCACGACCTTCAGGATCGAGGCCGGGGTCTGCTCGGCGGGCTTGAGCACCACGGCGTTGCCCGCGGCGAGGGCCGGCGCGAGCTTCCAGGTGGCCATGAGGATCGGGAAGTTCCAGGGGATGATCTGCCCGACCACGCCGAGAGGTTCGTGGAAGTGGTAGGCGATGGTGTCGGCGTCGATCTCGCTGATGCCGCCTTCCTGAGCGCGGACCGCCCCGGCGAAGTAGCGGAAGTGATCGACCGCCAGAGGCAGGTCGGCGGCCAGCGTTTCCCGGACCGGCTTGCCGTTCTCCCAGGTCTCGGCCACTGCCAGGGCCTCGAGGTTGTCCTCGATCCGGTCGGCGATCTTGTTGAGCAGGTTGGCTCGCTCGGTGGTCGACGTGGCGCCCCACGCGTCGGCCGCCCGGTGCGCGGCATCCAAGGCCAGTTCGATATCGGCGGCCGAGGACCGCGCCACCTCGCAGAAGGTTTGGCCGTCCACCGGCGAGGGATTCTCGAAGTAACGGCCTTCCATCGGGGCGGTCCACGCACCGCCGATGAAATTGTCGTAGCGCTTGGCGAATTCGACGACGCTGCCCTCGGTTCCCGGCTTCGCGTAGCTCATGGCGGGTGACTCCTCGCTGGTTGCGGACGTGATGCACACGGCGCGGCGGCCGTGATGCGGGTCACTATGCCTCGCGAGGGTTGACGAAACGTTGAGGCGCGCGAGCTCAGTCGCGCAGCGCGCCGTGCAGCCGGGCGGCCGCCAGAGCACGACGCCCGTCGCCCGCGGGAAGCAGGCGAAGCGCGTGTTCGTGGATCTCGATGTCGTGCGGTGCGCGCTCGCCGTAACGCAGCGCGTGCTCGACGTTTCCGCTGGACAGTACCGCGGTGCGCACGCCGACCGCCAGGTACTCGCGCCACCGCACGATGCCGGGGGTGTCCGAGTCCGGCAGCAGCGGCCCGCGATACAGCTCGACCGCCGTGGCGGTATCGCCCGCTTCGAGCGCGGCGAGCACATCCACGGCGTCACAGGACAGCGGGCTCACCAGGCGGTAGACCCGGCTGGTGATGTCGCCGCCGGTGGCGCGCCGCAGGTAGGACATCTCGGATTTGAGCGTGCTGGCCCCGACCGGCCGGTCGCCGTACACCGCGAAGTGCAGACGTTCGTGGGTGAACCCGTCGGGTTCGAGTGCCAGCAGGGTCAGGATCTCCAGGTGCCTCGGCCGTAGCCGCACGGGGGCGCCGTCACGGATCAGGCGGGCGCCGCCGAGGCAGGTCAGCCGGACTCCGGGCGTGGCCATGCGATGGTGCAGCTTGGTCTCGATGGCGGTGACCAGGGTACGGGCGGTGGACAAGGCCAGCGGGTGCGCACGATCCCAGGTGGTGGACAGGTCCAGCACGCCGAGCTGGCGACCGTCCGCGGCGCGGATCGGCGCGCAGTAGCAGACCCAGCCGTGCAGGGCGGCCACCAAGTGCTCGGCGGAGAACACGGTGTGCGGCCGCGCGGTGCGCAACGCCAGTGACAACGCGTTCGTGCCCATGTGCGCCTCGTCCCATCGACCGCCCGGCGCGAAGTTGACCTGTTCGGCGCGGCGGCGCATCACCGGACCGCCGTGCGACCACAGGATGGTGCCGGTCTCGTCGGTGATCGCCGCGACGTAGCCCGCGCCTTCGGTGATGTCGCGCAACTGGTCGGTCAGCTCGGATACCGGTGTGCGCAGCGGGGACTCGGCCCAGCGGGCGGCCACATCGGCGTCGGCGTGGGGTGCGTTCTCGCACGCCGGATCGACGGTGCGCAACGATCGCAGCCACGATTGCGCGACCTCGCTGCGCAGCGCGGAATCACCCTGCGGTGTCCCGGCGGGTATCCATCGGGACCACTCTTGTTCCAGTGCAGCGCGTCGCTGCGAGAGGGAACTGCGCTGTGCCATCTCCGCGATCCTGTGTCTTCGCTCCGATCGTCTCCGTGCCCTCCCATCATGCCCCAGCACACGGCCGGGCATTCCGTTTCGGCGCGACGTCCACGGGTCTGGACGAACGACGATCGGGCCGCCGCGTTCCCCTCGGCCGACCAGCGCGAAAGTGCGCGGACACCCAGGCGATCCCGGCGGCGCGACCGGCGATCGGTGTGCGGCCGTCTTCCGGCCGCACACCGATTCGGCCGATTACGGCGTGGAGAAACCGATCAGCGCACCGATGCCCGCCCCGATCGGAACGGTGACCAGCGCGCCGACTCCGCCGAGGAAGAAGCCGATCACGGCGCCGATGCCCGCGCCGATGAGGGCGCCGATACCGGCGTTGTACTGCTTGCGCGCGAGGGTGTCGTCCTCACCGACGAACTGGGTGAGGCGCTCGGTGGTCGCGGGCGCGTCGACCGGCGTCACCGTGAGGGTGCGGCCGGCATCGGTGATCGTGGGCGCCAGCCCGTGCGCCGCGCCGGAGGCCTGGAACGCCAAGGGCATGGTCGCGACGACCTGTCCCGTCCCGTTGCGCAGTTCGACGGCGCCCGCGTCGGCCGTCAACGCGAAGGTGCCCGCGTCGAGGGTGGT
Source organism: Nocardia gamkensis NBRC 108242 (assembly GCF_001612985.1). Lineage (GTDB taxonomy): Bacteria > Actinomycetota > Actinomycetes > Mycobacteriales > Mycobacteriaceae > Nocardia > Nocardia gamkensis. Next base: position 100,243 of record NZ_BDBM01000016.1, on the reverse strand, counting down.
GACCACCCCCGTGCCGTCGGCGGCGGGAGCCGAGGTGAAACCGATTCCCTGCTCGACGCCGTGCACGCTGACCTGTGCCGGTGCCGCGGGCTGTGCGTGCGCGACACCCGTCGCTATTCCGGTGGCTCCGACCGCCAGCAGGGCGGTTGCGGCGAATCTGTTGACTCTCATCGTTTTTCCCCACATAGTCGTGTCGGCCACGAGTGCCGACGAATCCCCGAGATGCCGGTTCTCGGCCCCACCCATTCTGGCCGTACGGCTTTCGCGAAGCAATCGTTCTGCGAATTTCACGAAAAATCGGTGACGTGCCCGCACCTGTGGCGCTACTGAATTACGCACGGGCAGCGCTCGTTTCGCTGTCCGATTCGGCCGAATTGCAGATTGTGTGCTGATTCGTCTGGCGCGGTGCGAAATTCGCGCAGCCGACGCTGATTTCTCCGGAAAATTCATACGTGGCAACCGGATCGGTACGTGTTCGTCGGCCGAGCGCTGCCGGGGTGCTGGGTTCATCGAGGGTGAACTTCGCCGCTCGGGCGGCCGCTCGGCGCGAGGCCGCGATTCGAGGCCGCTGTGGGGTTGCGGCACTCGATCCGGAGATCGCGTCGGTACGTATGGCTACCGGACTCGGGGAGCGATTTCGCCGGGTGCCAAATGATTCCGGGGCCGCGCCCATGCGGAGCCCGGCCGCGAACAATGCGCCGAGTCGGCGGCGCGGAGCCGGAATCATCTGGCGTGCTGCGGGAGCGTTCCGCTCAGAACGCGCTACCGGTGCCGGGCAGCATCCAGGCGATGCCGGGCCAGATGCCGAACGGGCTGCCGTAGAAGCCGAACGGGTTGCCCCCGTAGCCGTAACCGCCCCAGCCGCCGTAGCCACCCCAGCCGCCGTAACCGCCCCACCCGCCGTGGTGGCCCCAGCCGCCGTGGCGGTGCCAGCCACCGTGGATCTCCTGCGCCTGGCTCGCCTGCGCGACGGTCGGCTGCTGCGCCATCGCGGGCGCGGCGACCGCGGCGACGGGGGTCAGTGCGAGCGCGGCGACCATCGCCACGCGGACAACCGCTCGCCGGGCGCGTCCGGTCTCGACGTCGTGAATCATCGGTACTCCCTCACTTCGGTACGTCTTCGTCCGGTCGGTGACCGATTCGGAGGTCATCGACCCAATCTAACCAATGCGTATCGTACCGTTGAATAACGGTACATTCAATGTGGTTCGATCGTGCGAGAATTTCCTTCCCACGGAGCGTCGCCGGTCGTGACGGGTGGTCGCGCTGGGTACCGTCGGTGGCAGCGGACCACCCGAGAAGGAGTCGATAGATGGCTACCAGTGCCGATGTGCTCACCGACGCCTACGAGCGGATCAAGGAGGTGGTGCACGAAGCGGTGGACGGGCTGGCGGACGACCACCTCGTCCACCAGGTCGATCCGGGCGCCAACTCGATCGCGTGGCTGATCTGGCATCTCACCCGCGTGCAAGACGACCACCTCGCGGAAGTGGCAGGCACCGAGCAGGTCTGGACCGCGCAGGGCTGGTACGACCGCTTCGACCTGCCCATCGACGCGGGAGCGACCGGCTACGGTGACCGCCCGGCCGACGTGGCGGTCATCCGGGCGTCGGCCGAATCGCTCACGGGCTACTACGACGCGGTGCACGAACAGACGCTGCGTTTCGTCCGGGAATTGACCGACAGCGATCTGGACCGCGTCGTCGACGTCCGGTGGGATCCGCCGGTGACGCTGGGTGTGCGGCTGGTCAGCGTGATCTCCGATGACCTCCAGCATGCGGGCCAGGCGGCGTTTCTGCGCGGTGTGCTGGAACGGACGGAGTAACCGGCACCGGGAAGTCGTCGACCCGTGCGCGGCCCTTGTCGTGACGTAGGTTGATGCCGCGCAAGCCGAATGTTCACAGAGAGTGCCGTCGTGGTCGTGAAGAGTGTTCTGGTCGGTGTCGCCGTGCTCGTTGTCGTGGGCGTCGTCGTGCTCACGGTCGTCGGCGCCCACTGGTATGTCTGGCGGCGGCTCGTGCGGGACACGACCGCGGCGGGGTCCCGCGCCCGGCGCGTCGGCACCGCCATCGTGCTGGCCGGGCCATTGCTGCTGTTGGGCGCGACGGTGGCGGAGCTGGCGTCCGCCCCCTTCGCGGTGGTCCGGATCATCGCCTGGCCCGGCTATCTGTGGGGCGCGTTGTTCGTGTACCTGCTGCTGGCGCTGGCGGTCGGCGAGCCGATCCGGATCCTCGCGCTGCGCCGGTTCGATCGAGGCCGGGCGGGACCGAACCGGGAATCTGCTGCGGAGATCGATTCCGTCCCGAAGTCTTCCGGGGGGAGCGGTTCCGAAGAGGCGTCTGCTGTGGGGGCCGGTTCCGCGCCGGAGTCCCTGCCGGACACGGCCGCTCCCGCTGAGTCCCCGAAGACTCGCCTACCGCGCCGCGTCTTCGTCTCGCGGGTGGTGAGCGGCGCCGCGGTCGCCGCCGCGGCGGCCACCGTCGGCATCGGCGCCTACGGCGTCCTGGACGGACCGAGTGTCAAGCGCGTCGCCGTGCCGCTGGCGAAGTTGCCGCGCCGAGCCGACGGGTTCCGCATCGCGGTGGTCAGCGACGTGCATCTCGGTCCGATCCTGGGGCGCGGCTTCGCCCAGCGAGTGGTGCGCAGTGTCAACGACACCCGGCCCGACCTCATCGCGGTCGTCGGCGACCTGGTGGACGGCAGCGTCGAGCACCTGCGGTCGGCGGTCGAGCCGCTGGCCGGACTGCGTGCCCGCCACGGCGCGTTCTTCGTGACCGGAAACCACGAATACTTCTCCGGCGCCGAGCAATGGGTGGAGCACGTTCAGGAACTCGGCATGCACCTGCTCGCGAACGCCCGCACCGAGCTGCCCGGGTTCGACCTGGCCGGGGTGAACGACGTACAGGGCGAACGCATCGGGCAGGGACCGGATTTCGGCAAGGCGCTGGGCGACCGCGACCGGGCGCGCACCGCGGTGCTGCTGGCGCATCAGCCCGTGCTGATCGAGGACGCGGTGGCGCACGGCGTCGATCTGCAGCTGTCCGGCCATACCCACGGCGGCCAGCTCTGGCCCGGCAATTACCTTGCCGGGCTGGCGAATCCGACCGTCGCCGGGCTGGAGCGATACGGCGACACGCAGCTGTACGTCTCCCGGGGAGCCGGGGCGTGGGGCCCGCCGGTGCGGGTGGGCGCGCCGTCGGACATCACCGTCGTGGAACTCGTATCGCTCCAGGCCTGACCGCGACTCTCGCCGTCAGCCGAACAGGCCGCCCAGCACACCGCCGCTCTGGCCGGCCTCCTGTCCGCCGCCGGTGCCTCCGACGAAGCCGCCCGGCGGCAGCTCCGACGGCTGCACGATGACGAAACCGTGTCCGGAGAACGACAGCGTCATCCCCTCGCCGGTGCTGCGGCCCATCAGCCTGCCCAATCCGAACGAATCGTTGCGTTTGATGCCGGTCTGCAGGCTCGACGACCAGGCCACCGCCGCCTGCGGATCGGCGTAGGTCGGCTGGTCGACGTTGAGTACCACCGGCGTGCCGTGGGTGGTGATGGCGATGCGGCCACGTCCGGTGAAGACGCAGTTGAACAACCCGGCGTTGCTGGCGAATCCGGCGGCGCCCTGCACCATCCGGATGTCGTAGCGCAGGGTGGAATCGAAGGCCAGCACGTTGGCGCCGTTGATGGTGAGCCCGTCGGTGCCGTCCAGGTCGATGGTGTGCACGTCGGCGGCGCCGTTGGCGACGAACAGGTCGCCGCGCCCGGATACCTTCATCAGCGGAACGCCCTCGCCGGTCAGCCGCTGCTGGATCGCCCGGCCGATCCCGCCCGCACCCAGCGCCTGGAATTGCAGATCGCCCTGGTAGGCGACCATCGATCCGGCGCGAGCCATGACCTCGCCGTTGACGGCCACCTTGATCATCTTGCCGCCCTGCTTCTGGATGCCCGCGCCGGTGACTTCGGCGTGGCTGGGGGCGAACAGTTCGCTCTGCATCGGCAGCGCTCCTTGCTGAGGTGAGTGCATCGGTGGTGGCGGCACCGCGGCGGCCGGCGCGGAATAGGCCGGTGGCGGTGGGTAGGAAGGCGGTGGCGCGGGCTGGTACGCCGGTGGCGGTGGTTGATTCGCCGGTGGCGGGGGAGGTCGATAGGCGGGCGGGGGAGCGGGCGCCGGGGTCTGCGGGGCCGGTTCGTCGTCGATGCTCACGCCGAAGGCCGTCGCGATTCCGGCCAGTCCGTTGTCGTAACCCTGACCCACCGCGCGCACCTTCCACGCGCCGCCGCGACGGTAGATCTCCACACACACCACGGCGGTCTCGGTGCTCAGCCCCGTCATGGGGAAGGCGAGCGTGCCAGAGGGGGACGCGATGGTCGCGCGCAGCGACCCCGCGGACGCGAAGGTGGGCGGGCCGTTGCCGTCCAGGCTCGCGGTGACGACGACGCGATCCACGTCGCCGGGCAGCGCGCTGGTCTGGATGTCCACCACGTCGCCCGCGCCCCGGCCGTGCCGGTAGGTGACGCCGGGGGCGACCGGTTGATTGAAGAACACGAAATCGGCGTCGGAGCGCACGCGCCCCGCCGAGTTCAGCAACAGCGCCGAGACGTCGACGGGGGCCGAGCAGGTCACGGTCACCGTCAGCCGGTCGCCGGGCGCGGGGCGGTTCTCACCGCGGGCGAGGTCGGTCACGGCAGGCCGTCCGATCCGCGGCGGCGCCGTCGGGTTGACATGCGATTCACGGGCTCCAGTGTGTCGTGCGGGCGGAAAGCGCGCCACAGGCACACCGGGTCGCGCGTCGACCTGGCGCTTCGAGTCGGTGCGCTGGTCGGTCCATCGCCGTCATCGATCACGGGGCGTTCGCCGATCGGAGGACCGATGCCGGCCGGAGGACGCGAGCCGGGACCGGGGCCATTCCGGCGGCGGAACACCGATGGTTGGGCCCGCCTCGGCCGACGTGCACGCGGTCGGGCACTCAACCGCATCCGGCCTGCGGCGGCGAATCCCCGGAACGCGTGAGAGCCCGGCCGTGTCGGCCGGGCTCTCGTCATGGATTCGGGTCAGAGGACTTCGGCGTACATGGTGCCGTCGAGGATGCCGAATTCGACCTGCCCCGGGAACAGGGGCAGGGCGCCGGTGGCGTGCTGGGTGTGGTTGAGCGCGATGGTCTCGGTGGCCCACCGGTGCAACGGCTCGGGTAGACGCAGGACCCGGTGGTCGGTGCAGCGAACATACGGATAGGTGGTCTCGCCGGGCCGGGCGAGCGGGTTGTGGATGTCGAGGGTGGCGATGTCCAGGACCAGGCCGGTGTGCTTGGCGGAGGCGACGGTCGGTGGCTGCAGTTCGATGTCGTCCATGACCGAAGACGGTAGCTCGAAGGATGCCCGAAGCGGGTGATTCCACGCGAATGTCCCTGCGATTTCATGGGAAGCGGCGGGACGGCGAGGTTCATCTAATGGGGTGAACCCCACCGCTACCACCAGCGATCGCGGCAGGCTTGGGCATACCGATGCCGCGCCGGATGTCCCGGAGCCACCGGGACTGTGCCGAGCCTAAGCGACGCTGAACGTTCGCGGGGCGTTTCCGGGGAATCGGCGGACGTTGCCGCCCGGCCCGGATCCCGTGGCGACCGGTGGGTAACCGGCGTCGGAATGTCCGATTCCCGGTGCTGCGGCTTACTATGCCTGCGGCGTCAAAGAAGCTGTGCGCGTTGAGTATCCGGCACGGCGGTGTGCTATTCGATTTTTCCCTGCAGGAGGTTGGAAGACGTGCTCTATGTAGTCATCGCGGCTATTGTCGTCGCGTTGTTGGCCTTGTCGGCCGTGGCGATGGTGTGGGATCCGCGCCGTCGTACGGAGTCGGACGAGTACGACTACGAGTACGGCATGGACGAGGACGGTATAGCGCCGGGCGAATACGCCCGGTCGGGCAGCGTCGAATGGCCGCGCAAAGAGAGTGTCTGACCGGCGGTCAGGGCCGCCCGGCAGGCGGTGACGTAGCTGATGCCCAGCCGAGCGCGGCTGGGCATCAGTTGTTTTCAGCGAAATCCGCGTCGCTCGGCGACGCCGGTCACTCCACCGTGAAGTCGCGCCACGACGCGTGCAGTCCCTGTCCGCGCAGCGACGTGCTGTGTCCGTCTTCGATCGGATGCAAGGTGATGATGCCGAAACCGATCTGCACGGTCTCGGGCAGCTGCGGCGCGCGGGTGGTGTACACCGGGGCGTCGTCGACGTACCAGCCCGCGGTGCCCGCGGCCCGGTCGATCGTGACGCGGTAGCGGTGGAACTCTCCGGGTTTGATGTCGATCCCCGCCAGCGGCGCGTGCACCACGTGGGTGAACGCTTCTTCCGCGGGGACGACGCCCGGCACGAACAGCCGCTCGTGGATGGCGTAGGCGTGCTTGCTGGTCGCGATCAGGTCGAAGACCTGGGCGCTGCTCATATCGAGGACGTTGAACGCGGCGAAGCCGTCCCGGTAGTCCTCGCCGGTGGCACCGATGTTCTCCGCCGCCATCTCCACGGTGAAAGTCCGTGGACCGCCGGTGAGATCGAACGTTTCGGTCGACACCAGCAGATGCTTCGGGTTGTCCAGGATCTGGACGTCGGCGTGCGAGCGGGTGAAGGCGTCGATCCGGACCGACACGGCACCCTCGCCGACCTCGGTGCGGGCGGCCGGGTCGGCGTAGCGCCAGCTCTGCCCGGGCCCGAGCGGGACCTCCAGGTGACGCCACCGGTCATCGCGGAGGTCCGGTCCGTTCAGGTCGTCGTAAGTCATTGCGGCAATTACCTTTCAGCCGTGTGGTCCGGCGGCGGCATCCGATAGGTCGTCCTCGATCGCGCGGCGGCGCAGTGGGGTCACGACGCCGTTCGACGATCCGGACTTGTAGGCGACGCCGCCCAGCAGCAGACGTTCCTCGGTCATGCGCGGGCGTATCGCGGGACCCATCGGCCACCAGTCGTCGAGTTCGACCAGGCCGGGCTCGATCAGTTCCAGATCGCCGAAGTACGAGGCGATCTGCTCGCGGGTGCGGTACCAGCCGGAGCCCAAACCCATTTCGGTGAAACGCCGTTGCAGCTCGATGGCCATCTCGTGCGCCTCGCCGCCGTCGGCCGGATCGTAGAAATGCGTGATCGCGACGTAGGAGCCCGCGGGCAGCGCATCGATGTACTGACGCATGATCCCGGCCGGATCGAGGTCGTCGTCGACGTGATGCAGGATGCCGCACAGGATCAGCGCCAGCGGCCGGGTGAGATCGAGGTGCCGGGTGACGTCGGAGTGCGACAGCAAGGTCTTCGGCACGGTGAGATCCGCGGGCACGAAATGTGTGAACTCGTTGCGCTCGAGCAGGACGCGGCCATGGATGTTGCACACCGGGTCGTTGTCGACGTACACCACGCGCGCCTGGGGATTCTGCTGTTGGGCGATCTCATGGGTATTGCCGACGGTCGGCAGCCCCGCGCCGATGTCGAGGAACTGGTCGATGCCGACGGTCCCGGCCAGATAGCGCACCACGCGGTGCAGCCAGCGGCGATTCATGCGCGCCACTTCGCTCTGCCGCGGCGCGACTTCGGCGACTTTGTCGCGCACGTAGCGGTCGACTTCGTAGTTGTCCTTGCCACCGAGGGTGGCGTCGTAGACGCGGGCGATGCTCGCGCGTGTCGTGTCCACGCCTACCGGCGCGCGAACACCGGTCCGGGGAGCGTGCTCGGACATGGAGACCTCTCTGTAGTTTCCGTCGCCTGGCTCACCAGCCTAGGGTCCGCCGAATCGGCGGGCAATCCGTGCGGATACGTTCGGCGGGTGCTGATTTCGTGGACCGACGGCGGTCTCGCCGACCACGACCGAGCATACGAATCGGTCGATACTCATCGGCCGATCGCGGTGGTGACCGTTGGGGTTTCATGCCACCGAGGACGGCGGCAGGCTCGTCTCGGACGCCCTGCTCGGTGATCTGCACGTCGTTCGAAGTCATATCGGGCTCCGTGGTGGGGAACTGGTTCAAGTCTTGCGGCCGACGCCGCCGAGGATGAGCCGTTCGTCGGGCCACGGCGTGCGCAGCGCGGGGCCGCCGGGCCACCATTCGTGCAGCTCCACCAATCCCGGTGGAACCATTTCCAGTCCGTCGAAGAACGCCTGGATCTCCGCGCGGGTGCGCCACCGGCCGGTGCCGAGACCCCCGTCGTGCAATGCCCGCTCGGCCCGCCTTGCCAGGACGTGCAGATGCTCGTTCTCGTCGGCCGGATCGAAGAAGTGGCTGATCATCACATAGGAGCCGGGTGCGAGCCGATCGATATACCGCCGCATGATGCCCGCGGGGTCCTGGTCGTCGTCGACGTGGTGCAGAGTGCCGCACTGCATCAGCAACATCGGGCGGGACAGGTCGAGGTAACGGTTGACCGCGAGGCTGTCGAACAGATCCGCGGGGCGGGTGAGGTCCGAGTCGAGGAAGTGGGTGCGTTCGTTGGCTTCGAGCACCTCCCGCCCCCGGACGACGCAGGCCGGGTCGTTGTCCACGTAGACCACCGCGACCGCGGCGTCGAGTTCCTGGGCGATCTCGTGGGTGTTCTTCTGCGTGGGCAGTCCGCTGCCCAGGTCGAGGATCTGATCGATGCCCGCCGATCGGGTGACGTACCGGACCACCCGCTCGAGCCAGCGCCGATTCGCGGCGCCGACGTCGTCCTGGTGCGGCACCGCCCGCTTCAGGTGCTGGTATACCTGCCGGTCGGATTCGTACCAGTCCGTCCCGCCGAGGGCGTAGTCGTACACGCGCGCGATGCTGGGCACCGCCGGGTCCACACCCGCTAGGCGGGTCGATCCCTCTGCCGACGTCATGGCGCTCCTCCTCCGCGTGGCCACCGTCGGGGGCGACTCTACGCATACCGCCGCGGGATCGCTCGGATTTGTGGGCAAGATATTGCGTTGGCACTCTTGCGAATACATGTTTGCGCCTCGGGCGTTCCGGGCACGCACTCGCGCCTGGACCGCCGTCCGGGAACGGACTAGTAGGATTTGCAGCCGACGTTCAGACAGCTGTGATGGTGGAGGCACAACGCCCCGCGGTCTAACCCCGATCGGCCGGAGGCATGCATGAGCAACGACGAGGATGCCGGTGACAACGCGGAATTTCCTGCCGCAGAACGTGGTCCGACCGTCCTTCGGATCGCGTTGGGCAGCCGGTTGCGACAGCTGCGCGAGGGCTGCGGAATCAGCAGGGAGGCCGCGGGCGACGCCATCCGCGGATCGCACGCCAAGATCAGCCGACTGGAACTGGGCCGGACCGGTTTCAAAGAACGTGACCTGCGCGACCTGCTGAGCCTCTACGGCGTTGTCGACCCCGCTGAACGCGAAACGTATCTCGAACTGGCTCGCCGGGCCAACGATCCGGGCTGGTGGCAGCACTACAGCGATCTGCTTCCCGCGTGGTTCGAGACCTACATCGGCCTCGAACAGGCCGCCACCACGATCCGCACCTACGAGGCGCAATTCGTGCCCGGGCTGCTGCAAACCGCCGATTACGCGCGCGCGGTGATCCAGCTGGGCAATACCGACGAGACCGAACGCCGCGTCGCCATTCGCATGCGCCGCCAGCAGATCCTCTATCGGGCGGCCGCCCCGACGCTCTGGGCGGTCATCGACGAGGCCGCGCTGCACAGGCCGGTCGGCGGGGTGGAGGTCCTGCTCGAGCAGATCGAACATCTGGTCACGATGGCCGACCGTCCCAGCATCCGGATACAAGTACTGCCGTACTCGGCGGGCGGGCACTCCGCCGCGGGTGGCCCGTTCAGCATCCTTCGATTCCCGGAACCCGAGCTGGCCGACATCGTCTACACCGAGCAGCTCACCAGCTCGTTGTATTTCGACAAGCAGCGTGATGTCGAGCTGTACATGTCGGTCATGAACCGGATCAGCGTGGAGGCGCTGTCTCCGGCCGAGAGCATCGGTTTCCTACGCGAGTTGCTCGGCGGCATGCGCTCGGGCGAATAGGACGCGATCGACGCCGCGGAGCGGGCCGTACTCGCCGCGCGGCTTGCGCGGGGAGTTTGCTCAACGCATCGACCTTCTCCGCGCACGTGGTACTTGCGCACATTCGGAGCGGGGCCATTTCGGCCATTTGAAGACCGGGCGGTTGGATCGATTCAAGGCGTCGCGGTCAATCGTGCAGCACCCGAATCGAATCCTCGCGCTGGGGCGTGAATTCTGTTGTAGTCGGCCATAACTCGTCGAAATGAGACCCCCGAAAGGTAACAGTTCGGCATCGCCGAACCCTTGCCGATGCTCATCCGTTATCGATCGGCGTCTGTCCACCTCGATCTTCGAGTATTTCGAGACCGGTGGCGTCAATGCACATGCACGCGCGCATGTACGTACCGATGGAAGATCACCGATGCGACGCGGCCGCGGTGATGTGGCAGGATTCCAGTCGAGGTCGGGGTCTGAGGAAAGGCTCGGGCAGCGGCTGGTTCGGCCACGGCGACCCCAACGCGAGTTGGGGTCGCCGGCGGAGCCGTTACGAATCGCTCCGACGTCCGGATTGCCGGAAGTTCACGGTGTCAGCACGATTCAGATCGGATTGCCTTCCTTGTTCTCCAACGCCTGTACCGCTTTGTCCGCTTCGGCCAGCGGGAGCACGGCACTCACCGATTCGGCGAAATCGATGAGGTGGACATCCGACAAGCAGACACCGGCGCCGGCGACCTCGATCAACACCTGGCCGGGCCCTGGAGTCGGTTCCGGCACCTCCTCCAGGCGGAACCGCTGCCCGTCGGCGGCGCGCGGGAACAGTCGTCCAGCGAGCATGTCCTCAACTCCTTCTACGGCACTCGCCGGCGCGGTCAGGGCGTCCAGGTGATGCGGCCGCCCTCGAAGTCCTGGGCTTTGCCGTTCTCGAAGTCGTATTCGTCGCTGGTGGGATAGCCGTAGCGTCCGGCTTCGGCCGCCGCGGCCTCCCAGGACTCACGGATGGACCCCCAGACGACGTGGGTGCCGCTGCGCGGGGCCGAATAGATGGCTCCGCCGCCGAAGAGGTTGTAGCGGCCGTTGCCCGAGCGGGCGGGGGATTCGTCGGTGATGGGGAACCCCAACGGGCTGCTCTCCCACCCGAAGGCGCCCCACTTGTCGCGGATCGCGCCGCCGATCTGATGCGCGGCGGTGCCGAGGGACCAGTAGATGGACCCGTTCTGGAAGACGCTGTAGCTGCCCGGTTTCGAGGGTGTCGCCGCTTCCCGCGCCACGGGATAGCCGAGCGCTCCGCCTTCGTAACCGAGATTGCCCCATTTGTCGCGGATTGCCCCGCCGACTTGATGGGCTCCGGTGTCCGGGTGCCAGTAGATGGAGGAGCCGCGCTCGAACGCCTGGTAGCGGCCCCCGCCGACGGCGGGCGAGTCGGGCGTGACCGGGTCGCCGAAGAACGCGGGCCCACCGGCCTCGTCGTATTCGACCTCGATCGCCCCGCCGACGTCGTAGGGGCCGATCGGGCGTGCCGCCGCGTCGGTTCCGATGCCGGTGAGCAGAGTGCCGAGCGCGGCGGCGATGGCGAAAGCGCCGCGGGTGGTCGAGCGGTTCGGGCGACGGTGCCGTGCCAAAGTGAACTCCTGTGCATCTCGGGTGGGTGCGGGATGGAGCTGAAGCTGTGGTCGGCGTAGCGAAGATCAAATTACCTCTCCGCGTCCCGATACGGAGGAATACGAGGTAGTCGACCGATCTGGTGTCGTGCCCGCCCGATACTTGCCGTGAGCGGCCCATCCAAGTCGTCCGGGGCTCCGAACAAACTGGCGGTGCTACCGTGCCCACGGTCGCACCTTCTCGGATACGGCGCCGCCGGGGCAGGGTGCCTGCACCTCTGGCCCGGCGGCGTGTCCAGCCCGAACAGGCTTCCGGGCAAGGGGATCCGTTGCCGTCAGCGCAACGCGCGCGCCGCTTCCGCCGGACACCGTGGCGCTACTCTGCTCCGTCGCCGGTACCTGCCTGAGCCCGGATCACCGGGGGGCGATGCCGACTGGCGTCCTCGGTTCACCGCGTTGAGCTTCGGCGCACGGCTGCTCGGCCCCTTTTCGCTTGGCGGGTGGGGGATACGGGATCGCGGCGATGCGTCTCGGTCTCACGCGGGGATCGCCGCGCGCCGGGGGAGAGCGATCAGAGCCGTGCCTTGATCTTCGCGGCGAACTCGTAGCCGACCTGCCATTCGCTTCCGGACGGGGCGAGGATGACGCGCGCGGCGCCCGCCTCGGCGTAGGCGGCCAGTTGCTCGGCGGCCCGGCCGGGATCGGTCGCCAAGGGGGGCGCCACGATCGTCACTTCGAGCGGTGGGCGGCCGTATTCCTCCGCCAGCGTCGCCAATTCGGCCGCGGCCGCGGCCACCTGAGGCGGCTCGAGTCCGAGGGCGATCCAGCCTTCGGCGTAGGCCGCGGCGCGTCGTCGCGCCCGTTCTCCGTCGCCCGCGATCAGCACCGGCGGCATAGTTGCACCCGGTGCCAAGGTGACCTCGGTGCCATTCGGGAGTACCGCGGGCCGCCCGGCGACCAGATCGGGCAGGACACGCAACGCCTCGTCCGTGCGACGGCCGCGCTCGGCGAAAGGCGCGCCTGCCGCCCGCCATCCGGTGTCCCCGTGCGCCGGGTTGCCGGTGCCGACGCCGAGGATCAACCGGTCGCCGGAGACGTACTGGAGCGCGGCGATCTGCTTCGCGGCCCACGCGACCGGCCGCAACGCGAGCAGCAGCACGCCGTAACCGATGCGGACGCGATCGGTGACGGCGGCGGCGGTGGCCAGCACCACGGTGCTGTCCAGAATCGGCGCGCCGGCCACGAGATGATCGGTGGACCACACCGAGTCCAGGCCGATCTGCTCGGCGAGACGGGCGGCGGCGCGCACGTCGCCCAGGATCGGTCGCGCGGGATCGGGCGTCGAGGTGGGCAGGATCGTGCCGATTTCCAAGGTCATGGTCATGACGCTACGAAGCCGCGGCACTCGCGCCAATGTTCCGCTCGCTCGAGTCGATATCCCGGACGCTCATCTCGAAGCTGCGGCCGGAAGCAGTGCCTCGACCAGGGCGCGGGACCGGGCGGCCGGACCCGTCGAGCCGAACGCCTGTGTCGTGGCGTAGACGCCTTCCATCACCAGCATCAGCTGATCGGCCAGCGCCCGCGGGTCGGCGACCGGCGCGGTCGCCGCGAGTTCACCGACCAGCGTGCCGAACTGTGCCCGCACCCAGCTCTTCATCGCGACGGCGTGTTTGTGGCCGAGCACGTCGCGGTCCGGGAATTCGCCGAGCGCGATGAGAAACGGACACCCGCGACAGGATTCGGGGCGCACCTGCTCGGCCAGCGCCTCGAACAGGGCCAGGATGCGCTCGCGCGGGCCGTCCCCGCTCGCCACCGTGGTGAACCACTCTCGATAGTGGCGGTCCTCGCGCTCCAGGTACGCGGCGACCAGATCGTCCTTGGAACCGAACAGCCGGTACAGGGTGGGCGGCGCGACGTTCGCCTCGGCCGCGACGCGATCCACGCCGGTCGCCCGAATCCCTTGTTCGTAGAACAACTCCCGCGCGACGACCAGGATGTGCTCCCTGGTCTCCGCGGCGGCTCGACGTTTCGGTTCCACGGGAATAGAGTAGCCGCTGTCAACGATGTTAGGGAACGTTACCTAACGACAATGCGGGAGTGCATCATGACTGATCCGAACGGAAAGACCGCCCTGGTGACCGGCGCCTCGCGGGGGATAGGCCGGGCCATCGCCGAGCGGCTGGCCGCCGACGGCGTCGAGGTGGCCGTGCATTACGGCACCAACGAGCAGGCGGCGGAGCAGACGGTGTCGGCGATCCGGCGCGCGGGCGGCCGGGCGTTCCCGGTGCGCGCCGAACTGGGTGTCGACGGCGACATCGACCAGCTGTTCGGCGAACTCACCGCGGGGCTCGGCGACCGGCCGTTGGACATCCTGGTGAACAACGCCGCGATCATCGCCTACGAGGCCACCGTCGAGCAGGCCACGCCCGAGGACTTCGACCGACTGTTCGCGGTCAACGTGCGGGCGCCGCTGTTCATCGTGCAGCGGGCGTTGCCGTTGCTGCGCGACGGCGGGCGCATCGTCAACATCTCCTCCGGCGTCACCTGGTTCGCCACGCCGGAAGTCGTCTACGGGATGACCAAGGGCGCGCTCAACGTGTTCGGCCGCTCGCTGGCCAACACCCTCGGGCCCCGCGGGATCACCGTGAACACGGTCTCGCCCGGCATCACCGACACCGATATGAACTCCTGGCTGCACACCAACGACGGCGCGATCGCGGGCGTCGCGGGCATGACCGCGTTGGAGCGCGTCGGCAGCGGCGCGGACATCGCCGACGCGGTGGCCTTCTTCGCCTCCGAGGACGGGCGCTGGGTCACCGGCCAGACGCTGGAGGTGAACGGTGGCCTGTTCCTGGGGCCGAAAGCGCCGTCCTGGTGATCGCCGGACACGGTCGCGCGCGGGCGCCGGGCGCCCGCGCTTGCGGTTAGGGTGGGCGGATGGTCGAGTCGACGCGAATCGTGCTTGCCTCCCGGCCGGTGGGTGCGCCCACCCCGGAGAATTTCCGGACCGAGACCGCGCAGCTCCCCGCTCCGGCCGAGGGTGAAGTCCTGCTGCGCACCCGGTACCTGTCGCTGGACCCGTATATGCGCGGCCGGATGAGTTCGGCCGAGTCGTATGCCGCGCCGGTGGAGATCGGCGCGGTGATGGTCGGCGCGACCGTGGCCGAAGTACTCGAATCGCGCGACCCGTCGGTGGCGAAAGGCGATGTGGTGCTGGCCTATTCGGGCTGGCAAACCCACGATGTCGCCGCAGCGCGCGATGTCCGCAGGCTCGACCCGGCGAAGGCTCCGGTCTCGACCGCCCTCGGTGTGCTCGGCATGCCGGGATTCACGGCCTACGCGGGACTGCGCAAGATCGGCAAACCGCAGCCGGGTGAGACGCTCGTGGTCGCCGCGGCCACCGGGCCGGTGGGCTCGGCCGTCGGCCAGATCGCCAAGATCGGTGGCGCCCACACGGTGGGCATCGCGGGTGGGCCGCGCAAGGTCGCCTACCTGAACGAACTCGGCTTCGACGTCGCGCTCGACCACCGCGCGGCCGATTTCGCCGAGCAGCTGGCGGCGGCGGTCCCCGACGGCATCGACGTGTATTTCGAGAACGTCGGCGGCGCGGTGGCCGACGCGGTCTATCCGCTGCTGAACACCTACGCGCGCGTGCCCGTCTGCGGGCTGATCGCCAACTACAACGCGGCAGGCGCGCCGGACGGCCCGGACCGGCTGCCCGCCTATTACGGCCGCATCCTGACCAAGAGCCTCACGGTGCGCGGATTCATCCAGACCGAATTCGTCCGCGAGCTGTACCCGGATTTCCTGCGTGAGATGGGTGAGTGGGTCGCCGAGGGGCGCGTGCGCTACCTGGAGGATGTCGTGACCGGCTTGGCCGCCGCTCCCGAGGCGTTCATCGGGATGCTGGAGGGCCGCAACTTCGGCAAGGTGGTCGTGCGGGTCGCCGACTGATCAGCGTGCCGCCGCGCCGCCGCCGATGCTGAGATAGACCAGCATCAGGATGAACAGGAACCAGCCCGCGCCCTGCCAGATGGGCCAGGTCCGGCCGCGGCGCCACTGCACGTAGGTTTCGACGAACGCGCCGATGCCGCCGATCAGCAGGACCACTGCGGGCCCGAGTACCACGGCGACCTGGGCGGTGCTGTCACACAACAGCCGGTCCGCGTCCGCGCACTCGCGCTGGGCGGCCCACAGCAGGCTCAGCAGGAAGACCAGCGCGGCGGTGGCGAGCACCGAGGCGACGTAGGTCGCCGCGCGGCGGAACCCGCGCGGATCGTGCCAGCGCTTCTCGACGTCGTCGACCATGTCCACCACCTCACCCGTCCGCGTCCGCCGGATACCTCCGAGGTGATTGCCGTACGGGGGCGGCTCAAACGCCGCTCAGGGTTTGCGCCCGACGCCCGCCCAGTACCAGGCGGAGCGCGCCCCGGCCGGAACGGCATCCGTGTCCGGTCGCCAGGCGTCGACCGCAACGACGCCCGGCTCGACGAGTGCGGTTCCGGCGAAGAAGGATTCGACCTCGTCGCGGCTGCGCGGGCGGAAGGCGATGCCGGCGTGCTCGGCGGCGGCCGCCGCGCGCGCCATGGCCCGCGGGTCGAAATCACCGGTGGAATGGGTGAGTACCAGATAGCTGCCGGACGGCGCCGCCTCCAGCAGCCGGCCGACGACACCGTGCGGGTCGTCGCTGTCGCGGAAGAACATCATGATCGCGACCAGCAAGATCGCGATGGGCCGGTCCGGGTCGAAGGTGTCGGCCAGGACGGGCGCGTCCAGGACGGCGCTCGGATCGCGCAGATCCGCGTCGAGGAACTCGATCCTGCCCTGCGGTGTGCTCGCCATCAGAGCCCGGGCGTGGGCGAGCACGAGCGGGTCGTTGTCGACGTAGACCACGCGTGCGGCCGGATCGATCCGCTGGGCCACCTCGTGCGTGTTGCCCGCGGTGGGCAGGCCGGTGCCGATGTCGAGGAATTGATCGATGCCCGCCTCGCCGGCCAGATGGCGCACCGCGCGGCCGAGGAACGCGCGATTGGCGCGGGCCATGTCGCGGATGGCCGGGATGTGCGTGGCGATCGTGTCGCCGAGGGCGCGATCGGCGGGGTAGTTGTCCTTGCCGCCGAGCCAGTAGTCGTAGACCCGCGCCTCGTGGGCGAGGCCGGTATCGAGCTTGGGCGACGACCCGGCGCGCACCCGCGCGTGACCGTTCGTCATGCGACTCCTTTCCCAGGCCACGCCGGACAGTGCCCGGCGCGGCACCGCTGTCGCCTCCCGAATGACGACCTCGGGCTATCGATTACGCGTCAACAATAGGGTGGCGCACCTGCGGCAGGCGGATTTTCGACCGGATCGTCCTATTTTCCGGGAACCTGACCGGCGGTGGCGAACCTGGCGGAGATCTCCTGTGCCGTGACCTTCGCGAGCTCGACGAAGAACGGCACGCGTTCGGGGATCATCAGCGTCGTGGGCCCGCGCAGACCGAGCGCGAACCGGCAGTGGCCCGCCGGATCGAGGATGGGCAGGCCGATGGTGCGGAAGCCGGGATCGAGTTCCTCGTCGTTGTAGGCGTATCCGCGCTCCCGCGCGGTGATCAGTTCGTTGCGCAGCTCGTCGGGCCCGGACACCGAGCGCTCGGTTCCCTCGTCGTAGGGAAGCTCGCGCAGCTGGTCGTCGGTGGTTTCCGACCAGGCGAGCAGGGCCTTGCCGAGCGCGCTGGCGTGCAGCGGCAGCCGCACGCCCTGCAGTTCGTGCCCGTCGGT
Source organism: Nocardia gamkensis NBRC 108242 (assembly GCF_001612985.1). Classification (GTDB taxonomy): domain Bacteria; phylum Actinomycetota; class Actinomycetes; order Mycobacteriales; family Mycobacteriaceae; genus Nocardia; species Nocardia gamkensis. The sequence goes on along the minus strand of NZ_BDBM01000016.1, from coordinate 82,937 downwards.
CTCCCGCCACCGGCTGGTGCCGAGCAGCACGGCGTGGATGCCGTGGCGGGTGGCGACCGAGCAACTGGCTCCGGTGGTGCCCGCGAGCTGTTCCAGATACGGCTCGGCGAGATAGATCCGGTGCTGGCGGTAGGCGATCTGTCCCCACTCCGCCAGCGCGCCGCCCATGCGATAGCGGCTGGATTCGGCGTTCTTCTCCAGGAAACCCGCCTGTACGAGCGTGGCCAGCAGCCGGTGCGTGGTGCTGACCGCGAGACCTTGCTGCCGCGCGACTTCCGAGACGCCGCGGTCCCGGCCGTCGCGGAAGCAGTCCAGGACCGAGAGGGCGCGGGCGACGGTCTGCACGCCGGAGGGTTCCACGGTTCCGACGGTAACACAACAGTGCGGGCAAGAAGGGTTGAGCTTTCCGATATTTGGAAAGTTTGACCGAAGTTGTCACGGTCCTCGTCGCAATCAGTCCGCCCGGAGCTGCGTGACATCGGTTTCGAGCCGAAAGTCTAGAGAACGCGATATGTCAAGCTTTCCGATCCTCGGAAAGCATTACCTCGTGAACCGGCGTCGTCGTCCCTACTCTGCGAGAGCACTGATCGATAACTCGGACAAGGAGTCCTCACGATGTGGCGGCAAGCCCTCATGCGCATCGCGCTAGCGATCGTTCCCCTCGTCGCAGGCGTCGCCGCGTGTGGTTCGGACACCGCCGACACCAGCGCAGGCGTCTCCTTCGTGCTCAAAGTCGCCGATCCGGGGAACTCGGGCCCGCTGGCGGTCGGTAAGCGCGACGGCACCTTCGACGCGGCGCTGGCGCCGCTCGGCGCGAAGATCGAGTGGGTCACCATCACCCCCGGCTTCAGCTCCAACCTGAAGTTGTTCAACACCAAGGAACTCGACGTCTCCGGCGCGGCGTTCAGCCCGGTCGTCGGCGCGCTGTCCAAGGACGTCGGCGTGCGGATCGTCGCCGTGCAGGATCCGGCGGGCAAGGACCAGAGCGGCATCATCGTGACCCCGGAGTCCGGCGTGCACTCGGTCGCCGACCTGGTCGGCAGGCGCGTCGCGGTGAATCCCGCGGCCAAGGGTGAATACATCCTGCTCAAGGCGCTGGCACAGGCCGGCGTTCCGGCCGGCGAGGTGACGCGGGTTCCGTTGCAGCAGAAGGACGCCGCCTCGGCGTTCGCGACCGGCAAGGTGGACGGCTGGGCGTCGTTCCTGGTGCCCTACCAGGAGGCGAAGGCCAACGGCGGTGTCGAGATCGCCACGGAGAAGAGCATCGGCTCCAACGACAACACGGTCGTCGTATTCCGCACCGAGGTGCTCGACCAGCGTCCGGACGTGGCGGCGAAGTACCTCGACGTGCTGCAGGACCTCACGGCGAAGCAGCGGGCGAATCCCGCCGACTTCGAGAACGTCTTCGAGAAGACCGGCCCACGGGCACTGTCGGGCGCGCGGCTCACCGACGCCTACCGGGTGGGCGGTGAGGCCACGGTGCCGCACCTGCCGAACGAGGCGGACGCCGCCGCCTTGGCCGACGTGGTGAACACCTTCTTCGGCAACGGCGTGATCAGTCGCAAGATCACCGCCGCCGACATCTTCTACGACCTGAAGTCCAAGCTGACGCCCGAGCAGCTGGCCGCGATCCAGGCGGGCAGCTGAGATGGCGGTGATCGCCGCGGCGGGGCTGGTGCCCACCGAACTCGCCCCGCCCCGTAACCGCGCCGGAAAGCGCAGGCCCGCTTGGCTTTCGGTGCCGTTGCGGTTCCTGCTCCCCGTACTGATCGTCGCAGGCTGGTGGGCCGGCTCCGCGACCGGAGCGCTCTCCGAGCGCGTGCTGGCCGGCCCGCCCGCGGTGTGGACGGCGTTCACCGAACTGCTCGGCACCGGCCAATTGCTCGACTTCGCGATCGCGTCGTTCGTGCGCGCCGCCTTCGGCGTCGGTATCGGTGTGGCCATCGGGCTGGCGCTCGGTCTGCTGTCGGGACTGTCGAGCCTCGGTGAGGAACTGGTCGACTCGACGATGCAGATCCTGCGCGCGGTACCGTTCCTGGCGCTGGTGCCGCTGTTCATCGCCTGGTTCGGCATCGACGAGCTGTACAAGGTGCTGCTCATCGCCGTCGCGACGGTGGCCCCGATGTACGCCTACACCTATCTCGGCGTGCGCAACGTCGATCGCAAGATGGTCGAGGCGGCTCGGAGTTTCGGGCTGACCGGCCCGCGGCTGGTGCTCGAGGTCGTTCTGCCGTCGGCCCTGCCCGGCGTGCTGATGGCGCTGCGGGTGTGCCTGTCGATCAGCATCACCGGTCTCATCGCGGCCGAGCAGGTCGGCACCAGGGAAGGCGTGGGCTATCTGGTCACCCTGGCCCAGGAGTACAACCGCACCGACTACATGGTGCTGTGCGTCGTGTTGTACGCGTTGCTGGGCTTGGTCTTCGACGGGCTGGTGCGGGTGGCCGAGCGCTTCGCGATGCCCTGGCGCGGACAGGTGGCGATCCGATGACCGCCGTTACCGAACGCGGGGCCGAGGTGAATACCGCGCCCGCGATGGCCGAACCGGTCGCCGTCTCGATCACCGGCCTGCGCAAGTCGTTCGGCCACAAGACGGTGCTCGACGGCGTCGACCTGACCATCCGGCGCGGCGAGTTCGTCGTCTTGCTCGGACCCAGCGGCACCGGTAAGACCACGCTGCTGCGCCTGCTCACCGGGCTGGAAGCGCCCGATGCGGGGGAGGTGCTCGTTCCCGGACGGCGCACCACCGTCTACCAGGAGCCGCGGCTGATCCCCTCGAAACGGGTACTGGCGAACGTCGTCGTCGGGCAGCGCCGGTCCCGGCGCAACCGCGAAGCCGGACTGCGTGCCCTGGCGGAGGTCAACCTCGACGGCAAAGCACGGCAGTGGCCCGCCACGCTCTCCGGTGGCGAGGCGCAGCGCGCGGCGCTGGCCCGCGCCCTCGTGCGCGAACCCGAACTGCTGCTGCTCGACGAGCCTTTCGCGGCGCTGGACGCGCTGACCCGCCTGCAAATGCAGGACCTGGTCGGCGACCTGGTCGCTCGGCACCGTCCCGCGGTGCTCATGGTGACCCACGACGTCGACGAGGCGATCCGCCTGGCCGACCGCGTGCTGATCCTGGACAAGGGGCGCTTCGCCCTGGACGTCGGCATCCACGTGGCCCGCCCGCGCGACCGCGCCGACCCCGAAATCTTGCGTTATCAATCCCTTTTCCTCAGTCAGCTCGGCGTGGACCGCCCCACGCCCGCTCCAAGGAGTGCCTCATGACCGACACCCTCTGGTACACCCGCTGCCCGGTACCCACCGCGAGCGGGCTCGCGCACAGCCTCGGCTGGCTCGGCGACGCCGCGGCGCGAGCCGGGCTGGAGTTCGGCGTCCTCCAGGACGCGGGGCCGGAACTGGCCGGACACCACTTCCTGCACGACCTGTCGGGGCTGATCCGGGAGGGCGGCAACGTTCCGGCCCTGGCGGCACGCGCCCACGGCTCGCCGACCCGCTTGATCGGATTGACCTGGATCGACGAGGCGCAAGCCATTCTGGTCGGCCCGGAGTCCACCGTCGGCGGCGCCGCGGAGCTGGCCGGTCTGCGCATCGGCGTCCCGGCGTGGGCACAGGACCAGCCGCGCAGCTTCCCCCGCGCGATGGCCTTACACGGCTTCGCGAACGCACTGCGGCTCGGCGGTCACACCCTCGCCGACGTGCGCGTCGTCGAGATCGGCGTGGAGCGCAACCCACAGGTGCGCACGGAGATCCAGGCGAATCGCCGGGTGGTCACCTGGGGCGTCGAGGAGTTGCTGCGCGGCGAGGTGGACGCCATCTACGTCAAGGGCGCCCGCGCCCAGGAAGTCGCGCGCGAGCACGGCCTGCGCGTCGCGGTGGACCTGGACGCGACCGAGGCCAGACGCTTCCGGGTAAACAACGGCACGCCACGCCCGATCACCGTGCACTCCGACCTGCTCCAGGCGCGTCCGGAGGTGGTCGTGGAATTCCTCGCACAGAGCCTGCGTGCGGCGGATTGGGCCGCGGGCAACCTGCACGGGGTCCGGGACGTGCTCCAGCGGGAGACCCTGTCCGGGCCGGAGGGTGTCGTCGCGGCGTACGGCGAGACTTTCCACCGGGACCTGCACCCCTCGTTGTCGGACGAACGCCTCGAGCTGATCGGCGTGCAGAAGCAATTCCTCTACACCCACGGTTTCCTCGCCGCCGACTTCGACCTGGACTCCTGGGTCGCGCACGAGCCGCTGGCCCAGGCCAGGCAACTCGTCGAAGCCGGGAAGGTCCCCGCATGACGGAGTTCCTGTGGCGCTTGCCCTCCCGGGGCGACGGCCGTCACGCTCGACCCGGACAGCGCAATCGCGGCGGATTCGGCGGCGCGCCGGTGACCCCGGCGACCGACCTTCGGCCGGGACGCTTCGGCCCGTTCGACGATCTGGCCCAGATCATCGATGCCGCCGAACTGGCCGGACTGGACGGGGTGCTCGCGCCCTACGACCCGGACGGCGAGGAATCCTGGATCGTGGCGGGCGGCGCGCTGCGCGGCACCCGCCACTCCCGCGTCGTGGTCGAATTCCAGCCCGCGTTCGGCACTCCGGTCTACGCGGCGAAGATCTCCGCCACTCTGCAACGCATTTCGGGCGGCCGACTGGCCTGGCGACTGGCGGTGGACAGCGACCCCGCCGACGCGCGGGCGCGCGGGGATCGCGTCACCGGAGACGACCGCTACGCCAGAGCCGCGGAGTTCCTCACCGTGGCCCGTGGCGTCTGGAACGAGGCCGCCGTCCCCTCGGCGGGCTTCGCGGGCACCGGGTTCCATTACGCAGGCACGCATTACGACGTGATCGACGGCGGCTTCCGCGGCATCCTGTCCGGACTGCCGTTCCCGGCGGTCTACCTGACCGGCGATTGCGCCGCCGCGCTCGAGCTGTCGGCCGAGCATGGGGACGTGCACGTCTTCACCGAGACCGAGGCGGGTGTCGGTACGGCGATCGCCGCCTTGCGCGAGCGCGCGACGGCGGCGGGACGGACGGTGCGCGCGGGGCTGGAGCTGCCGGTCATCGCGCGGGAAACCGAAGACGAGGCATGGGCTCGCGCCGAACGCCTGTGGCGTGAGGTGCGCCCGGACGGGCCGGACGCACGGGAACACGATCTCGGCGGCGGCCGCTGGGCGGGGTTCGCCGACCTGGGATACCCCGCGACCATCGGGCTCGTCGGCAGTTACACACAAGTCGCGCAGCGTCTTTCGTCCTATGCCGAGGCGGGCGTCGACAGCGTGGTGCTCGCCGGGCACCCGCACATCGAGGAGCTGCATCGCGCGGGCGAGCACCTGTTGTTCCTCGCCGACCCGGTCGGCCGCACCCTGACCGCGCAGGAGGCAATCGCATGACCATCGACATCTACTGGCGCATCGGCATGGAGGGCGACCACGCGTCGCTGCGCACGCCGCGCCGCTACAACCGCGGCCACGCCAACGGATACGGGCCGGGCAATATCGCACCCGCCATCCGAGGCGGCGAACTCGACGGCTACGGCTACATCGACCACATGGCGGCGGTGGCGAAGGCCTCCGAATCGGCCGGATTCCTCGGCGGCCTGCTGCCGTCGTTCCCGGTGACCGACGACCCGTGGGCGGTCGCGGCGGCCCTGGCCGGGGAGACCACCACCTACCGCTTCATGGTCGCTTTCCAGCCCGGCTTCCTGCACCCGGTGCAGGCGGCGCGGATGTCGGCGAGCCTGCAGCGCGCGACCGGCGGCAGGCTGGTCTACAACATCATCAGCGGGGGCGGCGGGCCCGCCCAGCTGTGGTGGGGCGACAAGGTCTCGCACGACGATCGCTACGCCCGCACCAGCGAGTTCCTCGACGTGTTGCGTGGCGTGTGGGACGGTGATCCCTACGATCACGACGGACGGTTCTTCCGGACCGAGGGCGCCGCACTCGCGCCGGGCATCGCCGGACAGCCGTTTCCGGAGGTGTACTTCTCCGGATCCTCGCCCGCCGCGGTGCGGGCCGCGGGCAGGCACGCCGACTACTACCTGTCCTGGCTGGAGCCGTTCGCCGACCTGCGCGCCAAGTTCGACGGTGTGCGCGCGCACGCCGGAACCGTCGGACGCGCGCCGAGATTCGCCGTCCGCATCGACATCCTGGCCAGGCACACCGAGGAGGCGGCCTGGGCGGAGATCGAGAAGGGCTGGGCCTTCGTCGACCGGGGCGCGGCCGAGCGGGCCGCCAGAGGCGACTCGGTCGGCGCCGCCCGCATCCAGGGGTGGGTGCCGGAGACCATCACCGGCTACCGCGACCTGGAAGTACAGCCCAACGTCTGGTGCGGATTCAGCCTGATCCGCGGCGGCCCCGCGTTCGGCCTGGTCGGCAGCTACGAGCAGGTGGCGCAGCGGCTCGACGAGCTGATCGATCTCGGCGTCGACGCGTTCATTCTCGCGGGCAACCCGCACCTGGAGGAGGCCTATCGCGTCGGCGAAGAGGTGCTCCCACTGCTCGGCCGATCCCGGCTCACCGCGCCCGCCGCCGAGTCCGCCCTTTCCCCCGCTCGATGATTCAGGAGAAATGATGACAACCACCGAGACCCGGTTGCCGGAGTCCGTCACCGCCTTCGTCGCCGCCGCGACCCGCGACGCCGACAAGGCGTTCCGGGTGTTCCGGGAGACCGGGACCGTTTCCGGTAACGGCACCGTCAATTTCGTGGAGCGCGTGCCCGGTGAGGAGATCGCCGTCGCCCTGAACGAACCGGGGCCGTGGGCCGACGACCGTGCCATCGCGCCGGTGGTCGCCACCTTCGACGGCGAGGTGCTGTCGGGGACAGGTTCGGCCGGATTCGTCACCGGCTACGCGAAGGTGTTCCGCGCGCACCCGGAGATCACCTCGGTGGTGCACATCCACACCCCCTGGCTGGGCGGGTGGGCGCAGACCCATCGCACACTGCCGATCCGCTACGCGGCCTCCCAGCGGCTCACCCTGTCCAGGGCCATCCCGCCGCACATCGACCGCAGCGTCGCCGCGGGCGATTTCATCCTCTCCAAGCTAATCGACGACCCGGACCTGGTCGCGATCTTCGAGGCCAACGGCGGAGCGAACGTCATCGGCCGCTCGGGACTGCTGGAGCTGGCGAAGTTCGTCGTGCTGCTCGAGGAGGGCGCGCAATACCAGGCGATCGCCGAATCCCTCGGCGGCTCGGCCGAATTCGATCCGTCCAATCTCGCGGTGCAGTGGAGCCGCACCGGCCTCGCCGACGAGGCCCGCCGCCGCGGCCTGATCTGACCGCCGCCACCGCGAAAACGAGGAGCGATCAATGACCATTCGTGTCGGCTACTTCCCGCACAACAACTCCCTGTTCGTCCTGCGCCACCGTGGCATCCTGGAGAATCTGCTGCCCGAGGTGGAATGGGTCGACCTGCGCGACCTGCCGCGCCCCGCGCCGGTGGACCCGAGGACAGGGCTGCCGTCGCTGCATTCCGATCATTTGTTCGACGGCGGCTACGACTTCATCGGCACCGGCTTCACGCCCCCGCTGACCGCGCTCGCCAACGGACGCGACATCGTCTACGTCGGCATCTCCGGACCCAGGGTGGAGAACGGCCGCTTGGTCACCAAGGCCGATTCCGGTATCGAGACGGTGCTGGATCTGAAGGGCAAGCGGGTCGGCATCGCGCACGGTTCCTGGCAGACCACCCTCGCGCTGCTCGCGCTGGACCGCGCGGGCCTGGCATGGAGGGACATCGAACCGGTGGACATCGACGTGCACGACGGCGGCGCGGCACTGTTACGCGGTGACCTGGACGCCTGGGTCGGCGCGTATCCGGGTCTCGCCGCGATCGAGGCGGCCGTCGACCTGCGCACGCTGGTGGACACCGAGTCGCTGTTCAGCCACCCCTCACTGTGGTTCACCCGGCGGGACTTCGCCGAAGGCAACCGCGCGGCGCTGACGGCGATCATCACCGCCTTGCAGCAGTCGGACGCGTGGATCCGGGAGAACCCGCGCGCGGCCGCCCAGTACTTCGTGGACGACGTGGTGGCCCGCGGTGGGACGGCGAGCCCGGACGCGTGGGAAGCCGCCCTGCGCGGCAGGCCCTTCGGTGTCCAGCCCGTTTCCGAGGAATTCCTGGACGAACAGCAGCACGCGGCCGATCTGCTGGCCGCCAACGGCCTGCTGCCGAGTACCGTCCGGGTCCGGGACGCCGTCCTGCCGTGGATCGGCGAGACGGTGATCGCGAAATCCGGCATAACGGTCTGATCGGACGAAACGGCGGGCCGGGGGTCGGAGAAAACCCCGGCCCGTTCGTCGTGTCGGAGAAATGTCAGCGCGGCGAGATATTCGGCCGCCCGCCGTGTCTTTCGGTGGAGCGCAGCTCGAACCAATAGGCTGCGACAACGGTGGCGTAACCGGCGACGACGGCCGTCGCGGTGACGATCAACAGCGTGATGAGCAGTGGAATCAAGAAAGCGGTGTGCATTGTGCCCTCCCCGCGGTCACGGTGATCTCAGCGGAAGGTTCGGCGCCGCACTGCACCGACATCATGTCAGCCCCTGCACTCAGTGAAATCGTAGAGGTCGCAGCGTCGTCCGGCACGGCAGGAGGCTGTGAGTTGAATCATGCGGACGCCGGTGTGTCGCGGGGAATACGCCTTCGCCATACGATCTAATCGATCTTGTCACGAGTTTCCCGGCGAACCACCGGAAAACAGGACACGACCACGACACGGGACCGCCGGATCGGCGGCCGTGAGCGTCGCAGTGCCCGTGGCTCGCCGAATTCCTCGGTAGCGCAGCTCTTTCTCTCGAATCTGTCTCCGGCATCACCTCGGCATGCGAAAAGGAGCACGAACGTGAGCATGATTCTGGCCGCGCTGCACGACACCGTGATCGCGCAGCAGTTCGAAAATCCGACCGCGGAAGAGCCGCCGCTCGCGGACAAACTCATGCAGATGGGCCGCTATTTCACCTGGCTGGTCCAGCTGTCCGGGATCACGGCGATCACCTACGGCGGCGGCCGGTTCGCCTGGGAGAAATGGAACGGCGGCAGCCTCCAGTCGCCGAAGATGGTCGCCAGCGCGATGGCCGGGGGCGCGGTGGCCACCAGCGCGGGCACGATCATGAACTCGATCATCGGCTGACACGGGCCTGGACTCGTGACGCGCCGGCCCGACATCGACCGTCGGGCCGGCGCTCGCATTTCGGTGGCGAAGATCGGCCCGCTCGGCGGACGAGGCCGTCGATGCCGCACTCGATCAGCCGGGGTGGTGGAACCATGCGCATTGCGCGCGGCGCGAGCCGAGACGCCGTCGGTGCGGTAGAAAGCAACCGCGAACCGGGTCCGTCTCGAAGGTGACGGCCCGACCGTAGGCAAACCCGTAATGCGGAGCCCGGCCGTGACGTTCTCGACAGCGGCACCGGCCGCGCCCGGCGACGACGGCCGCACTGGAGAAAAGGAAACACCATGGGCACCATCGCAGTTCACGAGTTCATCGCACTCGACGGGGTGTACGAGGATCCGTCTTGGACCTTCGAGTACGGGTTCGACCCGAAGATGGGGGAGACCCTCGGCGCGATCACCTCGGCATCCAAGGCGATCCTGCTGGGCCGCACCACGTTCGAGATGTTCGCCCCGGCCTGGTCGACCCGCACCGTCGAGGACGATCCGGGCGCGCTGTTCTTCAACGACACGACGAAGTACGTCGTCGGGGCGCGGGAGCCGCAAGCGGAATGGGCCAACAGCATCCGCCTCGGCGCCTACGACCCCGAGGTCATCCGCAACCTCAAGAACGAGGTCGACGGCAGCATCTACGTCAGCGGCAGCGGCACGCTGGTGCGGGCGCTGCTCGCGGACGGGCTGGTCGACGACCTGCACCTGTTCGTCTATCCGATCGCGCTCGGCAAGGGCAAGCGCCTGTGGGGCGATGGTGTCGACGCGACCGAACTGGCACTCGAAGAGCACGAGGTCTACGCCAATGGCGTCGTCCACCTCGGATACGGCCCCGCCGAGGCCTGATGAAACGCGGAAGGGCGGCCCTTGCGGGCCGCCCGGGCGATCCGGCTCGCCGCCGGGTGTGGCGAGCGGAGCCGGATATGTCAGCGCCCTCCGGTGCAGTAACCCTCGGGGGTGTACTGGCACGGGCGCTCGTTGCGTCCCTGGTATCCACCGTGGTTGCTGCTGCGGGCGCGCTCACCCACCCCGGAACCGCGCTTGTCGGCCGGGTTGTGCGAATACCGATCCGCTGTGGTGGTCACCGAGGACTCGGGCGAAGCGACTGCCGCCGCCGTGATGACCGCCCCGCCGATCAGCGCCGAGGCCACCACTCGACGCACTGTCACGCGCTTGCTCGTGTTGTGCATAAGATTCATCCCGTCGATTAACGTGCCGTCATATAACGATACATTGATCGGTGGACCACCGGCGAGTCTTTTCCCCATGGCTGGGAAGCTTCGCCCCGGGCGGGTGTGGTTTTCGGGGTGTGACCAGGGGTGATGGCCATTGGTTAGGCGACTTGACCTGAGCATCGTGCCGTTCATCAGGTCTTCGGGCGCTACTGCGCCTGCTGCGGGGCCGCCGAAGCTATGCGTATACGACGGAGGTTCTGCCGCGCTCTATTGATCGGCGCGAAGTCCTCTGACCGGGTCGCGAGGCCTACCGACGCGCGGAACGCGCGCCACTGCCGACGGATCGGTTGGGTGTGACGGTCCCATCGCGCACCTTGCGCGGCAGGCGGTCACGATGGTGAACCGTCCATGCCGTGCGCCCGGCGCTCGTGCTGCCAGCGCTCCGGGTCGGTCTCCAGGGCGGCGCGGTCCCAATGGCCGAGGTCGGCGGCGGCGGCGTACGTCGTGTCGAGGAACTCGAGCAGCGCTCGCTCCGGCGCTTCGGCCGTGCGCACTGCCTCGTACGGCAGGAGGAATTGGCGATAATCCTGGCTGTAGAAGGCCTCTCGTGGACCGACCCGGTAGTCGGCGAACCCCTCGGGCTCCGGGTACGCGTAGGCGTAGAAGGCGCCTTCCGCGCCGCCGCCCGGCCAGAAGCCGCAACTGCTCAGCTCGTGCGAGTAGCCCTCGACCATGACCCAGTCGCCGCAGTTGGGAGCGCCACCCGGATGCCGCGGAGCGGATCGGCCGGAGAATCTGGTGCACGCCAGATCCATCGCGCCCCAGAAGAAGTGCACCGGGCTCACCTTGCCGATGAAGCGGGAGCGGAACTTGTGCATGACGCGATCGGCGGCGAGCAATTGCCGCCAGAACAAGGTGGCGGCCGCGGCGTCGTAGGAGCGATGCTCGTAGTCCTCGGCGAACGGGATGGCCGGCTCGACCTCGTTCGGCTTGGCTTGGATTCGTACCGGAATGCCGAGTTCGCCGAGCGCGGTGACGATTTCGCCGTAGAACGCCGCCACCGGCTTCGGTTCGAGCGCGATCTGCCGGGTTCGGCCGTCACTGGACCGGATGTGCAGCCGATGATCGAGGAAGTCGAATTCGATATCGAAACACCCTGTCGGGTGCGGCACGGCGGAGGTGGTCAGCCCCCTCGGGCTGAGGTAGAAGGTGACCTGCCACCAGTGGTTGACCAGCGGAGCGTGCGAGAGCCTGATCTTGCCGACGATCTGCGTCCACATGTGCAGCGTCTCGCGCGTGGGCGTCCAATCCTCGACGCGCAACATCGGCCACGGCCCAGGGGTGGTCTCGGAGCCTGTCACTGCCACACCTCCGTCTTTTCGGGATTCTCGGTGCCAGTGCCGTGCGCGGACGCCCGTGCAGGCGCGGCGCAGCGTTTTGATCGTCACCGTACCTGCTGGTAACGCACCGGGAAGCCCGACATGCGCTGCGGTTGGCAACTGTCTGGCGACGTTCGGGGTGTGACTGCGAGCTCGATGACTCGGAGCGAGGAGCGGCTCCGCGGCCGACGGCTGCGCCTCAAGATCGGCGGGGCCAACTGCCGTGCGGTGATGGCATGCTCGCCACCGGCAGCGCGGCACCCTTTCCGGTTGCCCGGGCTCGCCGGCGGGAATTCGGATCCCACACCATCGCCGCGGCCGCACCGCCGAGAAGAATCACGACGATGGCGACGATCGCCACCCACAGCAGTACCAACGCTATTTCTCCAGTCATCCCCGTCCGCTCCATAGGGCACGTTATGCGAAGGCGGACAATTGATTTCGCAATAGTGAGCATTCTTCCCGCCCGGGGCGAACGGTGCGAATCGGCGCGCGGATTCTGTGGTGGGACAGCACCACTGTCACCGAGGTTTGGGATATGTCTAGTAACGCATAATGTCGCGGACAGGAAGCTCGGATGTCCATGCGCGAAAACGGGGATCTCGAGGGATCGGTGCGGGTGCCGCACGCGGGACGGAACTCGTTGTCCTGGTGTGATTCCTCAGAGCTCGAGCAGATCGGCGGTCTCCTCGGTCGCGCGCGGTCGCCCCGCGCGGTTCGAGTTCTCGCTCCAGGTGGGCGACCTCGTGCCCGCGGCGGACCGCGGCCATCGCGTGCGCGTTGCCGAGGATGCCACCGCCGATGATCACCAATCGCATGACTCGAGGATGGCAAACGTCCGGACGGCTCGCCGAACTCGCCGTCACCCCGGACAGCGACAAGCTCGCACCGGAACTGTTGCGGCCCGACGCCTGGGTGCCACGCACACCGCCCGACTTCGCGGTACGGACGCTGTTGCATCACCGAACCCGTGAGCTGCTGCGGATCCCGTTGCGGCCCACCGACCGCGCCGCGACCGCCGCCTACGCGAACGTCGTGAAGACGGGCATGCGCGCGTTGACCTCACGAGCCCGACTGGTACCCGCGGCACGCGCCTGACATCTGCTCCCCGCGTTCAATTCGCCTCGAACGCGGTGGCGACGATCGGGCGCACCTGGTCCATGGTGGCCGTCCCGGATTCGCGTGCCACGGAGGTCATGTCGACGTCGGGGAGTCCGCAGGCAACCGCCCAGTGCCAGGGTTCGAGGTCACCGTTCACGTTGAGCGCGAAGCCGTGACTGGTGATCCCGCGGCTCTGGCGCATGCCGATGGAGACGATCTTGCGGCCGGTGTGCCTGGTCCACACACCCGTGAGCAGTTCGGAGCCGGGTGGGGTATCGCGGCGTTCCGCGGCGATGCCCAGCCGGCCGAGTGCCTCGATCAGGCGGAACTCGACCTCGCGGATGTAATCGACCACTCCTTCGCCGGGATCGAGCCGGACGATGAGATAGCCGACCAGCTGGCCGGGGCCGTGATAGGTGAGCTGGCCCCCGCGCGTGGTCTGCACGACCGGGATGTCATGGGCCGGGTCCGGCAGGTGGTCCTGCGGCGTTCTGCGTCCGATGGTGTAGACCGGCGGGTGGCTCAGCAGCCACAAGGTATCCGGCCGCGCGCCGCTGTGGCGTTGGTCGACCAGTTCACCCATGCGTTCCATGGCCTTGTCGTAGTCGACGAGGTCGTCCTGGATCAACGTCAGCGGCCTGGATCGCATGCTCCGACGATAACGCTCTCCCGTGCAGGGGGAGTTCGCCGCCTTCGGATGTCCCTCTCGGCGGCCCGCACCGCAACCTGCGTCACAGTGCCGGCGGCAGACCGAAGGGCCGGAACAATTCCTCGCCGAGGAAGACGGTGATGCGTTCGATGGCGGTCTCGGTCGTGGTGAGAACGTGGATGGAGTGCGCGCGGTGGGTCCCGTCCGCGTCGCGCAGGTAGTAGGCGACGGCGGGCTGGGTGTTGGCGGCGGTCGGCACGGCCCGCCAGGTGTCGCCGTCCTGATTCGCCTTGTGCGCGAAGAACGCGACCACGTGGGCGCGGCCGGCGAACCAGACCAGGGCGGGTGGCATCTCGAGCACCACGTCGTCGCGCAGGAGCTTGCTGAGTTCGTCCATATCGCCGTTGCCGAAGGCGGTGACGTAGCGATCGATCATCGCGCGCTCGCCGGGGCTCAGGGATTCGGACATCCGATCGATCATGGGGGCGGCCTTGTCGAGCTGGGCGCGGGCGCGTTGCAGGGCGCTGTTGACCGCGGCGGGGGAGGTGTCGAGCAGATCGGCGACCTCCGCGGCGGACCAGGCGAGCACGTCGCGCAAGAGGAGCACCGCGCGCTGGCGGGCGGGCAGGTATTGCAGCGCGGCGATGAAGGCGAGGCGGATGCCGCTGCGCGCGGCCACCACGGTCGCCGGGTCATCGGCCGAGTTGCCGAGCAGGGCGTCGGGAATCGGTTCCAGCCAGGAGATTTCGGGATGCCGGGGCGGCCGGGGCCGGACGGTCGCGGCCGGTCCGTTCAGGTCGGTGGGCAAGGCCCGCCTGCCGCGCTGTTCGAGCGCGGTCAGGCAGGCGTTGGTGGCGATGCGGTACAGCCACGTGCGCAGCGAAGCGCGCCGCTCGTCGAACCGGTCGGCGGCCCGCCAGGCCCGCAACAGCGTTTCCTGCACCAGGTCCTCGGCGTCGTGGACGGACCCGAGCATGCGATAGCAGTGTGCGAGCAGCTCCGGCCGGTAGGTCATGGTCTCGGCCGCGAAATCGGCGCCGATGGTCATCGTCGCAACCTACCGAGCCGCGACCGGCTGCGCGTCGGCAGGCGCGGCGACGGGCGCGCCGGCCGGTAGCAGGAGGCCGAGCGCGGCGCCGGTCAGCGCCAGCAGTGCCGCCGTGCCGATGGCGGCGGCGAATCCGGTGCTGAAGGCACCCGCGGATCCGAGACCGCCGACCGAGGCGAAAACCGCCGCGGGTAGCGCGATTCCGAACGCGCCCCCGAGTTGACGCAAGGTGTTGAACGTGCCCGACGCCGCACCCACCGCCGACAGCGGCACCGAACGCAGCACGGCGCTCTGTGCCGCGGGAATGGCCATCGAGACGCCGACGCCGCTGAGCACGAAGGGCGCGATCATGGCCGGGTAGGACAGCTGCGGCCCGGCCATGATCGCGAGGCAGCCGTAGCCCCCGGCCTGCATGAGCAGTCCCGCGACCACGAGCGGTCGTTCACCGAAACGGTTGACCTGCCTGCCCGCTACCGGCGCGACGAGGAACAGGGTGATCGTCCACGGCGCCAGCCGCACCCCCGCGCCGAGCGGACCGTGGTGCTGGACCGTCTGCAGGAACTGCGCGAAGAAGAACGCCCCGCTGAAAATGGAACCGAACAGCAGGAACCCCACCGCGTTGCCGATCGAGAAGCCGCGCGCGGCGAACAGCCGCATCGGGATCAGTGGCGCGGTGGCCCGCCGTTCCCAGCGCACCAACGCGACCAGCGCGACCGCCCCGAGCGCGAACGCCGCGAGAACTTCCGCACTGCCCCAGCCCGATTCGTTGCCGCGCAGCAGACCCCACACCGATCCCAGCGCGGCGGCGCCGGCCAGCCCGATACCCGGGTAGTCCAGTGCGCGTGCCTCGCCTCGGCTCTCCGGCAACCGGGTCAGCATCAGCGGCACGAGCAGTGCGGCGATCGGCAGATTCAGCCAGAAGATCCACTGCCATGTCGCCCCCTCCACCACCGCGCCGCCGACCAGGGGACCGCCGAGCGTAGCCAGTCCGGTCACCGCCGCGAACAGCCCGAGCGCGCGGGTGCGCTGTTCGGGCGGGAAGGCGGCCGACAACAGTGCCATGCCCACCGGCATGACGGCCGCCGATCCCACGCCCTGCACCGCGCGGGCGGCGATCAGCCAGCCCAGGCTCGGAGCCAGCGCGCACGCCGCCGACGCCGCCGAGAACAGCAGCACCCCGGCGACCAGCACGCGGCGCCGTCCGTATCGCTCGCCCAGCGCCGCACCCGCCATCAGCAACACCGCGAAGCTGAGGGTGTAGGCGTTGACGGTCCACTCGAGTTCGGCGATCGAGGCGTGCAGGTCGAGCTGGATCGCGTGCAGCGCGGTGGTGACGACCAGTGCGTCCAGCGAGATCAGTAGCGCGGCCACCGATGTCAGCGCGAGTATCCAGCGCTGTCCCGTGGTCATATTCATGGGCGAAAGTCCTCCTCCGATAGGTTCGCCAGTACCTACCGGCGCCACGGCCGTGATTCATCGCGGGTGCGGAAATTCGCCGCGAACTCGTCCCGTGATCCTCAGCCCGGCTGCGCGGCCCGGCGGGCGCTGCGCCGCCGGACGGAATACGGACCTACCAGCATGTACAGGCCGGAGAACAGGAGCAGGGCGAGCGGGAGCAGCGGCAGGTAGGACACCCAGACGACCGGCTGCTCCTGGGCCAAGGCGACGAAGGTGGCGAGGACCGTCGCGACGAAGACAATGCCCGATCCACGGTGCAGCTGCCGGACCCGTGGTGCGGAACTGCGGGAAGCCCCGGCCTGCGGAATGTTCGCGGCTCGGCTTCGTCGCGTAGCGGCATACGACAACACGAAGATGCCGAGACCGGACAAGAGCAGCAAGGCGAGTGGTGCCAGCGGCACGTAGGACACCCAGACCGGACCCTTCAGCGCCAAGGTGACGACGGTGGCCACGATCGTCACCGTGAAGACGATGGCAAGCCACCGGTGTGTCCGTCGAACCCGCTCGTTCCAAGTCATGCGTCCTCCTCTGCCTGCGATCCATACCGCGTCCCGGCGATGCGCCGGGCGGACCTCCGTGCTGATGACGGTAGTTCCGGCTCGGTGACCAGCGCTTCTCGAATCCTGATCGTTCGCGGAACTTCTGTCGGTTGAGCTCTGTCGGCACGGGTATGCATGAGTCATGCATGATCAGCGTTTGGCGAATCTGCTGGGGGCGGCGGCGCTCGCGATCAACGACGTGATGCTCGCCGAGGTGCACAGCACCGGTGCGGTGAGCGCGAGCGGCGCGAGCGCGCTGGTGACGCTCGCGCAGTCGCCGGGTCTCGGCGTGACCGATCTGGGTAGACGAGTGGGCCTGAGTCAGTCCGCGACCACCCGCATGGTCGATGCGATGGAGGCCGCCGGACTGATCCGCCGCGCTCCCGGCACCGGTCGGCTGGTCGGCGTGAGCCTGACGCCGTCGGGCCGCGAAACCGCAGGCCGGATCCTCGCCGCTCGCGCCGGACGGCTGACCGAGCTGATCTCCGACCTCGACGCCCCCGAGCGGGAAGCGTTGACGGAGTTGCTGGTGAAGCTGCTCGCCCGGCTGTACGGGGAGATCGGCAGTGCGGATCTGTTGTGCCGGTTGTGCGACCGCGGCTGCTGCACTCGATCGGCGGTGTGTCCGGTGGGCCAGGCCGAGCGGGACCGGGAGGCCTGATCATGGGCACGCTTCTGGCACTGGTTTCCGCATCGAGTTACGGCCTGTCGGATTTCGTGGGTGGCGTCGCGTCCCGGCGCGTCGGGTTCGTGCGCGTCGCCTTGCTCGGGCAACTCGGCGGGCTTGCCGTCACCATCCTCGCCGGCCTGTTGGCTCGCCGCCTCGTGCCGCATCCGGCCGATCTCGGGTGGGGAGCGCTGTCCGGCGTGGGTACCGGTATCGCGATGACATTCCTGTTCCGGGGCATCAGCCGTGGAGCGATGTCGGTGGTGGTACCGGTCAGCGCCGTGGGTGGCGTCGCGTTGCCGGTCCTCGTCGGCACCGCCGTCCTCGGGGAACATCCGGCGCCCTCGGCATGGGCCGGGATCGCGGTAGCCGTGCCGGCTCTCTGGCTCGTCGCGGACGGCACCACCGGTACCGCCGCGAATGCCCGCGCCGCCATCGGCGACGGACTGATCGCCGGCGCCGGGATCGGCGTGCAGTACCTCGCCTTGGCCCAGGCCACACCGGTCTCCGGTATCTGGCCGGTGACCGCGGGCCGGGCAGCGGCGGTCGTTCTCGTCGCCCTGTCGGCGTGGAAGATCGCGTCCGGAGCCGGCGACGCAGCGACGGCCCGGCCGCATCGGGCCGACTTCGCCGCCGTGTGCTCCGGCGTCCTGGCCGCCGCCGCACTGGTGTCCTACCTCTTCGCCACCCGGACCGAGTACCTGGCCGTGGCAGTCGTGCTGTCTTCGCTCTACCCGATCGTCCCCGTGGTACTGGGCGTGTCGGCGCTGAAGGAGCGATTGCGCCGGAGCCAGTTCATCGGGCTGGCCGCCGCGTTGGTGGCGAGCACTGTCATCGCCACCTCCTGAGACCTCGTCGGTGCGCTTGCGCCCTCTGCTGTGCGGCGCCTGCCTTCGTGACCGATCCGATCACCACGGAAGGGTGCCTTCGGCGTCGAAGTAGCCCCCGGTGGGCCCGTCCGGACCCACCTGCGCCATCCGCACGATGATCTCCGCGCCGCGCTCCACTGTCTGGTGGCCGGTTCCCCCGTTCAGGTCGGTTTTGGTGAACCCGGGCTCCACCGCGTTGATCCGCATTTCCGGAAACGCCTTCGCGTACTGCACGGTGATGACGTTGACCGCGGTTTTCGATGCCGGATAGGCGATGCCCGTGTAGGCATATGCCGGGGTGCCCGGGGTGGTGACCTTGCTCAGCGAGGCCAGGCCGCTGCTGACATTGACCACGACCGGGGCCGTGGAACGCCGCAACAGCGGCAGGAACGCGTGCAGGACGCGCACCGTGCCGAAGACGTTCGTCTCGAATGTCTGCCGCATCAATTCGGCGGTGAGGTCCGCCGCGCCGGTCACGGTGTCGGTGGCGCTCCATTCCGGTGCGATGCCGGCGTTGTTGACCAGTACATCCAGGCCTCCAGCTGCCTCGATGGTCGCGACGGCGGCAGCCACGGACGCGTCGTCGGTGACGTCCAGCCGCACCGGCCGCGCGCCCAACTGTTCGGCGGCCCGGCGCCCGCGCTCGGCGTCGCGGCTGCCGAGGTAGACGGTGTGGCCCGCGGCGAGCAGTCCGCGAGCGGACTCGAAACCGAGCCCCTTGTTCGCTCCGGTGATCAGTGTTGTCGTCATGATCACCGACGCTAAGAGCTGGAGCGCGCTCGAAGTCAAGCCGCATGCCGACCTCGAACATGACCCTGCCCTAGTGGTCGAGCTGGGACAGCGCGAAGGCGGTGAGGAAACCCGCCACCGTGATCAACCCGACCCACAGGTGGGCGTCCTCGAACGCCTCCGGAATCATGGTGTCGGTGATCATGGCCAGGATCGCGCCCGCGGCCAGTGCGGTGATCGCCGCGAGCACGGCGGGCGCGGCGTCGCCGAGCAATCCGTAACCCGCCATGGCGGACACGCCGCTGATCACCGCTATCCCGCCCCACAAGCCGAACACGTAACGCGGATGGCGGTGGGCGCGGCGCATACCGGCCGCGCTGGACAGGCCCTCGGGGATATTGCTGATGAACACCGCGGCCACGGTGACGGCGCTGACGGTCTTGCCGCCGAGCAAGCTGGTCCCGATGACGATGGACTCGGGCACACCGTCCAGTAGCGCGCCCAACGCGATGGCCGTGCCGGAGCCGGACTGTTCGGCTTCGCTGGGTTGCTGGTCTCCCGAACGCTTGCGGTGGCGAGCTCCGCGACGGGCCAGAGCGAGGTTGGCCAGGGTATAGATCACCGCACCGGACACGGCGCCGAGCGCGGTGGGCGGCAATCCGGCGCGTTCGTGCGCGTCGGCGATCAACTCGAACGACACCGCCGACAGCAGCACCCCGCTGCCGAACCCCATCACGCTGGCCACGATCTTCGTCGGGACGCGCGCCAAGAATCCCACCAAAGCCCCTATCAGCAGGGCGGATCCGGCCAGCAACCCCCACCCGCCCGCAACCCACAACCCAGACACCCGACCGTCTCCTCACTGCTCGAACCCGCGGAAACCAGCGCGGATCATCGCCGGCTTCTCGTCCGAGCTACCCGTACTGCCGGGGTCGGAAACGAGGCGCCGCCGGTGCACGGCATTCTGTTCTCGCGAGGGTTGAGCTGTTCTGTGCTTGACTTGCGATCGAACACCAATGGTCGGATGAGCTCCGGCGGACAACGGCGAGAGCAGGACGGTAGGCGGCCCGTGGTGATGGAAAGTGCTGTGTCGGCGCGCGGCAGTGAGTACGCGGTGTTGCTGCGCCGGGTGCGGGGCGCGGGACTGCTGAGCAGGCGGCGGCGGTATTACCTCTGGAAGAGTGCGCTCACAGCTGTGGCGTTCGCGGCCGGGTGGACGGCGTTCGTGGTGGTCGGCCACTCGTGGTGGCAGCTGGGCGTCGCCGCGTTCCTGGCCGCGGTGTTCGCCCAGATCGCCTTCCTCGGCCACGATGCCGGACACCGGCAGATCTTCGGCACCCGGCGCGCCGACTACCTGTACGGCGTGCTCTTCGGCAACCTCGGTATCGGGGTGAGCATCGGCTGGTGGACCAGCAATCACAACCGGCACCACGCACACCCGAACACCGAGGGCGCCGACCCCGACGTCATGGGTGTGCTGGCGCATTCCGGCGATCGAGCACACGCGGCCCGGGGCCTGCGGCGGCTGATTTTCCGGCACCAGGCCTGGCTGTTCTTTCCGATGCTGCTGCTGGAGGGCTGGAGCCTGCACTTCGCGAGCGCCCGTGCGGTGCTGCGGTGGGACATCCCGCACCGCGCCTGGGAGGGACTGTTGCTCGCCGCGCACGCCACCGGGTACCTCTGCGCGGTGTTCCTGGTCCTGTCCCCGGCCGAGGCCGTGGGTTTCATCCTCGTGCACCAGGGCCTGTTCGGGCTCTACATGGGCTGCACCTTCGCGCCCAACCACAAGGGGATGGAGGTGCTGACGGCCGACGACTCGAAGGACTTTCTGCGACGTCAAGTGCTCACCTCCCGCAACGTCCGCGGCAGCCTGCTCATCGATACGGCGTTGGGCGGCCTGAACTATCAGATCGAGCATCACCTGTTCCCGTCCATGCCCCGGCCAAACCTGCGCCGAGCCCAGCCGCTGGTCGCGGAGTTCTGCGCCGAGCGCGGGCTGCCCTATTGCCAGACCGGCCTCCTGGACTCCTATATCCACGCGCTGCGCCACCTGCACAGTGTCGGTCGACTCGCTCGGCCGCTCGCCCCTGTCGGTCCGATCGAGCCCTCGGCGGGCGCGGCGACCGATCGGGTCGGGTGAACCCCGCGCCGCACCGGCGTTTTCGCCGTGGCGGTGGTGGTATGCCCAGCCGGTGAGGACCTCGTCCGAATACGACAGCCGCCTGCGGAGTCCGGCCGCCGAGATCACGTTGTTCTACCGTCCCGAGGATCTGAGCCTGCAGAAGTTCCTCACCGCGACGACGGCCCCCGAGGACACCATCGCCGAAGTGGCACACGCGAGGTTGTCAGCTCTGCGATCTGGCGATGAGCACGGGCACCGAGGCCCCGTGCAGCACCGCCTGACTCACCGAGCCGAGGGTCATTCCGGCGAAACCGCCGCGCCCGTGGCTGCCCACGACGATCAGCCGCGCGTTCGCGCCCACCTCGAGCAGTCGTCTGGCGGGGCGGTCTTCGACCACCACTCGCCGCACCGTCACCTGCGGATAGCACTCGCCGTACCCGGCCAGGCTCTCGGCGAGCAATTCCTCCCCCTCCTGCTGCATCTCGGCGCGCGAGTCGTAGCGGAAGAATTCCGACCAGGTGTGTACCGCGACCAGTTCGGCGCCACGATGGGCGGCTTCCTCGAAGGCGATCTCGACGGCGCGCGCACCGCACGGCGAGCCGTCCACGCCCACTATCACCGGGCCGTCCGCATGCTCGACATCGACGGGAACCACGGCGACCGGGCATGCGGCGTGCCTGGCCAGCGCGGTGCTCACCGAACCGAGAATGCTGCGGCTGAAGACGCCCAGCCCATGGGTGCCGACCACGAGCAGTCGCGCGTTCTCGGATCGGTCGCGTAAGAGCGGGATCGGTGGTGCTTCGGCCAATTCGGTGGTGATGTCGAGTTCGCCGATCGGGGCGGCCGCTGTCGCGGCGGCTTCCCGCGCGGCCTCGAGTGCCGCGGTCGCCTGCGTGCGGTAACTGTCGAAGTCGATCCGTTCGAGGGCGACGCCCGGTCCGAAATCGGAGGGTGCGGGAATCGAGTCGATGATGCGCAGCGGTGCGTGGCGGCGGGCCGCGGCGGCCGCGGCGAAGCGCACGGCGGCCAGCGCGGACTCCGACCCGTCGACGCCGACGAGGACGGGGGAATTCTCGGGGTCGGCAGACATGACTTTCGCTTTCTGAACCTGGTGGGCGGCCATGACCGGGCAGTGGGCATGTCGTGTACTCGAAGAGTAGGGATCGGCGAGGTCGCCCACGCCTGGCGTTGGTCCCGGATGCGAAGGGCTTTCGGCAGCAGGACCGGGCCGGGGAAGCACCGGTATCCGGCGCTGCCGACCTACCGCAAGAACCGTGCTCCAGGGTCCGAGGTCCCTTCCGGGGAAGGACCTTCGTCTCTGCCGATGACCCGCCCGAGACTCGATGCTCGAAGTGGCCGCAGTGCACGCGGAGTGGAAAGGAAGACGGCATGGACATCGACAAGGTCTCGCGCGCAACACAATCGAACTCTCCGATCCTGGCGGCGGTGGACGGGTCGGCCAGTTCGTATCAAGCGGTGGCCTGGTCGGCAGCCGAAGCGGCGCTGCATCGTTGCGCGCTGCACATCGTCACGTCCATGGCCATACCCACCGGTTTCGGGCCGGGTATCTCGCTGGGGGAGGCCGACCTGGAGTGGCTGCGCCGCGACGGCGACCGAATCCTCGCCGAGGCCGCGCGGGTGGCGCGGACAGCCGCACCCGGCGACGAACCCGCGATCACCACCGAGGTGAGCTTCGAGCCGGCCATCCCGCTGCTCATCGACCGGTCCGCGCGAGCGCGGATGCTGGTGGTCGGCAGCCGCGGGCTCGGTGCGTTCCAGCGTGGCCTGCTCGGTTCGGTGAGTACCGCGACCACCCACCACGCGCACTGCCCGGTCGCGGTGATCCATGGCATCTCCGCGATCGATGCGGTGTCGGCCCGCCAACCGGTGCTCGTCGGCGTCGACGGCACCGGCAACAGCGTGCCCGCGGTCGAACTCGCCTTCGAGGAGGCATCCCGGCGGAAGGTCGACCTCGTCGCGCTGCACGCATGGAGCGATACCAGCGGTCTGGACATGCCTGCCCGAGGGTGGGACGCAGCCCGCGAATCGGCGGAGGCGGTCTTGGCCGAGAGCCTGGTGGGGTGGGGGGAGCGCTATCCGGATGTCACCGTGCGACGCGTCGTCACGGCGGATCGGCCGGTGCGGTCCCTGCTGGAGCAGTCGGCGGATACGCAATTGGTGATCGTGGGTACGCGCGGTCGAGGCGGATTCGCGAGCACCGTGCTGGGGTCGACCAGCAACGCGCTGCTGCACTCGGTAGAGGTGCCGATGATCGTCGTTCGTTCCCGGTGAGGTGGGACGGCCGACGTTCGGGCAGACCAGCATTTGCGCGCGCGACCAGGCGTGCGCCGGGGAACGAGCTACGCGCCGTCGTTGCCATCGCGCAGGGAATGGATCATGCTCCGCAGGATCCGGGACGCGCTCGACTGCTCGGTCTCGCTCAGGCCGGCCAGCATTCTGACCTCGACGGACCGGACCGCTACGGTCGCCTTCTCGAGACTCCGCCGTCCGCGAGGCGTGAGCCGCGTAGGAAGAACCTTTCCGACGGGTGCCTCCGCGGGCCTGGTCACGTAGCCGTCTCGTTCCAGGGTTTGGAGTAGCACGTTCATCGACTGCCGTGTCACGAACGCGCCCCGCGCGAGCTCGGAGTTCGACAGGCCCGGTCGTTGAGCCAGCAACTCCAGACAGGAGTAGTGCGTCACGCTCATCCCGAGTGGCCGCAGCACCTCCTCCATGGCCACGCGAAGGGCGCTCGAGGCCTCCTTCAGCAGGTAGCCCAGTGACGTCTCCAGGTCGACGCCCGCACCGTCTTGACTCATGTCAGCATTCTGACATAGATTCATCGGTGTCAGAAAACTGACACAGATTGAGGAGCATCATCATGCCCGTCACCGGCCCCGACTTCATCTCGCTCCAAGCGCGCGACCTCGCCGCTTCGCAGGCGTTCTACGAGCAGTACCTCGGCCTCGTCCGCTCGCAGGCCGGACCTCCGCACGCCGTCGTCTTCGAGACGGAACCGATCGCGTTCGCACTCCGCGACGTCGTTCCCGGCACCGATCTCGCCTCCGTTGCTCGGCCCGGCATCGGTGCCGCGATCTGGCTGCACGCCACGGACGTCCAGGCCATTCACGATGCTCTCGTCGCCGACGGCCACACCATCGTCTCCGCGCCGATCGACGGCCCCTTCGGTCGGACCTTCACCTTCGCCGACCCCGACGGCTACCAGGTCACTCTCCACGACCGCGTCTGATCGGCCCGACGCCTCCGGACGGATCCATGTCATATCCGCGGGAGTCGCCTCATCCGGCGCCGATTCGCACCGGCTCGGCTGCCGCGACGTACAGCCGCGGAACCGGGTTACGCGTCGAGCACGCGTGGCCGGCGTTGCACTACCGGCGGTTCGGTGGACCACGGGAAATTGATCCACCGGTCGGTGCGCCGCCACACGTACTCGCTGTCGACCTTCGACCACGGCTTCTGGTAGATCACCGCGCAGCGCACCTCGGCGACTTTGCCGGAGCAGAAGTCGCGAACCAGTTTCAGGGTGGCGCCGGTGTCGGCGACGTCGTCGGCGACCAGCACCGTGGCGCCGGCCAGATCCACGGTCTGCGGCACCGGCGGCAGCATCACCGGCAGTTCCAGGCGCTGGTCGATACCGGTGTAGAACTCCACGTTCATCACGTGCAGGTTCTTCACGTCCAAGGCGTAGCCGAGGGCGCCCGCCACGAACAGCCCGCCCCGGGCGATCGACAGGATCAGATCGGGCTCGAAGCCGTCCGCCGCGATGGCCGTGGCGAGTTCCCGGCTCGCGGAACCGAACGAGTCCCAGGTCAGTACTTCGCGATCCGTCACAGGCTCTCCCTCTCGCTGGACGCGACGCAGTGAGCATACGAGGGCCGCCGGGGTTTCCCGGCGGGTTGCTCGGCGCGGTGGGAAGGGGAAGGGGAAGATGGCCGGAAATCTCGATATCCCGTCCGTATCTCTCGTCCGGCCTGCGTGTTTGCCGCCATACGCTCGAGTGCATGGACAGCCACTACGACGTGCTCGTCATCGGTTCCGGCTTCGGCGGCAGCGTGGCCGCACTGCGAGCGACCGAGAAGGGATACCGGGTCGGCGTGCTCGAGGCGGGCAGGCGGTTCGCCGACGACGAGTACGCGAAGAACTCCTGGCATCTCCGCGAGTACCTGTGGGCGCCGAAACTCGGCTGCTACGGCATCCAGCGGATGACCTTGCTCAACGACACCTTCATCATGAGCGGAACGGGAGTCGGGGGCGGGTCGCTGGTGTACGCCAACACGCTGTACGAGCCGCCGGAGAAGTTCTACCGCGACAAACAGTGGGCGCACATCACCGATTGGCGCGACGAGCTGACGCCGTATTACGACCAGGCCAAACGCATGCTCGGCGTCACCCAGAATCCGGCGACCACACCTACCGACCGGATTCTGCGCGAAGTCGCGGAGGAGATGGGCATCGGCGACACCTATCGCCGCACACCGGTCGGAGTGTTGTTCGCGGACAACGATTCCCGTCCGGGTCAGCAGGTCGCCGACCCGTTCTTCGGCGGCGTCGGACCGGCGCGCTCGACCTGCACGCACTGCGGCGAGTGCATGACCGGCTGCCGGCACGGGGCGAAGAACACCCTGGTGAAGAACTACCTCTACCTGGCCGAAAAGGCCGGGGCGACAGTGCATCCGCTCACCACCGTGACCGACGTGCGCCCACGGCCGGAGGGTGGTTACGAGGTGCGGACGGTGCGCACCGGACGGTGGGTGCGCAAGGAGAGGCGGACCTTCACCGCCGATCAGGTGATCTTCGCGGCCGCCGCGCTCGGCACCCAGAAGCTGCTGCACCGGTTGCGCGAGAACGGCAGTCTGCCGCATGTCTCGCCGCGGCTGGGCCATCTGGCCCGGACCAACTCCGAAGCGGTGCTCGCGGCGCGCTCCCTGCGCAAGGACTCCGACTTCACCAAGGGCGTCGCGATCACCTCGTCCATCCACCCCAACGAGTACACCCACATCGAGCCGGTCCGCTACGGCAAGGACAGCAATGCGATGAGTTTGCTGACCACCGTGCTCGTGGACGGCCAGGAAGGCAGGGCCCGCTGGCGGCTGGGGGTGCGGGAACTCATCGCGCAGCGCCGTCACCTGCATCGGCTGCACAATCCCCGGCGCTGGTCGGAGCGCATCATCGGCGTGCTCGTCATGCAGAACATCGACAACTCGATCGTGACCTACACCAAGCGCGGCTTGTTCGGCAGGCGGATGACGACCAAGCCGGGCGACGGCACCGCGCCGCCGACCTGGATTCCGGAGGGCCACGAAGTGACCAGGCGGATCGCCGAGAAGATCGGCGGCCTGCCGCAGGGGGCGTGGACCGACCTGATGAACATTCCGATCACCGGCCACTTCATCGGCGGCTGCGCCATCGGCGACT
Organism: Nocardia gamkensis NBRC 108242; assembly: GCF_001612985.1. GTDB lineage: Bacteria > Actinomycetota > Actinomycetes > Mycobacteriales > Mycobacteriaceae > Nocardia > Nocardia gamkensis. Next base: position 56,616 of record NZ_BDBM01000016.1, on the reverse strand, counting down.
CGCGCGAGACCGGCGTCGTCGACCCGTACCACCGGGTCTACGGCTATCCCGGCCTGCACATCACCGACGGGTCGACCATTTCGGCGAACCTGGGCGTGAATCCCTCGCTGACCATCACCGCCCAAGCCGAACGCGCCATGGCGCTGTGGCCGAACAAGGGCGAGGACGACCCGCGCCCGCCCCTCGGGACCGCCTACCGCAGGCTCGCTGCGATCGAACCGAAGAACCCGGTGGTCCCCGTCGCCGCGCCGGGCGCGCTGCGGCTGCCGATCACTCCGGTCTGAGCGGGCGGAAATACGGTCGCGCGTCGTCGGCTCCGGTGACAGGATCGGCGCTGTGCCCGTCCATGTCACCCTGGAACCGCTCGACGAGCGATGCCTCACCGATCTGCTGCGCGCGGCCGTGGCGGACGCGGAGCCGGGCGAGGTGATGCCGGTCGAGGAGCCGGGTGACGGCTGGGATGCCGACCGGACAGCGGGCTTCCTGGCGTTCCACCGAGGCCGGGCGCTGGCGAGTCCGCCGGTCGAGTCGACCTACGGCATCCGAGTGGACGGCGAGGTGGTCGGGGCGGCGCGCCTGTGTCCGCTGCCCGACGCGCCGGGAGCCGCCGAGGCCGGGGTATGGATCGGCCGTTCCCGCAGGGGAGCGGGCATCGGGACCGCGGTGCTCGGCGGACTGCTCGAGCGGGCGAGAGCGGAGGGTTACGCGAAACTCTTCGTGAGCACGACGGCGGACAACGCGGCCGTGTTGCGCATGCTGGCCGCCCGCGGAATCGGCTACACGGTGGACGACAACGCGGTCAGCGCTTGGGTGAGCTGCGGTTGACCCGCTTGAACACGCAGCACCGCAGGCGCTGCACAATGAACACCGTGCGCATCTTCCTGGCCGGGGCTACCGGCGTGATCGGCGTCCGCCTGCTTCCGCTGCTGGTCGCGGCGGGACACGAGGTGGCGGGGATGACCCGGTCGGCGGCGAAAGCCGACCGGTTGCGGGCGGCCGGCGCCGAGCCGGTGGTATGCGACGTCTACGACGTGGATGCTCTGACCGCCGCCGTGGTCGGGTTCGGCTCCGACATGGTGATGCATCAGCTCACCGACCTGCCGGACGACGTGGCGCTGCTGCCGGAGCGGGCCGAGGCCAACTCGCGCATCCGCACCGAGGGAACCCGCAACTTGATCGCCGCCGCGCGGGCGGCCGGTGCGAAACGCTTTCTCGCGCAGAGCATCGCGTGGGAGCTGCCGCCCGGACGGGGCGCGGCGATCCAGGAGCACGAAGCCGCCGTGCTGGACTTCGACGGTGTGGTGGTGAAGTACGGCCAGTTCTACGGTCCGGGCACCTATTACGAAACCGAACTGCCCACGCACCCGCGCGTGCACGTCGACGACGCCGCGGAGCGCACGATTCCGCTGCTGGACGCCTCGAGCGGAGTGGTGATCGTCGCCGACGCGTCCTGAAACCGGTCAGGAGGCGCAGGGGCCGGTGTCGACCGGCCGGTCGGATCGCCATGCGTGGTCGAGCCGATCGAGGACCTCCGGCAGGCTCGTGGCGAACCCGACGTTGCTGTTGTTCTCGTCGACACCGAACACGATGCCCAGCACGCGGCCGGCGCGGTCGACCAGCGGTCCGCCCGAATTGCCGTGCTGGATCGACCCGTCCACGGTGTAGATCTCGCGTTCGCCGAGACCGGTGCGGTAGATGTCGCGGACCTGACGCGCGGCCCGGCTGCGCACCCGGGTGGCGGACGCGGTGTAGGACCCGCCCCGCGGATAGCCGAGCGCGATGGCGTCGGCGCCGGGACCGGCGGGTTGGGGCGCGACGGTGAGGGCGGGCGCGGTGAGACCGGGGACGGCGAGCACCGCGATGTCCATGGTCGGATCGAACTGCACGACGTCTGCGGTGAGCGATCCGGCCGGGGCGTCGACGGAGACCTTGCTGGATCCGGCGACGACGTGCGCGTTGGTCAGCACCCGCTCCGGCGCGATGACGAATCCGGAGCCGGATTGGCGCACACCGCAGGTCGGTGCGAGATCCTGGATCCGCAGCACGCTCGCCCGCAGTTCGTCGGGCATCGGCCCGTCGAGGATGCCGGGATCGGGCGGCGCGAGCGGGAGGCCGAGCCCGGCCTCCCTGATCGGTCCGGTGAGCACCTCGGACAGCCCGGACAGCCAGAACGGCGCGACGTCGTCCACAGTCCGCACGGTGGTCGAATCACGCACCAGGGCTGCGGATTCCACCGGCGCGGCGAACAGCCACACCACGAGCGGGACCGCGAGCACATGCACGAGGCAGCCGCAGAGGGCGTCGACGCGGCGCGTGAGGGGATCGGAAACCGCCGCGCGCGCGGCTTGTCCGGCCCGGTGCCCGGCGACCGCGCCGAACGCGACCAACCCGACGATCACCATCAGCACTAGGAGGAGCCGCACGGCGCCCGGAGCGAGCTGACCGAGCACCGCCGCCGACAGCGCCGCGCCGAGGATCGCCCCCGCCAATCCACCCGCGAAGCCGGGCAGCCCCACGATCGCGCCGCGGCGCCAGCCGAGCACCGCCGCGACCGCGAGGATGCCGACCACGGCCAGATCCAGCCAGTTCGGCACGGTCAACGCCACACTCCCGTCGCTGCTGATGGACAACGGCGCGGACTCGTCGTCGGCCGCCCCGTCACCACCCGGCTATACCCTGGTTAGCGCGTCGGCAACGGTCGAGCCGCTAATTTAATCAGCGATTCGAGCTGCGGCAACCATGGTGCCCCATGCCGTGGGCTGGGTGGCCAGCGCCCGCCGGGCATACGCGCGCACGTCGGCATCGGTGTCGTCGATCGCGGCGCGCAGCGCGTCGTGCGCGGCGGGCAGGTGCGGCCACGCCGAGAGCGACAGCACCGCCGCCTTGCGGACGTCGAGATGCGGATCGTGCAGGGCGGCGGCCAGAATCGGCACCGCGAGGTCCGGGTCGGCGCCTGCGAGCCCGCGCGCCGCACCTTGACGGATCTGCCAGGCCGAATGGCGCAGGGCGGTGTCCAGTGCGGTGACGTCCGCGGGTTCGCCACCCAGCTGGGCGAACGCGGTGAGCGCCGCGGCGCGCACCAGCGGGTCGTGGTCGTCGCCGAGGCGACGGATCACCTCGAGCCCGCCGTCGCCGATGGCGGCGAGACCGTGGGCGACGGCGATCCGCACTTCCCGGTTGTCGTCGGCGGCCAGGGTGGCGACGCCGTCGCGATCGTTCAGCGACACCAGTGCGCGGACCGCTTCGATGCGGACGCGATGATCCCCGTCCGCCAAGGCGGCGCGATACTGCGCGGCCTCGCCCGCCCGCAGCGCGCGCAGCAGATCGATCACGGTGGACCGCACGACGGGATCGGCCGAACCGAGCCGGTCGGCGAGCCCTTCCGCGGAGGGCAGCACTTCGACGAGCTCGCGCAGACCGGCCGCGGCCGCACGCCGGACCGAGGCCGCTTCGTCGTCCAAGGCATCGCCGAGGGCGATCGAGAAGCCCTCCGGGGTGTGCTCGCTCAGCACCGAGATCGCCGCGGCCCGGACGCCCGCGTCGGGATCGGTCAGATACGCCGACAATTGCTCCACGCTGGGCTCGTCGAGCGCGAGCAACGCGACGATCCGGGGTGACGGGGGAGTGGCGGACTGCGAAGCAGCGGCTCCGGCCCGCTCCTGCTCACCGCCGGCGCCGGTATGCGGCGCACGGCCCGCGATCCGGTGCGGCTGGTGCACCGGCACCGCCTCGGCATCGGCCGAGGGCAGGTCGTCGAGCCCGGGCACGGGCACCAGGTACGGCGCCACCGGACGCTTCAGGAACGCCATGGTTCCGTCGGGGTTCTTGCGCAGGTTGAGGTGGTATCGCCATTCGACATCGTCGCGTTCGGGTAGATCGGCGCGCTCGTGATAGAGGCCCCAACGGGATTCGGTCCTGGTCAGCGAGCTGCGGGCGGCCATTTCGGCGCAATCGCGGATGAACGACACCTCCACCGCGCGCATCAGCTCGTGCGGGGTGCGCGCGCCGATGCCCTCGACCTCCGCGCGCATCCGGTCGAAAGTCTCCACCGCGATGCTCAGCTTGGCCGCGGTCTTGGGCGGGGCGACATAGTCGTTCACGAAACGCCGCAGCTTGTATTCGACCTGCGGTTGCGGCGGCCCGTCCGGCTGACGCAACGGCCGGTAGATCAGCTCGTGGGCCGCGGCAAGCTGGTCCTCGGGCAGCTCGGCGGGCGCGGGCACCTCGGCTACGGTGGACGCGGCGTGCGCGCCGGCGAGATCGCCGAAGACGAACGCGCCGATCATGTAATTGTGCGGCACGCACGCCAGATCGCCCGCCGCGTACAAGCCGGGCACCGTGGTGCGCGCGTGCTCGTCGACCCACACGCCGGAGGCGGAATGCCCGCTGCACAGGCCTATCTCGGAGATGTGCATCTCGATGTCGTGGGTACGGTAGTCGTGGCCGCGGTTGGCGTGGAAGGTGCCGCGGGTGGGGCGCTCGGTGGTGTGCAGGATGCCTTCCAGCGTGCTCAGCGTCTCGTCGGGCAGGTGCGACACCTTGAGATAGATAGGGCCGCGCGCGGATTCGATCTCCCGCTTGACCTCGGCCATCATCTGGCCCGACCAATAGTCGGAGTCGACGAAGCGTTCGCCGTCGGCGTTGACCTGGTAGCCGCCGAACGGATTGGCGACATAGGCGCATGCCGGGCCGTTGTAGTCCTTGATCAGCGGGTTGATCTGGAAGCATTCGATGCCGCTGAGTTCGGCGCCCGCGTGGTAGGCCATCGAGTAGCCGTCGCCGGCGTTCGTCGGATTCTCGTAGGTGCCGTACAGGTATCCGCTGGAGGGCAGCCCGAGCCTGCCGCACGGCCCGGTGGCCAGGATCACCGCTTTCGCTGCGACGGCGACGAATTCGCCGGTGCGGGTGTGCAGGGCGGCGGCGCCGACGGCGCGCCCGCCCTCGGTGAGCACGCGCACCGGCATCAGCCGGTTCTCGATGCGGATCCGCTCGCGCATCTTGCGTTGGCGCAGGACGCGATACAGCGCTTTCTTGATGTCCTTGCCCTCGGGCATCGGCAGGACGTACGAGCCGGAGCGGTGCACCCGGCGCACCGCGTACTCGCCGTACTCGTCCTTCTCGAACTTCACGCCGTAGCGCTCCAGCCGTTGCACCATGGCGAAGCCGCGCGTCGCCGTCTGATAGATGGTGCGCTGGTCGACGATCCCGTCGTTGGCCCGGGTGATCTCGGCGACGTAGTCCTCCGGTTCGGCCTTGCCCGGGATCACGGCGTTGTTCACGCCGTCCATGCCCATGGCCAGCGCACCGGAGTGCCGCACGTGCGCCTTCTCCAGCAGCAGCACGTTCGCGCCCTGCTCGGCGGCGGTGAGCGCGGCCATCGTGCCCGCCGTGCCGCCCCCGATGACGAGCACGTCGCAGTCCAGCCGGATCCGTTCCGACAGCGGCGGAATGTTCACAGTTTCTCCAGGATCTCGGCCTTCGTCGCGGCCCGGTCGATCGCCTCGCGCGGCCCGGGCACCGGCACCAGCGCCCGCAGCGTGCCGCCGCCGAGCACGGCGATGCGGTCGCCGAGTTGCAAGGCCTCGTCGAGGTCGTGGGTGACGAAGACGATGGTGGTGGGATGGGCGCGCCAGGTCTGGATGAGCAGGCGCTGCATGGTTTCCCTGGTCTGGGTGTCCAGCGCGCCGAACGGCTCGTCCATCAGCACGGCGCGCGGCGCGGCGGCCAGGCTGCGCGCCAGCTGGACGCGCTGGCGCATGCCGCCGGACAGGTCGCGCGGCAGATAGTCGGCGTACCCGGTGAGCCCGACTTCGTCCACCCAGTGCAGCGCGGTGGCTCTGCGCTCGGCCCGGGGCGTGCCGCGCAGGCGCAGGGCGAGTTCGATGTTCTGCCGCACGGTGCGCCAGGGCAGTAGCGCGTCGTCCTGGAACACGAGGGCGCGGTCGGCCGCGGGGCCGCTCACGCGGTCGCCGTCGGCCAGGATGGCTCCGCCCTCCGGGGCGCGCAGTCCGGCGATCGCGCGCAGCAAGGTCGACTTGCCGCAGCCGGATTTGCCGACCACGACCAGGATCTCGCCCGGCGCGATCGCCAAGTCGAGCCCGTCGAGCACCGGTTCGCCCCCGTAGGCGATCCGGACGCCGGTGAGGCTCAGGCGCATTCCGGTCGATGCCGGTGCGTCGATCACTGTGGTCATGCTTCGACCTCTCTGGGCAGCCAGCGGGTGATGCGGCGGCCGGCCAGCTCGACCAGCCCCGATGTCGCGAAACCGAGGACGCCGATGGTGATCATGCCGACGAACACCGCCGGATAGTCCACGATGGTGTAGGCCTGCCAGGTGCGGTAGCCGACGCCGAGACGTCCGGAGATCATCTCCGCGGAGATGAGGCAGATCCATGCCACGCCGACGCCGACCGACAGTCCGCTGAAGACGCCGGGCAGGATGCCGGGGAACACCACGCGCGCGAGCACGTCCAGCCGGGACGCGCCGAGGGTGCGCACCGCGTCCTCCCAGATCGTGGGCAGTGCGCGCACCGCGTGCCTGGTGCTGACCAGCACGGGGAACAGCGACGCGGTGAAGGTGATGAACACGATGCCGGATTCGTCGCTGGGGAACAGCAGGATCGCGACCGGGACCAGGGCGATGGCCGGGATCGGCCGGACCAGTTCGGCCAGCGGGCCGAAGGTATCGGCGAGCAGCCGCGAGCGGCCGAGGCCGATGCCCGCGATCACGCCGACCACCGCGGCCAGCCCGAAGCCGGTGACGATCCGGATCAGCGACTGCGCGATGTCCAGGTAGTACTGGTCGGCGCGCAACTGGGTGCCGAATTCGGCGACGATCTCGGTGACGGTCGGCAACGTGTCGAAACGCAGGCCCGCCCGCACGTTGTTGACCGTGAGCAGCTGCCACAGGCCGACCGCGACGGCGACCGAGCCGACGCGCAGCAGGCGCGAGCGCCAAGCCGATCGCGACGCCGGGGCGGTCTCCGAGCCGACCGCGGTGGTTTCCGCCCTGGCCAGCACCGCGCGGGCGGCGAGTTCGCTGGTCATCCGCGTACTTCCGTGACGGCTCGGTCGTAGGGGACCGGGGTGGCGGACGGATGTGCCTGCCGGTAGCGCTGCGCGGCGGCGGCGGTGGTGAAGGGCAGGTAGCCGTCCCCGTCGCGCAGCCAGATCGACTTGTCGGCGAACCAGCGGGTGCCGAGTTCGGTATCCGGGATGTAGGCGGCGCGGATCGTCTTGCCCTGCGCCTTCGCGACCTGGACCGCGCGCAGCAGGCAGGTCGGGTCCGCGGCCGGTTGCGGCTTCGGCGCGCCGTCCAGCCACAACTCGCCGGCCAGCGCGGGGTTCTCCGCCGCTTTGCCGCAGACGGGATCGGCGCCGGTGACGCGGGTCGGGTTGGCGGTGTCGGTGAGTTCGCGGTCGTAGTCGCGGCCGGTCTCCGCGAACGCCTTGCGCAGCGGCGCGTCGTCGATGAACCGGTCGATGTCCAGGTCGGTGAAATCGCCGATCGACTTCAGGTACGCCACATCGTCTTTGAGCGCCGCGATCAGGCTGGGCTCGAGCGTGGTGTCGAAACTGGTTCCGCCGGGGCCGTTGTAGAGGTACACCACCTCCTGGGGCAGCCCGGACCCGTCGGCGACGATCTTCGCGGCCTCGAACGGCTGGTCCCGCAGGAACTGGGTGGCGTCCAGTTGCGCGGCCAGGAACGCCTGGAGCACCTCCGGGTGATCGGCGGCGTAGGCGCGCCGGGCCACCACGCCGTGGAAGGTCGGCACGCCGAGTTCGGCGCCGTCGTAGAGCAGCTTGGCCTTGTTCTGGAAGACGACCAGGCCGGGCCACGCGACGAACTGGGACAGCGCGCCCACCTGACGGGACTCCAGGGCGGTCGCGCCGACCTGCGGCTGCTGGTTGAGCACCTCCACGCCCTTGGCCGGGTCGATGCCGGCCCGCGTCAGCGCCTGCACCAGCGTGCCGTGCCCGGCCGAACCCACGCTGGTCGAGATCTTCTGCCCGGCCAGATCGCCGATGCCGGTGGCCGCCGAGTCGTTCGGCACCACCACCATGTTCAGCGCGCCCTTGGGGTTGTACCCGGTGACCGACACCAGTTCGGTGCGTGAGCGCTCGCCCGCCTGGGTGCGGGAGCCGTTGATCAGCAACGGGTAATCACCCATCGACCCGATGTCGATCTTCTCGGCCACCATCTGCGCGGTGATCGGCGCGCCGGTGTCGTAGTCCTGCCACTCGACCTGGTACTTGGCTCCGCCGTTGTCGGTGATCTTCTGTAGCCGCCGCTCGAGGTAGCCCTGCGCGCGCAGCAAGGTGCCCGCGGTGACGGTGTTGATGGTCTTCGATTGGTAGCCGACGACCACCTTCACGGTGCCCGCGGGAGTGTCGTCGGTCTGCTCCAGCGAGCACCCGGTCAGCGCGAGCGCGGCGGCGAGCAGGATGGGGGCGAGTTTTGCTTTCATCGGTCTTCCAGATCAGCGGAGCAGATAGGGCATGTTGACGGTGACGGCGCCGGTGGGGCAGCGGGCCGCGCAGGGACCGCAGTACCAGCACTCGTCCACGTGCATGAAGGCCTTGCCGTTGTCGGGGTTGATGGCCAGGGAGTCGAGCGGGCAGATCTCGACGCACAGCGTGCAGCCCTGGATGCACAGCGACTCGTCGATGGTGACGGGGATGTCGGCGCGCTGGTTTACGAGTGCCATCTAGAGGACCTTCCATTCGGGGGTGCTGCGGGTCAGGCTGCCGCGCATGGTGATGCGGTCGCCGCGCATGCGGATGTACTCCAGATCGACCGGGCGGCCGTCGTCCAGCCGGGTCAGCCGTTCCAGCATCAGCAGCGGCGCGCCGCCGGGTACGTCGAGGGTGGATGCGGTGTGCGGGTCGGCGGGCACCGCTTCCAGGGCGAGATCGGCCGAGCCGAGCGAGCGGCCGCTGATGCGTTCCAGCAGCACGAAGACGTCGGTGTGCTCGAGATCGTGGCCGAGCACCTCGGTGCCGATATCGGGCACGAGGTAGGTGAGGTCCAGGCTCAACGGCAGATCCGCGAGGTAGCGCAGCCGCTCGAGATAGACCACCCGCTCGCCCGGCGCCAGGTCGAGCCTGCGCGCGACAGCGGGCGGCGCGGCGACGTGCATCGCCGCGCGCACCTCGTTGCGTACGGTGCCGTGGCCTTTGAAGGTCTCCTGCAATCCGAGCAGGGCGTCGAGCCCGTGGTCGTACTTGCGGGTGGCCACGCGGGTGCCCACCTTGGGCGCCCGGTCGATCAAGCCCTCGTCCTTCAACAGCGCCAAGGCGTCGCGGACGGTATTGCGCGAGGCGCCGTACTCGGCGGCCAGGTCCTGTTCGCTCGGCAGCGCGCCGTCGAACGCGCCGGCGTGCAGTTGGTGGCGCAGGATGTCGGCCACCCGCCGCGCCTGATCGGCGCGCAACTGCCGCACCGGCGTGGGTTCCGCTGCCACCGTTTCCGCCTTTCCATCGCTGACCTGCACGAATAGCGACGATAACGGGGTCGCGGCGGCGTATTCGCCTACGTCGACGCCGACGGAAATCAGGGGATGTTATTGCGCCGGGCGCACTGCGGCCCGACCTGGCGATATGCGCGGCGGCCCGGCCAATACGCCACGTCGGCCGCCGTCGGCCGGATTTCGATCACAGCGATTCGAAAGTGGGGACGAGTGGGTCCCGCCGGGCGAATCTACGGTCGTGGACCGTAAATATCGAGTAGCAGCACCGGTCTTGCGCCGAGCACCCCACGCCGTCCAGCAGCTCGTGCGCGCGCAGGATCCCGGCGATCTCGCTGTTGGGGTCGCCGCCGCGGAAACGGATGCGTGCGGCGATGAGAACAGTCTCCGGGCGGCCTGCGCGCAGGGCGGCCCTCCACGGCGGGACGTCGGGTTGCCGTAGCCAGGTGGTGATGTCCTCGGGCCGAGCTCGTAGCGGTGTCCGGGCATCGGAGCGGTGCCGAGGCGGACGAGCGGCAACGTGTCGACCGCCCCGGCAGCGCGCGTCCGGCAGCGCTCCGGTTACGGCGCGATCGCCTCGGGGATGCCGAGCAGCGCCGCCTGCACCTCGTGCAACCGGTCCACGTCACCGCGGATACCGGCGACGTTGTCGTTGTAGAGGAACGCCTCGCCGAGCCGGACCAGGGCGTAGGCCAGCAGCGTCGGTTCCAGCGGCGGTTGGTATCCGTCCTCTTCGGTGGCGCGGAGGATCAGTTCCTGGACGGTGCCCACGACCAGCGGTTGTACCGGCCCGTCGCTCGCGGTGAGGATGCGCAGCCCGGACAGCGGCTCGTTCTCGAAGTAGCGCCGGAACGGTTCGTTGTCGGTCATCCACCGGTTGACCCGGTAGAGCACGTCCAGGATGCGCCGCGCTCCGGTGGAGCGGCGGCGGGCGTCCGCCCGGCTGAGCAGCGCCTCGAACTCCCCGGCCAGGACCGCACCGAGCACCCCGTCGCGAGAGCCGAACCAGCGGTAGACCGACGCGCGGCTGAGCCCGAGCTGTCCGGCGATCGCCTGGATGTCCACGCGCTCACCGGACAGGAACGCCCGGCGAGCATGCTCGATGACCTGTTCCCTGGTCGCGGAGGCCGGTCGGCCGGGAGGGCGGGTGGTCCGCTGACTGGAATCGATCACCGCGGAATGATACATCTTCTGTGAATTGTATCGAAACGGGCGGTGTTCAGAACCAGGCGTCGCGCATCCGCAGAGTAGTCGTGTCCAGGCTGGCGAGCAGATCCAGTGCCGGTGCGGTCTTGGGCAATTCGAAACGATAGAAGAACCGGGCCGCGTGCCGCTTGCCATCGTAGAAATCGCCTGCACGGTCCGCGGTGGCGAGGAACTGCTCGAGCCAGATCCAGGCCAGCACGGTGTGCCCGAAGGCCTCCAGGTACACCGAGCTGTTGGCCAGCGCGGCCTCGAAATCGCCGGAGGCGAACAGCCCCGCGGTGACCTCGACCAGCCGCCGCCACGCCGAGTCCAGTTGTGCGGCCAGCTCGGCCGCCTCGCCGCCCGACGCGCGAGCGGCGGTGATCGTCGCATCGATCCGGGACCCGAGGGCGAGCAGGCTCGCGCCGCCCTGCTGGGTCACTTTGCGTCCGAGCAGGTCCAGGCCCTGGATACCGTGCGTGCCCTCGTGGATCGGGTTGAGCCGGTTGTCCCGATAGTGCTGCTCGACGTTGTATTCGCGGGTGTAGCCGTAGCCGCCGAGCACCTGGATGGCGAGGCTGTTGGCCTCCAGGCACCACTGCGAGGGCCAGCTCTTCGCGATCGGAGTCAGGATGTCCAGCAGCTGGGTGACCGCGCGGCGGTCGTCGTCGGACTCGGCGGTGCGCTGCTCGTCGACCAGCTGCGCGCAGTAGAGCACCAGCGCCAGCGCCCCTTCGGCGTACGCCTTCTGCGCCAGCAGCATTCGCTTCACGTCGGCGTGCTCGATGATCGGCCGCTGCGGCGCGGACGGGTCGGTGGGAAGCTTGGCCCGGCCCTGCGTGCGGGTGCGGGCGTAGTCCAGCGACTCGAGGTATCCCGTGTAGCCGAGCGCGGTGGCGACCAGGCCGACGCCGATGCGCGCCTCGTTCATCATGTGGAACATGTAGGTCAAGCCGCGATGCGGTTCCCCGACCAGGTAGCCGACCGCGCCCGGCGCGCCGCCCGGCGTCCAGCGGCCCTCGCCGAAATTCAGCACGGTGTTCACCGTGCCGCGGAAGCCCATCTTGTGGTTGAGCCCGGCCAGGGCGACGTCGTTGCGTTCGCCGATCGCGCCGTCGTCACCGACCAGGAAGCGGGGCACCACGAACAGCGAGATGCCCTTGGTGCCCGCGGGCCCACCGGGGATCTTGGCCAGCACCAGGTGCACGATGTTCTCGCCGAGTTCGTGGTCGCCGCCCGAGATCCACATCTTCGTGCCGAACAGGCGATAGCTGCCGTCGTCCTGCGGTTCGGCGCGGGTGACGATGTCGGCCAGCGACGAGCCTGCCTGCGGCTCCGACAGGCACATGGTGCCGAAGAAGCGGCCCGCGAGCATGGGCTTGACGAACTTCTCGACGTGCTCCGGGCCGTGGGCGAGGAGCAGATTCGCATTGGCCACTGTGAGGAACGGGTAGCCCGCGGTCCCCGGGTTGGCCGCCTGGAACCAGGCGTAGCTCGCCTGTGCGACGGTCGCGGGCAGCTGTGCGCCACCGAGTTCGTAATCCATTGCCGCCGAAGGCAATCCGGCCTTGGCGAAGGCTTCCAGCGCCTGCCCGACCTCCGGGATGATGGTCACGCGCTCGCCGTCGAAGGTGGGTTCGTTGGCATCGTTGAGCTTGTTGTGCGGCGCGAAGTATTTGGTCGCGAGCTGCTCGCTGAGGTCGAGCACGGCGTCGAAGGTCTCGCGCGAGTGCTCGGCGTACCGCTCGCGTTTGGTGAGCCGCTCCACGTCCAGCCACTCGTAGAGCAGGAAATCCAGATCGCGCCGGGACAGCAAGGTCGACCGCATCAGCCCGTCCTTTCGAGACATGTTCGACGTACTGTATCTTACGGGTCGGTGGTCCGGTATTCGCGGCCATCGCACCGATCGGCCGCTGAGGAATATGCCTGGTGGGTCGCGTCCGTTCTCCACACGCGGCGGATCGCGCCGCCCGCCCGTGGTCGGTCATCCGTCGGAGACGAGCAATCCGCGTTTCCGCGCCGTCGCGGCCGCTTCGGTGCGGCTGGACGCGCCGAGCTTGGCGAGGATCCGCGAGACGTGCACACCGGCGGTGTTGGCGCTGATGAAAAGCTCGGCCGCGATCTGACGGTTGCTCGCTCCCGTCGCCACCAGACGCAGCACATCGAGTTCCCGTGGAGTCAGGCCCGCCGTGTCCGCCCGTGATGTCGTGGCAGGCCGGTTGCCGGAATGGGCGAGATCGATCCCGGCGCGGTCGGCCAGCTGCCGGGCTTGCTCGGCGAGTGGCTCGGCCGCCAACTCGTTCGCCAGCTCCAGAACGGAACGCAGTGCGCTGCGCGCTGCCGCGCGGTCACCCGCTGCCAATTCCGCATCGCCGGATTCGAGCAGGCTGCGCGCCAGCTCGTACGGTCGACCGAGGGCTCGCCAGGAGGACACCGCCGCGCCCCAATCGGCGGGACGGCCACTGCGCACGGCGTGGCAGGAATTCCGATACGCGGTGTCGACGGCGGACGTCACCGGCAACTTCGCCGTGACGGAGTCGAGAACCAGTGGGGCGCGGCGAGTTCGGGCGATCGCCTCGGCCAGTGCCCACGCCTCGTGGTGGTGCGCGGCCAGGTCGTCCGCGCTCAAGGTTGCGGCGCCGATCTCGGCGGCGCGCTGCGGGTTGCCCGCCGCGTGCGCGATCTCGGTCCGCACGGTGTGCAGCTGGACCTGGTACTGCCTGGCCCAGCGGCGGTCCCCGAGCAAGGGCTGCGCGCTCGTCGCGCTCGCCGCCGCGGCCTTCTCGTCGCCACGCGCCAGCATGATCCGCGCGTGACACAGCAGCAGCGCGGCGGTGCTCAACGGGGTCAGCTGCTCGGTGAGCGATTCGTCGATCAGCTCGAGCGCTTCGTTCCAGCGACCCAGCGCGGTGAGCGCCTGTGCCCATTTGACCAGCAGGATCGGTGCCGCCTCCGCGAATCGGTAGGTCTCGTGCGCGGCGCGCAGCCCCTGCTGGATCGCGGCGATGGCAGCCTCGTCGGCGGCCGCCGACACCAGCAGTGCCGATTCCCACAGCACCACCGTGAGCAATGTGCCCGGATCTTCCGCGGCCTTCGCGATCGCATGCGCCTGTTCGAAGTGGGCCACGGCGGCCTCCGGACGGTCCGCGGTTGCCAGCCCGAGATAGGCGTAGGCGCGCGCGGCCAGTGCCCCGGCGCGCCGGTCGTCGCGTAAGACGCTCGAACGCGGCCATGCGAACGCGGCATCCGCGGCCTCCTCGGGCGCATGCGCCGCAGCCATGACCGGCGATGTGTCGTCGGCGTTCGGCGTACTGCGTAACCGTTCGGCCACCTCGACGGCGGCACGTGCGTCGTTCTCGGCCGCGGCCGCCGCACCGCTGAACACCCGCGCCGCGGCGAGTTCGGCGAGCACTTCGCCGCGCAGCAGGGTCGGCCGGTCCGAAGGAAGATAGGCCAGCGCCGCGAGCAGGTCGTCTTCACCGCCGCCGCTGCTCTGATTGCGCAGTCCCGCGCGGTAGTGGTGCAGCCGGGCGGCGCGCTCCGGGTCGCTCCCCGCATCGATGACGGCCAGCGCCTCGTCGGCCGCCGCGATCCCGCGCTCGACGACACCGCCCCGATAGCAGGCGGCCACGACCGCTTCCACCACATCGATCCGGTCGGCGTCCACCCGGCTCGCCGCTTCCGGCACCCGCTCCCACGATTCGAGTACCTGGTCCAGATAGCGCACGCGGACACGATGCGCCCCAACGTTTTCCGCTTCGGCCGCGGCTTCCCAGGCGGCCGCGAGTGCCAGCGGCAACTCTCCGGCGGCATGCGCGTGGTAGGCCAGCTCGCCGGAGGGGCACTTGTCCGGTTCCTGCTTGCGGAGCGCGGCCAGTGCACGAGAAAGCCTGCTGTGCAGCCCTTTTCGCTGGGCTGGTAGGAGATCGTCGTAGACGGCGTCGCGGATGAGCACATGGCGGAACTGATAGCCGGTGTCGGTGGGCACCAAGAACTGCTGGTCGATCAGCTGATGCAAAGCCGCGGTGAGGGCGTCCTCGGCGAGATCGGAGGCGGCCGCCAGCAGGGTGTGCCGGACCGGTGACCCGGCCGCCGCCGCGAGCCGCAGTACCGACGCGGTTCGATCGGGCAGGTCGGACAGGTGGCCGAGCAACAGCTCCGACAGCTCGGCGGGCGTATCCTCGGGTGCGGGACCGAGCGCCTCGACGAACAACGGGATTCCCTTGCTGCGCTCGAAGATTCGCCCGATCGTCCCTGGCTCCGGCTCCCGGCCGCGCAGGGCCGCCAGTTGTCTGCCCACCTCGTGCCTGGTCAGTGGCGCCGGAGAAAGCAGGCGGACACCCGGGTCGCGGCGCAAGCCCCCGACCAGCTTGCGCAACGGTCCGGAATCGGCGGGCCGGTAGGTGCCGACCAAGAACAGATCGCCTTCGGCGATGTTGGCCACCAGGAAGGCGAGCAATTCCAGGCCGGCCTCGTCGGCCCAGTGCAGATCCTCCAGCACCACTACCAGCGGTCTGTTCATCGAGCACTGTTCCAGCACGGTCAGGATCTCGCCGAACAACCGGATCCGATCGGTGTCGATCTCCGCCGCGCCGGACCGCGCCGCCAGTTCCGGAAGCCAGCGCGCCAGCGCGGGTTTCGCCGGGAGCAGCGCCGCGAGAGCCTCCGCGCCCTGGTCGCGCAGCAGTGCGCGCATGACCGCGACGAACGGAGTGAACGGCACCCCTTTCGCGCCGAACTCCGGACACCGCCCGGACAGCACCGCCGTGCGGGCCCCGAGCCGCGTCCCGAACTCCGCGACCAGCCGCGACTTGCCGATCCCCGCTTCGCCCCCGACCAGCACGGTATGCACCGTCGGCTCCCCATGGGCATCCTGCAATGCCGCAAGCTCAGCGGCCCGCCCCACGAAGGCGCCGCATACCGGAAGGCTGACCACGGCGCGATCATGCCCCTACCGCGAGGTCGGCGCCAATCGCGGGAGCCGCGGCGGACGGCGCTTCCAGCAAGAGCGCCCACGTCTGAGGTCTTCTCGGCCGATGCCGCAATGGGTGCCACTCGCGGATAAGAGCGGTGGGGGTTGGTGGCGAGGCATCGGCCGGGCCAGTTGGGACGCGCTCGTCGGTGATGGCGGCCGAGGGTAGTGCGGCCGAATTCGGCGTCGTTCGTTACTCGTCGGCGGGCTGGGGAGTACGGGAAATAATGAATTCTCGTGATTCGGCGGGCCCCTCGTTACCCGAAGTATCAATGGCATGACGAACACCGAGATCCGCCCCTTCCGCATCGACATCCCGCAGGCCGACCTGGACGACCTTCGCTCGCGCGTGGCCCGCACCCGCTGGATCGACGACCTGCCCGGCGTCGGCTGGGAGCGCGGTGTGCCGACCGCCTACCTGAAGGAACTGGCCGGGTACTGGGCCGAGAAGTTCGACTGGCGTGCCGCCGAGGCGGAGTTGAACGCCTACCCGCAATTCACCACCATCGTCTCCGGACAGAACGTGCACTTCCTGCATGTGCGCTCCGCCCGAGCGGAGGCCACCCCGCTGCTGTTGCTGCACGGGTGGCCGAGTTCGGTGGCCGACTTCCGCGACATGATCGGCCCGCTCACCGACCCCGCCGCGCACGGCGCCCCGGACGCTCCCGCCTTCCACCTGGTCATACCGTCACTGCCCGGCCACGGCTTCTCCGGGCCGCTCACCGAGCCGGGCTGGAACGACGGCCGGATCGCGGCGGCGCTCGCCGAACTCATGGCCCGCCTCGGCTACGGCCGCTACGGCGTGCAGGGCGGCGACCACGGCGCCTTCATCGCCCCGGCACTGGGGCGGATCGATGCCGAGCATGTCCTCGGCGTGCACGTCAACGCGTTGGTGACCTTCCCGACCGGCGACCCCGCCGACATGGCCGCGCTCACCGAGGCGGAGAAGGCGCGACTGGGCGCGATGAAGAAGTTCCAGGACGACGGTTCCGCCTACATGAACCTGAAGGGCTCCCGCCCGAACACCATCGCCCAGTTGCTCGCCGATTCCCCGACCGGCCAGCTCGGCTGGATCGTGGAGAAGTACCGCGAGTGGACCGACCGATCCCACGACCTGCCCGAACAGGCCGTCGACCTCGATCGCCTGCTGACCACGGTGAGCATCTACTGGTTCACCGACACCGCCCGCAGCGTCGCGAACCTCTACTACGAGCGCTTCCACGACGCCACCATGTTCGCCCCGAAACCGAAGGGCACCGTGCCCACCGGTGTCGCGGTATTCAAGGACGGCGACTACGCCATCCGCCGCTTCGCCGAGCACACCCACAACATCACCCATTGGTCGGAGTTCTACTCCGGCGGGCATTTCCCCGCACTCGAGGTGCCGGAGCTGCTGATCGGCGACGTGCGCGAGTTCTTCCGGTCGCTGGGCTGATTCGACGGAGTCGGAGCGGGCAGGCAGTGGCGACCGCCTGCCCCACGACGTGGGCGAGAAGGATCGTCCGCGACCTGGTAGCACGAGCACTCTGGAACGGCGACGACGCGCTGCGTACAAGCCTCATTTGTCTAGCGTCGGTAGCTCGCGCTATCTGAGTTCACGAATCAAGACATCGAATGTCGGTGCGTCCGGCCAACTCGGTTTCGTCACACCGACTCGGGACCATCCCCAGCGCAAGTACGCCCCATAAGCGTGCTGGTTCTCCGGCTCGACCAGTAGCGTCGCACGCCGTTCCGCCCGGCTGCTCAACAGCGTATCGTGCAGCTTCCGCGCCAAGCCGCGACCGGTGTATTCGGCGCACACCATGATCTCCGACAGCGCGAAGGTCCGGGCGCCATCCTCGGCGGTAAATGTATCGCGGTCGCCGAACTCATCGTCCGGCTGAAAGTTCGTCCACCACGCGGCATTCGGACGCAGCGTCCACCCCCACGTCTGCCCCGCGGGCGTCCCGCCGACATACGCCATGACCATCGCGAACACACTGCCGCCTGCGGGGTCGGTGTAGTTGGCGAATCGACGCATGAACTGATCAGGCGCATCGAACGGATCACCGGAGGCGATCGCGTCGACGTAAGACCGGCGGTAGATGTCTTCGACCGTGGGCCGGAGTGCGCACGCCTCTACAGCGTCGAGATGTTCGAAATCCGGAAGATTCACCACCGTAATCCCTGCCTGTGACGCCAGCGAAGCGGATGCAGAACTCTCGATGTCCAGCAAGCAGGTACGGCGAAAGGTATCGCTGCTCCTTCGGAAAGGTTACCTAGTCGCGGGTGCACGGTCGCTCGGGCTCGACCGAACCTGATCAGCCGCGATCGATTCCGCACCACGCGGCGAAACCCCGCACACTCTCGTTGCTTCGTGCGTCGTCGCGGGCGAGGATACGGATCGTCTCATGGACCATCGGGTGGTAGCGGGCCTGTGTCGGCGCGATCTCCTTGGCTGTACGCAGGGAGTTGAGTGCCTTTGTGCGGTCGCCGTGAAGCAGGTATCCACGGGCCAGGTCGATGTAGTGGTGGCCCGCGCGCTCACGTGGCGTCGTAGCCGGGAGACGCACACGTTCGGCGCGCTTCACCGCTTCGGTGCCGTCCATCATTTCGACGGCCAGCCCGACCGACCAGATATCGACGTTCGTGACGCCGAAGCACAATCGGTAGTCGTCCCGGTCGTCACCGATGCGGTCGGCGGTCTCCCGCGCTTCGGCGAGGTGATCGTCGGCGACATCCCGCCGTCCCGCGCGGGCTGCGGCGAGACCCGATTTCAGGTGGAGGTTGCCCCACATGCTGAGAACAGCGGGGTCGCCGCCGCCGATGTCGGATTCTATTGCCGCGCGACTGGATTCGAGGAAGCGCAGGGCAGTCGACCAGTCGGCCGTGCAGATCAGCTCGCCCGCGCGCTGATAATCACCCGCGAGCACGGCCAGTTTGTCGTCGGTTTGCGCGGCTGCCCATTCGTACCGCTCGACGCACAACGAGGAAAGGTCGATATAGCCGAGCTTGTACACGAGCTGTCCGGTCGCGGCGAACGTTTCGGCGAGAAGACCGAAGATGCGCTTGCGCTCGGCTCCGGTCGCGCAATGCCATGCCACACGGAGGTCGGCTAACAGGCCCGGCAGGAGCGTGCCGAGGTCACCGAGGTTGACCGAGTGCCGCAGTTTGGATGCCTTCGCGACGTCAGCGGCGAGTTCGCGCTCGGGCCGTGCGTTCGTGGTGCCGTCCGGCTCGATCTTGTACGCGGCCAGTTCGCGTCGGATTCCGGCTACGCCGGCATGCACTTGCTGTTCGTCGCGAGTCTGGCGCGGATAGGGCTGCTCGAGCAGGTCGGCTGGGTTCACGCGCAGAGCACGTGCGCATGCCGCGACGAACGCCGGGGACGCGGGCGCGCGGCCGCGCTCCACCTTCCGGACCAGACTCGCCGAGAAGTTGGCTTCCCGCGCGAGTTTCTCCTGGCTCCAGCCTGCCAGCTTCCTGGCTACGCGTACTTTGTCGCCGACACCGGACTCCTGGGTCATCGTCATCACGCATTCCATTCCACAGACTTCTTCATCACCAGAGTGGCAAAACTTTTGCCGCTTCGCTGTGTTGTCGTTCCGTCACAGTCTTTTCCGGCCCCGGCGCCGGGCGAGCACATCCCTCGTCGACAGCGCCGATCGCGTTGCCATCGTCCGGGATCCCCGGCGCCGGGTGCCACACCACATCGACGGAAGAGGGGCGGACATGGCGGAAATCGCGCTCGGCTACATCCGGCTGGATCAGTCCGGCAGTGATCACGCGGGTGAGGAGCGCGCGATTCGGGCGCTAGCCGAGCGGCGAGGCTATCGCGAGCCGGAAGTGCTCGTGGTGGATCGGGATGCGCTGATGCCGACGCTGCTGCTCGTGCAGACGATCCGCCGGGTGGGCGCTTCGGTCGTCATCGCCCCGACCCGGGAGCACATCTGGACCGCCAGGCGCGGCCTGACGGAAGAAGTGACGGTGATTGTCGTCGCGCCCGAGCAGGTGTGGGAGCGGGGACATCGGTGGGCGCCGTTCGGCTCATCGGAGAGCGGGGTGGGGTCGTGATGTCCGGCTGGTCCGAGGTCGGCACAGCGCTGGTGGTGGGAACCGCGGTGGTCGCGGTGCTGCTGACGGTCTTCTTCGCCGCGAGTAGATGGTGGCGCAGGCCGTTGCGGGGTCCGAGCGTCTACCACATCGCCGAACGGGTCGGCCATGAACAATTGTGCCTGTTGGGCTGGCCGCCGTTGGGCTGGCCTGCGGTAGAACCGACAGACGGCCCGGAATTCGGCCCCGGCGACGCGCACGCGCTCATGCAGGTGCATCTCGAGTGCGACGCGGACGAATGCTCGTGGAAATGCGCGGCGGTGGAGACCTTACGGACCACCGGCCGCATGCGGCCGAGTAAGTCTCCGCGCCGGCCGAATCCGTTCCGCCCGCGCGGGAGCGAAGCGCTGTCATAGAACGGTGAGGGCAGGCGGATCGACTACCGCCTGCCCCCTCGCGCAGGCATACCGAAGACCTTACCGGCGGCGACGCGTCCCGATACGACCCATGAGCCACCGCGCAGTACCGAACGCGCCTCCATGTCGATACGCCTTTGTGCAGGTCCGCGATCGGTTGCGCGGATCAGCTTCCGCAGCGATCCGATCCGACCGCCGGTGGTCTCTATGGTGCGGGTGACCGTGCGCGTCACCTCCGTGCGATCAGCGAGGACGATTGACGGCGACCGGCACCCTCCGCCGGGACAGCAGCGATTGCAGCACGACCAGCCCGCCGAGGATGAGCACGGTCACGCCGATCGCCCGCAGGCCCATCTGCGTGCCCGAGACGAACGCGGTGACGACCTCGTGGGCGCGGTCGGGTGTGGTCGCGGCGAGCGCCTGGGCCATGGTGTGCGGATCGTGGTCGGCGCGGATGTCCGGTGGCAGCGCGGCGACGAACCGTGCGGTGAGCACCGTGCCGATGACCGCGACACCCAGGGCGCTGCCGAATTCGCGTGTGGTGGCCTGCAATCCGGCTGCGACTCCGGCCTGCTCCGGCGGTAGCGAACCGGCGATGGCGCCGGACAGCGTCGGAAGCGCCAGCGTCACGCCGACTCCGGTCACGACCAGCCACGCGGCGTAGACGAGGTAGGGCGTCCGCGCGTCACCGGTGGACAGCCCGAGCAATCCGCAGCCGACGAACCCGAACGCGAGCGCGGTGGTGGCGTCGAGGCCGATGCGCTGCGACAGGCGTCCGACGTGTCGTGCGCCGAGGATGATCGGCATGGTCAGCGGGACGATCCCCAGCCCGGTTCGCAGAACGCCGAATCCTTTGCCGTACTGGAGCAACGACGCGTTGACATAGAACAGCGCGAACATGCCGAAGAAGACCGTGGTCATGCCGAGGCAGGCGCTGCGCAGGGCGGGCAGGCGGAACAACCGTGGATCGAGCAGCGGATGCTCGACCTTCAGTTCGACAATCGTCCACACGGTGAACAGCGCCGCGGCGCAGACGAACCCGGCGATGACGACCACGCTGTCCCAGCCCGCCTCCGGCCCTTGGACGATGCCGAGCAGCAGCGCGACCGACGCACCGACGAGCAGCACCGCGCCGAGCGGATCGAGGCGGCGATCATGGCGCGCAGACACCGGCGCGATACGTCCCACGAGCGCGGCGAGAACCAGCGAGATCGGCACGGCGGCGGCGAACAACCAGCGCCACGAGCCGCCCGACAGGATCGACCCGCCGCCGACGTTACCGACGACTCCGCCGATGCCCGTCATCGACGCCCAGGTGGCGATCGTCGCGCCCTTGCGTTCGGCGGGTACGGCGTGCAGCAGGACCGACAGCGTGTTGGGTAGCACGGCGGCGGCTCCGACACCCGTGATCGCACGGCCCGCCAGAAGCAGGGCCAGGCCGGGTGCCGTTGCCGAGATCAGCGCGCCCACCGCGAACAGCGCCAGGCCCGTGAGCAGCACTCCTTTGCGCCCGAAGCGGTCCCCGGCGGCTCCACCCGGGATGACGAGGCAGGCGAACACGATCACATAGGTGTCGACGATCCACGCCAGCGCTGACGCGGACGGATGCAGCGTGCTCGAGGCAAGCATCGGGACGGCGAGGTTGATCGCGGCGACCATCCCGACGACGAGGACTACGCAGGCGCACATGATCGCGAGCAGACTGCGCTGCGCGGCGGGACGGGACGGGTGTCGCGACGACGCGGCGCGATCCCGGAGCATGGCATTGAACGGCATGTCCCCGACGGTAGGGAGCACGATGAACTTCGTGCCACGCAACTTCGGCAATAGATACTTGCGTAGGATGCAACTATGCCCGAGCAGCTGGATCTCAACCTCCTGCGGGTGTTCGACGCCCTGCTCCGGGAAGGCGGGGTCACGGCGGCTTCCGAGCGCTTGCATCTGTCCATCCCCGCGACCAGCCGGGCGCTGGGCCGGTTACGACGGGCGATGAACGATCCGATCCTGGTGCGCGCCGGGCGTGGGATGGCTCCGACACCGTTCGCATTGCGCACCGCGCCGCGGGTGCGGTCACTGCTCGACGAAGCGTCCGCGTTGATCAGCGCCGATCGCGAGATCGCGATCGGCGAACTCGAGCGCACTTTCACCATTCGCATCAATGACGGCGTCGCCGCGACCTTGGCGACGACGGCGGTCGAAGCCACGGCCGCGCTCGCCCCCGGCGTGGTCCTTCGTTTCGTCACGGAGGGCAGCGAGAGCGCCGAGGCCCTGCGTGACGGTTCAGTCGATCTCGACATCGGCGTCGGTGACGCCGCGGCTCCCGACATCCGCACCGCCGTGCTGTACCGGGAACGAATGGTCGGCATCGTCCGCGCCGACAGTCCGCTGGGCAGGCGCCGTCGCCCGACGTTGCGGCAACTGTGCGGGCATCCCCACGTCTCGGCCTCCCGCCGTGGACGCGCTCGCGGACCGCTCGACGATGCGCTCGACGCGGCGGGCCTGCAACGCCACGTCGCCGCCGTCGTCCCGACCTTCGCTGTCGCCGCGCTCCTGGTCTCCTCGAGCCGTTACGTCGGACTCGTCCCGCAGCGCCTCGCCGAACAGTACGGCCGGACTCTCGGCATTCGCTGGTTTCCCCTCGCCGCGGACCTGCCGGAAGTCGAAGTGCGCCTGCTCTGGCATGCCCGGCTCGACGCCGATCCGGCCCAGCGCTGGCTGCGCGACACCATTCGCGACGCGTTGTGCGAGCCCGGCGGCGCGAAATCGGCGGAGTCCGTTCGCACGCCCGGGTGACATCGTGTCGCCTCCGAGCAGGTGCGGCCGATGCACGACCTCCGAATCGATGCGAATGCGGGGCGTGCCAGCGGGATTCGAATCAATGCCGTCCGGTCGCGGCGGTGGTACCTTGAACGCCGAACCGGCCGGGCACGGGGGTTTGTGACCACGATGGTCGATCAGGCGCGGCGCTCGGCATCGTTTTCGTACCGTTCGACGGACCGGTTACCGAGAGTCGGGCGGTGGGGCGGGCTGCGGGGTGTGAGGTCTGTTGAGTTCCGTATGGCGCGGGCGCATGAGACGCTCGGCGGGTGACACGGCGGGTTCCGCCGACAGCGCGCGGGACGGAAACTCTCGCTTCGTCCTGAGTCCCGCGCGGGTTCGCGAAGTCGAGCATCGCACCCGCCTGCTGCTCCAGCGCATGAAGGTGCGTGAATTGCTGACCATGCGCCAGCTGATCGAGCGCTATTGCGAATTCACCGGCGCGACGGTGCTCCTACAGGAGAAGTTGCTGCCGGTCGATTGCTTCTTCGCGATCACGTTGAAGCTTTCGGCGCCGCCCGACACCTACGTCATCGCGTATCAGAAGGCGACACCCGCCTGGCATCAGGACCACGGGATCGGGCACGAGTTCGGGCACATCATCGCCGGGCACTACGAGACCGGGAACGTGCACCGCCATTCGGCGATGTCTCCGGAGCGGGAATGGGAGGCGGAATACACGGCGAACCTGCTCGCGCGGTGGGGGTACGAGGTGGGCAGGGTGCTCGATCGGCAGCGCGCGCTGCGGCCCTTACAGCGGACCGAAGACCTGTCACTGCCGTTGCAGGAGAGAATGGGCTGGCTGTGATCTACATACCGCACGGGTGGCTCATCGCGGCGTTCGCCGCCGCCATGATCTGGAAGTCGAGTCAATACCGCCGCAACAAGGACGTGGCTCTTCTCGCGGTCGTGGGGGCCTTCTTCTTCCTCGCGTCCGGGTATGCCTTCGGCGAGTACGTCCAGAACCGCCCGGACCCGTGGTTGCTGAGCGCGATGGGTTACGAATTCGTCGGGACCGTCCTGCTGGTGGGAGCCAAGGCCTGCATCGTCGCGTTCTTCGTGCTGGCCTCCCGGCACACCGCCCAGACGAAGAAAATACTGGTCGGGCTCGGTATCCCGCTTGCCGCGTCGATCATCGTCATGGCCGTGTGCGCGGCCGTCGCGGGCCCCGGCGCGAAACCCTACGGATTCGCCGACCCCGCCGTGGTCGGCTTCAATCTCGGGGAGAAGGTGAGCACGTTGCCGATCGGGATGTTGATCGTCTTCTACTGCTTCGCCTATCTGCGTCTGCTCTCGGGGACGCCGGCCCACGGAATCGTGCTCGCCGCGATAGGTGCGGTGTCGATGCTCGCCGCCACGGTGACTTTCACCGTCCAGCTCGGGTACTACGCGGCATCGGAACGGCCACCGCGAGCGCTCGTCGCGCTGGGGCGGTGGGAGGTCTATCTGGGGCAGCTCGTATTCCTTCTGGGTGTGTCCTGGTATGGCTTGGTGATGCGGATACGAGCTGTGGTCGTCGGCCTCGCGGCATTGCGTGACGTTCTGTTGCTGTGGCGGCTGTGGCGTTTCGCGGTCGGCGTGATCACCCGGTTTCTTCCGGAACGGCGGATGCCCGCCTTCCGCGTCCGGCAGCCCTTGGCGGCCGTCATGGAATGGCGGCAGGCGATGATGGTCGACATTCGTGATGCGCTGATGCTGCTCAGCCCCCAGATCGATCCGACGTCGACCGCCACCGTCTCCGGCTACGCGCGCGAACTCCAGCGCGTCGCCGCGGCCAATCACGAGCGGCCGGTGCTGTACGGCGAACCGCACCGCGCGGCCGTGGACCAGGCTGATACGTTCGATGCCGACCGCAAACTGCTCGTGGCCTTGGCGGCCGGCCTGGGGGAGAACATGGTTCGGGTGCGTCGGCAATGGGCTCGGCCCACGGCGAAGGTGTGACCGGATGTTTCGAGCGGAGATCATCGGCTGCGGTGTCGGAGGGGCGTGCGCGGCCCTGGCGATGGCGAAAGTCGGTGCGCGGGTGCAGATCTATGAGACCGCGACGCGCACTGCCGAGGTGGGCGGGTGGGTCACCCTCGGCCCCGCGGCGTCGACCGCGCTCGATCAGATCGGCCTGGGCGAAAAGGTCAGAGCGGCCGGATTCCCGGTCGTCGGCGTCAGCACCGTCGACACGCTCACCGGGCGAACGAATTCCTTCGCCCGGACCGAGCCCGGTCATCGCTGGTCCAGCACCCACATCTGGCGCAAGGATCTCCTGGCCTTGTTGCGAGAAGGGTTGGAAGAAGTGGACATCCCGTGCGAATACGGAACGCGGGTCGATCCCGGCTCGCGCACGGGTGATCTGCTGGTCGGCGCGGACGGTGCTCGTTCGGCCACGCGGCGCATGCTCGGCGATCCCAGAGAGCCCACCTACACCGGCCAATCGATCCGCTACGGTCATTGCCGGGCCGTGGTGCCCGGGCTCCCGACGCACGTCCTGCACTTCTGGTCGCACCCCGAAGGTGTAGCAGGCTATGTGGGGGACGACCGCGATGGATCATTCTGGTTCAGCAGGCGGAGCGTCGCGTCCGGCGCGGCGGTCGACCCGGAGGTGTTCCTCGACGCACTGCGGGCCACCCCGGTGATGCGGGTGCTGGAGCGTTCCGAGGTGAGCGCTCCCATCGCACTGTACGAACTCGAACCCGAGGGCAGCTGGCACAACGCCGACACCGTACTGATCGGCGATGCGGCGCATGCCGTTTCGCCTGCGGCGGGGCGTGGCGCGACCTCCGCCATCGAGGATGCGATCGTCTTGGCGAAGACCCTGCGCAGCGCGGACTCCATTGCCGCCGCGCTGGAGTCCTATACGGAAGTTCGCCGCCCGATCGCGCAGGCGACCTATCGGCCGGGCCCCGCTCCGAAAGTCTCGGCGGAGGATCTGCGGCTCTGACACGAGCGATAGCCGATCACTCAGCCCTCGGTTTTCTCGTCGTCCTCCGCGGCGGCCGGTCGGCGATAGAGTTCGTGCTGCTGGAGATCGCGCAGGATGTTGCCGACTATGGCGCCGAACGTCGATCTGCCGAGTTCGTTCAAGGTGCCGAGTTCGGACAGGCGGAAACCGATCGCCTCCACGCCCGCCTCGGAGAGTTCCGCGGCCAGCCGCGATTCGACGTCGGCTTGCTGCGCGGCCGCGCCGTCGAGGAATTCCCGAACGTCGACGCCCAGTGCCACGGAAATCCCCTCGACCGTGCGAAAACTGGGGTTGCGGACTCGTCCGAGCCGGATGTGCGAGACCTGGGCCGGGCTCAGCGGATAGCCGAGCGCGGTCGAGCGCTCGGCGATGTCTTTGTTGGAGTAGCTGCGTGAATCCCGCTGCTGCGCAGCGGCGATCACCCGATTCAGGTGCCGCGCGATGGGGCCGGCGTCCTCCGTCGGCTCCTCGCTGATCTCATCTCCCTCGCCGGACACGACCTGTGCCACCAACCTCCCGATTCGGCCCGTCACCGTGCGAACATGGTATCCGCCGGTAAAGGATCAGAGCGCAGCGGCTAGGCGCTTAGCGCTTTACAATCAGATCCTATCGCTCTACGCTCGTATCCGAACCGATTACGGAGATGTCACCGGAAGCCGGCTTCGTGTATCGACTGTGGAGGGGATAGCCGATCCACGAAGCCGGCGTTGGCATTTCAGCTGCGGACAGTAGCCGCGACTGGTGGTGACGCTCGCTGCGGCGGAGCTCGAGGGCATACTGACGGAATGGCCGTTATCTGGGGGAAAGCCGTCCGATGGGTGTCGGACACTCAGCCGGGTGTCATCGAAGTCGAGTTCACGGATGCCGACGGTGTCACGCACAGCTTGATCGACAAGCTGCCGATCTTCGGCGCACCCGACGACCTGGGGCCGGATTCGGCGTATCCGGTGCCGGTGGAGATCGGCGTTAATCTCGTCGAACAGGTCGGTGACGCAACGATCGTCGACCTCGGAACGGAGGCACACAACACCGACCGCGTCCGCTACGTCGTTCCGAGCGCGGACATAGTCCCCTGAATCAGCGGACGACATGTGACGTCCCGCGAACGTGCCCTCGCTACCCGGCGCTGAGGCCTGATCAGTCCAACCGACTCAGCCGGGCGATGATCGTCGCCGCCATCGAGGCCGGGTCACCGTGGTCGGGCCGTAGGACGATCTCGGCTTCGGTCGGTGCTTCGTAGGGGTCGTCGATGCCGGTGAATCCGCGGATCTCGCCCGCGCGGGCCTTGGCGTACATGCCTTTGGGGTCGCGGGCTTCGCAGACGGCCAGTGGCGTGTCGACGAACACTTCCAGGAAGGAGATGTCCGCCGCTTCGTGGGCGGCGCGGACGCGGTCGCGGTCGGCGCGGTAGGGGCTGATCAGTGAAACCACTGCGACCACACCGGCTTCGGCGAACAGTTTCGCCACTTCGCCGACGCGGCGGACGTTTTCCTCCCGGTCGGCCGTGCTGAAGCCGAGATCCGAGTTGAGGCCGTGGCGCAGGTTGTCGCCGTCCAGGAGGAACGCCGGGCGGCCCGCGGCGACCAACCTGCGCTCCAGTTCCACGGCGACGGTGGACTTTCCGGACCCGGACAAGCCGGTCAGCCAGACCGTCAGACCGCGGGTGGCGCGCTCGTCGCGCTCGACGGCCGTGGAGTGCCAGACCACTCGGGTGGAGGGCAGGCTCGGGCCGGTGATCATGCCCGCGGCGACGGTGTTGTTGGTGGTGTCGTCGACGAGGATGAAGCTGCCGGTAGCGCGGTTGCGGCGGTACGGGTCGAACAGCAACGGTTGCCGGGTGCGCAGCTGGACGCGGCCGATCTCGTTGAGCGACAACGACTCCGCGTGCTCGTCGCGATGCAGCGTGTTGACGTCCAGCCGGTAGTCCAGCGAGCGCACCTCGGCGGTCGCCGCGCGGGTGCTGTGCCGGATGGTGTAGGTAGCGCCGGGTGTCAGCTGGGCGTCCTCGGCGAACCAGCACACCATCGCGTCGAGATCACGGCCCGCGGTCGGGCGGTTGTTCGGACGGCAGATCAGATCGCCGCGGGAGATATCCAGCTCGTCGGCTAGCTGGATGGTGACCGCCTGCGGCGGAAAGGCTTCCGCGACCGGCGCGCCGCCCGGCCCCCAGATCGCCTCGACCGTGGTGGTGAAACCGGACGGCAGCACCGCCACTTCGTCGCCGGGCTTGAAGACTCCGCCCGCCACGGTGCCCGCGTATCCGCGGAAATCCTGGCCGTGGCTGCGGGTGACGTACTGCACCGGGAAGCGCGCATCGATCAGGTTGCGGTCCGAGGCGATATGCACCTCTTCCAGATGGTGCAGCAGGGGAGTGCCCTCATACCACGGCATGCTCGCGCCACGGTGCACGATGTTGTCGCCGTGCAGCGCCGACACCGGCACGAAGGTCAGGTCGGAGACGTCCAGTTTGGACGCGAATCGCGCGAACTCCTCGCGGATCTCCTCGAACCGTTCCTGCGACCAGTCCACCAGGTCCATCTTGTTCACGCACAGCACCAGGTGCGGGATGCCGAGCAGGCTGGCCAGGAACGCGTGCCTGCGCGTCTGCTCCACCACGCCCTTGCGGGCGTCGACCAGGATCAGCGCCAGGTCGGCGGTGGAAGCGCCGGTCACCATATTGCGGGTGTACTGCACGTGCCCCGGAGTGTCTGCGATGATGAATTTTCTTCTCGGCGTGGCGAAATAGCGATGCGCCACGTCGATCGTGATCCCCTGTTCACGTTCGGCGCGCAGGCCGTCGGTGAGCAGGGCGAGGTTGGGATAGTCGTCGCCGCGGTCGCGGCTGGTGCGCTCCACCGCGGCGAGCTGATCGGTGAACAGCGTCTTGGAGTCGAACAGCAGCCTGCCGATCAGCGTGGACTTGCCGTCGTCGACGCTGCCCGCGGTGGCCAGACGCAACAATGTGGTCGTCATCAGAAGTAGCCTTCGCGTTTGCGGTCTTCCATGCCTGCCTCGGAGATGCGGTCGTCGGCGCGGGTGGCGCCGCGCTCGGTGACCCGCGCCGCGGCGACCTCGGCGACCACCTCCGCGGGTGTGGCCGCGGTGGATTCGACGCAGCCGGTGCAGGTCGCGTCGCCGACGGTGCGGAACCGTATGGTGGACTCGTAGGGCTCCTCGCCGTCGAGCAGTTCGAGAAAGCGGGTGTGCGCCAACAGCATTCCGTCGCGCTGTACCACCGGCCTGCGGTGCGCGTAATAGAGCGGGGGCAGCTCGATGCCTTCGGCGGCGATGTAACTCCAGATGTCCAGCTCGGTCCAGTTCGACAGCGGGAACACCCGGATGTGCTCGCCTGCGCGGTGCCTGCCGTTGTAGAGGTTCCACAGCTCGGGGCGCTGCCTGCGCGGATCCCACTGGCCGTACTCGTCGCGGAAGCTGAATACCCGCTCCTTGGCGCGGGCCTTCTCCTCGTCGCGGCGCGCGCCGCCGAAGACCGCGTCGAACGCTCCTTCCTGGATCGAGCGCAGCAGCGTCGTCGTCTGCAACCGGTTGCGGGAGGCGCGCGGCCCGGTCTCCTCGACCACGCGCCCCGCGTCGATGTCGTCCTGCACTCGCCCGACCACCAGGCGCAGGCCCAGCCGCGCCACCGTCTGGTCGCGGTAGGCGATCACCTCGTCGAAATTGTGCCCGGTGTCGATGTGCAGCACCGGAAACGGCAGCGGCGCCGGCCAGAAGGCCTTCGCCGCCAGGTGCAGCATCACCACCGAGTCCTTGCCGCCGGAGAACAGCAACACCGGGCGCTCGAATGTCGCTGCCACTTCACGGAATATGTGCGCCGACTCGGCCTCGAGCGCGTCCAGATGGGGCAGCTCGTAGGTGCTCGCCGTCGACTTCGCGTACTGGCTCACACCGCAAAACTAGAACACGTTTCGGTTATCGGTCAATGGTTTGCGCCCGCCCGAATTCGCCGTCACCGCGTCGGCGGCCGCCACCAGGGCCGCGCCACGGCGCGCGATCTCGGCCCCGGTGATGGAGCGGCCGACGTACATCGTGAGCACCATGTTCTGCCTGCCGTCACCGTCGTAGGTCGGCGCGGCGAGCAGGCTCACCGCGTGTTCTTTGCGTGGTCGCAGATCCGAGCCGAGATACACCCGCTCGCCCAGGCTGGTCACCAGCTCGCCGACCAGTTCGCGCAGCTCGGGCGGCAGATCGCGGTCGGCGACACCGGCCAGCAGCGAGTACAGCCGCCGCCCTGCCGTGGTCGTGCTCTCCACCAGGAATCCGCGCTCGCGGCATTCGGCGACGACCTGGCGCAGTCGCTCCTCGTCCTGTCGCAGCGGCACCGCCGGGGGCTTGGCCAGCCAGGCGTCGAACGCCGCGTCGGTGTCCCAGAGTACGTACATCAGGCCGACCGGCGGCGCGAAATGGTAGGCCGCGCCCACCTTCACCAGGCCGGGGCCGGTGCTCTCCAGCACCATGATCTGCTCGCCGACCACCGCCGACGCGGTGCAGGTGGTGTGGTAGCGCGCGGAGAGTTCCTCCAGCTCGACGCGGGCGAGCGCGGAGATCGCGAAACTGTCCTGCGCCACCCGGCCCGCGGCGATCAGCGCCGGTCCGAGCCCGTAGGTGACCGTGCCTGCGTCGCGCACCAGGTAGCCGCCCGAGGTCAGCTCGGTGAGGATGCCCAGGCAGGTCGGCTTGGCCAGGTCGAGCTCGCGGGCGAGCTCGGAGAGCCCGAAGCGTTTCCCGCGCTGTTCGACGAAGAAATCCAGGACCTGAACCACGCGTGCGGTGGGTGCGGACCGTCGGCCGACCATTGACCACTCCTAGAACACGTTCTAATCTTGCCTCTATCGAAATGTACCAGAGTGGTACATATTTGGAACACCGGAGAAGCCTCTTGCTGACACAGCCGTTCGCGGACGCCATCGCCGCCGCCGAGCAGATCATCACCGGAGCCGCGCACATCCGCACCGAACAGGACCTCGTCGAGGGCTACGACTATCTGGCGGGCAGCATCCGCGCGTCGTTGCAGATGGCCTGGGCCTACGAGCTGGACTTCCCGTTCTTCGTGATGTCCACCGGCCCCTACACCAAGATGGGCCTGGACAACCCCGACACCCTCTACTACCACTCCTATCTGCGGCCGAACGCGGAATACGTGGTGACCGGCACCCGCGGTACCACCCGCGACCTGAGCTTCCAGGTGCTCAACGGCAACTACTCGCCGGTGGACGTACCCGACAGCCTCACCGCCTTCGACGACCGTGAACTCGACATCCGCCCCGACGGGTCCTACGAGATCCGGTTCGGACCCGGTGCAGCCGGACCCGGCTACGTGCACCTGGGCGCCGACGCGGCGATGCTCGTGGTGCGGGAGGTGCACAGCGATTGGGCGACCGAGAAGGCGGGCACGATCCGCATCCATCGGGTGGACCGGATCGGTGACGCGCCGCCGCCGTTGACCAAGGACGTGATGACCAAGCGGTACGGCGTGGCGGGCAAGATGCTGGTGTCGCGGTTGAAGACCTTCCTCGCCTTCCCGGAGTGGTTCTATCTGAACCTGCCGGTCAACACGCTGACCGAGCCCAGGCAGACCCCGGGCGGGCTGAGCACGCAGTTCTCGTCGGTCGGTCACTACGACCTGGACGACGACCACGCCATGATCATCACGGTGCCGAAGTCCGACGCGCCCTACCAGGGCTTCCAGCTGGGCAGCATGTGGTACCTGTCGCTGGACTACATCAACCACCAGACCAGCCTCACCGCCGACCAGGCGCACGTGGACCCGGACGGGATGATCCGGCTGGTGGTGAGCGAGCGCGACCCGGGCGTGGCGAACTGGATCGAGCGTACCGGGCACGCCAGGGGATATCTACAGTTCCGCTGGCAGCGGTTGTCGCGGGAGATGAAACCCGACGACGGGCCGACCGTGGAGCTGGTGCCGGTCGCCGACCTGACCGCCCGCTTGCCGTTCTACGAGCAGGCGCGCGTCTCGCCGGAGCAGTGGCGGGCCCGGATCGCGGCGCGTCAGGTCGCCGTCGCGGAGAGGATGCTCGGCTGATGTTGTTGCAGGACAAAGTGGTCGTCGTCTCCGGCGTGGGGCCGGGACTGGGGCGCGCGATCGCCGTGCAGAGCGCGAAAGCGGGCGCGGACGTCGTGCTCGCGTCCCGGACCGAGTCACGGCTGACGGAGGTGGCCAAGGAGATCACCGAACTGGGCAGGCGCGCGGTGGTGGTGCCGACCGATATCAACGACGAGGCGGCGGCGGCCCACCTGGTGGAGGCCGCGCACAGCGCTTTCGGCAGGGTCGACACGCTGGTGAACAATGCCTTCGCGATCCCCCCCATCGTCGACCTCGCGGACGTCGACCTGGATCAGGTGCGCGCGGGCTTCGAGACGAACGTGCTCGCCGCGCTGCGACTGACCAGGCTGTTCGTGCCCGCTCTCGCGGAGACCAAGGGTTCGGTCGTGATGATCAACTCGGCGGTGCTGCGCCACTCGCGCCGGACCTTCGGGCCCTACAAGATGGCCAAGGCCAGCCTGCTCGCGCTGGCCCAGAGCCTGGCCACCGAACTCGGGCCGAAGGGCATCCGGGTGAATTCCGTCGCGCCGGGCTACATCTGGGCCGACAACCTGAAGTGGTATTTCAACTATCTCGCGCAGCAGCGCGGGATCACTTCCGAGGAGGTCTACGCCGAGACCGCGAAGACCACCGACCTGCGCAAGCTGCCCGAACCCGACGAGATCGCCGACGCGGTCGTGTTCTTCGCCTCCGCCATGGCGCGCGCGATCACCGGCGCGTGCCTGGACGTCAACGCCGGCGAATACCACCACTAGGAGATGACCGTGATCGGTAGGGACGACGTCGGAACCATCGACGATCTGCACGCCTCGGCGACGAAGGTGGTCGGGCTGGAGGATTTCGGCACCGACGACTACCGCGAGGGACTCGGGGTGCTGCTCGAGTCCTATGCCCGAGACGCCGAACTCACCCCCTTCGGCAACAAGGTCAACCGTGCCTTCCTGCGCGGCGCCTTGATCGCCCGGCTGCTCAGCGAGGCCGCCTGGAAGCAGCACCCGCAGCACGCCGACGTGGCGATCGAACGGCCGGTCTTCGTGACCGGCCTGCCGCGTTCCGGAACGACGGCGGTGCACCGCCTGCTCAACGCCGACCCGGGCCACCAAGGCCTGGAGATGTGGCTGACCGAGATGCCGCAGCCGCGCCCGCCGCGGGAGACCTGGGCGAGCAATCCCGTGTACCAGCGTCTCGCGGCCGCCTACGACAAGCACCACGTGGAGCATCCGGAATTCATGGGCGTGCACCACATCTCGGCAGACCAGGTGGAGGAGTGCTGGCAGCTGCTGCGGCAGTCGGCCATGTCGGTGTCCTACGAATGCCTGGCCTACCTGCCCACCTATTCCGAGTGGTTGCGTGACCGTGATTGGACGCCCGCCTACCGCAGGCACCGGCGCAATCTCCAGCTGATCGGGCTGCCGGATGCCGGAAAACGATGGGTGTTGAAGAACCCGAGCCACCTGTTCGCGCTGGACGCCATCTTCGAGGTCTATCCGGACGCATTGATCATCCAGATGCATCGCGATCCGCGCACCATCATCGCGTCGGTGTGCAGCTTGAACGAGCAGGCGACGGCGGGCTGGTCGGAGAAGTTCCGGGGTCCGGTGGTCGGCGCGACGCAGCTGGATCTGTGGGCGCGCGGCGCGGAGCGGTTCCTCGTCGACCGCAAGCGCCACGACGCGGCGCAGTTCTGCGACGTCGACTACGACGCGTTCGTCGCCGACCCGATCGGCACCGTCGAGTCGATCTACCGGCATTTCGGGCTGCCGCTGACCGACGAGGCGCGCGCGGCGATGGCCGCGTTGCATTCGGAGAGCACATCTGGCGCCGCTCGTCCGGCGCACCGCTACACCCTGGATGATTTCGGGCTCACTTCCGAGCAGGTGGACGCCCGGTTCGGCGCGTATCGGGAGGCCCATTTCCCGGGGCGGTGACCCGCTCGGCCACCGGCGTCGCCGTCACGACCCGCACGAGGGAGTGCGCGGTCGTGACGGCGACGCGCCTACCGGCGCACGGCGCCGTCGATCATGGGCAGGCGCAGCCCGGCGAGTCGGCGCGCGGCGGCCGTTGGTCGTCGGGATTGTCCGGATCGGGGTCGCCGAACCACCGCGACGGCGTGTGCCTGCCGTAGGTGTCGTGCCAGTCCCACCATTCGTAGGGCGGGGTCTGCGGGTAGCCCTCCGGTGAGTCCTCCCAGCGCTCCTGGCGTCCCAGCGCGGTCATGTCGAGGTAGCTCCACGTGGTGCCCAGCGCCTCGTCGCCGCGGTTGTTGACGAAGTAGGTGCGGAACACGCTGTCGCCGTCGTGGATGAACGCGTTCGTGCCGTGCCATTCGTCCACGCCGAAGTCGGCGTCGAAGTCGTCGGTGATGGTGTACCACGGCATCTGCCAGCCCATCCGGGCCCGCACGCGCTCGATGTCGGCCTGCGGCGCGCGAGAGGCGTACACGAGGGTGGTGTCGCGGGCGTTCAGGTGGGCCAGGTGGGGGAGATGATCGGCCATCATCGAGCAGCCACGGCAGGCATGGTCGGGCCAGCCGCTCACGCCGGGCTCGAAGAAGGCGCGGTAGACGATCAGCTGCCGCCTGCCCTGGAACAGGTCGAGCAGGCTCGCCTTGCCGTCGGGTCCTTCGAACGCGTACTCCTTGTCCACGGCCTGCCACGGCATCCGCCGCCGCGAGGCGGCCAGTGCGTCACGGGCGCGGGTCAACTCCTTCTCTTTCACCAGCAGCCGCTGCCACGCTGCCTCCCACTCCTGTGCCGAGACGATCGACGGTGTATTCATCGTGATGGGCTTCCTTTCGATTGCGTGGTTCAGGCCAGCGGTGATATGCCCGCGGCGGTGAGCGTGTTCGCGTGGTGGACCGGGTGCGCGGCGGTCGCGATCTCGAGAACCGACTTGCCCACCTGCTCCGGGGTGAGGGCGGGTCCCATGGACCGCACGAACGTGTCGGCGTCGACGCCTTGCCGTTCGGCATAGGCCGCCACCGCAGCGGCCCCCAGTTCGGTGGCCGGTGTCAACTGCGGGAGAACGGAGACGAACCTGATCCCCAGCTCTGCCCGTTCCGACTCGACGGCGGCATAGCTCGTGATGAGCCGCACGGTGGCCTTCGCCCCCGCGTAGCCGCCGCTCAGCGGCGACCCGTTGATCGCGGCCCCGCTGGAGATCGCGATCACCGAGCTGCCCGGCGCCAGTGGCCGGCGCAGCGCTTCGCGAATCCAGTGGAACGCTTGGGCCACGTCGACATTCCAGTTCTCGCTGAAGGTCTCCCACGTCTGTTCCTGCACGGGGCTCATGCGCGGAGCGGCGCCCGCGCACAGGACCACCGTGCGCGGGCGATACTCGTGGAGGAGCCGGCTTGCGGTCGCGGGATCGGCGGCGTCCGCTGCCACGGCGGTGAAGCGGCCGCCGATTTCCTCGCGCACCGCATCGAGCTGCGCGCCGGTGCGGGCCACGCCGACGACATGCGTGCCGCCAGCCGCCAGCGCCCTGGCGATACCTCGGCCGAATCCACGGCCTGCTCCGGTCACGATCGACGTGGTGCCCGCTAGATCGCCGGGTTTGGTTGTTTCGTTCATGGTCGTCTCCACTTCTGTCGGTGATGTGCTCGTGGTCCTCACCAATTCAGATACGTGGAGCCGCCGCGATTCATCGGTGCGGCGCCGACCGATCGGTCTCCCGTCTACGACGCGGCCCGCTCTCCCGGGGTAATCGGTGACGAGCCGACCGATGAATTTCCGCCGCCGGACGTATCAGTACTGGTAGGGGTGCCCATCCCCGCCACGTCGAGACCTAGGAGTACGACCGTGCCGGTCCAGGAGGATTTCATCGAGCAGGCGGCGCCGTTGCGCGCCGAACTGATCGCGCACTGCTATCGCATGCTCGGTTCGGTGCACGACGCCGAGGATCTCGTCCAGGAGACGTACCTACGCGGCTGGCGCGGCTATGCCGCGTTCGAGGAGCGGGCGGCGCTGCGCACGTGGTTGTACCGCATCGCGACGACCGCGTGCCTGCGCGCACTGGAGAACCGTGCGCGGCGGGTCCTGCCCGCCGGTCTGGGCGCCGGCTCGGCCGACCCCGACGCGGGTCTCGACCGCGATGCCGGGACATATGAATGGATGCAACCACTGCCGGACGCGTTGACACCCGAAACGGCATTCGTCACCAGGGAAAGCATCCGGCTGGCCGTGGTGACGGCCATGCAGGAGTTGCCCGCGCGTCAGCGGGCCGTGCTGATCCTGCGCGACGTCGCACAGTTCAGTGCCGCCGAAGTAGCGGAGCTGCTCGAAACGACGCAGGCCGCGGTGAACAGCGCCCTGCAGCGGGCCAGGGCACGTCTCGCCGAGGTCGCCCCCAACGGCGACAACGCGACCGAACCGGAGGACACCGAACGCCGCGAACTGCTCGACCGTTACTGCGCGGCCTTCGAGAACGCCGACCTCGCCGCGCTCACCGAGCTACTGGCCGCCGACGTCCGGCTCGAAATGCCGCCGGTGCCACTGTGGTTCACCGGGCGCGAGGCGGTGACCCGGTTCCTGGCCAAGCGGGCCTTCGCCCGGCCCGGCGATCTCGTGCTGATCCCGACGGCCGCGAACGGACAACCCGCTGTGGCGGAATACCGTCGCGGAGCGGGCGGCCTCCTGGAAGCCCATTCGATCCACGTGATCACCACCGGCGCAGACGGGATCGCCGCGATCACCGTCTTTCTCGAACCAACGCTGTTCGACGCTTTCGGCATGCCGCCGACCCGCCTCGCGGAGCGCTCGGGCGACTGACCCGGCGGAGCGCGAGCCTCAGGGCTGGCCGGGCTCGAGCACGATGAACAGCCCGTTCGCCTCCGCGCACAGCCGGTCACCGTCGTGCAGGGTGGCCCGCACGTAGACCTTGCGGCCCTCCTGCCGTTCGGCCCACGCGCGCACCTTCAGTTCGGTGTTCAGCGGAGTGATGGAGCGGTAGTCGACGGTGAGCGACGCCGTCCTTGTCACCGCGCCCGAATGCACGGCCGCCGCCATGCCGAGCAGGTCGTCGAAGGCGATGGCGATCTGTCCACCGTGGGCGGCGCTGTTGCCGCCGAGATGGAAGGTGCGGAAGGTGAGCCGCGCGTCGACGCCCTGCTGGGGGTGGACGTGGTCGATGAAGAACGGCGGCAGGGTGATGTTGCCGCGGGCGGGCAGGTCGAAGCGGGTCCAGTTGGGCGTCGACCACTCGTCCACCGCGGCGGCGTCGAGCTTGTCGTTCAGCTCCTTGAGGATGCCGATCGCCTCCACCGCCAGTTCGTCGGAGGGCGAGGCCAGCCGGACACGGTCCATCAGGCCGCGCACCTGTTCGATGAACTGCCCGAAGTGCGGCCCGCCGCGGGAGATATCGTCCTTGGCGGCCTCATGGGCGGCGATCAGCTCGGTCATCGGCCGGAACCCGCCCTCGTGGTGCTCCTTGCTCGGCAGCGAGTCGCCGGCCTGCGGTTCGTTCATGAGAACAAGTTATCGGTTGCCCGGGGAATGCTCGCCGGGCGGGTGCGGTGTCCGCCGCCGCGAGCCGTCACCGCCTAGGCTGGTGCGCGACCGGATATCGCCGCTACCCCGGTGATACCGGCACGGTTCCCCGCGGCCGGAGACGCGATCCGGCCGCGCTCGATCTGTGACCGCTTCGGCTGGCGAAAGGCATTGTGCGCATGGGTATCACCGCGGTGGTGTTCGACATGGACGGCGTCCTGATCGACTCCGAGCCGGTCTGGGAGCTGGTGCGGCGCGGCTATGTCGCGGAGAAGGGCGGGCGGTGGCTGCCCGACACCCAGCAGCGGCTGATGGGAATGAGCACCGGTGAGTGGTCGGCCTACCTGAGCGGTGAGCTGGGTGTGGACGAGCCGCCGGAGACCGTCGCGCGGGAGGTCATCGAGCGGATGGCCGAGCGCTACGACGAGGCCGTGCCGGTGCTGCCCGGCGCGGTCGAGGCCGTGCAGCGGATCAGTGAGCACTGGCCGCTGGGGCTGGCCAGCTCCTCGCCACGCGCGCTCATCGACGCGGTGCTGGGCCGGACCGGTCTGATCGAGTACTTCTCCGTGACCTTCTCCACCGAGGAGGTCGACCGCGGCAAACCCGCCCCGGACGTGTACGTGACCGTCGCGACGTTCCTTCGTCAGCGGCCTATCGACTGTGTGGCCGTGGAGGATTCGAGCAACGGCCTGCGCTCGGCCCACGCGGCGGGGATGCGGGTGATCGCGGCGCCACGCCCGGAATACCCGCCCGCCTCCGATGCGCTGGCCATGGCCGCCAAGGTGATCTCCGGCCTCGACGAACTCACTCCGGCGCTGATCACCGGCTGAGGCCGGCTGTTCAGGGGCGGTAGGAGGTCAGCAGGGTGCGGGCGGCGGCGGTCAGGTCGTCCTCGAGCCAAGCGGGCAGGACCGCGGCGTGGGCGTGGCGGCGCAGCGCCGCGTAGGGGAGATCCACGACCGCTCGCGAGACCGCGTCGATCTCGCGTTCGCCGTCCCGGCCGAACACGCCGTCGGCGATGCGGCGCAGGTGCTCGATCAACGGCGCGTTCATGCCGGCCAGGGTGGTGCGGAACTCGGCGTCCGGCCCGCCGTCGAGAAGATCGCTGGGGCGCAGCTCGAGCAGGAGCTTGGCGTCCTCGGGTAGTTCGCGCCCGAACCGCAGGGCGGCTCGCACCATCTCGACCCCCGCCTCCACCGGGTCCGGCCGGTCGGCGGCGGCGAGGGTGCCGTCCTGGAAGCGGCGCAGCGCCCGCAGCCACGCGGCGGCGAGCACTCCGTTGCGGTTGCCGAAGCGGTGATACAAGGTCCCGACCGGGGCTCCGCTGGCCTCGGCGATGGCCGACACGCTGGCCGCCCGAGGTCCCTCGGCGAGCACCAGGGTGCGGGCTGCGTCGAGGATCACGTCGGTGTCGTGCTTGCGGGGTGGCGCCATGTACTAGTACGGTCCTTCTATATGGAGCGTTTGTCCTATATAGATGAGCATGCCAGATCGGTCGAGGCGAATCGCGAGCGGGCGTGGAAAGCGGTGCTGAAAGTCGTGTGCCACGACCCGAACGAGCCGTCGCCGCCGACCGGGTTCGTTGTCGATTCCCTCGCGGAACCGCACCGTTTGGCGCTGCGCGGACAGCACTGGTTCTCGAAGTACGCGCTGATCTTCGAATTGGACGAGGAGGGGCCGAGCCGGACCCGCGTCCGCGCCCGCAGTTACGGCGACTTTCCCGGTCTGCACGGCCGGATCTACCGTGCGCTGGTGGTAGGGACGGGCGGTCACCGCCTGGTGGTGCGTCAGATGTTGCGCCGGATCGCGGCGACGGCATGATCCCCGGGACGGTGTGGGGCGCCACCGAGGCCGAGCGCGAAGCGCCCCTGCCGTGCGACGACCGGCTACCCGGCGGCTTCCGGGCCGACCGGGCGATCAGCGTCGACGCGCCGCCCGCGCTCGTCTACGCCTGGCTGTGCCAGCTGCGGATCGCTCCCTACAGCTACGACCTGCTGGACAATTTCGGCACACGCAGCCCGCGCCTGCGTGACCCGGCGCTCACCGAACTGGCGGTGGGGCAGCGGTTCATGTCCCAGTTCGAACTCGTCTTCTTCGTCCCGGGCGAGCACATCACTCTGGTCGCGGGCAAGGTGTGCGTCTCCTACGCGGTGCGGCCGGAAGGCGCGGGAACCCGGCTCGTGGTCCGGATCCGCTGTAGCGCACCGAAATTCGTCGCTATGGTGCTCGCCCTCGGCGACCTGCTCATGATGCGCGAGCAACTGCTGACGCTGAAGGAACTCGCCGAAGCCGAACACCGCACCGCCTCGACGGCCTAGTTCTCGTTGGCCGCGCACTCCGCGCTCAGCGGTGGTGCGGGCCGATCGACCTGCACCTGAGGTGGGCGCCGTGATGACGCCGGTCATCGCGACGCCGTCGCCACGATTCGCACCGCCGCGGTCATCGGCGCCTTCCGCCCACGCCGCTGCCCGGCAACGACCGTGGTCGCCGGGCCGGAGTTCGTCCCCGCGGGCGTCGAGCGGCGATAGCGCTCAGGGGAGGCGTTCGACCAGGTCGAACTTTCGTTGTTCGAAGCCCTTCGGCACGGTGTCGCGCACCGAGATCAGGGCGTGTGCCCAGGAGCCGAGGAGAGTGTGGTCGCCCACCGTGCGGCCGGGATCCGGTGTGGGGTCGGCGGTGAGCAAAGGCAACGGGTGGATGCGGTGCCGGGCCTCGTTCTCCAGCACTGTCGCTTTGTCCACGAAGATCCGCATGTCGTGATTGAGCAGGTACCGGCCCACCGCCCCGTGTTCCGGGGGCAGCAGGGCGGCGACCGAATCGACTGTGTGATAGAGGTTTTCGGTCTTCGGCGACCCTGGCGCACTCCGTCCCGCCCAGGTGACCCTGGCCGGTTCGGCGAGCAGTCGCTCGATTCCTTGGACCAGGTGGTGGCCGATCCTCACGTGTTCCATGAGCCTGGCGCCCACGTCCACATAGCCGAGCACCCGGTGGTCGTCGGTGCGGAAAACCGCTCGATACAGCTGCCACACGTAGCCGTATTCCCTTCGGTGGTAGACGATTTCGTTGCATGCTCACACGCGATTGCGGTGTGGCGATTACAGCGGCGTTACCACCGTGGTGCGGCCCGAGGGCCTCCTCTGGACGGGCGAGTTGTCTATGGGGCTAGCGCGACGGCCATGCGGTGGGTTTGCGTGCCGCCCGCGCGGTCCAGCGGCCGTCGTCGTGGCGGACTTCGACCGGGTGCGCGAACGCCGCGGTGACGTTCTCGGTGGTGATCGTTCGCAGGGCCGGACCCGACGCGACGGCGTGACCGTCGGCGATGAGCAGTGCGTGGGTCGTCGTGCTGGGAAGTTCCTCCAGGTGGTGGGTGACCAGGATGGAGGCGACGTCGGGGTGTGTCCGGTCCAGGGTGTCGAGGGTGTCCAGGAGTTGTTCGCGTGCGGCGACATCCAATCCGGTGGACGGTTCGTCGAACAGCAGCAGCCGCGGCTGCGCGATCAGCGCTCGGGCGATGAGCGTGCGGCCGCGCTCACCCTGGCTCAGCGTGGGCCAGAGTTCGTCCGCCTTTCCGGTCAGTCCGACCGTCTCGATCATCGTGTCGGCCCGGTCGCGCTGGTCGGCTGTCGGCGTCCAGCGCATGGGGGTGTCGATGGTAGCGGTCAAGCCGGTCAGCACGACCTCGCGGATGGTCAGCGCGGAGCGCAGCGGGTGGCGCGGGTTCACCTGACCGATGCCCCGGCGCAGGCGCTGCAATTCGACGCGCCCGAGTTCCGCGCCGAGCACACGGACCGACCCCGAGGTGGGAAAGGTGACCGCGCCGCAGAAGCCGAGCAGCGTGCTCTTGCCCGCGCCGTTGGGGCCGAGCAGTGCCCAGCGTTCGCCCGCGCGCACGGTCAGCGAGATCCCGTTGATGATCTTCTTACCGTCGCGGCGGAAGGTCACGTCGGTCAGTTCGAGCACCGGTTCGGTCACGTGAAAGCCTCTTTCAAGGTGGTCAGGTGGGCGCGGCTGTACTCAGCGGCGGCGGCGGGATCGCGGGCGGCGATCGCGTCGGCGAGCCGTTCGTGCGCGGCGTGATCGGCCGGTTCCGATGGCACCGGGCGGATCTTCAGCATGTCGATCATCGCCAGGCGCAGCCGCGGCAGGAAGCTGTCGAACAACTGGGTCAGCACATCGTTGTGGGCGGCCACGAGCACCGCCCGGTGGAACGCCATATCGGCGTCGACGTGCTCGGCCACCGGCTCGCCGTGCGCCTCGCGCGCGGCCAGCGCACGGCGAATGGTCCGCAGGTCGGCGGGGGTCCGCCGCTGGGCGGCTAAGGCGGCGGCCTCGGCCTCGATGGCGATGCGCGCTTCGATCACCGAGGCGATGGTGGCGCGGCGCAGCACCGTGTCCCACTCCTCGGTCGCATGCAGGGCGGTCACGAAGACGCCCGCGCCCTGGCGGCTGTCCAGCACGCCTTTCCCGGCGAGTTCGCGAATGGCCTCCCGCAGCGTCGAGCGGCCGACGCCGAGCTGTGCGGCCAGCGTGGTCTCACCGGGCAGGCGGTGACCCAGCGGCCATTCGCCCGCCTGGATGCGGGCCAGGAGTACCTCGGCCGCCTGCGCGGCCAGCGGATGACGCCGTACCTGCGAGATCATCGGTACCTCTCTACTTGTCTGAGGAGTGGTGTACAGTCTAGCCATCATGCGCACCATGCTTCTGCTCAGCCGCCACGGCGGGGCCTGAACGACCGGCCGCCCGCCGTGGGGCTTCGTCGTGGCCGGTCACCTCTCGTCGTGACGGCCGCAACGGCCAGGAAGCAGACCCATGACCAGCGCTTTCCCCACCATCGATACCCCCTCGGGCGACATACCGGATCGGGCCCCGGCGTGGAATCGCCAGCGGCACTCCCGAATGCCCTCGCACAGCTACCGCGACATCTACCAGCGCGTCGAGGTCCCGCTCACCCGGCGGCAGTGGCCCGACGCCAGGATCACCCGAGCCCCGCTGTGGGTGCCGGTCGACCTGCGCGACGGCAACCAGGCACTCGCCGAGCCGATGGACCCGGCGCGCAAGCGGCGCTTCTTCGAACTCCTGATCGCCATGGGCTACAAGGAGATCGAGGTCGGCTACCCGTCGGCGTCGCAGACCGACTTCGACTTCGTCCGGCTCATCGCCGAGGACGATCTCGCGCCCGAGGACGTCACCATCGTCGTCTTCACCCCCGCCCGCCGCGATCTCATCGAGCGCACCGTCGCCTCGATCCGCGGGATCCCCAACGACGTGGTGATCCACCTGTACACCGCCACCGCTCCCGCTTGGCGTGACGTCGTGCTCGGCAAGGACCGTGCCGCGCTGCGCGAGCTGATCCTCGACGGCGGCCGCGCCGTGCTGGACTGCGCCGGGGACCTGCCGAACGTCCGGTTCGAGTTCTCACCCGAGGTGTTCAACCTGACCGAGCCCGACTACGTGCTCGACATCTGCGACCGGATGACGACGTTGTGGGACGCCACCGCGCGCAGGCCGGTCATCCTGAACCTGCCCGCCACCGTCGAGGTCGCCACCCCGAACGTGTACGCCGACCAGATCGAGTACATGCATCGCAATCTGGCCCGCCGCGACAGCGTCATCCTCTCGGTGCACCCGCACAACGATCGCGGTACCGGCGTGGCGTGCGCCGAGCTGGCGGTGCTCGCGGGCGCGCAACGCGTCGAGGGCTGCGTCTTCGGCAACGGCGAGCGCACCGGCAATGTCGACATCGCCACGCTGGCGCTGAACCTGCACGCGCAAGGCGTCGATCCGATGATCGACTTCTCCGACATCGACGAGATCCGGCGCACCGTCGAATACTGCACGCGCATGCCGATCCACGAGCGCCACCCGTACGTCGGCGACCTGGTGCACACCGCGTTCTCCGGCACCCATCAGGACGCGATCAAGAAGGGAATGGCCGAGCATCGCGCCCGTTCCGCCGCGACGGGCATCGCGGAGCGCGCGCTGGACTGGCAGGTGCCCTATCTGCCCATTGATCCCGCCGACCTCGGCCGCAGCTACGACGCGGTGATCCGGGTCAATTCGCAGTCCGGTAAGGGCGGCATCGCCTACCTGCTGCACACCGAGTACGGCATGGACCTGCCGCGGCGCCTGCAGATCGATTTCGCCCGGCGCGTCCAATCGCTCGCCGACGACACCGGCGCCGAGGTCACCGCCGCCGAACTGCTCGATCTGTTCGAGGCGAGCTATCTCGACGACCCGTCGTGGCTGGGGTTGAAGGACTGGCGCGGCACCGTCGACGGCGCGGAGACGAGCACCGAGATCACGCTGACCGTCGGCGGTGTCACCCACCGCACACGGCGTCCGGGCGACCCGCTCGCGGTGCTGACCGAGGCGCTGGCCGACGCCGGATGCCCGATCGAGGTACTGGGTCTGACTCAGCAGTCGATCGAGCGAGACGACGACAAATCCGCGATCGCCTACCTGGAGTACCGCAGCGGCGAACACACCGGATGGTCCTGCGGCCGAGCCGAGTCCGCCCTGGCGGCAGCACTGGCAGCGGTCGTGCGGGCCGCGGGACGCTCGGCGCGAGAATGATCGTCCCGCGTCCGGAAGTCATCGGTCACCGGCGAAATCGTCGATCCGTTCGCCCAGCAGATCCGTGTGACCGTTGTGCCGAGAGTATCGGCCGAGCACCCGAGTTCCCGCCGTTCAGAACATGCCGTGCGGTATCTGCGCGGGTTCGGGGACCGCCTGCACGACATCCCAGTGCTCCACGATCTTCCCCTCGACGAGCCGCCAGATGTCCACAACCGCCTCGCCGCGGTCCTCGTAGCCCGGCGGGTCCATGCGGTAGTGCACGGCCACGTACTCGTCGTCGGCGATCACCCGCGCCAGCTCCAGTTTCGATCCGGCTACGGGCGCCTGTGCGATGAACTCGATGAAAGCGTCCTTACCCGACGGGTTTCCGGGGCTGTGCTCGAGGAAGTCGTCGTGCAGCAGCGTGTGCAACACGTCGATGTTGCCCGCCGCGAATTCCGCGAAGCCCTTCAGGACCACGACCGGCCGGCGAGCTGCTGCGGGAACGAGGTCGCCGTCGAGGCGTACTTTCCAGCCGACGACGAAACCGCTTCCTACTTGCGCGGACTGGCCGCACCGGGCCGGTGAGCGCCGTGCCGGGATCAGCCGGGCGCGGTGAACCGCTCGGCGGGTTCGCCCCGCAGGTATCCGGCGGGCAGCTTGCGCCCGCACAATACGAGCAGCAGGTCCTGGGCGCGGCCCGACAGCACCGTGCCAGAGCCGTAGCGGAAGTCCAGGTCGTCGGCGCGCAGTTCGATGCCGCCGAGCTTGGCGCCGAACAGCTTGGCGGTCCTGGGCTCGATCGTGTCCAGCACCATGCGCATCCGGTCCTCGGGCACCCGGCGGTCCAGCCCCAGCGCCACGGTGATGTCCAGCCCGTGGATCACATCGTGGCTCAACGCGTTGGAAAGCCCGCCGCCCGGCGGCCGCCAGGGGTGATCGACGTTGTCCCACAGCGATTTCAGCAGGTCCGCCGTGCTGAGCGTGGCGGCGTCCTCCCGGGCGGTGCGGTCGGCCATGCGGT
The DNA here is from genome assembly GCF_001612985.1 of Nocardia gamkensis NBRC 108242. Taxonomy (GTDB): domain Bacteria; phylum Actinomycetota; class Actinomycetes; order Mycobacteriales; family Mycobacteriaceae; genus Nocardia; species Nocardia gamkensis. Next base: position 11,627 of record NZ_BDBM01000016.1, on the reverse strand, counting down.
TGAAGTTGCCGAACGCCGCGAGCATCCCCAGTGTGAACCGCGCGCTCGACAGGCGATACGGCATGGTGATGTGCGCGACTACTTCGCGTACCCGCCAGCCCGCGCACAGGGTCGGCGCATCCCAGCTCGCGGCATCCAGCCCGGCCAAGAGTTCGGCGAGTTCCGTCCGTTCCGCCGTCACCGCCCTTCGCACCTGGGTCTCGGTCATTCGTCCACCTCTCTTCGACGAGGGTGATCAAACCCCGCACGCCGTCGAGGCGCCACTCAGCGACGAAAATCGGCGGCCCGAGAACCGGGGCACGCGAGGTTCCCGGATCGAGGGCAGACGAGTCCGGCGGACTGGTTTCGCGACGAAGACCGTGGTCAGCCGTAGAGTGCCCGGCGTGCCCGCCGGTACTCGGCGCGAATCTCCCGCCCGGTCGCGGCGTCGGCCGGCGCCGGAATCTCCGCGACCGAGCGCGCAGGCCAGGACGGCGGCCGGGACGCGCCGCTCAGCGCCCATGCCGCTTGCCGGGCCGCGCCGAGCGCGACGTACTCGGCCGGTTCCGGGATCGTCACCGTGACGCCGAAGACCTGCGCGGCGATCAGCGCGATCAGTCGTGAGCGCGCGCCGCCGCCGATGAGCAGCACGCGCCGCGGCGTCACCCCGATACCGGTGAGATGGTCGAGCGCGTCGGCGAGATGACACAGCACACCCTCGAAGGCGGCCCGGGCCACCGTGGCGGGGCGCATGGCCTCCGGCCGTAAACCGTGCAGGCTGCCCGCGGCGCGCGGAAGGTTGGGTGTGCGTTCACCGGCGAGATAAGGCAGCAGGACCACGCCGTCCGCGCCCGCGGGCGCCCGCGCGGCGAGTGATTCGAGTGTGGGCAGGTCCACGCCGAGCAGATCGGCGGTCGAGGTCAGCACGCGCGCGGCGTTGAGCGTGCACACCAGCGGCAGGAACGCGCCGGTGGCGTCCGCGAAGCCGGCGACAGCGCCGCCGGGGTCGGCGGCGGGGCGGCCCGCGCGAGCGAAGACCGTCCCGCTGGTGCCGAGCGAGGCCACCACGTCGCCTTCCGCGATGCCCAACCCCAGCGCGGCCCCGGCGTTGTCGCCCGTTCCGGCGGCGACGAGTGTGCCCGACGGCGTCCGTCCGGCGGACTCGTCCGGGCCGAGGACCCGGGGCAGGGCCGGACGGCGACCGCGCGAGGCCAGGGTGAGCAGATCCTCCCGGTATCTGCCGAAGGCGGGTGACCAGTAGCCGGTGCCGGATGCGTCGCCCCGGTCGGTGGTCGGCGCGGGTATGCGTCCTCGCCCGCCGCCGCGCAGCCGCCAGGTCAAGTAGTCGTGGGGCAACAGGATGTGCGCGGTGCGGTCGGCGAGTTCCGGCTCGTGGTCGGCCAGCCAGCGCAGTTTGGCGACGGTCAAGGCCGCCACCGGCACGCTGCCCACCGCATCGGCCCAGGCTTGCGGCCCGCCGAGGTCGGCGATCAATTCCTCCGCCGCGCCTGCGGAGCGAACGTCGTTCCACAGCAACGCGTCCCGCACCGGAACGCCTGCGGCGTCCAAGGCGACCAAGCCGTGCTGCTGCCCCGCGACGGCGATCGCGTCGACATGATCGAGCAGTCCCGCGCTCGCCGCGCACAGCGCGTCCCACCAGGCGTCCGGGGCGACCTCGGTCCCTTCCGGGTGCGGCGCCTGCCCCCGCCCGAGAATCTCGCCGCTGTCCGCGTCGCAGACGACGACCTTGCACGACTGGGTGGAACTGTCGACTCCCGCGACCGTCGTCATCCGGCCTCGATCGTCTCGCGCACTCCCATACCGACCACCTTGCACCCGATCCGTCCCGCACCGGCGCATTTCGGGTATTCGGCCGCGGGATCGGGCAGACTGTCGCGGTGAGCATCGACCCCACCGACGTGCGCATCCGCACGGGAGACGGGACGCACCTGCCGGAATTGACCGAGGACGCGCTCAGCGACCTGCTCGACGAACCGGCCGGGCCGGAACACGCGATCCTCGAGCTCAGCCGCGCCGACCAGCACGAGATCCGCGCCGAGTTGCTGCCCGACGGCGTCTACGAACTCGAGCACCGGGCTGGTTCGGCGACGGAGTCCTTCCAGATGTACACCTCCGACCCGGTGCTGGTCCGCGATGTGCTGTGGTCTTGGCTGTCCGACGATCCGTGGTGGCACGAGTCCGTCGCCTGGTTCCCGATCGATCCGGCGATCGCGGAACTGCGCGCCGTGCAGGACGAACTCGCCGGATTGCTCGACGGCCTGAGCGTGATGGACGATCTCACCGCGGGCATGGACGCGGCGCTGGCACGCGCCGATGAACTCCTCGCGCTGGACTTCCCCTCGAATCCGGACAACCCCGATCAGGCCTGATACCACCAAGCGGTGGTCGCCACCTCGGCGTCCTCCAACGGAAGATAGGTCTGCGCGTCCTGCCATCCGAGGGCCTGCACGGTGACGCGCAGTTCGCGTTCGAAACAGATCGGATCGCGCACGTGCCAGCGGTACATGCCGAACCGCTGATCGGGTCGATAGATCTGCTCCGGCGGCAGCACCTGGTGCAGGCCGAGATACGGCGTGGAATACGTCCGATACATCCCGTCGAGGTCGAAGTTCCAGGCGCCGCCGAAATAGTCCTCGGTGCCCGTTCCGCAAATCGTGGGATGCTCGGCGTCCCCGTCGAGGAAGAACTTGACTTCGCCCTCGCCCCACCATCCCGGCGCGCCCGGGCGGATGGCGAGGTAGGTGCCGACGTAGCGGCCGGGCCCGGGCGCCGTGTCGAGAATCGTGTGCACGGCCGGACTGCCCAAGCCGGTCGTTCGCGTCCACCGCGTGTGCAGATACCCCGCGTCGTCCGGCACGTCCTCTTCGGTGAAGGTCGCCTGGTAGTACACCGGAACCTCACGGCCGCAACGATTCTCCAGCGTGATGCGCGCTCGGTGCCGGAACGGCATGGGCCAGTAGCTGTTCAGGCCGCCCGCGGGCGCGACCACCACCATCTCCGAACTCAGCAGGGCCGTCTCGCCCCATCCGTTGCAGAAGAAGTCGCCGAGCGGCGCCTCGATCGCGGGCCGCGGCGCGTCGTCCCAGGTCATCCGCAGTGTCAGTGCGCGAAGGACGGAACGTTCGGTGGTCAGCCAGAAATGCCTGAACACGCCGGGGCCGGAAACGTCGGCCAGCGTGGCGGTCTCCCCGTGGGCGAGCGCGATCGAAGGCGAGATCTTCCATCCCGGGCCCAGCAGCCGGGCAGCGTGTGCTCCGGTGCCGTCGGTCGCCCGCGCGCCCGCGCCGGGCGCTCCCGTCGGGTTCTCGGCGCTGACCGACCGCGTTCGCGTGCCGTCCAGCCGCCACAGTTCTCCGCCCGGCGCGGTCACAATCCCGGCCACCAATCCACGAGCACGATGGAATGTGATGCGACGACGGAGTCGAAATTGTCCTGGGTCAGAGTGATCGTGGGCATGAAATCCTCGTATCGTTCCGCGAACCGGCTCCGCATCGTCGCACGGGCGTTCAAGAAGACGCACCCGCACGGCGCTGTTCGGCAGCGAGGAAATGCGCGATATTCGTCGTGCGATCGTAGAGATCCCGGTAGTGCCGGTAGTACTCCTCGTATTTCGCGACGCGTTCGGGACGTGGCAGCACGGTGTCGACGACCGGATTCCACGCGGAGGTGTCGACTCCGGCGGCCTCGGCGGCGAGCAGAGCGTCACCGAGGCTCGCGCCGACGGTCTCGGCGGGCAACTGCTGGGGCAGCCCGGTGACATCGGAGACGATCCGGGTCCACAGCCCGCCTTTGGTGCCACCACCCACGGCGACCAAGCGCGCCGCCAGCCCACCGGCTTCGGTCATGGCCTCGAGATTGTGCCGCACGCCGTAGGCGATGCCCTCCAGTACCGCGCGATAGAGCTCGGCCCGACCGTGCCCGAGGGTGAGTCCCGCGACGATGCCACGCGCGTCCGGGTCGAACAGGGGAGTGCGCTCACCGGCGAAATAGGGCAGCGCGAGCAGCCCTCTGCTGCCCGCCGGCACGTCCGCGGCCGCGACGACCAGGTCGGCGAACTCGCCGCCCACGAGTTTGCGCAGCCAGTCGGTGACCGCGCCGGAGGTGGCCATACCCGCGGCGAGGGTGTACGTGTCCGGCCAGGTGCCGCAGGTGCCCCAGAGACCGGGATGCGGACGCGGGTCGGTGAGCACCTGCACCAGGAACATCGTGGTGCCGTACATGATCATCGCGTCGCCCGGGGCGCGGACGCCGACGCTGGCCGCCTCGGCCCAGGCGTCGATGGTGCCGGTGGTGACCGGCAGCCCGGCCGGAAGGCCCGTGGCGGCCGCCGCGTCCGCGCTCACCCGGCCCACGATCTCGGTGGGCCAGGCCAGCTCCGGCAGCGTCCAGCCCGGCACGATCCGCTCGGCCCAGTCCGTCGCCCACGCGCGTTCGCGCAGGTCGTACAGCGGTACGCACTGACTGGCCGATTGGTGGTCCAGAACGTACCGGCCGGTGAGCCGGTACACCAGGAAAGAACTCGCCATCAGCAGCAGCTCGGTGCGTGCGGCGACGTCCGGCTCGTGCCGGGCCAGCCACCGCGCCTTCGGGCCGACGGCCTGGCTGGTCAGTGGCGATCCGGCGCGGTCGAGCACGGCCCGCGCGCCGAATTCCTCGTTCAGCTCGTTGATCTCGGCCCCGGCCCTGGTGTCGACACCGTAGAGGATGGCGGGGCGCAGCGGCCTGCCCCGGGCGTCGGCGGGCAGCAGGCACGGACCGATGCCGGATACCGCCAGACCGTCGAGCGTGGCGCCGTCGGCCGCCGCCACCAGGTCGCGGGCGAGTGCGACGAAGTCGGACCACCACACCGTCTCCGCGTCGTGCTCGACCCATCCGGGGTGCGGCATGGAAACCTCGTGCGCCCGCTCGGACCTGGCGAGAATCGTGCCGCGGGCATCGGTGAGCACGCCTTTGGAACTCGCGGTCCCGATGTCGATGCCGAGGAACATCGTCACCGCGTGAACTCGTCCACCGTGACGTCGAGCAATTCGCACGTCGCGCGGACGGCCGCCCGGTGGTCGCCGGGCACCGCGTGGATGTGGTTGGCGCCGAAGCGGTTCAGGAAGTCCTCGGCGCGCGCGTCCAGCCGGGCGAACGCGTGCGGCCACTCCCGGGTCGACTGGTTCATCAGCGCCTCGTTGGTCTGCTGGTCGTAGTGCTCGAACTCGCCGAGCATCAGCTGCATGCGGTAGTCGCCGTCGAGACGGGTCAGCCGCGCGAGGGTCATCCGGCCCGGGGCGGCCAGATGGTGCACCGAGGCGCCGCCGGCGGGAAAGAAGAAGACCTCCGGATACAGGTGCACCTTCGCCAGGTTCTCGGCGGGATCGGCGCTGCGCGCGGCGAACCAGGTGGCGTGCTGGCCGGAATTGCAGAGGTCCCAGATGTCGCGATCGGCGTGATAGTGCCGGACGTCGGCGAACAGCACCGGGGTGCCCGCGATCCGCTTGAGCAGTTGCATGGTCAGCGCACCGTCCATGTCCGCCTCGGTGGCGCAGACGTGCGGTTCCTTCGGGCCATTCCAGTCGTAGGGATCGTTGAGGAACGCCTCGGTGACGTCCATGGTGGCGAAATACTGGGTGAGTTCGGGCTGCCCCTTGATTCCCGAGAAGTCCAGCCGCCATTCGGCGATCAATTCGCGTACCGCCAGATAGGACCGGATCTGGCGTTCCAGTAGTTGCGGGGTGAGCTTCGCCCCGTCGTAGTGCACGCCCGCGGTGTGCCGCTCCAGCCACTCGCGTGCGGCCCGCGCCTCGCCCGCGTCGGCCAGTTCGGCGCGCCGCACGATCTCCCACTGATCGATTTCCTCGACGTCGATGCCGAACTGCCGCTGCCACTGATCGGTATTGGCGACCGCGGTGTTCATGCCCATCGGCCGCCCGCCGAAGCGCCCGAATGTCGAACCGCGCAAGCCGGATACGGCGGCCGCGGCCCGCGCCCGCACGCCGATGGCCTCGACGAGCTCGGGATCGGACGGATCACCCCACAGCCTGCTGTGCCTGCGCCCGATCTGATCCAGTGCGCCGCCCGCGGCGAGCATGCCGACCATCCCGGGCTGCACCGGATCGATATTCGACAGCAGCAGCAGCGGCCCGGGGATGGCGCCCGCCGCGAGCATGGTGAAATGCGGGAACGCCCAGACGGCATAGTGCAGGACGGTCAGATCGACGCCCGCCGCCGCGACAGTGCGCGCCACCGACGTAGCCAGCGCGTTGTCGCTGATCGGCGCCGCGCCGCGGACCACATCGTGTCCGGCCGCCGCCAGCGCGGCCACCAGCCGGTCCTCGGTGGAGGCGATGAAATCGGCGATGCCCGCATGCACATAGTCGCGGCCATCGGAAACACTGATAACGCCGATACGGGCCATGCCGGTCCCTCCCGTAGGTGGGGTGATCGGAGAGTTCGACTCGATCAACAGATACCAGCCGCGACCGAGCCCGGAGACGCCTTTCGCCGAATTCGCGCTCGGCCCCGTGCTTCGGACCGCTTAGCGCGGAACCGTTTTGACCACGCGCGACTGCGGAAAGTCGAGCGGCGCCAGATGGACGCCGCCCCGGCCCCAGCCCGCACTGGTGACCCACCAGCGGCCGTCCGCGCCGATCACTTCGGCGGCGTGCGCCGCGATGTGGCCGACCTTGTCTCCGATGCGGAAGCGGAAAGGACTGTCACTGCGGAAGACGTCGGTGCCGACGTAACGCGGGCGCGGGCCGATGAACAGGTACCACCATCCGTCGTGCCGCAGGATGTAAGGCGATTCGGTGTTGCCCGCCTCGGTGCCTTTGGTCGGGTCCGTGTACGCGATGTGGCGCTCACCCCAGTGCACGAGGTCGGTACTTGTGCGATAGGCGACGACGTGGTGACCGCCCGCCGGGGCGCTGGTCGCGCAGTAATACATCACCCATTGGTCGCCCACACGCACCACCATCGGGTCGCGAGCGTCGTATCCGTCGCGGAACAGCGGGCCCGCGGGCGAGCGGGTCCATCGGAAGAGATCGCGCGACGTCGCCAGGTTCATCGCCGCGGCGGTGCGGTCGGCTCCGCCCGCCGCGTAGAACATGTAGTACCGCTCGTGGGCGCCGACCACGTAAGGCGCCCACAGATGCGTTTCGCCGTAGTTCCGATCCACCAGCAACGCACGGTCGCGCGTGGTCCAGGGCCCGTGCAGCCGGTCCGCGGTGGCGTGGGCGAACTCGGTCTCGTCGAACGGGTCGGCGGGCTCCGGGTGGGTGATGCCGAAGAGGTGCCAGCGCCCGGCGTCGTCGCGGACGATCGTGTGATCGTTGATGTACCAGGCTTCCGATTCGCCGACGCCCGGGTCGTAGATCCGCGCGAAAGCTCCCGCCCGGACCACCTCCCGTGTCGCCATAGGTTCATGATGCCGCCGCGGTAGACGTCCCTGTGCGGTATCGGTCCAATGGAACTCGGCTGCTCGATGCATCGGCAGCCGAGGTCCGTGCGATGACGCTATGACTTTCCCGCGGGGCGGTCAGGCGCGGACGCCGACGCTTCGCCGCAGGTACTCCGCGGTCAGCGACCGGTCGTCCGCCAGCAGAGCCGCCGGGGTCCCGGCGAAAACGATTTCGCCGCCGTGCTTTCCGCCGTCCGGTCCGAGATCGATCACCCAGTCGGCCCGGGCGACGACGTCGAGATCGTGTTCGATGACGATCACCGTGTTGCCCGCGTCGACCAGCCGGTCCAGCAGTCCGACCAGCGTGTCGACGTCGGCCATGTGCAGTCCGGTGGTCGGCTCGTCGAGCACATAGATACCGGATCCGGTGCGCCGCTGGAGATGATCGGCCAGCTTGATGCGCTGGCGCTCGCCGCCGGACAGCGACGTGAGCGCGCGGCCGAGGGTGAGATAGCCGAGACCGACGTCGAGCAGCGCCCGCAACGGCGTGAGCACGCGCCGGTCTCCGTCTCCGGCCCAGAACTCCAGCGCTTCCTCGGCGGGCATCTCCAGGACGTCGGCGATCGACGCCCCGCTAATCTCGTAAGCGAGCGCTTCCGCGCGATACCTGCGTCCGTGGCAGGCCCGGCACACCGTGGTGACCGGATCCATGTACGCCAGGTCGGTGAAGATCACCCCCGCGCCATCGCATTCGCCGCAGGCGCCGTCGGAGTTGAAACTGAACAAGCCCGGCCGCACACCGTGCCGCTTGGCGAACAGCTGACGCAGCGGGTCCATGATGCCCAGATAGGTGGCCGGGCTGGAACGCCGGGAGGCGGCGATCGCCGCTTGGTCGACCGCGATCACCTGCGGATGCGCGGCGACGAACGCGCCGGAAACCAGCGTGCTCTTCCCGGAACCCGCCACGCCGGTCACCGCCGTGAGCACGCCCGTCGGAAACCGCGCGGTGAGGCTCTTCAGGTTGTAGGCGTCGGCATCGGTGACCGTCAGCCATCCCGTCGGTTCGCGGACGTCGTCTTTCACCCGCCGCGCCCGGCGCAATCCCGCACCGGTCGCCGTCGGCGCGGTCCGGAGCTGATCGACCGTGCCCTGGAACACGACCCGCCCGCCGCGCGAACCGGCCCCCGGCCCCATGTCGACCACATGGTCGGCGACGTCGATGACATCGGGGGAGTGCTCCACCACCAGGACGGTGTTCCCCTTGTCGCGCAGCCGGCGCAGCAGAGTGTTCAGCCGCCCCACGTCGCGCGGATGCATGCCGACGCTGGGCTCGTCGAAGATGTAGGTCATACCGGTGAGGCTGGAGCCCAGATGCCGGACCACCTTCAGGCGCTGCGCCTCGCCGCCGGAGAGGGTCGCGGTTTCCCGATCGAGCGACAGGTAGCCGAGCCCGACCTCCTCGATCCTGCGCAACCGCCCGATGGCCGCCCGCGCGATCGGCCGAGCCACCGGATCGTCCAGCCGCGCGAGCACCTCGATGAGATCGGTGATCTCCAGCCTGCCGTAGTCGGCGATGCCGAGGCCATCGATCCGGCTCGCCAGCGCGTCGGCGTTGAGCCGGGCGCCCCCGCAGTCCGGGCAGATCTCCTCGGTGACCACGGCGCGGGCGGCCGCGCGATTCCTGTCCGACAGCGCGGTGAGATCGCGCTTGACGTAGAGGCGGTCGAACCGCTCCAGCAGACCCTCGTAGGCGTTGTTCCCCGCAGATCCGTTCCGGTTCTTGCGCGGCACCCGGAACCCCTTGCCGTGCAGGAACAACTGCCACTCCTGCGTGGTGAAGTCCCGCAGTGGCTTGTCCGGGTCGAACAGTCCCGACTCGGCGTAGAGCTGCCATTGGAAGGTTCCGACCGCGAACGGACCGAAGGTGATGGCTCCCTCGTTCAGCGACTTGCCGGTATCGATGAGCTTGCCCAGATCCGGGCGCACCACATGACCCAGACCGCCGCACGCGGGGCACATGCCCAGCGGGTCGTTGAACGAATAGCGCGTCGCCTCGCCCGCGCTCGGCACGCTGTGCCGGGAGAACAGCACGCGGATGATCGACTGGATATCCGTCATGGTCCCCACGGTGGAACGGGAATTGCCGCCGATCGGCTTCTGATCGACGACTACGGCGGGCGCGAGATTGTCGATCGCGTCGGCCTCGGGCCGCTCGTACTTGGGCAGCCGGTTGCGAATGAACCAGGTGAAGGTCTCGTTGAGCTGCCGCTGCGATTCGACCGCCACGGTCCCGAAGACGATCGACGACTTACCCGAACCGGAGACGCCGGTGAAGACCACGATCTTGCCCTTGGGGATCGTCAGCGACACGTCCCGGAGGTTGTTCTCCCTGGCCCCGACGATGCTGATGGTGTCTCGATGAGCATGCACGAGCCTCACGCTAGAAGCCGATGAGGTCAGGTTCTGTCCTCCTTCTCGGCCATACTGGAACCCGTGACACAGACCGCCGCGCGCCTGCTCCAGCTGCTGTCGCTGCTGCAAACCCGCCGCGAATGGAGCGGTCCGGAGCTGGCCGCGCGGCTCGGGGTCACCGTGCGGACGGTGCGCCGGGATGTGGAGCGCCTGCGCGAGCTGGAATATCCCGTGGTCGCCTGCCTCGGCGCGATAGGCGGATACCGCCTGGAAGCGGGCGCCGCGCTGCCGCCGCTGCTGCTCGACGACGAGGAGGCGGTCGCGATCACCCTCGGGCTGCGTGGCGCGGCGCAGGGCGCGATCGCGGGTATCGAGGAATCGGCTGCCCGCGCCCTGGTGAAACTGCAGCAGGTGCTGCCGTCGCGATTGCGCCGCCGGGTCGACGCGATAGACACCACCACCGTCTCGCTCGGCGGGCCCCCGGCCGGTCCGATGGTCGATCCGGAGGTGCTCGTCGCCTTGGCCGCCGCCGCGCGGGACGGCGAACGGATCCGCTTTCGCTACCGGGACAAGACCGACGCGGAGACCGGCCGCCTCACCGAACCGCACAGTCTGGTCTCCGCCGGTCGCCGCTGGTACCTGGTCGCATGGGACGTCGATCGCGCGGATTGGCGCACCTTCCGGGTGGATCGGCTGACGTCTCCGCAGCCCACCGGAATACGGTGCGCTGCCCGAGCACTGCCCGCCGAGGACGCGGCGACCTTCGTCACCAGCCAATTGGCCCGCACCAGGCCGGTCCGCCGAGTGGTCCTGCGCGTGCACGCGGGCGCCGAGACCCTCGCCGACGCGTTCCGCGTGCGCGCGGAGGAGATCGAACCGCTGGATGCGCACACCTGCCTGCTGCGCACCTCGGCCGATTCCCTGGAGTGGACCGCACTGCGCATCGCCCACCTGGACCTGGACTTCGACGTCGTCGAACCCCCCGAGATGAGAGATCTCCTCGCCGGCCTCGGCGCGAAATTGCTTCGTGCGGCTGCCGTCCCGCGATGAGTGTCGGCACGCCCGCCGGACGAATAATCACCTGACCTGCGTCGAGAGCGGCACTACGGTGCTGCGCATGACGCTATCGATCGACGACCGCTTCGAGATCAACGACCTCATCGCCAAGCACGGTCACCTCATGGACGCCGGGGAACTCGATCGGATGGACGAGGTGTTCACTCCGGACGTCGTCTACGACCTCACCGAGCTGGGATTCGGTGAACTGCGCGGCGTCACCGCCCTCCGCGAAGCGGCGCTCGCGCTCGGCGACGCGAATCCGGTCGGACACCACGTCACCAATGTCCTCATCACCCGGAACGATGGGGGCATCGTCTCGGTGCGGTCCAAGGGCATCGGCATCAACGCCGACGGACGTTGCGGGAGCGTGACATACGAAGACGTCGTGGTGCGGGAATCCGCCGGATGGCGGATCTCCTACCGCAAGGTCGTGCCGCGTCGAGCTCCATTGGGCGGCTGATCGGGGATTGCCGTACGAGCATCGAAACGATCTTGTCGTGGCCTGAATCACATTTGTGTCATTCCGCCCGGTGCACGGATGCCGGCGCACCTCTGACCTGCGAAAAGACGCGCTGGACAGGCGATTTGACGTAGCGTTTTCCGCCGCGTAACTTTATCCAAGTCAGAGCGACACGGACACCGACCCGGAGCCGAGAAGCGAGGCGGAGACGCCGAGCGGATGGACCGGGAAACGAGGTAGGACGAGGAGCGCCTGGCCATCACATGGCTCGAACGGGAGCCCGATTTTGATCGGGTGAACGAATGAGCTAAG
>NZ_BDBM01000015.1 GCF_001612985.1 Nocardia gamkensis NBRC 108242 | reverse complement strand
CCCGCCGTGGGCGGCGCGGCCAGCGTGACCGCGCTCTGATCGCGCTGGGCTACCACCGCGCCGGGCAGGTTGCCGATCGAGGCGCCGCGGGGCAACGCGAATCCGTAGTCGAGCAGGCGGGCGGCCTGTTCCCACGGCCGGATCGGCCGCACGTCGGCCTTGAGCAGAGTGACGGCGAGCCTGCGACCGTTGCGCTGGGCGGCGGCGACGAAGGTCTGGCGCGCGTCGTCGGTGAAGCCGGTTTTTCCGCCGAGAGCGCCGTCGTAGTTGTAGAGCAGCTGATTGTCGTTGCCGATCGGGTAGCCGGGGCGGTCGGTGTCGCCGGGGACCGCCGGGTCGGCGGGGTAGCCAGGGAAGTCGGCCTGCTCGGTGTGGATCAGCTCCGCGAACAGCGGGATGGTCATGGCCTCGCGGAACAGCACGGCGAGGTCGTAGGCCGAAGTGCTCATCCCGGGCCCGTCCAGCCCGGACGGTGTGGCCGTGCGAGTGTCCATGGCGCGCAATGATTTCGCGAGGTCGTTCATCTTCGCGACGGTCGCGGCGTCGCCGCCGAGTTGCGCGGCGATGGCATGCGCGGCGTCGTTGCCCGAGGCCATGATCAACGCCTGCATGAGCTGCCGATTCGTGTATCGGCCGCCGGGGCCGATACCCACCCGGGTGCCGTCGGCATCGGCGTCGGCCTGCGTGCCGACCACCACCTTGTCGAGATTCAGCGTGCGCAGCGCCAGCGTGGCCAGCAGCACTTTGATCGTGCTGGCGGGCCGGTAGCGCCCGTGCGGGTCCTTCGCCGCGAGCACTTCGCCGGTGTCCAGGTCCGCCACCAACCAGGCCGTCGCCGAAATCTCCTGCGGGGCGGGCGGTGCGGCTTTGGGAAGCACGACGCCGCACTCCCCGAGACGGGGCCCGCCGATCGGCGGGGAAGGGATCGGCAGTGGTGCGGGAGCCGACTGTCCGGGCGCGGGCACCTCGGAGGCGTCGATCGGCGCGGGCGGCAACGTCTTCTGCGGGCAGCCGTCGGTGTTCGGGGTGGTGAACGGCGTAGTGGTGCTGGGCTGGGCGAGGGACGGCGCGGCCGTCGTTGCGATCGCGGCGACGGCCAGCACGGCGCCCACGCAGAGCAAGGCACGGCGAGTGATCTTCATCGCCGATGAGCCTAGCGAGCGGGCCGGTGATCGGCCGCACACACTCGTCCCTCCGAACTCAGGTATTGACACTTACTACCAAATGACAGTTACTATCAAAAAGTTGTATCTACCATTTTTGGAGGCGTCATGAAGAATGACTCGACCCGCCGCTGGCTCGCCCTCGGCGCGCTGGCCGTGGCGATGCTGACCATCGGGCTCGATGTCACCGTGCTGACCGTGGCGCTGCCCACGCTCGCGGTCGACCTGAACGCGAATACCGCAGCGCTACAATGGTTCAGCAGCGCCTACACGCTGGCGCTGGCCGCGGTGATGCTGCCCGCGGGCGCGCTCGGCGACCGCTACGGCCGCAAGAAGTTCCTGCTGGCCGCCTTAGTGCTGTTCGGTGTCGCGTCCGTCGCCTGCGCCGTGGCCACCTCGCCCGGCGAGCTCATCGCGGCGCGCGTCGTCCTCGGGCTCGCGGCGGCGGCGATGATGCCGCTGTCGATGTCGGTGCTGCCCGCGATGTTCCCCGAGCCGGCCGACCTCCAGCGGGCGCTCACGATCTGGATCACCTCCACCGCGATCGGTCTTCCGCTGGGCCCGATCGTGGGCGGCTGGCTGCTGCGCAACTTCTGGTGGGGTTCGGTGTTCCTGATCAACGTGCCGATGGTCGTGATCGGCGCGCTCGCCGTCACCGCGTTGGTACCGGAATCACGCAGCGCGCGACGCTTCCGGCTCGATCTGCCCGGGGTGGTGCTGTCGGCCGCGGGCATGCTCGGACTGACGTATGGCTTCATCCGCATCGGGGAGGAGGGCTGGGGCGACGGCCTGGCCTGGGGCATTGTCGCGGCGGGTGTGCTCCTGTTCGGCGCCTTCCTGGCCTGGCAGCGCAGGGCGACGCATCCGCTGGTCGATCTCGGCCTGTTCACCGCCGACGGATTCCGCTGGGGCACGGGGTTTTCCATCGTGGTGAACTTCGCCATGTTCGGCATGTTCTTCACCGTTCCGCAGTACTTCCAGGCGGTGCTCGGCGTGGACGCGCTCGGCAGCGGCCTGCGGTTGCTTCCGCTGATCGGCGGGTTGCTGGTCGGCAGCAGGTTGGTCGACAAGGTGCTGCCGAAACTGGGCATCCGCGTCGTGATCACCGCCGGGTTCACCGTCTTGGCCGGTTCCCTGGTGCTGGGCGCGCTCACCACCGTGGACAGCGGCTACGGCTTCACCGCCGTGTGGCTGACGCTGCTGGGCGCGGGGATGGGTCTGGTCATGCCCGCCGCGATGGGCATGGCGATGGGCGAACTGGACGCGGAGCGCTCCGGCTCCGGTTCCGCGCTGTTGCAGGCGCTGCGTCAGGCGGGCGGCACCATCGGCGTCGCGGTGCTGGGCACCGTGCTGGCCACCCGGTATCGGTCCGAACTCGGCGCGCTGAACCGCGAACCGATCGACGACGGCGTGAACGCGGGCGTCGCCACGGCGCGCCACCTGGGTGATCAGTCGATGCTGCACCAGGTGCAGGTCGCCTTCCTCGGTGGCATGAGCGCGATGCTCTGGGCCTGCGCCGCGCTGTGCCTGCTGGCGGCCGTGCTCACGGCGACGTTCATCCGCGTGCGGCAACCCGACCGGGCGCGGGAGCCGGGTGCGGCAGAATCGATTCATGTCGGTTGAGCTACCCGCGAACGGGACGGCGCGAGGTCTGCGCGAGCGGAAGAAGGAACGGACCCGGCGGACGATTCGTCTCGAGGCTTTCCGGCTGTTCCGCGAGCAGGGTTACAACGAGACGACCGTCGAGCAGATCGCCGCGGCCGCCGATGTCTCGCCCAGCACCTTCTTCCGCTACTTCCCGTCCAAGGAACAGCTGGTACTGGCCGACGATCTCGATCCGGTGATCATCGAGGCGCTGCGCCGTCAGCCGCGCGACGTCCGCCCGATGGCCGCCTTCCGCGAGGCGGTGCGCGAGGTCTTCGCCAACCTGCCCGCCGCCGAGCTGGCGTTCGAGCAGGAGCGCCAAGCGCTGCTGTTCCACGTGCCGGAACTGCGCTCCGCGATCGGCTTGGAGATGATGCGCAGCATCGATCTGCTGTCCGGATTGCTGGCCGATCACCTCGGCCGCTCGCCCGACGACTTCGAGGTGCGGGTGGCGGCAGGCGCGATGACGGGCGCCGGGCTGGCGGTCCAGGCGATGGCGCCGATGAACCTCGACAACATCGCGCGCACGATGGATTTCCTGGACGCCGGACTCCCGCTCGGGCCGGATCGCCGGCCCTGACGGCCGAGCCTCGGACCGGCCCTATGCCCCGGCGGTGCTGGCCTGCCGGAACCGATCCGGGGTGTCGTCGTCCATGGTCGCGAAGAAGCCGCCGATCACGTCCTCGATCTCGGCGATCGAATCCGCGCAGTAGAGAATCGGCTGGTAGTGGGTGATGTCGTAGGTCGCGGTACCCATCTGGGCGATGTCGAGCGGGCGCAGTTCGGCGTGCCGGAACTCCTCGATCTCGCCGTAGGACGACAGCAGGCCCGCGCCGTAGCAGCGGATCTCACCGTGTTCCCGGACGACGCCGAATTCCATCGAGAACCAGAAGACGTCGGCCAGGAATTTCAATGCGCGGTCGGTGCTCAGCCGCGCGACCGCCGCGCCGACCGTCGCGTAGATCGCCGCGAAGCGGGGGCTGGCGATCTGGTTGGCGTGACCGATGATCTCGTGGATGGCGTCCGGTTCGGGGGTGTACAGCGGCGCGGAATGATGCCGGATGTACTGCGTCGAGTGGAAGATCCGATCCGCGAAGGAGCCGAAGAACTCGCGCAGCGGCACCAGGCCCGCGGCCGGTGCGTAGCGGAATCCGGTCAGCGGTGCCAGCGCGGCGGAGACCTCGTCCAGTTGCGGGATGTGATCGGTGGGCAAGGACAGCGCCTCGGCTGCCGCGAGTACCTCCGCGCTGGCATGGCTGCGATGTTTGCGGGCGAGCTCGGCCGACACGATCTGCCATACCCGCTGCTCCTCGTCGGTGTAGGCGATGTGGGGCAGCGGCTTGCCCGGCGCGTAGTCCAGCGCCAGCGCGGCGATGGCGTTGCGCCGGGCCCGGTATGCCGGATCGTGCACGCCGGGGTGCTCGTCGCTCAGGTGCACGGTCACGTCGCCGTCGCCGGTGCGGGTCACCGGCGAGTACAACTGCGCCTCGGTGAACATAACTCGATGCAAGCACCACCGAGACCCGGCGACAACAAAAGCCCGTTCAGCTGGGCAATCTGCCTAGCCGAACGGGCTTATTGCGCGCAAATCCGGAAGTGGAAGGCGCGGATAGGGCGTCGTTCTGATCAGTGCGCGCCGTGCAGTTCATGCACCACCGCGTGGCCTTTGCCGCGTCCGATCAGCCACTTGTTGACCGGCGTGGTCACCACGAACGCCACGGCGAAGGCGAAGGCGAGCGTGGTCCAGAACAGCACGGTGTCCAGGTGGGCGTCCATCGCCCCCGGGACCGCCAGGATCACGGCGTTGTCCACGATCTCCATGACCGTGATGGACACCGTGTCCGCCGCCAGCGCGGTACCGATGGCGGCCGCCAACGGCAGGCCCGCCCGTAATACGCCGCGCATGGTGAACGCGTAACCGAACACGAACGCCAGCACGATTGCCAGCACCATCGTCGAGGCGTTGTTCCAGCCCAGCGCGGTGCCGACCACCATGCCGAGGATCTCGCCGATGGCGCAGCCGGTGAGGCAGTGCAGCGTGGCCATGGCCGCCATCCGCCAGGTAGCGGGGGAGTGGTGCGCGGTGTGCTGCGTCGCGTGTGCGGTGTGCGAGGCGTGCTCGCTCAACGGGTCGTGCCTGTGTTCCATGACCGGAACTATACCCCCGTAGGGTATGAAAGCAAGTCCGTGTTCGTGATTTGCCGGACATCAGCCCGCGTTATGCCGCAAGATGGCGAAAGTACGAAGGAGGGCGCATGACATCCGTGCGGATCGATCTCGACCAGGACCTACTCGCCGCGGCGGCCGCCATCATGGGCACGTCGACCAGCGACGCCACCATCAACGAGGCCTTGCGCCGGATCGTCGTGCACGAGCGTCAGCTGCACAATCTGCAACGGCTCGCCGCGAAGGCGTTCGTCGGGCTACCGGACGTCGCGGTGGTGGACCGCTAGGCGCTTTCCGCAGACGTCCATTCGGCTACCTGGGCGATACGGGCCGCTGCTCGTCGAGAGCGCGCTGCCAGACCGCCTCGAACTCGTGAGCGTCGATCTGGAGCGCGGTGAACTCGGTCTCGGCATTGATCTCCTCCGGGGTCGGAACCGGAATCTGCCCCAGCTCGGTCGTACCGGTGCCGCTGCCGGAATCGGCCCAGTCGGCGTGCCCGTCGCGGAACACCTCGACCTTGCGCACCTCGAAACCGTCGTCGCCGATCTCGCTGAGCAGCTCGACCGGCTCGTCGTCGAAGTCGTGGTGCCATTGCGCCTTCAGGTACCACATCGCCATCAACTCCCCAGTTCGCGACCGTCTCGGCAACCGAACCGCACAACAGCCAGCATATGGGTGTGGCGGCGCGATGTGTCGGTGGCCACTGGCAGAATCCCGATCACTGTTGGCGTGACCGAGGGGTGGGAGTCATGGCGGTCTCTCTAGTCGACGTGCCGGTGACGCAGCGGCCGCGCGAGCGGTTGCTCGCGCTCGGGCCGCACGCTTTAAGCGACGCGGAATTGCTGGCTCTGCTGTTGCGCCAGGGCAGGCGCGGTGCGAGCGCGCTGGACCTGGCGGTGGAACTGCTGGTCGAGCACGGCGGGCTCGCCGGGCTGGCGTCGGCGCGCCCGGAGGAGTTGTCACGCCGAGCGGGCGTCGGCGTCGCGAAGGCCGCCGCGATCATCGCCGCCTTCCACCTCGGCGCGCGAGCCCGCGGCAGGCCGGACACATCGATCCGGCTGACCAGCCCCGCCGACGTGGCCGCCGCCGCGCGCCCGCACTTCGCGGGCTCCCGAGTCGAGCGCCTGCTGGTACTCGTATGCGACGCGCAGAACCGTCTGCGTCAGAAGGTCTTCGTAGCCGAGGGCGCCGTCGACCAGGTAGCCGTCCCGGTCCGGGAAATCCTCAACACCGTCCTCCGCCACGACGGCCGAGCTTTCGCCATCGTCCACAACCACCCCTCCGGCGACCCCACCCCCAGCCCCGACGACCGCCGCACCACCACCCTCCTAACCGAAGCGGCCCGAACCGTAGGTCTGCGCTTTCTGGACCACGTCGTGCTCGCCGGCGAGAAATGGGCCAGCGCCCCGGGGTGGCAAGCGGCTGAAAGGTGAACGTGCTGATGCATTGCGTCGAGTCCGCTCTCCCTACGGACGGTTGCCGAGGACGGGGGCGAATTTCGCCTTCCTGGAAGGTCTCCTGATCGTGCCGATGGTGCCGATCTCGAGGAGGCGGTCGAGGAGATGATCACCGCGCTCCTCGGTCCTCGAATACGCCGCCGACTCGCAGGCGCGGCTGCACGATGTATCGGTCGGCTAGTCCGGCGAGTATCCGGGGTTGGGGCGCCAGTACCGCGGCAACTCTTCGGCCTGGGCGGCGAAATCGCCTTGCCAGATTTGCGCGGGAATCTCGAAACAGCCCATGACGCGGTCGCTACGCAGGCCACCCGGCCAGTGCACGGAGACGACGCCGCCGTTCTCGTCCACCACTCCGAATCCGCCGGGCGCGTCGATGACGTAGATCTGATGGACGAGGCTCCACTCCGAGGTCTCGTCGTCCATCATCACCGATTGGCCGTAATCGGCCGCCCGATTCACCCGCACCGTCGTGTAGACAACCCTGCCGTCGCGTTGTGACAGCGGGACGAACCCGTCCGCCCACAGGACGCTGCGCGGACGCGTGTCGCCACGGAACAACAGCCCTCCGCCGATTCGCCACCCCGATTCCGGATAATCGTCCTGGAGCGCTTCCCATCCCTGACGGATCGCGTCGAGGTCGACATCCGGCTCGGCGGCCGAGGCGAGCAGCATACTCTCCGGCAGCTGCGCGACGGGTTGCCATTGCACCGGTACCGACTGGCTGTCGAGGATCAGCCGTACTACTTGAGCGCCGTCGAGCGGATGCAAAGGAGCGTCGGTCAGCGGACCTTCGGCAGAATTGTCGTCCTCGGCGTCTTCGTCGCCGAGGTCGATCGCGACGGGGGCGATGCCGTTGCCGGGGGTCTTTCTGTTATCGCGGGTGTTTCCGCTGCCGTGGCTCGACACCGAGCGATCGCGCAGGTGGGCAGCGAACCCGGTGACGAGTTCGGCTTCGAGTCTTATTTTGCCGTCGACTGCGGTTGGCTCGGTGAGCAATACGAGAGTCGATCCACGCGGGGCGATGATTTCTCGTTCGCGGTACTCACCCTCGCCCGCGGTGTCCATTGCCGAAACCGACTCCACGGCGATCAGCGCCGATCCGGTATCCGCGTAGACGATGACCTCGACATCGTGATCCGCGAACACGTCATCCGACAGTGAAAGCGACGTGTAACCGGAGTTGATCGATCGGTAACCGAGCAAGTTGTCGGTGCGACCGAAGGCCCGCACGAGATCGTCCAGCTTTCGGATCATTGTGACCGGTCCGGTGGATGGAAGGGCGTTCCGGAATGCCCAGTCCATCCGGTTGATCTGGGCGGTGATGATGCCGGCTTCCTCCCGGAACCGAGCTTCCGGCCAGCCGAGGCCGACTCCCGCCGCGAGCACCTCCTCCCGAGTCACCTCCCGTCGTGCCAGTTCGATTCGCTGATGCGGCGTCAGGTTTCGGCCCATGGCGCGTAGTGGCATGTTGGGCCCGGCGAATTTGGTGTATTCCCGGAACGCGTCGATGATCTCGTCCGCCCGATTTCCCGTCGGGTCATGTGCCAGATGCACCCGGCCCATGCCGTTCCGGATGCGCGTGAGGGCCACATCGCCTTCGGCAGCATTCCGTCGGAACCACTCCAGCCTCGCTCGCAGTGCATCCGCGTCGGCTCGATGCCCGTCACCCGCCGGGTCATCCGGCTGGGGCTCGGGGAGCAGGTCGATTGCGACTGGGTCGATGCGGTGGCCGAGAGTCTCTTCCGCCGATCGCGGTGCCTCGGCTCGCGCTGGGCCCTGGTCCGGGTGAGGCTTACGCAGTTCGAACCATACGGCTTGGTGCCAGCCGTGCTCATGGCGTTTGAACAGCTCGACGCCGGAGCTTATCGGCGTCGGATCATCGGCTGCCACAGCCCGTCCGGGGAGGACAGCGAGACCGGAGCGAGTCGGGATACCACCTCGCGCGTTCCGTGGCATCGAGGCGGCGTGCGTGTCGAGCAGCGTCACGCGCAGCCGGTCATCGGTTGTCTCCACCACGAGATGGATCCTGCCGCGGCGGTGTTCGGCGGCGTCGGTCACCATGGCCGTGAGTTCGGCGCACGCGAGGTTCACTTGTTCCGCGGGCCAGCCGTCGAGCTGTCCGGCCAGCCAGGACGCGGCTTCCGAGACCGCGTTCGGGCTGTATCGGCCCTCCGGCTCGGCACGAATGATTCGCTCGGACCGTTGGGCCGACTCCGCCACTGTCGCGGGTCGGGTGGCCGCGACGGGAATATCCTCGGTTGGAGCCGTTTCGCTGCCCATCGCCCAGGACGCGCCGGATTCGGTGAGCCAGGAGGTGAACTCGTCGTGCACGACCGACCACGCGGCCGCTGCTCGCGCTCGATCCGGTCCGAGCCGGACGGCGGTGTAATGCGCTGTGACAGACTCACCGTCGGCGCGCAAAGTGATCGTGCCCTCGGCAGGTTCACTTCGGGCCGCGTTGACCCGGATGGTGAACGACTGGCCCTCGGCGGTCGCTTCCCAGGCGACGAGGTCGTTCCAGAAGACAACGCGGTTACCCGCGCCGTCGTCGGCGGACGAGTAGCCGGACAGCAGCTTGTATGCGTCGCCTTCGTGGCTGAGTATCTGTCCGACAGGCATCTCGGCTGCGGCGCCTCGCCACATCAGGCCCTGGTGCTCGGAACCGAACTGTGCGTCGAATTCACACACGCCGAGATCGGCTCCGCTGTTCTCCAAGGCGTCGACGATCTGCGCCGGGTTCATAGGATCCCCGTTCCATTCCTCGAAAACTTGGCTGAACGCATCGAGACCCTTCACCCGGCCGCTGACCCGCCACCATCCGAAGCCGCTGATCTCATCCAGCGATACGCCTCGCGCGAGGAGTGCGCTGAGCAGATCCTCGTGCAACCCATCGACGGTGACGAACTTTCCGTTGGCAAGCAGGATGAATGGGTCGCCATTTCCGGGGTTGCTGGTGTGAAAGGGCTGCTTGTCGCGCCCCGTTCCGGGCACCACGAACCAGCCGCGCGAATCCACCTCAGGCCACACCAGCTCGATGTCGTCCGCAGGCTCGAGCGGAATTCCCTGCAGTGGCATTGTGTCGTAGGTGGATCGGCTCGTCCCTGAGGATGAGGCTGTCCTCAGCTCGGACTCATCGCCGTCGTCGAGGTAGATGGCCACAGGGTCGATGTGGTTGCCGGATGATGGCGGAGTCGCCTCCGATGTAGTGGATCTCGTTGCCGGACGGTGGTCGCTCTCGGCTGCTTCCGGTTGCTCGTTGGGGTGGGGGAGATCGATTCCGGCGGACCGTGCCGCCTGCGCGAGCTGTGCCCGGTTGCCTACCCGGAGCTTGCGGTAGATGTGTTGGGCGTGCGTGCGGACGGCTGCCGAAGTGATCGCCAGCGCTGCGGCGATCTCGGTGAAGTACATGTCCGCCAGGAGCATTCGGAGGATCTCGGTCTCACGATCCGACAGCACCGCCGGGCGTGGCTGCGGCTCGGTCGTTGCCGGTGCGTCGGTGGTTGGGCGCAGTAGTTCGGCGACGGCACGGATCGCGCGGAACTCCCGCATCTCGAACGCACGACTGCCGACGCCGGCCGCCTCCGCGGCCTCCGCGCGTGGCAGGCTGCGCACGAACCGCAATATCAGCGTCTGTCGGTGCGTGTCGTTGGTGAGTCCGGGGAGAGCGAGGATGAGTGCTTCCTGCGTGGTCTGCTCAACCAGTTCCCGATCGGCTTCCGCCCCGGGACGCGCTTGCGCATCACCGAGCAGCAGCGCCGAAAGTCGTTGGATGCCGCGATAAAAAGTATTGCGGTGATCCCTTCCGTGCGCTTCGGCCAGTTCGGGACCGGCATGCCCGAGTACGAGCCGGTCCCTGACGACGGCACGCTGCTTCTCACCGAGGGCGGCCAGACAGCGGTGGAATGCGTCGGAATCTTGTTCCCGAGCCTCCTCGACCACCGCCGAGGCTTGATTGCCCGCATGCTCCTGTAGCAGGCGAGCGAGACGAGCGAAGGTGGCATGCTGTGCGGTGCGGACCGCCCCTGGGCTGCGATCCAGCCAATCCGCGGTTCGGTCGGGTGACATCTCGAGTCCGAAGCGAAGCTGGAGAATCCGTCGCTGCGACGGGGCAAGTTGTTCGATGCAGCCCCGCAGCGCCTGCTGGTCGGTGTTCAGTGCCTCCCGAACGATCGGTGGCAGGATCCGGGCGTTTGCGTTGCGGGCCAGCGCCACCACCAACTCCGCGGCCGTCGCTTCGGCGGGGATATCCGGCAAGGCGGCCGCATTGTCCGCAGGCTCTGAACGAGAATCCGAGGTGGGGGGAGTGTTTCCAGGCTCGGTCCGGGATGCGGCGGTCGGCCCGGGGGTGTTGCTGGATTTCGCACGCTGCGGCCTCGGTGCGTCCGGGAGTGACGCCTGCACGCCGCCCTCTTCGGCAACCGCCGCGGCCAGTTCGCAGACCGCATGCCACAGCGCGAGGGACTCGGTGGCCGGGTCACCGGGCATCTCGAACTGTGCATCGCGACCCGAACGCCTCGACGCGAATCGGCGTAGCGCCTGCTGCTGGGTCGGGGTGAGCGCGCGCATGTGTCGGCGCACCTGCACGGTATCCGCCGCGGCCAACACCGTGGCCAGCGGATCCGAAGCGCGCAATCGTGCGCCGAGGACCACGAAATCCTGAATGTGATGCCAGATTTCGGCGATCTCACGGTGCTGGGCCATGATATTTCTGGCGTTGAGGACAATCCATTCCTCGACGTCGCGCTGCCCGATCCGGCCGAACTGTGCCACCGCATGCGCACACGCCTCGTCGAAGACTTCCCTGGCTACTCTCGGCGTTCGCAGGTTCGCCTGAATCCAAGGGAATACGTTGTGCGCGAAGGTGTCCCGGAGCAGCGCGACGGCCTCGACGGTACGACGCTGCGCGACAAGCTGTTCCAGCTGCCGTCGGAGCGGTTCCGGGGGCCGCCCCGGCGTCGCGCCGCCGTCCGCCCTTGGCTGTCGCCCGGGATCCCCAGTCGTACCCGTCTCGGACCGATGCGTGTCGGGTCCGGCGTTGTCGATCGGTGGTTCGGGTTCGCGCTCGCTGTCGCCGAGGTCGATCGCGACGGGTTCGGCGCTGTTGCCCGGGGTCGTTCTTGTGTGCGTCGACGGATGTGCGGTGTTCGGGGAGCCGGGCGGCATCGCCACGGCGTCGCGCACCTCGGCGGACAGATCCCGATCGGTCTCTGGCAGACCCACCGCGGCGCGCACCCTCGATGCGGCCTCTTCGAAGGCCGTAATGGTCCGCGCGTCTTGCTCCCCGAACACGTACCCGCGCACCGCGGCTTCGGTGTAGCTACGCAACGCCGCATTCTCTGCCCGGCGCAATGCATCCTGGGCGCCGCCCGACACACTCAGCGGCGCGGGGAATCTGGCGATGACGGTATCGATGACGTCATCTCGGCTGAGCCGGCCTCGGGCGAGTTCCGACAACAGCGGCAGCAGCCGATCCTCAGGGATGCGGCGCCACGCGTCGGTGATGGCCTGCCGAGCGGCCTCGGCAGCGGACAGCATCGAACGGCTGTTGTCGAGCAAGCGCTGTACGGTCCACTCGGAGCCACTGCCGGAGTACAACTCTCGCACCACATCGTCGACCGCGGCACGGAGGCCGTAGAAGAAGTCGCTGATAGCCATGTCCACGACCACGCGCGAGGGCCGGTCTGCGTCGAGATCCGCGAGCAGCGAACGGGCCGCCGCAAGCAGCGCTTGGACGTACCGATCATTCGCCCCGGGCAACAACCCTGCCATTCGGCTGCGTTTCATCGGGACGATCTCGGCGAGCGTTCGGATATCGCCCACGGCGAGGTCCGAGCGAGAGGTCAAATCCCGCAGCCTGGCAATCGTCTGATCGTGCCGGCGCGCGGCATCCGGGCGGGCTGCCAGCCGGTCGTCGACGAGGGCGTGCAATTCCGCGCGAATACGAAGCAGCACGGGCAGGTCGATCATTCCGGCGCTGTCGGCCAGTTGCCCGAGCGCACTCTCCAGGTCGCGCATCTGGCCGATGACCTGCGTAACCTCCTGCTCGGGCTCGGGGGCCGGTGAGTGGTCCGCCTCGCCGCCGTCGGCCGTCGTCCGTGGTGCGGCGACGGAGTCCACCAGCAGGTCATAGAGCAGCCCCACCGGCTCGCTGACCCTGTCGCGGCCGTTGAGCACGACATCGACGAAGGCCTCGGCCAACGCCTCGGTCGAATTGAAATAGCCGTTCTTGTCGAAGCTGTAGGCGGTCAGGTTGCGGCGCAGCCAGGCCGTGTACGCCGCGTAAGTATTCTTCCCCAAACGATTTGCCTTGTAATGATCGAACAGCATCTCGTCGGCACGGTATCGAGCGTCCGTCCGTCCCGCGTAGTCGAGCATGTGGCCGAACTCGTGCACGACGATCGCATACGCGGGACGGACGGCCATGCTGGGATGCGCCATCCCGGAGTCGATTCGGTCCTGCATCCACCGATGGAGTTTGTTCGGACTCGTGGCCAAGTCGACGTTGAATGTCATATATTCGGTTGTGACGAAACCGGTGATGGGATTGGTCTTCGACATCGCCGCCCCGCCCGTCTTCGGCGAGAGCCAGTCGATGTCGATGCTGCCGATATCGACCTGCGGATGCTGCGTGGCCATGTCGACCAGAGCCCGGGCGATCTCACGGATAGTCTCCGGGTCGAGATCGGGCCGGTCGAATCCATGGACCTCGACGTCGGGATTGCGCGTCAGTCGGCGCAGTTCGTCGCGTAGCCATACACCGACCTCCGCCGGGCTCAACCGCGATACCGCGTCCCCGCCGACGTCCTCGTTGCCCGCCGGCTCGTCCGGATCGCCGAGGTCGATCGCAACCGGGTCGACGCGATCAGCGGTCGATGTCGGCCGCGTATCGGAGGTAGTGGATCGCGTCGTCGGCGTCACGCTCGCCGGTTCGATCGGCTCGGCACCCGTCTCGGTCACGACCACGATGCCGCGCCGCTGCTGCGTCCAGCCGAGCTCCGTGGCGGCCGATCGCACCCGGTTCGTCGTCTCGGGATTCACTCCGCCGCGACCGTTGAGCACGCGATCTGCCTGTGCCTTGCTTACCTGCGCCCGAGTGGCTACATCGTCGAGCGTCACTCGCCGGAGCGGGCCTCGGCTCAGCACCCGCGACACCAGTTCTGGTGAGAGTTCCCCGGCCAACACGTGCGCGATCCGATACAGCGCGCCCTTGACGGTGCTCTGGCTGCGGCCCGTCGCTCCAGCGACTTCGGATTGCGAGAGGCCCTGCACCAGATACAGATCGGCGTATTCCCACTCGGTGCGCGAAAGCTGCGAGTAGCACGCCCCCAGCGCATCCGGGTAGTGTGCCGCGATCGCCTCGATCAGGAACATCGCCGAGCCGTCGGTCAGCAACACGCCGATGGACAGCAACGCCGCCAGCCGCGGCGCGGCGGCCTGCCGCAGCGCGGCGACCCGCGCCGGTGACAAACCCAGTGCCTTCGACTTCTCCTCGATGGTCAGCTCGTCGGAGTACAACAGGGCGCCGCCTGCTTGCAGTTCCGGCGGAAGTTGACCGATGCATTTTGTCAGCATTGCCGGTGGTGCGGAGCGGATGATCCGAAACGCCCTGCCGCGGCGCGGATAGTCGGCGGTGCCCTCGTGGACCGCCGGGACCGGTGACTTCTCGTCGGGATAATCCACCACGACGCCGGGACGTCTACTTGCCCATCCGAGCCGAGCGGCCTCCGTCCGAATCTGCTGCTCCGTCTTCGGATCGGCGTGTCCGCCGGCAAGTACCCGGCGCGCCGTCCCCTCGGTCACTCCGGCCCGGACGGCGATGTCCGCCAGCGTTACTCGACGAAGCGCGCCCGCCCTCAGATAACGCCGCACCAATGTGGGCGGGAGTTGTCCCGTCAGTATGTGGGCAATTCGTCGCAGCAGCTTGTTGACGGTCGTTTGCTGGATGCCCCGGGCGTTCGCGATGTCATGTGTCGAAAGTCCTTGTGCCAAATACTGGTCGGCATACTGCTGCTGGAGACGGGTGAGTCGCGGGAAACAGGCTGCCAATATCTCCGGATCGTGCGCGTGGACCGCCTCGACCAGCAGTAGTTCCCAATTCTCCGACAACAGCATTGCCGCCAGCAGGTCGGCGATCTCATGTTGGCGTTGTCGCACCGAGCTTGCCGGGCGGCTCAATCGTTCCGCCGTGACGGAGACGGGCAGTCCCTCCAGGAGCAGCAGCGTTGCGACGTTCTGGTCTCCCCCGGAAAGGAACGGGATCAGGTGCCGCAACTCACCCTTCGAGGTCGCGCGGACGAGCTGCAGCTCCCTACCTCGCTGGTGGTACGGCACTCGATCGTGATCGGTGCGTACCAAGGGAACCGGCGAATTCGACGTCTGTTCGTCGCCATCGGCGACAATCCCGATCCGTCCACGTCGCACACCGAGGCGGTGTGCGGCCGCCCGGATTCGCTCGATCGTCTCCGGTCCGGCCCCCGGATGCCCAGCGAGAATTCGTTTCACGGTTATCGTGTTGACTCCCGTTTCCCGGGCGACATCGGCCTGGGTGGCCCGCCGGAGCGGTCCGCCACTCAGATACCGCTCCACGACCTCCGGCGAGAGCGTCGAGGTCATGTGCCGTGCGATGCGGTGCAGCATGCGGCGAACTCGCTTCGGCCTCCAGCCGAGCGCCGTGGCGATCTCGGGCGTTATCCGACCCTGCCGGAAATATGGCTCGAAAACTGCCTGCTCGGCGTCGGTTACCAGCGCCGTGGCCGGTTCCAGCAGATCTCGGTCGTGCGCCCAGACCGCCTCGACCAGCAGCAGCATTTCCTCATCGGTGAGTCCGCTGGGATGCGGTTCCGAGCGCCGCAGAGCGGGAGAGTCGGCATGGGACAACGCCATCGACACGAGGCGAACCGCGTTGTGCAGCCGCTTGTGGATGAGGTCCTTCTTGCGCCCCGTGGCGGCCGCGATGTCGGCCACCGTCTGTCCCATGAACCAGCGGACGAAGTATTCGCGCGGTCCGGGGCGAAGGCGTCGAACTACGCTGCCGAGCACTTCGGGCCGCTCATGCTGGGCTGTTCGAATCACGGCCACATCCGTGGCCAGGCGTTCGTCATCCATCGCCAGCGCTTCGCCGCCCTCGGCGAGCACCGAGGTGAGGCCTTCGTGGTCGCCCGCGAGCGCGGCCAATGCCCTGACCAGCGGGCCGTGCTGCGGCATTTCCGCCGCGAACCTCCGGCCCAGTTCGGCACGTGCGCGAGCGATCAGCTCCTTCACTTCCCCCCGCGAAGACCCCAAGTGGTCAGCTACCTCCTCCGCGGAATAGCCTTCGACCGCGGTGAGCCAGAGCACCGTGCGAAATTCTTCGGGCATCGATTCGAACGCCAGACCGATGGGGGTCTCCTCGGAGATGTCCGGTGCTCGATCGCCGCCCAGCTGGATTCGATCGAGTTCGGCCATATCGTCGGTGGGGACCTGCCGGCCGGCGCGAGCCCTGGCGGCAAACGCCCGGTGACGAACGGCCGTACGCAGGTAGGCGCCGAAACTGAAGTCTGGACCGTCACCTCGGCGGATCAGCACGAGCAGGTCGGCGAAGCAGTCGGCCACGATGTCCTCGGCGTCGGACCGGTCGCCGACAATCTCCATGGCGGTGCCGAAACCCCATCCGTAGTACCGCTCGTACAGCTCGTCGTAAGCGCCGGGGTCGCCCGCGCGAACCGCGGCGATCCGCTCCTGATCCCAGGCACGTTCCCGGCGCCATCGCTCGGGGATGTTCGCGTCGTCCCGGGCCTCGTGCGTGTTCGGCTGCACGGGTGCGGGATGCTCGGACTCGGTGTCATCGCCGAGGTGGATCGCGACCGGGTCGATGCCCCCAGGGCGGCGCGCTGATGTGTCGGCTTGCGGTGTCCGATCGGTGGTCTCGGTCGGCGCCGCGGGATTGCGCGAGGCGGCCGCGGCGGTGCTGTCGGCGTGGCGGGCGCGGATGGCTGCTTCCAGCTCGTCGCGCCCCTCGATGCCGAATTTGGCGTAGATCGATTTGACGTACTTCTGCACCGCCCACGGCGTTACTTCGAGTTCCGTCGCGACTTCTTTGTAGTCCTTGCCTTCCACAAGTCGCGTGAGCACACGGAACTCTTGTCGGGTCGACCCGAGTCGGGCGAGTTCGAGCGTCCCGGCCACATTCTGGTAGGCGATGCGTACGTTATGAGGTATTTCTTGCTCGAGGATGTGTCCCATCGCCGATGTCTCGATGAGTCCTCGCACCTCGTTCGCGATGGCGGACACGAGTTCCCGTCCGGTCAGGTCCGGCGGGCCGTAGCGGAGAAAATTGGGCCTCGACGCATCCGGGGACTCGTCCATGAGTTCCTGAATCTTATTCACGAACGTCGCGTGGACTTTCGGGTCGAGGCGCAGGTGGTCCCAGATTTCCGTCAGATCCGACGTCATCTGTTCGGTGTCGATTCCCAGGTTCCGAAGCTCCTGGATCCACTCGTCGAACGAATCGGTGCGCGCGCTGGGAGCGTGTGGCACGACCTCTTCCCGAGTGCTGCCCGCGTTCCGCGCGGCCTCGGCGAGGGACGCTCTGTCCTTCCAGGGTGTCCAGCCGTCTGTTCGAGGCTCGAGTGCGGCCGGATCGGGCCCAGCAGTGGATGGGGATTCGGATGGCTGCCACGGTGTCCGGGCCGGCTGCCGTTCGGTATCACTCCGCTCGGCATGCGGCGGGCGGTCGGGCAGCCGCCCGGGGCCGAACTGTTCGATGAGCGTGCGGTACATCGACTCCGAGTCGTCGCCCATCCGCTCGCCCGCCATCTCGAAGCCTCGCACGATCTCGTACACCGTGTGCTGGTGGGGAAGCATGAAGGCGATCAACGCCGCAATGAAATCGTGCCGGGAGACGCCGGGCGGGCGCAGCCAGTCGAAGCGGGCGAGCATCCGGGTGGCGGTACCGGAAATGCCTGCGTTCGAGGGAATTTCCCGTTCGGCCAGCCTGCGGATGTCGTCGTTGCCGGTATCGGGGTCGACGTAGACGTAACCCGGTCGCCACGGGAGCTGAACGACCCGTTCGGAGTGGTCGAGGGCGAAGGCTTCCTCGGGACCGACAGTGCCCTCATGGTGGTAGACGCTGATCGATGCGATGCGGCAACCCTCGTCGTCGACGATTCGATGTCCGCGCGGGTCGAGCAAGTAGGTGGGCGCGACATAGGCGACAGAGTCGTCGTGTTCTCGCAGCTGGGCTTCCAATCGGGCGGTATCGACACGCCCGTCGTCGAGACGGGGAATTGCCACGCTGCCCCCGAGGTCGAGTTTGCCGATGCGCAGCACTCTCCGCTCCGGCAGTGCGGCGAATTCGCGCAGCGACAGCGGCATACCCAGCGCGGCGGCATCCCGGGAAGTGGGAAGGAGATGCGGCGCGTCCGAATTTCGTGCGGGGAATGCCGCATTTCGCCGCTCGTACTCCGCGTAGGCCCGATCGGCCACGTCGTCGTGCCTGCGCACGTACTCGACCGGGTTGAGGTCTTTCCAGGTGACCGGTTCTCCGGGCTGCTTGTCGTCGAGAACGGCCGCGCGAACCGCCTCCAGCGCGTCGAAGTCCAGCCCCAGTTCGCGCGCTTTGCTCCGTCGCCACTCCTGCGTCTGATTCATGTACCGGGCGATGCCCTGGTCCAACGTCAGACCCGCGCCTGCTGCGCCCAGCTCGGCGTTGCGAATCATGGCGTTGAGCATGGCCGACAACAGTTCGCGCAGGTTTCCGTCGCGCTTCAGCTCGTCCATCGGCACCGACGGCAGCACCATGCCGCCCCACCGCGGCCTCGCGGACGCGTCGAAAACCGCTCGGATCCGCTCGTCCCGCTCCGTCGCGGGCAGATCCTCGAGCACGTCCTGGAACAGGCCCTTGATCACCGTCTCCAGCCGGTCCAGCACCGCCACCGCCGCGGTCTTGACCTCCGGCCGACCGTAGAGGTACCGGGCCAGCTCCGCCTCCTGGACTCGATGCAGCAGAGAACCGGGCCGTGAAACGCTCATATCGAGCGCCGCGGTTCCCGGCGGTGTCTCGCTCTGCGCGGGTCGAGCCCACGGGGTGGCGCCGGGCGTCGCGGTGCCCTGCGCTGATTGTTCTGCCGGTGTGTCAGGTTCGTCGGGATCGCCGAGATCGATGGCGACGGTGTCCGGTCTGCGGGGTGCGCTCGGCGTGGTCCCTTCGCTCGCAGGTTCGTCGAAGGCTCCCAGCCGCACGGCTTTCATCAGTATCGGAGTTCGCTTCGTCTCGCCGAGTACAGCGCCGATCCGGGCTCGGCGGCGTTTGACGGTGAGCGTGGCCACACCCAGCACCTCGGCGATGGCCTGATCCGTGAGGCCGTCGGCCATCAACTGGAGGAGTTGTCGTTGCTCGCGGGACAGTCGGACGCTACCGGCCGGTGGTCGGTCCCTGTCGTGGATGAATCCCTGCCGCTTGGCCGCCAGGACTGTCCGGATGGGGCCGGCGGTGCCGAACTTCTTGGCCGCACCCCTCTGGTAGTTCCTGACCGCCTTCGTGTCGACATCCAGCCGGCGCCCGATCTCCGCATAGGTCAAACCGTGGTAGATCAGGTTGAGCACCTCGAGTTCCCTGCTGGTGAGCCAAGGCGAGGACGTCGTGGCGGTGGGGTTTCTGGGTCGGTCGATTCGAGGCGCGCTGGTTGCGGCCCGAACCGGTAGCTGGGCAGGGAAGTTCGCGGCGGCCGCCACCGCGGTGGCCAATTGGCGCGCTGCGACCCAGAGCGCATCACGATCGGATTCGGTGCCGTCGGGCGCGGTAGGTGCTGTGCCCGGACCCGTGGGCCAGAAGGCGCGGATCAAACGGTCACGCCGGTGGCTCGGCAACCCCTCCAGGATACGCCGCACATCCGTGGTTCGGGCTTCGGCGAGCAGCCGGACCAGTGGATCGGTTTGCTCTAGTTGCGCGCATTCGGAAACGAACTCCCGAATGCTGTGCCAGGGGCCCGCGATACGGCGATGGTTCCAGATAACTTCTCGCGCAATGCTATTCAACCACGACTCGATATTTCGCTTACCGAGCTGCCCGAGGCGTGCGATCGCGGTCGCGCATACCTCGTCGGCGACGTGGTGCGCTGCCTGCTGGCCGAAATTATCTGCGAGGCGCGGTATCTCGAGAGCGAACCGTTGCCGGAGCAGGGCGGTCGCGAGCTCCGGTCGTCCGCTCGCTACGTGCTGCTCGAGGACCTGCCGCAGCCGCAGTGCGCTGTCCCACGGGGTGCCGACTCTGCCGGCGGTGTTCGCCTCTTTGGTCGTGCCGTGCTGTGGGTCCGGATGCGCCGCGGTTCGATCCAGCGAGTTCCGCGGCGGTGTGGTTTCGGGTTGTCGTGACCCGACCGGCATCGGATCGGCTTCGTCCGGATCGAGGTCGATCGCGACGGGGTCGGCGCCGCGATCGGCCGGTGTCCCGGGCCCGTCGTGGTCCGCCGCCGTATCCGCGGGGGTGTCGATGTTCGCGGCCGACAGGAATCCCGCTGCGGCGGTCACGTCGTCGGCCGTGCCCGCTTCGATGCCTGCCCGTACCAGTGCGCGGGTGACGGCACCGAGGTCACCCGGGGCCTCGGCGAGCGACCGCCGGACGATGGCCGCGACGGGTTCGGGGTCGTCGGGGCTGATCGGTTCCCACACACCGTCCGTCAGCGCCAGGACGACGCCGTCGCCGCGTATGTCTCGGGTCTTCTCGCGCGGTTTCAGCCCGTCCAGAGACCGGCCCAGGTTGTGGGTGAGACCCGGGCCGCCGATCGGCGAATGTTCGGCTTCTTCACGAGTGGTGTCCTCGAAGACGTCCAGCACATCCTGGACCTTCGAGTCGTCCCTGGTCAGCTGTATCGGCGGGCCGCCGTCCAGCGGAATCCAGTACGCGCGGCTGTCGCCCACCCAGTCGACGGTGAGCCGTCCCGACTCCATCAGCGCGACCACGATCGTCGTGGCGGGCGGGTTGTCCGCGGGAGACTCCGGGGGCAAGGCGAGTACCGCCTCCTGGGCGGCGGCCACGGCACCCTCGACTACGGCCACCGGATCGATCCGGCCGTCGCGGTCGGCCCGCCGCAGCGCCGCCACCACGAAATCGTGGGCGGCTGCCCTGGCGGCCGCGGAGGCGCGATGACCGCCCTTCGGCCGGGAGAGACCGTCGTTCACGATCAGTGCGGTGGCCTCTTCGCCACCGACACCGACTCGGATCAGGGCGAAGGCGTCCTCATTGTGCGCGTGCCGGCCCCGATCGCTCGCTGCCGCAACCGAACCCAGATCGTCCACCGTCAGGTTCTGTTCGACATAGCGCCGCGGTGCGGTTTCATCGGAGCCGCGGGGTTCATCGACGTCGCGTCCCCGTGGGTGTTCCGATCCGGGCTGCGCGGCGCGGTCCTCGGCGGTTCGATCGGGCGCCGCCGACTCGCCGGAACCGAGCTCGGTGAGATCGTGTTGCCGGGGCTGGGGCTGTGCGATGAAGTCGGGTTGTCCATCCGCACCGGGCCAGACGACGGGTGCGCCGGGTTGCGCCGCCGGGGGAGTGGCCGTCGCGCGATGCTGCGGTTCGCCCAGCATCGCCGCGATATTGCGCACCGCGCGGTCGGCCACGCCGTACTTCTCGGCGGCTTGCGCGCGTCGTCGTTCTCGATCGGTCGCACCGGCCAGGGCAGTGGCCGTAGCGTCGCGAATCTCGGTCGCCGCCAACAGCTCTGAGACAGCGCGGAAGTGGTCGATAAGGAACGAGAGGCGCTCCCGGCCTATCCGTGTCGTATCCCATTGCTCCGCGAAGGACAGCAGTTCCTCCAGCCACTGCGACATATCTCGCAGCGCGTCATAGCGCTGCGTGGACAGGTCGAGCTGTCGGCGGTCGGTGGCGCTCACCGCATCGACCGCTGCCCCCGCGGCCACCATCTCCACGAAGATCGTTTCGGCCACGTCGCGTAGCCGTTCGGTCTCTCCTGGCCGGAGGTGGTCCGGGGGCCGGGTCATGATCGGCGTGTCTGTTCGGGGGCGGGTCTGTGCCCAGACCTCCGCGACGGCGGCGAGAGCCGATCCGAGCCGGATCTCCGCGGCGTCCTGCCGGGCCCGCAGGACCGCCGGCGTCCCTTCCCGCAGCCCCTGCTCGTAGGCGGCGCTCGCCTCGGCGGCTTCGTCCGCGCCGGCCAACCATGCCGACAACTGGTGTGCGAACTGCTCCAGCAACCGCAGCCGGTCCGCCGGGACCTGCGCATCCGGCCGGTGCCGCGCGGCCATCAGTTCATCGATCAGAGCGGGTACGCGATTCAGCACGGGATCGTTCGAAGTCTCCGCCGTGCCTGCTAGTCTCGCGGCGACTGCGGCACGCAGCGTCCGCAGCTGTTCGGTGTCACGGGATTCCGCGTTGTCGGGCTGCCGGTCCGCGGGTACGTTTTCGTCGGGGTCGAGGTCGATAGCGACGGGGTCGGGTCCGTGGGAGGTGGATGGCCTGGCGCCTTCCGGCCGATCCGTCCGGCGAGCCGCATTGGCTTTGTGTTCCCGGTGTTGGCCGCGGACTCGTTCGGCGTCGTCGAGGAGACCGGACTTCTCGCGATACTCCTCGACCAGCGGGAGTGCGCGAGCCTGGCGGGGGTTCAGCTTGTCTTCTCGCTCCAGTTGCAGCAGCGCCCCGAGCAACCTGTCCACCGCTGCTGCGCTCGACAGATCCGCGCGCCCGTTGCTGAGCTCGAGCAGTTGCCGCCGCAGTGCGTCGACTTCCTGCCGCAACGTCTTCAGTTTTCCCGGATCCGTGACCAGTTCCCGGGTTGTGGGCAGCGGGGCGGGGTCGTGTTCGTTCGGGTCGGTCGGTGCTCGGTGGGTAGAAGCCGTCGACTCGGGCGTTTCCGGTTCGTCCGGGTCGAGGGCGAGTGCGACAGGGTCGATTCGGTTGCCGGGCGTGGGTGGGCGCCGGCCGTCGGTGTCCGTGAGTGGAGTCGACCGGTTCCGCGTCCCATCGTTCGCGTCGGTGGGATCGGGGTCCGAGCTGGTGGTCGAAGGGGCCAGGCCGAGTCCGGTCAGGTCGCCGGCGCTGAGGTCGATCCCGATCGATTCGGGGGTGTCCGAATGGGATGCGGGTGTGTTCGGTGGTTGATCGGTGGTGGTGTCGGGTGCCACAGGTGGCGGCATCGGCACTTCGAACCAGATGGTTTTGCCACCGGCGCGTTCCAGGGTCACGCCCCAGGCCGAGGCCATTGCTTCGAGCATGCCGAGGAAGAAACCGTGGGTATCGGCGACGATCCCGGTTTCGGCCCATTCGGCGGCTTGGTCATCGGTGAAGGCGGCGGCGCTGACGGTGCCCTGGGTGGTTGCCTCTTGTCGTGCGGGTAGGCCACGGCTGGTGTCGGTGATCCCGATGCGAATTGTGTTTCCGTCGAGCCGGATTCGTACCCGGGCGTCGCCTTGGTCGGCGTAGCGGTAGACGTTTTGGACGAGGTCGGATACGAGGACGGTCAGGTCGTAGGGATCAGGGTGGCCGGCCTGCCGCAAGCGCTGTCGTACTGCTCGCCGCGCGAGGCCCGGGCCCTGTTGCAAGGAGTCCTGCGGTATGGGCAGGTCGAGGATGAGTTCGTGGGGTGGTTGCGAGGGGTCGCCGGTGTCGGCGGTTTCGAAAAGCTTGAACCAGATTTGTCTTCCGCTGTTGCGGGGGAGCACCCACCCCCAGGTTTCCGTGTGCGTGTCGAGGAGATCGACGGCGCGCCACCCGGGGCGGTCGCCGCTCTCGCGCGCCGGCAGGGTGCGGCTGTCGTCGCTGACGTGGATCTCGATCCAGCGTTGGCCTGGTTGTCCGTGGATGGCAGCGGAGATTTCGGGTGTCCCGCCGCCGTCGGCGCGGGCTTGCGACGCGAGTTCCCAGGCGATGGCGGCGGCCCGGTCGGTGTGTTCGGCGATGGGCCAGTCGGCCAGCGCCCGGTGCAGCGGTTCGACGGCCGCGGCGACATCCTCGAGATTCAGGCGTCGGGTGGCGGTGTCGACGAGGTGACGGAGTTCGGCGGGGGCGTCCGGGCGGCGCGTGAGTGCGCGGAGGTGGTGCAGCGGGTCACTGCTGATGCGGTCGGTCCATCCGGTTCCCGGCTGGGGCAAGCCGAGGATGTGAGCGAGTTCGTGGTCGAATCGTTCTGCCCGGTTTTGCCATTCGGCGCGCTGCTCGGGGGTGGTCGCGTCGCGGGCGAGCTCCTGAGCCTTGGCTTCATGGGCGAGGCGGTCGACCACCCAGCCGGGAAGACGGGTGAGGTCGGCCCGGGTGGCGGCGTCGCGGCGCTCGGCATCGGTCATGGAGCGCAGCTCGACATCGATCTGGTCGAGGACCTGCTTGACCGCGCCGGGCAGGCTGTTCCGCAGGGCCGTGGCGACCTCTTCCACCGATTCCGAGTCGGGTGCGGCGGAGTCGCCGAGGTCGATCGCGACAGCATCGCTCCGGGTGCCGGATGTCGTCTCACGGTCGTGCGAAGGATCGACCTTGGAGTATCTCGCGGTTCCACGGTTGCCGTCGGGGAGGTACGGAGGGTCGTCTTCGTTATTGCTCTCGGCGCGTGGCATTCTGGCCTGCTGCTGGTCGACCAGTGCGGTCAACCCGTCGAGAACGAAGTGTGCCGAGCCGTCTGCGGCGACGTATCTCAGCTCCGCCTCGAGCTGCTCCCGGTAGGTCGCTCGGGCTTCGTCGCTCATCCCGCGCCACTTCTGTGCCAGCGTGGCGACCAGACCGTTCGGCGCGATGCTTGCGACGAATCCGGAAGGGGCCGGGACAGAACCACGCTGGTACGGCCGGGACGTGGCATCCGCGGGCCCATCGGCTTCCAGCGCCTGCGTCACGGTGAGGCCGTTCAGCAATCCCCGCAGGGCGTACACCGGATGCGTGGGATCCGCGGGCGCGCTGCGGCCGAACGAATTGTTCGCCTCGGCCAGCGCCTCCGCCGGATCGAGTACGGCCTCCGCGCCCCACCAATCCCAATCCGGGTCGACTTCGTCCTCGGGGTGAAATGCGACCCTGGGCTCTCCCGGTTTCTCCGCGGGTTCCTGCTTTTTCTCGCGGCTGTCACTATTGAGTAGTTTCAGCCATTCATCGAACCTCGCATCCGAAGGCAGGTCGCCCTTGGCGCGCAATCCTACGAAGTAGTCACGGAGATAGCCGAACACCCTGGGAGCAAGCAGGTCTCGGTAGTCTTGCCGCCGATCGAAGCGGGCGTCCGGGGGAAGTTCGCCTGCGGCTCGCAACTCCGCAAGCCGGGCGTAACGAGGCGCGCTGAGCGGTGGAGCGTGCTGCGACAGCAATTCGGCTGGGTCGCGCAGGTGCGCCAGCTCGTGCCGGAGACGGTCGTATACCGGGTCACCGGTCGGCGCTGTCTTCGTGCCGCGCCGGAAACTCGCCTCCATCGCAGCGGTGAAGTATTCCGCGTCGGTGAAATAGTATTCATTGAGGAACAGGACGAACTCCTGCTCGCCGAGCATCCAATCCGCGGCGGCGATGGCTCGGTCCGACATGGACGTGACGACGATCGCCGCGGGCCGAATAGTGGGATCCTCGGCAAACGCGTCGACCACCGCGTTCCGGACCGACAGCGCCGTCTCGACCGAGATTCCGGGCTTGTCCAGCCCCAGTACCTCGATGCCGAAGATTGTGAACAGTTGCGCCGCAATCGCCTGCTTGCTACCGGTATCGGCGTCTCCGACGAATCCGTGCTGTCGTGCCGCCTGCACGGTGGGACGCAGGCCGTCGGTATGCAGCTTGATTTCCGCGCGCGCGATGTACCCGTTCACCGTGTTGCGGGACAATCCCAGCCCGGCCGCGATCTGTCCGGAAGTCAGGCCATCGGCGAGTAGCGCGAGTACTTCCCTTTCCCTGCCGGTGAGTGCGGTGGGGTGCCGCTCCGCGAGGGCGGAACGGAACGCCCGAACGGTGTCCGCGGGGACCGTGCCCGTGATGGGGGTATACGGCAAGTCCGCCACCACCAGTCGCAGAGTCTGGACCTGCTGAGGTGACAG
This sequence comes from Nocardia gamkensis NBRC 108242, assembly GCF_001612985.1. Classification (GTDB taxonomy): domain Bacteria; phylum Actinomycetota; class Actinomycetes; order Mycobacteriales; family Mycobacteriaceae; genus Nocardia; species Nocardia gamkensis. Next base: position 135,588 of record NZ_BDBM01000015.1, on the reverse strand, counting down.
ACCGGTCTGCTTCGGGGACGACGGCATGGCGCCGTCGGGCAAACCGCTCGATTGTGCTTCCGTGGGCATACGGACGGGCGCCTCGAATCCCACCCGCTCGGCCAGTCGGACGAGCAGCCGGTTCGACTGGTCCGGCGTCATCCCGAGCAGGGCGGCGAGGGAATCCTCGGCGATGCCGTCGGCGATCAGGCGCAGAACGTGGAATTCGCCCTCCGACAGTGTGATCGCGTCGACCGTCCCCATCGGCCCGTCCGGGTGATACCAGAACCCGATCTCGTCGGCCGCACTGCGCACCAGCCGCATGTCATCGTGCGTGCCCGAGCCTTTCACCACATCACGGACCGTGGCCTTGGCCGCGCCCGCTGCTTCGGTCAACCTCTCGCGAGATGGCTGCGGCTTGATCCGCGCCGGAACGAACTCGTCACCGACCCAACGCGCCGGACGAACCCGACGCGTCACGAAGTTCGGATCGGTGAGGGCCGCGATGTCCGCGCGGTCCGGCGGTACGCCCAACTGGTGAGCCGCAGCCAGGACGCGTTGCGTAGTCTCGCCGTGCCACGGCTTCTTCGCGCCGAACCGTCCGTTGAAAACACTGCTGACGTACGACTCGCCCACACCCGCGAGCTGGGCGATATCGGCTCGTGTCGGTTTCTCCTCGGTTCGGCCCGGGCGCAGGGAGAGGTAGCGCTCCGCCAGACGGCGCGTCCGTGGCGCGACGTTCTCGTCGTCGGCCAGTGTTTCGGCGTGCGCGCGGGTCAGTTCGTCGTCGTCGACGCCCACCTGCCGCGCCAGCTGGTTGCGCAGCGTGTGGATCTGGACCGTGTCCAGCGGGACCGCCGCCAGCGGTTCGAGAGAGGCACACAGGAAGGTCTCACTCGCGGCGACAAGGTGTTCCAGCTCCGGCGAGTCCGTCAGAGTCGCAATCCAGTACAGCTCGGCCAGTACCTCGCCTATGGTCATCGGATTGGGCGGGCTCAGGTCTTGCAACCCCAGCAGTGCCCGCAACTCTTGGTCGAGTGCCCGGCGCCGGTTGTCGAAACCACTCTGGTCCAGCGGATCGGCCTCAGGATCGGCCGCATCCCGGAGACCGGATTCTTCACCGTCGCGCCGCTCCAGCTCGGCGAGCGCCCCCTCGTGAGTGGCCGCTTCCTGATCCGCATGCAGTTCGAGCTGGGACCGGATCCATCGACTCAGCGCCTGAGCGTCGACGGTCACGGCGGTAGGCATGGCCTGTGTCTGTTCCGCGACGAGGGCGAGGGCCAGACGTACGGCTCCTCGCGTCACCGCACCGGGTGGCAGCCCTAGCTGCTCGGCCAGCGCGGTCCGGGCCGGGTCCGAGGCCGCTTCGGCGGACTGGGCCGATCGCGCTTCGCCGGATCCGTCGATGTCGGCGGGGACGGGCGAGGCCTCCTGGGAGTCGGGTGCCGACTCGTCTCGGTCGTTGTCGGTATCCGTCTCCGTTGCCCGCCGCAGCGCGTCCGTGACGCGCGCCTGCAACTCCGGGTCCGGGGCGTCCGCGGGATCGTCGACGGCGATACCGCGGTGCAGTGCCCAGGCGATCAGCCCGGCGGTGTCGTTGATACCGAGTTTTGCACGTAGGCCGCGCCGGACGTACTTCACCAACGGCACCGAAATATTCAGCTGTGCCGAAATATCCGGGTTCGAGAACTTCCGCGCTACCAGGCGCAGGACCTCGGTTTCCTGCGGTGTCAGACTGACATCGGCCGACGGTTCCGGGATCGGTTCCGGGTGGTCGGCCGACCATGCCCGCTGCGCCGCGGTGAGTAGCACGGCACGATCGGGGGTTCCGAGTTTCACCGCGATGCTGTCGAGTTCATTGATCACGGTGGCGTGTGATCCGCCCAACGTGCGAGCGATCGCTTTGAGTGACAAGCCTTGTGCGGCCAGTCGCAGCACCTCGGGTTCACGCCCGGTCAATTCGGAGGGGTGGGTGGCGATCCGAGATCGGAAGGCGCGCACCGTGGCCCAGGACACCGTTGTCGGATCACCGCTCGCGTCCGGCAGCGACTCGGCGAGTGTCTCGAGTTGCGATGTCGGTTCCTGCCGCTGCGCCGACACCCGAATCGTGCCGCGCGTGCCGATCTTGTCGGCCAGCTGTGCCAGTGCGGGATCCAACCCACTGTTCGGCAAGCCGAGCGCTGTCGCGAGGGTCTCGTGTGGCACGCCCTTCGTGACCAGGTGCAGGAGCAGCGCCTCGGATTCGGTCAGCTCGACAGTCCGTGCTGTCGCGGCCGACGACTCCAGGCTGGGCGCCAGGGCCGCTAGTTCCTCGTGGTCCGAGGTGCCCAGCTTGGCCTGTAGCTGGATCCGATAGCCCCGCGCCGCCGATGCCGTGACTCCCAGCCGGTCACCTATCGCCTGATCCGTGAGACCGGCCGCGACCAGGTCGAGAGCCTCGCGTTCGCGGGGAGACAGATCGACGTGCTTTTGTGTTGTCGCAGACTGGGGATCGCCAGGCTGGAACGCCCCCTGCCGCTGTGCCGCCAGCAGACCGGGCAGCCTGCCCTCGACACCCAAACGGCCGGGCAACGCGGCCATGAACGTCCGCACTCGATACCGCGTCATCCCCAGCTCGGCGGCGATATCACGGTTGTCCAGGCCGTTCGCCGCCAGCTGGAGGATGGCGACCTCGTCCGTCGAGAATTCGACGCCGATGTGCGGGCCGGATGGTTCGTCCAGCCATCCCTCCCGATCTGCCGCGAGGACCGCGGGAATCACACTCGGGCAGCGGAGTTTGGCACACGCATGCCGGGCGTAACTCTGGACGGTTTTGTGCGAGATACCCATCCGAGAGCCGATTTCGGGGTACGACAGGCCGCGTGCACTGAGGCGCAGCACCTCGAGCTCCCGGGGGGTCAGCCCGCCTCTGCCGGGGATCGGAGCGTCGGATTCGGTCCGATCCGATTCCGGAACCACCCCTGCGGGAGATTCGCCGGATGCCCGGACGCGAGCGACCGCCGAGGCGAATCTGTGAACCGGAGCCCACAGCAGAGGGTCCATGTCCTCGCCGGGAGCCGGTAGCACCGCTGCGGCCGTCCGGTCCGACTGGCCCGGCCAGAACTGGCGGAGTACCCGGTGCTGGTTCGGGTCGAGCGCGGCCTCGCGGAGAGCGCGCCGCAGATCCTCGGGGTCGGCATCGGCGAGGGCGCGGGCTACCGCATCGCTCCGTTCGATCGACGGGCCTGCGACGTAGATCGCCAAGATCTGGCGCCGGAAGCTGTCGAAAGCAGCACGCCTCGACGCCTGGACCGAGCGGGGCGAGTCCGGGACGGGTGGCGTCGGGTCCGGCTGCGCATCGTCGGGATCACCGAGGTGGATCGGGGCCGGGGCGGCCGCCCGCGCGGGGGACTCATCGAGCTGCTGCCAGAACTCCGGTGGGAACGCGGACCTGTCGCCAGGTCGTCCGGGCACCGCACGTGAGGAATTGTCCTGGGCTGCTCGCGGTTCGGACGTCTGCGCGGTGCGATCCGGGGTCGATGCGACCGTGGCGCGGTGCTCGGCCTGGAGCCGGGCCAACTCGTCGAGCACGAAACCGGTGTCGGGGTTCAAGTATGCGACTTGCTGTTCCGCGTAGTCGGCGCGGGCGGCGGAGGACATAGCGCGCCATCTCGCCGCCAGGGAGGCGGATGGGCCTTTCGATGCGATGCTCGTCCCGGACTCGGACGCAGCCGGGACCGGGCCGCGATAGTCCGCCTGCACCAAGGCATTGCGCTGTTCGGCTTCCCGCAACACCTGGAAATACGGAATGTCTCGAAGCAGGGCTTGCAGGACGTAGGCGGGATGTGTGCGATCGGCCGGTGCGGTCCTGCCGAACGCATTGTTCGCCTCGGCCAGTGCTTCTGCCGGATTGAATACTGCGAGGTCACCCATTTTGGGCTCGTAAGTGCCCATTTCCGTCCCCTGCGACTCTTCGGCCGCAAGCATTCGGTTGTATTCCTCCGCCTCCTTCAGCTTCTTCCTGCTGCTGCTGTACGAATCGAGCTGCCCCAGCCAGTCGTCGAAATCGAGGTCCGGTGGCAGCATGCCGGCCTTTTTGAAATCGGCGTAATGCGTGTACAGGAATCCGAATGCTCGTGCCTCTTTGGAGTCTTGGTAGTCCTTCCCTTGGACGGCTCCGTCTCGTAGATGGGCAATCGGCTTTTCGTCGTAGAGCCCCTTGCGCGCGGCTCGATCCTGCAGATGGCCCATCTCGTGACTGACGGCGTCGTACGCGGGATCGCCGGTCGGGGCCATCAGGTGGCCTGCCTGCACCGCCTTCCGCATGGCGTTCCGGAATCTCTCCGGATCACCGAAGAGGTTCTCGTTCAGGACCATGAAGGTCGGGGCGTCCTTTCCGATGCCTTCGGGAGTCCAGATACAGGCACCGGTATTGCCGGCCATCGGGGCGACCAGTACGACGTCGAGCTCGATCTCCTGCCCTGCCGCGAAACCGTCGACTATCGCATTCCTGATCGACAGAGCCGTGTCGACGGGGATCCCCGGCTTGTCCAGTCCGAGCACCTCGATGCCGAACGTCTCGAACAACTGCCGGGCGATGGCCTGCTTGGTTTTTCGATCGGCCTCGGCCGTCCTCGCGGAGTTCGCGCGGTCGCGGTTCTCGGCCGAGGGTTTCCGTTGCCGGGCCGTCGAATCGGCCGCCCCTCCTGCGATCTCCTGCGCGACCCACCCGAACAGGGCGACCTGAGCGTCGGTGAGATCGTCGCCGCGGGATCTGGGATCGAGCGCTTCGTTGACCAGTCGGCGTACGGCGGGATTCAGGTGATTGAGGTTGTCGAGCCACGTGTCTCGCGCTCGGCCGAGCAGCCAGTCGCCGATGTCGACGCCAGGGGGGACCTGCCAGCCACCGGCTTCGGCGTCGCCGAGCGTGGCCCGGGCGACGGCGTGCGCCAGGAGCTGGATCCGCGTGGGTGGGGTGCCGTGCTCCGCATCCCCGCTGAGTACGGCACACATGGCCTGGGCGGTGGTGGGGCCGAAATGGCGGTCCAAGGCCTGCGCGGCGGACCGGTCGCCCTGCTGCGCCCGCTGCAGTGTCTCGGTGCGGTCGCCGGTAGACAGCTGGTCGAACGGGACGGTGGTACCCGCAGCGGCCGCCAGGACGGGCGGCGCGGTCGGCACCCGCGCGACCAACTGGGCGACGGCTGCGGTGTGCGCGTCTTCGAGCCGGTGTCCTTGCTGCAGCGTCGTCCCGGCGTCGGTGACGAGTTGGCGCTGCGCCGGATCGAGTTGATTCAGGCTGGTGTGCAACAGATTTCGCGCGGTCTCGCGCACGTGGTCGGCGGCGTCGGCGCCGATGGGGATCCCTTGCGACTCGACCTGATCGAATGCCGCGTCGCGGACGGCCTGCGCCACCGGCAGCAACGGTGCGGCCGCCTGCCCGCCGGGTGCGTCCAGCACTTCCAGGAGATGGCGGAGGGTGCTGTCGCCGTGCTCGTCACGCAAGTCGGGTGCGGCCGGTGGGTTACCGGAAGCCAGGTTGGACGTTGCCCCGGCGGCGAGGCCGGCGGCGGTCGGGACGGGGGTGCCGTGGTGGGTGGCGGCAGGGGCGTGCGGGGTCGCATGTGGACCGGTCGCATGCGGAGCCGCGGTCCCCGCGGATCGGGGAGGGGGTTGCTGGGGTTGCTGGGGCGCGGTGCCATGTGCGTCCGTGGGTGGGGCGTTGGCTTGGTTGGCGCTCGCGTACTTGGAGGCAAGCTGATTCTGCTCGACGGCGTCCTTCATCGCCGGGACGGCATGCTTCCACAGGTCGGACTCGGAGTTCCGCAGCGCCGTCTCGGTCTTGTCGAGTTCGCTGCGGGTGGCCTCGGTGCCGAGGGCTTCGTGCTGTTCCTGGGCGGCCCGGTGGGCCTTGACGGCTTCCGTGTACTGGACGATCTGCTGCGTGACGCCGTGGTCGGTGACCCGGCCCAGAAAGTCCTCGGGGGAGACATAGTGCACCGCCGAACCCGGGGTGCCACCGTGCTCCCGGTCGTCGCCGGATCCGCCACGGGCGCCACGACCATCGACCTGGTCGTTCACCCGCTCGGAGTACGACGGCCCGCCGCTGACCTTGACGTCGACGCCGCCGAGCTCGATCACCTCCTGCGACGGTGTGGGGTCGGCGCCGCGGCCTCCGTCCTTGTTGGTGATATAGATGGTGCCCTTGTCCCCGAATTCCTCGATCTTCTGCCTGACCAGGGCCTCGGCGGCGGCATTGCTACCGCCGTGCTCGCCGTAGAATTCCGCGTCGACCACCTCGAACTTCAGCTCGAATCCCTCGCCGTGTTCTTCCTTCGCCGCTGCGCGGAGCAGGTCGATCAGTCCGATCCGCCCGGCATCCGGGTCGCCCCGGATTTCGCCGTTGTCCATGCACACGACCCACTGCGCGCGGCCGGTCTGCTCCCCGTCGACCACATGCGCATCCCGCACGATGTCACGGGCCAGCTGCGTGAGTTTCGCTTGCGTGTTCTCGTAGAATTTCGGCGGTTCCACGACCCGTTGCGATGTATAGAAGGTCGGAAGCTCCGGCACCGGCCCCACGCCGTACAGGTCGTAGGTGATGCCCTCGACGCCCTTCATGGTCCCTGACAGACCGGACGGATCGAACAGCAATTTGCTGCCGATCAACTGCTGATCCGACATGCGCAGCGAATGTTCCTGATTCGCCCGGACCGGCAGCCCTTCCTTGAGGTCGACGAACTGACCGACGTCCTGCCAGCGCACCTCGGTCGACTTCGTCCTGTCCCACATCGCCTTGTCGTTGGTCTCGTGAGCGAGGATGCCGATCTTCGCGCCCTCGCCGTCGTCCGCCCTGGTGATGTAGTGCGTGCCCTTCTCCAGCCCCCAGCGGGCGTTGGCGGCATCGGCGTACAGCTTCAGCTCCGAGTCGGTGACCGGTCCACCCGTCACCTTCTCCAGCTTGGCGACCGCCGCCGGGGTCGTTTCCGCGGCCCACAGTCCCCGGGTGTTCTCCGGCCGCTTGAAATCCGCTGCCGTCAAACCGTGTTCGCGCTCCGCGGTCGTCAGCCGATCCCAGATACCCTGCAGTTGGGCGACCACCTCGGGTGTGGCCTCCTCCGCCGCCCCGGGGGAAAGTACGCATTCGGAATTGCCGTCGAAGATGGTGTCGAATTCGTCGACGGTGAGCTTGCCCGCCGGGAACGGGTCGTACCGGAGGTCCAGGCCGTGGTCGGATGCCGCGGTATCCAGCCTTTCCTTGATCAGATCGATCGACGGTTTCGTGTTGAGGAACTCCCGCAGTGCCGTCACCTCCTGGTGCGACATGCCACCGGCCGCGAGCTCGTTCATCATCGAATCCGCCACCTTCAACGCGCGGAACAGGTAGTCCTCCTTCGTGCCCACCACGATCCGGCTACGGCCCGGTACCGGATCCGGCAGCGGACCGTCCTGATCCATCCGGACCACATCGATCCCGGTATCCGACTCCGGCCGCACCACGAAGGCCTGCAACTCACCGGCCAGCTCACCGGCGAGCAGATCACTGCTGGTCCACGCATGAGCGGTGCCGTGATCGATGGCGTCGGACACCTTCTTCATCACCATGACGATGGTCTTGCCCTCACCGGTCTTCATATCGACCGGACCGTGCTCGAGCAGCAGGAACGCCGCGGCCTGCGTCTCACGCACCAGCCGATGCCGGTCGTCGCCACGGCGAATCCATTCCGTCATCGCCGCGACGCGCTCCTCCCTGGATCCCCGCACCATTGTGTCGGCCAGCGACTCCGATGACGCGTTCGCCAACGGGCTCGTACCGTCGGCCGTGCTGCCCGGCTCCCGCAACTCCCCGATCGCGCGACCGGCATCCAGGGCCGTGCGTACCCGCTCCTGGGCAACCACCTCGAACACGGCGTCGCGATCGGTGAGCACCCCGGCCTCGTAGTCGTTCATCAGCGAAACGCCCGCGTTGTCCGAGATTTCGACCAGGTCACGGGCTCTGGCCTGGGCTGCGGCGTCGTGCTGGGCCACCGCCGCCTCGTACGCGTCGCGGCACTCGGCCAACGTCGCCCGAGCCTGCCGGAGCTGTTCCTGAGCGGCCCGCGCGGCTTCGACGGCCACCCGATCCTCCGCCGTGCCCCGCCCGACCAGATCGCGCATCTTGTCGCCGAAGCCGACGCGGGTGGCTCGCTCATGCTCCTCCGCCACCCGTACGGCCTTCTCCTGCCGCTGCAGCTCGGCATGGGCGGCCCGTTCGCGCTCGGCCGCCGCTTCGACACGCTGCCGGTGGTGTTCGCGCACCAGCTCGTTCTGCTGCCGCTCGGCCGCAATACGCTGCTCTACTTCGGCTCTCGCCCTCGCACGCCCGTCCGCGCCGGGGTCTTCATCGCGTGCGGTATGTGGCCCATCCGAATCATTCTGTGCGCGCGCGTGTTCGGACTCGGGTGGTGGCGCTTCCGCGTCGTCGGGGGTATCGGATTTCGTCTTCGCTTGCTGCTCACTCGCGCCATCGTCGCCCGCACGACCGCCGGGGGCATCGTCTGCGCTGGTATCGGACTCACCGGGCTTCGGTTGCGATGGTCCCGTCTCGTCGACTACATCGGGATCGCCCTTGGCCTGTTGCCCATTCGCGCTGTCGTCGGCCGCGCGTGCGTGCTCCGGTGCATTCGCCTGCCCACGCGCTCCTTCGACCGGTTCGACGACCGGAGGGCGCTCCGCGGCGGCATTCTTCGGGGCTGATACACGTGGCGGTCGATTGCCTCCGGCAGCAGCGGGCGAACCACCGGCAGCGGGTGTGCCGGGCTGGACACCTGAGGCCGGTCGCGCCGGGCCGCCCGACGGCTGCACGGTCTGCCGCTGCTGTCCGGCCGGGTCCACGAACCTGTCTCCGCCGGGGGAGCGCGGACCGGAATCACCGCGTGGTGGAGCGGGCGGCGGGTCGGTGGTGATCGTCATACTCGGGGACAGGTCGCGGTCAGTTGACAGGCCGTCGGCCGATTCCTTGTGCGCCGCCGCCGGTACCAACTCGGGCACGGCCGGTTCGGGATCGGTGGCGCCGTCAGGAAACCGTTGTGCCCCCGCACTCTCGGTCGCCGACACGGTCGGGCTCTGTTGCGGCGATGCGTCGTTCGGGTCGGCCGTGACGGGGCGCGGACCGGCTTCCTCGTCCGCCGCGCCACCTCGTTGCCGAACCGATGTCGACGGCCCGGCCGCCGGATCGTCGCTGCGGGCGTCCGCGACGGCGCGGCCTCGCTCGGCCGCCGGATCGGCGCCGCGGGCATCCGTGACGGCGCGGCCTCGTCCGGCCGACCCCTCGCCCGCCGTGTCCCGGCCGCCTGGGTGTGGTCGGGCCGAGGCGGCGCCGTTGTCCGGCACCGCGGCGTGCTCCGGAGTGGAATGCGGCGCTGGCGAGGTGGTCTCGGAGCCGCCCTGGTCGCCGTGAGCCGACCCGCGCGCGGCATCGGCGGGTCGAGCACTGCCTTCGCCGGTATCCGCGGGGTGTGGCCGCACCGAGCGGCCGGGCGCGGCATCGGCGGGTCGAGCACTGCCTTCGCCGGTATCCATGGGGTGTGGCCGCACCGAGGGGTCGGGACCGGCTACAGGGTGATCATGTTCGGTGGTCTGCCGTGCGGTGCCCGCGTTCCCGGCGGTGCTGTTATCCGAGTCGTGCGGTCCTGGAGGCAGTTCCCCGTCGGCAGGAGCCTTTGCGGTGCCATCGACCTCGGAATCTGCTTGTGCGGCAGGAGTCTTTGCGGCGCCGCCGAGCTCGGAATCTGATTGGGCGGCAGACGCATTCCGTGTCCCGAGTGCCTCCGCCGACGTCTGATCCGTCCCGATGCTCGGCACGCCGACCGGGTTGACGGTGGACGCGATGGCGGCCGCGGGGAAGGTGACGGTCTTGACGGGATTGATGTTGTCGATCAGGGCGCCGGGCATGCCTGCGGGTGCTTCCCAGTCCATGCTGTTGTTCGGCACGGAGAAGGGCTGCTCCGGGCGCGGCTTGTACTCTTTCGGCGCCGACACGTCGGGAGGTTGATGGCTTACGTCAGCCTTCGGCGTTGTCCCTGCGGGGGCCGCGGGGGTTGCGGGGACCGGCTCCGCCGGTGTGGCAACGGCGTCGGAGGGCGGCTTGACCGACTTGACCGGGTTGAGGTTGTCGGGCAACGCATTCGACCGATTCGCGGGCTGCCAGTCGGCATTGTTCAAGGGGAGTGGGGGACGAGCTGCGTCGTCCACGGTGGCCCCGGTTCGGCGCAGCAGCGCCACGAGATTGTCGATCTGTTGTTGCTGATGGGTGGGGGAGGGGTTGTTCGGATCGAAGTCGGCGGTGACGATGCCATGCGAGCGCAGTGCGTCGACGAGCGAACCAGGCGACGCTTCGGCCGGGGTGACGTCCGGTGCGGCAGCGGGGCCGGCAGTCGTCTCGGGAAGTGGTGCCCGGCCGCGCATCCCCTGTGCCGTGAAGGCTGCCGCGCCGATGAATCCGCTACCCATACCGGGGATCAGGCCCTCGGTGAAGGCCTTGCGGCTGAACGGCTGGTCCGACAGCGCAAGCGAGACGGCGGTGCCGCCGAGAGCGCCGACGGCTCCGGCTCCGGCGCCGACCATGGTGGTGCCGGCGAGCTGCAGGGCCACCCGTCCCGCGGTGCTGTTGGCGTTCGCGCCGATGGTGGCGACCTTCGGGCCTGCCCAGAGTCCGAACAGCATGCCGAAAAGGCCACCGACAGCGCCGGCCGCCGTTGCCACGCCGACCGACTTCCAATCCATCTGTTCGCGGTCGCCCTTGGCAACCTGAACCGCCTGGGCGCCGGCTTGGGTGCCACCGCCCAGTGCCACCCCGATCACGACTCCGTTGCGCAGCAGCACCATCGAGCCGCGTTCCGCGGCCAGTTCCGCACCGCGTCCGGAAAGGAATGCCACGAATCTCATCCACGCGCGCTGCGCCGCGGTTCGGGTCGCCATCTGTGCTATGGCGGCCTGGATCGGACCACCGGCCGCGAACATCAGGGCGCACCGAGCCAGCTGGATGGCCAGGATCACGGCCATGCTGATGATGACCATCTTCTGCAGCTCGGTGGCGTTGGCGCTCTCGTAGAGCTGCCTGGCGAGGCTGTCGCAATCGGTGGCCTGCTGCCGGAAGCGATCGGCCGTGCGCCGGTGCTTGTCGGCGATCGCGGCGACGGTTTTGCCGTGTGAGCCCTCGGGCGGCTTTGCCTTGGCTTCGTGATATTCGGCCTGCGCACGACACCATTCGGCCTTGTCCGACCAGGCATCGGCGGCGCGTCGTTCCGCGTCCTCGTCGCCCAGCGGGAAGTGCCCGGCGACACACATCACTACGGCCGGGGGAAGCCAGTGCGGCAAACGCAGCGTCATGTGCGCTCGCGTTCGCCGATGCGTATCCGGCAAGCGGCTCCGTGAACCCTACTGCTGCCGGCATCGCACGGCGGCGTCCGAATCCCAGGCCCTTGCGCCGGCGGGGAGTTCCTCTCCGGTTGTCGGCAGGTACGCAGCATCGTCTGCACTACGCGGCCCGGTGCTATCTCGGGGAACCTTCGTCGTCCCTGCGGAAGAAGGCGCGAATCTCGTTGAGGCTGGGGGCACCCGGGGAGATATCGGGCAGGTCGGGCAGGTCGTCGAGGTCGTCGTCGACGGGTGCGGCGAGAGCCTCGGCCTGCTGCTGCGCTCGGCGCGCCGCAGCCCGAGTGGCGTCCACGATCGCCCCGCTCAACTGCTCCGGGGTCTGGCGCATTGCCGCGGCCGTGAGGCGCAGGTCCGTCAGCACGCCTGCGGCGTCCACGGTCACCTCTACCGATTGGTCGGGAGAACTCGCCCGCGTGCGAGCGTTTTCCAGTTCTCGGAACACATCGGCGAGTCTGCCCTGCTGACGTTCGAAGGAGTCGAGGAGATGTTCGAGCTGGTTGCGCATGCCGTTGTTGGCCGAGCGGAGGCCTTCGCGCTCCCATCGATCCATGCCACAACCTTCCGACTCGAAATCTCAGCGGACAGTGCCGACCGCGGACCTCCGAACGTGCCCATAATGATGACCGAGAGGGGCGTGGCAACTTCACCGCTGGTGGGAAGGATGAAGAACCAGACGCCGTCCGCTCGGGCGGCAACGGGTCCCGTCACCGGCCCGGCAAGGTCGCACGCGACATCGTCACCAGCAGCCGACCCAGCACCTTCTGCGGGCCGTTGGCCTCGTCCTCACTCGATTCGACCGCGGCGAATCCCTCGGCCAGCGCCCTGCCCGGAAGGAACAGGCCCTGTTCGAAACAGTTGTCGCCGAGCTGCGCCCGCCATCGCTTGTAGCCGGCGACCACGCGGCTCAGCGTCTCGCCTCGGGGGTCGTTGATCCGCATGTATTCGGTGATGAGCGCCCGTTGCGCCTCCTTGTGTGCCCGGAACCCGCCGGTGAGGTCGATCGCGGCGCCGAGTTCCCGCAGGATCGCGGCATACATCGGTCGCCGTGCAGGACCGGATCGGGTCGTCGCCCGGGAACGGCCCGCCAACATCCGAGGATCGATCACCGCAGTGTGAGCCAGCACGATCCACGGCGCCACCTCTCCCGATGGCTTTGCCGTACTGCGATTCTCGACGGCGGATAGCGATCCCGTCGCATCCCGGATCTCGATTCCGCGCAGTGCGGCCGGCATCCGCGGGAGGACGGTGTCGACCGCATCGGCGATGTCCTGGACCGTCGCCGCGGCGATACCCGCCGCGTCGAATCCGACGATCTCGATGTTGTGCCGAGCGGCCATCTCCCGCGCGATCCGCATGGCCTCGGCATCTGTCGCTCGGCGTGCACGCACGCCCGCGGACTTCGGGGCCTGCTTCTGCTCGCGACGTTTCGGAGCCGGCTCCGGCTTCTTGCCCGCGGGCGGGCGGTCCGGGGTGCGTGGAGGAGATACCCGAGGCGGGGTTTCGTTCGCGGGCGCGCCAGAGGGGCTCGGAGCCTTTGCCCAAGGGGTGCCCGGCCCGCTCCGCGTCCACGGTGTATTCGCCGACGGCTTGCCAGAGTCGTTGGGGCCGCTCGGCGTCGGCTGTGGACCCGTCTGCTTCCCCGTGGGTGTATTCGCCTGCGCTCCCTGTCGCTCTGTGCCGATACCGGGCGTCGTCGGCGATCCGGTCTCGGCTGCCGGGGGATGGTCGCCGGATTCGTCCTCGGGTGATTCGGTTTCTGGGGAACTGCTCGTCGAATCGTCCTGCTGTCCGGATTCCGGAGGTTGCTGGCCCGACTCCGTGGGCTGCTGTCCGGACGCTGCGGACTGCTGGCCGGATGCTGCGGACTGCTGGCCGGATGCGAGGGGTTGCTGTGTATCGATACTGCCGCGGTCGGTCGGGGCGTCCGGCTGCGGACGGGCGGATTCTCCGTTCGCCGGGCGATCGGGCGTGCCCGGCGGCCGTGCGGAATCGTTTGTGTGGCTCAGGGGTTCGCTGGTCGTCGCCTGCGGAATGGGTTCTGCCGGCCGGTTCCGGCTCGGTGCGTTCGGGTACGGGATGCCATCGTCGGCCGAGTTTCGGATGTTCTGCCGCCCGTAGTGGTCCCCGTCCTCGAACGCATCGGCCGCATGCTTCATCGCGGAACTCATCGCCCGAATGTCCGCGACGAGGTCGTCGAACCCCTCCAGCGTACGGTCGGCACCGGGTTTGTAGGTGTGTGCGAACGTCTCGCCGGCTTCGTCGTCACCCCAGAACTCACCCTCGTCGGCGAGTGCCGCCTTCAGTTCGTTCGCCACCCGTTCGGCGTCTTCGGCCGCCTGCCCTAACTCCGCCGCCGATTCGCGCAGCTGGGCCGGGTCGACCGACAGTGATTCGGCCACGCAACCCCCTGGGTCGATATCAGACGGCCCGGCCGTCTTCGGCTGCTGAACGGGACGTCGCGCATCGGCGAACCGCCACGCGCCAGGCCGACCCGAGCCGAAGCATAAGCGACGCGCGCTGATGTTCCCGCCGTCGGGAACGAGGTGGCTGCTTGCCTCGGCGTTCACGCCTCCCGCTGCGCGGGACGCCTTCGAACGTCGTTCAGGAGTCGAGGCGTCGGCACAAGCCGCCAGCCTCCAGGAGTGGCACATGGCTGTGGCAAATGCCGAGTAGCGCTCTCGCTGGTGTGCCACTCGTCGTCATCGCGGAGTGCGATCGCGTTCGAGTCGGCTGGCCGTGATTCGTTTGGCGGCCAGTGCGGAGGCTTGGTCGAGGTCGCCGTGGGTCAACCTGGTCAGGATGTCTTTCAAGGTTTTGATCTGGCCGGAACCGCCCCAGTGTCCTTCGGGAATCTCGGTGGGGAAGACCCAGACGCGGCTGGGGTCACGCGGCCACGCGCCGTTTTCGGCGTCGAGGACGGCCTCGGTGATCTCCCGGACGACACCGGCCCGTTGGATGGCGTCGAGCTGTCCCTCCGGCACGGACGGCACCACTTTGTACCGCGGAGCTTTCGCGGGCGCGCCGCCGACGAACACGGCGGCGGGCCGGTGCAGAAAGGCCCACGACACGGAGCGTGTGATCGGATCCGACGGGTCGAAACCCTCGTGGCGGATGAGGATCTCGGTGATTCGGTTGAGCAGCGCTGCTTCGCGCTCGGGGGTGAGGGTTCCCTCGGGGATGTAGACATCGAGCATGGGCATGCCGGCCTCCTGGATTTAGTTATGAAACTCAGATGGCGGCACCGTATGACCCTGGATATAAAATGTCAACTCAGGCGGTATCGTGGTCGTATGACGTCCCCACCGCGCATCGACCCCGTCAACTGCTCAGTGGCACGTGCGCTGTCGGTGATCGGCGAACGATGGTCGCTACTGATCGTGCGGGAGGCGCTCGACGGCGCTCGACGGTTCAGCGAGTTCCGCGACCGTTTGGGTATCGCCAGCAATCTGCTCTCGGCCCGCCTCGACAGCCTCGTCGAAGCGGATGTGCTGGAGAAGATCCCCTATCGCGAAAAGGGGGCCCGCCAGCGCTACGAGTACCGCCTCACCCAGCGCGGTATGGATCTGCGACCGACCTTGATCGCCCTACTCGAATGGGGCGACAAATATCTGGCAGATCCGCAGGGCCCGTCGGTGGTGGTCCGCCACCAGACCGAAGGCGGCGAAGTATGCCAGGAGCCGGTCCGAATCGTCCTCGAATGCGCCGGCGGCCATACCCATTTGCCGCCCTCGGCGATTCGCCGCACACCCGGACCTGGGGCGCGTTTCGTGAACCCAGCTTGAGTGCAAATAAGGGCCAATCTGGATTTCCAGCTCTATCGGCTCCGGTTATAGCGCCTCCCACCGCCATGGCCGCGTTACCTTTCCGCGCAGGCACGCGATCCGATGCTCGGCCTGTTGTGCAGCTGACCTGCTAGCTCCGGCTTGCCCTATGGCAAAGCCCGCCCACCGAAGTTCCTGGATGTCGGCGAAGAGTCGGAAGGTCGGCCATGTCGTGACGTCGTAGCCGCCATAGGCGTGCACGAAAGACAGGTAATCGGCTTCGGAGACTCGTGCGAAGTCCGCGTAATCGACGGCGAGTTGAATGAGATCCCATTCCGGTCGGCCAAGCGACACCTTGTCCAGATCCAGCACCGTAGGAATGCCCGTGGGTGGCACGACCAGGTTGCCCTGCCAGGCATCGCCATGAATCACCGCGGGTCGCGGGGGCTCCGGTAGCTCATCATATCGCCGCCGTAGCTCGTCGTAGCGCATCAGCAGCCATGTCCGGTCATCTTCGTTCACCGTGTCCGCAGTCGCCAACCGCATGCGAAGATCACCGAATGGGGCATATCTCGGCAAGCCGGGGTCGGTCGGTGGCGTCAACGAATGGAGAGCTCGCAGCATGGCTCCGAGTTCGGCGGGTGTAGCCGGCCGATGGTCGGGGATCAGATGCCACCAGGTGACAGGTCGGTCGTCCACCAGAATCGGCTGAGCCAGTTCCGATACCGCCTTGACTGTGGGAATGTCAGAACTGTTCAGCCATTGCGACACACGCAATTCCCGCTCGGCATCGTTCAGGCTGCCGGGCTCTCCGATCCGTGCCACGACGTCGCCAGCCCGGTAAATCGCATGGGATCCTGCGCGGATCATTTCTTGGTCAGTCAGTTCGAGGTCGGCTCGTCGAGCGGCTTCCGCCAGTATCGCCTCGGATGACGTTGCTGCGGTCATAACGCTGCTTTCGCCCCAGATCGGCGGGTGATGACTTCGCGCAGTGCCACGACGTCGCTCATTCGCCGGTGACGTGACGAAGCAGCGGCCAATCGTTGAAGTTCGTTCTGGATACGATGGGAATCGAGCCGGCTGGCCTGCGTGGCTGCGCGAATCCCAAGGACAGCTGCTTCCTTCGGATCGCCGATCTGCATAGTCAGGGTAGCCAGGCGCGTGAGCGAAAAGGTCTGCGAACGAGGGTATTCCGCAGCCTGGAGATCAACGGCTCGCCGAATTCTCGAGGCCGCCAACTCGATGCGGTGCCGCCTCTGTGCGATTGGGATCAGGGCCTTGCCGGTGCTGCCAAAGTGTTCCGCCTCGTCGTAGAAGCACAGCCATGGGGCGTCGGTGGCGGGATTGCGCTCAGCAAATTGCTCATCGGCGCGTGCAACCTCGGAGAGCGCTTCGTCCGGTTGTTCCATAGCAGCCAAGTATTGGGCTCGCAGGGCACTCAGCATGGCGCGGGTGGTGGCGGACAGCCGGTCGGACCGCACCTGGGCCAGTTCGATGAGCGACAATCCGCCATCAGCGTTACCAATATATGCCGTCTTGCGTGCCATATCGGCGAGCGCGCTGGCGCGAAGCTCCCAGGATCCGGCAGTGTCGGCGCACCATAGGGCGAGCCGGAATCTCCGCTCAGCCGCCGTGTAATCGCCGATATCGAAAGCGGCGTACCCAGCGACGCTGGCGAAGTTGCCGATCGCTTCGAGCAGGGCCCGGCGGGTGCCAGGCGACGCCTTTCCATCGAGTAACCGCACGAAGCGGCCGAGTTGTCTGCCCGCGACAAGGCTGATCGAGCCGCCGCCACGCCGGTTCTCCACCGATGCGATTGTGCGCGTGGCTGTTTGGATGTCGATGACCTCGGTAGTGCCGACACGGCTGATCGGCTTGTCGTCTGTGCTCGGGCCGAAAAAGTGGGCAGGACCGACGTTTGGATCGAAAGGGCTGAGCAGGTTGATCGCGAGCGTGCCGTCCGACATTGCCGACGCTTTGCGGCGTTGACGATTCGGTACGAAGCCCAGTTCACGATCGGTGGCGTGCAGGATGGCGCGGAAGGCTTCGCGGTAGAGATCGTTGGGCCAGCGGACAGTGCCGCGCTCGTAGCGTGCGATGGTGCGGGCATCTAGTTCGCGCCGCTGACCGTGCTGTCGCCAGATGTAGGCATTGACGGCTTCTGCCAGCTCGGCGCGGCTCATCGTCTGACCAGATGTCATCTGCGACGGTGTGGCTTCCCGTCGCTGCTGGAGTTGCACGTTCGGTTGCATGCGTCCCCTCATCGGTATCGGTCGGTTCAGTCTATCCAGCGGCGCCGACGCTGGGTCGCGGCCGAATTATCTGCCCCGTAACTTGCCCTCTTTCGGAAGCGCTGCGTGCATGAGGCTGGAACCACGGCTCCGATGTCCGGGGCTGTCATGCAAAACGTAATCAGTCGGGGGAGTCGATGAGACTACTTGAATCCGTCCGAGGTGCTCTCGGCGCGGCGCGCCTTACTGACAACGGTATGCGAGCGGTCTTTTGAAAAGGTTCAGCGTCGTTCGGCTCTACCCACGGTAGTAGACCACAATGCCCACATAATACCCGAGGTCAGTCATGCACCCATTTGTCCCTATTTTGGTCGTCACGATCCTCGCCACTGTCGCCGCCTTTTGTCTGGGTTTACGTTACCTCGAACGAGAGGATCAACCCTCTGCTGCAATGGAACGAATTCCGGACGTCTTTCCTCGTGTTTCCGTCGCGGAAGCGCACCGGATCATGCAGCAGTATCGCGATTGCCCGGCCGAAACCTGTGACATCAAGCGGCTTGCCTACTGGACTTTGGTTGACGCCGGACACATCACGCCGTCGCTGCGGGCGGAACGGATCGCCCGATGACCATCACCTCGGCCGACGCCGAACAGTGGCGCCATTTTCATCGCAACTGTTTCGTGGAGGGCGCTTTTCGTTCCCTCGATGAGGCCAGGTTCGTCCTCAATGCTCATTCGGGGGACGGCCCGAACTGCCTGCAATACCTCGCCGCAGCGGCGTACAGCAGCGGCCTTGCGGACGAGGCGCTGGCATGACCCGCATCGGTTGGCTGCGCTGGGATGACGGGACCTGGGCTGCGGTCGACGAGTACGGAATCCCGCATCCGATCGGTGCCGACGACTCGGAAGCTGTCGACGACTGCGACGCAACAGCGGATTGCCTGCCACTTCGAGTGCTAGCAGAAGATGAGTGCCGACAGTCTCCGGCGAACGAGCGGCCGTGACGAATGTGGTCCGCTCCAGGAGATACGAAGGCCGCCTTCACCGGGTGGTGAAAGCGGCCTTCGTTTACGACCAGCCGAGAAATCAGCGGGTGAAGAGCAACGCTCGCTTGACTTCTTGGATGGCCTTGGTGACCTCGATGCCGCGCGGGCAGGCGTCGGTGCAGTTGAAGGTGGTGCGGCAGCGCCAGACGCCTTCGACGTCGTTGAGGATGTCGAGGCGTTCGCGGGCGCCTTCGTCGCGGCTGTCGAAGATGAAGCGGTGGGCGTTCACGATCGCGGCCGGGCCGAAGTAGCTGCCGTCGCTCCAGTACACGGGGCAGGAGGTGGTGCAGCAGGCGCACAGGATGCACTTGGTGGTGTCGTCGAACCGGGCCCGGTCGGCCTGGCTCTGGATGCGCTCGCGGGTGGGTTCGTTACCCGAGGTCATCAGGTAGGGCTTCACGGCGCGGAACGCGTCGAAGAACGGTTCCATGTTCACCACGAGGTCCTTCTCCACGGGCAGGCCGCGGATCGGCTCGACGGTGACGGTGATCGACTTGTCGCCCTTGGGCAGCATGTCCTTCATCAGCACCTTGCAGGCCAGCCGGTTGACGCCGTTGATCCGCATGGCATCAGAACCGCAGACGCCGTGCGCGCAGGAACGCCGGAAGGTGAGCGTGCCGTCCAGGTAGGACTTGATGTAGGTCAGCACGTTCAGGAAACGGTCGGTCGGCAGGACCGGCACCTGGAAGGACTCCCAGTGCGCGCCCTTATCGTCCTCCGGGTTGAACCGGGCCACCTTGACGGTGATCATCACCGAGCCCTCGGGGACCGGAGCGGGCTTCTGCGAAGAGGGTGCTTCGGCAACAGCAGTCATCAGTACTTACGCTCCATCGGCTCGTAACGGGTCTGCACCACCGGCTTGAAGTCCAGGCGGATGTCCGACAGGAGATCCGAGCCCTCCTTGTAGGCCATCGTGTGACGCATGAAGTTCACGTCGTCGCGGTCCGGGTAGTCCTCGCGAGCGTGGCCACCGCGCGATTCCTTGCGGTTGAGCGCACCGACCACGGTGACCTCGGCCAGCTCGAGCAGGAAGCCGAGCTCGACGGCCTCGAGCAGGTCGCTGTTGTAGCGCTTGCCCTTGTCCTGCACGGTGATCCGCGCGTAGCGCTCCTTGAGTGCGTGGATGTCGGTGAGCGCCTGCTTGAGCGTGTCCTCGGTGCGGAACACCGAGGCGTTGTTGTCCATCGACCGCTGCAGCTCGGTGCGGATGTCGGCCACCCGCTCGTCGCCGTGCTCGCTCAGCAGCTGGGCCAGCCAGTCCTGCACCATCTGCGCCGGGTTCTCCGGCATCTCGGCGAACTCGCTGCGCTGCGCGTACTCCGCGGCGGCGATGCCCGCGCGACGGCCGAACACGTTGATGTCCAGCAGCGAGTTGGTGCCCAGGCGGTTGGCGCCGTGCACCGAGACGCACGCGCACTCACCCGCGGCGTAGAGGCCGGGGACGACGTCGCTGTTGTTGCGCAGCACCTCGCCGCGGATGCGGGTCGGGATGCCGCCCATCACGTAGTGGCAGGTCGGGAACACCGGCACCAGTTCCTTCACCGGGTCCACACCCAGGTAGGTGCGGGAGAACTCGGTGATGTCGGGCAGCTTCTCCTCGAGCACGTCCTCGCCGAGGTGGGTCACGTCGATGTAGACGTAGTCCTTGTTCGGTCCCGCGCCGCGGCCCTCCAGCACCTCCAGCACCATCGAGCGGGCGACGATGTCGCGCGGCGCGAGGTCCTTGATGGTGGGGGCGTAGCGCTCCATGAACCGCTCGCCGTCGGCGTTGCGCAGGATGCCGCCCTCGCCGCGGACGGCCTCGGAGATCAGGATGCCGAGCCCGGCCAGACCCGTCGGGTGGAACTGGTGGAACTCCATGTCCTCCAGCGGCAGGCCCTTGCGGAACACGATCGCCATGCCGTCGCCGGTCAGGGTGTGCGCGTTGGAGGTGGTCTTGTACATCCGGCCCGAGCCGCCGGTGGCGAACACGATCGACTTGGCGTGGAAGACGTGCAGTTCGCCGGTGGCCAGCTCGTAGGCGACCACACCGGTCGCGACGGGGCCCCGATCGCTGTCGGTCAGCACCAGGTCCAGCACGTAGAACTCGTTGAAGAACTCCACGTCGTGCTTGACGCAGTTCTGGTACAGCGTCTGCAGGATCATGTGACCGGTGCGGTCGGCGGCGTAGCACGCGCGGCGGACCGGGGCCTTGCCGTGGTCGCGGGTGTGCCCGCCGAAGCGCCGCTGGTCGATCTTGCCCTCGGGCGTCCGGTTGAACGGCAGGCCCATCTTCTCCAGGTCGAGCACCGCGTCGATGGCCTCCTTGGCCATGATCTCCGCGGCGTCCTGGTCGACCAGGTAGTCACCACCCTTGACGGTGTCGAAGGTGTGCCATTCCCAGTTGTCCTCTTCGACGTTGGCCAGCGCGGCGCACATGCCGCCCTGGGCCGCGCCGGTGTGGCTGCGGGTCGGGTACAGCTTGGTCAGCACCGCCGTCCGAGCACGCGGGCCGGCCTCGATCGCGGCGCGCATGCCGGCGCCGCCCGCGCCGACGATGACGACGTCGTAGCGGTGCTCCTGGACAGGACGAGATTCCCCGGTCCCAGTGGTTCGTTCGCTGCGCTCACTCATGCGAGGGGGCCTGTTCCTAACTGATGTTGGGGTCGAAGGTGAAGATGACGTAGGTGCCCACACCCATGATCAAGATCATCGAGATGGCCAGCAGGGTCTTCAACCAGAACCGGGTCGAGTCCTTGCGGGAGTAGTCGTCGATGACGGTGCGCAGGCCGTTGCCGCCGTGCAACTGCGCCAGCCACAGCATGGTCAGGTCCCAGAACTGCCAGAACGGGCTGGACCAGCGACCGGCCACGAAGGCGAAGTTGAGCCGCTTCACGCCGCCGTCGAGCAGCAGCATGATCGCCATGTGCCCGAGCACCAGCACGATCAGCAGCAGGCCGGAGAAGCGCATGAACAGCCAGGCGTACTTCTCGAAGTTGTTGTTCGAGCGCGCGCGCGGCGAGCGAGGCAGATCCAGGCTGGCCGGGCGGTCGTAAGACTTACCGATGACAGGTGCGCTCATGATCAGTGCTCCGTGAACAGGTAGAAGAACTGGCGCCCGATCGCGGGAACGGCCAGCAGGAACCAGATCGCGAGAATGATCCAGAGCATCAGGCGCTGGTACTTCGGTCCCTTGGACCAGAAGTCCACCAGGATCACGCGGACGCCGTTGAGCGCGTGGAACAGGACGACGACGACCAGGCCCATCTCCATCAACGCCACGATGGGCGTCTTGTAGGTCTCGATCGCTTCGTTGTAGGTGTCCGGGCTCACCCGCACCAGGGCGGTGTCCAGTACGTGAACGAAGAGGAAGAAGAAGATCGTGACCCCGGTGATCCGGTGCAGCGCCCACGACCACATTCCGGGGTCGCCTCGGTACAGCGTCTTCCGCTTCGGCTGGGCCGGAGCTTCAATCGTGGTCATAGAGTGCGGTGCCTCCAACGTCGTTGATGGACCCGGTCGCAGGTCCGACGCCGACGGCGTGGCGGGCGAATGCCCAGGTGGCTGTACTCCGGCCCGTCGCAGGAACCTGAACCGATCTGTTCTGGACTCTAATCCTCCAGCAATCCCGGAACTAATTCGGCGTACCGTGCGTTGCGCGACAGTGGATCGGGTTAGGCTTACCTTTCTTGATGTGTACGGGGTTCCGTCGTGGCCCTTGCGCGGCCGCGATCGGGCCGGTCCCAGAGAGGTTGCCCATGCCGGAAATCGACTGGAAACTGCTGCGTGACAACGCATTTCGAGTTATGCGAAACGCCTATGCGCCGTACTCGCGGTTTCCGGTCGGCGCTGCGGCTCTCAGCGTCGATGGTCGCATGGTGAGCGGTTGCAATGTGGAGAATGTCTCATATGGATTAGGCCTGTGTGCCGAATGTGTACTCATCGGTAACTTGATTTCGGGCGGCGGGGGGCGTCTGGTGGCCGTCTCGGTGACCGATTCTCGCGGCGAAATCCTGATGCCCTGCGGTCGCTGCCGCCAATTGCTCTACGAGCACGGCGGGGCCGATCTCCTGGTCGATCACAAGGGCGGTGCGGTGCCGTTGCGCGCGCTGCTGCCGGACGCGTTCGGGCCGGACGATTTGGACGCGGGACAGGTGTAGCCGGGTCCGTCGGCGACGCATGCTCTAGCGCCGCCTCTGCTGACGGTGTCCGGACGCACTCGCGGCGGCGGTCCTCCGAACCGGGCGCCTTCGCTCGTTGCCCGGGCGATTCCGGCAACCGACCTCGGCTCAGGCGCGAGCGAAGGTGCGATGCCGCGGTGCGGTTCCGTCCCATCGGCGAGAACCCGGGTGCCCGTCGGCTCGTGCCAAACTGGCCACCGTGACGGCACTCGACGCGGTTTCGATCATCACCACCAAGCGGGACGGCGGCGAGCTGTCGGACGCGCAGATCGACTGGGTGGTCGACGGGTTCACCCGCGGCACGGTGGCCGACGAGCAGATGTCCGCGCTGGCCATGGCGATCCTCTGGCGGGGGATGACCCGGCGCGAGACGGCGCGGTGGACCGCCGCCATGATCGCCTCCGGGCGGCGCATGGATCTCGCAGGCCTGCCGCGCCCCACCGTGGACAAGCACTCGACCGGCGGCGTCGGTGACAAGATCACGCTGCCGCTGGCTCCGCTGGTCGCCGCGTGCGGCGCCGCGGTGCCGCAGTTGTCCGGGCGCGGCCTCGGTCACACCGGCGGCACGCTGGACAAGCTGGAGTCCATCCCCGGCTGGCAGGCGGACGTGCCTGCGTCGCGGATGCGTGACCTGCTGGCCGACCCGGCCGTCGGGGCGGTGATCTGCGCGGCAGGCGCCGACCTCGCGCCCGCGGACCGGCGGCTCTACGCCCTGCGCGACGTCACCGGCACGGTCGAGTCGATCCCGCTGATCGCCAGCTCGATCATGAGCAAGAAGATCGCCGAGGGCACCGCGGCGCTGCTGCTCGACGTCAAGGTCGGCTCCGGAGCGTTCTTGAAGACACTCGACGGGGCGCGCGAGTTGGCGACCGCGATGGTCGAACTGGGCGCCGACGCGGGCGTCCGGACGGTCGCGCTGCTCACCGCCATGGACACTCCGCTCGGCCGCACCGCGGGCAATGCCCTGGAGGTCGCGGAATCGGTGGAGGTGCTGGCCGGGGGCGGTCCCGAGGACGTCGTCGAGCTGACCATCGCCTTGGCTCGCGAGATGGTCGCGCTGGCCGGGCTCGATACCGACCCCGCCGATGCGCTGGCCGACGGCCGGGCGATGGATCACTGGCGCGCGATGATCAGCGCCCAGGGCGGCGACCCGGACGCGCCGCTGCCCACCGCGAAGCACACCGAGACCGTGCGCGCCGACTCCGACGGCACGCTGACCCGGCTCGACGCGCTGAGCGTCGGTATCGCCGCCTGGCGTCTCGGCGCGGGCCGGGCACGTCAGGGCGATCCGGTGCAGTCCGGTGCGGGCATCGAGATGCACGCCAAACCGGGCGATGCCGTCAGCACGGGCCAGCCGCTGCTCACCCTGCATACCGACACCCCCGAGGCCTTCACCGGCGCCATGGCAGCCCTGCGCGACGCCGTCACCATCGAGGCAACTGCCGCGCCCGGTCCAGCCGCGCTGATCCTCGACCGCATCGTGTCCTGAACTGTCCGCAGTAACCCAGCGGGCGGCGTAGGGCGCGTGGGCCTCCTTGGTCGCCGAAAAGGGTACGGCGGCCACCCGCAGCGGCCGCACCTGTGCGCGCACCGCCCCTCGATGCGGCCTCTGGCCCGGCTGCGCTGCCGGATCACGGGTGTGCCGCCGGGCCGCACGCATGCGCGAGGGCAGGAAGCTGCGCGCACAGTGTCTGCGCGGCGAACCGAGCGGTGTCCGGTCGTGGGCCGGCCCGCATCCGGCGGGCAACGAGATAGTTGACACGGCCGGACTCGGCTGCCGTTTCGGCGCGCTGCGGCTACCGTCTATACATGACTGGACCGATGCCTCTGACTCTCGCCTCGATCCGCCAAGCGCCGAAAGCGCTGCTGCACGATCACCTGGACGGTGGCTTGCGGCCCGCGACGGTGCTCGAACTCGCCGCGCACAGCGGCTACGAGGACCTACCCGCCACCGACGAGGCGTCGCTGGCGGCCTGGTTCCGCGACGCGGCCGACAGCGGATCGCTGGAACGCTACCTGGAGACCTTCGCGCACACCGTCGCCGTGATGCAGACTCCGGAGGGGCTGCGCCGGGTCGCCCGCGAATGCGCCGAGGATCTCGCCGCCGACGGCGTCGTCTACGCGGAGGTGCGCTTCGCCCCCGAACAGCACTTGGAGCGCGGGCTGACATTGGACGAGGTGGTCGAGCACACGCTGGCCGGATTCCGTGAAGGCGAGGCGGCGGCCGCGCAGCGCGGACATCCGATCGTGGTGACCTGCCTGCTCACCGCGATGCGGCACGCGGCGCGCTCGCGGGAGATCGCGGAACTGACGGTGCGCTTCCGTGATCGCGGAGTGGGCGGCTTCGACATCGCGGGCGCGGAAGCCGGTTACCCGCCCAGCAGGCACCTCGACGCGTTCGAGTACATGCGCGCCAACAGCGCGCACTTCACCATCCACGCGGGCGAGGCCTTCGGGCTGCCGTCGATTCACGAGGCGCTCGCGTTCTGCGGCTGCGACCGGCTCGGCCACGGCGTGCGAATCACCGACGACATCAGCGTGCCCGGCGCGGTCGAGGACGCAGAGCTCGGGCTGGTCGCCAACTACGTCCGGGACATGCGCATCCCGCTGGAGCTGTGTCCGTCGTCGAACGTGCAGACCGGCGCCGTGCCGTCGCTGGACAAGCACCCGTTCGACCTGCTGGCCCGCCTGCGCTTCCGCGTCACGGTGAACACCGACAACCGGCTGATGAGCGACACCAGCATGAGCCAGGAGATGCTCAAGCTCGTCGAGACGTTCGGTTACGGCTGGAGTGACCTGGAACGCTTCACCATCAACGCCATGAAGTCGGCGTTCATCCCGTTCCCCGAGCGGCTGCGGATCATCGACGACATCATCAAGCCCGGATACGCGGTCCTCATCGGCTAGGGGCGGCAGGCGTCCTACGGGGACGAGGCAGCGTCGGCTGCGAGGTTGGGCGCCCGCCCGGCTACCGGTTCGCTAGCGTGGCGATATGGCGACCCTGCGCATATCCCGCCGGTTCAACGGACCACCCGACTCCGGCAACGGTGGCTACGTGGCCGGTCTGCTCGCCGCCCAGCGCGACGAGCGGACGGTCACCGTCGTCCTGCGCAGCCCACCGCCGCTCGAGACGCCCCTCGACGTGCGGGCCGAACGGCTCTACGACGGTGACACGCTGATCGCCGAGTCCGAGAGCGGCGAACTCGAACGCGACGCCCCTGGACGTATCCCCTTCGCCGACGCGACCGAGGCAGCGCGCAGCTATACCAGCATCGAGATCTTCGCGTCCTGCTTCGTCTGCGGCAGTGGCCGGACGGACGGGCTGCGTATCGAACCCGGCCGGGTCGACGAGCACCGAGTGGCCGCGCCATGGATCCCCGACGACACCGTGCCGCTGGGGCCGCCGCTGCTGTGGGCCGCGATGGACTGCCCCGGCGGTTGGTCGCTACCCGGCATGCTCGAACGCCCCGCTCTGCTCGGCTCGATGACCGCCACCGTGCACGACATCCCCGAAGTCGATGAGCGCTGCGTCGTCGTGGGCGAGTTCCACCGCGAGCAGGGACGCAAATGCTGGGCCTCGACCGCGGTCTACGGCGCCGACGAACGCCTGCTCGGACAGGCCGAGCAGGTCTGGATCCGGCTGCCCTAGTTACTGCTTGTCGAGCCGGGACTCCAGGTTGCGTTCCAGTTCGCGCCAGGCCTGGGCCTCCGCTGTGAACGGCGGGTTGGGCGCCAACCGGGTGGGGTCGGGGTTCAGCAGGTAGGAGACGTACCAGCCGAGCGGGGTGGACTGGGCCAGGGCCTGCTCCACCGTGTCGTCGTCGGCGTAGTCTGCGGCGTCGGTGAACAGCTCCACCGCCAGATCGAGCTGTTCGATGTCGACCGCCTCGGGGCCTTCGGCCAAGTCCTCGGCCAAGCCGGGCAGCACGTAGACGTTCTCGTCGGTCACCTCGACCTCCAGTGAGCCGTCCACCGCCGCGGTCTGCACGTCGGCGAAGGTGCTCACGCGGGCCAAGTCGTGCTCGTGGTCGTCGGCGAGGTAGCGGGCCAGCGCGCGCTCGGACGAGAACACCGTGATCGAGCCCCTGGAACCGAGGAAGATCGGCTCGTCGTCGAGGTAACAGCGCAGGGTGAAGACGCTGCCTTCGGACGTGATGATCTTGACCGGGTCGATGCCGACCTCGTGCCAGAACGATTCGTCTTCGTCCTCGTCTTCGTCGTCGTCCTCTTCCGCGTCGAGGTCGACGGGCTCGAACTCCTCCTCCTCGTCGCTGTCGGCGGCGTCGTCGGCGTCGACCACGTTCTCCTCGGCGGCCAGCAGTTCGGCCTCGGCGACCGCGACCGCCTCGGCGTCGACCTCGGGGGTCTGCACGACGGAGTCGATGGCGTCCAGGACGTCGTCCCAGCCCTTGGCGATGGCGGCGCCGATCTGGTCCCACAGCTCCTCGCCGTCGCGACCGACGAACGCGCTCACGCCGCCGGGCAGCGCGCCGAGCACCGGATGGGAACCGAAGAATTTGGTAACCGTCTCCAGTTCGCACACCTCGCCGATGTTGCGCACCATGCCGAGGGTGTCCTCCAGCTCGGCGACGCTGTCGACGTCGGGTTCGCCCGCGGCCAGCTCCGGCACGGCGACCAGGTCGAAGGTGAAATTCTCCTCCGGTTCCAGTTCGACCGCCGAGAGACCCGCGACGACCTTCCAGGCCGGATGGTCCACGAGGTCGTTGTCGGCGTTGGTGCGGATGAAGGCGGCCAGCTCTGCCACGGACTCGAAACCGTAGAGGGCGTCCTCGTGACCGAGGAACGCCTCCCACTCGTCGTCACCGTCTCGCCAACGCGGTGCCCACAGGGTGACGAGATCGCCGTCGGTCAGGCCGAGCTCGATCGGGACGATGTCTCCAGAAGCCATGTGCGGAAGCCTATCGACCTTCCGCGTCAGGCACTATCCGGCCCGCCCCCATTCGTGCCCGCGGGCGGCTGCGCGGCGGGGACGAACGACTCGTTCAGTGTCGCAACGACCTTGGATCGCTGCGCTCCGGCGTCCTCGGCGGCCTGTCTGCAGGCCCAGACGATCAACTGCCCGACCTCGGCGGGCGGCAGGGATGTGACCGATTCCGCCAAGCTCAGGCCGACCAGTGCGCCGTCGCTGTTCACCTCGACGCTCACCGCGCCGTCCTCGGAGGTCCACCGCCCGCGCACCTGCTTCAACCCGTACAGCGCGGCTTCCAGCGCCTCCAGTTTCTGGGTGGCCGCCGCGACAAGGGCGTCCATTTCCGCACTCATACCGGCCTCATCCAGGTCGTCGGTCCCGTGTCCGCGTCGTCGATCCGGTCCAGCTCGTCCACCGCCTGCTGGCGAGTGGGCAGACCGAGCCGGTCGAGGATGTCCGAGGGCATGCCCGACTCGGCGAGCAGTTCGCGCCGCCGCGCCCGCGCCGCGATGGCGGAACGCTGGGTGAGCCGCAGGATCTCGTTGGCGAGCGACTGTGCGCCGTAGCGGTATTCGCTGCGCTCGAACTTGATCTCGACCGGCATGCCCTGATCGGTCGCGCGCACCGAGATGGTGCCCGACCGGTTGCTGCTGGACGCCACCGTGACGTTGGGAACCGGGGGTCGGGTCATGCCGTCGGCCTGTAGAAACCGTAGAAGTCCATGCCTGAGTTCTCCGTTCGAATCGAGCTGATCTGGACCGGGTCACCCGCCTCGACCAACTGGCCGTTCCCGATCACCATGGCCACGTGGCCGTCCCAGATCGCGAGGTCGCCGGGCATCAGATCACCGGCCGACACCGGTGTGGCCCCGTTGCCCTGGTCGCACGCGAGCCGGGGCAGGTCGACGCCCGCCTCGCCGTAGGCGTACTTGGTGAGCCCGCTGCAATCCAATCCCGCGCCCGGGCTGTTGCCGCCCCAGACATAGGGCGTGCCCACGGCGCCGATCGCCGACCGGACCGCCGTGGCGGCCTGTTCGTTGGGCGCCTCCACCACGCTGCCGTCGGGCAGCGTGATCTTCACGCCCTTGCCGTCGTCGGGCGTGCCCGACGAACCGGTGTCCGGTTTGGGGGTGCCCGTCGTGCCGGGCGTGCCACGGGAACCGCGTGAGGACTGCGACTGCAGCGGTGTGGCCATCGCGGTGCTCAGAAGCGAGCCCGCACCGTTGAGCACGCCGGACGCGGCGGACGCCGCCTGCTGCACGCCCGCGGCGGGGACACCGGCCAGTGCCGGGGTGGTCGGCGGCGGGGTGAGGTCGTTCATCGACGCGGTGTGCGTCTGCAATTCGTTCTGGACCCGGCCGACGACGTTGAGGGCCTGGTTGAGATGGTCGATCGCGGAGCCGACGAGCACCGTCAGACCTTCCGGCGTCGCCAGGACCGGCCCCATGCTCGCCGCGGTGTTCACGAAGGACTGCGCGATGTCGGTGAGATCCTTCTGGCCGGTCTCGACCTCGCCCGCGGCCTGGTTCACGACCGTCGCCATCTCGTTGCCACGATCGGAGATGGTGGCCGCGGAGGTCTGCACGCGCAGCGCCTTGGCGGTGGCCGCGTCGGCCGCGCGACCGTCCCACGCGGCGTTCATCCCGTTGATGCTGTCGCGGCCCATCTGGTGGATCTGGTCGACCACGGACGAGGTGCTGCGCAGCGCGTCGGTGGGACCGCCCGCGGGCAGCACGCCGCTGCCGAAGCTGGCGAGCAGGTCGAGGATCGGTTGCGCCAGTGCGTTGACATCGATCACAGGCTCACTCCACCTCGGTGGCCGCGTTCCGCAGCGCGCTCGCGTGGGTGGCGTCGGTCTCGGTGAGGACGGTCGCCGCGCCGGTGGCTGCGCCACCCATGCTGGTCAGCACTGCCGAGAGCTGGCCGATCGCGGCGACGTGCCCGGCGTGCGCCGCGGCGTAGGCCGCCATGAAGTCACCGCCGATCAGTCCCATGATCGGGCCGAGCAGCGCGGGCTCCGCCGCCGCGGCGCTCACCCCGGCCGCCGCCATCTCACCCGCCATGACGTGAGCGGTCGCGCCGTAGGCCGCAATGCCTTCGGTGTCCGCCGACATCTTCCGCATCAGAGCTTCCCCCATCTGTTGTTCCCAGGCAGAGTACGTCATCCACTTGGTTCGACGCGCGCTGTTCCGGTTCGGTTCCGCCGCTTCGGAAAAAAAGTCCGGTGGCATCCGGCGGCGCACCCGTGACCGACTTTATCGTTCCCTCATGCGCACCCTCACCGTGGACCATCCACTCGTCGCCGCCCTGCTCACCACGATGCGGGACGAGCGAACGGCCAATCCGGCTTTCCGTGCCGCACTACGTGATCTGACCGGCATCCTGATCTACGAGGCGCTGCGCGACGCGGAGGTCGAGCGCTTCGAGATCACCACGCCGGTCGCTCCCACCGAAGGCATCCGGCTGGCCCGCCCGCCGCTGCTCGTTCCGGTGCTGCGCGCCGGGCTCGGCATGATCGACGCGGCCGCCGAGCTGATCCCCGACGCCAGAATCGGGTTCGTCGGTCTCGCTCGCGACGAGGACACCCACCTGCCGGTGCCCTATATGGAGTCGCTGCCCGCCGATCTCGCCGGCCTGCCGGTCTTCGTGCTCGACCCCATGCTGGCCACGGGCGGCTCGATGCGGCACACCTTGCAGCTGCTCACGGCCCGCGGCGCCACCGACATCACCGCCGTTTGCGTCGTCGCCGCACCGGAAGGTATTGCGACACTGGCGGACTCGGGACTGCCGGTACGGCTGGTGACCGCCGTCGTCGACTCCGGACTGAACGAGAACGCCTACATCGTGCCCGGTCTCGGCGACGCGGGCGACCGGCAATTCGGCCCGCGCTGAACCTCCGCCGGCCGCGGTCAGAAGGTCCGGCAGAAGTCGCGCAATGCCGAAAGGCGTTCGCGGGCAGCGGCTCGCGCGGCCGGAAGACCGGCGCGCGAGCCCACCGGTTCGACCACCTCCAGGTAGCACTTGAGCTTCGGCTCGGTACCGGAAGGGCGGACGACGACGCGGGAGGAGACACCCTCGAAGATCAGCGCGTCGGTCCGCATCCGGCCCCGGACCCGAAGCTGATCGGTGTATTCGACCGGCTCGCCCGCGATCTCGCGCGGCGGGTCGGCCCGCAATCGCTCGACCACGGCGGCCGCGTCGGTGGCCGAGCCGAGCCGCAGCGACACCTGGTCGCCCGCGTGCAGGCCGAATTCGACCGCGTAGTCGTCGAGTTCGTCGTTCAGGCCGCGACCGGCGGCCTTCAACCGGGCCACCAGGTCGGCCACCAGGACAGCGGCGGAGATACCGTCCTTGTCGCGGACGGCCGCCGGGTCGACGCAGTGGCCGATCGCCTCCTCGTAGGCGTAGACCAAGCCGTCGCCCGCGCGGGCCAGCCACTTGAATCCGGTGAGCGTTTCCGCGTAGCGTCCGCCGCGCGCGGGAGCCAGCTTCGACAGCAGCCGCGAGGACACGATCGTCGTCGCCACCAGCGCGTCATCCGGGGCGGTGCGCAGCACACAGTCACCGAGGAGCACGCCGGTCTCGTCGCCGCGCAGCATCCGCCAGGTGCCGTCCGGCCGCGGGACGCCCACCGCGCACCGGTCCGCGTCGGGGTCCAGTGCGATCGCCACGTCGGCGCCGACCCGGGCCGCCGTCGCGAGCAGCAGATCGGCCGCGCCGGGTTCCTCTGGGTTCGGGAACGCGACGGTCGGGAAGTCGGGGTCCGGTGCGAACTGCTCCTCGACCACATGGACGTCGGGAAAACCCGCCGCGCGCAGCGCTTCGACGGCGAGGTCACCGCCGACGCCGTGCAGCGGAGTGAGGGCGATCCGGATACCGGCCCGCTCGCCCGGCCCCCCGATCCAGGAGGGTATTTCGGCAACGCGGCCGATATAGCGCTGGACCACGTCGTCGTCGGCGGGGACGACCGGCACGCGGTCGATCGGCTCGGTCACCGCCTCGATACAACGCTCGATCTCGGCGTCGGCCGGGGCGATCAGCTGTGACCCGCCGTCCAGATAGACCTTGTACCCGTTGTCCGTGGCCGGGTTGTGCGAGGCGGTGATCTGCACGCCCGCGACCGCGCCCAGCTCACGCACCGCGTACGCGACCACCGGCGTGGGCAGCGGACGCGGCAGCAACGTCACCGGAAAGCCCGCCGCGGCGAAGATCTCCGCGGTCGCCGTCGCGAACTCGGCGGAACCGTGCCTGGCGTCGCGGCCGACGACCACCGCACCGCCGCCGAGACAGCGGTCGCGCAGCCACGCCACGATTCCCGCGGTCGCCCTGCTCACGGTGGTGACGTTCATGCCGTCCGGGCCCTCGCGCAGCGGCCCGCGCAGGCCCGCCGTGCCGAAGCGCAGCATCTACACCCGTTCCAGCACGCCGCGCAGCAGTTTGCCGAGGCGCGGAGCCGCGGCATGGCCTTCGGCGAGCACCTCGGCATGGGACAGATGCGCGCCGGTGACGCCCGCGGCCAGGTTGGTGACCAGCGAGATACCGAGCACGCGCGCACCGAGCGCGCGGCAGGCGATGGCTTCCAGCACCGTGGACATACCGACCAGATCCGCGCCGATCGTGCGCAGCATCCGGATCTCGGCGGGCGTCTCGTACTGCGGCCCCGTGAGGCCCGCGTAGACGCCCTCGGTCAGGCTCGGATCGATCTCCCTGGCCAGCGCCCGCAACTCCGGATCCCAGGCGTCGACCAGATCGACGAAAGTCGCGCCTGCCAGCGGTGTGCGACCGGTCAAGTTGAGATGGTCGCTGATCAGCACCGGCTCACCGACCCGGAGACCGGCCCGGATACCGCCCGCGGCATTGGTCAGCACCACGATCTTCGCGCCCGCCGCCACCGCCGCCGACACCGGATGCACCACATCGGCGGGCTGATACCCCTCGTAGAGATGCTGGCGGCCCATCAGCAGCAGCACGTCGTTGTCGTCCACCCGAACGGAATGGAGCACGCCGACATGGCCCTGCGCGGTAGGCGTTCCGAAACCCGGCAGCTCCGGCATCGGCACCGACGCCCGCGGCGCCCCGATCTCCGCGGTCGCGTCCTGCCAGCCGGACCCCAGCACCACCGCGACCCGGTGGCGTGACACTCCCGTACGTTCGGCGATCGCCTCGGCGGCCTGTTCGGCAAGCATGATCGTCACCATAGCTGGGTTTGATTTGCCGCGCCTTCGCGCGAACGGAACATGCTCGGTTTGGCTTCGCTCGAAACCGGGAGTTGGGGTGCGCTGGGGCAGGGCGGGGGTGTTCGACTCGACCCCTACCCGCGAGTAGGGGTAGCCGTCGGTGCCCGATACGCTGCACGGCATGCCGTATCTGGAACGCCACGGGGAAGTGTTCGTCGTCTACCTCGGCGCCGAGGGACAGACGGACAGCGAGAACCGTTTTCACCCGGACTGGATCGACGCCTTCCATGGGCTGCTGGACGAGGTCGAGAGCTCCGAGGGGCCTGCCGCGTTGGTGACGACCGCGACAGGGAAGTTCTTCAGCAACGGTCTGGACACCGATTGGCTGTTCGGCAATCTGGACAAGATGCACGGTTACCTCGACCGCGTGCACTCGCTCTACACCCGCCTGCTCGCCTTCCCGCTGCCCACCGTCGCTGCGATCAACGGCCATGCCTTCGGCGCGGGCGCCATGCTGGCGACTTCGCACGACTTCCGGGTGATGCGCGCCGATCGCGGCTTCTACTGCCTGCCCGAGGTGCACCTGGGCATGCCCTTCACCATCGGGATGAACGCCCTGCTCACCGAGCGGCTGTCCAACCAGGTCTGCGTGCAGGCGATGACCACCGGCCACCGCTACCCGGCCGACGAGGCGATCGCCGCGGGCATCGCGGATGCCAAGGCCGACGCCCCCGAGTTGCTCGCGACCGCGATCGAGCGAGCCGCGGCACTGGCGAGCAACCGCAAGCCCAACCTCCCCGTGATCAAGCGCGCCCTCCACGCGAAGGCTCTGGCCGGCCTCGCCGTCGCGACCACTCCGGAAAACCTGGCCTTCGCCGCGAGCTGACCCGGCGTCGGCGGACGGCACGTCCCGCACGCCGACCCAGGCCCGACGGCTGCGTCCGGCGAGGAAGTCGCTTGCAGCACCCATCCGGTTCCGCCGCTGCCACGCAGCGAACTATCAGGTGGCTCGCCGCTCACGGCTACTCGCATCCGAGCGCCTTGGCGTACGCAACGAAAGCCACCAGAGGCCGCACACCGGCCCCGCGTCCATGCCTTGTCAGCCGCCGACCATCCCACGAAGTCTCCCGAAACGGCAGACCAGGGGCAGCAGCAGTCACCCCGACGCGCCCGGCGCACCCACACTTCCGGTTCGAGCGAAGCGAGACCGAGCATGCGCCGTCCGCGGACGGGCTCACGTTCACCGCGTCCGCGACTGATCACCGGTCGACGGGACAACCGCCGACCACAGCGAACCGCGTGCACGAGGTCCAAAGCTCGCGCCCTTGACGCGCCCGGCGCACCTCAACTCCCGGTTTCGAGCGAAGCGAGACCGAGCATGTTCCGTTCGCGGCCCGGCTCGCGTTTGCGTGGCCGTCGCGTAGGCGACGAAGGAGCAAGCGGCGGTCGCGCGAACGCGAGCCATGAAGGGGCCGCGAACACGCCGCGCGAAGGCGCGGCAAATCAAACACAGTGCGAGACTGTGTTGCATGCCACCATCGCGCAGCGGGCGCCGAGAAGCGCAGCACGACGGCAACGCCGTGCGCGGGGTCGACGCTGTCGCTCGCAGTGACGCCGCCATCCGGGCGACGGCCGCCGAATTGATCGGGCTCTCGCACTCGATTCACGACGAACCCGAGCTGGCGTTCGAGGAGACCCGCAGCGTCGCCAAGACCATGGCACCGCTGGCCGAGCGCGGTTTCGAGATCGAGAGCGGGGTCGCCGACCTGCCGACGGCCTTCCGCGCGCGCTATGGCAGCGGGTCGCTGACCGTCGGTCTCTGCGCGGAGTACGACGCGCTGCCCGAGATCGGGCACGCCTGCGGGCACAACATCATCGCCGCTGCCGCGGTGGGCGCGGCGCTGGGTCTCGCCGAGGTCGCCGACGCGCTGGATCTCACCGTGCTGGTGTTCGGCACGCCCGCCGAGGAGAGCGGCGGTGGCAAGGTGCTCATGCTGGAGCGTGGAGTGTTCGACGACGTCGCGATGGCGATGATGGTGCACCCGGGTCCGCTCGACATCGTCGGCGCCCGCTCGCTGGCTCTGGCCGACGTGTCGGTGGTCTTCCACGGACGGGAGGCGCACGCCAGCGCGGCCCCGGAGCAGGGGCGCAACGCGGGCGACGCGGTGACCGTCGCGCAGGTTGCTCTGGGATTGCTACGGCAGCATCTCCTGCCTGGCCAGCAACTGCACGGTATAGTCGGCGACGGTGGCGTAGCTCCCAACATCGTGCCCGGACGTGCGGAACTGCTGTATTACCTACGCGCAGTCGACTCCGCATCCCTCGACGATCTGACGCGACGAGCGTCGGCTTGCTTCGAGGCGGGCGCCCTCGCGACCGGCTGCACCCACGAAATCCGGACGCTCGCGCCGACGTATACCGAGCTGACCCCGGATCCGGAATTACTGCTGGCCTATCGCGAGCAGCTCACCGGATTGGGACGCGTGCCGCTGGCTCCGGAGTTCGAGGCGCAGCGGCCGCTGGGCAGCACCGATATGGGGAACGTCACCAACGTCATTCCGGGCATTCACCCGGTCATCGGCATCGATGCCGGTGGTGCGGTGACACATCAGCCAGGCTTCGCCGCGGCCAGCGTCAACGCCTCGGCGGATCGTGCGGTCCTCGACGGTGCGCTCGCGCTCGCGCGTACCGCAATCGCCGTCGCCCGCGATGACATCCATAGAGACAGGTTGTTGCAACGGCTAGTTCAACGACAGGAGGACATTCGGTGAGCACAACCGGCCGTTCGGCGGCGCAGGCGACGGGCCCGGCAGCGGGCGTCCGCGTGGCCACGGAGGGCCCCGGCAGCTCCGTAGCGTCGGAGACCGTGGGATCCGGGCGGGAAGCGGTGGAGTCGTGGCTGGCCGACCACACGGTCGATCTCGTCCAGTGGCGCAGGCACATCCACGCCAACCCGGAACTGTCCCGTACCGAGTTCGGCACGACCGAGTTCGTCTCGGCGTGGCTGACCAAGGCGGGTCTGACGCCGCAGGTTCTGCCCGGCGGCACCGGCTTGATCTGTGATATCGGACCGGACGGCCCGCGCATCGGCCTGCGTGCCGACATGGACGCGCTGCCCCTGCAGGAGTTCACCGGACTGCCCTTCGCCTCTACGGTGCCGGGCGTGTCGCACGCGTGCGGCCACGACGCGCACACCACCATCCTGCTCGGCACGGCACTGGCCCTGGCCGAGGCGCCGGAACTGCCGGTCGGCGTGCGGCTGGTCTTCCAGCCCGCCGAGGAGATCATGCCGGGCGGCGCGATCGACGTGGTCGCCGCCGGTGCGATGACGGGTGTGGAGCGGATCTTCGCGCTGCACTGCGACCCGCGCCTCGAGGTGGGCCGGATCGGCATCCGCGTGGGCGCGATCACCTCCGCCGCCGACACCATCGAGCTGGTGCTCGACTCGCCGGGCGGCCACACCTCCCGTCCGCACCTGACCAGTGACCTGGTCTACGCGATCGGCTCGGTCATCACCGGCCTGCCCGGCCTGCTCAGCCGCCGCATCGATCCGCGCACCAGCACCGTGATGGTGTGGGGCGCGGTGAGCGCGGGAAAGGCGCCCAACGCCATTCCGCAGACCGGCATGCTCACCGGCACCATCCGCACCGGAGATCACGGCACCTGGTCGTTGCTGGAGCCGATGGTGCGCGAGATCGTCGACGGCCTGCTGGCCCCGACGGGCGTGCGCTACCAGCTGAACTACCGGCGCGGCGTGCCCCCTGTGGTCAACGACGAGCATTCCACCCGCATCTTCGAGGACGCGATCCGCGCGCTCGGCCCCGACGCGCTGGCCGACACCCCGCAGTCCGGCGGCGGCGAGGACTTCTCCTGGTACCTGGAGAAGGTGCCGGGCGCGATGGCGCGCCTGGGCGTCTGGTCCGGCGAGGGCGAACAGCTGGATCTGCACCAGCCGACCTTCGACATCGATGAGCGGGCGCTCGCGGTCGGCGTCCGGGTGCTGACCAATCTCGTGCTCGGCTCTGTCTGATTTCCAGCGCCTGCGGCGCATGCGCTTCGCCCACTCGGACGCGAGCCGGGCCGCGAACGGTGCTCGACGGCCTCGCACTCAACTTGGCTGTGAGTGCGACAGCGGCAGGGTCGGCCGGGCCGTGAATGGTGCTCGATGGCCTCGCACCCAATGGGCTTGGAATGCGTCGGCGGCATGGCCGACCCGGAAAAGACGGCCGTGCCGCCGACGTTGCGGTGTGACGCGGTCAGCCGAAGTTGCCCGGGCCGACGTTGCGGCTGTTGCGAGTGCGTAGGGCGTGCACGTAATCCTCTGGCGCGCCCGCTTTTTCGGCGGCGTCGGCGATCACGCCGATGTAGCGGGCCGAGGGCAGGCCGCCCTCGTAGGCGTCCAGCACGTAGAGCCAGGCCAGCGTGGGTTCGCCGCCGTCGGCGTTCCGGGTGACGCGCAAGCGGATCTTCTTGTGGATACCGAAGTCCGAACCCTCCCACCGGTCCAGCCGCTGCTCGTCCTCCGGCGACACGTCGTAGAGCACGACGAAGACCCGGGAACCGGGGTCCTCGACGACCGTCGCGAGAGGCCCTTCCCAGCCGATGTCGTCACCGGCAAAGGTCAGCCGCCAGCCCTCCAACCAGCCCGTCCCGGACATGGGGGAGTGCGGACAGCGCTCGAGCATCTGCGTCGAGTCCATGTTGGACCCGTAAGCGGCATAGATCGGCACCAGCAAAGGGTAGCCAATAATCTTCACGGACCGCGTTCGATTGCCGCACCTGCGGCGCGGCGCGCGGCGGGGACCCGTTGCGCAGCGGTAACGCGGTCGGTGGTGCGAGGTGGTTGCCGGATAACGTTTACCCCGTGCCGGAGATCCCGGCGCGAAGCACGAGCGGAGGTATCAATGACCCGCATCGCGATCATCGGTGGCGGACCGGCCGGCTATGAGGCGGCCCTGGTGGCGGCCCAGCACGGAGCGTCGGTGACGCTGATCGATTCCGACGGGATCGGCGGGGCGTGCGTGCTGTGGGACTGCGTCCCTTCGAAAACCTTCATCGCCTCGACCGGCGTGCGCACCGACCTGCGCCGCGCACGTGATCTCGGCATCACCCTGGACCCGAACCAGGCGCAGGTGCAGCTGACGGAGGTGAACGAGCGCGTGAAGGCGCTGGCGCTCGCGCAGTCCTCCGACATCCGCTCGAAGTTGCAGACCGTCGGAGTGACCGTGCTGGCAGGCTACGGCGAGCTGATCGAGCGCGGCGGCGGCCTGGCCGCGCACCGGGTGCTGGCCAAGCTGGCCGACGGCGCGCAGCAGACCATCGAGGCAGAGGTCGTGCTGATCGCCACCGGTGCGAGCCCGCGGGTGCTGCCGGGCGCGGAACCGGACGGTGAGCGCATCCTCAACTGGCGTCAGCTCTACGACCTGGAGGAACTGCCGGAGACCCTGGTGGTCGTCGGTTCCGGTGTGACGGGCGCGGAGTTCGTCTCCGCCTACACCGAGATGGGTGTGCGGGTGAAGCTGGTCTCCAGCCGCGACCGCGTGCTGCCCGGCGAGGACGCCGACGCCGCGCTGGTGCTGGAGGACGCGCTCGCCGAGCGCGGCGTCGAACTGGTCAAGCACGCGCGCGCGGACGCGGTGGAGCGCACCGCCGACGGCATCGTGGTCAAGCTCTCCGACGGGCGCACCGTTTCCGGCTCGCACGCGCTCATGACCGTCGGTTCGACGCCCAACACGGGAGGACTCGGGCTGGAGCGGGTAGGCATCGAACTCGACCGCGGTGGTTACCTGCGGGTGGACCGCGTGTCGCGCACCTCGGTGCCCGGCATCTACGCAGCGGGCGACTGCACCGGCCTGCTGCCGCTGGCCTCGGTGGCCGCGATGCAGGGACGCATCGCGATGTACCACGCGCTCGGCGAGGGCGTGAGCCCGATTCGCCTGAAGACCGTCGCCTCCGCGGTGTTCACCCGGCCGGAGATCGCGACCGTGGGCGTCAGCCAGACCGCGATCGACAACGGCGAGGTTCCCGCGCGCACGGTGATGCTGCCGCTGAACACGAACCCGCGCGCCAAGATGTCGAGTCTGCGGCGTGGTTTCGTCAAGATCTTCTGCCGCCCCGCGACCGGCGTTGTGATCGGCGGCGTCGTCGTCGCGCCGATCGCCTCTGAACTGATCCTGCCGATCGCCCTTGCGGTGCAGAACAATCTGACGGTCAACGACCTGGCCCAGACCTTCTCGGTGTACCCGTCGCTCACGGGTTCGGTGACCGAGGCGGCGCGGTTGCTGATGCGGCACGACGACCTCGACTGACCGCTTTCCGGCGCATCGGTGCCGTGTCCGATCCCGGACATCGTGCCCGGTGAACTCGGGGCAGGCACGGGATGCGGGCGCTCTTGCCAGCCATGGCTATTCGCCGCGTTGCCCATCGTGCGCACATGTGGTTCACTTCCGGCAGAGATGCGATCGAAGGACGGTCGCGGAGTTCGGTGTGGGGGGAAGGGTCCTTTCCGAATCGGCACGGCGAACGGCCCGGGTCGTTCGACGATCAGGCGTCTCACCCAGGGACAACCTGTATGCGGCCGATTCGGCCGCACCCGGGAAGGAAGCGCGAAAAGTGAAACATCGTAAGCCGAGTCGGGCGCAGCGAGCGATGGCGAGCACCTCGTTGCCACTGGCCACAGCGGCTGCCGTGGCCACTCTCTTCGCTGCGCCTGCGGGGGCGGCTCCGAACGATCCGACCACTCCGCCGACGCCTGCTCCCGCGCAGCCGGGTGTGAACGAGTCGCCGAGCACCCCGGAGACCACGCAGCCGGAGCCGAACAAGCCCGAGTCCAAGCAGGATTCGGAGAAGCCGGAGAGCAAGCCGACGCCGCGTCAGCCGGGCGTCACCACGCCGGAGTCGGACCACGCCGCGCCCGATCAGAAGGATCCGAAGCTCGCCAAGCCGACCCAGCCGGGCGTGACCCCGCCGCGTGTCGCGCCGCTGCCGGTCCCCGGCCAGCAGAAGCCGAGTGACCCGCAGGCCGCGGTCTCGCCGGACCAGGCCGCGCCGCAGCCAGGGCAGCAGGCGGCTCCGCAGCCCGGCCAGCAGGCCGCGCCGCAGCCGGACGCCCAGAGCGACAACGCCCCGGCACGGCAGCCGGAGAGCTCCACGCTGGTGCAGCCGCAGGCTCAGCCGCGCTGGCAGGCGCCACGCATGGAGGCAGCCCCGGCCGCCCCGGTCGTGGAGATGACCGGTCCGCACGCGGAGATCGGCGCGAACATCGACGGCGGCACCTTGCTGCCGGGCCACGTGGCCAACACCCACCACTTCAGTAACGAGGCCGGGTACGTCGGCACCATCGGCTACCGCACGCCGACCGGCGCGGGCGAAGCCGGTGTCTCGGTGGAGTTCGTCGACAAGAACACCGTCAAGCTGACCACCTACACCGGTGGCGAGGGCCTGGCGTCGAACAACACCACCTCGGTGTTCGACACCACGCAGCTGAACCAGGCCAAGGCCGCGGTGGAGGACTGGATCCGCGAGCAGCCGGGCGGCGCGGCCGCCCTGGAAGCCGCCGCACAGGTTAAGCTTCCGCTTCAGCCGGGCGACTTCGCTCCGCAGACCGTCGACGTGGGTGGTGCCACCACGCAGTGGGGTGGTTCACTCCAGTACTGACACGTGCTGTTTTCGACGGGTGGGGCGGCCGTTCGCGGCCGCCCCACTTGTGTGTCCTGGGAAAGGATTGGGTGTGACCTCCGAGGGTGATGCGAGGGAGAACGAATCCGATCAGTCCGGTTCGGAGTTCGGTCCGTCGTTGGGGGAGTTCGGGCCGCCGGTCTCCGAGTTCGGGCCGCCCGTCGCGGAATTCGGTCCCCCGATGGCCGCGAACACCGGCCCGGGCTGGCAGGTGCCGCAGCAGTCGACCGACCACCCCGAACTCACCTGGCGTCCGGCAGGGCAGCCGGAGACGACGCCCGCACTGTCCCCGCAGTTTCGCGCACCGGATTCGACGGTCTACTCCGAACGGCCGGTAGCGCCGCCCGCGGCTGCCCAGCCGCCTGCCGCGGAGGCCGCGCGCCCGCAGCCCAAGGACGGCGAGCAGGACTCGTGGTGGAACCGGCCGACGCTGGAAGGCGGCGTTCCGAAGCCTCCGCCGCCCGCCGAGTCGGCTCTGTCCTGGGCCGAGGACCCGGTCGCCATGCGGCTCGCGCTGCGCCTTCCCGAGAAGCCACCGCCTGCGCGGCGTAGTCCCTCGCGGCGCTGGGTCGTGCTGGGGACGCTCGCGGCGGTGGTGGCGTTGGTCGCGCTGACGGTGACCATCGTGATGGCCGGCGGCGGCGATGACGGCCAGGACGGCACGGCTGCTTCGGCCGCCACCAGCGCCGTGGTGATGAACTGCCCGACCCGCACCGAGGGCAATGTCACCTTCGGTAACGGCCCCGGTGATACGAGCAGTGGGATCCGCGCGATTCTC
Organism: Nocardia gamkensis NBRC 108242; assembly: GCF_001612985.1. Classification (GTDB taxonomy): domain Bacteria; phylum Actinomycetota; class Actinomycetes; order Mycobacteriales; family Mycobacteriaceae; genus Nocardia; species Nocardia gamkensis. The sequence goes on along the minus strand of NZ_BDBM01000015.1, from coordinate 94,456 downwards.
GGCTTCGAGCATGCGTACTATTCCGAGCGCAGCGCCACCCGCGCGCACACTTTCGTGGCACCGGGGGCGAACGTCGAACCGCCTGTCGACCTGCAGAAGACCATCGACCAGCACATCCCGCAGGGCACGGCCTATTGCCTGCGGATCGCGGAGATGGCCCCCGACCGCTTCAACGTCGAGCTCATCGAACGCCGTCCCGATGGCACCGAGGCCAAGTACTTCCCCGTGATCACCACCGTGAACCTGGACGGACGGACCCTCATCTATCTGATCGACTGAGCCCGTCATCTCAAAATGTGAGATTTTAATTTCAGAGTCTGGTATGAATGTGCGACAGTGGGGTATCGCGCATTCCTCGGAGGTGTCCATGTCGTCGATCACTCCACCGCTGGCCCGGCGTCTCGGCGGTCTGCAGAGTTCGGCGATTCGTGATCTGCTGAAGGTGGCCGCGCGCGACGACGTGGTCAGTCTGGCGGGCGGCCTGCCCGACGAGCAGTTGATGCCACGTGACCGGATCGCGCAGGCCGCGGAGTCGGCGCTGGCGGACCGCGCACGACTGCAATACACCGAATCGGCGGGCTGGGGCCCGCTGCGCGAGGTGCTCGCGGCACGCGAGACCGTGCGGCTGGGGCGGCCGGTGCCGCTCGAGGAGGTGTTCGTCACCCACGGTTCGCAGCAGGCGCTGTCGCTGCTCGCCGAAGTGCTGCTGGACCCGGGTGCGCTCGTCGTGGTCGAGGATCCGGCGTACGTCGGCGCGCTGCAAGTGTTCCGCGCCGCCGGATCGCGCATCGTCACCGTTCCGCTGGATGCCGAGGGTATGCGGGTCGACACGCTGGCCGACCTGCTCGGCCGCGGCGAGCGGCCTGCACTGGTGCACACGGTGAGCAATTTCCACAATCCGCGCGGCGTCACCATGAGCCCGGGGCGTCGTCGTGAACTCGCCGAACTCGCCGAGCGGTATGGATTCTGGGTGATCGAAGACGATCCATACGGCGAGCTGTGGTTCGACAACCCGTCGCCGGAGCCCGTCGCGGCGTATTCGTCCCACGTGATCCGGCTGTCGAGCGCGTCGAAGACGTTGGCTCCGACCTTGCGGGTGGGCTGGATGACCGCGCCCGACGCGGTGTGCAGGGGTGTGGAGTTGTTGAAGCAGGGCGCGGACCTGTGCGGATCCGCCCTGACCCAGCAGATCGCCGCGGAACTGCTCGCGGATGCCGAGTGGCTGGAAGCGCATGTGCGGGAGGTCCGGCGGGTCTACGGTGCGCGAGCGCGTGTCCTGGTGGACGAGCTGCGTATGCGCTTCGGTGACCGGCTGGTGAGCACCGACGCCGCGGGTGGCATGTTCGTGTGGGTCGATTTCACCGATGGCACCGACACCGTGGACTTGTTGCCCCGCGCCGTCGATCTCGGCGTCGCCTACGTCCCCGGCGAGGCGTTCGCGGTCTCCGGCGCCCATCGGAATTCGATGCGTCTGTGCTTCACCACCTCGGAGGCGGCGACGCTTCGGGAGGCGGTCGCGCGCTTGGCGCGTGCCATAGGTGAATAGCGAAATCCCATCCGTGCGGTCGTCAGTCCACCCAGCCGTAGGTGCGCTCGACGGCCTTGTTCCACGCGGCGTAGTGCTCGGCCCGGTCGGCGTCCGACATCGCCGGGTGCCAGGTTTTGTCGGCGGTCCAGTTGGCGCGGATGTCGTCGGTGCCCGCCCAGTAGCCGACGGCGAGCCCGGCCGCGTACGCCGCGCCGAGCGCCGTGGTCTCGTTGACCACCGGGCGCACCACGGGCACGTCGAGGATGTCGGATTGGAACTGCATGAGCAGGTCGTTGCCGACCATGCCGCCGTCCACCTTCAACGTGGTCAGCTCCAACCCGAGCCGCTGGGACTCGGCGTCGGCGCGCATCGCGTCCACCACCTCACGGGTCTGGAACGCGGTGGATTCCAGCACCGCGCGCGCGAGATGTGCTTTGGTGACGAAACGGGTGAGCCCGGCGATCACGCCGCGCGCGTCCGGACGCCAGCGGGGAGCGAACAGCCCGGAGAAGGCGGGAACGATGTAGGCGCCGCCGTTGTCGTCGACGCTGCGGGCCAGCGGCTCGATCTCGTCGGCGGCGGAGATGATGCCCAGGTTGTCCCGGAACCACTGCACCAGCGAGCCGGTGACCGCGATCGAGCCCTCCAAGGCGTACACCGCGTCCGCGTCACCGAGGCGGTAACACACCGTGGTGAGCAGGCCGTGCTTGCTGAACACCGGTGTGGTTCCGGTATTGAGCAGCATGAAATTGCCGGTGCCGTAGGTGTTCTTGGCCTCGCCCGGCGACAAGCAGGCCTGGCCGAAGGTGGCGGCCTGCTGGTCGCCGAGGATGCCCGCGACCGGCACCCCGGCCAGCGGTCCGGAACTGATCGGGGCGTAGACCTCCGAGGAACTGCGCACCTGCGGCAGCATCGACTCCGGCACGCCGAACTCCGCGCAGATCTCCGAATCCCACTGCAAGGAGCGCAGGTCCAGCAGCATGGTGCGGGAGGCGTTGGTCACATCGGTGATGTGCTCGCCGGTGAGATTCCACAGCACCCAGCTGTCGACGGTGCCGAAGCACAGCTCGCCCGCCTCCGCGCGCTCTCGCACACCGGGCACGTTGTCCAGGATCCAGCGCAGCTTCGGCCCCGCGAAATAGGTGGACAGCGGGAGTCCGGTGCGATCCTGGTAGCGGGCCGGTCCCGCGTCGCCGCCCAGTTCGGCGCATAGCCGGTCGGTACGGGTGTCCTGCCAGACGATCGCGTTGTACACCGGCCGCCCGGTCGAGCGATCCCACACCACCGTCGTCTCGCGCTGATTGGTGACCCCCACCGCGGCGATGTCCTCAGCGCCGAGCCCGCTGCGCTCCAGCACGTCGCCGAGGACGAATTCGGTATCGCGCCAAATTGTTTCGGGATCGTGCTCCACCCAGCCCGGTTGCGGGAAGATCTGCTCGTGCTCACGCTGGGCGACGCCGACGACGTGCCCCTGACGGTCGAAGACGATGCACCGACTCGAGGTCGTACCCTGATCGATGGCGGCCACATAACGACGCATCCGTGCAGTGTAAATTTTCCAGCGCCTGCGGCGCTGGGGGTTCGCGGCCCCTTCCTGGCTCGCGTTCGCGCGAGCCGGGCCGCGGACTCAATGCAGTTCCAGCACTGCCTTGCCGTGCAGACGGCGGGAAAGCAAGGTCTGAGCGGCTTCACCGACCCGAGTCCAATCGCCCCGCCAAGCGATGTTCGGGTCCAAGGTCCCGCTCGCGACCCGTTCGGCCAGCCAGCTCAAGTCCGGGCCCAGATTCGTGCACGCGAGCAGGAAGAACGTGGTGATCGACCGGTCGTGGCGTCCCTGATCACCGAAGAACGTTCCGAAGGGGAAGGTCTCGTCCGCGCCGGCGGTGTGACCGACGGCGACCACGGTGCCGCCCTCCGACAAACGCTGGTAGGCGTCGACGAGTTGTCTACCGCCCACCAAGTCGATCACGCCGTCGACCGGGGCCGGTAGGTCGGCGGGATCGCTGATCACCTCGGCTGCGCCGAGTTCACGCAAACTGTGCGCGTGCGTGGCCGGGTCACCGGTCGATGCGATGACGTGCGCTCCACCGAGACGGGCGAGCTGGACCGCGTAGCGGCCGGTGCCGCCGGTCGCTCCGGTGATCAGCACGCGCCGCCCCAGAATGGGGCCGAGTCGATGTAAGGATCGCAGCGCCGTTGCTGCCGCGACCGGAACAGTGCTGATCTTCGCCAGGTCCGCGCCTGCCGGAACCGTGCCGACGAGATCCGTGTCGACCGCACGCAACTCCGCCCAAGCCCCGGTCCAGCCCAGCGTGACCACCGGCGTGCCGACCGGCGGGCCGGAGCCGTCGGCGGCCGCCCTCTCCACGATGCCCGCCGCATCCCAGCCCAGTACGGAACCTTCGGGTGCATCGGCGAGCACGTAGCGGAGCTCTCCTTCGTTGAGTGAGGTCGCGCTCACGCGCACCACCGCCTGATGCGGCGTGGGCTCCGGATCTGCTACCTCCCCGAGACGCAAACCGGAGGAGGCGGAACGGTCGACAACCAATGCGCGCATGCCACAACGCCTTTCGTATACCGGGAGGCTACGTCACCGGTCGCCCGGCGGTGCCTCCAAAAGTGCCACTGAGGGGCAAATGATGTCAAGTGGCGATAGCTACTCGGAAGCGTTCGGTCGCTATGCTCGGTTCATGACCGAAGCCGCGATCGATCGCCTGCCGCTGCGCGAACGCAAGAAGCAGCGCACCCGGCAGGCTTTCGTCGACACCGCTCTGCACCTGTTCACCGACCGCGGCTTCGACGACGTCACGCTCGATGAGCTGTGCGACGCCGTCGACGTGTCCAAACGCACGTTCTTTCGCAACTTCACCAGCAAGGAAGACGTCGCGATGGCGCCGCTGCGGCAACTGTGGGCCGAATTCCTCGCAGATCTGGCCAACCGCGCCACAGACGCCGGACCGCTGCACCGGACACTGCAGAACAGCCTGCTGGCGGCCCTGGATCGGATGCCCCCGGACGGCTGGGCGGACCGTGCCGCACGCAGTCACCGTCTCGCGCAGTCCACGCCCTCGATGGGCGCGCACAACCTGCAGTTCTGCGCTCGGACGGTCGGCGAGGCCCTGGAGATCTTAGGGGCACGCTTCGACATCGATCCTCGTGTCGATCAGCGCCCCCGCCTCGCGCTCGACATCGTTGTCGCCGCATTCCACTGCGCTCTCGATGTCTGGAGCGCCTGCGCCGACAATCCCGAAACGGACTCGCTCGCAACTCGTGTGCGCCAGGCGTTCGACGCCGTACCGGAGGCTCTCGCCATGACTCCGGTGCCGCGACCGGCGAAAGCGATCGAGTGATCTCCGGTGGTTGCATCCGGCCGGGGCGCGACCGGGTGCCGGGTGCCGCACCGGGCTGTGCGCGATGAATCGCCGCTCGGTTAGGGTGGTCTTGTTACCGGCGAGTAGGCCGGGGCGACACGAACCGGGGCGCGGGCGGTCGATCCGTGGCGGTTCGCCTAGCCTGGACCTGAACGCTCGATCGGACACATCCGCGTCGGCTGGAGGAGTCGAGCATGGCCAAGAAACCGGATTCGCAGGCCCTCGGGCCGGAGCAGCGCAGGGTGGCCTGGGAGCGCTTCGGCAAGGATCATTTCGATGTGGTCGTCGTCGGCGGTGGTGTGGTGGGGGCCGGCATCGCGTTGGACGCGGCGACGAGGGGGTTGCAGGTCGCCCTGGTCGAAGCCCGCGATCTCGGGTCGGGCACCTCCAGCCGGTCGTCGAAGATGTTCCACGGCGGGCTGCGATATCTGGAACAGCTGGAGTTCGGATTGGTGCGCGAGGCGCTGCGGGAACGCGAGCTCGCGCTGTCCACCCTGGCGCCGCACCTGGTGAAGCCGCTGCGGTTCCTGTACCCGCTGACCCACCGGGTCTGGGAGCGACCGTATGTGGCCGCCGGCTTGGTCCTCTACGACACCATGGGCGGCGCCAAATCGGTACCGGGTCAACAGCATCTGACCCGCGCGGGCGCTCTGCGGCTTGCGCCGGGGCTGCGGCGCGACTCGCTGATCGGCGGTGTCGCCTACTACGACACGGTCGTCGACGACGCGCGCCACACCATGATGGTGGCGCGCACGGCCGCGCACTACGGCGCGGTGATCCGCACGTCCACCCAGGTGGTCGGGTTCCTGCGCGAGGCGGACCGGGTGGTCGGCGTGAAGGTGCGCGACACCGAGGACGGGCGTACCGGCGAGGTCCGTGGGCATGTGGTGATCAACGCGACCGGCGTGTGGACCGACGAAGTCCAAGCCCTGTCGCACCAGCGGGGCCGGTTCCACGTGCGGGCTTCGAAAGGCGTGCACATCGTGGTGCCCAGGGACCGGATCGTCAGCGACACCGCGATCATCCTGCGCACCGCGACTTCCGTGCTGTTCGTCATCCCATGGGGCGCTCACTGGATCATCGGCACCACCGACACGGACTGGAATCTCGACCTGGCCCATCCGGCCGCGACCAAGGCCGATATCGACTACCTGCTGGAGCGGGTGAACGAGGTGCTGGTCACGCCGCTCACCCCCGACGACATCGACGGCGTGTACGCCGGGCTGCGCCCGCTGCTGGCGGGGGAGAGCGACGAGACGTCCAAGCTGTCGCGTGAGCACGCGGTCGCCCGGGTCGCACCCGGTCTGGTCGGCATCGCGGGTGGCAAGTACACCACCTATCGCGTGATGGCCTACGACGCGGTGGACGAAGTGGCTGAGGACATTCCGGCCCGGGTCTCGCCGTCGGTCACGGCGAAGGTGCCGCTGCTCGGCGCCGACGGGTATTTCGCGCTGGTCAATCAGACCGTGCAGCTGGCCGAGACCTTCGGCGTGCATCCGTACCGGATCAAGCATCTGCTGGACCGGTACGGGTCGCTCATCGAGGAGGTCATGGCCTTCGCCGCCGACAAACCCGAACTCCTGCAGCCGATTACGGACGCGCCATCCTATCTACAGGTGGAGGCGGTCTACGCGGCGGCGGCCGAGGGCGCCCTGCACCTGGACGACGTCCTGGCCCGGCGGACCAGGATCTCGATCGAGTATCCGCATCGCGGGGCCAATTGTGCCGAGCAGGTGGCCCAGCTGATCGCACCCATCCTGGGCTGGGACGACGAGGAGATCGACCGAGAGGTCCAGACCTATCAGGCGCGGGTCGACGCGGAGGTTCACTCGCAGACCCAACCGGACGACGCCTCCGCCGATGCCCTGCGGATCGCGGCCCCGGAGCCGCGCCCCGAGATCCTGGAGCCGGTGCCATCCGAAGGGTGAGCCCGCCGGTAAATCGGTGGACGGTCGCACCCCGGAGTGCGATCAGTTCTCGCCGATGGGCGCTTCCATCCGCATCGCCCAGTCGACCAGGGAGCGCAGATAGCGCAGCACCAGTTCGTCCGGGTACCCGATCGGGTCGATGAGGTGCAGGCGGGCCAGTTCCTCCATGGCGGCCAACAGGATCCGCTCCGTCGGGCCGTTCGGATCCACGGGGACCCCGAGATATCGGGACAAGTGGCGCGCGCCGATCGCCCTGGCGTAGGCGCGGCCGAGTGCGAGCCGCTCACGCAGTTCGGGCGGACCGCCGTCGAACGGGCTGAGGATGATGCGCCAGCTGGTCGGCGCGGCGTGCAGGTAGGCGAGGATGCCACGGCCGACACGGTCCACGTCGCCGTCGTCCCAGTCCACGCTGCGCACACCGGCGAACGCGATGGCCGACTCACGATCCAGCAGTGCCGCCGTCAGCCCGGACAGATCGGTGAACTGCTGGTATACCAGCGCGCGGGCCACCCGCGCCTCGCGCGCCACCCGATCGATGCTCACCGCGCCGAAGCCCTCGGTGGCGACGATGTCGCGCGCCACGTCCAGCAGTTGGGTACGGCGGTCGGCGGCGGACATCCGGCGCTTCGGCCGCGCGGGCTCGGTACTCGCGCGCTCGGCCGTGGAGCGATCGGTGGTCACGCAGTCGACGGTAGCTCGAGCAGGAGATCGACCGCCCGCGCCGCACTCTGCACCGCGCTCTCCATCGTCGCCGACCAGTCGGTGGCGGTCCAGTCGCCCGCGAGCACCAAGCCGGGCACCGAGGTCCGTTGCTCCGGACGCAACGCGTGGGTGCCGACCACCTGCGAGAAGGTGGCTTTCGGCATGCGTACGACCTGCGCCTGCACGACGTTCGCCGTGCGCGCCGCCGGGTAGTAGCGGCGCAGCAGCGCCATTTGCTCGTCGACGATCTCGTCGCTGGTCTTGTGGATCTGTTCGTAGGCGCCACTGGTGGTCAGGCAATACAGCCAGGCTTTCGCGGTACTGCGTCCGGTCATCCGCTGCCGATCGAAGACCTCGTCGATGACGCCGGTGCCGCCGATCAGGGCCTCGAACTCGGCCGTGGTGCCCAACGGGCGATCGAGGTAGAGGTTGGTGCTGACGATCGGCGTGTATCCCAGTTTGTCCGCGGCCGCGTAGATCTCGGCGTGCTCGGGCAGTTCGTCGAGCAGGCCCCCGATGTTCGAGTTGGGCACCGCGCAGACCACCGCGTCGGCCGGGATCGTGGTGCCGTCGGCCAGTGCGACGCCGGTGACTTCCCCGTCCGAGATGTGAATGCGGCGGGCCACGGCTCGGTAGCGCACTCGCACACCGTGCTTCTCGAAGACGCGCAGCGCCCCGGTGACATACAGCGTGTCCAGATCGGTGGTGGGATAACCGATGCCGACGGCTCGCCGGTGGCGCAGGCCCAGCCGGATGCCGGTGGCCATCACATCGGCGAACACCTTCGCCGACTCCTGCTGCACCGGCTCGGCCGCGATGCCGAGCGCCAGCCAATCCCACAGCGCCTCGCGCGCTTTCGCGGGCATGCCGACCCGGTCGAACCATTGCTCGGTGGTGAGGCCGGGCAGGTCGGCGGGCTGGTTGAGGCACTGCCGGCCGAGACGGACGGTGGCGACCGCGGCCCGCGCGCGTTCCAGCGGATTCGCGTCGGGATGCGCGCCGAACAGCGTGCGCACAGCGGCGATTCCCTTGGTGCGCATCGTGACGCTGCGGCCGTCGGGCCAGCGCAGCGTGGCACCGTGCGGAAAGGCGATGTATTGCCGGGTGCCGACGCTCGTGAGATAGCGGAACAGGTGGTCGTATCCACTGGCGATCACGTGCTGGCCGTTGTCCGGCGGGTCGTCCACCGCCTCGGCCCGCATGGCGTGGGTGCGTCCGCCGAGCTGTCCTCTGCGCTCCAGGAGGGTCACCTGCTTGCCCGCCTCCGCCAGCCAGACCGCTGACGCGAGCCCGGCCAGGCCGCCGCCGATCACCACGTATCGCCGTGGGTCGCTCATGGTGCTCTCCCGTCGTAACTTACAAGTTGTAAGTTATGTGGCGGGTGGTGACTCGTCAAGGGTGGAGGGGTTTTCACGCTGCCCCGGGCTCACTCGGGACGGGTTGGCATTGCGGGCAGAAGAAGATACCCCGTTCGCGTTGCACCACGCGGTCGTAATCGGGTGCGGTGTCACCGAGCAGGTCGGCGACCAGCGGTGTGCCGCAGCGCTGGCACGGGCGGTGCGTGCGGCCGTAGGCCAGCGGCCGTCGCGGCGGCTTTCGGACCGCTTCGGTCAGGATGCGGTGTGCCTCGTTGACCACGGCCAGCAGGTCCGGGACATCCCCGACCCTGGTCGCGGGATGGACGCGGCGCAGGAAGCAGACCTCGCTGCGGAAGACGTTGCCGATGCCGGCCAGATTGCGCTGGTCCAGCAGGGCGACGCCGATGGGTTGATCGGGATATCGCTCCAGTCGCCGGACGGCTTCGGCCGCATCCCACTCGGGACCGAGCAGGTCGGGCCCCAGGTGGTCGACGATTCGGTGCTCGTCGCGCACGCGCACCACCTCGACCTTGCCCAGCGAGAAGCCGACGGCCTCGATATCCGTGGTGCTCAACACGACCCGCGCGGCGACCCTGGGTCTGGTCCAGCGCTGTCCGCAGTGGAACACGCGCCAGCTGCCCTCCATCTTCAGGTGCGTGTGAATGCTCACGATAGGTGTGCGGATGAACAGGTGTTTTCCATAACTGCCGACGCTCTCGACCACTTGTCCGCGCAGATCGACCGTGGCGTATCGCGGCACCCGGAAATCGCTGCGGGTCAATTCCTTTCCCGCCAATGCGGTGCGGAGCCGTTCGGCGGCCAGGAAGACGGTGTCACCCTCAGGCATAGGGCAGCTCCGGCCCGGGACCGCGACCACCGCTGGACGGGCGGAACCCTTTTCGCTCGCCTCCGCGAACTCGCATGGGCGGGCCTTCCCGCAACCTCGAGCCGGTGCCGGAGAGCGTGTTCACGGGCGGCTGCGCAAACGTAGACCGCGCGGGGTGGCGGAGAAACCCGCTGCGGTGAGGAATTCGGCGAACGTGTTGCCGTGCACGGTGTCTCCGTTGACGCGGTCGATGACCAGCGCGTCCACCCGGCGGAGCCGGACCAGGTCGGCGAGCGCTCCGGCGGCGCCACGGCGCGCGTCGGGATCCTCGGTGAAGGTGAGCAGGGTTTTGCCGCCCCGCTCCAGATACAGGACCAGTTCGCCGTCGACGAGCACGACCAGCGCCCCGGCTTTGCGTCCGGGCCGATGCCCGCCCTCGACGTCGCTCTTCGGCCAGGCCAGCGCGGCGCCGTACGGATTCGCGGGATCGCACGCGGCCAGCGCCAGCACCGTTCCGGTGGGTTGCCTGGATTCGGGCCGGGCGCGTTCGGCGTCGAAGGAACGCAGCCGGTCGACCACGTCGGTGGTGGAGAACTGGGCGCCGCCCAGCGAGTCGACGAAATAGCCGCGGCGGCAACGGCCGCGATCCTCGAATTCGGTGAGCACGCGGTACATCAGCGCGAACCCGCCCGGTACGCCCTCGTTCTGCACCGAGCCCCTGGTCAGCACGCCGTATCGCTCCAGAAGCAGATCCGCCGTGGCGTGCGCGCGCACGGTGTTATCCGACACCCGCTCCGGCAGCAGCGACCATCGTCCGGCGACCGAGGGCGGACCGGAACGGGTCGGCATGCTCGGCCGGGGCAGGTAGGCCCTGCCCCGCGGCGCGCGCCGGGGCGTGCGGTGGGCCGTCGTGGTCCGCGTCGTGCCGGACAGCAGCGCCCGCACCGGAGCGAAAGTGTCGCCGGAAACCACGCCCGCCCAGACCAATTCCCACAGTGCGGAGGCCGCCGCGGCGTCATCGAGCAGACCGGTGGCGTCCGAGAGCTGCCGGAAGAAGTACGCGCCGCCGCCCTGCGGCACCGGGATCAGTCGTTCCGCGGGGGCGCCGGAAGCCGGATGCCCCGCCCCGGACGCGTATGCCGGGTCGCCCGGCGCGGGCCGACCGTTGCCGGTCCCGTATGCGATCGGTGCGGTGCCACCTCTGGTGTGACCGTCCGTGTCGCCGGATCGCCCGTGCGCGCGACCGTCGCCCGCGCTGCCGGATGGCGGATCCGGCTCGTCCAACGACACCGGCGCTCGATCCGGGACGTCCTGCGCCGGGCCGGGCGGCGTCCACGGCACGAACGTCGCGCCCAGGGCGTTGAGCAGGCGTGCTTGGGCTTCCGTCGGATCGAGTTCGTCCGGCGGCGCGAGGGTGAACGGCGCCTGCTCGGCCGGATGCAGGGCGATCCAGCCGTCCTTGGCGGTGATGGCGCCGTGCCCGGACCAGATCACCTCGCCGGTCGCCATGAGTTCGTCGAGCATGGCGGGGGTGTAACCGGGCACCCGCGCGGGCAGAATGAGCGATTCCCAGGCGGAGGCCGGAATCGGCACGCCGGCGAGCTGTTCCACCACGGCAGCCACGCCGTCGACGCCGCGCAGCTCGCCGCTGCCGATGTGCTGCCAGGACGGGAGGAAGCGCCCGAACGCGGCGGTCGAGACCGGCTCGACCTCGTGCCGTGCCGCGGCCAGCGACCGGCGGCGCAGCCGGCGCAACACTTGCGCGTCACACCATTCGGCCCCGGCTGCTCCGGGGGTGAATTCACCCTCCACCACCCGTTTTTCGGCGGCCAGGCGTTGCAGCGCGCCGGCGGCGACCGCGGTGCCCAGCCCGAACCGGGCCGCCACCGCCTCCGTGCCGAACGGGCCGTGCGTGCGGGCGTAGCGGCCCACCAGATCGCCGAGCGGATCGGCCACCGGCTCGATGAACGCCGCGGGCGTGCCGATCGGCAGCGGAACGCCGAGCGCATCCCGCAGCCGGGCCGCGTCCTCCACCGCGACCCACCAGCTGCGACCCGCGAAGGAAACAGCCAGGGCCCGGCGCGCGGCTACCAGGCCCTCGAACCAGGCGGTGGGGTCCTCGTCGGAGCGTTCGGCGGCCTCGGCGGCGGTCAGCGGGCCGAGCAGGCGCAGCAGATCAGCCAGGCCCTCGGCGTCTCGTGCGTGCCGCTCCGGGGTGAGCCGTTGCAGTTCCCGCTCGGTCTGCTCGATGACCGCGGCGTCGAGCAGTTCGCGCAGCTCGACCCGGCCGAGCAGTTCGGCGAGCAGCCCGGAATCGAGCGAGAGCGCGGCGGCGCGCCGTTCGGCCAGCGGGCTGTCGCCGTCGTACATGAACTGCCCGATGTAGTCGAACAGCAGGGCGTTGGCGAACGGGGACGGCGTCGCCGTCTCCACCTCGACCAGCCGTATCTGGCGCCGCCCCACCCGGCCGAGCAGGTCGCGCAGCGACGGCAGATCGTAGACGTCGCGCAGGCATTCGCGCACCGTCTCCAACAGGATCGGGAACTCGGGGAACTTGCGCGCTACGTCGAGCAGCTGGGCCGAGCGCTGCCGCTGCTGCCACAGCGGCGCTCGCTTGCCCGGATCACGGCGCGGCAGCAGCAACGCGCGCGCGGCGCATTCGCGGAACCGGGAGGCGAACAGCGCCGATCCGCCCACCTGCTCGGTGACGATGTCGTCGATCTCGTCGGACTCGAAGACGAACAGTTCGGCGCCGGGCGGATCGTCGGTGGTGTCGGGCAGCCGCACGACGATGCCGTCGTCGGAAGCGTTCGGCGCGGCGTCCACGCCGAACCGTTCGCGCAGCCGCGCTCCGATGGCCAGCGCCCACGGCGCGTGCACCGGAAGGCCGTAGGGCGAGTGCAGCACCAGCCGCCAGTCGCCGAGTTCGTCGCGGAACCGCTCCACCACCAGCGTGCGGTCGGTGGGCAGGTGCCCGGTCGCGGTGCGCTGCTCGTCCAGCAGGGTGAGCAGATTCGTGGTCGCGTTGTCGTCCAGACCGGCGGTGCCCATGAGCCGTGCGACGCTCTCCGGCATCGGATCGGCGAACTCGCCCCGCGTGTGTCCAACGGCGGGCTCGGCCACGTCGTGTCGCGGTTGCTCCTGCGCACGGGGCGTTTTCGTCGTACCGCCGTCGCGTCGCGAGCTTTTCCTCGTGCTCGCCTGCCCGGCCGGTTCGGCGCCGCGCTCCCGCGCCACCGTGCGGACGAACTCGCCGAGCGCCGCGCCGAGTTCGGCGGGCCGCCCTAGTCCGTCACCGTGCCAGAACGGCAACCGCCCCGGCTGCCCGAACGCGGGCGTCACCAGTACCCGATCGAAGGTGATCTCCTCGATCCGCCAGCTCGTCGCCCCGAGCGCGAACACGTCACCGACCCGGGACTCGTAGACCATCTCCTCGTCGAGTTCCCCCACCCGGGACGCCTTCTCACCCACCATGTACACCGCGAACATGCCGCGATCGGGGATCGCTCCGCCGGAGGTCACGGCCAGCCGCTGCGCGCCGGGCCGCCCGGTGAGCGTGCCCGCGTCGCGGTCCCAGACCAGCCGGGGACGCAACTCGGCGAACTCGTCGGACGGATACCGCCCGGAGAGCAGGTCCAGCACCGACTCGTAGGCCGAGCGCGGCAGCGCCGCGTAACTCCCGGTGCTGCGCACGACGTCGAACCACCCGTCGACGTCGATCGAATCCAGCGCGCACGCGGCCACGGTCTGCTGCGCCAGGATGTCCAGCGGGTGCGCCGGGATCTGGATCGCCTCGATCTGCCCGGATGTCATCCGCTGCGACGCCACCGCGCAATGGATGACGTCGGTGCGGTGCTTCGGGAAGATCACCCCGCGCGAGATCTCGCCGACCTGATGTCCGGCCCGCCCGATCCGCTGCAATCCGCTGGCCACCGAGGGCGGCGCCTCCACCTGGACCACCAGGTCGACCGCGCCCATGTCGATGCCGAGTTCCAGGCTGCTGGTCGCGACAACGCAGCGCAGCCGCCCGCTCTTGAGATCGTCTTCGATCAGCGCCCGCTGCTCCTTGCTGACCGACCCGTGGTGCGCTCGCGCCAGCAGGGGCCCGGCGCCGTGGATCACCTCGGTGGACGGGCCGAGCTGGGCGGGCGGCTTGTGCTCGGTCTCCACCGGTTCGCCGAGCCGTAGCGCGTAGGCCTCGTTCAACCGGGCGGTGAGCCGCTCGGCGAGCCTGCGAGAGTTCGCGAAGACGATCGAGGACCGGTGCTCGAGCACCAGCTCGACGATCGCCTCGTCCACGTGCGGCCAGATCGAGCCCGGCTGGTCGGAGTCGCCCGGTTCGGTCATGTCCGCTACCGGCACCCGCACCGACAGGTCGAACGTCTTCGGCGCCGGGGGTGCGACCAGGGTGATCGGCGCGTTGCCGACCAGGAACCGCCCCACCTCCTCCGGTGGCCGCACCGTGGCCGACAGCCCGATGCGCTGGGCGGGCCGCTCGGTCAGCAGGTCGAGCCGGGCCAGGGACAGCGCCAGGTGCGAACCGCGCTTGGAACCGGCGATCGCGTGCACCTCGTCCACGATCACCGTGCCGACGTCGCGCAGCGTGTCGCGGGCCGCCGAGGTCAGCATGAGGAACAGCGACTCCGGCGTGGTGATCAGGATGTCCGGCGGAGTGCGCAGCATGGACCGCCGATCGGAGGCGCTGGTGTCGCCGGAACGGACGCCGACGGTGATCTCCGGCGGCTCCAGTCCCAGGCGCTTGGCGGTCTGCGTGACGCCGACCAGCGGCGCCCGCAGATTGCGTTCCACGTCCACCGCGAGCGCCTTGAGCGGGGACACGTACAGCACCGAGGTGCCGGCCCGCTCGGGCCGCTGGTCCCGGGCGGCCAGCTGGTCTATCGCCCAGAGGAACGCCGAGAGCGTCTTCCCCGACCCGGTCGGCGCGACGACCAACGTGTGCTCGCCCGCCGCGATCGCCTTCCACGCCCCGAGTTGCGCGGAGGTCGGCGCCGGGAATGCGCCGTCGAACCACTCCTGGGTCGCGCGGGAGAACTGGGCCATGGCTTCAGTGTGCACCCGGACACCGACAAGCACGCCCGTACCGTTTCGCGAGCGAAGCGCGAGCAATCGAACAACGGCCGCCGACGCCGGGCCGTACGCTTCCACAGGTGCAGAAAGTGCTCAGACTCGACCTGGTCAGCCACGGAATGACCGAGGCGATGCGCAAGGCACGCTTCCCGGTGGACGAATCGCTCACCGAGGCGGGCAGGCGGGCGATGGCCGAGTGCGGACCGCTCACCGCCGCGCGGGTGTTCACCGGCCCGGAGCGCCGGACGGTGGAGACCGCCGCGCTGCTGGGTTTGCCGGGCGAGGAGGACAACCGGCTGCGCGACCTGGACGCAGGCGCATGGCGCGGCGGCGAACTGATGTCGGTACCCCAGGACGAGCTGTACGCCTGGCTCACCGACCCGGCGTTCCGCGGGCACGGCGGCGAATCCGTGCTGGACGTGATCGAACGGACCAGGTTGTGGATGGCCGAGGTGGCCGCACAGTCGGTGTCCACGATCGCGGTCACCCACCCCGCCGTGGTACGGGCCGCGCTGCTGGTGACGCTGGACGCCCCGCCGAAATCGTTCTGGCGCATCGATATCCCGCCCGGCAGCGTCACCCGCCTGCACTATCGCGGGGAATGGACGCTGCACTTCACCGCCTGATGCCCGAACGCGGGTGGCATGCGGGACCATCCGGGCTGTGGACGCTCCATCGGCGGACCGACGAGAAACGGCCCGGGAGAACATCTCCCGGGCCGCTTGTCGTCTGGGTTCAGCAGGTGGTCGGTGCGGGTTCGCCGCGGAACCTGGCCTCCACGTAGGTCCACGCGTCGGCGAATCCGGCGGCCGCCGCGGTCAGGTGCTCGGAGATGTCGACGGTGTGGAAACTCACCGGCGCACCCGCCTTGCAGTACCGGTCGGCGACCTCGGCGACGGGTTTGTAGAAGGTCATCTCGTCGAAGCGGCCCTGCCAGATGTAGGTAGGCACGGTCGGCACACCATCGAAGTATCGCAGGCTGTTCTCCCGCAGGACGGCGTGCGCCTCGGGGCTGTCCATCAGGCTCTTGGACGCCGCCATCTGCTCCGCGCTGCGGAAGGCGCCGTGGAAGAGCAGGAATCGGCGGCAGGCGTCATGCGTGAATTCGCGGAACCACAAACCGTTCTCGTTGAGCTGATCGGAGATCGGCAACCGGTCCGGGTACTCCCGCTCCAGTCCCATGGCGGCGGCGAAGGCCAGTCCGAAGCCGGGGTGCGGCGCGAAGCCGAGCGCCATCGCCATTTCCTCCAGGTCGGCGGGGATGCCGCCGGCGACGGCGGCGGTGAGCTTCAGTTCCGGCGCGTAGGTGGGTTGCAGCGCGGCGGCCCACGAGGTGGCCATGCCGCCGCCGGAGTAGCCTGCAATGGCCACCGGGGAGTTGGAGAGACCGAGTTCGGTGACCTTCTGGACGGCCTTCACGCTGTCGAGGGTCATCATGCCCGCCAGGCGCGCGGCGCCGTAGGCGGAGGTGGGGCCCAGGTAGTCCGGCAGTGAGATCGCCCATCCGCGTCCGATGGGCAGCATCGCGCCGACCGCATCCTGCAGCTCGCCGTTGAACAGTGAGCGCGACGGATTGCACTGGGTGCCGAGCGAATTGATCAGCGCCTGATAGGAGACCAGCGGCGGATTCTTGACCCCGGCGGGCAGCAGCACCGTAGTGATGCCCATGACGGGCTTGCCTTGTGAAGTGGTGGAGCGGAATGCCACCTGCCAGCCCTCGGTCCCGACATAGAGACCGGTGTCGATCCTGCGGCTGCGCACGACGTCACCGGGGGCGAGTGCCCCCAGGTCGGGCGGCGCGGTGTAGAAGGGATCGGGATCGGGCGTGGGATAGAGAGGCTGAGCCGTTGCGGGCAGGCCGAGCAGGCCGAGCGAGACGAGGCTCACCAGCAAGACCGCAATCCTGGACGGAACTCTGAACACGGGTTTCCTTCGAAAATCAGCCGTCACCGACCCACCGCCCCGCGGCACGCCGCGGCGTCGGTGCTTCGGACGGACCGGCACTACGCGAAAATCCGCAGCGAACGTTCGCTGCGGGACAGAGCGGAAGGAACCGCCGCCGGAGCGACCCTGAGTCGATCATGACGGACTGCCGCACCTCCTTCGACTCCGGGACCGCCGGTAGCCGCGAAGGCGGCACCATCCGTGCGAAAGATAGCGCCCCACCGATCGGGGCGGCGCACCGGAAGGCGTGAATCGGACATGTCACAAAGCCCGTGGGCCGCCATTCGACAAGATCACTAAAGGAGGCGGCCTGCCCGGCCGCATTTGGAATCGGCCTCTCGCGCGGCTCATGCGAAGCTGAGTACCGTCCGTTCGCCCAGCGGGCGTTGCAGGTCGACGACGACCACGCCGTATTCGCGCTTCTGCTCCGGGTTCGCGCCCTGGCACGGCGGCATACCGCGATGCAGGCCGCGCAGCAGCCGCACGTTCACCCGATCGGCCGATTCTTCCACGCGCGCGGTGAATCCGATGCTCGGACAGCCGACCGGGCCCGGGATGTGGATCGCGAGCTTGTTCGTCCCGTCTTCGATGTCGTACTCCGAGAAGGGCATCGCCGACGTGGGCTCCAGGTCCGCGGCATGCGGGACGACGATCATCGTGCCGCCCGCGATTCTCCGGGGACCCGGATCGGCGCGCGTTCCCGCCGCCTCTTCCGCGGTTCGTTCCGGCGTGGAGGGGGCGGCCGGGTCCACGTGCTGCCCGCACGCGGTCAGCATCCCGAACATCGAGGCGGCGACGATCGCCGCGCCCCTCCTCAGAATTGCCATCTTTCCACCTTCACACAGGTGGGCGCGGGGGCGGCGGAGGAAACGCGGACGGCGCCGGCTCGGCTCACCGAAAGCGATCGAATGCCTGGACGCGTGGATGTGTTCACGGTCACATGAAGCTGGCACTGTGCTGAGGATGTGCCCATCTGAGGTCCCCGAAATTGAGCAGAATGCTCACTCTCTGTGGTTGAGGTTGTGCGTTCAGATCTTCAGGGACACGATATCGCCAACAAGTGCTCAACGATGCGAGGCCGCCGGACCGGCGCCGAGCGGACGGGTGGATCTGTATGACCGAGCTCGCCGACCGCGATCTGATCGCAGCTCCCTACGACCTTGCCGACCGTTACCGCGTCGGCTCCGGGACCGTTGTCCTCACCGGCGTCCAGGCCATCGCGCGGCAGCTGGTCGAGCAGCACGTGCGTGATCTGCGCGCCGGGCGGCGGGTGGGGACGTTCGTCTCCGGGTATCAGGGCAGCCCGCTCGGCGGCGTCGACAAGATGCTGGCCGGCATGCCGGACGTCCTCGCCGAGCACGACATCTCGTTCGTCCCGGGGTTGAACGAGGAATTGGCCGCCACCTCCGTGTGGGGCAGCCAAGCCGATCTGCCCGCGGGCGCCGCGACCCATGACGGCGTCGTCGGTGTCTGGTACGGCAAAGGTCCCGGTCTGGACCGCGCGACCGACGCTCTGCGGCACGCCAATATGTACGGCGCGAATCCGCGCGGCGGCGTCTTGCTGCTGGTCGGCGACGACCCGGCGGCCAAGTCGTCCACCGTGCCCGCGGTGAGCGAGCGCTCGCTGGCGGCGATGAACATCCCCGTGCTGTTCCCGCGCAACGCCCGCGAGATCATCACCATGGGCCTGCACGGAGTGGCGCTGTCGCGCGCCTCGGGCTGCCTGGTGGCGCTGAAGATCGTCGCCGATGTCGCCGACGGCGCCTGGACCGTCGACGGTTCGGTGGGCGACATCGACCTCGTGGTGCCCGAAATCGACTGGGAGGGAAAGCCCTTCCACTACCGGCAACGTCCGATGGCCGCTCCGGCCGACAGTCTGCTCGCCGAGGCGGATCTCTACGGTCCCCGCTGGGAGCTGGTGCTCGCCTACAGCACACGCAACGGACTGGACGTGATCGAGGTCAACCCGTCCCACGCCACGATCGGCATCGCCGCCACCGGGACCACCTTCGACGCGGTCCGTCAAGCGTTGCTCGACCTCGGCGCGGACGACGACGCGCTGCACGCCGCGGGAATCCGGCTGCTGCGCATCGGGATGCCGTATCCGATCGCGCCCGAGCGCGTCCGGGAGTTCGCCACCGGGCTCACCCGGCTGATCGTCGTCGAGGACAAGACGGCCTTCGTCGAGACCCAGATCCGCGACATCCTGTACGGCACCGCGGGCGCGCCCGAGATCGTCGGCAAGCGCGACCACGCGGGTCGCCCGCTGTTCGGCGCCGACGGCGAACTCACCTCCGGGCGCATCGCCGCACCGCTGCGCCGCTTACTCGACGGCCACCTCACCTTGAAACGACCACTGCCGCAGCCGCTGTCATTGTCGGTGCTGCCCGCCAAGCGCGCCGCCTACTTCTGTAGCGGTTGCCCGCACAACCGTTCAACGGCCGTTCCGGAAGGCTCGCTGGCGGGCGGCGGCATCGGGTGTCACACCTTGGTGACCATGTCCGGCCGGACCGACAGCAAAGTCACCGGGCTGACCCAGATGGGCGGCGAAGGCGCGCAATGGATCGGCCAAGCCCCGTTCACCGACGTGTCGCATTTGTTCCAGAACATCGGTGACGGAACGTATTTCCACTCCGGCCAGCTCGCCGTGCAGGCGTGCGTGGCCGCGGGGGTGAACATCACCTTCAAGCTGCTGCACAACGACGTGGTCGCGATGACCGGCGCGCAGCACGCCGAGGGCGCGCTCACGGTGCCGATGCTCACCCACAAGCTCGCCGTCGAAGGCGTCCGAAGGATCATCGTCTGTGCCGACGAACCCGGGCGTTACCGCAAGCGCGATCTGGCTCCCGGCACCCTGTTGTGGCACCGGGACCGCCTCGACGAGGCGCAGCGCGCGCTGCGCGAGACCCCCGGCGTCACGGTGCTGATCTACGACCAGCACTGCGCTGCCGACGCGCGGAGGCAGCGCAAGCGCGGCGCCCTGCCGGTGCGCCGCACCCGGGTGGTGATCAACGAAGCGGTGTGCGAAGGCTGCGGTGATTGCGGCGTCCAGAGCAACTGCCTGTCGGTGCAGCCGGTGGACACCGAATTCGGGCGCAAGACCCGAATCGACCAGACCTCCTGCAACACCGACTACAGCTGCCTGAACGGCGATTGCCCTTCGTTCGTCACGGTCGAGCTGCCCGATCCGGCGAAACGGAAAGAGCGTGGCACGCGCAGGCGGCCACAGCCGCCGCGGCTGCCGGATCTGCCGCACGAACCGCCGACGACCACGCAAAACGTCTTTCTCGCCGGCATCGGCGGCACCGGCATCGTCACCGTGAACCAGGTGCTGGCGACCGCTGCGATGCGGGCCGGGTACGAGGTGGCGAGCCTGGACCAGATCGGCATGAGTCAGAAAGCCGGACCAGTGGTGTCGCACCTGCGCTTCGCCGTGGACGCGCTGGAGCCCGCCAACCGGCTCGCCCCCGCTTCGGCCGATTGCATCGTGGCCTTCGACCTGCTGGCCGCCACCGACACCAAGAATTTGGCCTACGGGTGCGCCACGACGACCGTGTCGGTCGCCTCCACCAGCAAGACGCCGACCGGAGACATGGTCTACGACAAGTCGGTCGCCTATCCCGACGAGGCGGCGCTGTTGCGGCGGCTGGAGCAGGTCTCGCGGTCGGTGCGGTCCTTCGACGCGCTGGCCGCCGCGGAGGTCCTCTTCGGCGATACCGCCGCCGCGAACTTCCTGCTGATCGGCGCCGCCTACCAGCTCGGTGGCCTGCGGCTGCCGCGTACCGCGATCGAGGAGGCCATCGAGATCAACGGAGTGGCCGTTGCGGCGAATCTCGCGGCGTTCCGCTGGGGGCGCGTGGCGATCGCGCGGCCGGCGGAGTTCGCCGCCGCGACCACCCGTCGCGCGGCCGAACCCGCCCCGGTGGCGGTACCGGCGGACCTGTTCGAGGGATTGACCGCGACGGGAGAGACACGGCGCCTGGTCGAGCTGCGGGCCGTCGAGCTGATCGGTTTCCAGAGCGTGGCGGTGGCCCGCGCCTACGTCCGCACGGTGCAACGCATCTGGGCCGCCGAGCGCCGGGCGACCGACCGTACCGAGTTCAGCGAGCAGGTGGCGCGCGGACTGTACAAGTTCACCGCGTACAAAGACGAGTACGAGGTGGCACGGCGGCTCACCGACCCGGCCTTCCTGGCGGAGGTCGCCACACAGGTGCCCGAGGGGGCGAACCTCACCTACCGGCTGCACCCACCGGTGCTGCGCGCGCTGGGACGGAAGAAGAAGATCGGCATGGGGCCGGGCAGTCACTTCGCCCTCCGATTGCTGGCCAAGGGAAAGCGGCTGCGCGGCACGGCGTTCGACCCGTTCGGGTACGCGCGCGTGCGACGGGTGGAACGCGAGCTGCTCGCGCACTACACCGCGATGGTGACGGATTTGGGGGCGATGTTGGACCAGGCGGGCTACGACCGGGCCGTGCGGGCAGCGGCTCTCGCCGACGTCGTGCGCGGGTACGAGGACATCAAGCTCGCCAACGTCGCGCTCTACACCGAACGCCTGCGTGAGCTCGGTATAGAGGCGCCGCGGTGCTAGCGGTGCACCGCCCGACCGACCACCGATTCCTGCCACAGTCGCCGGGGAATTCCGGTGGCTCGGTGCCGTAAGCTGCCGCGGTCACCGGTGGCAGGGCACACGGCGCTGCCTCGGGTCGACGCCACCCCAACGTCCGGGCCTCGGTGTGCCGCCTCACCCGGCGTAGCCGGTCACCTTGCCGATCCACGCGATGAAATCCTCTGGGTCTTCGTTGCTGCCGTGCCCGGCGTCCCAGTACATCGCGGCGTCGACCTCGTCGCCCAGGTTCTCCAGGCTCGCGGCGAGATTGCCGACGATCGCCAGCGACGTCTCGGTGTCCTTGGTGCCGACGCGTATCCGCCAGTGCTTCGCCCGGCCGGAATTCCGCTGCCGGAGAAAGAACATAGGGTTCATCAGGCTGATTTTCTCGGGCAGGTCGGTGTCGAGTTGCGCGCCGGGGTCACCGGTCGCCCGCCGCAGGCTGAACGGGGTGAAGTGCCTGGCCTTGACGGTTCCCGCGCCGAACTCGTTGTTCTCGGGCGAGGACAGGTCGAAGGCGTCGAACGCGGGCACGCCCTTCTGCCGTGCGCCGACGTGCGAGAGGAAGCCCGGCCAGGTGAATCCGGCGCGATCGCCCGACCACGTGATCCAGGGGTTGGCCGCCAGGTAGCTGGAGCGGTCGGCGTCCGACAGCGCGGTCAGGTACGCGGTCGCCGCCGGTTCGAGGTAGGTCCGCACCAGGTAGTCGCCGTAATTGCCGGCCGTGAGGGGTCCGAATCCGTTCCTGCCGTGCAGTGCCAGCGACGCCTGGTAGTCCGTGAACGCCGTGCTCAATTCCCGCGAGGCCGCGGCATCCAGTTCGCCGGAACGCAGGGGGTTGGCGCCCCAATTCCACTCGTAGGCCATGTCCGCGTGTTCGAGATCGGTGACGGGGCAGTAGGGGGCGGCGGCGAAGACGACATCACTCGCCTCCGCCGCGCCGAGTTCAGCGAGATACCGGTCGTACATCCGGCTGTCCCCGGACACCGCGAGCAGCGCGGACAGCGCGCCTCCCGCGCTGACCCCCGTGGCCACGATCCGGTCGGTGTCTCCCGGCACGCGGCCGGAGTTGTGCCGTAGGTACCGGACCGCGGCCTTCAGATCCACGATGGCGGCGGGCGCCACGCCGTAGTACGTGCCGTCCGGGGCCACCAGGTCACGACCGCGCGCACCGGACGCCACGACTACATAGCCCGCCGCCAGCGCGAGGTCGCTGTTCCTGGTCCGATCGCGGCCGTCGTCCGGTTCGCGGCTGGTCACCGACGACGACAGGTATCCCGCGACGGAGTTGGTGAAGAGGATGGGAGCCTTGCTCGCATCGACGCTCGCGCCGTCGATCTCGACGGGCACGCTGACGCTCAAGCTCTGATGGGCCTTGTCCACCGGCTTCGCCACGTACACAACGCTCTCGTAGAACTGGTAGGTGACCTTCTTGTCGCGCTCGAAGGTGGCGACGGTCTTCGTCTCCACCGTGAACGCGCCGGGATCGAAGGCCAACTCGTCCACCGCTTTCGCGCTGCCGTCCAGCACATCGCAGCCGGTGGCGAACATCGGCACGGCGATCGCCGCCGCACACCCCTTGAGCATCGCTCTGCGCTGCACAGCTCTCCTTCGCGTTCGTGGCAGACCACGGGCGTCGCGGACCGCGACGGCGTTGGTGGAACTCTCGACGGAACGAATCACCTGGTGATCGGAAAGACGAGATCGAAGAATATCGGCGTCGAGGCACACTCGCGCGAATACATGCCGCTGCGCGCGGCGCTGGGAACAGATTCGGCCATCGAACAGCTACCGCAAGAAAAAAACCCGGCTCAGACGGTGTGAACCGTCTGAGCCGGGCCTGTAGTAGCGGGGACAGGATTTGAACCTGCGACCTCTGGGTTATGAGCCCAGCGAGCTACCGAGCTGCTCCACCCCGCGTCGGGTAAGGACAACACTACACAGGGTGGTGCGAACAACCCAATCGCCTGGTGGGAGCGGGTGCGGCGAGTGGTTCAGCCGAACTCGATGCCCTGGGCGAGGGGCAGTTCGGTGGAATAGTTGACGGTGTTGGTGGCTCGGCGCATGTAGGCCTTCCAGGAGTCCGAACCGGATTCGCGTCCACCGCCGGTCTGCTTCTCACCGCCGAAGGCGCCGCCGATCTCCGCGCCGGAGGTGCCGATGTTGACATTCGCGATGCCGCAGTCGGATCCGTCGGCGGCGAGGAAACGCTCGGCCTCGCGCTGGTCGGTGGTGAAGATCGCGGACGAAAGGCCCTGCGGCACTTCGTTGTGCAGGGCGATCGCGCGATCGAAGTCGTCGTAGGTGAGCACGTAGAGGATCGGCGCGAAGGTCTCCTCCCGCACCACCGCGGTCTGGGCGGGCATGCGCACGATGGCGGGCCGAACGTAGTAGGCGTCCTCGCCGAATCCATCGACGCGTTCGCCGCCGCACACCAGCTCGCCGCCATCGGTCACCGCCTTGTCCAGCGCCGCGCGCATTCCGGTGTGGGCCTTGCCGTCGATCAGCGGCCCGACCAGCACCCCGTCGTCGAAGGGGTTGCCGACGGGCAGTTGCCGGTATGCCCGCTCCAGCCGGTCCATCAGCGGGCCCGCCACGTCCCGGTGCACGATCAGCCGCCGCAGCGTGGTGCACCGCTGCCCGGCCGTGCCCGCCGCCGCGAACACGATGGCCCGCGCCGCGAGGTCGAGATCGGCGGACGCGGTGACGATCGCGCCGTTGTTGCCGCCCAGCTCCAGCAGGCAGCGCCCGAGCCGCTCGGCCACCCGCGGCGCCACCAACCGGCCCATCCGCACCGACCCGGTGGCGCTCACCAGCGCGACCCGGCCGTCGTCGACGAGCCGGGAGCCCGCCTCGCTCCCGCCCTGGATCAGTTGATGGATCTCGGGATCCGCGCCGACCTCGCCGGTCGCGCGCCGGAGCAGGGCGTGACAGGCCAGCGCCGTCAGCGGCGTCGTCTCCGACGGTTTCCAGACCACGGTATCGCCGCAGACCAGCGCGATCGCCGTGTTCCACGCCCAGACCGCGACCGGGAAGTTGAACGCCGAGATCACCCCGACCACGCCGAGCGGATGCCAGGTCTCCATCAACCGGTGGCCGGGACGTTCCGAGGGCATGGTGTGGCCGTACAGCTGCCGGGACAGGCCGACGGCGAATTCGCAGATGTCGATCATCTCCTGCACTTCGCCCGCGGCCTCGGCGGGGATCTTGCCGGCCTCCAGTGTCACCAGCTCGGCCAGGTCGCTCTTGTGTGTGGTGAGCAGCTGCCCCAGCCTGCGCACGACGCCGGCCCGGACGGGAGCGGGAACGCCGCGCCAGCCCCGGAAGGCGGTAGCGGCGCGGCCGATGGCGGCATCGACCTCGTCCGGCGAGGTGGACCGCAGGGTGGTCAGCTGTCCTCCGGTGATCGGAGTGCGCGCGGGGAGATCGCCGGGTTCCGCTGGCAGCGCACCGAATCGGCGTAGCACCGCCTCCGCGCGGACGGTGAGTTGCCGGGTGGTATGAGCGTCGAGTACCTCGGTCATCTGTTGTACCGCCGTACCTTTCGGCCGCGTCGCGGCGTGTTCGTCCCATGGAGTGGGAGGATGGGGGTCAGGTTTCGGACACGAGGCGGGCCGCCTGAGTTAGCCTTCGCTGATGGCGGATACACCGGCAAGACCCGTACTCGATGACATCGATCGCCTGCTGATTCGTGAACTGATGGCCGATGGACGGGCCACTCTGTCCAACCTGGCCGAGAAGGCGAGTCTGTCGGTGTCGGCGGTGCAGTCCCGGGTCCGCCGATTAGAGGCGCGCGGTGTGATCCGCGGGTATACCGCACACGTCGATCCCGAAGCGCTCGGTCAACTGCTGTCGGCATTCGTCGCGATCACTCCTCTCGACCCGTCGCAACCCGATGACGCGCCCGCGGTATTGCAGCACATCCCCGGCATCGAGGCGTGCCACTCGGTGGCCGGGGAGGAAAGCTACATCCTGCTGGTGCGTGTGGCGTCTCCGCGGCACCTCGAGCAATTGCTCCAAGAGATCAGAGCCACCGCCAACGTGCGCACCCGGAGCACCATCATCTTGCAGACATTCTATGACAGGTAGCGATTCTGTGTAATTAATACGGATAGTCATAGAGGTTCCGTAAATTTTTACGTACCCTCAGGGCGTGACCATCGAACTGGAACGCACCCGCCCGGCGGTCACCCCCGCCGCCCGGGTCCATGAGATCTTGTCGGCGAGCATCCTGGCCGACGGCTTCGACCTGGTGCTCGACCTCAACCGTTCCCGTGGCTGCCGCCTCGTCGACGAACGCGACGGCAGCCCCTACCTCGACATGTTCGGTTTCTTCGCCTCCAACGCGCTGGGCATGAACCACCCCGCCCTCGCCGAGGACCCGCAGTTCCTGGCCGAACTCACCGCCGCCGCGGTGAACAAGCCGAGCAACTCCGACATCTACACCGTCGAGATGGCCCGCTTCGTCGAGACGTTCGTGCGGGTGCTCGGCGATCCGCGGTTACCGCACCTGTTCTTCATCGACGGCGGCGCCCTCGCGGTGGAGAACGCCCTCAAGATCGCGTTCGACTGGAAGAGCAGGCACAACGAATCCCAGGGCCGCACAGCGGAACTCGGCTCCAAGGTGCTGCATTTGACCGGCGCGTTCCACGGCCGCAGCGGGTACACCATGTCGCTCACCAACACCGATCCGGTGAAGACCGAGCGCTTTCCGAAGTTCGACTGGCCGCGCATCAAGTCCCCTTACGTCACCGACGCCTTCGACATCGAGGAGGCCGAGGCGTGCGCGCTGGCGCAGGCGCGGCGGGCATTCGAGGAAAACCCGCACGACATAGCGTGTTTCATCGCCGAGCCGATCCAGGGCGAGGGCGGCGACCGGCATCTGCGCCCGCAATTCCTGCAAGCCGTGCAGCAGCTGTGTCACGAGCACGACGCGCTGTTCGTGCTGGACGAGGTGCAGACCGGCGTCGGCATGACCGGAACGGCCTGGGCCTACCAGCAACTCGGCCTGGCGCCGGACGTGGTCGCTTTCGGTAAGCGGACCCAGGTGTGCGGCGTCATGGCGGGTGGCCGCGTGGACGAGGTGCCCGACAACGTGTTCGCGGTCAGCTCCCGGCTCAACTCGACCTGGGGCGGCAACCTCGCCGACATGGTGCGCAGCAGGCGCGTCTTGGAGGTGCTCGAGCGGGACGAACTGATCGAACGGTCCCGGCCGCTGGGGGCGCACCTGCTCGAACGGCTGGGCGCGCTCGCCGCCCGGCACCCCGATGTCAGCGAGCCGCGCGGGCGCGGCCTGATGTGCGCGATCACGCTCTCGTCGTCGCGGCTGCGCGACGATGTGCTCACCGCGCTGCGCGAGCGGGAGCGGGTGCTGATCCTCGGCACCGGCGAGCGGGGCATCCGGTTCCGTCCTCCGTTGACGGTCACCGGCGCCGAGTTGGACGAGGCCGTCGACGCCCTGGACCGGGTCCTGGCCGGTCTGGAATAGCCCGCGAACGGGAGGCTCTCGGGCTCGGCATCCATGTCGTCACCCCTCTCCGAGAAGGTGCGGCACTCGAACCGGCAGCGGATGTACCGGTGGTCGCCCCCTCGTCGTCTCCGTTCCGGCGTTGTCGGATCACCCGGAATCCGCTGGCGCGTAAGGTCCGCACGAGTTCACCATCCGGCCGTTACCCGACGGGCGCACCGGCGTGATGCGCTGACCTGGCCGGAGCACGCCGGTCGTCGGGTGGTCAGGGGGTGACCGGGCGCAGGCCCAAACCTCCCTCGACGAAACGGCGGACGGACGTCAGCCCGGCATCCAGGGCCGCTTCGTAGCCCGGGCGTGCCCACCCCGCCACCGCCGCGGTGCCGTCACCCGTCGGCGTCGCGCCGATCTCGGCCACCAGCTCGGCCGTGGTCGGTTCGCAGACCGCCCAGGAGAAATGCGTCTCCTCAGCCCAGCCCGCACTGCGCCGGGCCACGTAGTCCGGTTCGGTGACGCCGCCCTCGGCCAGGGCAGGGCGGTCATCGATGCGGTCGTCGGCGCGCAAAGCGCGCAGATACCAGGCGCCCGCGTTGATCTCGATCGGCTCCATCAGCGTTCGCCCGCCGCGCCGCGCCCGTAGCCCGCCACGGCGACCAGCGCGTCCGTCACCACTCCGCCGAATTCCGCGGCGCCGACCGGCCTCGCTGCGACATGATCGGATGACCGCGCCGCCTTTTTTGCGCGTTTCGCGGTATCCAGGCGGATTTCGGGTAGCTCGGTCATGAGGAAGAGGCTAGCGGGAGGTTCTACGACATGGGCGAGCTGTGGTTCGGCCACTACCGCCTCGATCGGCTGCTGGGCAGCGGCGGCATGGGCGAGGTCTGGCTCGCGCACGACACCACCGCCGACCGTGCCGTCGCGTTGAAGGTACTGACCGCCGCGTACGCGGCGGACCCCAAATTCCGGCAGCGATTCACCAGGGAGGCTCGGCTCGCCTCCCAAGTGCGCGGGCCGCACCTGGTGCCGATCCATTCGTTCGGCGAACTCGACGGCCGCCTGTACATCGATATGGAGTTCATCGAAGGCTCCGACGTGGCCGCGCTGCTGCGGCGGGCGGGGCGGCTGGAACCCGAGCGCGCGATCGAGATCGTCGTGCAGACGGCCGGCGCGCTCGACATCGCGCATCGTGCGGGTCTGGTGCACCGCGACGTGAAGCCGTCCAACATCATGGTGACACCCGACGGCACCGCCTACCTGATCGACTTCGGCACCGCGCAGCGCAGCGACCAGCCCGCGATCACCGCCACCGGCAACGTGGTGGGCACGCTGGCCTACATGGCGCCGGAGCGGTTCGACGGGTCGGCGGTACCCCAGTCCGATCAGTATTCGCTGGCCTGCGTGCTGTACGAGTGCCTCACCGGGCGAAGGCCGTTCGACGACGGCGACCCGCCGCGCATGTTGCGCGCTCACCTGATGCAAACCCCTCCGCTCGCCTCCGCGCTGAATCCGGCCTTGCCGCCCGCGCTGGACGCGGTGATCGCACGCGGCATGGCGAAAGACCCCGCCCTGCGCTGGTCCAGCGCCGGGGAACTGGCCTCGGCCGGGTATGCGGCCCTGACGGGCCAGGACGCCACCACGGTCGAACTCGCGTCGTCGGTGCCGACCTTCGTGCTCCCGCCGCCGCGTGGGGTCGTCCGAACCGGCGCCGCGCCCGCAGCGCGAACGGCTTCCGGATCGCGTCCGGCGCTCGTGGCTTTCGCGGCGCTCGTCGCGCTGGTCGCCGGGTCGCTGTGGCTCGGGCGCCCGGACGCGGCCGACGCGGGACCGGCCTCCGCACCCGCCCCGTCTCCGAAGCAGGAACCGTCCGCGCCGCCGCCGCATGTACCGGCCACGCGGGCGCCGGTGCCCATTTCGGCGCCCATCCTGGTCCTGCCCGGCGCGGGTCAGCCGTGCGACCCGGTGGTGGACGTGCACAGCGTCACCGTGGACGGCCTCGTGCTGACCTGCACTCCGTTGGCCGGGGGCCGGTCGAGCTGGCTTCCGGCAGCGCCGGCCGCGGGCGGTGTCGCCGCGGAGAACGTCGACGACTCGAACCAGTCCGGACAGCCCGCCTCCGACGACAAACCCGGCCGGGGCAAGCCCGAGCACGCGAATCCGGGCAACGGCAACGGCAAGCCCAAGGCCAAGCCGGGTAAGTAGGCGGGCCGTTGCCGGACTGTCGTCGAGCACACAGTGGTGCGTGACGCGGGGGGCGGTTACGCTCCGAAAGAGGCCACTTCTTCGGTATCGGCGCGGTGAGCTGCTGATTTCCGTTGTGCGCGCCGCAGGTGGAGGCCGGGTCGACCAGCTGTCAACGGTGACTGGAGGTTCGCGATGGGGGAGGTGCGATTCGGGGGTTACCGGCTGGAGCGACCGCTGGGCAAGGGCGGCATGGGTCAGGTCTGGCTGGCGTACGACATGGTGGCGGCGCGGCGGGTGGCGTTGAAACTCCTGCCCGCCGACCTCGCGGCCGCGCCCGGATACCGCAAGCGGTTCGAGCGGGAAGCCGAAGCCGTGGCGCAGTTGCGCGACCCGCACGTGCCGCGGATCCACCGATTCGGCGAGATCGACGGTCGGCTCTACATCGATATGCAATTCGTCGAGGGCGCCGACCTGGCGGGGAAGCTGGTGGCCGAGGGCCCGATGCCACCGGCCGTCGCGATCGGCGTCATCGGCCACGTCGCCGCCGCGCTCGATGTGGCGCACCGGGCCGGGCTGGTGCACCGCGACGTCAAACCGTCGAACATCGTCGTGCATCCCAGTGGCTTCACCTATCTGATCGACTTCGGCATCGCGCACGGCCTCGGACAGACGGCCGTGACCACCACCGGCATGGCGATCGGCACCCTCGCGTACATGGCCCCGGAACGGTTCAGCGGAAAGGCGGACGGACGCGCCGACGTCTACTCGCTGACCTGCGTGCTCTACGAATGCCTCACCGGTGCGCGGCTCTACGGCGATACCGATCCCGCGCAGCAGATGCACGCCCACCTGATGGCGCCGCCCCCACGCGCCGGTTCGGTGTGCGCCGCCGTCCCCGCCGCGTTGGACGCCGTCATCGCTCGCGGTCTTGCCAAGGAACCGAGCGAAAGGTTCCCGACCGCGGGAGGATTCGCCGCGGCCGCGCGCGCCGCGATCGGCGCGTCCGCTCCGGAGCCGGTAGCCGTGCCGCCGTCCGGATCGGATCGCCCGGCGACGAAGCCGCTGACCCGTATGGATTCCGTGCCGGTCCCGGAATCTTCACACCGCTCCGGAGTCGATGGTCCAGCTGCGCTTTCGCCGCGAACGGACTCGAAAGCCACCGCAGCCGCATCGGAATCCGTGGATCCCGAGCGGCCACGGCGAACGCCTGACCCGACGAAAGTCCTGCCGAACCCGGGCCCTACCCCGACCCTTGTGGCCACCAAGCTCGACTGGTCGACAGTCGCGCCCAATCCCGGACCGGTTCAGCATGTTCCGACTCCCGGCTCGTCACCGAGCGGATACGCCGGTGCGCAGCGTCCGCCCGCATCGACCGGTTATCCCGTTGCAGAACAGCCGTATCCAGGCCCAGGGCGCGGATCGTATCCCGCCGGACCTGCCCGGGGTGCACAGCCGGGTTGGCAGGAACGGTTGCTCGCTCGCGTGCTGCCCTCGAAGCCCGGCCCTGTCGCATCGCCGTATCGTGCGCCTGCGCGAAAGGTCTTCCCAGCGGTACAGCGTCCGGCCCCGCCGGTCGCGCAGCGTCGCCCGGGCGTCCCGGTCCCGCGTCGTCGGCCGCGACGTCGCCGGAGTCTTCTTTCGAAGATGATCGGCGCGCTGATCGTGGTATTCCTCGCGCCGTTCGCGTTCGCGGCGGGCTGCGTCGCGTTGATCGCCGCGGGAACCAGGGCCGGTGATTCCGGCGCGCCCGCGCCCACCTTGCCGCCCTCGGCGGTGGCGGTGGAGAACCCCGGGCCACCCGGGGACGACGGCGGGTCCGATCCGGCCGCCGTGGCACCGGCGGGCAGTCCTGTCCGCGACGGCAAATTCGAGTTCGTCGTGACGAACGTCGACACGGGTGTGGCACGAGTCGGATTGCAGCGGGCCACGGGCTCGTTCCTGATCGTCACGCTGGCCGTGCGGAATATCTCCGACGAGACGAAGTGGTTCCTGCCGATGGGCCAACGCCTGCTGGACGCGCAGAACACGCCCTTCGACCACAACGCCACCGCCACCATGTGGCAGAACACCCAGCAGCGCCTCGGCTACTCCTTCGAGCTGCGCCCCGAGCAGTCCGCCACCACCCAGCTCGTATTCGACCTGCCCCGGACGGCGACCCCCGACCACTTGGAACTGCACGACTTCGTCCTCTCCGGCGGCGTGCGAGTCCACATCGCCTGAACACCTTGCCGGAGTCGGTCAGGCGGCTGGGATGGCGGC
The DNA here is from genome assembly GCF_001612985.1 of Nocardia gamkensis NBRC 108242. GTDB lineage: Bacteria > Actinomycetota > Actinomycetes > Mycobacteriales > Mycobacteriaceae > Nocardia > Nocardia gamkensis. Next base: position 63,198 of record NZ_BDBM01000015.1, on the reverse strand, counting down.
GGAGAGCGCGCCGAGCACGGCTGTGCGGCCGATTTGCAAGGCCCTGGCGAGTAGTGCGGTGTCGCGGGCGGCGCTGTCCACGTCCGGGGAGCCGACGGGCGGGTGGATCTGGAGCACGGAGTCGCCCAATTCGGCGAGGGCCCGGTCCTCGAGGTCCTGTTGCCGCGGGCGTTCGAGCCAGGCCCGGTACGCGCCGGGGGCCACGGCGCGCAGATAGCCGCCGCCGATGATCTGGTGCAGGCGCGAGGCGGGCGGCCGACGTTCGTCCACCCTCCGGGTGCGCAGGACCAAGGCATGGGTGGCGCCCGCGCGGACCGCGGTGCGGATCGGCACGGTCTCGGAGAGGCCGCCGTCGAAGTACGCCGAACTGCCCAGGGCGACCGGGGGCCCGGCCAGAATGGGCAGGCCCGCCGACGCGCGCAGCGCACGCATGAGCGTCCGCTTGTCGGTGATGTGTGGATGCAGATCGACCGCCTGCCCGGTCCGGATATCGGTGGCGATCGGATGGAAGGTCGTGGAGTTGGCCAGGATCGCCTCGAAATCCATCGGTTCGATGCCGTCGTACACCTGGTGCACGAGATACCGCAGATCGAACGCCGGACGTCCGCGCAGGAGCCGGGCCGGGTCGACGGCGCGGCGCATGATCTCCGGATCGGTCCAGGAGCGCATGCCGGGGATCGCGCGCCCGCACAGCAACCAGGCGCCGTTGATCGCGCCCGCCGACGTGCCGTACACCGCGTCGAATACTCCGGCGAGCCCGAGTTCCTCGAGCGCCGACACCATGCCGCTGGAGTACACGCCCCGGCTGCCGCCGCCCTCTACCACCAGCACCAGGCGGTGACCGTCGGCGCGGCCGGCCGTGGCGCGCCGCGCGCGGATCACCTCCGCGACGGGGGAGAGGCTTGTCGAGCTGGTCACCGCAACACGATACGACACCTCGGTGTGCGTTTCGGGTCCAGCGGAGGCAGCTCGCGTGACGGCGGAGGGACCGCCGCGTGAACAGCGAAGCGGGCGCGGAACCTCGTGGTCCCGCGCCCGCTTCGTGACGTTGCTACTTGATCTCGGCGAGAACCGTGCCCTGCGTGATCGCCGCGCCCGTCTCGACGGACAGACCGGTGACCACACCCGCCTTGTGGGCGTTGACCGGGTTCTCCATCTTCATGGCCTCGAGCACCACGATCAGATCGCCCGCCTCGACCGACTGGCCCTCTTCCACCGCGACCTTGACGACGGTGCCCTGCATCGGAGCGGTGACCGCGTCACCGGAGGCCGCGCCGCCGCCCGCGCCGCCACGCTTGCGCGGCTTCGGCTTCTTGCGGATCACCCCGGCGCCGTTACCCGCCGCACCGGCCGCACCGGCGCCGACGGTGAAGTTGCCCGGCAGCGACACCTCGACCCGGCGGCCACCGACCTCGACGACGACCTTCTGACGCGGCTGGTCCTCATCCTCATCGGCAGGGGCGCCCGCACCGGTGAACGGCTCGACGGTGTTGACCCACTCGTTTTCGATCCACTTGGTGTAGACGTCGAACTTCTCGCCGTCACCGATGAACGCCGGGTCCTCGACGATCGCCCGGTGGAACGGAATGACCGTGGCCAGGCCGTCGACCTCGAACTCGGCCAGCGCGCGCCGCGCGCGCTCCAGTGCCTGCGTGCGGTTCTCGCCGGTGACGATCAGCTTGGCCAGCATCGAGTCGAACTGCCCGCCGATCACGCTGCCGGCCACCACGCCGGAGTCCACGCGTACACCGGGGCCCGACGGCTCCTTGTACACGGTCACCGGGCCGGGAGCGGGCAGGAAGCCGCGGCCGGCGTCCTCGCCGTTGATGCGGAACTCGAAGGCGTGGCCGCGCGGCGTCGGGTCCTCGGTGAACTCCAGCTTCTCGCCGTTGGCGATGCGGAACTGCTGGCGCACCAGGTCGATGCCCGCGGTCTCCTCGGTGACCGGGTGCTCGACCTGCAGCCGGGTGTTCACCTCGAGGAAGGAGACGGTCTCGCCCTGCACCAGGTACTCGACGGTGCCCGCGCCGTAGTAGCCGGCTTCCTTGCAGATGGCCTTGGCGGAGGCGTGGATCTTCGCGCGCACCTCGTCGGACAGGAACGGCGCGGGGGCCTCCTCGACGAGCTTCTGGAAGCGCCGCTGCAACGAGCAGTCGCGGGTGCCCGCGACGATGACGTTGCCATGCTTGTCGGCGATGACCTGCGCCTCGACGTGGCGGGCCTTGTCCAGGTACTGCTCGACGAAGCACTCACCGCGGCCGAAGGCGGCGGTGGCCTCGCGGACGGCCGAGTCGTACAGCTCCGGGATCTCCTCGATGGAGTGCGCGACCTTCATGCCGCGGCCGCCACCACCGAAGGCCGCCTTGATCGCGACCGGCACACCGTACTTCTTCGCGAACTCGACGACCTCGGTCGCGTCCTTGACCGGGTCCTTGGTGCCCGCGGCCATCGGCGCCTTCGCGCGCTCGGCGATGTGCCGCGCGGTGACCTTGTCGCCCAGGTCGCGAATGGACTGCGGGGAGGGGCCGATCCAGATCAGCCCGGCGTCGATGACGGCCTGGGCGAAGTCGGCGTTCTCGGAGAGGAAGCCGTAACCGGGGTGGATGGCGTCGGCGCCGGACCTGGCGGCGGCGTCGAGGATCTTGTCGAACACGAGGTACGACTCGGCCGAGGTCTGGCCGCCCAGGGCGAAGGCCTCGTCGGCGAGCTTGACGAACGGGGCATCCGCGTCCGGCTCTGCGTAGACCGCGACGCTGCCGATGCCGGCGTCCTTGGCCGCCCGGATCACGCGCACGGCGATCTCGCCTCGGTTAGCTACGAGTACCTTTGTGATCCGCGCGCTGGCATGGCTGGGCACTGAGCCTCCTGTGTGCATTCTTCTGGTCGCTTCGCCGGGGGTGGGGTCGCTGTGCAGCCTCCGCTCCCATAATCGACTTGTTTACGTCTCGGGCGAGTGTAGGCAGTCTGCCAACAGACGCCGAACTCGGCTAGCCCTACTCAACAGTAGGTCGCGGATCACAATGTACGCGGCCGGTGTTTGGGACCGCGCCCGACTCACCTGCTCCTGGTGCGTCGAGAACCGCCGCGTGCCGGCACTTCGCCCGGTTCGTCCCCCTTGGCGATCGGCATCCGCACCGAGTTTCCCCACTCGGTCCAGGAGCCGTCGTAGTTGCGTACTCCGTCGCGCCCGAGCAGGTAGGTCAGGACGAACCAGCTGTGGCTGGATCGCGCGCCGACTCGACTGTAGACGATCACCTCGTCCTGGCCGGCCGACGCGCGGTAGACGTCGTCGAGTTCGGCGCGCGAGCGGAATCTCCCGTCGGCGGCGAACGCCTCGGTCCACGGGATGTTCGACGCGCTGGGAATGTGGCCGCCGCGCAACGCCGCGTCCTGGGCCATGGCCGGGTCGAGCACGCGCGTGCCGGAGTATTCCTCGGCCGAACGTACGTCGATCACCGGTTTGCCGAGGTGGGCGAGCACGTCCTCGCGGAAGGCGCGGAAGGTGCTGTCGTCCCGGCGCACGGCCGGGTAGGCGCTGCGCACCGGACGGCCGGGTTCGAACGTCGTGTCGCGCCCCTCGGAGATCCAGGCCGCGCGTCCGCCGTCGAGCAGGCGCACGTCCTCGTGCCCGAACAGGGTGAATACCCACGCCGTGTGCGCCGCTTGGATGTTTCCGCGATCGCCGTAGATCACGACAGTGTCGTCACGATCTATCCCTTTGGCGCGCATCAGTTCGGTGAAGCGGGTTCCGTCGATATAGTCGCGCGTGACCGGATCGTTCAGATCGCTTCGCCAATCCAGTTTGGTGGCGCCCGGAACATGCCCGATGTCGTACAGCAGCGTGTCCTCGTTGGCCTCGATGATCTCGAGTCCCCGCGCGCCTATGTTTGCCGACAGCCACTCAGTGGTTACTAGTCGGTGAGGGTGTGCGTAGGAACCGAGTGAGGGATGAGGGTCCGGAGCGACGGGCACGGTGTTTGGGTCCTTCACGCATGGGTGGACGGTGGTGACAGCGGTTCGAGGCCTCACAGCGATGGTAGGGGTGAGGCGACAGTGACTCTCGTTTCAGATCACAAATCGGATGAGGGCCGAATAAAGGGCACCTACATCCGATAAAGTCTCCCGGGAGGAGGGGTGAGCTATGTCCGATTCTTGGCCGCGGCGGCGACTGCTCGCGATCCTACGTGGCGCCAGCGAGCCTCTCGACGCCCAGGAACTGGCCAGAATCACCGGACAGCACGTCACCACGGTCCGTTTCCATCTCGATGTGCTCACCAGGGAATCCCTCGTCCGGCAGTTCCAGCAGCCGCCGCGCGGCCGTGGGCGGCCGCGTATCGGATACAGCGCGGTGCAGCGATCGGTGGGTTATCAGGACCTGGCGCAGGTGCTCGCCGATCAGCTCGGCCCGGACGCGCGGCGCAGATCCGAGGCCGCGATCGCGGCGGGCCGCGCCTGGGGCAGCAGACTCGACGTGGGTGACCATCGGGTGGAGTCGCTGGAGGACGCCAAGGACCTCACGATGACGTTGATGTCGGAACTGGGCTTCGCGCCCGAGCGCGACCCGTCCTCGGAGACCGAGGGCAAGGTGCTGATCCGTCTGACGGCGTGCCCGCTGCGCGAACTGGCGCGGACGCACTCCGAGGTGGTGTGCGGCGTACACCTCGGCCTGCTCGAAGAGGTGATCGACCGGGGCGGCGCGCACGGGACGATCGACGTGCGGATGCACCCGTTCGTGGAACCGGAGCTGTGCGTGGCCCGGCTCGAACTCATCGCGGCACAGCGCGCCGAGGCACAGGAGGCGGCGCCGGTGTCCCCGGGCGGGGACGCCGAGGCGTTCAGCGCGCCATCAGGCCGTGTGGCCCCACAACTGCGTAACGCTGATCCCAACATCGCCAAGCAGTCGGCGCAGCAGTGGTAGCCCGATGCCGATGACGCTGGACGGGTCGCCGTCGATGCGATCGACGAACCAGCCGCCCAGCCCGTCGAGTGTGAACGCGCCCGCCACCTCGAGCGGCTCACCGGTCGCGATGTAGGCGTCCAGCTCGTCCGGCTCCGGCTTGGCGAAGTGCACGGTGGTGCTGCTGCAATCGACCGCCTCGGCGGTGATCCGGCCATCCCGCATCCGCACCACGCAGTGACCGGTGACCAGATCCGCGCTGCGCCCGGCCATGTCGCCCCACCGCGCGCGAGCGACCTCAGCGGTGTGCGGCTTGCCCTGCAACTCGCCGTCGACGAGCAGCATCGAATCGCACGCCACCACAACACAGTCGCCGGCCAACTCCGGAATGTCCGCGGCCACGGCGGCCGCTTTGGCGCGCGCCAGTTCCACCACGACCGCGCGCGGTGGCGTGTCCGCGGGAAGGGCGGCGGCGACCGCGTCCTCGTCCACGGCGGAGACCCGGACGATCGGGTCGATGCCCGCCGAGCGGAGAACCTCCCGGCGGGCCGGGGACGCGGAAGCCAGGATCAGCCGCGTCACCCGCGCAAGTGGGACAGCTGCGGGAAGGCGTACGGGGAGAACGGCGAAGATCCGCGATGCATCAGCGTCGGGTGGCCCCACATATCGGGCGGCCCGGCGGGGCCGGTGGGCGCGGCGCTGTTCGCCACGGCGGACAGCACGCACACCAGCGCGGCGAGTTCTTCGTCGCTCGGCGAGCCCTTCACGACACGGAAGAACGGCTCAGCGGTGGCCTCGGCGGATAGCGCTGCCGCGTCGGAGCCGGTGGAGGCACCGGTCTCGTCTGCGATCGGGTCGACTGTGAGATCCAGTTCGACGGCGCTCAACACATCTTCTTCTGCCACGGTCGTCACAGTGCCAGGTCCTCTCTTCGCCTCTATCAGCGGACTGATCAGGCTATTCCCGTTTTCCGACTAGCTACGGATGAAGCATTCGTCCTCGGATGCACTCATTGCGTCTCTGCAACAAGCCGGTACACGCCAGAGTAAGTGTTACCGAGGCCGATGCCACCCTTTGTGCGCGGCCTATCGAGCGTATCGCTCGATCACAGCGGGATGTTGCCGTGTTTCTTCGGCGGAAGGGTCACCATCTTGCGTTCGAGCAGTCGCAGCGCGGACACGATCTGGCCGCGCGTGTGCGACGGCGGGATCACCGCGTCCACGTATCCACGCTCGGCGGCGACGTACGGGTTCACGAGCGTGTCCTCGTACTCGTTCTGGAGCTCGAGCCGCAGCGCATCGACGTCTCCGCCCTCTTTGGCGGCCTGCTGCAGCTGCTTGCGGTAGACGAACCCGACGGCGCCGGAAGCGCCCATGACGGCGATCTGGGCGGTCGGCCAGGCGAGGTTCACATCGGCGCCCATGTGCTTGGAACCCATGACGTCGTAGGCGCCGCCGTAGGCCTTGCGGGTGATGATCGTGATTTTGCCCACAGTGGCCTCACCGTAGGCGTAGAGCAGCTTCGCGCCGCGCCGGATGATGCCGTTGTATTCCTGTCCGGTGCCGGGCAGGAAGCCGGGCACGTCGACCAGGGTGATGATCGGGATGTTGAACGCGTCGCAGGTGCGCACGAAGCGCGCGGCCTTCTCCGAGGCGTCGATGTCCAGGCAGCCCGCGAACTGGGTGGGCTGGTTGGCCACGATGCCGACGCTGCGGCCGTCGATCCGGCCGAAGCCGACGATGATGTTCATCGCGCGCTCGGCCTGCACCTCGAGGAACTCGTCGTCGTCGAGCAGACGCCGGATCACCTCGTGCATGTCGTAGGGCTGGTTCGGCGAGTCCGGGATGATCGTGTCCAGCTCGAGGTCCTCGTCGGTGAGCGAGTCCTCGATCGCGCCGTCGATCGGGTCGGTGGCCGGGAAGCGGGGCGCCTCGGCGCGGTTGTTGCTCGGCAGGTAGGACAGCAGGTCCTTGACGTAGTCCAGGGCGTCCTGCTCGCCGGAGGCGACGTAGTGCGCGACGCCGGACTTGGTCATGTGCGTGTGCGCGCCGCCCAGGTCCTCCATGGTGACGTCCTCACCGGTGACCGTCTTGATGACGTCCGGGCCGGTGACGAACATCTGGCTGGTGCCGTCGACCATGACGACGAAGTCGGTCAGCGCCGGGGAGTACACGTGGCCACCGGCGGCCGGGCCCATGATCAGCGAGATCTGCGGGATCACGCCGGAGGCCTGGATGTTGCGGTGGAAGATCTCGCCGTAGAGACCGAGCGAGACCACGCCCTCCTGGATGCGGGCGCCCGCGCCCTCGTTGATGCCGATCAGCGGGCGGCCGGTCTTCAGCGCCAGATCCATCACCTTGACGATCTTCTCGCCGTAGACCTCGCCGAGGCTGCCGCCGAACACCGTCACGTCCTGGCTGAAGATGCAGACGTCGCGGCCGTCGATGGTGCCGTAACCGGTCACCACGCCGTCGCCGAGCGGGCGGTTGTTCTCCAGGCCGAAGTTGACGCTGCGGTGGCGGGCCAGGGCGTCGAGCTCGACGAAGGACCCTTCGTCCAGCAGCGCGAGGATGCGCTCGCGGGCGGTCATCTTGCCCTTCGCGTGCACCTTGTCGACCGCGGCCTCACCCATCGGGTGCTTGGCCTCTTCCAGCCGATTCCGCAGGTCAGCCAGCTTCCCGGCGGTGGTGTGGATATCGGGGGAGCCCGCCGGACCTGATGCGGGCTGCTGCTGGACACTCGTCATGGCATCGGAGTGTAACCAGTACCAGCGTTTACTTTCTAACCAAGACCGGGCTACCGGCGAGTAGAAAACCGCAGCTAGATCAATTTTCCCAGGCAAACTTCCTGGTCGGTAGCCGGGTTCGGAAGGCGGAAAATGAGTATCGCCGACCGGTCCTGCCCACTTAGCCTGAGGGCGACGAATTTCCGAGTGGGGGAGGAGCGCGTCATGTGGGAATGGGGTAGAGCTCGCGCGGAGTACGCGGCCGAGACGGCGTGGACACGGACCACCGAGGAGGCGCCGAAGTACGGCGAGCCCGAGGTGTGGGCCGAGGCGTCCGAAGGCGAGCGGGAGGACGGCGACGGGATGGGTGCGGCGGCGCGCGACCCGATCGTCTCCTCGTATGACCTGGTCGGGTAGCGCCCGGCACGACGAGTAGCCTGCCGGTGTGCAGAGGCCACCGTTGGATGCAGAGCAGTTGCGGCGCAGTGCCGTCGAGTCGCCCGAGCTGTCGTTCTTCACGCGGATCGATGTGGTCGAGTCGACCGGGTCCACGAACGCGGATCTGATCGCGCTGGCGGCCGATCCGGCCGCCGACCGCGTGGTTCTGCTGGCGGAGACCCAGGTGCAGGGTCGCGGCAGGCACGCGCGCACCTGGGTCAGCCCGCCGCGGGCGCAGCTGGCGATGTCGCTGCTGGTGCGGTTGCCCGGGATCGGCCCGGCCTCGCTCGCCTGGCTCGCACTGCTGACCGGCGTGGCAGTGGTCGACGCGCTGCGGACCGCGGCGGGCGTGCCCGCCGAACTCAAATGGCCCAACGACGTGCTGATCGGGAGCCGCAAGGTGGCGGGCATCCTGGCCGAGGTCGCGGCGAGTGCGGAGGGCGGCGCGCCCGCCGTGGTGATCGGGCTCGGACTAAACGTGAGCCTGACCGAAGAGGAACTGCCGGTGCCGCACGCCACCTCGCTCACCATCGCCGGCTCGCGGCAGACCGATCGCACGGTGCTCGTGCGATCCCTGCTGACCGAGTTCGCCCGCCGCTTCACCGCGTGGCGCGACGCGGACTGGGCGATCGACGAGCTGGCCGCCGCCTATCGCGAGCGGTGCGCCACGATCGGCGCCGAGGTCCGTGCCGAGCTGCCCGGGGACCGGACGCTGACCGGCGTCGCAGAGGGCGTCGACGAGTACGGCCGCCTGCTCATCGGCGGGCAAGCGGTATCCGCAGGCGACGTCACGCATCTGCGCGCCCAGTACTGAGCGCCGGACCGCCCGGCGGCGCGGCGGGTGGTCCGGCGCCGGCAACGCGCGGCGGCGTGCCTCAGGCGCGCTGGGCGACGCCGCGCGAGGCATCCCGGGCGAGGGCGCGATCGCGCTGCTCCTCGAACTTGATCACGTCCTTGCCCAGCTTCTCCAGGAACTCGCCCAGTTCGTCGCGCGCCTGCTCGCCGCGCGGCCCGTAATCGGAGCGCTCGAAGACGTTCCATTGCTTGAGCACCGGCTGGAGCACCTCCTCCAGATGCTGGCGCAGATCGTAGATGCCGTGCTTGGCCATCAGCACGCCGTAGCGGCGGAAATTCGGCATCCCGGCGCCGGGCATCAGGAAATTCCGCACGATCCTGGTGATCGCGGGCAGCGCTTGGTCGGGGACCAGGTCGAGCGCGGCGCCGCATATCGAGCGATAGAAGATCATGTGCAGGTTCTCGTCGGCGGAGATGCGCTGGAGCAGGCGGTCGGCGACGGCGTCGTTGCATGCCTTGCCCGTATTGCGGTGGGACACACGGGTGGCCAGCTCCTGGAAGGTGACGTACGCGACGCTCGCCAGGAATCCGCCCCACCCTTCCGGTGACTGGACGCCGTTGCTCATGTGGATCATCCGGGCCTCTTCCAGTGCGACCGGATCGACGGCGCGGGTGACGACCAGGTAGTCCCGCATGGCGATGCCGTGGCGATTCTCCTCGGCGGTCCAACGGTCGACCCAGGTGCCCCACGGACCGTCCTCGGAGAAGTTCTGTGCGATCTCCCGGTGATAGGAGGGCAAATTGTCCTCGGTGAGCAGATTGGTGATCATGGCGACCCGGGCGACCTCACCGAGGTGCGATTGCTCCGGCTCCCAGTCGACGCCGCCCAAGGCGGCGAAATTGCGGCCCTGGCTCCACGGCACGTAATCGTGCGGGTTCCAGTCTTTCGCCATGGACAGGTGCCGATTCACATTCTCTTCGGCGACGGGCTCGAGTTCGGCCAGGATTTGCAGCGGGGTCAGGTCTTTGGTCACGCGTTCCTCCACGGTCGGAATCGACGATGATGGTGAGCCGGGCGTTGCGCGATACAGAGAGCCACTGCGCGGAATAGTCACACGCAGGGTGCCGATTGTGCAGCATGACGCGCTGCGGTGTCAGCCGTTCCGGCATCTTCAGGCGGTAGTGTTCCTGACATGGGTTATCCGGAGGATGTGCTGGCGCCCGAGGAACAGCTGCTGCTGCATCGCCACCCGCATTGGAAAATGCTCTTCTGGCCGATCGTGACGCTCATCGTGGCCACCGCGCTCGCCGGTTTCGCGGGGGGACTCGTCTCGCAGAAGGCCACGGGCACCACCGCCTCGGCGCTGCTCGTCACGGTGCTGGTGGTGTATCTGGCCATCCTGCTATGGCGTTGTGCCGCACCGGTTATCCGATGGAAGTCGACGCATTTCATCATCACCGACCGGCGGGTGCTGGTACGTCAGGGTGTGCTCACCCACAGCGGCATCGACATCCCGATGAGCCGGATCTCCAGCGTGCAGTTCCGGCACGGACTCTTCGATCGGCTGCTCGGCACCGGGACCCTGATCATCGAGTCGTCCTCCTCGGAGCCGCTGGAATACGACGACATCCCGTCGGTTCAGCAGGTACACGCGCTGCTGTACCACCAGGTGTTCGAGGTCGAGCGCCATCGCGACGGCCGCGACGAGCGCCGCGACGACCGTCGCAGCTACCGGTGAGCCCGTAACCTGGGCGTATGACCGCTGTACTGCTGGCCGAGGACGACGACGCCATCGCGGCCCCGCTGTCACGCGCGCTCGGCCGCGAGGGCTACTCGGTGACCGTCGAGAGTTTCGGCCCTGCCGTGCTGCAACGAGCCCTGGAAGGCGGCCATGACCTGCTCATCCTCGATCTGGGCCTGCCCGGCATGGACGGGCTGGAGGTATGCCGTCAGGTGCGCGCTCGCGGCGCCGATCTGGCCGTGCTGATGCTCACCGCGCGCACCGACGAGGTGGATTTCGTGGTGGGGCTGGACGCGGGCGCCGACGACTACGTCGGCAAGCCGTTCCGCCTCGCCGAGCTGCTGGCCCGGGTGCGAGCGTTGTTGCGGCGCAGCGGAATCGGCGACGACACGGTCGAGGTCGGGGGGATTCGCCTGGAGCCCGCGGCGCGGCGTGTGCTGGTCAACGGAGTCGAAATCGGTTTGGCCAACAAGGAATACGAGTTGCTCAAGGTGCTGATCGACCGGGCGGGTCAGGTGGTGGCGCGCGAGACCATCCTGCGCGAGGTGTGGGGCGACGCGGAGCTGCGCGGTTCCAAGACGTTGGACATGCACATGTCCTGGTTGCGCCGCAAGATCGGCGACGAGGGCCCCATGGCCGAACGGCGCATCGTCACCGTGCGCGGGGTCGGCTTCCGGCTGAACACCGACTGACGTGCGCCGCCGGATCCTGCGTTCCATGCTCACCGTGCTGACCCTCACCACGGTGGTGCTCGGCGTGCCGCTGATCTACACGGCGTGGTTGTGGGTGGAGGACATCACGCGCAACGACCTGCAGAACCGGCTGGACCGGATCGCCGCGGAGATCATCGCGCAGGAGCGCGACGGCACCGTGTCCGGGGAGCTGGACATCCGGTCGGTGGCGCCGCTGGTGCCGGAGAACGGGAAGCTCACCATCGTCTACCCGTCACAGCAGGACAACGCCTCCCGGCGCGACATCGGTGTGGCGCAGGTGCCCGATCCGCTGGTCGAGTCGCTGTCCATGGGCAAGTCCGCGTCGCTGCGCTTGGAGGTGCCCTCGGCGCCGATGCACGCCATGCAGCGCCAGGCGGTCGCGGTGGTCGCGCTGGCGGTGCTCGCCTCACTGGGCGCGGCGGTCTCGGTCGCGGTGGTCACCGCGCGGCGGGTGGCCGATCCGCTGCGGGACGTCGCGGCGCGCGCGGCGCGGCTGGCGATGGGCGATTTCCGCCCCGATCCGCGCAGGCACGGCATCGCGGAACTGGATCGCGTCTCCGACGTGCTCGATTCGGCGACCGTGGAGATCGCCGGACGGCTCCAGCGCGAACACGCCCTGGTGGCGGATGTCTCACATCAGCTGCGCAGCAGGCTCACCGCGGTGCGGCTGCGCCTCGACGAGCTGTCCGCGCATCCCGATCCGGAAGTGGTGCACGAGGCAGAGGAGGCGATGGCGCAGGTCGACCGCCTCACCGACGCGATCGACGATCTGGTCCGCGCCTCGCGGGACGAGGACGCGGCCGATCGCGATCCGGTGCCGGTGATGGACGAGTTGCGCGGTGTGGTGGCCGAATGGACCCATCCGTTCACCGAGGCGGGCCGGACGCTGACGCTCACCGGCGACGAGTCGCTGCGCGCCCCGATCACGGGTTCGCGGCTGCGCGAGGCGGTCGCGGTGCTGGTGGACAACGCGCTCATGCACGGCGGTGGGACTTGCACGGTGTCGGTGCGCTCGGTGCGGCCGGGGGTCGGCCGTGAGCCGCTGGTGTGCGTCGAGGTCGCCGACGAGGGGCACGGCGTCCGCGACGAGCTGGCGCCGCACATCTTCGACCGGGGCTTCTCCGCGGGCGGTTCCACCGGAGTCGGCCTCGCGCTGGCGCGGGCGCTGGTCGAGGCGGACGGCGGACGCCTGGAATTGCAACGGCGCAGGCCCGCGCTGTTCGCGGTGTTCCTCGGGGCCTCGAAGGCCCGTCCGGCGAACGCGGTGGTGGCCGAGCCGCGCTGACTCAGCCGCGGCCGAGTTCCTCTTCCACGAGGTCGACGAACTCCGCTTCGAGCTCTTTCATCTCGTCCGGGAACACCCAGCGGCGCATCGACCAGAAACGGAAGGCCATCTGCAGCAGATTGCCGATGATGAAGGCGCTGATGAAGTCGGCGATGTTCTCGACCGTGAAGCTCACGTTGGGCTGGCGCAGGTCGAAGACGTAGCTGGAGATCCACAGCGGGGTGAAGGCCAGGACCACGCCGACGCCGCTGACGGCGAAGAACAGCAGCGCCTCGTGATGGCGTTCGCGCCCACCGCGATTCTTGAACGACCATTCCCGGTTCAGGATGTAGGACGCGATCACGGCGATGACGCCGGAAATGATCTTGGCCGTGACCGGTTTCTCCGCGAGTACCGTCCACTTGAGTCCGTAGAAGATGCCGCTGTCGATCACGAACGTGGTCGCCCCGACGATCGCGAATTTGATCAACTCCCGATGCCGGTACGCGATATCTTGCAGCGGCTTGGGAAGGACGCTGACCACGTCTTCGACGAATGACACAAGACCGGAGTGTACCGGTACCGACCATTCGAGCCGGCCATGACAATATTGTCCGACGTGAGCGCACGTTCCTTCGATCCATCGGCAATGCCCACCGTCACCATGATCGGTGGCGGACAGCTGGCGCGCATGACGCATCAGGCGGCGATCGCGCTGGGCCAGCGGCTGCGCGTACTCGCCGAGAACCCCGAGGACCCGGCTGCCCAGGTGAGCCCGGAGGTGGTGCTCGGCAGTCACACCGACCTGGGCGCGCTGCGCAAGGCGGCGGTCGGGTCGCACGCGCTGACCTTCGACCACGAGCACGTGCCGACCGAGCACCTGGAGGCGCTGGTCGCCGAGGGCGTCAACGTGCAGCCGCCGCCGCAGGCGCTGGTCTACGCGCAGGACAAGCTGGCGATGCGCAGCAAGCTGAGCGGGCTCGGGCTGCCCGTGCCCGCGTTCACGCCGGTGACCTCGGTCGCCGACGCGGTGCGCTTCGGCGACGAGCACGGCTGGCGGATCGTGCTGAAGGCGGTGCGCGGCGGTTACGACGGACGCGGCGTGTGGATGCCCGAGTCCGCCGACGAGGCCGCGGCGATCGTCACCGACCAGCTCGCGTACGGCGCCCAGCTGCTGGCGGAGGCGAGGATCCACCTGAAGCGCGAGCTGTCGGCGATGGTGGCCCGTTCGCCGTTCGGGCAGGCGGCGACCTGGCCGGTGGTGGAGACGGTGCAGCGCAAGGGTCAGTGCGCGGTCGTCATCGCGCCCGCGCCCGACCTGTCGGAGGACACGGCCGCCGCGGCGGAGACGATGGCGTTGAACCTCGCGAAGGAACTCGGCGTCGTCGGCGTCATGGCGGTGGAGCTGTTCGAGACCACCGACGGTGACCTGCTGGTGAACGAGCTGGCCATGCGCCCGCACAACTCCGGGCACTGGGGGATGGACGGCGCCCGCACCGGGCAGTTCGAACAGCATCTGCGCGCCGTGCTCGACTACCCGCTCGGCGACACCACGCCGCTGGCGCCGGTGACCGTGATGGCCAACATCCTCGGCGCGCCGCAGGCCCCGGAGATGTCGATGGACGAGCGGCTGCACCACCTGTTCGCGCGGCTCCCGGAGGCGAAGGTGCACCTGTACGGGAAGGGTGAGCGTCCCGACCGCAAGATCGGGCACGTCAACATCCTCGGCGACGACGTGGCCGAGGTTCGGGAGAAGGCCGAGCGGGCGGCGCACTGGATGTCGCACGCGATCTGGACCGACGGATGGGATCCGCATGAGTGAAGAAGTGGCCATCGGCCCGGCTGTCGGCCTGATCATGGGCAGCGACTCCGACTGGCCGACGATGGAGGCCGCCGCGGAGGCGCTGGCGGAATTCGGGATCCGCTTCGAGGTGGGCGTCGTCTCGGCGCACCGCACTCCGCAGCGCATGCTCGACTACGCGCGTGACGCCGCCGGTCGAGGGTTGAAGGTCATCATCGCGGGCGCGGGCGGCGCGGCCCACCTGCCCGGCATGGTCGCCTCCGCCACGCCGCTGCCGGTGATCGGCGTGCCGGTCCCGCTCAAGTACCTCGACGGCATGGACTCGCTGCTGTCCATCGTGCAGATGCCCGCGGGCGTGCCCGTCGCCACCGTCTCCATCGGCGGCGCCCGTAACGCCGGCCTGCTCGCCACCCGCATCCTCGCCGCCCACGACCCGGCCCTGCGCACCCGCATGGAACAGTTCCAGGCCGGACTAGAGCAGATGGTGCTGGAAAAGGACGACGCACTGCGCACGAAGCTCTTGGGCTGAGCGGTCCAGGGGACTTCGTGATAGGACAGCGCCATGACCGAGGCGCGGGCGAGGTTCTCGCGGGCGGTCTCGTCGTCGATGTCCAGCAGGGCTGGTAGCCCCAGATCGGCGCGAGCATGGCCGGCTCGGCTTGCACGTCGACGCGCACGTCACCGGTGCGGACCGAGAGCAGGAAGGGTCCGCGGGGGTCCCGGGCCCGTAGCCGAATCGGTCCGCAGAGCTCGGCTCGAGATGGCGCGACAGCGGAATCTCCGGCGCGGAGAACTGGGGGTTTCGGTTGCTGACTACGGTGTGTGGTCGTGACTACAGGGGATATCGCTCGGATGCGGGGAGGCGACGACACCGCGCATTTTCGGCTCACGGTGGTGGATCAGGCGCTGCGGTTGTTCGCCGAGAAGGGGTACGAGGCGACGACGGTCGATGAGATCGCCGAGGCGGCGGGGATCTCGCGGCGCACGTTCTTCCGGCAGTTCCGGTCCAAGGAGGACGTGATCTTCGCCGATCACGAGTCTCAGCTGACGCAGGCCGAGCAGTTCCTGTCCGCGTCGCGCGAGGATCCGTGGGAGGCGGTGTGCGCGGCGGTGGTGCAGGTGTTCGAGCGATTCACGCAGTGGCGGGAGATCGCGGCGCGCCGGTATCAGGTGGTGCGTCGGGTGCCTGCCTTGCGGGAGCGCGAGATCGTCACGGTGTTCCGTTACGAACGGTTGTTCACCGACTACCTGCGCGAGCGGCTGCCCGATGTCCCCGATCTGGCGCGGGTGCAGTTCGCCGCCGCTGTGACGGCGACGCACAACTACCTGCTGCGCCGGATGGTGCGCGGCGAGTCGGACGCGGGCGCCGCCGACCTGCGGTTGGAGCTGGCCGCGATCCCGCGTGGCGCCGGGCGTGCCGTGAACCCCGACGAGCTGGTCGTCGCCGTGTTCCCGCGCGATGCCGCGCCCAGGCAGATAGCGGACCTGCTGGTCCGCAAGCTCGGCACCCTGTGACGTGGCCCTGAGTGCGACCAATCTGACACTGAGTGCCACGCAATCTTCCCATGTGATACGCGTCCATGAGGGTATACTCGACTCATATGTGGCACTGAGTGCCGACGCGTCGCGTTCTCGGCGGAAAGCGGCGATCATCACCGACGACCAGGAGTGAAGCCCGATGGCGGGAAACCCCGATTTCGACCTGTTCAAGCTCGAGGACTTCCACGATGAGCTGCGCGCCGCGATCCGCGCTCTCGCCGAGAAGGAGATCGCTCCGCACGCCAAGGACGTCGACGGCAACTCCCGCTTCCCGGAAGAGGCGCTGACCGCGCTGAACGCCTCCGGCTTCAACGCCGTGCACGTGCCGGAGGCCTACGGCGGCCAGGGGGCCGACTCGGTGGCCACCTGCATCGTGATCGAGGAGGTCGCGCGCGTCTGCGGTTCGTCCTCGCTGATCCCCGCGGTCAACAAGCTCGGCACCATGGGCCTGATCCTGAACGGCTCCGAGGAGCTGAAGCACAAGGTGCTGCCGGACATCGTCAACGGCGAGATGGCCTCCTACGCGCTGTCCGAGCGCGAGGCGGGCTCCGACGCGGCAGGCATGCGCACCCGGGCCAAGCAGGAGGGTGACGACTGGATCATCAACGGCTCCAAGTGCTGGATCACCAACGGCGGCAAGTCCTCCTGGTACACCGTGATGGCGGTGACCGACGCGGAGAAGGGCGCCAACGGCATCTCGGCCTTCCTGGTGCACAAGGACGACGAGGGTTTCGTGGTCGGGCCGCTGGAGCACAAGCTGGGCATCAAGGGCTCGCCCACCGCCGAGCTGTATTTCGAGAACTGCCGGGTGCCGGGTGACCGCATCGTCGGTGAGCCGGGCACCGGCTTCAAGACCGCGCTGCAGACCCTCGACCACACCCGCCCCACCATCGGCGCGCAGGCCGTCGGCCTGGCCCAGGGCGCACTGGACGCGGCCATCGCCTACACCAAGGACCGCAAGCAGTTCGGCAAGTCGATCGCCGACTTCCAGAACACCCAGTTCATGCTCGCCGACATGGCGATGAAGATCGAGGCCGCCCGCCTCATGGTCTACACCTCGGCCGCACGCGCCGAGCGCGGCGAGCAGAACCTCGGCTTCATCTCCGCCGCCGCCAAGTGCTTCGCCTCCGATGTCGCCATGGAGGTCACCACCAACGCCGTCCAGCTGTTCGGCGGCGCGGGCTACACCACCGACTTCCCGGTGGAGCGCATGATGCGTGATGCGAAGATCACCCAGATCTACGAGGGCACCAACCAGATCCAGCGTCTGGTGATGAGCCGCGCCCTGCTCAAGTGATGTTTTTGTAGATCGCCGGATGTTCGGGCGCGCTTGAAATCGCATCCCAGGCCGTCTCCAGGCCGTCGAGGAGCACAGGCCGCCCGAACATTCTTGCTGCCTCGTCGTCGAAACGAGTGACAGTGATGCTGCCGAGAGACTGTCCCACGTTTAGCCGGACGTCAGCCGACTTCGGCGAAGAACCGCCGGATGTCGCCGACGAGCAGTTCGGGTGCCTCGTGCGCGGCGAAATGGCCTGCGGCAT
Organism: Nocardia gamkensis NBRC 108242; assembly: GCF_001612985.1. Lineage (GTDB taxonomy): Bacteria > Actinomycetota > Actinomycetes > Mycobacteriales > Mycobacteriaceae > Nocardia > Nocardia gamkensis. The sequence goes on along the minus strand of NZ_BDBM01000015.1, from coordinate 45,743 downwards.
CGTTCGGACCGCCGATCGCCGAGCCTGCGTCGTAGGAGTTCCAGCTGACGATATTGCTGTGGTCACGCTCGGCGAACCGGCGGATCGACTGGAAATCGCCCTTGAACATGGCGAGTGCGGTGGGGGTCGTGGTCGAGCCGGTCGGGCGGTCGGTGCTGTGCGCCTCCTCGTAGTAGTACCGGACGGAGGAGCTCGCGGTGCCGGTCAGCCAGTAGAGGGCGACGTTGCCGATGACGAAATCGGCGTCCAGACTCTCACCGAAAAGTTGTGCGTTCCAACCCAGCAGGCCGATCGGCGAATCGGAGAGCGCGTAGGCCAGCGTCTGCGGCTGCTGGCTGCACAGGATGTTGAAGGCCATCTTGTTGTCCTGGAACCACTTCAGGTGTTCGAGTGCCGCCAGATCCTCCGGCGAGAGGCCGACGAACTCGGCCGGATCGCCGGACGGGAACGAGAACAGCTGTGTCACATGGACACCCACTACCCGTTCCGGCGCCAGGCGACCGATCTCCGGGGAGACCATCGAGCCGCCGTCGTTGCCGATCGCGCCGAAGCGCTGGTAGCCGAGCCGATCCATCAGCTCGATCCAGGCCTTGGCGACGCGCCGCGTGGTCCAGCCGGTGCTGTGCGTCGGGCCGGAGAAGCCCATGCCGGGCAGCGCCGGAATCACGAGGTGGAAGGCGGGATCCTCAGCGGACTCCGGTGCGGTCAGCGACTCGATGACGTCGAGGAACTCGAGTACCGAGCCGGGCCAGCCGTGGGTGAGTACCACCGGCAGCGCGTCCGCGCGAGATGACCGGATGTGCAGAAAGTAGATGTTCTCGCCATCGATCTCAGTGGTGAACTGCGGGTAGGCGTTCAGCTTCGCCTCGAGCGCCCGCCAGTCGAAGGTCTCCAGCCAGTACTGAGCCAGGCCGCGCACCCGATCCCCGGGGACGCCATAGGAGTCCCCCACGCCGGGCAGTTCGCTCGGCCACAGGGAGCGGCGCAGACGCTCGGCCAGATCGTCGAGCTGGGTCTGCGGAATGTCGACCCGGAAGGGCCTGATGGTGCTCATGGCGGTCTCCTTTGGAATGGAATGCTTTGTTCTGTTTTAACTGTACAGAACGGATCATTCCGTTTCAACTCCGTGTCGTGCTGTCGACCCGCGCGACGTCTCACGATGTCAGGGGTGTAAATACAGCCGTTCGCACGGCAGTCTCGGGTAGCCGTCGGTGTCGTCTGTGGATACTTCGACCGCGTCGTGCCAGTGGCGGGCGCGCCACTCCTGGACGAACAGGCAGGCGGCCGTGACGCAGGCGACGAAGTCCAGGCGGGCGCCGTGCCAGAAGACCGACAGGTGAACATCCGGCTCGGAGGGGATGGGGGATTCCGCGCGATCAGGCATATGCCACCCATCGCCGGCGGCGCGCGAGCTTGTCGGCCACGCAGCCACGGATCGCCGCGACGACTACACGGCCGGAGGGGCGAAATCCGGTGTTCGGCCGCGTTATCCACGCGCGGAACTGGGTTCCGCGATCTGCGGGGCTCGGCAGTGCGATCGTCCCCCCGTAGCGGATGATGGACACGTTCAAGCGGAACATCTCGGCGAACAGCGGCACGTCGTCCGGCAGGTCCGGCCGGATGATGAACGTCCACCGATGCGATCGTGGATGCGACAGGATCGGCCCCAGCTCGTGGCCGTGGTACTGCATCCACGCCTTCACGTGCTGTCCCAGGACGGCGGGCATGGTTATGGCCCAGACCATTCCGGTGCGGACGATGATCCGGCCGATCTGGGGAGGGTCCACGATCGCGGGCAGGTCGCACACTCGTCGGTAGTAGTGGCATCGAGACAGTGGGGTGTCTCCGAAAGTTATCGGTTCATCCATCAGTAGACCTCGGGTCGCATCGACGGGTAGAAGGTGCGCCCGGCCCGTCAACCCTGTCGACGGATGGGGTGAATTGCTTTGCGAGCCCAGCAATCTCCACCCCGTCCGGTGCGCACGGTCATCATACAACGGCACGCGGGTGCGGGCACTCCGAATCGGGTACACCGAAAAAAGATCCGCGAAAGCCCAGCACGCGCACCGCAAACGGTGTGAGGATGTACGCGAGACGGGTGATTCGATGCGCCCGTGACGGGGAAGGGGAGGGCGACTTGTCAGATACCGGTTCGACTCTGCCGCGTCGTCAGCTCGGGAGGTATCTGACCGAGTGGCGCACGCGCGCCGGAATGACCCAGGCGAAGGCCGCCGACCTGTTGGAGATCGGAGCGAGCAGTCTTCAACGGCTGGAGAAGGGTCAGAACTCGCGGATCAGGTCTCGCGATATCCAGGCAGCGTGCGACCTGTACGGTGTCCCGGCGGACCTGACGGTCGCGCTGGTCGGACTAGCCAAGCAGGCCAACGTCAAGAGCTGGTGGCACCAGTACGGCGATCTCATCCCCAAGTCGTTCGATGTGTACGTCGGACTCGAAGCCGCGGCAGTGAAATTGGTGTCGTACCAGCCGGATCTGATACCGGGTCTGCTTCAAACCGCCGACTACGCGCAGGCGCTTGTTCGACTCGCGTGGCCGGATGAATCAATACAGCAGTGGGAGCAACGGCTTGAAATAAAGGCGCAGCGACAGAACATCATGACCCGCAAGACGCAGCCGGTCGTGCTCGACGTGGTTATAGGCGAAGGCGCTTTATGGCGCGTGGCTGGCAGCAGCGCGATCATGGCCACCCAAAACCGGCACCTTGCGGATATGTCTACAAGGGACAACGTGACGATTCGCGTACTGCCGTTCCACGCGGGCTTCCCCGGAGGCGTGTCCATGCCGCCGTTCGTGATTTTGGTTTTCGGGGAGAGCGTTCCTGTGGACCAGGTTGAGCCGCCAGTGGTCTATCTGGAAGGCGCGGTCGGAGATATGTATCTCGAAGATGCCGCAGACGTGGGTGCCTACACTCAAAGGTACGACAGCATCAGGGAATCCGCCTTGGATGTCAACTCGAGTAGAACCCTGCTGAGGCAGGTGGCAAGGGAGCATGAGCAGCGTGGACGTTGACGTATCGGGGGCACAGTGGTTCAAGAGCAGCCGTAGCCAGGCCGGTAAAGAGTGTGTTGAGGTTGCGTTTCTCGGCCGTGGCATGGTCGGCGTGCGGGACTCGAAGAACCCGTCCGGCCCGGCACTGGTGTTCACACCCGGCGAGTGGGACGCCTTCACCGCTGGCGTGGCGGATGGGGAGTTCAACCGCCCCTGAAGCGATCAGAAGCGCGGCGCTGAACCCGGATCAGAGCAAGAACCCGCTCCGGCAGATGGCAAGGGAGTATGCACCGTGAATACCGACCTCTCCGAGGCCAAGTGGTTCAAGAGCAGCTATAGCGGGGGAGACAAAGCCTGCGTCGAGGTCGCTTTCCTCGCGGGAGGTCATATCGGCGTGCGTGACTCCAAGAACCCGACCGGCCCGGCGCTGATGTTCGCGCCCGGCGTGTGGGATGCCTTCACCGTTGGCGTTACCGATGGCGACTTTCAAGCGGCCCTGAACCCACCGTTGCTTTGGCGGCATCCCGGCAGCTGCCGGGAACCCGGGCACATCGCTGCGGCGAACGCGAGTAGCTCTCCCGGTGGGTGGTGACCAGGGCAGCTCTTGCGCATTTGCCAACGATCCGGCCCGAGGCGTGGGGCTTTCACAGCACCGGATTTGTCCCGGGACGAGGCCGCTTACGAAGTACTCGTACGGAGGAACCGTGCCGTGACGATCGCTCAGGAGACCAAATCGGCGTATTCGCGGTGTTCGGCGATGTACTTCTCCACGTACCAGCAGGTGGGGATGACCGAGAATCCGGACTTGCGGGAGTCGTCGAGGGCGTATTCGACGACCTGAGCGGCTACTCCGCGGCCCCGGAACTCCGGGAAGGTCATGGTGTGGTGGAAGTCGCGGACCTTGGGGTCTTCGCGTTCGGCGTAGTCGGCGTACCCGGCGAGGGTGTCGTCGATGTAGATCTCGAAACGGGTATCGGCGACGTTGTGTTCGAGCCTGGTCGTCATGTTGGGGTAGAACTCCTTGTCGGCTGGGAATGTTCCGTCGCGACGGTCACAGGATCGCGCCGGGATTGAGGATGCCGTCGGGGTCGAGGGCGTCCTTGATGCGCCGGGTCAGGGCCATCACGTCGGGGCCGAGCTGATCGGGCAGCCATGCCTTCTTCAATCGGCCGACGCCGTGTTCACCGGTGATGGTGCCGCCGAGGGCGATGGCCAGGTCCATGATCTCGCCGAAGGCGCGATGCGCCCGCTCGGTGAGATCCGCGTCGGAGGGGTCGTGCACGATCAGCGGGTGGGTGTTTCCGTCGCCCGCGTGCGCGATCACCGACACCGTCACCGCGTTGCGCTCGGCGATCTCGGCGACGCCGCTCACCAGGTCGCCGAGCCGGGGCAGCGGCACGCCGACGTCCTCGAGCAGCAGCGGGCCGAGCTTCTCCACAGCGGGAATCGCCAGACGCCGGGCGGCCGCGAACGCCTCGCCCTCGGCCGGGTCCTCGGTGTGGAAAACCTCGGTTGCGCCTGCTTTCTCACAGGCCGCCGCCATGATCTCGGCCTCGCGCCGGGCGAATTCGCCGGGTGCGTCGGAGCGCGCGACCAGCAGCGCGGCCGCCTGCCGGTCCAATCCCATCCGCAGCTCGTCCTCCACGGCGTTGATCGACACCGAGTCCATGAACTCGAGCATCGAGGGCCGCAGTTCTCCGGTGATGGTCAGGATCGCCTCGGTGGCGGCGGTGAGCGTGGGGAAGCTCGCGACGACCGTGCTCTGCGGCGGTTGCGCGGGCAGCAGTCGCAGGGTCAGTTCCGTGATCACTCCGAGCGTGCCCTCGCTGCCGACGAACAACTTGGTCAGCGACAGGCCGGCCGAGTCCTTCAATCGTGGACCACCCAGCCGCACGACGGTGCCGTCGGCGAGCGCGACCTGCATCCCGAGCACGTAATCGGTTGTCACGCCGTATTTCACACAGCACAGTCCGCCCGCGTTCGTCGCCGCGTTACCGCCGATCGAGCAGATCTCGAACGACGACGGGTCGGGCGGATACCACAGGCCGTGCTCCGCGACCGCGCGCTTGACCTCGGCGTTGAGCAGGCCCGGCTGCACCACGGCGGTCCGGGTGACCGGGTCGACGGTGATATCCCGCATCCGCTCGGTGGTGAGCACGATCGCTCCGTCGACCGCCGTGGCGCCCCCGGACAGCCCGGATCCGGCTCCGCGCGGGATCACCGGGACACGATGCGCGGTGGCCCATCGCAGCGTGGCGGACACGTCGTCGGTGCTGGTTGCCCGCACCACGGCGAGGGCGGTCCCGGCGTCCGGATCCCGCGCCCAGTCCTGGCGGTAGCTCGCCAGCAGATCGGCGTCGGTGAGCACCGTGCCGTCGGGAAGGGCGGCGATCAAGTCATGCAGGTCCACAACTTCACGCTAGCTCCCCGTGCCCGTGATTTGCTGACCGGCCGACCCGTGCGCGTGTGGCGGGCGAAAGCCCCGGAATGTGATGTCACCCGCCATAGTGGTATTACCGCTGTCGGGAGACCAGAATGCCCACAGGGGCTTAGTGTTCGGGGCATCGAGTTCTCCCGGCGCCGCCATGTCGTGGCGCAGGCCGACCATGCGGTTCGCCGCGTACCACTTGGAGGGATGGAACGGATGCAGGGCGAACAACCCAGTCGCCGGGAATTGGTCGCCGCGATGTTCTCCAGCGAGTTCGTCGAGGGCGGCATCGACCCGGACGTGCTGCGCCGTGTGCACGCGGGCGAGCACGAGGAGTGGCTGAACGCGCTGGACCGCTCCGGTGTCTTCGGCAAGGAGGCCCTCGCCGAGCTGGCCGACCTCTGGCGCCGCGAGCCCCGCGAGTTGCTGGAGGCGCTGCTGGCGGACGCGGACGATGTCGCGCGGCGGCGGTGCCTGGCGGCCTGGGCCGGTTTGGACCAGGCCCAGAACGGTCCAGGCCGGGCGCAGATCAGCTGATCCACCGGGCGGTCGCCGCCTGCTCATCTGCCGGACATCTGTCGCTGGCAGCCTGGTCGCGTGCACGAGCTGTCCGAGACCGCCGATACGATCGCCGACCGGTTCACCCGCTGGTGCGAGGCGGTCGTGCAGCGGCTGCCGTTGGGGCTGGACCGTCTCGTCCCGCCGACCTTCCTGGGCTTCGCGCTGATCAACAGCGGCACCTTCGCCGTCGACTTGGCGCTGCTCACCGTCTTGCACGGCTCGTTCGATCTGCCGGTGTGGTTGTCGGTGACCGTGGCGTACGTGTGCGCGTTCGGACTCGCCTTCGTGCTGAACCGTACGTTCAACTTCCATTCCCACGCGCCGGTCGGCAGGCAGGCCACGGTGTACGTGGGGGTGGTCGTGGTCAACTACCTCGCGTTCATCCTCGGCGTCGGCAGTGGACTCGCCGCGCTGGGGCTGGAGTACCACCTGTCCCGGTTGCTGGCGGGCGCGTGCGAAGCCGTCTACATGTACAGCGCGATGCGCTGGGTGGTCTTCCGCCGGGCCGCCGAGCCGGAACCCGAACTCGCGCCCGACACGACGTGACAAAGGTCTTCGGTTCGGCACCCGGTCGGATCACCAGCGACGACGGCACCATCTACCACGGCGGTCACCGCGGGCGACGGTGTCGTCCAGCTGCGCCGGAATCACAGCGTGCGCGATCTCGAGCAGCGGCTGTGGACGTTCACGACACCACCGGATTGATCAGCACCTCGGTGCGCGCGCCGTCGACGACGATCGCGTCCTCGTCGGTCAGTGCCCAGTGCTCGACGCCTTCGGCGCGGTAGCGGGCGGCGAGCCGAGTGCACTCACCGTCGGGATCGGTGGCCGAATCGATGTGCGGCACGATCCGGCGGTCGACCAATCCCAATCCGTCCCATCGCGGTTCGATGCCGCACGCCGGGGCGACCTCGCCGGGATCGTCCACCGACTCCAGGCCGTGCAGGTCCGGGGTCATCACGCAGGCCCCGGCGCTGTAACCGGCGTAGGCGAGCGCGTCGGAGGCGAGCAGCCGGGGAAGCGCTCGGTCCGCGCCGCTGCGGGCGAACTGGGCGCGCAGCACGAAGGTATTGCCGCCGCGCACCCACACCAGCGGGAATTCCGCCAGTTTTCGTTCCAGCTCGGCTTCCCGACCGGCGTACTCGCGCAGGTCGAGCACCTCGGGCCGGTAGCCGAGCTTGCGCAGCGGTGCCATGTCACTGGTCACCGCGCCCGCCCACACCTGCGGCCAGGCGTCGCAGGCGTTCGGAATCAGCGCCACCCGGCCGGGTGGGCCCGCGAGCGCGGCGAGCCGGTCGTAGTGCGCCCCGAAGCGATAGCTGGACAGGAACAGCCGCATCGCGGATCAGATGGTGAAGGCCAGGTGGCGCACGATGCGTCGCCCGAGTTCGGCGTCGCCCTGGATGGTGATCTCGTCCAGGTGCTCCTCGGCGGTCGTCCGACCGCCGCCGAGCCGCGCGAAAAGCCTCGAGTCCAGGCCGATCTCGACAGTGGCGGGTTCGTCGAACGCGTCCACGTAGCGCGCCCGGCCCGCCACCTCGATGTGCAAGGTCCTGGCCAGGGGGCCGGTCAGCGCGAAGGTGATCCGCGCGCCGTCCGGCGCCTCGCCCTTCTTCGCCACCACGCGCGGGATGCTGCCCACGAACTCCGCGAACGCGAGCTCGCCGCGTGGCCCGCCTTCTTCCACCGGCACGCCGAGCGCGTCGGCGATGTCGAGTTCGTGCATCCAGCAGTCGAACAAGCGCACCCGCATGAACCTGCCGTAGGTCACCTGCCCGATCGGCGAGACGGTTTCCTTCTCCCACTCGGCGTCGCCCATGGCCGCGAGCGCGGCGCGTCTGCGCGCGATGACGTCGCGATAGAACTCGAGCAGCCGGGCGCCGGACAGCGGGCGCAACCGGTCCACCCAGATCTCGTTGAGCACCGCGGTCTCGTTGCGCACGTAGGGAAGCGCGCGCACATCGGTCTTCGCGGTGGTGGGGTCGTGGGCGGGCGGGCGGTCACCCAGTAGCCAGGACTCGGTGCCCACCATGTGGGCGAGGACGTCGAACACGGTCCAGCCGGGCAGCGACGACGGGGTGCGCCAGCGGTCCTCGTCCAGCGGAGCGACCAGTGCGTCGATCGCGTCCCATTGCTGTGCCAGCAGGTCGATCAGCGTGGCCCGATCGAACGTCTCGGTCATCCGTCGATTTCCTTTTCCGGGCGTTCGCCCTCGTTGTCCAATGCGGCGATGCCGTCCCGGATGGCCGCGGCGGTGGTCACCGGATCGTGCGGGCGCCGCAGCAGGAATCCCTTGGCGAACCGTAGCTTGTCGCCGTGCCTGCGCGGGATCACGTGCAGGTGGACGTGCGGCACGGTCTGGAACGCGGCGGTTCCGTCGTTGAGTACCAGGTTGGCGCCGTCGGCGGCGAGGCTGCTGCGCCGGACGGCCAGTGCGAGCCGGTGCCCGGCCCGGAAGATCCGCGCGCCGAGTTCGGCGTCGAGGTCCTCCAACTCGGCGGCGTGCCGCTTCGGTATGACCAGCGTGTGCCCGCGGGCGACCGGCCGGATGTCGAGGAACGCGCAGAGCGCGTCGTCCTCGTACACCTTCGCCGCCGGCGCCTCGCCTGCCACGATGCGACAGAAGACGCAGTCGTTCACACGCTGGACCATACGGCGTACGAGCCGAGCGGAACACCCCGGAGAGTCGTTCGGCGGGACGCGCACGTCCGCTCACCGGGACGCCAGGCCTCCGATCAGGCCCCCAACCTCGAGGTTGGTAACAGACTTTTACGTACGGTCTTGCCGTGTTCACCTGCGGCGACCACGATCACAGAGCGAGAAGGAAAAACGGTGGACCGCGGCTTCGATGGAAGACGGCTCGCTCCGTGGCGACCGGGGAACCCCCGGCGCACCGGCGCGAATCGCCCGGCGTGTGTGACGGGCATCTCAGCTAGGCTCACGGCGGGCCAGGTACAGTTGCGAGGATTTGGGCGAACTTACTCGACGGTAACATCGTCCGGTCGTCTACCCGTTGCCTGAAGCTCGGTAAGAGAAGGAAGTCTGACAAGTGGAGACAACGCAGAGCGTAGGCGATCCATCGCCGCGCGGCGCGCGTGTCGGTGTCGTTCGCGAATCGAACGCGGGCGAGCGACGTGTCGCATTGGTGCCGAAGATCATCCCCAGCCTGGTGAAGCAGGGCGTGGAGGTAGTCGTCGAGTCCGGGGCCGGACAGGGCGCGCTCATTCCCGACGAAGCGTATGTGGAGGCGGGCGCGACGATCGGTGATCCGTGGTCGGCGGATGTGGTGGTGAAGGTCGCCCCGCCCAGTGACGCCGAGGTGGGCAAGCTGTCGTCGGGGCAGACGCTGATCGGTTTCCTCGCGCCGCGCAACGCCGACAATCAGATCGGCGCGCTGAAGTCGGCGGGGGTACAAGCGTTTGCGGTGGAGGCGATTCCGCGGATCTCGCGCGCGCAGGTGATGGACGCGTTGTCCTCGCAGGCGAATGTGGCGGGGTACAAGGCGGTGTTGCTGGCGGCGTCGGAGTCGACGCGGTTCTTCCCGATGTTGACCACCGCCGCAGGCACAGTGAAGCCCGCGACCGTGTTGGTGCTGGGTGTGGGCGTGGCGGGTTTGCAGGCGCTGGCGACCGCGAAGCGCCTCGGTGGTCGGACAACCGGGTACGACGTGCGGCCCGAGGTCGCCGATCAGGTGCGGTCGGTGGGTGCGCAGTGGCTGGATCTGGGGATCGACGCCGCGGGCGAGGGCGGATACGCCCGCGAGCTCACCGACGAGGAGAAGGCTCGCCAGCAGCAGGCTTTGGAGGACGCGATCAAAGGCTTCGACGTGGTGATCACCACCGCGCTGGTGCCGGGCCGTCCCGCGCCGCGCTTGGTGACGGCCGCGGCGGTCGAGGGCATGAAGCCCGGCAGCGTGATCGTCGATCTTGCCGGTGAGACCGGCGGCAACTGCGAGTTGACCGAGCCCGGACAGACGGTCGTCAAGCACGAGGTGACCATCGCCTCGCCGTTGAACCTGCCCGCCACCATGCCCGAGCACGCCTCGGAGCTGTACTCGAAGAACATCGCGGCGCTGCTGGAGCTGATGCTGGTCGACGGCAAGCTCGCGCCCGACTTCGGCGACCAGGTGCTGGCGGATTCCTGCGTCACCCGTGCTGCGACCGAATCGGCGGACGCGACCGAATCGGCGGAGCCTGCGCAGGTGAAGGACGCGACCGAGGCGAAGGTGGAGAACTGATGTATACCGAATTGCTGGCGAATATCGCGATCCTGGTGCTGTCCGGATTCGTCGGTTTCGCGGTGATCTCCAAGGTCCCGAACACGCTGCACACGCCGTTGATGTCGGGCACCAATGCCATTCACGGCATCGTGGTGCTCGGCGCGCTGGTCACGCTGGGTAACGTGCAGGACCCGTCGATCCTGACGCAGATCATCCTGTTCGTCGCCGTGGTGTTCGGAACCCTGAACGTGATCGGTGGTTTCGTGGTGACCGACCGGATGTTGGGGATGTTCAAGGGCAAGAAGCCCGCTGCCGCGCAGAAGGCGGGTGAGTGATGCACACCTTCGACAACGTCACCTATCTGGTGAACGGTCTCTACATTATTGCCTTCGGCATGTTCATCTACGGTTTGATGGGCTTGACCGGCCCGAAGACCGCGGTGCGCGGCAACTTGATCGCCGCGGTGGGCATGGCGCTGGCGGTGGTCGCGACGCTGATCTCGATCCGGCACACCGACAACTGGATTCTCATCGTCGCCGGTCTGGTGGTCGGTGTCGTGCTGGGTGTGCCGCCCGCGAAGTACACCAAGATGACCGCGATGCCGCAGCTGGTGGCCGCGTTCAACGGTGTCGGCGGTGGCACGGTCGCGTTGATCGCGTGGTCGGAATTCATCAACTCCCAGGGTTTCTCGCACTTCGACGAGGAACCGACCGTGCACATCGTGATCGGATCGCTGTTCGCGGCGATCATCGGTTCGGTGTCGTTCTGGGGTTCGCTGATCGCGTTCGGGAAGTTGCAGGAGATCCTGCCCGGCCGCCCGATCGGGATCGGCAAATTGCAGCAACCGTTGAACCTGCTGCTGCTGCTCGGCGCGGTCGCCGCGGCGGTGGTGATCGGCGTCGGCGCCACCGGTGCGGGGGTGTCGCAGCTGTGGATGATCGCGGTGCTGGTGGCAGCGGGTGTGCTCGGGTTGATGGTGGTGCTGCCGATCGGCGGCGCGGACATGCCGGTGGTCATCTCGCTGCTCAACGCGCTGACCGGATTGTCGGCCGCCGCGGCGGGTCTGGCGTTGAACAACACCGCGATGATCGTCGCGGGCATGATCGTCGGCGCGTCCGGCACCATCCTGACCAACCTGATGGCCAAGGCGATGAACCGGTCCATCCCGGCGATCGTCGCGGGCGGCTTCGGCGGCGGCGGGACCGCGCCCGGCGCCGCGGGTGGTGAGCAGAAGCAGGCCAAGGCCACCTCCGCCGCGGACGCCGCGATCCAGATGGCGTACGCCAATCAGGTGATCGTGGTGCCCGGTTACGGCATGGCGGTCGCCCAGGCACAGCACGCGGTCAAGGAGATGGCTTCGCTGCTGGAGGCCAAGGGTGTGGAGGTCAAATACGCCATCCACCCGGTCGCCGGTCGGATGCCCGGTCACATGAACGTGCTGCTGGCCGAGGCCGAGGTGTCCTATGACGCGCTCAAGGAAATGGACGACATCAACGGCGAATTCAATCGCACCGATGTCGCCTTGGTGATCGGCGCCAACGACGTCACCAACCCCGCCGCCCGTGAAGACGCCTCCAGCCCGATCTACGGCATGCCCGTGCTCAACGTCGACCAGGCCAAGAGCGTCATCGTGCTCAAGCGGTCGATGAACAGTGGTTTCGCCGGTATCGACAACCCGCTGTTCTACGCCGACCACACCTCCATGCTGTTCGGCGACGCCAAGAAGTCCGTCGGAGCGGTCACCGAGGAACTGAAGGCGCTGTAGGCCGGAGGTTCTCGCGAAGCGCCCCTTCACCTTCGGTGGAGGGGCGCTTTCGTAATTCGATGGACATCGCGGCAGGGCGCCCCGGATCATTCTCCGGGTGTCCGCACGTCATGAGCCTCTTCGGTTGATCGGTCCCGGGGAGCCCTCGGCCGATCCCGCCGAGCGGCTGCCGTGGACCGTCGTAGTCGATTCCACGTACTCGATCCGCGACGCGATCGACGCCCTCGCGCTCGGTCCGTTCCTGCGCGGCGATCAACCGTGCGCGCGCACCGCGCATCTGGAGCGGGTGCGGCCGGAAGCGCCGCTGCGTCCCGGCCGTGGCCGCGTGGTGCGCACGGCGCGCGACAACGACAGCGGGGCGACGCTGGTGGTGGGTCCCGGCTGGTCGCTGCGGTCGGTGCGCTGGTCGGGCGGTTCGGCGATGGTCGAGGTCACCGCCGTCAGCGAGACGCTCGCGGACGAGCTGCTCGCCGAGGCCATCCGGGACGCGGCGGCGCCGCCGGAGGTGGGCGACACCGTGGAGATGGGCTTCTGGCACATGCACACCCACGGCCCGCAGCGGCGTGCGCGCTCGATCTCGGCGCCCGAGTGGTCGTCGATCCGGGGTAACTACACGGGCGAGGTCGCCACCGCGATGGATCGCCTGATGTCGCTCACCGCCGCCGACGTCCGCGGCCGCCTGGTGCTGCTGCACGGACCTCCCGGTACGGGGAAGACAACCGCGCTGCGCGCGCTGGCGCGTGCCTGGGGCGCCTGGTGCCAATTCGATTGCGTGCTCGATCCCGAGGTGATGTTCGGCAAGCCCGGCTACCTGATGGACGTGGCCGCGGGCGTAGACAATGCCGACGAGGGCGCGCCCCGCTGGCGGATGCTGGTCCTGGAGGACTGCGACGAGCTGATCCGTGGCGAAGCCAAGGAGGCGGCCGGGCAGGGACTCTCGCGGCTGTTGAACCTGACCGACGGCATGCTGGGCCAGGGCCGGGACGTGCTCGTCGCCATCACCACCAACGAGGACCTGTCGCGCCTGCACCCGGCGGTGACGCGGCCGGGCCGGTGCCTGGCGCGGATCGAGATCGGGCGGTTGTCCGGCGTGGAGGCGGCGGCCTGGCTGCCCCGGGAGCAGCGGTGCGAGGCAGGCGCTTATCCGGACGGCGCGACCTTGGCGGAGCTCGTGGCGGTGCGCGACGGCGAGGCCAGGATCGATGCCGTCGCACGGGATGCGGTCAATCCGGGACTGTATCTGTGAGAACCGGCGTGCGCCGAAGCCGTTGCGGCGGTTCACCGGTCCGGCGGGGTTCGCGATGATCGGCTAGATTCCATGGGTTCGCCCGTCGCCTGTGCGCACGGAACCACGCGAGACCCGGGGAGGGGATCCATGACAACACCACCGAACCATCCGCAGCCAGGGCAGCCCGGCTATCCACCGCCTGGCCAGCCCGGCTATCCGCAGCAACCGCCTGCCGGTGCGCCGCAGGGTTTTCCGGGGCAGCAGGGCTATCCCGGTCAGCCGCAGCCGCAGCCCGGCTACCCCGGCCAGCCGGGCTATCCGCCGCAGGGAGGCTTCCCGCAGCAGCCGGGCTACCCCGGTGGGGGTTTCCCGCCGCCGGGACCGCCACCCCAGCAGAATCGCAGCGGAGGTGGCGGAGTGGGCAAGATCCTCGCCGTGCTGGGTGTCGTCGTGGTGATCGGCCTGCTGGTCATCGGCGGTCGCACCGTGTTCCGTTCGGACGGCGAGAAGATCGATATCGGTCAGTGCGCGAAGCTGTCGGGCACCACCGTCAAAGCGGAGTTCGAAACCAAGGAATGCTCCGATGCCGAAGCCAATTACGTGGTGGCGCAACGGCTCGACGGCGCGAACGCGGACTGCGCCACCAAGGACTACGCCAGCTACTACCAGACCGGCAGCAACGAATACACGCTGTGCCTGCGGCTGAACGTCAAGGAGGGCGACTGCATCGACGGCGGTTTCCTCGGCGCCAGCACCAAGGTGGCCTGTGGGTCGACGGCGGACTTCAAGATCGGACGGATCGTGCGCGGCACCGCGGACAAATCCGCGTGCGGGGCGAAGGCGACGGAGAACGACACGATCGTCTATCCCAAGCCCGAGCCGATCACCCTGTGCCTGGTGCCGCCCAAGTAGTGCGCGGCTGGGCGGCTCCTGCTGCTGGAGCACATCGGCCGCAGCTCGGGCCGTCCACGCTATGTGGTGTTGGAGACGGTGGCGCGGCCGAGCCGGGACCGCGTGGTGATCGCGTCCGGCTTCGGCACACAGGCGCAGTGGTTCCGCAATCTCGCCGCCGATCCGCGCTGTCACATGAGTATCGGCGTGCGCGCCAGGGTTCCGGCTCTGGCCCGGGTGCTGACCCCGGACGAGTCCGCCGCCGTCCTCGCGGGCTATCGGTGCGACCGTCCGCGGGCATACCGGAGTCTCGGCCGGATAGTCGAGGAAGCCACGGGTGCGGGCATCGACGAGGTGCCGATGGTCGAGCTGACGATGGATCGTCGATCCGGTCAGTCGGCCCGAGGCGTGGCGACGACGCTCGCGTACCGGCAGCAGAGCAGGATCGCGATCATCGGCACGACCATCGCCGTGGTCAGTGACATCACGGCGGTGAGCCAGCCGATGACCGTGGGACCGGCGAGCAGTCCGAGATAACCGATGCTGAACACCCGCGACATGTCGGTAGCGGCCCTGGCGGAGCCGAGATTCCCCGCCGCGGTGAAGATCTGCGGAATCCCGCCCGCGAGTCCGAGCCCGGCCAGGGTCCAGCCCAGCAGTGTCAGCGGAATCCACGGCGAGACGACGATCACCGCCAGGCCGGCGGCCGCGATGAGCGAGCCGTAGCGCACCACCGCGACCCGGCCGAAGGCGTGGCTGACCCGGTCGGCGCCGAAACGCCCGATCGTCATCGTGGTGGAGAAGGCTCCGAAGGCGAGCGCCGCGGTGGCCGCGTCCGCGTTCAGATGCTCGCGCAGCTGCAAGGCGCTCCAGTCGGCGGCCACCCCTTCGGCCAGCAGCAGTGCGAAAGCGATCGCGGCCAGCGCGAACACCTTTCGGCCGCGATCACGGGCATCGAGGGGCGTTGTCACGTGATCGCGCGTCATCCGGTCCGGGCCGGGCTGATCCGGCGACCGCGCGGCGTCGGAGCCGATCGGCATGACGTCGTGGGGGGACGAGGCGGTCTCATACGACGTCGGGGCGTGCTCCGGCGACGTCTCGTCCAGGTCGCTCGCGTGCACGGACGCGACGCCGTGGAGCGTCTCCGCGCCCGACCTGGTCTCCCGCAGCAACCGCGGCACCAGGGTGAGGGTCAGCGCGACGCAGCTCGCCGCGGCGAGGACCAGCGTCACCCGGATATCCCATCCTGCCCGCAGTGTGGCGGCTCCGAGCAGTGAACCGAGCAGGCCGCCGCCGGAGAACAGCGCGTGGAAAGCGGCCATGATCGGACGCCGATAGGCCCGTTCCACCAGCACCGCTTGGGTATTCATCGACACGTCCAGCGCGCCGTTGCCGAAACCGAAACAGGCCAGGGCGAGTGCCAAGGTGAACGGTCCGGTGGCGAGGCCGGGGCCGACCACCGCCACCGACGCGATGCACGCGGCCGTGCCGACCAGCGTCCTGCTGCCGAACCGATCGGCGAGCGGCCCCGCCAGCCGCATTCCGGCGATTCCCGCACCGGACATCAGCAGGATGAACATGCCCAGCATGGATTTCGAAACGCCCGTGCGGTCGGTGATGACCGGAATGTGCACCACCCACATGGCGAGCAGGAAGCCGTTCAACGCGAAGACCGTGAACACCGCGGCGCGCGCGACGCGGATCGGACGATCGACCGTCGGGCTCAACACCGTTTCGACGGTACCGACGGATCGTCCGATCTGGCCAGCCCCGCCCGCGGCGGCGGTCCAGGGCGCCATTGACCTGGTCGTGCGACCGTGCGTGACGCTCGGCTCTGCGCGTCACGTCCGCGAGCGGGTCTGATTACATTTTCAACGTCTCGAGGGGCCGGGACATTCCGGATTTCCGCTGACGGCTCTATCCCGCCACCGCTCGCGCACGCCGTCGAGGCAGAGACGGATCTTGGTTCGACGGCTCATAATCATGCGCCATCGTCTACTCTGGACGGGTGGATCCGCTCGCAAGTCTGCTCGAAGGCCCCCGCGCCCGCGGCGCGTTCTTGATGTGTTCGCTGCTGAATCCGCCGTGGTCGCTGCGCATCCAGGACGAGGCCCCGCTGACCGTGTTGTCGATGATCCGCGGCGACGCGTGGATCGTCACCGGCGAGGGCGAGCCGCGGCAGCTGGGCGCGGGCGACGTCGCGATCTTCCGCGGGCCCGCCCCGTACACGGTGGCCGACGACCCGGCGACCGAACCGCAGATCGTCATCCATCCCGGTCAGGTGACGAAGACGCCGCAGGGTGAGATCCTCTGCGAGACACTCAGCCTGGGTGTTCGGCAGTGGGGGACCGACCCGGGCGGGGCGACCCTGATGGTCACCGGAACCTACGAGTCCGCGGGCGCGGCGGGCCAGCGCCTGCTGCGCGCGCTCCCGTCGGTGCTGGTGTTGCGGCGCGGTGAGTTCGACAGCCGGGTGCTGGACATCCTGGTCGACGAGGTGACCAAGGACGAGCCCGCGCAGAGCGCGGTGCTGGACCGCCTGCTGGACCTGGTGCTGATCGCCGCGCTGCGCGCCTGGTTCGCCCGCAACGACGCGCCCGCCTGGTACCACGCCTACGGCGACCCGTTGGTCGGCAAGGCCCTGCGGCTGCTCCAGCACAATCCGGCGCACGGCTGGACGGTCGCGGGCCTGGCCGAGGCGGTGGGTGTGTCGCGGGCCGCGCTGGCGCGCCGGTTCACCGATCTGGTGGGCGAGCCGCCGATGGCGTTCCTCACCGAATGGCGGCTGGCACTGGCCGCCGACCTGCTCCAGGAATCGGACGCCACCATCGAGGCCATCGCCCGTCAGGTCGGGTACGGCAGCGCCTTCGCGCTGAGCACGGCGTTCAAACGGCACTTCGGTGTCTCTCCGCGTGACCACCGGCACAGTCGCGTGCGGTCGGCCCCGGAGGAGGGAGCGCGCGTAGCCACGTAGGGCCCCGCACGCGGCGCGATGGATTCCAGCCGCGTGCGGTCAGGCCCGGAGGAGGGAGCGCGCGTAGCCACGTAGGGCCCCGCACGCGGCGCGATGAATACCGCATCGTCCCCACTGAGCTATCGTCGGCCGGGTGACACAGCAGTATCCGGTGCTCTGGCCGGTGCCGACCCGGTGGGCCGACAACGACCACTACGGGCACGTGAACAACGTGACCTACTACTCGTACTTCGACACCGCGGTCAACGCGTGGTTGATGCACGCCACCGGAACCGACATCCGCGAACTGCCCGCGCTCGGCGTGGTGGCGCAGACCTCCTGCCGGTATGAAGGCTCGATCAGCTTCCCGGACCAGTTGCAGGTCGGCTTGCGCATCTCCCGGCTCGGCCGCTCCAGCATCACCTACGATCTGGCCATCTTCCGGGAGGCCGACGGCGAGCTGGAACTGTCCGCAACCGGTGTCTTCGTGCACGTCTATGTGGACGCCGAGACCCGCAAACCGGTCGAGATCCCGGAGGTCATCCGCACCGCCGCGACGGCGCTCGTCACCGACTGAACGCCGGGTCACGCCCGGCCGAGCAGGGTGAGCGGGTCCTCCAGGAATCCCGCGGTGGTGGCCAGGAAGCGCGCCGCCTGCTCGCCGTCGATCATGCGATGGTCGAAGCCGACGCCGAGGGTGGTCACCCACCGGACCGCGATCTCGTCGCGAACGACCCACGGCTGCTTGCGGATCGAACCGAGACACAGGATCGCGGACTCGCCCGGGTTGACCAGCGGGACGCCGGTGTCCACGCCGTAGACGCCGATGTTGGTGATGGTGAACGTTCCGCCGCGCAGTTCGGCGGTCGTCGCGCCGCCCGCGCGTGCGGTCTCGGCCAGCCAGGCGATCTCGCGGGCCAGGTCGCGCAGGCTCAGCGTTTGCGCCTCTTTGATGTTCGGGACCAGCAGGCCGCGCTCGGTGGCCACCGCGATGCCCAGGTTGACGTAGTGCTTGGTGACGATCTCCTGAGCGGCCTCGTCCCAGCAGACGTTCATGCCGGGAAAGTCCGCGAGCGCGGCCAGTGCTGCCTTGGCGACCAGCGCCAGCGGCGTCAAGGTCAGGCCCGCGAAGGATTTCGTGCTGCGCAGATGATCGAGGAGTTCCATCGAGGCGGTGCAGTCGACGGTGACGAACGCGGCGGCCTGCGGAATGGTGCGCGCGCTGTTCGACATCGCCGTCGCGGTGCGCTTGCGGATGCCGCTGATCGGGGTGCGTTCCTCGCGCGCGGACGGGCGGACCGCCTCGCTGTCCGCGCCGGCCACGGTGGCCGGTGCGGCCGGATGCGGCTGTGAGACGGGTACCGCGCCGCGCACGTCCTCGACGGTGACCGCGCCGCCCGGCCCGGAGCCCGCGATGAACCACAGATCCAAGCCGAGTTCGCGCGCCAGCTTTCGCGCGGCGGGTGTCGCTGCCGCGTTACCCGGTCGGTGCGGCTCGGTGTCCGCCTCGCCGGGCGGTGAAACGCTGTGCGAGGGCGGACCGACGGGACGCCGCCGTGACGTCGCCTCCGCTTCGGGGCCGTAGCCGACCAGGACGGAAGTGCGGCCCGTGTCGCTCGCCGCGTCGTCGGCTCCGGCTGCCCGCACGCGAATGAGCGGCGCGCCGACCGCGACGGTGTCGCCCGGCCGCGCCAGCAATTCGACCACCCGGCCGGCGAACGGCGACGGCAACGAGACGACCGCCTTGGCCGTCTCCACGTCGGCGATCGGCTGGTTCAACTCGACGATGTCGCCCACGGCCACCGCCCACGACACCAGTTCGGCGTCGGCCAGGCCTTCGCCGAGGTCCGGCAGCCGGAACTCCAGCACGGACGACGGAAGGTCTTGGCGGGCAGGGTTTTCCACGCGGCACCTCTCACTACGGCGAACCCCGCCTCACGCGGCGAGGGAGCGGTCGACCGCGTCGAGAATGCGGTCGGGATCGGGCAGATGGTGCTTCTCGAGCTTAGCCGGGGGGTAGGGGATGTCGAATCCGCCGACGCGCAGCACGGGCGCTTCCAGGTGGTAGAAGCAGCGTTCGGTGATCCGCGCGGCGATCTCGGCGCCGAGCCCCGCGAATACCGGCGCCTCGTGCGTGACGATCAACCGCCCGGTCTTCGCGACCGACTCCTCGATGGTGTCGAAGTCGATCGGCGACAGGCTGCGCAGGTCGATCACCTCGAGCGAGTGGCCCTCCCGCGCGGCGATTCCCGCGGCCGACAGCGCGGTGGCCACGGTCCCGCCGTAGGCGACGACGGTCGCGTCCGATCCCGTGGCGCACACGCGCGCGCGATCCAGCGGCAGGCCGCCGTCGCGGTCGAGCGCGGCGAAGTCGACGTCGGCCTTGTCCCAGTACCTGCGCTTGGGCTCGAAGAAGATGACCGGATCGTCCAGCGCGATCGCCCGGCGGATCATCGCGTACGCGTCGGCCGGGTTGCTCGGGGTCACCACGCGCAACCCGGCGGTATGCG
The DNA here is from genome assembly GCF_001612985.1 of Nocardia gamkensis NBRC 108242. Lineage (GTDB taxonomy): Bacteria > Actinomycetota > Actinomycetes > Mycobacteriales > Mycobacteriaceae > Nocardia > Nocardia gamkensis. The sequence goes on along the minus strand of NZ_BDBM01000015.1, from coordinate 26,181 downwards.
CGAAATAGGCCTCGGGTGATTCGGAGTGGTGCTCCACCGAACCGATGCCGCCGCCGAACGGGATGCGAATCGTCAAGGGAGCGTGCACTTTTCCCTGTGTCCGATAGTTGATCTTGGCGACGTGCGAGACGATCTGGTCGAAGGCGGGATAGACGAAACCGTCGAACTGGATCTCGCACACCGGCCGGTATCCGCGCAGCGCCATGCCGAAAGCCGTTCCGATGATGCCGGATTCGGCCAGCGGCGTATCGATGACGCGGTTGTCGCCGAAGTCCTTCTGCAACGTGTCGGTCACCCGGAACACCCCGCCGAGGCGGCCGATGTCCTCGCCCATCAGCAAGACCTTCGGATCGTCCTCCAGCGCGCGGCGCAAGCCGGTGTTGAGCGCGGCGGCGAAGGTGGTGATCATCGCGGGACTCCTTCTCCTCGTGCGGAGGCCCCGCCGGGATCGCCGGCCAGGTACTCCGTGTACGCCCTCCGCTGTTCGGTGATCAGCGGATGCGGGGTGGTGTAGACGTGCTCGAACAGCTCGCTCGGCGCCGGATCGGGTGTGGCGATGGTCGCGGCGCGCACCGCTCGGGCCACCGCGTCCGACCGCTCGGCGACCCGGCTCGCGAACGCCTCGTCCCAGTGGCCCTCGCGCTCGAGCAGCCTGTGCATCCGGTCGATCGGATCGCGCCGCGCCCACTGCTCGGTCTCGGCGGCCGAGCGGTACCGGGTGGGATCGTCCGCCGTGGTGTGCGGACCCATCCGGTAGGTGAGCGCCTCGATGAACGACGGGCCGCCGCCGGAGCGCGCCCTGGCCACCGCCTGCCTGGTGACGGCGAGCACGGCGAGCACGTCGTTGCCGTCGACCTGCCTGCCCGGCATGCCGTAGCCGTAGGCGCGGCGGGCGATCGGCGTCGCGCTCTGCACCCGCACCGGGGCACTGATCGCCCACTGGTTGTTCTGGCAGAAGAACACGACGGGCGCGCTCCAGGTCGCGGCGAAGCCGAGCGCTTCGGCCAGATCGCCCTGACTGCTGGCGCCGTCGCCGAAGTAGGCGATGGTGGCTATCTCGGCGCCGTCCAGGTGCGCCGCGAACGCGTAACCGGTCGCGTGCAGGCCCTGGGAGCCGACCACGATATTGGGGTTGGTCATGTTCACCGCGTGCGGATCCCAGCAATGGTGGGCTACGCCGCGCCACAGGCGGGTGAGATCGGTGGGCGGCACGCCTCGGCAGTAGGCCACCGCCGTCTCCCGATAGCTGGAGAAGACGTAGTCGTCGGGACGAAGCGCGTGCGCGGAGCCGACCTGGGCGGCCTCCTGTCCGAGCATGGGCGCCCACAGGCCGAGCTGGCCTTGGCGTTGCAGCGTGGTGGCCTCGACGTCGATCCGGCGGGCGACCACCATGTCCTCGTACAGCGCCCGCAACTCGTCGGGCCCGACGTCGGCGACCAGCGCCGCGTGCTCGCGATCGAGGACGCGGCGGCCGTCCGGCTGCACCAACTGCACCGGAAACTCGGGCTTGCCCGGCATGGTGTTCGCCTCCTCACCAGGTGGTCGCCACATCGGTGATGTGTCCTACCTCACAGCATCCCCCCGAATGCGAACTGCGCAAGTGGCCGACCGGTCGATGAGCAGAATGCTCAATTGCGACCGGCAGCCGGATGTCATACTGCGTGGTATGACCAGAGAAAACGCCGGCGTGAGCCTGGACGCCACCGACGCCAGGCTGTTACTGGAACTGGTCGCCAACCCCCGGGCGACGGGCGTGGAGCTGGCCGCGCGGCTCGGCCTGTCCCGCAACACCGTGCAGGCCCGGTTGTCCCGCTGGGAGGCCGGGGGCGTGCTGGGCAGCTTCGAGCGGCGCGTCGAGCCGCGCGCGCTCGGCTATCCGCTGGCGGCGTTCGTCGCGGTCGTCGTCGACCAGCACCGCTTGGACTCCGTGGTCGACGAACTCGCCGAGGTGCCCGAGGTGACCGAGGTGTGCGGCATGACCGGGCTCACCGATCTCACGGTGCGGGTGGTCGCCAGGGACGCCGACGACTTGTATCGCATCGCCGGGCAGATCCTCAAGATCCCCGGCGTCGAGCGGACCAACATGGCGCTGGTGATGCGCGAACTGGTGGGCCCGCGCACCGCTCCGCTGCTGGACCGCCTGGCGAATTCGAGCTGAGGCGCTCACCCTCGAATGATCGAGGTCTGTCGAGGTCCGGTGTCAGCAGTGTCTTGCCGCCGAGTCGTCCTTCGCTACCGCGCATCCGCAGCTGTACCGGGTTGGTCGCCGGATTCCCGGCGGGGGGCCGGTGACGCCCCGCTAGGGTGCGGGAATGGAGATTTCGGGCAAAGTTGCCATTGTCACGGGGGCGGGCGCGGGGATCGGGGCGGCTTTGGCCGCCCGGCTCGTCGCCGCCGGTGCGCGCGTGGTGCTCGCCGACCTCGACGAAGCCAGTGCGGTGCGGGTCGCGGAGTCTCTCGGGCCCGGCGCGGTCGCGGTCGGCGGGGATGTGGCGGATGAGGCGGTGATCCGCACCCTGATCGATCGCGCGGAAGCGGAGTTCGGCCCGGTCGACATGTATTTCGCGAACGCGGGCATCGGCGGAGGTGCGGGGCTGGACAGCACCGACGGGCAGTGGGCGGCGGCGCTGGAGGTCAACGTCATGGCCCACGTGCGCGCCGCGCGGCTGCTGGTGCCCGGATGGCTGGCACGGGGCGGCGGCTACTTCGTCGCCACCGCGTCGGCGGCGGGATTGCTCACCCAGCTCGGATCCGCGCCCTACGCGGTGTCCAAGCACGCGGCCGTCGGTTTCGCGGAATGGCTTGCGGTCACCTACGGCGACCGCGGGGTCCGGGTGAGCTGCGTGTGCCCGATGGGTGTGGACACGCGGCTGCTGCACGGCGGCCTCGTTCCGCCGGAGCACGCCGCCGAGGCGGAACTCGCGGTGAAGGCCGTCACCAGCGCGGGGGCGGTGCTGTCCCCGGAGGAGGTCGCCGAGATCGTGCTCGCCGGGGTGGCCGACGAGCGCTTCCTGATCCTCCCGCATCCGGAGGTGCTGAAGATGTACCGCCACAAGGGTTCCGACTACGATCGCTGGCTCGACGGAATGCGCCGCTTCCAGGCCGCCCTGACCGAGTAGCGCGCCTTAGCGCAGCACCTTTCGCACGATCAACCCCGCGAGCAACGCCCAGAAGGCGGCGCCGATGCCGGCGAAGCCGACCCCGGAGGCGGCGATCAGGAACGTCACGACGCCCGCCTCGCGGTGCTCGGAGCGCAGTGCCGCCCCGAGCGCAGCGGCCAGGGTGGCCAGCAGCGCGAGACCGGCGACGGTTTCCAGCGTGCCCGCCGGAGCGGTCGCGATCAGCGTGACCAGCGCGGCCGAGCCCAGCGCGAGCAGCAGATACGACGCGCCCGCGGTGAACGCGGCGATCCAGCGCCGCTTCGGGTCCGGATGCGCCGCGGGGGCCGCCGAGAGCGCGGCGCTGATGGCGGCGAGATTGATCGCGTGCCCGCCCGCGGGCGCACCGATGACGGTGCCGAGTCCGGTGACGGTCATCGCCGCGCGCCAGGGCACCCGGTAGTCGAACGAGGCCAGCACCGCGGTGCCCGGGATGTTCTGCGACGCCATGGTGACGATGTAGAGCGGGATCGCGACGCCGATCAGCGCCTGCCAGCTCCAGTGCGGCAGCGTCAGTTCCAGCCGCGGCGCCATCGCGCCGACGTCCAGGTGCCGGTGCCCCGCCACGATGCTGATCGCGGCTCCGGCCGCGGCGGTCACGAAGGCGGCGATCACGGCCCACCGCTGGGCATACCGTTGCAACACGAGCCAGACCAGGATCACCGGCGCCACCACCGCCGGACTCGTCTGCACCGCCCGCACCGGAGCAAGACACAGCGGCAGCAGCACCCCGGCCAGCATGGCCTGCGCTATCTCCACGGGGATCGCCGCGACCAGCCCGCCCAGCCGCTGCCACAGTCCGGTGACCACGATCAGCGCTCCCGCCAGCACGAACGCCCCGATCGCGGCGGGCCAGCCACCTTCCACCGCCCCCGCCCCGGCCAGCAGCGCCGCGCCCGGCGTGGACCAGGCCAGCGTGATCGGCATCCGGTAGCGGTAGCTCAGCGCCATCATGCCGATCGCCAGCGTGACGCACAGCGCGAGCAGGCCCGACGCGGCTTGCGCGGCGCTCGCGCCCACCGCGGTCAACCCGCTCAGCACCACGGCGAACGAGCTGGTGAAACCGACCAGCGCGGTCACCATGCCCGCGCCGATCGCCTGCGCCGGTCCGGCCGGCGGCCGTTCGGGCGCCGGCTTCGCGGTGGCTTCGGCGGAAACGTTCGACATCGGTCGGATATTGCCGCTGGTCACGAGGGTGTGTCGCCTGCCAGTGCCGCGAAACTGGACTGACTTGGACCGGCCGGTGGCACGCGCGGCGAGAGTACGGCGACATCGGCACATCCGGTGCGTAGGGTGGGGGAGTCGGTGCGCGAGGACGTCATTCGGGACGAGGAGCTGAGTTGAGCGCGGTACTGATCTCACCGGGAGAGCTTCGGGAAGCGTTGGCGGACAAGGGGCTTCGGCTGCTGGACGTCCGATGGGCACTGGGCGACCCGGACGGCCCGCAGCACTATCTCGACGGTCACATCCCCGGTGCGGTGTTCGTCGACCTGGAGACCGAACTGGCCGCGCCGCCGTCGCCGGCGCGCGGCAGGCATCCGCTGCCGGATCTCGCGCAGCTGGAGAAGTGCGCGCGCAGCTGGGGTCTGTGCCAGGGCGATCCGGTGGTCGTCTACGACGCCACCGGCGGCATGGCCGCCGCTCGCGCCTGGTGGCTGCTGCGCTGGGCGGGAGTCGCGGACGTGCGCATCCTCGACGGCGGGCTGCCCGCCTGGGTGGACGCTGGCGGCCTCGTCGCGACCGGGGCCGAGCCCGACCCGGAGCCCGGAGATGTCGAATTGAGCCCCGGCCATCTGCCCGTGATCGACGCCGACGCGGCCGCTCGCTGGAAGGGCGTCCTGCTGGATGCCCGCGCGAGCGAGCGCTTCCGCGGTGACGTGGAGCCGATCGACCCCCGCGCGGGGCACATCCCCGGTGCGCTCAGCGCCCCGACCGCCGACAATCTCGACGCCGAGGGGCGCTTCCGCGCGGTACCGGAACTGCGCGACCGTTTCGCCGGGTTCGGATCCGGGCCGGTGGCCGTGTACTGCGGTTCCGGCGTCACAGCGGCGCACCAGGTGGCGGCGCTCGCCATCGTGGGTGTGGAGGCGGCGTTGTATCCCGGGTCGTGGTCGCAGTGGTCGAACGATCCGAAACGGCCGGTAGCGACGGGTAGCTGACCCGCCGCTGTAAAGGCACCTACAGCCAGGCGCGCGCCAGGAGGTCGTCATCGGTGACCTCGCTGGCTCGCGGCGGGAACCGGGTGGCCGCGATCGACTCGATATGCGTTCCGTCGTGCCCGATCACCCACGAGCCGCCGCGCTCCTCGCATTCGGCGAGCTTGGCGAAGGTGGTGAGCAGGAACGTGATCGCCTCGCGCGGGTCGGCGGTGCGGGCCAGCCGCTGGGATTCGCCGGGACGCGACAGGTCCAGCCACACCCCGCACTGCCCGTCCAGCCGCATGCCGACGATCTTGTCGGCATGCACGAAGGTGAATTTGCGCCGTTCCCACGCGGTCGTCGGTGTGAAGCTCTGCTCGAGAACCTGGAGCAGAATCGTCATGCTGCTTCCTCCGCTTCGTTGACGCCGAGCTGCGATTATTCTGCGATGACCTGCGGATATCCCAGTATGTTCCGGTATCGCGCAGAAATCCACAACGCTCGGGCCGCGGTGTGCGCGGCCGTGTCGGAGCCGCCTGCTTTGATGGGGTGATGCTGCACGGACTGTGGTCGCCGGGATCCGGGTTGCTGCTCTGGCACGACGCACCGGTCGCCGCGACGTCCGCGGGGCTTCCCGATCCGCTGGGCCGCGTGCTGCAGGCGTCGAAGTTCCGGCACCGTGCCGAGGTCCTGGTGGTCGCGAACGGCGTCGCCGGTACCGAGCGGGTCCGTGCGCACGCGCTGGCCCCGGTCGCGGCGGCGGAGGCCCTCCGGCAGCGGCTGCCCGTCGAGCTGGTGTCCGGGGATCTGCGTTACCTCGCGCACGTCGCCCGTGGCATCGAGCGCTGGGTGCGCGCCGGGCGTGTCGTGCCGGATCTGCGCAGGGAGGACGGCCAGTGGTGGGTGCGCTGGCGGCTGGTCGGCGGGGAGCGGCAACGGGCCTGGCTGGCCGAACTGGCGGTCGCCATGCCGGAGGCGCTGCGGGTTGCCGGGCGTCCGGCCGCGCTGCTCGACGACATGGTCACCGAACTCACCGATCCGATCGCCCGGTCACTGGCCGATCCGCCGGACTCGCCGCATCCCCTGGTGGCCGCCCTGGTCGGCGACACTCCGCTGGACAACGGCAGCTATCAGGTCGCCGAGGTGCTGGAGCGCTGGCGGGCCAGTCTGACCGGCGACGAGCCGGAACTGGTGCTGCGGCTGCTGGAACCGGACGGCGAACTCGGCCTCGCCGACGAGTCGGTGGCGCTGTGGCGGCTGGAGGTCTGCCTGCGCCTGACCGGTGAGGCGCCCAGAACGATCCCGCTGCACGAAGATCCGAATCTGGTGCGGATCGCGGGGGACAAGCTCGGGGCGGCCAAGCGCGCGTATCCGCGGTTGCGTGATCTGCCGAGCGATCCGCGCAGCATGGATCTGCTGCTGCCCACGGAAGTGGTGCTCGATCTGGTCGCGCACGGTGCGAACGCCCTGCACGCCGCGGGTGTGCGGTTGCTGCTACCGCGCGCCTGGAGTGTCGCGGAGCCGAGCATGCGGTTGCGGGTGGACAGCGCGGTGCCCGCCGCGCAGAGCACGGTCGGTCTGCGCGGCCTGGTGTCCTACCGCTGGGAGCTGGCGCTGGGCGACATGGTGCTGACCCGGGCCGAGATGGAACGCCTGGTGCGCGGCAAGTCCGATCTGGTCCAGCTGCGCGGCCAGTGGGTGCAAGCCGATCACAAGGCGCTGGCCGCCGCGGCCAGGTATGTCGCCGCGCATGCCGACGACTCTCCGGTCACCTTCGCGGACATGCTCGGCGAGATCGCGGTCTCCCGGGTGCCGCAGGTGCCGATCACTGAGGTCACGGCCTCGGGATGGGTGGAGGACCTGCTCGATCGCACGCGCGAGCCCGAAGCCCTCGCCCCGCCCGTCGGGCTGAAGGCCCAGCTGCGCCCCTACCAGGAACGCGGCCTGGCCTGGCTGGCCACCATGAGCAGGATGGGGTGCGGCGCGATCCTGGCCGACGACATGGGCCTGGGCAAGACGGTCCAGGTGCTCGCCCTGCTGGTCCACGAGCGCGAGACCGCGTCCGAGCCGCAGCGGCCCGGCCCGACCTTGCTGGTGTGCCCGATGTCGGTGGTCGGCAACTGGCAACGCGAGGCGGAACGGTTCGCGCCCGACCTGCGGGTGTGGGTGCACCACGGTGCGGGACGGCGGGCGGGCGCCGACCTCGACGAGACGGTCGCCGCCGCGGATCTGGTAGTCACCACCTACGCGCTGCTCGCGCGCGACGCCGAGGAACTCGCCAGGCAGGATTGGGACCGCGTGGTCCTGGACGAAGCGCAGCACATCAAGAACGCGGGAACGCGACAGGCGCGGGCGGCGCGGTCGCTGCCCGCGCGGCATCGGCTGGCGCTGACCGGCACTCCGGTGGAGAACCGGTTGGAAGAACTGCGCTCCATCATGGATTTCGCGATGCCGAAGGTGCTCGGCAGCGCCCAGTCGTTCCGCGCCCGCTTCGCGGTGCCCATCGAACGCGAACGCGACCAGAACGCGATCAGCCGCCTGCGCTGGCTCACCCAGCCGTTCGTGCTGCGCCGGGTGAAGACCGACCCCACGGTGATCAGCGACCTGCCGGAGAAGCTCGAGATGACGGTTCGGGCCAACCTCACCGTCGAGCAGGCCGCCCTCTACCAGGCGGTCGTGGACGACATGCTGGCCAAGCTCGAGGACGCCAAGGGCATGGCGCGCAAAGGCGCCGTGCTCGGTGCGCTCACCCGGCTCAAGCAGGTGTGCAACCATCCCGCGCATTTCCTGGGCGACGGGTCGGGAGTGCTGCACCGCGGCGCGCACCGTTCCGGCAAACTCGCCCTCGTCGAGGACGTCGTGGACGCGGTGCTGGCCGAGGGCGAGAAGGCGCTGCTGTTCACGCAATTCCGGGAATTCGGCGAACTGGTCGCGCCCTACCTGGCCGAACGGTTCGGCACGGCGATCCCGTTCCTGCACGGCGGCGTGCCGAAGAAGAAACGTGACGCGATGGTCACCGGATTCCAGACGCCGGACGGCCCACCGCTGATGCTGCTGTCGCTCAAAGCCGGCGGCACCGGGCTCAACCTCACCGCCGCCAATCACGTGGTGCACCTGGACCGCTGGTGGAATCCCGCGGTGGAGAACCAGGCCACCGACCGAGCCTTCCGGATCGGCCAGCGGCGCAATGTGCAGGTGCGAAAGCTGGTCTGCGTGGACACGATCGAGGAGCGGATCGACGAGATGATCAACGGCAAGCGGCAACTCGCCGACCTGGCCGTGGGTGCGGGAGAGAACTGGATCACCGAGCTGAGCACCGACGAACTGCGCGACCTGTTCACCCTCGGCGCGTCGGCGGTGGGCGAATGAGTCCTTTCGTCGACTACTCCGAGTACGGCAAGAAGCTGCCGGTGCGCGGTGGCGTGGAAGCTCGCAGCAGGCGCGGCGGCTTCGGGCGCACCTGGTGGGGCAAGGCGCTGGTGGAATCGGTGGAGCGGATGGCGGAGCCCGGCCGGCTGGCGCGCGGCCGCAATTACGCCAGGTCCGGTCAGGTGGTGAACTACCGGATCGAGCCGGGGGCGGTGACGGCGGAAGTGCAGGGCAGCCAACCGCGACCCTTCACCGCGGTGTTCACCGTGCGCCCGTTGCGCGAGGACGAACTCGAGGAACTCATCGAGACCATTCGCTCGGCCCCGGGCATGCTCGCCGAGATCGCCTCGGGCGCGTTGCCGAGCGGGCTGGGACCGGTGCTGCTGCCGAGCACCGCTGCGGAGCTGGATTTCACCTGCACCTGCCCGGACCCCGGCTGGCCGTGCAAGCACGTGGCCGCGGTCTGCTACCTGCTGGCCGAGCGGCTCGACGAACACCCGCGCGAGATCCTGACCCTCCGCGGGCTCGACCTGGACACCCTGATCGGCGGCATCGAACGCGAGCCGCGACCGCCTGCTTCCGATGACCCCTACGGTGAGCGCATTCCCCTGCCGGACCTGCCCGCCGTCGAATTCCGCCCGGCCCCGGAGGATCTGGATCCGATGCTGCTGCGCAAGGCGCTGCGGATGACCTCGGCCGAGGAGACGACCGCCGCGACCGGCCTGCGTGAACTCACCGCGCTCTATCGGCTGTTCGACCGCTGACGTTGGTGGGCACCCAGCGTCGGGGCTGTCGGTTACCGCCGGTCTGTCGGGGCGGGATCGATACCGGCGGAGCGAAGGGACCGGAGACTTCCCGACACCGGGTGCCGCTATCCAGTCTCGCGCAGCGGAACTCGGCACGGAACTGCCCCAGTGACGCCCGGACGCTGCCCTTGCGCCGAACTTGCCCAACGGTCGCACCCGGCCTCTTCCAGCCGGAAAAGAGCGCCGAACAGCGCAGATCTCCTGTTATAGGCTGACCGTGTGGCAGGGAAGAGCCCAGCGTCCGGGTTGCCTCGCGACGACCTCGGTACCCCCGTGGACCTCCGCACACCCCCGCGCCGGGTGGTGTCGCTCGTTCCGTCGCTGACCGAGGCGGTGGCGCACACCTGCCCGGAAGTCCTGATCGCCGCCACGCAATGGTGCACGCACCCCGCCGATCTGGCGGTCGAAAGGGTCCGCGGGACCAAGAACCCGGACGTGCGGCGCATCATCGAACTCGCCCCGGACCTGGTGCTGTGCAACAAAGAGGAGAACCGCCGCATCGATGTGGAGCGGCTGCGCGCGGCCGGGGTCGCGGTGTGGGTCACCGAGGTGGAAACGGTCGACGAGGCCATGGTCTCGCTCACCCGGCTCTGCGTGGAGGTGCTCGGCGCCGGTGTTCCGGCCTGGCTGGCCGAAGCCGAATCCGCCTGGGCGCCACCGCCGCCGGAACCGGCGCGTGCCGCCGTCATTCCGGTCTGGCGCGATCCGTGGATGGTGGTCGGCCGCAACACGTTCACCGGAGACATCGCGCACCGTCTGGGCCTGCGGCTGGTGCATGCCGATCGGCCCGATCGCTATCCGCGCCTCACCGAGGCCGAGCTGACCGTGGGCGTCGACCTCGCGGTGCTGCCCGACGAGCCGTATGTCTTCACCGAAGACGATGGACCCGAGGCGTTTCCGGATGTCCCGGTCGCGCTGGTGGAGGGCCGGGCCCTCACCTGGTACGGGCCGTCCCTGGCGACCGCGCGCGGCACGCTCACCGCGCAACTCGCCCGGGCGGCTCAACCCAGGTCGTAGTCGAACCAGATGTGGTGCGTGCCGTCGGCGTCCACCTCGAGTCCGCCCGTGCCCGTGATGCCCGCGAGGTCACCGGTGCCGCTGTGCGGGACGATCACGCAGAACTCGTTCGTGCGGTCCGCGCCGCTGGTGCTCGCGACGTGCAGGAAGTTGAAGGTACCCGCGACACCGTCGAGCGCGCCCTCGAACGACTCCATCGCCGTGTAGCTTCCCACGCCCGTGGCCTGGTCGAACGCGGCGGTGAAGATCGTGGAGGAGCGGCCGTCGATCGCGCCGGCGAACTGCTTGGTGATGAGGGCGACGCCGACCGGCAACGCGGTGGCGATGGTGGGATCGGGCACCACCTCGGTCGGGACGAAATTGCTCACGGAAAAGGTGCCGGTGGCTTTCACGCGGCCGATGGTAACCACGGGCACCGACATCTCGGCGGTGCTCATCACCAGGGCGCAGCCGTCGTGGGGGAGGCGGTCTCGGAATGAACCGGCGACTCGCTCGGCGCGGCGGAGGTGATCGACCGTCCCGTTCCCCGGTTACCGGAGCACGACCGGCTCAGTCCGCGATCCGGTAGACGCGTTGCGCGGTGGTCCGGAAGACCTGCTCCAATTCCGTCCTTCCGCCGCCGTGGCCGGTGACGGCGGTCGCGATCGCCTCGATGCTGTTGCCGATGCTGGTGACCGGCTTGTCCACGGGGAAGTTCGAGCCCCAGATGAGACGGTCCGCGCCGAAGACGTCCAGCGCGTGCTCGACCAGCGGGCCGATCCGGTCGAGCAGGTCCCCCACGGGCGTCGGCGTGCCGCGCGGCGGGATCGGGTGGCCCAGGATCGGCATCATCAACCCGCTCACCTTCGCCACCACGTTCGGGCGCGCGGCCAGTTCGGCGAGATCGTCGCGCCACCGCACCAGCAGCTGCCTGCGCAGCCCGGGATTGGTACCGGTGTGTTTGCCGACCGCGCCGAAGATCCCCGCGGGGGTGCCGAGGTGGTTCAGCACGATCGGCACCTCGGGATAGCGTTCGGCCAGCGCCGTGACGTCGGGAATGGCGTGCGAGTACACCCACGCTTCGAACGAGAGGCCGCGCTCGGCCAGCCGCGCGAAGCCGTCCAGGAATTCCTTGGTGGTGAGCTTGCCGGGCGCGTCGGTGAACGATCGCACGCCGGGATCGGGATGGTGGGCGACCATGGTGCGGACACCGCGCAGCAGCGGTGATGCCGCCGCGTGCGCGTCGAGCAGCTCCGCGAACGCCGGGTTGGCCGGGTCGCCGCCCGCGAGGATCGCGCCGAGCCGCGGGGCCGCCTCCAGTGGTAGCCCGGCCACCCAGGCGGTTTCCCCGGCCTTCCCCAGCGGTCCCCGCTGCGACCATTCGACTTCGATGTGCGCGATCACCTCGATGGGCGCGTTGCCCGCGTCGGCGCGGTAGTCGAACGGGAGGTAAGGCCGCAGGTAGGCGACCGGATCTCCGACGAACTCACGGTCACGCCGCGGTGCGAGGCGTTTGGCCGCGTCCACCGGGACCGGCAGCAGCCGGAACAGTTTCGCCAAGGCGCTGAAATCTCGCGGTGTGCTGAACGGATCCCACTGGTGGATGTGTGCGTCGATGATCCGAATACCCGAGAGCTCCATGTCTGCCATCCCAACCGCGCCGAAGGTTTGCTCGGCGATTGTCACATGCCCCGCGCGAGACGGGCCGGTGAATCAGGCGGGACACGTAAGCGGCCACGGCGGCGTCGCGTCTTGTGTATCTACCAGTCTCCGATCAGCCCGATCCCCACCTGCGCGAGAAGATCATGGCGCTGCACGAGGCGAAGCTGGCCCGGTACCCGGAGTGGGCCACACTGATGGACACCATCCCCGAGGTGCGGATCTTCTGACGGCTCAGCCGCGCGCGGGTCTCACACGTTGCGGCGGTACTGCCCGCCGACGGTGAAGAACGTGTCGGTGATCTGCTGCAACGTGCACACCCGGGCGGCCTCCATCAGCACCTCGAAAATATTGTCGTCGGTGCGGGCGACCGCTTCGAGCCGGGCGAGTGCGGCATGGGCGCTGTCCCGGTTGCGCTGCTGGAATTCACGCACCCGCCGCAGCTGCGACTGCTTCTCCGCTTCGGTGCCGCGCGCCAGCTCCAGCTCTCGGTGCGGCTCGTCGTGCGAGTTGCGGAAGGTGTTCACCCCGATGATCGGCAGCGAACCGTCGTGCTTGCGCTGTTCGTAGCGCATCGATTCGTCCTGGATCTTGCCGCGCTGGTAGCCGGTCTCCATCGCGCCGAGCACGCCGCCGCGTTCGCTGATCCGCTCGAACTCGGCCAGCACGGCCTCCTCGACCAGATCGGTGAGTTCATCGATCAGGAAGCTGCCCTGCAGCGGGTTCTCGTTCATCGCGACCCCCCACTCCCGGTTGATGATGAGCTGGATGGCCAGGGCGCGGCGCACCGATTCCTCGGTCGGGGTGGTGACCGCCTCGTCGTAGGCGTTGGTGTGCAGGCTGTTGCAGTTGTCGTAGATCGCGATCAGCGCCTGCAGCGTGGTGCGGATGTCGTTGAAGTTCATCTCCTGCGCGTGCAGCGACCGGCCGGAGGTCTGGATGTGGTACTTCAGCTTCTGCGACCGTTCGTTGGCGCCGTAGCGGTCCCGCATGGCGACGGCCCAGATGCGGCGGGCCACCCGGCCGATCACCGAATACTCAGGGTCCATCCCGTTGGAGAAGAAGAACGACAGGTTCGGCGCGAAGTCGTCGATGTGCATGCCGCGCGCGAGATACGCCTCCACATAGGTGAAACCGTTGGCCAGGGTGAAAGCCAGCTGGCTGATCGGGTTCGCGCCCGCCTCGGCGATGTGGTAGCCGGAGATCGACACCGAGTAGAAATTGCGCACGCTGTTGCGCACGAACCAGTCCTGGATGTCGGCCATCATGCGCAGGCTGAACTCGGTGGAGAAGATGCAGGTGTTCTGGCCCTGGTCCTCCTTGAGGATGTCGGCCTGCACCGTGCCGCGCACCGTGGCCAGGGTGCGGGCGCGCAGGTCGGCGGCCTCGGTGTCGGTCGGCGGGCGCCCCTGCTCCGCCGCGAAGCGGTCCAGCGCCTGATCGATCGCGGTGTTCAGGAAGTAGGCCAGGATGGTCGGGGCGGGGCCGTTGATCGTCATCGACACCGAGGTGGTCGGCGCGGTCAGATCGAAACCGTCGTAGAGCACCTTCATGTCGTCGAGCGAGGCGATCGACACGCCGGACGTGCCGACCTTGCCGTAGATGTCGGGGCGCTCGGCGGGATCGTGGCCGTAGAGCGTCACCGAATCGAAGGCCGTGGACAGCCTTTTCGCGTCGGAATGCTCGCTGAGCACTTTGAACCGGCGGTTGGTGCGGAACGGGTCGCCCTCGCCCGCGAACATGCGCGCCGGATCCTCGTTGTCCCGTTTGAACGGGAAAACCCCTGCGGTGAACGGGAACCGCCCGGGCAGGTGCTCGGCGCGCAGGAAGCGCAGCAGCTCGCCGTGATCGGTGAAACGAGGTAGGGCCACGCGCGAGATGGAGTTGCCGGACAGAGTCTCCCGGCGCAGCGGGGTGCGGATCTCCCGGTCGCGCACCCGGACCACTTGTTCCTCCCCGCGATAGGACTCGGCGAGGGCGGGCCACTCGGCCAGCAGTGCGGCGTTCGCGGGCGTCAGGTCGGCGCGGGCGCGTTCGGCCAGTTCGGCGACGGCCGTGTCCCCGGGCAGTTCGGCCGCCACCTGCTCGAGGCGTTGCAGCCGTTGCGCGGCGGCGACCTGCGCCGCGGTCTCGGCGTGGTAGCCGCGCACGGTCTCGGCGATCTCGGCCAGATAGCGCACGCGCGCGGGCGGGATGAGCTGGGCGAAGCGCGTGGACGCGCGGGTGTCCACCCGGGGCAGCGCGCCGGGCTCCAGCCGCAGGCCGTGGCCGGCCAGCAGGCCCGTCAGGTGCTGGTAGAGCGCGGTCACCCCGTCGTCGTTGAACGTCGCCGCGCTGGTGCCGAAGACCGGCATGTCCTCCGGCGCGGCATGGAACTCCTCGCGGTTGCGGATCAACTGCCTGGCCACGTCACGCAGCGCGTCCGCGGCGCCGCGGCGCTCGAACTTGTTGATCGCCACCACGTCCGCGTAGTCCAGCATGTCGATCTTCTCCAGCTGTGAGGCGGCGCCGAACTCGGGCGTCATCACGTACATCGACACGTCGACGTGGTCGGTCACCGCGGCGTCGCCCTGACCGATGCCGGGAGTTTCCAGGATGACCAGGTCGTAACCCGCTGCCTTGCAAGCGGTCACGATCAGATCGATATTGTCCGGCAGTTCGCGTCCACCCCGGGTGGCCAGCGAGCGGAAGAAGACGTGCTCGCCGTCGAGGGCGTTCATCCGGATGCGGTCGCCGAGCAGTGCGCCACCCCCGCGCCGCCGGGTGGGGTCCACCGCGAGAATCGCCACCCGCACCTTGTCCTGCTGATCCGAACGCAGCCTGCGCACCAATTCGTCGGTGAGCGAGGACTTTCCGGAGCCGCCCGTCCCGGTGATGCCGAGCACCGGAACGGTCCGCGCCGCCGCGGCCTCGGCCAGCTTCCGCCGGTCGGCCTCCGGCAGCGCATCCGCTTGCAGGCAGGTGATGGCGCGCGCCAAGGCCGCGCGCTCGCCGGAGAGCACCGCGTCCGGCACCGGCGGCTCGGTCGCGAGGTCGACGTCGCAGGCGCGGATCAACTGATTGATCATGCCGGGCAGGCCGAGTCGCTGTCCGTCCTCGGGAGAGAAGATGGTCACGCCGGACGCGGCCAGTCGCGCGATCTCCTCCGCCACGATCACGCCACCGCCGCCGCCGAAGATCCGCACGTGTTCGGCTCCGGCCTTCTTCAGGGCGTCGGCGAGGTATTCGAAGTACTCGACGTGGCCACCCTGGTAGGAGCTGACCGCGACGCCCTGGGCGTCCTCGGTGAGCACGGCGTCGACCACCTCGCTGACCGAGCGGTTGTGGCCGAGGTGGATCACCTCCGCGCCCTGACTCTGCAAAATGCGGCGCATGATGTTGATCGCCGCGTCGTGCCCGTCGAACAAGGCCGCCGAGGTGACGAAGCGAACGGGGTGGGTGGGCGCGTAGAGCGCGCTGCTGTCGGCCACGGGATTCCTCTCGGGATTCCATTGTCGCCCGATACTAGGACGTCAAACTAATCGTACGGTGACTGCGATCACATCGCCAGCGTCGCCGCCGGGCTGTCCGCGTCGCTGCCGCCGTGCCGGTTTCGGGTCGGCGGCCGGCGGATTTCGGTGGCGGTCGAGGTCGAAGGCGCGCACCCGGCCGGCGCCTTTCGCCGTGACGATCGGACGGCGGTGCCCGTGCGCGACCCCGCTCCGGCTGATTGTGTTGTCAGGGCGGCCGACTCGGACATACTGGGCCCATGGTGAGCGACGACAGGGCGGAAGCCGCGGTAGGGCGGCTGGTCGCAGAGCGTGTGCTGACCCGCGACCAGGCCGACGCGGTGCTCGCGGCGCTCGCCGTCGAGCGGGCGGCGGTGGTGGCGCGCGGGAAGGTGCTCGCCGAGATCGCCTCCTACGTCGGAGCGGGTTTGCTGTTCGGCGGAATCGCCCTGGTGGCGGCCTCGTCCTGGGACACGCTCGACCGGCCGGTACGGGTGGGCGTGCTCGCCGTCGTGTCGGCGGGTCTGCTGTTCGGGGGCGTTCTGCTCGCCGGGGTGCCGACCGGCCGCGCGAGCGCGAACAGTGCCCGCGCGCGGCTGGCGGCCGTGCTCTTCGCGCTCGGGTCCGTCGCGCTGGCCGGGTCCGTCGGCACCGCGCTCGAGAACGCGAGCACCGATGCCGCGTGGGTTTTCGCCTGCGCGGCGGGAGCGGTGATCGCCGTACTCGGTTACCTCGCGCTGCCGTCGGTGATCGGACTGCTGGTCTGCGCCTGCTTCGTGCCCGCGGCCGTCGCGGGGATCATCACCGAAGTGATCGGTCTCGACGACACCTGGGGCAGCGCGGCGGTACTGCTACTCGGTGGCGTGTGGTTCGCGCTGACCAGAATCGGTGCGCTCGCGGACCTCCGGATCGGATACCTGATCGCGATCGTCACGTCCGTCGCGGCCGCGCAGAGTCTCGACATCGATGGCCGGACCTGGGCCTACGGGATCACCGCGCTGATCGCCGTGGTCTGTTTCGCGTTGTACGCCACCCAGCGGTCGGCGGTGCTCGTCGTCGGGGGCGGTGTGGCCATCGCGGTGGCGGCGGGGGAGGCGGTCTCGGAATGGACCGGCGATTCGCTCGGCGCGGCGGCGGTGGTCGTAGCGCTCGGCGCGGTCACGCTCGGGTTGGGCGCGTTCCGGTTGGTGCGACCGCGGCGGGCGAAGGAAGCCGATCCGGCCGTTCCCGTGCCGAAGCCGTAAGCGGGGGCCGAACGAACCCTCACCTGGGGAAGGCGTGGGATGAATCACATCGGCCCTCCGGCATTGCCGATACTTGGACGTCCAACTATAGGATGACCGCATACCGCACCGCGGTGTCCCGATCACTACGAGAACAGGACTGGCATGGTTCGCGAACTCACCCATTTCATCGGCGGACAGCATGTGCCGGGCGCTTCCGGCAAGTTCGGCGACGTCTTCGACCCCAACCTCGGCCAGGTGCAGGCGCGGGTGCCGCTGGCGAGCAGATCCGAGGTGGAGGCGGTCATCGCCAACGCCGAGGCCGCGCAGCCGATATGGGCCGCGTTCAACCCGCAGAAGCGGGCGCGGGTTCTCATGAAGTTCCTCACCCTGGTGCAGGACGAGATGGATTCGCTGGCGGCGCTGCTGTCCTCCGAGCACGGCAAGACCATCGCCGACGCCAAGGGCGACATCCAGCGCGGCCTCGAGGTGATCGAGTTCGCCGTCGGTATCCCGCACCTGCTCAAGGGCGAATACACCGAGGGCGCGGGCACCGGCATCGACGTGTACTCGATGCGCCAGCCGCTCGGCGTCGTCGCGGGCATCACCCCGTTCAACTTCCCGGCCATGATCCCGCTGTGGAAGGCCGGTCCCGCGCTGGCCACCGGCAACGCGTTCGTGCTCAAGCCCTCCGAGCGCGACCCGTCGGTGCCGCTGCGGCTGGCCGAGCTGTTCCTCGAGGCCGGTCTGCCCCCCGGTGTGTTCAATGTGGTCAACGGTGACAAGGAAGCCGTCGACACGCTGCTGCACGATCCGCGCGTCAAGGCCGTCGGCTTCGTCGGCTCCACCCCCATCGCGCAGTACATCTACGAGACCGCGACCGCGAACGGCAAGCGCGCCCAGTGCTTCGGCGGCGCGAAGAACCACGCGATCGTCATGCCGGACGCCGATCTCGACGACGTCGCCGACCAGTTGATCGGCGCGGGCTACGGGTCGGCGGGCGAGCGTTGCATGGCCATTTCGGTGGCCGTCCCGGTCGGTGCGGAGACCGCCGACCGCCTGGTGGCCAAGCTGACCGAGCGGGTGCACAAGCTCAACGTCGGCCGTTCCGACGACCCGGGCGCCGATTACGGGCCGCTGGTCGGCCAGGACGGCGTGAACCGCGTGAACAACTATGTCCAGATCGGTGTCGACGAGGGCGCCGAGCTGGTGGTGGACGGACGCGGCCTGGTCGTGGAAGGCGCCGAGGACGGCTACTTCGTCGGCGCGACGCTGTTCGACAAGGTGACCCCGCAGATGCGGATCTACCGCGAGGAGATCTTCGGTCCGGTGCTCACCGTGGTCCGCGCCGAGGACTACGAGGAGGGCCTGCGGCTGGCCAACGAGCACGAATACGGCAACGGCGTGGCGATCTTCACCCGCGACGGCGACACCGCCCGCGACTTCGCCGCGCGCGTGCAGGTCGGCATGGTCGGCATCAACGTGCCGATCCCGGTGCCGATCGCGTACTACACCTTCGGCGGATGGAAGCGTTCCGGCTTCGGCGACCTGAACCAGCACGGCCCGGATTCGATCCGCTTCTACACCAAGACCAAGACGGTGACGCAGCGCTGGCCCGCCGGGCTCAAGGAGAGCAACGCGTTCGTCATCCCGACGATGGACTGACCCGGATGTTCATCCTCGACGACGACGAGAAGGCGATCCGCGACACCGCGCGCGGCTTCGCCGACGAATTCCTCGCCCCCAACGCGCTGGAGTGGGACGAGCAGAAGCATTTCCCGGTGGACGTGCTGCGCAAGGCGGGCCCGCTCGGTCTCGGCGGCATCTACGTGCGCGAGGACGTGGGCGGTTCGGGCCTGCGCAGGCTCGACGCCGTGCGCATCTTCGAGCAGCTGGCCACCGGCTGCCCGGCCATCGCCGCCTACATCTCCATCCACAACATGGCGACGTGGATGATCGACCGCTACGGCGACGACGAGCAACGCAATCGCTGGCTGCCCCGGCTGACGGCGATGGAACTGCTGGCCAGCTACGCGCTCACCGAGCCAGGGGTCGGCTCCGACGCGGCGGCGTTGAGCACCAAGGCCGTTCCCGAAGGTGACGACTACATCTTCAACGGCGCCAAGCAGTTCATCTCCGGCGCGGGCTCCACCGACGTCTACGTCGTCATGGCCCGGACCGGCGACGACGGTGCGCGCGGGATCTCGGCGTTCATCGTGCCCGCCGACACCCCCGGCATCTCTGTCGGTGCCAACGAGAAGAAGATGGGCTGGAACGCCCAACCGACCCGCCAGGTGATCTTCTCCGATGCCAGGGTCCCGGCGGCCAACCGGCTCGGCGCGGAGGGCGACGGCTTCCGCATCGCGATGAACGGCCTCAACGGCGGCAGGCTCAACATCGCCGCGTGCTCGGTGGGCGGAGCGCAGGCGGCGCTGGACAAGACGGTGCCGTATCTGGCCGAGCGGCAGGCGTTCGGCAAGCCGCTGCTGCGCAATCAGGCGCTGCAATTCGACCTCGCCGATATGCGCATCGAATTGGAGGCCGCCCGCACGCTGCTGTGGCGGGCCGCCGCTGCGCTGGACGCCGACGCGCCGGACAAGGTGGAGCTGTGCGCGATGGCGAAGCGTTTCGCCACCGACGCCGGCTTCGAGGTGGCCAACAAGGCCCTGCAACTGCACGGCGGCTACGGCTACCTCACCGAGTACGGCGTGGAGAAGATCGTCCGGGATCTGCGGGTGCACCAGATCCTCGAGGGGACCAACGAAATCATGCGGGTGGTCGTCGCCCGCGCACTGGTAGGAGCGGCATGAGCGGACAGACCACGAGTGAACCCGAGGTTCTTCTCGAACAGCGCGACGGGCTGGGCCTGATCACGCTGAACCGGCCCAAGGCCATCAACGCGCTGAATCACTCGATGGCCCTCGCCATCACCGACGCGCTGCGTACCTGGGCCGAGGACGACGCGGTGCGCACCGTGGTCGTCACCGGCGCGGGCGAGCGCGGCCTGTGCGCGGGCGGCGACATCGTCGCCATCCATGCCGACGCGAAAAGCGGTGCCACCAGCGCTGATTCGGCGACCGGACGGTTCTGGCGCGACGAGTACATCCTCAACGCGCTGATCGGCCGCTACCCGAAGCCGTATGTGGTGATCATGGACGGCATCGTGATGGGCGGCGGCGTCGGGCTCTCCGGGCACGGCAGCCACCGCATCGTCACCGAGCGGTCCAAGATCGGCATGCCCGAGGTGGGCATCGGCTTCGTCCCGGACGTCGGCGGCACCTATCTGCTGGCGCGCACCCCGGGTGAGATCGGCACGCACGTCGGGCTCACCACCGCGCGCATGAGCGCCGGCGACGCCATCGCCGCGAACTTCGCGGACTATTTCGTCGCCTCCGAGCATCTGCCCGCGCTGCTGGAGACGCTGCGCACGGAGAGCGCCGACATCGCGATCGCCAAGTTCGCCACGGACGCGCCGGAATCCGCGCTGGCCGCCGCGCAGGACTGGATCGATGACTGCTACGGAGCCGACTCCGTGGAGGAGATCGTCGCGCGGTTGCAGGCGCACGAGGCACCCGACGCGCAGGCGGCGGCTACCGAGATCCTGGCGAAATCTCCGGTCGCCCTGAAGGTCACGCTGCGTTCGCTGCGCGCGGCCCGCAGCGCGCCGAGCCTGGAGGCGGTGCTGAACGAGGAGTACCGGGTGTCCATCGCGTCGCTGTCGTCGCACGACCTGGTCGAAGGCATTCGCGCGCAGGTGATCGACAAGGACCGCAACCCCCGGTGGTCGCCCGCGACGCTCGAGGCGGTCACGGACGCGCAGGTGGACGCATACTTCGCCGAGCTGGGCGATCGAGAGCTGGGTCTGCCGACCCAGGAGGTGGCGTGATGAGCAAGCGAATCGGTTTCCTCGGCCTCGGCCACATGGGCGCGCCGATGGCGGCCAACCTGGTGCGCGCGGGCTATGAGGTGCTCGCCTTCGACCCGGTGCCCGCGGCGCGCGAACAGGCCGAGCGCGACGGCGCGATCGCGGTCGGCACAGCCACCGAGGCCGCCACGGCCGACACCGTGATCACCATGCTGCCCAACGGCAAACTCGTCCTCGACGTGTACGCCGAACTGCTCCCGGCCGCGGCACCGGGCACCTTGTTCATCGACTGCTCCACCATCGACGTGGCAGACGCCAAGACCGCGGCCGAACGTGCCATCGCCGCCGGGCACCGTGCGCTGGACGCCCCGGTTTCCGGCGGTGTCGCGGGCGCGGCGGCGGGCACGCTGACCTTCATGGTCGGCGGGGCCGCCGAGGACTTCGCCGACGCCCTTCCGGTGCTCGAGGTGATGGGCGGCAAGGTCGTGCACTGCGGCGGCTCCGGCGTCGGTCAGGCGGCGAAGATCTGCAACAACATGCTGCTGGGCGTGTCGATGATCGCGCTGTCGGAGTCGCTGGTGCTGGGCGAGAAGCTGGGCCTGAGCCATCAGTCGTTCTTCGACGTGGTCTCCACCGCCTCCGGCCAGAGCTGGGCGCTGACCAGCTACTGTCCGGTTCCGGGCCCGGTGCCGACCAGCCCGGCCAACAACGACTACCGACCGGGTTTCGCCACCGCCCTGATGGCGAAGGACCTCGGTCTGGCCGCGAACGCCCTGCGCGAGAACCACATCGACGGGCAACTCGGGTTGCTGGCCGCCGCGATCTACGACCGCTTCAACCAGACGGATGCCGGACGGGACTTCTCGGCTATCGTCACCGATATCCGTGACCGATCCGACCAAGAGGGTGCAGAAGGATGAACGCATCGCAGAGCGATTCCGTGGGCGGCGGCGGCCGGGCGACGGGTGGGGCCGACTTCGAGACGATTCTGCTGGAACGCAAGGGCCGGGTCGGCTGGATCACGCTGAACCGCCCGAAGGCGCTGAACGCGCTGAACGCGCAGGTCCTCGACGACGTCATCGCCGCGCTCGACGAACTCGAGCACGACGACGAGATCGGTGCCATCGTGATCACCGGCTCGGAGCGGGCTTTCGCGGCGGGCGCCGACATCAAGGAGATGCAGCCCAAGTCGTACATGGACATGTTCATGGACGACTACTTCGCCCGCTGGGACCGGCTGGCGCAGTTCCGCAAGCCCACCATCGCCGCGGTGGCGGGCTACGCGCTGGGCGGCGGCTGTGAGCTGGCCATGATCTGCGACGTCCTGCTCGCGGCCGACACCGCGAAGTTCGGGCAGCCGGAGATCAAGCTGGGCGTCATCCCCGGCATCGGCGGCTCGCAGCGCCTTACCCGCGCGATCGGCAAGGCCAAGGCCATGGATCTGGTGCTCACCGGCCGCAACATGGACGCCGAGGAGGCCGAGCGGGCGGGGCTGGTCTCGCGCATCGTGCCCGCGGCGGAGCTGCTCGACACCGCGGCCGAGGTCGCCGAGACCATCGCGTCGATGTCGCTGCCGGTCGCCATGATCGCCAAGGAAGCGGTGAACCGCTCGTTCGAGACGACGCTCGCCGAGGGCCTGCGCTTCGAACGCCGAGTGTTCCACTCGCTGTTCGCGATCGAGGATCAGAAGGAAGGCATGAGCGCCTTCGTCGAGAAGCGTCCGGCGAAGTTCACCAACCGCTGACGTCCGGCCCGCCCGGCCGAAACCCCCGGCCGGGCGGGTTCGTCACGAGTTATCCGAAGGGCCCCGATGTGGGCGCGACGATCTCCGCGGGCGTTGGCACCTTGGTGCCCTCCGGCGTGGGCGCGTCCTTCTCCGCGGCGAGCAGTCCGGCGATCGTGGCGCCCAGGGCGACGGTGACCGCGGCCGCCGCGATGAGTTTGCGCCGGTCGACGGCGACCGGGACGAGGGTGGCTCCGGCACGCAGCCGGGCCATCCGCACATCGCCGCCCCTTCGTTCGGCGGCGAGCAGCACGGCGCCGCGCGCGGAGACGAACTCGGGCTCGGGATCGTAGACGATCGGCAGGTCGACCAGTTCGGCCAGTTCGGCGCGAATGCTCGGGCTGCGCGTGCAGCCGCCGAGCAGCACCATCGCTTCCGGCCGCACACCGGTCTCGTCGATGATCTGCCGCACGAACGACACCGAGTGATGGATGCCGGCCGCGCACAATTCGGCCAGATCGCTGCGGGTGACGACGGCCCGGTCGCCGGTGCCGTCGTCGATGGCGGTGACCACCCGCGCCTCGCTCAGTTCCTCGCGGTGACGCCGGATGGTCGGCGTGTCGGTGAGTACGCCGTCGCGGGCCAGCCGCCAGCGCAGCAGCGCGTCGTAGCCGTCGCCACCGAGCACCGTGCTGCGCTTGCTGGACAGGATCGCGTCGGTGCGGCAATCGACATGCGTGATGGTCAGCCCCGAGCTGCCCAGGTCGTAGAGGATCACCGAGCCGCTGTCCGGCAGTTGCCCGGTGAAGCGCAGATAGCGCAGCTGGGCGAGGGGTTCGTCGACGATGGTCACGCCGCGACCGCGCACGCCCGCGCGGATGGCGTCGGCGTGCAGCGGACAGCGGCACGTCACCGCCGTGCCCGAGATCAGCTCGTCACGCCGGTCGGCGGCGCCGTTCATCCGGCGGATCGCCTCGAAGACCGATTCCTCGACACCGCCGCCCGCCCGGCGCGGCACTTCGCAGCGATCGATCGGGGGTAGGTGTGGCTGATCGGAGTGTGTCAGCATCGCATGGGCGCCGCCAGCGCCCGCCGATACCCCCAAGACCAGCACCATGATTTACATGGTGGACCTTTTCGCTTCCGCTGCCAAGACGGCATGCCCGGCAATTCGCCGGTTGGATGCCCGATCGTCACCCGGCGGTCGCTCGCACCAGGTATGCGACCGACCGGTACGTCGAATCAGTCTGTGGCCGTAGCCGACCAGCGCGCCGTCCCCTCGGCGGTGTCGAAGTCGCCCGCGGCATGTCGGAATTCGGCCAGCAGTTGCAGCAGAGTGTGCAATCGTTCCGGGGGGAGTCCGGGGAGTGCGAAAACCTTCGCGTTGAGTTCCTCGGTCGCCTTCGCCACCAATTCGCGTCCCGCGTCGGTGATTTCGATCAGGGTAGCGCGCCGGTCGCTGGGATGCGGTACGCGCTCGACGAGCTTCGCCGCTTCCAGCCGGTCCACGGTGTTGGTGACGCTGGTGGGGTGCACCTGCAAGCGCGCGCTGGCCTTCGCCATCGGCAGCGCACCGGTTTTGCTGAAATTGAGCAGCATGAGCAGCTCGTAGCGGGAGAAGGTCAAGCCGGTGGGTTTGAGCGCCTCGTCCACCCGCGCCATCACGATTTGCTGAGCCCGCACCAGTGACGTCACCGCGGCCATGCCGTCGGCGACATCTCCCCAGCCGTGGCCGACCCACTGGCGGTGGGCCTCCTCGATCGGGTCGTTCGGAAGCGGGCGTGGCCGAGACATGTACCGATCATTCCATGCCGCCAGGGGCGGACGGGGACATCCGACCAGGCTTCGGATCACCGTGAGCGCAATGGTAGGCCGGGCCTACCCGCCCGGGGCACTATCTAAGGCGAGGCGGGCGTGGCTGAGTGGTTTAGGCAACGGTCTGCAAAGCCGTTAACGCGGGTTCGATTCCCGCCGCTCGCTCAATGGTCAGGGGTGTTTTTGGGAGGTCGGTGCCAGATTTTGCGTCATGCGGTCCGCAATTCGTCCGCAGCAGCTCTGGCACCGGCCTCCATCCCTGCCGCGACGACGTCCAGGTCATCAGGGAACAGGTGACCGTACAAATCGAGCGTCAGCATCGCGGTCTTGTGGCCGAGCATCCGCTGAACGACCTTGATGTTCGCCCCGGCACTGATCGCCAGCGACGCCGCCGTATGACGCAATCCGTGCGGCACCAGACCACGAAGCCCGACCGAGTTCGCAGCCTCGTTGAACACCCGGCGAAACTCGTGGTATTCCAAGAGCCCGCCGTCCTTCTCGCTCGGGAAC
The DNA here is from genome assembly GCF_001612985.1 of Nocardia gamkensis NBRC 108242. Lineage (GTDB taxonomy): Bacteria > Actinomycetota > Actinomycetes > Mycobacteriales > Mycobacteriaceae > Nocardia > Nocardia gamkensis. Next base: position 1,431 of record NZ_BDBM01000015.1, on the reverse strand, counting down.
AGCTGCGCAGTCAATTCGCGGCCCTCCATGAGGGTTTCGAGATCCTTAGCCAGGGTTTCCGGGATCGGTACCGCCCGTGAATTGTGGTTCTTCGTGTCCGTGACGACGGTCCCTTTCCCAGCGACCGGAGTTGCTGAACGAGTTATGCGGAGCCGTCGATTGACCAGGTCCACATCCATCACCCGCAGCGCCGATGCCTCACCGATTCGGATGCCGGTGTAGGCGAGGGTGAACACCAGCGGCCGCAACCGACCGGCCGCCAGGCCCAGCCGCATGACCTCCAGGTGCGTGAGGTATCGCCGCTCACCCGCCAGCATCGACGGAAGCTCGACGTCGACGGCAGGATTACTCGCCAGCCGCTTGGACTTCACCGCGAACCGCAGTACCTGGCCGAGCACCTGATACGCCTGGATCACCCGTGACGCCGACAGACCCTGTCCCTTGAACCGGGCACTGCCCGACTCCGACAGGTTCACCACCCAGTCCTGTATGTCTTCGAAGTCGATATCCCGCAGCGGTACCGAGCCCCACTGCGGCAGCACGAGCGTATCCAGCAGAGAGCGGTAGCCCGCGACGGTCTTCGGCTTGCGGAACTTCTTCGTCGCGAACCACTTCTCCGCGACCACCGAAAACAGGACGCCGCTGCGGTCCGGGTCGACCCAGGTCCCAGTCACGACCTTGGTTGTCACGTCGCTGTCCAACCAGCGCTGGGCCTCGGCCTTGGTGTCAAACGATTGCGAGCGCTCTACGCCGTTCGGGTCGACATAGCGAGCCCGCCACCGCTTGCCCTTGCCGAACCGCTCGGCTGACTTCTCCTTCTTCTTGGACTTCGCGCCGGTCACCGGGTCGGTCACGACCACAGTCGGATACCAGCGATCCTCGATACCGGAGCGCGGGTTACGCCGAGTCGCCATCAGGCAGCCTCACCCGTGCCGGTCAGCCGTTCCTGTTCCGCGATCCAGGCCAGGACGACGGACTTGCGCCACACACGCCGCCGGGGCCCCAGCTTGAACGATTCCGGGCCGCGACCGACGTGCGCCCACCACCGCCATGTCGCTTCCGGGATACCGGTCAGCTCCTCGCACTGCTTCGCGCGGAGAAAGGTGTCGTTCTCGCTCATGGTCAGTACCTCCCTATGCCGCCACTTGGCTTGTAAACGAATCCTGTTGTACTGCAACGGTTATGCCCGATTCAGTGCCGTCGCCCGGTGGCCCTCCGGTCGTGGCGAGGCGAGCCATCGTGTACTGGGCGTGTTGGCTGATGCGGGCCGAGACCAGCGCCATGACCAAATGCGAGCGCGGAGGCGCGTCTCTATCGCCAGGACCGACCGGGGTAATGCGTAGGTGCGAGGTGTCGGGCGGGATGATGCCGATGGCGGCGAGTTCGTTGCGCACGAACTCCAAGCGTTCGGCTTTGTGGTCGGGGAGGGTC
>NZ_BDBM01000014.1 GCF_001612985.1 Nocardia gamkensis NBRC 108242 | reverse complement strand
GGCCTGGCTCCGGTGCGCGGCCTGCCCGGTGTGGTGGAGGCGCGGGTGCTCGGCGCGATCGGCGTGATCGAGCTGGACCGCCCGGTGGACATGCGCGCCGCGACCGACGCCGCGGTGGCCGCCGGGGTGTGGCTGCGTCCGTTCCGCAACCTGGTGTACACCATGCCGCCGTTCATCAGCACCTCCGGCGACATCGCGACGATCACCGCCGGTATGCGCGCCGCGGTGGCCGCGCAGACCGCTCGGTGACCGGTCAGGCGATCCACGGCGGGACGATCGTGCCGTCGCCGTCCGGTGTTCCGGCCCGGGCGCCCGCCGGTGCGGTGACGATGGCGGTGAAGCCGTTCCCGGTGCGCACCTGCCGCAGGACGTTCGCCGGGAGGATCACGGTGTCGCCCTCGGCGGCAGTGAGTTCCGTGCCGTCGAGCGCGATATCGAGGCGTCCGGCGAGGACGGTCCAGATCTGTTCGGCGTCGATGAAGTGCAGCGGTCCGGCCGTATCCGCGGGTACCTCGACCCGCCACAGCGCGAGCCCGGAGCCGCCCTGGGTGGGGGAGGCGAGTGTGGTCATGACGCCGCTCGGGGTTTCGGTGCGGCGGGTGTCGGAGTGTCGGATGACGGTCATCGGGCTACCACCTAAGATAGACAACATGGTTGTCCATATAGTCAACGAGGTTGTCCATCATGTCAAGTGACGCGGGTGGCTACGAGTTGCCGCTGCGCATGCTGCTCGGCTTTCGCGCGGTGGTCGACGAGGTGCACGCCGAACTGGCCGAACACGGGCATGCCGAGTTGCGGCCGATGCACGGCTTCGTCTTCCAGGCGGTCGGGCGCGCGGGCGGGCCCTACGGTTGCACGGCCGCGGACCTCGGGCGCGCGCTCGGCGTCTCGAAACAAGCCGCCGGTAAGCACATCGAGACGCTCGAGCGGCAGGGCTACCTGCGCCGTGGGCACGATCCGACCGACGCGCGCCGCAAGGTCTACACGCTGACCGAACGCGCCGCGGACGTCTTGACCCGATCGGCGCGCGCCTTCGACCGGATCCACGACCGCTGGGCGAACCTGCTCGGCGCGCACCGGCTGGCCGAGTTGGAACGCGATCTGCGCTTGCTGACACCCGGCGAGGTGTTCCGGCTCGATACGCCGAATTGGTTCACCGGTCCGTGAGCCGGTCGTGCGGGGTGCCGGGGATCTCCGGACGATCGCTGTCCGACACCATCTCCCACACCCGGAAGATGCAGTGGTAATCGTCCGACCAGCCACGAACCATCAGCAAGTAGGTGTCGCCGTCGCGCAGGACGATGCGGCGGCCGCGCAGTTTGGGATGTTCGGGGGTGTAGGTGGGCAGCACGCCGGCCAGCTTCGCCAATGCCTGCGCGCGCGTGCCGACCACTTCGGTGAGAATCCGGGGTGACCAGCGCTTCTGCTCCCCCGAGCCCGTTGTTTCCTCGACGACTATCGCCCACCGCGGCATCCGGCCGTGTTCCTCCCCGGTGAAACTTCGCCACCGCAGGCCGGTGACAACCACCAACGTCGGCTCAACGGTACCAGCGGGCGGTGGGCGGGCATCCTGAACAGCGTTCAAGTATGCTGCGGAGCTGTGACTACCGATCCGCTGAGCTGGTTGGACGAACGCGCGTCCGCGCGCGTGGCCGCGGGATTGCGCCGCGAGCTGCGCCCGCGCGCCGCACAGGCGTCGTCGATCGATCTCGCCTCCAACGATTACCTGGGCCTGGTCCGCCACCCCGAGGTGATCGAAGGCGCCATCGACGCGGTGCGCCGCTGGGGTGCGGGGGCGACCGGGTCGCGCCTGGTCACCGGCACCACCGCGGAGCACGAACTGCTGGAGACGGAGCTGGCCGAATTCGTCGGCGCCGAAGCGGGACTCGTGTTCGCCTCCGGCTACGCGGCCAACCTGGGCGCGGTCACCGCGCTCGCCGGGCGCGGCTCGCTGGTGATCTCCGACGCCGGTAGTCACGCCTCGCTGGTGGACGCGTGCAGGCTGTCGCGCGCCCGGGTGGAGATCGCGCCGCATCGCGACGTCGCGGCGGTGGACCGGCTGCTGTCGGAGCGCACCGAGGAACGCGCGCTGGTGCTCACCGATTCGGTGTTCAGCGCCGACGGCGATCTCGCGCCACTGACCGAACTGCACCGGGTGACCAGGGCCAACGCGGCGGTGCTCGTGGTGGACGAGGCGCACGGCCTCGGCGTGCGCGGCGCGGGCGGACGCGGGCTGGTGCACGAGTGCGGGCTGGCCGGGGCGCCGGACCTGGTGATCACCGCCACGCTGTCGAAATCCCTTGCCGCGCAGGGCGGTGTGGTGCTGGCCAGTGCGCGGGTGCGCGCCCACCTCATCGATGCCGCGCGCACGTTCATCTTCGATACCGGTCTCGCGCCCGCCGCCGTCGGTGCCGCGCGGGCCGCGCTGCGCCTGCTGCGCTCCGAACCGGAGCTGGCCGATCGGGTGCTGGACCGCGCCGCCGACATCGCCCGGGTCGCCGGGGTGCCCACGCCGCCGTCGGCGGTGGTGTCGGTCGTGCTCGGCCCGGCGCAGGTGGCCTTCGACGCCGCTCAGGCCTGCCGGGCGCGCGGGCTCGACGTGGGTTGCTTCCGTCCGCCGACGGTTCCGGAAGGCACGTCGCGACTGCGCCTGACCGCGCGCGCGAACCTCACCGCGGCCGAACTCGATGCCATCGCGGCGGTGCTCGGCGAGGTGCTGGCCGAGGCGCGAGAGGCGGTGCCCGCGTGACCGTCCTGCTGATCACCGGAACCTCCACCGACGTCGGCAAGACCGTCGTCACCGCGGCCGTCGCCGCCGTGGCGCGGGCAAGTGGTCGTTCGGTGGCCGTGTGCAAGCCGGGCCAGACCGGTGTCGCGGCAGGCGAACCGGGCGATCTCGCGGAGATCGAGCGGCTGTCGGGCGTCACCAGGACGGTCGAACTCGCCCGCTACCCGGACCCGTTGGCGCCCGACACCGCCGCCCGCCGCGCCGGGCTGCCGGAGCTGACGCTCGCCGACACCGCCGCCGCCGTCGACTCCCTGGCGGACGCCGACCTGGTCCTGGTCGAGGGCGCGGGCGGACTGCTGGTGCGCTTGGGCGATTTCACCTTGCTCGACCTCGCCCAGAAACTCGGCGCACCCGTTCTGCTGGTCACCGCCGCCGGGCTGGGCACGCTCAACCACACCGAACTGACCACCCGCGCACTGCAATCGGCGGGTGTGCGGTGCGCGGGCCTGGTGATCGGCTCCTGGCCCGCCGAACCGGACCTCGCCGCCGAGTGCAACCGCACCGATCTGCCCCGCGTCACCGGCGTCGACCTGGTGGGCTCGGTGCCCGAAGGCGCGGGCGGCTGGCAGCGCGCGCGATTCACCGCCGCCGCCGCGGGGTGGTTCGATCCCGCCTGGTCGCCTTTCCGCTGACGAGCCGGCCGGTTGGTGACATACCTACGACGAACCCATCCGCACCGGCAAGACCACCACGCACAGGGACACCCACCACGGGGGCTTCGCACGACTGATCCCGTACGAGCAGTGAGGCAGATCATCTCGTGCGAACCGTCGACCCTGCGGCGACCGGTGAGCAAAACCATCACCTGCTCGCTGCACGACCCCGAGGGGCGGCACCGATGTCGAAGTCAATGCACGCCGCTGTTGTCGCAAGCCGTCGCGCCCGAACGCAAGGACCCGGTCGGTGCGTCTCGTCGGGCAAACTCGCGGCCGTGCCCGCGGCGGCACGCTGAGCGGTAGCGGGTTCGTGGCGACCCTCCGCACCCGTGCCTACAGTGGGATGGATGTCGCCGATGGACGCCCGGCACCCGTCCACCGTCTCCGACTGGGACGACGCGCGACGCCGAGCTCGGCTGCGGGACACGAGCCTGGGGCACGGGTGGAAGACGTTGCGCCGTACCAAGGTGACGCTGCTTCGGGTGGCCGCACTGCTGCTGGCCGGACTCGTGGTGTTCGCGCAGTACTGGAAGTACGATGTCGCGCCGGAACAAGCGCGACTGGCGCGCACCGAGCCCGCCATCCTGCCCGTCGCCCCGCCGGTGGACTCGCAGAACTGGGACACCGTTGTGGTGGACCTGGTCGGGCTCGGCGGGCTCGATGCCACCGATACCGCCGCCGCGCTGCCCGCGCTGCGCCGGATGGGCATGGTGTGGGCGATCCGCTACGACAACGAGGGCATCGACACCAAGGTGATCGCCGACCTCATCGTGCGCGCCGCCGAACTGTCCGGCCTGCGCAACGTCGTGCTCGTCGGCCACAGCATGGGTGGCGTGATCGCGCTCGAGGTCGCCGAGCACATCCACCGCGACAGCGACCGCAGGCTGGCCGGGGTCGTCCTGGACTGCACACCGGTGGACTTGAACGCGGTCCGTCCGGAGAGCCGCGGTCGCGGGGAGGACATGCTGCGCTGGATGGGCTGGTTGCCCGGCGCCCGGGAAAGCCGCGCCCTGCGGCTGGCCGTGGAGACCTATGCCCGCCGGGACCGTTTCCTCGACCGCGGCGACGGGCCGCTCGGGATCGAGTTCGGCAAGCTCGGCGAGGTACTGGCGGAAGTGATGCGGGACAAGATCGTCTCGCGCGACGCCGCGAGCAACGGCCTGATCGAATCCCAGTTCACCGCGATCGTGGCCGGTGGCGCTACCGACGACTTGCGCACTCTGGCCCAGCCCGTGGCGGACAAGCCGCGACCCGCCATCGTCTTCATCCGGCCGCGCGACGCGAGCGCCGACCGCGTGGTCGACGTCGAGTACTCCCACCGGGCGCTGATCGAGCAATCCGGCGGCGTGGACGGCACGCTGCTGGTGGTGCTCGCGCGAAACACCGGGCACGCCAACCCGATGCAGCGCCCCCGGGAATACAACACGGTGATCGAGCAGCAGATTCTGCCGTTCCTGCAGCGCTACCAGCAGCAGGTCCGGTCGACGATGGTGGCCGCGCCGCCGCGCTGAGGGGTTCGAACCAGGCTGAGACAAACCGTATCCCGGCCGGTTTGCCCTTGCTGTAATTCGCCTATGTTCCGACCAAGTACGTTCCGGTCCGGCCGCCGCGGCCGCGCGACCGCCGCATTGCTCGCCGTGGCAACCGTTGCGACACTCGGACTCACCGGCTGCGCGAAGGACGACGAGCCGGTCGGTCCCACCGCCGACGGACCACTGCCCACCGAGGTTCCCGCCGGGACCACCCTGGTGGTCGCCGATCAGTCCGAGCGCCTGCAATCCGTGCTGCGCATCTCCGGCGAACTCGACAAGCTTCCGTTCGAGGTGGAGTTCGCCAACTTCGTCGGCGGCCCCGCCATCCTGGAGGCGTTCCGCGCAGGCGCCGCCGACGTCGCGCAGGTCGGCGACGTGCCGCCGATCCACGCACTGGTGGCGGGGCAGGACGTGCCGATCGTCGCGTCCTACCAGACCAGCACCACCGCCTTGAAACTCGCGGTGGCGCCAGGTAAGTCGGTGCCCAAGCTCACCGATCTGAAGGGCAGGAAGATCGCCTACGCCGAGGGCACGGCCCAGCAGGCCGCCGTGCTGCGCGCCATCGACAAGGCCGGGCTCACCACCTCCGACGTGCAGCTGATCCGGCTGCAGCTGGCCGAGTTCCCCGATGCCGTGCGCACCGGCCAGGTCGATGTCGCGCCGCTGATCGAGCCGAACGTCACCCGATTCCTGCGCACACCGGGCGCCTCGCTGGTCCCCGACTCCGAGACCGCGGGCATCTACGGCGGCCTCGCCTACCTGTATGCCCGCCGCGCCGTCGTGCGGGACCCGGCGAAGGCGGCCGCCACCCGCGCGTTGGTCGGTGCGTTCGTCCGGGCCTACCAGTGGGCCAACACCCACCCGCAGGAGTGGGCGCGCCGATACTACGTGGAGAACCAGAAGGTGAGCGCCGAGGACGCCCAGCGCATCGTGGACTCGCTGGGCACCTATGTCTTCCCGCATCTGGACCAGCAGCTCGTCGACCGCCAGCAGTCCACCATCGACGCCATCGCCAAGGCGGGCGAACTGCCCGAGAAGGTGCGGGCGGCCAACGGTTTCGACCTGCGCTTCGACGCCGCGATCACCCAGGCGGTCACCGAGAGCGGCGCGTCGTTCGAACCGAAGGCACGCTGATGGCCACCCTGGACGCCGCGGTGCTGCGCCGCATCGGTCTCGGCCGCTCCGCGCAGCCGATACTCGCGAAACGCAAACCGGCCCGGCCGCGCCTCGGGCCGGGCCGCCCGATCCCGTTCGGTATCGCGGTGGGACCCGCGCTGCTGGTCGCCGCGTGGGTGGCCGGTTCAGCCACGGGCACAGTGGATCCGGAAACCCTGCCCGCACCCTGGACGGTCGCCGAGACCGCCGGTGACCTGATCGCCGACGGCCGTCTACAGAGCAATCTGCTGACCTCCGTGCAGCGCGCCGCGATCGGGCTCGGGCTCGGGGTGGCGATCGGCCTCGTGCTGGCGTTGCTTGCCGGGCTGAGCCGCGTCGGTGAGGCGTTGGTGGACGGGCCGATCCAGATCAAGCGCGCCATTCCCACCCTGGCGCTGATCCCGCTGTTCATCGTGTGGTTCGGCATCGGCGAGGAGATGAAGCTGGTGGTGATCACCACCAGCGTGGCGATCCCGATCTACCTGAACACCCACGCGCACCTGCGCAGCGTCGACGCCAGGTACGTGGAACTCGCCCAGACGGTGGGGCTGTCGCGCTGGGGATTCGTCCGGCGGATCGCGCTGCCCGGATCGCTGCCCGGCTTCTTCACCGGCCTGCGGCTGGCCGTCACGATCTCGTGGCTGGCGCTGGTCGTGGTGGAACAGGTCAACGCCACCAGCGGCATCGGCTATCTGATGACCCAGGCCCGCACCTACGGCCAGATCGACATCATCGTCGTCGGCCTGGTGATCTACGGCCTGCTCGGCTTGTTCGGCGACATCCTGGTGCGGGCGGCGGAAAGGAAGGCGCTGTCATGGCGGCAGACACTCGGGGACTGAACGTCGTGCGCGCCCGGCGGTTGCGCCGTGGCTTCGGCGACCGTGTGGTGCTGCGCGACCTCGATATCGAGATCGCCCACGGAGAGTTCGTCGCACTGCTCGGGCGCAGCGGGTCGGGCAAGAGCACCTTGCTGCGGGCGCTGGCCGAATTGGACTACGACGTGCCGGGATCCGGCGAGCTGAGCGTGCCCACCGAGCGTTCCGTGGTGTTCCAGGACTCCCGGTTGCTGCCCTGGGCGCGCGTGCTGGACAACGTGACCCTCGGTCTCGGTGGTCCCGACGCGGCCGGTCGCGGTCGTGCGGCGCTGGCCGAAGTCGGGCTCGCCGGCCGGGAGGGAGCCTGGCCCAAGGAGCTGTCCGGCGGCGAGCAACAGCGCGTGGCCCTGGCGCGTTCTCTGGTCCGCGAACCCGAACTCCTGCTGGCGGACGAGCCGTTCGGCGCGCTGGACGCGCTCACCCGGATCAAGATGCACGCGCTGCTGCAAGACCTGTGCGCGAAGCATCGGCCCGCCGTCCTGCTGGTCACGCACGACGTGGACGAGGCGGTGCTGCTCGCCGACCGCGTCCTGGTGCTCGACGACGGGCGCATCGCGGTGGACCAGCGCATCGACCTGGAACGTCCACGCCGCCACGGCGATCCCGCGTTCCTGCGACACCGATCCCTGCTGCTGGCCAGCCTGGGCGTCGACGTCGCGAACACGCCTACCGACGAGAAGAAAGCCTCATGACGACCGCACCGCGCCAACTCAGCCTCAACGCCTTCATCTACCCTTCCGGCCACCACGAGGCCGCCTGGCGACATCCGTGGAGCAGCCCCGAGCGGATCTACGACGTCGCCTACTACCAAGAGATCGGACGCACCGCCGAAGCGGCGAAGCTGGACGCGGTGTTCTTCGCCGACGGTCCCGCGCTGCGCACCAACGTTCGGCACAACGCGGCCTCCGGCCTGGAGCCGATCACCCTGCTCACCGCGATCGCCACGGCCACGACGCATCTTGGCCTCATCGCCACCGCCTCGACCACGTACTACGAGCCCTACAACCTGGCCAGGCTGTTCTCCACGCTGGATCACATCTCCGGCGGCCGCGCGGGCTGGAACATCGTCACCACCGGAACCGATCTCGCCGCGGCGAACTTCGGCCTGGACAAGCATCCCGACCACGCCGAACGGTACGCGCGGGCGCGGGAATTCGTGGACGCCGTGGTCGCGCTGTGGGACAGCTGGGAGGACGACGCCATCGTCGACGACCGGGCCTCCGGCGTGTACGCCGACCCGGACAAGATCCATCCGATCGACTTCGAGGGCGAATACCTGCGGGTGCGCGGGCCGTTCAACGCGCCGCGCACCCCGCAGGGCTACCCGGTGCTGGTGCAGGCGGGCGCGTCGAACGACGGCCGGGCGTTCGCGGGCAAGTACGCCGAGGCGATCTTCACCGCGCATCAGCGGCTCGGCGACGCGCAGGCGTTCTACGCCGACATCAAGGAACGGGCCCGCGGTTTCGGGCGCGATCCCGAGCACGTCAAGGTCCTGCCCGGGATCAGCCCGTTCATCGCCGACACCGAGGCCGCGGCCAAGCGATTGGAACGGGAGTTCAACGAGCTCACCGTGCCGGAATACGGGTTGGCGCAGCTGGAGGGCATCGTCGGGATCAGCCTGCGGCACCTGCCGCTGGACGAGCCGATCCCGGTCGACTTGTTCGACGCGGCGGGCGATGTGACCGACAACGGCCAGAGCCGGTTGCAGGTCGTCGCGGGCATCGTGCAGCGCGAACGACCGACCGTGCGCGGTCTGCTGCACCGCCTCGCCGGTGCGCGCGGTCACCGGGTGTTCGCCGGAACCCCCGAACAGGTCGCCGACACCATCGAGGAATGGTTCCGCAACGGCGCCGCCGACGGCTTCAATGTGATGCCGCCGTACTACCCGGGCGGATTGGAAGTCTTCGCCGAAACGGTCGTGCCGATCCTCCAGGAGCGCGGGCTGTTCCGCACCGAGTACACCGGCACCACCTTGCGCGACCACTTCGGCTTGCCCCGCCCCGACAGCCGCTTCGCCCGCCAGCCCGCGCTGACGCGGTGATCGGCGCGGACGAAAAGGATTGTCCCACTGATCTATCGGTGCGTCGCGTTGTGGCCTTGCACGGGGTGCCCGGTGGACGTGCGGCAACGCTACGAGCCGACGGCGTCGACTTCGCCGTAGGTATCGGATCAGCGGCTCGCACCCGGTGCGGGCTTGTTTCCAGGCTCGGTTGCGAGCGGCACACGACCGATCGGCGCGGGGCCTCGCAGCGGCGGGGCGGTTCCCGCCGGTCGGGGCCACGGCGATGAGCGAGCGGTCCGTCCTGGCCGGCGAGGTCGCGGTGCCGGTGCGGTTGCGGTCGTTGACCTGGACCGTGTTCGTGCCGATGGTGGTGTACGGCATCGGGTCCGGCGCGGCGGCGCCGATGTACGCGCTGCGCGCGCTGGACCTGGGTGCGTCGGCCGGACTGGCGGGCGTCGTCGTCGCGCTGTCCGGATTGGGCATGGTGCTCACCGACCTGCCCGCGGGACGGGTGGTCGCCCGGATCGGGGAACGCGGCGCGTTGGCGGTGGGGTCGGTGCTCGGGGCGGTCGGGGTCTTCGCGGCGATCGTCGCGCCGAACGTCGGGGTGCTCGCGCTCGGGATGCTGCTGGGCGGCGCGGCGGGCGCGGTGTGGGGCCTGGCGCGTCAGACCTACCTCGTGGCCGTGGTGCCCGCGGGCGACCTCGGGCGCGCGATGTCGACACTCGCCGGTTCCATGCGGCTGGGCTTCTTCTGCGGACCGTTCCTCGGTGCGGCCGTGGTGCACTCGCTCGGCCCGAACGGCGGGCTGTGGTTGCAGCTGGTGACCACGGTGATCTCCGGCGTGGCCATGGCGGCGATCCGATCACCCGAGGCAGCGGGCGGGGCGGGGGCGCGGCATTCGCTGGGAGCGGTCGTGGTCGAGCACCGCAGGACCCTCGGCACACTGGGCCTCGCGGCGTTGCTGGTCGGTGCGGCACGAGCCGCCCGGCTGGCACTGCTGCCGCTGTGGGCGGCGCATATCGGTTCGAGCGCGTCGGCGACCAGCTTGTTGTTCGGCGTCGCGGGCGCGGTGGACGTGGTGATGTCCTATCCGGCGGGCGTGTGGCTGGATCGCTACGGCAGGCGCGCAACCGGCGTGCCGTCGATGATCCTGTTCGCCCTCGGTTTCGGCGCGCTGCCGTTCACCTCCTCGGTCCTGGGTCTCGGCTGCGCCGCCGTGCTGCTCGGGCTCGGCAACGGAATGAGCAACGGGCTGATCATGACCGTCGGCGCCGACGTCGCGCCCGACGGGCAGCGCGCGGAATTCCTCGGCGCCTGGCGGCTCACCCACGACATCGGCATGTTCGCCGGTCCGGTGGCGGTCGGCGCGATCAGCGCCCTCACCGTCCTCGGCGGGGCGGCCGTCGCGCTCGCGGTCACCGCCGCGGCGGGCGCGTACACGATGCACCGCTGGTTCCCCGGCGCGGTGGGGCCGCCGACACGCCCGCAACGGTCCTCGGGTTAGCCGCGGGGCTTCGAGCTACCGGTTCACCGGTGATCTCATGATCGGCTACGGCACCGACGACGTCGATGTGCTTCCCACCGACACCGCCGATTACGGGAGGCGCCTACAGGAGGCCAACCCCGGGATACGGGTCACGGTCGAGGAATACCCTGGCAGAGACCACAGCGGCGCGTTCCTGGCTTCGCTTCCGGATGCGCTGGCCTTCCTGAACGCGCACCTGCGCTGACGCCGGACGCGCACCCGCGAGCCGCGCCCCGCCTCAGCGGACACGGGTGCCGAGCAGGTGCCGCACGCCCGCCACGAACAGTTGCAGGCCGAAGTCGAAACGGGCTGTGGCGTCCGTGGTTTCCTCCAGCGGCGACGCGGCGTCGGGCAGGGCGCCCGCCGAGTCCATCTGCATCCTCGACTGCTCGTCCACGGTCTCGCCGAGGACGTAGTAGAGCAGCGTGAACGCCGTGAGTTCGGCCTCCTGGCGCGGCATGCCCGCGCGAATAGTGGCGCTCACCAGTCGTTCCCGTCCCTTGCTCGTGGTGAGCCGGGAAGCGTATGTCGCCGAGACCAATTCGGCGCCGTCGCGATAGGCGAGCAGGCAGTCGCGCATCCGGTGGGCCAATTCGGTGATCTGCCCGGCCCATTCCTCGGCCTGGATCGGGTCCTCCATGGGCGCGAGGATCTTGTCCGCGACCGCGCCGAGCAGCGCCTGCTTGTTGGGGAAGTGCCAGTACAACGCGCCCGGCTGGACCTGGAGGGAACCGGCCAGCCTGCGCATGGTCAGGTCGGCCAGGCCGTATCGGTCCAGAATCGCGATGGCGCCGTCGACCACGTCCGCCCGGTGCAGCTGCACTCGATGCCCTTCCCGTCGTGCTTTGACTCACTCCTACCGCTACCCTAGCCTGAACACCGTTCAAGTTGCACGGCCACCTCGGCCGAACGAAGGGATGCGTTGCAGTGACCCAGGCACCCGCAGACACCGCTGCGCCAGGACCGACGCAGGTCGGGACGTCGCCCATTCTGTCGATCGCCCGCGAGCAGGTGCTCGAACGCGGGGAAGGGCTGAACCAGGAGCAGACCCTCGAGGTGCTGCGTCTGGGTGACGACCGGCTGGAGGAATTGCTCGCCCTGGCCCACGAGGTGCGCATGAAGTGGTGCGGTCCCGAAGTGGAGGTCGAGGGCATCATCAGCCTCAAGACCGGCGGCTGCCCCGAGGACTGCCACTTCTGCTCGCAGTCGGGGCTGTTCCAGTCGCCGGTGCGCGCCGCGTGGCTGGACATCCCGAGCCTGGTCGAGGCCGCCAAGCAGACCGCGAAGACCGGCGCCACCGAGTTCTGCATCGTGGCCGCCGTGCGCGGCCCGGACGAGCGCCTGATGGCCCAGGTGGCCGCGGGCGTCGAGGCGATCCGCAACGAGGTCGACATCCAGGTCGCCTGCTCGCTGGGCATGCTCACCCAGGAGCAGGTCGACCAACTGGCCGCGATGGGCGTGCACCGCTACAACCACAACCTGGAGACCTCCCGCTCCTACTTCCCGAACGTGGTCACCACGCACAGCTGGGAGGAGCGCTGGGACACCTTGCGCATGGTCCGTGCGGCGGGCATGGAGGTCTGTAGCGGCGGCATCCTGGGCATGGGCGAGACGCTGGAGCAGCGCGCCGAGTTCGCCGCGAACCTGGCCGAACTCGAGCCCGACGAGGTGCCGCTGAACTTCCTCAACCCGCGCCCGGGTACCCCGTTCGGCGACCTCGAGGTGCTGCCCGCCTCCGAAGCGCTGCGCGCCGTCGCCGCGTTCCGGCTGGCGCTGCCGCGCACCATGCTGCGCTTCGCGGGCGGCCGCGAGATCACCCTGGGCGATCTCGGCGCCAAGCAGGGCATCCTGGGCGGCATCAACGCCGTCATCGTCGGCAACTACCTGACCACCCTCGGTCGCCCGGCCGAACAGGACCTGGATCTGCTCGGGGAGCTGAAGATGCCGATCAAGGCGCTCAACGAAACACTCTGACCCGGCTCGGTTGCGACGATGAGGCAGGCGAGCATGGGTACTGTCATGAATATGGACGAGCGCTACAACCCGTTCACCGGCAAGCGAATCGTGCCGGGTCTCGACGACGCGATCCCGGCCGCCGCCGCACTGGGCCTGGAACCGCCGCGCTTCTGCGAGCAGTGCGGTCGACGCATGATCGTGCAGGTGAGCCCGGACGGCTGGTGGGCCAAGTGCTCCCGGCACGGCGTCACCGACTCGGCCGAACTGGAACGCCGCTAGTGGCGTCGCCGTTGCGGGGTGAGGCGCGCGCGGCGACGGTGATCGCCGTCGCCGTGGTGGTGGTGAGCGCGCTGGCCGGTGCCGGATGGGGCCTGCTGGCGCCGACCGAGCGGCTGCTGGTGGTCGAGCCGGGCCGCGGAGTCGCGCTGACCGGTGAGAGCGCGCATCAATTCGACGCCCTGGCGTTGTTCGTGCTCGCGGGCGCGGTGCTCGGTCTGCTCTGCGCGCTCGCCGTGTGGCGGTGGCGCTCGGCGCGCGGGCCGCTGCTGCAACTGGGCCTGCTGGTCGGCTCCGGCCTCGGCGCGGTGGTGATGGCGCAGGTGGGGGAGCAGGTCGCCGAATGGCTGCATCCGCGCCCGCACGACCCGCCGGTCGGGCAGATCGTCACGTTGCCCGTCGAACTGGGCAGTGCGCTCGCGTTCATCGTGCAGCCGCTGATCGCGTCGTTCGTCATGCTGTTCCTCGCCGCGCTCAGTACGTCCGAGGATCTCGGCAGCGGACGCCGCGCCGCCCGCGACGAGGAAGAAGCCTTCGGCTCCCTCCCGCCCTACGGTGACGCTGCGAGTGGGGCGGAGCTGCCCTATCGTGGCTACGAGCCTGCCGTGGAAGGATATTCGGTACCCGAATACCGTCCGCGGTACTGACGCGTCGCCCGGCGGGCAGCCGTGGCGACGGAAGGCTTCCGAGCCCACCGCGGGTGTGGGAACGAAGCGTGCGCGGAAGGAACAGGACGTGACCTTTGTCGGTGGCGGGCCGGTCGTCGAAGAGCTCGACGCCAAGTTCTGGCGGGTGGCCGAACCCCTCGTCTATCGCGGCGCGACGGAGGAATTCGTGGTTCCCGCCGGTTTCCACACCGATTTCGCCTCGGTGCCGCGCGCGCTGGTCTGGCTGATCCCGCGCTACGGCAGCTACACCCGCGCCGCGATCCTGCACGACTACCTGCTCGGTTCGGGCAGAGTGAGCGTCGCCGACGCCGACGGCATCTTCCGCCGGAGCCTGCACGAACTCGGCGTATCGCTGCCGCGCCGCTGGATGATGTGGGCGGCCGTCCGCGCGGCCCACGGGTTGCGTGGCGCAGGCCCGGCCGACGTCGCCCGGTTCATCGTCGTCGCCGTTCCCTCGGTGATCTTCCTCGCGGTACCCGTCACCGTGGTGACGGTCTTCCTCTTGCTGTTCTGGTTGGTGGAACTGGCCTTCTGGGCCGCATCCCGGGTGACCCGACGGACCGAAGCCCCGCCCCCCGACCCACAGATGAAAACGGCCTGACCGGTACGACATGCAAAAGCCCCGCACCTCTAGAGGCGCGGGGCTCTTACCTAGCCACGTCGATCAGATCGCGCGGACGTCCTGAGCCTGCGGGCCCTTCTGTCCTTGGCCGATCTCGAACTCCACGCGCTGTCCTTCTTCAAGGGACTTGAATCCCGAGCCGGACACGGCGGAGTAATGAACGAAGACGTCGGCGCCGCCGCCGTCCTGCGCGATGAAGCCGAAGCCTTTTTCGCTGTTAAACCACTTCACACTGCCTTGAGCCATTGCTTTACTTCATTCTTTTCTGTAGGTGAGCCGAGCGAATCACTTCGATGGCCCGGTCTCGAAGGTCAACACTGCCATGAACCGGGCCCGCGCGACACCGGGCGCCCTGGTTTGTGAGCTAACCGACACAAGCGGCCTTCGCCGGTCCCGTCGCGTGACACGCCGGATCCGGCCTTGGGGGCGGCCGACGCGCTCGCTCCAGCGATCCCGGCCGATCGGCTGTCCCAAGCCGTGATGCCGGGGCTGCGGCGCACAGACGGCGCCGAAATCGCGAGCGAGGCCTCCGCTGGCCGGCGTATCCGGGCCGCGGTCGGGGGTCGCCGTGGTGGACCTGTTGCGCGGAGAAAATGAATGGAGATGGGGCCGATAGCGGGGGATAGTGTGGCCGCCCGGATGTCGAGAGGAGGCGGGCGATGAATCGAGCACAGGAAGCGGTGGCCGAGACGCCTCCTGCCGCGCCGGAGCGCGCGGATCTAGCGGCTTGGCGTCGGCGAGATGCCTTGCGCCGCAGCAACGCCGCGCGTCCGGTGCGGAGTAAGCGGCAGTATCGCCGCCGGGACAAGCACCGGAAAGCGGCCGCCGACCATTGACCCGAGCTCCTTCCCGCATATGCCGAGTACGACAGGGTCGCTCACGAAAGCCGTGCGAGCGTGGAAAGCGCTCGTCACGGCGGGCGCCGTTGATCAGGGGCCGGGCGGGCGCAGTGCCGCGAATTCGTCGGTGACGCGCAAGCCCGAGTCGGTGAAGCGGTAGACCGCGGCGGGGCGTCCGCCCGCGCGGCCGGGGGCCGCGGTGGCCCCGGTGGGGGTGATCACCCCGCGGCGGGAGAGGACTCGTTGGAGGTTTGTCGTGTCGACGTCGTATCCGAGGGCCGCGCAGTAGATTTCACGCAAGGTCGACATCGTGAACCGGTCCGGCGCGAGGGCGAAGGCGATGTTGGTGTAGGACAGTTTCGCCGCCAGGCGGGTGCGGGCGTGGTCGACCACCGTGCGGTGGTCGAAGGACATGTCCGGCAGCGCCGAGACCGGGTGCCAGGCGGTGTCCGAAGGCAGGTGGGGGTCGGCGGTCAGCGGAACGAGGCCGAGGTAGGCCGAGGCGATGCGGCGCGGGCTCGGCACCCGGTCGGGGGCGCTGAACACCGAGAGCTGTTCCAGATGGCTCAGCTCGCGCACGTCGACCTTCTCGGCGAGCTGGCGGCGGGCGGAGGTGTCGAGATCCTCGTCGTCGCGCAGGCGGCCGCCGGGCAGCGACCAGGTGCCCTTCTGCGGGTCGAGCGCCCGTTCCCACAGCAACACCGCGAGTTCGGTCCGCTGATCGGGCGGGCAACGCCGCAGCATGCTCTCCGCGCGGTCCACTGGGCGGTGACCTGCGGCGATGCCGCTGGGGAAGCGGCGAACCTGGAACACCGCGGTGAGCGATTCGTGGATGGTGCTACTATGGGCCACGTTTTCGATTGTAAGTCGAAAACCTGGTTTGGTGCGAATCGGCGCGCGGCCGACCGCACGAGGAAGGGAGCCATCCATGGCGACGACGGGTGCGAAACTGGCGCCCCCGCTGATGGGGCAGGTGTTCGACGGGCCCTCCGGGTTCGCGGGTGTCGAGGCAACGCCGGAGTGGGCGCAGGAAGTCAAGCGATTGGCTCGAGAGCGCAACGCGACGATCCTGGCGCACAACTACCAGCTGCCGGAGATCCAGGACGTGGCCGACCACGTCGGAGATTCGCTGGCGCTGTCACGGATCGCGGCGGAGGCGCCCGAGGACACCATCGTGTTCTGCGGCGTGCACTTCATGGCCGAGACCGCCAAGATTCTCAGCCCGGCCAAGACCGTGCTCATCCCGGACCAGCGCGCCGGATGTTCGCTCGCCGATTCCATCACGGCCGACGAACTGCGCGCATGGAAGGCCGAGCACCCGAACGCGATGGTCGTGTCCTACGTCAACACCACGGCCGAGGTGAAGGCGCTCACCGACATCTGCTGCACCTCGTCCAACGCGGTGGACGTGGTCGCCTCGATCGACCCGGACCGCGAGGTGCTGTTCCTGCCGGACCAGTTCCTCGGCGCGCACGTCAAGCGGGTCACCGGCCGCGCGAACATGCACATCTGGGCCGGTGAGTGCCACGTGCACGCGGGTATCAACGGCGACGAGCTGACCGAGCAGGCGCGCACCCATCCGGACGCGGAACTGTTCGTGCACCCCGAATGCGGGTGCGCCACCTCGGCGCTGTACCTGGCGGGCGAGGGCGCGTTCCCGGCCGATCGGGTGCACATCCTGTCCACCGGCGGCATGATCGACGCGGCCAAGGCGGCGAAGTCGAGTCAGGTGCTGGTGGCCACCGAGGTCGGCATGCTGCACCAGTTGCGCAAGGCCGCCCCCGGCATCGACTTCCAGGCCGTGAACGACCGGGCGTCGTGCAAGTACATGAAGATGATCACCCCGGCGGCTCTGCTGCGCTGCCTGGTCGAAGGCCGTGACGAGGTGCACGTCGATCCCGAAACCGCCGCGCTGGGACGCAATTCGGTGCAGCGGATGATCGCGATCGGCAATCCCGGCGGCGGTGAATGAGTCCGACCGCTGCCCGTAGGGCGGTGGGTCGTTCTCCGGCGGAACACGGTGGCCACGGCGCTGACCACCGTCTCCGCGCGGGGGGACGTTCGCGGATCGGGAGACAGAGAGGCGCGGGCCGATGACAACCCGGGTTTCGATCGACTGGGAGGCCGAGGCCGACCTGGTCGTGATCGGCGGCGGCGTCGCGGGACTCACCGCGGCGCGCACCGCCTCGCTGCGTGGCCTGCGGGTGCTCACGCTCAGCAAGGGTGGCCCGACCGATACGTCCACCCAGTACGCCCAGGGCGGCATCGCCGTCGTGGCGCCGCACGGTGACTCGGTCGAATCGCACGTGTACGACACCGTGGAGGCGGGCGCCGGATTGTGCGAGGTGGACGCCGTGCGTTCCATCGTCGAGGGCGGCCAGGCCGCGGTGGCCGCGCTGACCGACCTGGGCGCGGTGTTCGACCTCGGCCGCGACGGCCAGATCTCGCGGACCCGCGAGGGGGGCCACAGCACCCGCCGGATCATCCATGCGGGCGGCGACGCCACCGGCGCGGAGGTGCAGCGGGCGCTGAACGAGGCCGGCCTGCCGGTGCTGTTCGGCGCGGCGGTCGGTGAGATCGTCACCGGGCCGAACGGTGTGCGAGGTGTGGTCGCGGTGTCGGAGAAGGGCTTCGGCGTCGTCCACGCGCCCGCCGTGCTGCTGGCCACCGGCGGCCTCGGTCAGTTGTACGCGCTGAGCACCAATCCGCCGGGCGCCACCGCGGACGGCATCGCGCTGGGCCTGTGGGCCGGTGCCGCCGTCGCCGACCTGGAGTTCGTGCAGTTCCACCCGACCGTGCTCTACACCCCGGGCGGCCTGGGACGCAGGCCGCTGATCAGCGAAGCGGTGCGCGGCGAGGGTGCGACACTGGTCGACACCGAAGGCGATTCGGTGACCGCGGGGGTGCATCCGCGCGGCGACCTGGCTCCCCGCGATGTCGTCTCCCGTGCCATCGCCGCGCGCATGCGAGCGCTCGGCACCGAGCACGTCTACCTCGACGCGCGCTCGATCGACGGTTTCGCGCGACGATTTCCGACGATCACCGCCTCGTGCCTGGCGACGGGCATCGATCCGCGCACGGACCTCATCCCGGTCGCGCCCGCCGCGCACTACCAGTGCGGGGGAGTCGTCACCGACACCCACGGCCGTACCGGAGTTCCCGGCCTGTACGCGGCCGGTGAGGTCGCGCGTACCGGTTTGCACGGGGCGAACCGGTTGGCGTCCAACAGCCTGCTGGAGGGTCTGGTGGTCGGCGAGCGCGCCGGGGCCGCCGCCGCCGAGCGGCTCGGTGAGCGGGCCGGGGTGAGCGAGATCTCCACTCGCACCGTCGAGTTCGCCGACCGTGCGGTGGTGCAGAGCCTGATGACCACGCACGCCTCGGTGGTCCGCGACCGCGCGGGCCTCGCCGAAGCGCTCAAGCGGCTCGACGACGTGGCCGTCCGCCGCGACCCGCACATTCCGACGCCGTCGCCCTGCGCGCCGCCCGGACCGACCGCCGCCGCACACCCGATCGCCGGAATCGAGGACGCCGCGCTCACCCTCGCGGCACGCACCCTGCTGTCGGCCGCGCTCGCCCGCACCGAGAGCCGCGGCTGTCACACCCGGTCGGATCACCCGGACGCCGTGGACGAACTCCGCCACAGCATCCCGATCCGGCTGAACGGCGACGGCGTGCCCGAGTACGCACCACTTCCCTGACCACACGCGCCGAGCCGGGACATGTCGTGAGCTGTCCACCGCCCCGCTCGGCGAGAGAGGAACACTTCGATGGCTCTGGATGCCGCCCTGGACCGCGACGAGGTGCTGCGCCTCATCCGCGCCGCGCTGGACGAGGACCTGCGCTACGGTCCGGACGTCACGACCATGGCCACCGTGCCCGCGGACGCGGTGATCAAGGCGTCGGTGGTGTCGCGCGAACCGGGGACCGTGGCCGGACTCGACGCCGGTGTGCTGGTACTCGACGAGGTGATCGGCGCGGGCGAGTACGAGATCACCGATCGCGTCGCCGACGGCACCCGGGTGTCGCCGGGACAGCCCGTGCTGACGGTGATCGCGCCGACGCGCAAGCTGCTCACCGCCGAGCGCACCATGCTCAACCTGGTGTGTCATCTGTCCGGTATCGCGACGGCGACGGCCGCCTGGGTGGACGCCGTCGCCGGCACCCGCTGCCGCATCCGCGACAGCCGCAAGACGCTGCCCGGCCTGCGCGGGCTGCAGAAGTACGCCGTGCGGGTCGGCGGCGGTGTCAACCACCGCATGGGTCTCGGCGACGCCGCGCTGATCAAGGACAACCACGTGGTCGCCGCCGGTTCGGTGGTCGAGGCGCTGCGCGCGGTCCGCGCCGCCGCCCCCGACATCGCCTGCGAGGTCGAGGTCGACAGCCTCGAACAACTCGACGCGGTGCTCGCCGAGAACGTGGAACTCGTGCTGCTGGACAACTTCCCGCTCTGGCAGACCCAGGCGGCCGTCCAGCGCCGCGACACCGCCTCCCCGCAGACGAAACTGGAGTCCTCCGGCGGCCTGAGCCTGGACGTCGCCGCCGACTACGCCCGCACCGGCGTCGACTACCTCGCCGTCGGCGCGCTCACCCACTCCGTCCGGGTACTCGACCTCGGGCTGGACATGTAGGTGCCGGGACCGGGGCGCAGGTCGTGCCGCCCGCGGTGACCCGTCACGCACCAGCGTCGAGCTCGGCGCATCGGCGAACCCGCACCCGCCCGGAGGAACAACGTCCGCAACCCGGCTCGGTCGCTGTCGGCGAATCCGCGAATCTCCATGGCATCCAAGCTGTCCGTTGCCGTTCGCTCAGGCGGTGAGCTCGCGTTCCAGCGGTGTCCGGAACCGTGGGATGGCGCGGACCTCGCCGAACCAGTCGGCGACGCGTTGCGCTTGCGCGGCGATCAGCGTTTCGGCGTCCGCGCCCACGTCTTCGAGCAGGCGGTAGACGATCTCGCCGTCCTTGCGCTGCGCCCAGCCGCCGACGACGCGTCCGTCCCACCAGACCGTGGGTCCGATGTTGCCGTTGCTGTCGAACACCCGCGGTGCGTGCGGGCCGAGGTACCACTCCCGGGCCTGCCAGCCCATCGGGGTCGGATCGAGGGCGGGCAGCAGCGCCGCCCACGGCTCCGGCGCGGCGACCGGCTCCACGTCGTCGGCCAGAAGCACGCCGGTCACGCCGTCCAGGTCGACCTCGACCAGATCCAGGGCGCCCAGTGCCGCGCGCACCTCGCCGAGCGTCCACCCGGTCCACCACTTGACGTCGGATACCGGCGCGGGACCGAAGGCGCGCAACCAGCGACGGACCAGTTCCACCCTGGCCTCGGCGGCGGGAAGGGCGGGAACGCCGTCCGGCAGCCACGATTCGATCGGCGCCCAGGTGTACTGGCTGCTGGTCCAGCCGCCGTTCGGCCTGCCGCGCACGATGCGGCCCTCGCAGCCGAGCGTCACCAGTACCCAGGTGGTGATGTTCGTCGGCTTCGAATACGCCTTGTCCGGTGCGGTGTTCACCTGGGTGCGCAACCGCGGGACGGCCTTGCTCAGCTGCGCGCCGGTCGCCGCGCCGCGGGCCAGCAACGCTTTGTGCGTCTCGGCTTCGACCTCGGCCCACCAGCCGGCCGTATCGCCGTCCCCGATGCCCGCCTGCGTCAGGTACTTGCCGTAGGTGCGCCGCTGCTTGTGCGCCAGGGCGTCCGCGCACGAAGCCTGGAGAATCGGAACCGATTCCACCGGCACGACGAACATGGTGCGCCGCATGGCGAGCATTCGAAGCAGCGAACGATCCTCGTAGAGCGCCTGTTCGACGTCGGAGGGTGTGAGCGCGTCGGCACGGGCCGCGACGGAGAGGTACACGGTCGCCGGATCGGTCGCGTGCAGCGCGACCATCGAGCGGGCGATCTCCGCGACCTGCCCGGTGCGCTCCGGCATCGCCAACCGGTGCCGCACCGCCAGCCGAGCGCGCCGCTGCGCGGCATCAATCGAACGCATAGGCGAATCGTAACGTCCGCGCCGTGGCTCAGAGGCCGAAGCGCTCCGGGGCCAGGCGCAGCGCCCGCGCGCAAGTCGTCGACCGGGAAATTGCGCAGGACCGGATCGGCCGTGACCAGCTCGGCGACGGCGGCGTCACGGAAACTCCCGCCGCGCAGCCGGTTCCGGTCGGCCGGCAATTGTGCTCGCCACGTCGCGGCGGTCTCGGCCGTGCTGATCGGGGTCGCGTCGGGGATACGGCGGGGTGCGAAGGTCATGGCGGACTCCATGAGAAGACGTCCGAACGCGCGGACGGCGTGCCATCCGGACTCGGAATGAATACCCGGACCGTAACAGGGCCGCGACGCCGGGTCCTGCCCCCAAAAATCGGAATCAGCCCTCGGGTTCCCAGGCGCGGACCAGGTCGAGCAAGCCAGGGAAGCGCGCTTCGAGGTCGGCGACGCGCACCTGGCTGCGGCGCTCGAGTCCGTAGCGCCGCTGCCGGGTGACGCCGGCCTCGCGCAGCACCCGGAAATGGTGCGTCAGCGTGGACTTCGGCCGATCGATGCCGAACCAGGAGCAGGGCCGGTCGTCCTCGGGGGAGTCCAGCAAGAGCTTGCGGACCATGGCCAGGCGCAGCGGGTCGCTCAATGCGGCGAGGACCTGGTCGAGCCGCAGATCGGCGCGATCCGGCTCGGGCAGCACGGAGGTGTCCTCGGTGGCCGTTGGCATCGCGTCTCCTCGCTCTCGGGTCCTTTGTACGACTTCTATCGTACTACTTGGGTTGGTTCGGTTATCGTCGTACCAGTACGAGTAAATTCGAATCAAGGAGTGGTGATGGGATCGACGGTGACGCGGCCCCGCGCGGAAGTGCGCCGAACGAGCGGCTCTTCGGTGTGGCGTGCGGCCTGGCCGGTGTTCGCGGTGTTCGTGCTGTCGAACGCGCCGACGCCGCTGTATGTGGTGTGGCAGCGGACGATCGGTTTCTCCTCCGGGACGCTGACCGCGGTGTTCGCCTGCTACATCGTCGGATTGCTGGGAGCGCTGCTGGTCGCGGGCGTGGTGTCGGACCGGGTGGGGCGCAAGCCGGTCCTGCTGCCCGCGGTGGCGGCGGCGATGGCGGCCTGCGTGCTGTTCGCGATCGCGCAGTCGGTCCTACTGCTGGCACTGGCACGGCTGCTCACCGGTGTGGCGGTCGGCGCGACCGTCTCGGCGGGCATGGCGGCGGTCACGGACGTGGGCGGGCCCGACCGCAGACGCGTCGCCGCGCTGGCCGCCTCCACGGCGATGGTGCTCGGGGCCGGGAGCGGCCCGTTGCTGGCGGGCCTCCTGTCCGAAACGCTGCCCGGTCCCACGGTGACGGTCTTCGGGCTCGAGATCGCCGTGCTGGCAACGGCTTTGGCGGTGACCGCCCGGCTGCCGTTGCCCGCGGGTCCCGGCGGACGCGGGCCGTGGATCCGGATTCCTTCGGTCGCGCGGGAGGGGCGGACCGCCGTGCTGCTCGGGATCGCGGTGTTCGGACCGGGGATCACCGCGACGTCGTTCGTCCTGTCGCTGGGACCGTCGGTGCTGACGCATCTGCTCGGCGCCGCCGACCGGGTGCTCGCGGGTGCGGTGGCGTTCACGATGTTCCTTGCCGCGGCCGGAGTTCAGTTCGCCGCGCGGCGATTCGGCGTGCGCACCGTTCTGCTCGGCGGCGCGGTCGCGACCGTGACGAGCATGATCGCGCTGGTGCTGTCGCTCGCGACCACCTCGCTCGCGTTGTTCGTGACGTCCGCCGCGCTCGCCGGGGCCGGTCAAGGGCTCGGCCAGTTCGGGGGCCTGACGGCGATCGGCGCGAGCGTGCCGGGCGGGCGGCTGGCCGAGGCGAACGCCGCGCAGAACGTCGGCGGCTATCTTCCGGCCGCGGCGCTGCCGCTGACCGCCGGGTTCCTCGCCGACGCCTACGGGTTGAGCGCCGGGGTGGCCGTGTTCGGCGCGGTGGTGGGTCTCGCCGCTGCCGGGGGCGGACTGCTCGTCCTGGCGCGCCTGCGCCGGGACGCCGCGACGCCGCTGACGGCGTGACATCATCCGAGGATGCGACGGGCCCATCCGGTACTGCTTCTCTGCTGCGCGCTGGCCGGCGTGCTCGTGACGACAATCGCTGCCGCGCCGCGTGTCTCGGCGGGTCCGGCTTGCGCGACGGGTGTGACGGTGCGCCCGGTCTCGCTGACCGTGGACGGTGAGGAGGCGACCGGGCGGGTGTACGAGCCCTACCGGTGCGCCGAGGGGGACGTGACCCCGGAGGCGCTCGTGGTCGCGGTGCACGGGCACGACGGGTCGTCGGCGGATTTCGCCGGTTACCTCGAGTCGATCGCGCGGCGCACCTCGACTCCGATCCTGTCGATGGATCTGCGCTCCGCCGACAGCCGGTGGCGCACCGGAGAGTGGAATCTGTGGGCGGGCCGGCGCGATATCGTCGCCGCGACCGCGTGGTACCGCCAGGTCCACGCCTCGATCACCCGCACGGTGCTGTGGGGCTGGAGTCAGGGCGGCATCACCAGCGGTCTCGCGGCGGCGCACGGTCCGCGCGGGATGTTCGACTACTGGGTCGACAACTACGGTCCCGCCGACGATTTCACGATGTGGCTGGGTGCGGTGGCCGTGGACCCGGCACTGCCCGCGCAGATCGAGCGCGACGCGGGCGGCTGCCCGCCCACTGCTTGCCCGCTCGCCTACGCCGAACGCTCACCCGCCCTGCTGGCGGCCCGGATGGACGTGCGGCGCGCGTTTCTCGTCCATGGCACCGCCGACGACGTGGTGCCCTACGCCACGAGCGTCGAGATGCGCGCGGGGCTGGCCGCCGCGGGCAAGCCCACCTCCATGTACACCGTTGTCACCGGGCGCGACCTGAACGGGCGGGTGGCGCCGGGCGACCACAGCGTCGGCCCGGCCTTCTTCGAAGGCGGCTGCGTGGTCGAGCGCCTGCTGCTCGGCACCGAACCGGTCGACGGCCCGGACCGCGACTACCTCGTCGACGTCGCGCACGGCGTCGTCACCGCCCCGCCCGCACCCGCGGGCGCGAAGTGCGCGGCGTGAGGCGCCGGGAACACGATCGTCGTCCCGCGCGGTTGATCGAGAAGACCGAACGACGAAGCGAGGACGTGATGAGCAAGCCGACCGACCCGGCCTACCACTGGAACGGAGCGGATCTCGATCTGGACGCCTATCTGGCCCGGATCGATTTCGACGGCGAGCGCGCCGCTACCGTCCGGACGCTGCGCGACCTGGTGCGGGCGCACACCACCGCCATCCCGTTCGAGAACCTGGAGATCATCCTGGGCCGGTCGATTCCCCTCGACCTGGCGAGCTTGCAGGACAAGATCGTGCGCCGCCGCCGCGGCGGCTACTGCTACGAGAACGTCGGACTGTTCGCGGCCGCGCTGGAACGACTCGGTTTCGGCGTCACCGGGCTGAGCGGGCGGGTGAGCATGGGCGCGGGCGCCGGGTTGCGGCCCGCCACCCACGCGTTGCTGCGCGTGACGACCACCGACGACGACCGGGTATGGCTGTGCGACGTGGGCTTCGGCGCCGGACCGCTCGCGCCGTTCGAATTGTCCTCGGAGACCGGCGAATTCGCGGCGGGGGAGTGGAAGTTCCGGCTGGAGCGCACGCGCGGTGAGCTGGATTCCGAGCTGTGGGTGCTGCACCAATACGGCCGCGACGGATGGATCGACCGGCACAGTTTCACGCTGAATCCGCAGTATCGCATCGACTACGCCGTCGGCAACCACTTCGTATCGACCTCACCCCGTTCCCCGTTCACCACCCGGCCGTATGTGCAGCGCTTCCTCCCGGACGCGCACCACGTGCTGGACGGCACCACGTTCGTCACCGAGTATCCCGACGGCACGAGCGACACGCGGGAACTGGAACCCGCCGAACTCCCCAAGATCCTCGCCGAGGTGTTCGACATCGACCTCACCGAGGATGACGCCGCCGCGCTGGCCGAGGCCAGGTGGGCGCGCGACTGACATCGCGTCCCGCCCGGCATCGCGCTCGGCCCGATAGGGTCGTCGGCGTGCGTACCAACCGGAAGTCCCTCGTCCTGTTCGCCGCACCGATGCTCGTGCTGGCCGCCTGCTCGTCCGGACCGGATCAACCCGATACCGTGGCCGGGCAGTTCGCCGAGGCGCTGAACCAGGACGACGTCGCCGCGGCGGCCGCGCTCACCGACAACCCGGCCCTGGCCGCCGACACCCTCGGCGCGCTCTACGAGGGGCTCGGCAAGGATGTGCGCTACGAGGTCCGCTCGGTCGACGACGAGAGTTTCACGCTGGCCGCCACCTGGAAACTCGGCGGGGACGGCAAGTCCGAGTGGACCTACACCACCAACGGCACCGCGCACGACGACGGGAGGGGGTGGCGGGTGAAGTGGGATCCCGCCACGGTCGCCCCGGGCCTGGCCGGCGGGCCGTTGAGCTACAGCAGGGTCTATCCGGAACCGGCGCGCATCCTCGATGCCGCGGGCGGCGAACTGATGACCGAGCAGATCGTCACGCTGGTGAATCTGGCCCCCGGCGCCGATCTCGCCGCGGTCGCGGAGCTGCTCGGCCCGCTCTCGCCCGGCCTCGGCGCGCAGTCGCTGCAAACGGAACTGGCCGCGGCGCAAGGCAAGCCGATCACCGCGATCACCCTGCGCGAGACGGACCTCGCCCCGATCCGGGAGCGCCTGACCGCGCTGCCGGGCGTCACCCTCGCGCCGCAGACCCGGCTGCTGACGACCGACAAGGCGCTGGCCGCCCCGACGCTGTCCGGACTGGCCGAGTTGTGGCAGGAGTCCGCCGACGCGAATGCAGGGTGGGCGGTGCGCGCCCAGACCCCGCAGGGCACCCAGCGCGTCGCCGGGACGGACCCGAGGCCCACCGCCGACATCGCGACCACGCTCGATCCCGGCCTCCAGCGCGCGGCCGAGGCGGCGCTGGCCCCGGTCGCCCAGCCCGCCGCGATCGTCGCTCTGCGGCCCTCGACCGGCGCGGTCGTCGCGATCGCGCAGAACGCCGCCGCCGACGCGCAGGGCCCGATCGCGCTCACCGGGCTCTACCCGCCGGGATCGACGTTCAAGACGGTCACCGTCTCCGCCGCGCTGCAGGCGGGCGCCGTGACACCCGACACGGTGCTGCCCTGCCCCGGTACGGCGAACATCGAGGGCCGCCGCATCCCCAACGACAACAACTTCGATCTCGGCCCGGTCCCGCTGCACACCGCGTTCGCCCGGTCCTGCAACACCACGATGGGCGCGCTCGGCGCGCAGTTGCCCGCCGATGCCCTGACGAAAGCCGCCGCACAGCTCGGACTCGGCATCGACTACGTCACACCGGGCCTGACCACCGTCACCGGAAAAGTTCCCCCGGCGGAGACCTCCGCGCTGCGGGTGGAATCGGCGATCGGTCAAGGGCAGGTGACAGCGTCACCGTTCGGCATGGCCCTGCTCGCCGCGTCCATCGCCCGCGGCGCCGTGCCCGCGCCCACCCTCGTCGCGGGCAGGCCGGGCACCCCCGACCGGACGGCGGACGCACTGCCGCCGCAGGTCGACGACCAGCTGAAAGCCATGATGCGCGAGACGATCACAGACGGCACCGCGACACAATTGCGCGACCTCCCGGGGCTGCTCGGCAAGACCGGTACCGCGGAGTACATCGACGACGCCCACGCGCACGGCTGGTTCGTCGGCATCGACGGCGACCTGGCATTCGCCGTGTTCATCAGCGACGCGAGCAGTTCGGCGCCCGCGGTGGACGCCGCGGGCCGGATGCTGCGTGCTGGCGGATAGTCCGTGCCGGGCGATTCGGGGCGCGGAAAGGTCCGGCTGACGCGTACGAGTGTTCCGGCGCCCGCTACACTCATCCCCGGACCGCGTGAGTAATCAATATGCGGGATGTCACGATTTCGAGAAGGTTCGGAGTAGGCGCCATCGATACCGGTCAGTTGATCGCGGAGCATTACCGCCTGGTCGAGCGGATTGGTAGCGGCGGCACGGGCGTGGTCTGGCGTGCCGTCGACGAACGCCTCCAGCGCTCCGTTGCCGTCAAGCAGATCCACATCCAGCCGAGCCTGCCCGAGGCCGAACGCGTCGTGGTGCGCCAGCGCGCCATCCGGGAGGCCCGCAACGCGGCCCGCTTCCAGCATCCGAACGCGATCGTCGTGTTCGACATCACCGAGCACGATGGTGATCCCTGCCTGGTGATGGAGTACTTGAAGTCCAAGAGCCTTGCGGCGGTGATCGGCGCCCAGGGCACGTTGCCCCTTACCCAGGTCGCGCGGATCGGCGAACAGGTCGCCTCGGCGCTGATCGCCGCGCACCAGGCGGGCATCGTGCACCGCGACGTGAAACCGGGCAATATCCTGCTCGACGATCACGGCACGGTGAAGATCACCGACTTCGGCATCTCCCGCGCGACCGGCGACGTCACGCTCACCGAGACCGGATTGATCTGCGGCACCGCCGCCTACCTCGCGCCGGAGGTCGCCCGCGGCTCCGATCCGAGCCCCGCCTCCGACGTGTTCGCGCTGGGCGCCACGCTGTTCCACGCGCTCGAGGGCGAACCGCCCTACGGCGCGGGCTCCAACCCGCTCGCCGTGCTCTACGCCGCCGCCAACGGTCAGCTGAGCGAACCGCGCAACGCCGGGCCCGCCACAGATTTCCTGCTCGACCTGCTCAGCCCCGAGCCACGCGAGCGCCCGAGCATGCGGGCCGCGCGCGACCACCTCGCCGCGTTCGCCGATGCGGGCCCCGCGCCGGTGGCCGCCGGGTTCGTGCCCGCCAGCGAAGCCTTCACCCGGCCGAGGGCGGGCGAGCCGGAATCGGCGACCCGCGCGCTGCGGCCCTCGGCGATGGCCTCGGCGCCCTACACGCCGACCGAGCGCCAGCCGCGTCCCCGTCCCACGCCCCCACCGCCCGTCCACCCGGACACCGCGGACCATCCCCGCACCATGGCACAGCCGCGCCCGACGCCGAGACCGGGCTCGGGAGGGAAACGGCGCGCGGTGCTGATCGGTGCGCTGATCGGCGCGGTCGTGGTGGCCGGAGCCATTCTGGTGAACACACTGAGCTCGTCGGGCTCGAACAGCAACGCAGCGCAGGGCAGTACGTCCTCGGTGGTCGCCTCGACTCGCCCCGGCGGCAACACGACCTCCGCCGCCGTCCCCGTGGGGGAGACGAAGAGCGTCGGCAAGGCCGACTCGCGACAGTCCATCGATCTGGTGGTGAACTTCTACAACAACCTCACGTATCTGAGCTTCTCCGCTGCCTGGAAACAGCTCACCCCAGCTGCCCAGCAGGTCTTCGGTAGCCAGCAAGCCTTCGAGGACTACTGGACGCAGAATCGGGTCACGGGCTTCAACACCGTCGATACGGCCGGTGGGGGTTCGGGCACCAACGCGGACGGTTCGGTGGACGTCAATGTGGCCAGCGTGACCTACGGCGGCCAGAACAAGTCGGTGACGCTGCGGGTGATCAACCCGGGCAACGGGTCCGTGCAGATCGACAGCGACACTCGTTGACGCGGGCGTAGGAGAGCAACGCCACAGTTCGGCGCACCGACGGCACCTACCGACCGCCGACCTGCGCACACCGCTGCCGCGCGACCCGGCCGCCCGGACCACGGCGAAAACGGCTCGCGTCGGCCCATTAGGCTGGTAGCGGCAACTTTCCTGTTGCGGATTCAGCTGGAGACAAGGACCGACACCACATGACATCCCGCATCGAGCTCGCCCGCGTCGATCTGCGCGGTCGTACTCCCTCCGTCGCCGAGCTGCGCGCCGCGCTGCCGCGCGGGGGAGTCGACGTGGACTCGGTGCTGCATCAGGTGCGTCCGGTGGTCGAGGCGATTCGTGATCAGGGCGTGTCGGCGGCGCTGGAGTTCAGCGAGCGCTTCGACGGGGTGATCCCGGCGACGGTGCGGGTGCCCGCGGCCGAGCTGGAAGCCGCGCTGGAGCGGCTGGACCCGGCGGTCCGCGCGGCGCTGGAGGAGTCCATCGCCAGGGCGCGCAAGGTGCACGCCGATCAGCGGCGCAGGGACAAGACCACCGAGGTGGTGCCGGGCGGCACGGTCACCGAGCGCTGGGTGCCCGTCGAGCGGGTCGGCCTGTACGTGCCGGGCGGTAACGCCGTCTACCCGTCCAGCGTCGTGATGAACGTGGTGCCCGCGCAGACCGCGGGCGTCGGCTCGCTGGTGGTGGCCTCACCGCCGCAGGCGCGGTTCGGCGGGCTGCCGCACCCCACCATCCTGGCGGCCGCGCAGCTGCTCGGCGTCGAGGAGGTATGGGCGGTCGGCGGAGCCCAAGGCGTGGCGCTGCTGTCCTACGGCGGCGTCGACACCGACGGCGCGCAGCTGGAGCCGGTGGACCTGATCACCGGGCCGGGCAACATCTACGTCACCGCGGCCAAGCGGCTGTGCCGCGGCCTGGTCGGCATCGACGCCGAGGCGGGCCCCACCGAGATCGCCGTCCTCGCCGACGCGACCGCCGATCCGGTGCACGTCGCCGCCGACCTGATCAGCCAGGCCGAGCACGACGTGCTCGCCGCCAGCGTGCTGGTCACCGACAGCGAGCAGTTGGCCGACGCGGTGGACGCGGCGCTGACCACGCAGCTGACCGTGGTCAAGCACGCGCACCGGGTGGGCGAGGCGCTGCGCGGCAAGCAGTCCGGCACCGTCCTGGTCGACGACATCGAGCAGGGCCTGCGTGTGGTGAACGCCTACGCCGCCGAGCACCTGGAGATCCAGACCGCCGACGCGGCCGCGGTCGCGGCGCGGGTGCGCAGCGCCGGAGCGGTGTTCGTCGGCGCGTACGCGCCGGTCAGCCTGGGCGACTACTGCGCGGGCTCCAACCACGTGCTGCCCACCGCGGGCTGCGCGCGGCACTCCTCCGGGCTGAGCGTGCAGACCTTCCTGCGCGGGATCCACGTCGTGGAGTACACCGAAGCGGCGCTGAAGGATGTCGCGGGCCACGTGGTGGCGCTGGCGAACGCCGAGGACCTGCCCGCGCACGGCCAAGCCGTGCAGGCGCGTTTCGAGGCCCTCTCGTGACGCGCGCGGCGAGCGCGCCCGGCGCGGACCTGACCCTGGACGACCTGCCGCTGCGGGAGAACCTGCGGGGCAAGAAGCCTTACGGCGCACCGCAGTTGACGGTCCCCGTGCAGTTGAACACGAACGAGAACCCGCATCCGCCCAGCCGTGCGCTGATCGACGACGTCGCCGAGTCGATCCGCGCCGCCGCCGCGGACCTGCACCGCTACCCGGACCGCGACGCCGTCGCGCTGCGCACCGACCTGGCGCGGTATCTGACCACGCAGACCGGTATCGCGGTGGACACCGGCAACGTCTGGGCCGCCAACGGCTCCAACGAGATCCTGCAGCAGCTGTTGCAGGCCTTCGGCGGACCGGGCCGCAGCGCGCTGGGGTTCGTGCCCTCGTACTCGATGCACCCGATCATCTCCGAAGGCATCGACACCGAGTGGATCGAGGCGAAGCGCAACGCCGACTTCTCCCTCGACATCGATCACGCTCTGGCCGCGATCGCCGAGCGCGCACCCGACGTGGTGTTCGTGACCAGCCCGAACAACCCCACCGGGCACAGCATCCCGCAGGAGGACCTGGCCCGCATCCTCGCGGCCGCCCCCGGCATCGTGGTGGTCGACGAGGCCTACGGCGAGTTCTCCGCGCAGCCGAGCGCCATCGGGCTGATCGACCGGTTCCCCGCGAAGCTCGTGGTGACCAGGACGATGAGCAAGGCGTTCGCGTTCGCCGGTGGGCGCCTGGGCTATCTGGTCGCCGCGCCCGCGGTGATCGACGCGATGCTGCTGGTGCGGTTGCCCTACCACCTGTCGGTGGTCACCCAGGCCGCCGCGCGCGCGGCCCTGCGGCATGCCGACGAGACGCTCGGCAGCGTGGCCGAACTGGCCGCCCAGCGCGACCGGGTCGCGGCGGCATTGCGCGAACTCGGATACGACGTGATCCCCAGTGACGCCAACTTCCTGCTGTTCGGCCGCTTCGCCGACGCCGCGCGCAGCTGGCAGCGCTACCTCGAGCACGGCGTGCTGATCCGCGACGTCGGCCTTCCCGGCTATCTGCGCACCACGATCGGCCTCGCCGCCGAGAACGACGAACTGCTGCGGGTCAGCGGGCTGCTGGCAGGCAGCGACCTGGTACCGCGATGAACCAGCGCCGAGAAGCCATCGGCGACAACCCGATTGGACGTGAGCATGAGTAGGACCGCCCGGGTGGAGCGGGTCACCAAGGAATCCGGCATCGTCGTCGAGCTGGATCTGGACGGCACCGGCAAGACCGAGATCGCCACCGGCGTCCCGTTCTACGACCACATGCTGACCGCGCTCGGCGCCCACGCGAGCTTCGACCTGACCGTGCGCGCGGAGGGTGACACCGAGATCGAGGCGCACCACACGGTCGAGGACACCGCGATCGTGTTCGGTCAGGCGCTCGGCAAGGCGCTGGGCGACAAGGCGGGGATCCGCCGGTTCGGCGATGCCTACATCCCGATGGACGAGACGCTGGCGCACGCCGCCGTCGACGTGTCCGGCCGCCCCTACTGCGTGCACACCGGAGAGCCGGAGCACTTGGTGCACACGGTGATTCCCGGCTCCGGGCCCGGCGCGCCGTACTCCACCGTGCTCAACCGCCACGTGTTCGAGTCGATCGCGTTGAACGCGCGCATCGCGCTGCACGTGCGGGTGCTCTACGGCCGCGATCAGCACCACGTCACCGAGGCCGAATTCAAGGCGGTGGCGCGTGCGCTGCGCGCCGCGGTGGAACTCGACCCGCGGGTGAGCGGGGTCCCCTCGACGAAGGGAACGCTGTGAGCGCGAAAACGGTGGCCCTGCTCGACTACGGGTCGGGCAACCTGCACTCCGCCGAACGAGCGCTGACCAGGGCGGGCGCCCGCGTCGATGTGACCGCGGACCCGCAGGCCGTGCTCGCCGCCGACGGGCTGGTCGTGCCTGGCGTCGGGGCGTTCGCCGCGTGCATGGCGGGGCTGCGTGCGGTGCGGGGCGAACGCCTGATCGGTCAGCGGCTGGCCGGCGGGCGCCCGGTACTGGGCATCTGCGTCGGCATGCAGATCCTGTTCGAGCGGGGTGTGGAATTCGGCGAGCAGAGCGACGGGTGCGCCGAATGGCCGGGCACGGTCGAGCGGCTGTCGGCGCCGGTGCTGCCGCACATGGGGTGGAACACCGTCTCCGCCCCGTCCGACAGCGTGCTGTTCGCGGGCCTCGACGCGCAGACCCGCTTCTACTTCGTGCACTCCTACGCCGCGCAGACCTGGGACCTGCCGCCCAGCGAGCACTTCGCCGCGCCCAAGCTGACCTGGGCCGAGCACGGGGTGCCGTTCCTGGCGGCGGTGGAGAACGGCGCGCTGTCGGCGACCCAGTTCCACCCGGAGAAATCCGGTGACGCGGGCGCCCACCTGCTGCGCAACTGGGTGAACTCGCTGTAGGGCGGATCCCGCGCACCGAGGCGCGCGGGATCCCCCCGCTGCGGTCAGTGCTTGCGGACCTTGCTGACCAGCCAGCGTCCGTCGACGTTGTCCACCGTCACGGTCATCGCCATGCGGCTGGTCTGCGGCAGACCGTCGGTCTCATCGCTGGTCACCGTCCGCACCACGTCGACGTCCACCTCGGCCCGGTTGTCGTCGCCGGAGACGATGCGGCAGTCGGCCGAGTTCGCCTCGGCGCGGATGTGCGCGGCCTCGGCGCTGGATTGGATGTTGGCGCGGAAGTTCTCGAACTCGGCGCGGAACTCTCCGGTGCTGAGGTCGAGCATCCGGCGGGCGTGTTCGCCGAACCGCGCGTAGTCGTAGGTCGCCGCGGCGGAGCCGAATTCGCATCCCGCCAGGCGCGCCTCCTCGGGTGCGGCGGCGTTGGCGGCGGGTGCGGCGACGAAGGCCGCGAAGCAGGCTGCTGCCGAAAGCGACAGGGCGGCAGCGATTTCAGATCGTGACATGCACTTCCTCGGTGCGAAAGGGAAGCGGCGACCGGGGATGATCGCCGAGCGGAGACGTTACCTTCCGCGCCGCCCTTATTGCGGCGATGCCGACGACGCCCGGCGAACGGCGCGGTGGTTCCGGGTAGACCCTGACCCGTTCATGGGGGCTCGCGCCGGATCCGCGAGCGGCCCGCCGGTTCTACGGTCGAGGCGAGGAGGTTGTTATGAAAAGCGTCACTGTTCCGCTGACGGTGATCTCCGGTTACGCGGTGGTCGCGTGTTTCGCGTTCGCGACGACCGTCGCGGAGACATTGTTTCTGTATCCCAACATCTTTCGCGACGTACCCGAATCGCTGGAACTCACCGAGCAATTCATGAGCACCGTCGCCGTCGGTGACGTCATGCGCCCGCTGGGCGCGGTGCTGACGCTGTGCGCCTTGCTCGCGTGCGCGGTGTCGCTGGCCTATCGAATCGGACGCCGATGGCTCGGCTTCTCCCTGGCCGCGCTGCTCAGCGGGCAGTTCCTGCTGTCGATCCGCTACCTGTGGCCGCGGGCTTCGATCCTGTTCGACGACCGGAGCGAGCACACGCTCGCCGAGATCGAACGCGCGGCGACGGAGTTCCAGACTGGTCAAGCCGTGCGGATCGCGGCGGCCGCGGTGACGGCACTGTGCGCGGTGCTCGCCGCCCTGGCCTGTCACCGCGCGCGCGTGCTCGCCACGCGCTGATCACGGACGAGTGCCGGTGGACCAGATCGGGGTGGTCTGCACCCGGGACAGCCGCCAGCCCTCCGCGGTGCGGACCGCGTCGAAACGGTAGACCTCGCCGAGGGTGTACTGCGGCCGCGGAATCGTCCCGTCGGGGGATGTGGGTGCGAACGTGGCGATCAAGTTGGCCCGCACGTCGGCCGCGTCGCCGCGCAGATCGATCAGCACGTTGCCGATCACGTGCTGAATGCGTTTGTCCTCGCCGTGGTTGCGGCTCGCCTGGGCGATCAGCGCCTCGCGCCCCTCGGCCGTACCGCCGGGCGTCTTCGCGGTCGCGTCCGGGGTGTAGATCGCCCGCAGTTCCTCGAAGCGCCCCTCGTCCAAGGCGCGGCCGAGCCGATCGACCAGAGCGGTGATCTGCGCGCGGTCGAGCATCTCGCGCACCTCCGGCGTGGGACTCGCGGCGGAGGCGCAGGCGGCGGTCAGGGCGGCCAGCGGGAGAACGAGCAGGGGGAGGGCCGAGCGAATCTTGCGCATCGGAGTCACCTTCCGAACAGAACGTTGGCGTGTCCAACGTTGATTTCACCAACGTAACAGATCGTGGGTGCTGCCAACAAGTCTTGTTAGAGTGGCCGCATGGACATCGCGCACGAAGACGCCGCGGGACGGCTCCGCGTCCTGCCCACCAGGCTGGTCAATCAGGTCGCGCTGGTGGCGAATCGGGCGACCGAGCGGGCGCTGGAGCCCACCGGCTCCCGGCGGCACCATTACGCGCTGCTGGCCACGCTCGGTGAGTTCGGTCCGGCCAGCCAGGCGGAGCTGGGCAGGCGCACCCGTATCGACCGCAGTGACGTGGTCGCGGCGGTGAACGATCTCGCCGCCCGCGAGCTGGTCGAGCGCAACCCCGATGCCGCCGACCGCCGCCGCAACATCGTCACGCTCACCGCGGCGGGCGCGCGCCACCTCGACGATCTCGACGAGCGCCTGAAGGTCGCTCAGGACGAATTGCTCGCGGGCTTCTCCGAGCACGATCGGCAGACGCTGGTCACGCTGCTGACCCGCATCCTGGACGCGCACGCGGCAGGCCCGCCGCGGTGATCGACGTCCCAATCCGCCCGGGCCCTGCACTCGGACGCGGCCGGGTAACCACTAGGCTGCTCTCGTGAGTCTTGTGCTGCTACCCGCCGTCGATGTCGCCAACGGAGAGGCTGTGCGCCTCGTGCAAGGAGAGGCCGGCAGCGAAACCAGCTACGGCTCGCCTCGCGAGGCGGCGCTGGCCTGGCAGGAAGCCGGCGCGGAATGGGTGCATCTGGTCGACCTGGACGCGGCGTTCGGGCGCGGCTCGAATCGGGAACTGCTGGCGGGCGTTGTCGGTGAGCTCGACGTCAAGGTGGAACTGTCCGGCGGCATCCGCGACGACGAGAGCCTGGAGGCGGCCTTGTCCACCGGCTGCGCCCGGGTGAATCTCGGCACCGCCGCGCTGGAGGACCCGGTCTGGTGCGCGAAGGCCATCGCCCGGCACGGCGAGCGCATCGCGGTCGGCCTCGACGTGCGCATCATCGACGGCGAGTACCGGCTGCGCGGCCGCGGCTGGGTCAGCGACGGCGGCGATCTGTGGGAGGTGCTCGAGCGCCTGGAGCGCGACGGCTGCTCGCGTTACGTGGTGACCGACGTGACCAAGGACGGCACGCTCACCGGCCCGAACCTGGACCTGCTGCGCGAGGTCTGCGCGGCCACCGACGCACCCGTCATCGCCTCCGGCGGCGTGTCCACCATCGCGGACCTGGTCGCGATCGCCGAACTCGTGCCCGATGGCGTCGAGGGGTCGATCGTCGGCAAGGCGCTCTACGCGGGCCGGTTCACCCTGCCCGAGGCGCTGGCCGCGGTGAGATGACCCGGGAACTGTCGAACCTGCTCGCGGCGGCGAGCGAGGTCCTGGATTCGGTGTGTTCGCGGTTCGTCGAGGGTATCGGCGCGCCGAGCGCGGTCGAGAAGGGCCGCAACGATTTCGCCACGGAACTCGACCTGGAGCTGGAGCGCACCGTCTCCGCCGAGTTGCTGCGCCGCACCGGGATCGAGGTGCACGGCGAGGAGTTCGGCGGACCGCAGCTCGCCTCCGGCACCGCGTGGGTGCTCGACCCGATCGACGGCACGTTCAACTACTCCTCCGGGCATCCGCTCTCGGGCATGCTGCTCGCACTGGTCCGCGACGGGGAACCGGTGCTGGGACTGACCTGGCTGCCGCTGCTCGGCCGCCGCTACGCCGCCATGGCCGGGGGCCCCGTGCTGCTGGACGGGCAGCCGCTGCCGCCGCTGCCGCGCGGGAAGCTCGCCGAGGCCATGATCGGTTTCGGCGCGTTCAACGTGGACGCGCACGGCCGCATCCCCGGACAATTCCGCTTCGACCTGCTCGGACCGCTGAGCAGACTGTCCTCCCGGGTGCGCATGCACGGTTCGACCGGCATCGATCTGGCGTTCACCGCCTCCGGCGTGCTCGGCGGCGCGATCGTGTTCGGGCACCATCCCTGGGACAACGCGGCGGGTGTCGCCTTGGTGCGCGCGGCGGGCGGCGTGGTCACCGACCTGGTGGGCAGGCCGTGGACCATCTCCTCCGGCTCCGTGCTCGCGGCCGCGCCCGGCGTGCACGAGGAACTGCTCGACATGATCTGCACGGTCGCCGATCCGGCGGCCGCGGAGGAAGGGTGAGGCAATGACGTTGGCCGTACGGGTGATCCCGTGTCTGGACGTCGACGCGGGACGGGTGGTCAAGGGCGTCAACTTCGAGAACCTGCGCGACGCGGGCGATCCCGTCGAACTGGCCGCCCTCTACGACGCGCAGGGCGCCGACGAGCTGACCTTCCTCGACGTGACCGCCTCCACCGGTGACCGCGGCACGATGATCGACGTGGTGACCCGCACCGCCGAGCAGATCTTCATCCCACTCACCGTCGGCGGCGGGGTGCGCACGGTCGAGGACGTGGACCGCCTGCTGCGCGCGGGCGCGGACAAGGTCTCGGTGAACACCGCCGCGATCGCGCGGCCGGAGGTGCTGCGCGAGATGTCCGAGCGCTTCGGCTCCCAGTGCATCGTGCTGTCGGTGGACGCGCGCACCGTGCCGGAAGGGCAGCCGGACACGCCCTCCGGCTGGGAGGTCACCACGCACGGCGGCAAACGCGGCACCGGCATCGATGCCGTCGAATGGGCGGTGCGCGGCGCCGAACTCGGCGTCGGTGAGATCCTGCTCAACTCCATGGACGCCGACGGAACCAAGGCCGGTTTCGACCTGCCGATGATCCGCGCCGTGCGGGAGGCGGTGACGGTCCCGGTGATCGCCAGCGGGGGCGCGGGCGCGGTCGAGCACTTCGCCCCGGCCGTGCACGCGGGCGCCGACGCCGTGCTCGCGGCCAGCGTGTTCCACTTCGGCGATCTCACCATCGGCCAGGTCAAGGATTCGATGCGGGCGGAGAAGATCGTCATCCGGTAGCGGTTGGCGGAAAGACGCTCACCGCCGCCCAGACGGCGTTCTACGACGACATCCCGTCCTATGCCCGGGTGATCGAGCTGTCCGGGGCGGCGCGGGCGGCGGAACTCGTGGTGATCGGTGACGAGGAGCTGATCGCGGCCCGTGTCGCGGAGTACTTCGCGGCGGGCGCGACGGAGATAGTCTTCTCGCAGACCGATCTGACCACCCCGGAGGACCAGCGGCGCACCTGGGAGCTGCTCGGCGAACTCCAGCGCTCCCGGGTGAGCTGACCGCGTACTCCGCGCCACGGCGTCCCTGTTATAACGGTGCCATGAGTCTCGATCCCGCTATCGCCGCCCGTCTCAAGCGCAACGACGCCGGGCTGGTCTCGGCCGTCGCGCAGGAACGCGCCACCGGTGACGTGCTGATGGTCGCGTGGATGGACGACGAGGCGCTGGCGCGCACGCTGGAAACCCGTAAGGCGACGTACTATTCGCGCTCCCGTCAGCAGTACTGGGTCAAGGGGGAGACTTCCGGCCACACCCAGTACGTGCACGAAGTGCGGCTCGACTGTGACGGCGACACGATCCTGCTGGTCGTCGATCAACAGGGGGCGGCCTGCCACACCGGCACGCACACCTGCTTCGACTCGGATGTGCTCCTGGCCCCGCGATCCTGAGCAGGCGCCGGGCTAGCCGCCGTTCGGGCGTTGGTCGTCCGTCGCCGGGGTGAGTCCGCCGAGCTGGTCGAGTTGGTCGAGCGCGTCGACGAGCCGCTCGGCCAGCAGTTCGCCCAGTTCGGCGGCCTGGGCCTTCTGCGCGTCGTCCAAGCCGTCGAAAACCAGGTGCCGCACGGCCGCCAGATATCCGGGCGCGGCCTCGACGACCTTCAGGTACCCGTCGTCGGTGAGCACGGCGTGCACACCGCGCCGTCCCGCGGTCGCCGAGCGCTGTGCCCAGCCCATCCGCTCCAGCTTGGAAACCACGTGTGACAAGCGCGATAGCGATGCATTTGCCTTGTGGGCAAGCTCACTCATCTGCAATCGGTGGCCCGGTTCCTCCGACAACAGGGTCAGTACCCAGTACTCGAAATGCGTCACGCCGGACTCGCGCTGGAGCTGGGTGTCCAGAGCCCCTGGCAGTCGCGTCATCAGCGCCACGATCGCACGCCAAGCGCGTTGTTCGACCGGGTCGAGCCACTTCGTCACTGTGTGCCTTCTTTCAAGCCAAGTGACGTGGTCTTGTTCGCTGTCCTAGTGATTGTCGAGAAGCTTGTGCACAGTCACCCGCGACAACGAGTTTGCCACGACTTCGCTCGACCGTCATAAAGATGCTGCATGACGTGAGTTCACTCACACGCCGCTCGCGGGCGTCTCCCCGGCCTTCGGTCGGCGCGGGTGCGTGCGCCGCCACCGGCGCAGCAGCAACAGCGCTACCGCGAGCAGGAGCAGCAGTGCCGCGACGACGGCACCGGTGAGCGCGGCGCCACGGAAGGCGGGCGCGTCGACGTCCAGGATCCGTTCGCCCGCGTGGGCGGCGCTGCTGTTGCCGAGCACGATGGTCAGCGTCATCAGGTTGGGCAGCGCGAACAGGATGGCGACGACCCCGGCCGCACCGGCGAGAAACTTGCCGGCCTTGCGCCGCCACACCAGCACGGCGAACAGCAGCAGGAAAAGGGTGACGAGGGTGCAGATCCCGCCGAAGAACAGGCCCCAGCCGATGCCCTTGGCGAAACTATCGTGCACCATCGATCCCACCCGCTGCGCCCACCAGCGCGGGATGAACGCGGACAGGATGAAGTAGAGAACGACGAGGACGGCCAGCAGCACGGCGCCGCCGATGATCCGGGTGCGCCAGACCGCTGCGGTGGGTTTGCCCTCGCCGGGCTGGACCTCGGTCGAAGTCATGGATCCAGCCTAGGCCGCACCGCCGCCCGGCAGCGGCTGCGGCGCGCCGCGCGGACTACCTGGTGCGCAGGTAGTTCAGGGCTTCGTCGGCGTGCACCGCGGCGCGCAACTCGCCGGTGATGATCTTGCGGACGGTGCGGTCCGTGTCGATGACGAACGTTTGCCGCTTCACCGGCGCGAGTTTGCCGAGCAGTCCGCGCTTCACGCCGAACTTCGCGGCGACGGCGCCGTCGGCGTCGGAGAGCAACGGATAACCGAGGCGCTGCTTGTCGGCGAAGCCGGCCTGGGTGTCCACGTTGTCGGTGCTGATGCCGACGCAGGTGGCGCCGAGCGCGGCGAACTCGGCGGCGAGGTCACGGAAATGACAGGCCTCGGCCGTGCACACGGGCGTATTGGCGGCGGGATAGAAGAAGAGGACCAGGGGGCCGTCCGCCAGCAGCGCGTCGAGCGAGCGGGGGGTGCCGGACTGATCGGGAAGCTCGAA
The DNA here is from genome assembly GCF_001612985.1 of Nocardia gamkensis NBRC 108242. Taxonomy (GTDB): domain Bacteria; phylum Actinomycetota; class Actinomycetes; order Mycobacteriales; family Mycobacteriaceae; genus Nocardia; species Nocardia gamkensis. The sequence continues at coordinate 136,348 of NZ_BDBM01000014.1, read as the reverse complement.
AGCGGGGGCGAGCTGTCCTTGCTGCATAGCCGGAAAGCCTACCGGGCGCTTGGTCGAATCGGGTATCCCGCTCTCCGGCGGCGGCGGTCGGGGAAACCGCGCTCCGTTGCTCGTGCCCGTCGAGGCGCCGCCCGCGCTCCGATCGCCGCGCCGGTGGCCGGGCACGAGCCGATGGTGTGGCGGCTACGCGCCGATGAGCGCTGCCACCTCAGGGTTCTTGATCGCCATCACATCGAGGATGCCGTGGGCTCGCAGGAACGGCCGAAGCTCTTTGATGCGGTGGCTGTGGACGGCGTATTCGTCGGGAAAACGATTCTTGTCCAGGGACTCCAGTGCTTTGACGTAGGTGACGAAGGACGCGAGCGCGTTGCTCGGAGCACCCTGGGGGTAGGCCGGATGGCCGGTGGCCCCTGGGTGCGGGGCGTGCGGGCGCGGGACGCTGTGGTTCGGGATGTGCCGAGGACCCTCGGGCGCTACCGATTGCGAGGGGTACATCAGTTGTCTCCTCTCGAGATGGATACCGCATGCGACGTGGAACGCCGCGAGTGTAGTGAGCGCCGCCACACCTCCGGCGGCCGCGTGAGAACCGGACGGTCGACCTGATTTGTCGCGTTTGTCGCGTCCGGCCCCGTGTCACCGGCACCGCTCACCGGTCGATCGGCCCGGCCTGGGATGATGAGTGCATGCCAGGCGCGTCCACTCCCACCACCACGACCCGCGAACAGTTCCATCAACTGGCCGCGGAGCACCGGGTGGTCCCGGTGACCCGAAAGGTCTTGGCGGACTCCGAGACTCCGCTGTCGGCCTACCGCAAACTCGCGGCCGACCGGGCGGGCACCTTCTTGTTCGAGTCCGCGGAGAACGGCCGGTCGTGGTCGCGCTGGTCGTTCATCGGCGCGGGGAGCCCGTCGGCGCTGACCGTGGTGGACGGCGAGGCGGCCTGGCTGGGCAGCGTCCCGGCCGACGCGCCCTCCGGCGGCGATCCGCTGGTCGCGCTGCGCGAGACGCTGGAACTGCTGCGCACCGAGCGCTTGCCCGGACTGCCGCCGCTGACCGGCGGCATGGTCGGGTACCTCGGCTACGACGCGGTGCGCCGGATCGAGCGGCTGCCCAGCCTGGCGCTGGACGACTTGCGGCTGCCGGAGATGGTCCTGCTGCTCGCCACCGACCTGGCCGCGTTCGACCACCACGAGGGCGCCATCACGCTGATCGCCAACGCGGTCAACTGGAACGGCACCGCCGAGCGCGTCGACGAGGCCTACGACGACGCGGTGGCCCGGCTGGACCGGATGACCGCCGCGCTCGGCGCGCCCGCCGAATCCACCGTGTCGGTCTTCGATCAGCCCGAGCCGCGATACCGGCGCAGGCGCACCACCGAGGAGTTCGGCGCGGGCGTGCGCCGCCTGGTCAAGGAGATCGAGGCGGGCGAGGCGTTCCAGGTGGTGCTGTCCCAGCGTTTCGAGATGGACTACGACGGGTCGCCGATCGACCTGTACCGGATGCTGCGCGCGTCCAATCCCAGCCCGTACATGTATCTGCTGCACATCCCGGACGGCCATGGCGGCACCGCGTTCTCCATCGTCGGCTCCAGCCCGGAATCGCTGGTCACCGTGAAAGACGGTGTGGCGACGACCCATCCGATCGCGGGCACCCGCTGGCGGGGCGGCACCGAGGAGGAGGACCTGCTGCTGGAGAAGGGCCTGCTCGCCGACGAGAAGGAGAACGCCGAGCACCTGATGCTCGTCGACCTCGGCCGCAACGACCTGGGCCGGGTGTGCGAGCCGGGCACCGTGCGGGTCACCGAGTACCGGCACATCGAGCGCTACAGCCATGTCATGCACCTGGTGTCCACGGTGTCGGGCCGGTTGGCGCCCGGCCGGATCGCGCTGGACGCGGTGCGGGCGTGCTTCCCGGCGGGCACCCTGTCCGGTGCGCCCAAGGTGCGCGCGATGGAACTGATCGAGGAACTCGAACCGACCCGGCGCGGCGTCTACGGCGGCGTGGTCGGGTACCTGGACTTCGCCGGTGACGCCGATACCGCCATCGCCATCCGCACCGCGCTGCTGAAGGACGGCACGGCATACGTGCAGGCGGGCGCGGGTGTGGTCGCGGACTCGAATCCGGAATACGAGGACGTGGAGTCGCGCAACAAGGCGATGGCGGTGCTGAAGGCGGTCGCGGCGGCCGGAACGGTACGGGCCTACGGCACGGAGCCGGAGCCGGAGCCGGAGCCGGATGCGGCGGACGGCGGATCGCTATGACAGCTGCCCATCCCGAAGACGAACCCGGCCCGGCGCGGGAGACCGCCCCGGAGACCGGCGGGCCGGAAGCCGGTCAAGCCGCACCGGATTCCGCCGCACGCACCGAGCCGACGGACACGGGAAGCGAGTCGCGCCGGAGATATCCCGTGGCCCCGGTCGCGCTGCTCGCCGTCGCCGCCGCCGCGCTATGGGCGTCGTCCCGGATGACCTGGGTGACGGTCAGCTCTTCCGACGGCCTCACCCAGCCCCGCACCGATCATCTCGACGGCGGGGTGTGGTTCGGCGCGCTCACGCCGCTGGCACTCGTGCTGCTCGCGTCGATCGCGGCCGTGCTGGCCACCAGGGGCTGGTTGCGCCGCGTGGTCGGCGTGCTGATCGCGTTGGTCGCGGCGGTGGCCGCGGTGCCCGCGTTCGCGCTGCTGACCGATTCCGGCAAGATCACCGAGCGGGCCGCGACCCTCGCCGAGCTCCCGGCGCGCGCCCAGGTGGAGACGGCGACCACATCGGCGTTCCCGGCCGTGCTCGCGCTGCTCGGCGCGCTCGCCGCGTTCGGCGCGGGCGCGCTGCTGGCCCGGATGCCCGCCGAGGCGGCACGGATGTCCGGCAAGTACGACAACCCGGTCTTCCGGCGCGCCGACGCCACCGCGGAGGTCGCGCAGCGGCGCGCGCAGTCCCCGGACGATGTGTCCTCGCCCCAGCTGTCCGAGCGCGTGCTGTGGGACGCGCTGGACGCCGGGACCGACCCGACCGACGAGCCCGCTGCCGGGCCGTCGGGTCCGGCGGACCCGGAGCACGGTGAGGCGGACCGACGTGGCCGCTGAGCTGTTCCCGCACGGCGGGTGTGGCGGGTACCACCTTGCGCGGAGCCCTTCCGCATGGTTGAACTCGAGCCCCGGCGCATCCGCGCCCGGTAGGTCCATTTATTCTTTGTCAGCATCGGTGAGACAGCGCCTGGGGGGATTCTCAGGTAGCAAGTCCGTCTCCCCAGAAAGGATTCGAGCCAGATGACGGTACTCGACTCGATTCTCGACGGGGTCCGCGCGGATGTGGCCGCTCGGGAAGCCCTTCTCGACTTCCAGGCGGTCAAGGCGGCCGCCGCGGCCGCGCCCGCGCCGCTGGACGCCCGCGCGGCGCTGCTCGAGGACGGCATCGGCGTGATCGCCGAGGTCAAGCGGGCAAGCCCGTCCAAGGGCGAGCTGGCGGACATCCCGGACCCGGCGAGCCTGGCCAAGTCCTACGAGGACGGCGGCGCGCGGATCATCAGCGTGCTCACCGAGGGCCGCCGCTTCAACGGGTCGCTCGACGACCTGGACGCGGTCCGCGCCACGGTGAACATCCCGATCCTGCGCAAGGACTTCGTCGTCGGCCCCTACCAGATCCACGAGGCGCGCGCGCACGGCGCGGACGTCATCCTGCTGATCGTCGCGGCACTGGAGCAGGACGTGCTGTCCTCCCTGATCGACCGCACCGAGTCGCTCGGCATGACCGCGCTGGTCGAGGTGCACACCGAGGAGGAGGCCGACCGCGCGCTGGAGGCGGGCGCGTCGGTGATCGGGGTGAACGCCCGCAACCTCAAGACGCTCGAGGTCGACCGCGACGTGTTCGCGCGGATCGCGCCCGGACTGCCCACCGAGGTGATCCGGATCGCCGAATCCGGCATCCGCGGCACCGCCGACCTGCTGGCCTACGCGGGCGCGGGCGCGGACGCCGTTCTCGTCGGCGAGGGCTTGGTGACCAGTGGCGACCCCCGCGCGGCGGTGTCGGAACTGGTGACCGCGGGCACCCACCCGTCCTGCCCGAAGCCGGCACGGCGGGGCCGGTGACCGGCGTGGCAGCGGTACCACAGGCCAGTGACGGCGTCGCCCAGCGCAGCGGCCACGAGCCCGATGTGGGCGGGCACTTCGGCGTCTACGGCGGCAGGCACGTCCCCGAGGCCCTGATGGCCGTCATCGAGGAGGTGACCGCCGAATACGAGAAGTCCCGGATCGACGAGTCCTTCCTCAACGAGCTGGACCGGTTGCAGCGTGACTACACCGGGCGCCCGTCGCCGGTGTTCGAGTGCACGCGGCTGGCGGAGCACGCGGGCGGGGCACGCATCCTGCTCAAGCGCGAAGACCTGAACCACACCGGCTCGCACAAGATCAACAACGTGCTCGGCCAGGCGCTGCTCGCCAAGCGGATGGGCAAGACCAGGGTGATCGCGGAGACCGGCGCGGGCCAGCACGGCGTCGCCACGGCGACCGCCTGCGCGCTGCTCGGCCTGGACTGCGTCGTCTACATGGGCGCGGTCGACACCGCCCGCCAGGCGCTGAACGTGGCGCGGATGCGCCTGCTCGGCGCCGAGGTGATCTCGGTGACCTCCGGTTCGCAGACTCTCAAGGACGCCATCAACGAGGCGCTGCGCGATTGGGTGACCAACGCCGACGACACCTACTACTGCTTCGGCACCGCCGCGGGCCCGCACCCGTTCCCGATGCTGGTGCGCGATTTCCAGCGCATCATCGGCATGGAGGCTCGCGCCCAGGTGCGGGCCGCCACCGGCGGGCTGCCCGCCGCGGTCGTCGCCTGCGTCGGCGGCGGATCCAACGCCATCGGCATCTTCCACGCGTTCCTCGACGACGCCGATGTCCGGCTGATCGGCTACGAAGCGGCCGGTGACGGCGTCGACACCGGCAGGCACGCGGCCACCTTCACCGGCGGCACGCCGGGAGCGTTCCAGGGCGCCTACTCGTACCTGTTGCAGGACGAGGACGGCCAGACCATCGAGTCGCATTCGATCTCGGCGGGCCTGGACTATCCGGGTGTCGGCCCGGAGCACGCCTACCTCAAGGACGTGGGCCGCGCCGAGTACCGGCCGATCACCGACACCGAGGCGATGGACGCGCTGCTGCTGCTCAGCCGCACCGAGGGCATCATCCCCGCGATCGAGTCGGCACACGCGGTGGCCGGCGCGCTGCAACTGGGCAAGGAACTCGGCCCCGGCGCGGTCATCCTGGTGAACCTCTCGGGCCGGGGTGACAAGGACATGGACACGGCAGCGCGGTGGTTCGGGCTGTTCGACGACGAGCCCAAGGAGGAGGGCCGGTGAGCCAGCAGTCCCGCTTGGCGAACACCTTCGCCGCCTGCCGCGCCGAAGGCCGCGCGGCGCTGATCGGCTACCTGCCCGCCGGCTACCCCGATCTGGCCGGTTCGATCGAGGTCGTGCGCGCCATGGTCGACGCCGGATGCGACATCATCGAGGTCGGCGTCGCCTACTCCGATCCGGTGATGGACGGCCCGACCATCCAGGCCGCCGCCGAGCAGGCACTGCGCGGCGGCGTGCGGGTGCGCGACGTGTTCACGGTGGTCGAGGCGATCACCGGCGCGGGCGGCAAGGCCGTCGTCATGAGCTACTGGAACCCCGTGCTCCAGTACGGCGTGGATCGCTTCGCGCGGGATCTGGCCGCCGCGGGCGGCGCGGGCATCATCACCCCGAACCTGATTCCGGAGGAGGCCGACGACTGGTTCGTCGCCTCGTCCACGCACAACCTGGACCGCATCTTCCTGGTCGCGCCGTCGTCCACCGAGGAGCGACTGGTGAAGACGCTCGAGGCGAGCCGCGGCTTCGTCTACGCGGCCTCGACCATGGGCGTCACCGGCGCGCGCGACGTGGTGTCCTCGGCCGCGCCCGCCCTGTGCGCGCGGATCCGGACGCACTCCGACATCCCGATCGGCGTCGGGCTCGGCGTGCGCTCGGGCGAGCAGGCCGCCGAGATCGCGTCGTTCGCCGACGGCGTGATCGTGGGCTCGGCGCTGGTGAGCGCGGCGGGACAGGGTCTCGATGCCGTCCGGGCACTGACGGCGGAACTCGCCGAAGGCGTGCGCTCGGCCACCGTGGCGTCGTAGGAAGGCGGTTCGGCCGGGCGGCGAGATCGGCCCGGCCCCGCCGCTGTGACACGAGACCGGTGATCCCGTCCGGCGAACCGGACGCGGTCGAGCCGGTGCTACGGATGGCGCTATTCCTGTCGAAGGACGTGCAAGTCACGGGAGTGCGCTCGGCCGCGCTCGCCGCAACCACGGCGGTATCGCGGCGCTACCGGTGGGTGGGGCGTCGCGATGGCGCGCCTCACCACGACAAAGGCGGTGCGGTGGTGGGGTGGCGGCGGAGCTTCTCCGCTACGGTGACCCCGTGACGTTACGAGTCCTCGCAGACAGTGTCCTGGCCGACGGCGGCGTCAGCGGCGCCCTGCTGGCCTACATCCCCAGCCCCGCGCGGGGCGTGTGGCAGCTCGGGCCGTTCCCGCTGCGGGCCTACGCCCTGTGCATCATCCTCGGCATCGTCGTCGCGATCTGGTGGGGCGAACGGCGCTGGCGCGCACGCGGCGGGCAGCCCGGCGCGATCCTGGACGTCGCGATGTTCGCGGTGCCGTTCGGTCTGGTCGGCGGCAGGCTCTACCACGTGGCCACCGACTGGCAGAAGTACTTCGGCGCGGACGGGAATCCGGTCGACGCGCTGAAGATCTACCAAGGCGGGCTCGGCATCTGGGGCGCGGTGCTGCTCGGCGGCATCGGGGCGTGGATCGGCTGCCGGGTGTACCGGATCCCGTTGCCCGCCCTGGGCGACGCGGTCGCCCCGCCGATCCTGCTCGCCCAGGCGATCGGCAGGGTCGGCAATTACTTCAACCAGGAACTGTACGGCCGCGAGACCGACCTGCCCTGGGGCCTGGAGATCTACCGGCGGGTGGGCGACGACGGCAGGCTCGACATGATGAACGGCGCCTCCACCGGCGTGGTCGACAAGATCGTGCATCCCACCTTCCTGTACGAACTGCTGTGGAACGTGCTCGTCGTCGTGCTGCTGGTGTACGTGGACAAGCGTTTCCGGCTCGGGCACGGCCGCCTGTTCGCGCTGTACGTCGCCGGCTACTGCTTCGGCCGGTTCTTCATCGAGCTGATGCGCGCCGACGAGGCGACGAAGATCGCGGGCATCCGGATCAACTCGTTCACCTCGGCCGTCGTATTCCTTGCCGCGATCGCCTACTTCGTGTTCGCGACGAAGGGCCGCGAAACGCCCGAGCAGCTGCAACCCGGGGCGAGCCCGCGGCCGTGGCCGTGGCAGATCCGCGCCCTGCGCGCCGCGGGGGCAGCGCCCGGAAAGTCCGCGCCGACCGGCGAATCCACGACCGGCGTCGATGCACCGACCTCCGAGAGCGCGGTGTCCGAGGCCGAGTCCGGCTCGGCGGAGCCGGGCGGGCAGCAGGCGGGCGAGACCGGCGAGTCTTCCCGGACCGCCTCGGAGAAGGCCGATTCGGGAAAGTCGAACTCCGACAAGAACTGATCGCCTGGTACGGCCGGGATGCCGAAGGGCACGGTTCTCGACTCGACCCGGCACGGAATCGCCGCGGCGGCAACGTTCGGGCGATCCGTCGCGATAACTGTGCGCGGGGCCGAATGTCACTGGGGCGACAACCAGGTCGATCCCCGTGACAATGGCTCGTGATCGTCGCGAAGCGGCAGTTCGGCGATTCAGCAGGACCGGGGGCCGACCAGAGGGTGCCCGCACGACCGAGGAGAACCTGAGTGACCGACCCATACCAGCAGAATCCGGAAACCGGTGGCCCGCAGTACGGCCCGCCCGGCACCGGTCCCGATCTGACCAAGCGGCTGGACGCGCAGAACCAGCCGCAGTACAGCCCCCCGTCGGACCCCTACGGCCAGCCGCAGTTCAGCGCGCCGTCGGACCCCTACGGTCAGCCCCAGTACGGCCGGCCCGTCGATCCCTACGGTCAACAGCCGATGGGCTACCCGGCCGCCCCCTACCCGGTCGGGCCGCAGGGCTACAACCCCAACGACCCGGAGGCGCCCTGGGGCCGTGACCCTTTCGGTGTACCGCTGTCGGACAAGCAGAAGCTCGTCGCGGGGCTCCTGCAAATCTTCCTGGGCAGTTTCGGCGTCGGCCGCTTCTACCTCGGATACACCGGCCTCGGCGTAGCTCAGCTGGTCGTCGGCATCCTCACCTGTTTCACCGTCGGCTGGATCTGGGGCATCGTCGACGGCGTCCTGATGCTCACCGGCAAGGTGCCCGACAGCAACGGCCGCCCGCTGCGCGACTGATCTCGGCGGAACCGGCAGGCGGCAGCGGGGTGCCCGCCTCCCGGTCGACGCGGGTGACAGCGCTGCGCAACTCTTCCGCGCACCATGATCGCGATACTGTCGCTCGCGGCGGTCCGGGCGTAGCATGACCGGATTCGCGTGCCGTGTGTGGAACTCCACGCACCGAAGAGAGGGATTCCGTGCGCCGTAAGTTGTTCGCCGCCGCCGTGCTCGCCGTCCTCGCCGCCACCGGGCTGACCGCGTGCGGCGGGAGCGACCCGAACGTGCTGAAGGTCGGTACCGAGGGCACCTACACCCCGTTCAGCTACCAGGGCTCCGACGGCAAGCTCACCGGCTACGACGTCGAGGTGATTCGTGCGGTCGGCGACAAACTCGGCAAGAAGGTCGAATTCGTGCAGACGCCGTGGGACGCCATCTTCGCCGGCCTGGAGTCCAAGCGCTTCGATCTGGTGGCGAATCAGGTGACCGTGAACGACGAGCGCACGGCGAAATACGCGCTGTCGGCGCCCTACACCACCTCGGCGGGCGTGATCGTCACCCGCGCCGACAACAACGCCGTCACCGGGCTTGCCGACCTCGCCGGGAAGACCTGCGCGCAGTCGGCCACCAGCAACTGGAGCAAGGTCGCCACCGACGCGGGCGCGAAGGTCGAGGCCGTGGAGGGCTTCGTGCAGGCCATCCAGCTGCTGAAGAACGGCCGCGTGGACGCCACCGTCAACGACAACCTGGCCGTCGCGGAGTACACCGCGAAGACCGGTGACACCAGCGTGAAGATCGCCGCCCGGACCGGGTCGGTGAGCAAACAGGCGTTCGCGGCGCGCAAGGGCGACGCGCTGATCACCGACGTGGACAACGCGCTGAACCAGCTGCGCGCCGACGGCACGCTGGCGAAGATCTCCGAGAAGTATTTCGGGACCGACGTCAGCCAGTAGCCGACATCGTTCATGGACGCCGCCACCCGGAATCTCATCTGGCACAACCTGTGGCCGATGCTGCAGGCCACCCTCACCAAGACCCTGCCGCTCACCGCGATCAGCTTCGCCGTCGGCCTGGCGCTCGCGCTATTCGTCGCGCTGGCCAGGATGTCGCCTGTGTGGCCGCTGTCGGCGGCGGCCCGCTGCTACATCTCGATCATTCGCGGCACACCGCTGCTGGTGCAGTTGTTCATCGTGTTCTACGCGCTGCCGCAGTTCGGCATCGTGATCGATCCGTTTCCCGCCGCGGTGATCGCGTTCAGTCTCAACGTCGGCGGCTACGCGGCCGAAGTGGTGCGGGCCGCCATCCTGAGCGTCGCGGCGGGGCAATGGGAGGCGGCGCAGGCGCTCGGGATGTCGTATCCCTCGACGCTGCGGCAGATCATCCTGCCGCAGGCCGCGCGCATCGCCGTACCGCCGCTGTCGAATACGCTGATCTCCCTGGTCAAGGACACCTCGCTGGCCTCGACCATCCTGGTGACCGAGCTGCTGCGCGTCGCCCAGCTCGCCGCCGCGCCGACGTTCGATTTCTTCGCGCTCTACGGGGTCGCGGCGCTGTACTACTGGGTGATCTGCCTGATCCTCGGGTTCGGGCAGACCCGGCTGGAGACGAGGTTGGCCCGTCATGTCGCCCGATGAGTATCCGTTTGTACCTGCCGTGTGGCTGTCGTTCATATTTTTCACCAAGGTTTCACCGTGGCCACGGCGGGACCTGCCCACCGAGCGGGACTAGGCTCTACTCGTGATGCGACGGACGAAGATTGTGTGCACGCTCGGCCCGGCCACTGCCACCGAGGACCGTATCCGCGAACTCGTCGAGAGCGGCATGGACGTGGCTCGGCTGAACTTCAGCCACGGCGAGCACAGCGACCATGCCGAGAACTACAAGAAGGTGCGTCAGGCAGCCGACCACCTCGGCCGGGCAGTCGGCATTCTCGCCGACCTGCAGGGTCCCAAGATCCGCCTGGGGCGCTTCCTGGAAGGCAGAACCGTCTGGGCGACGGGCGAAGAGGTCCGCATCACCGTCGACGATGTCGACGGGACCCACGACCGCGTGTCCACCACCTACAAGGAGCTGGCGCAGGACGCCAAGGCCGGCGACCGCCTGCTGGTCGACGACGGCAAGGTGGGCCTCACCGTCACTCGTGTCGACGGTAACGACGTGGTCTGCCGGGTCACCGAGGGCGGCCCGATCTCCAACAACAAAGGCGTCTCGCTGCCGGGCATGGATGTGTCGGTGCCCGCGCTGTCGGAGAAGGACATCGAGGACCTGGAATTCGCGCTGAAGCTCGGGGTGGACTTCATCGCGCTGTCGTTCGTGCGGTCCCCGTCCGACGTCGAACTGGTGCACGACGTGATGGACCGGGTAGGCCGCCGGGTGCCGGTGATCGGCAAGCTGGAGAAGCCGGAGGCGATCGACAACCTGGAGGCCGTGGTCCTGGCCTTCGACGCGGTGATGGTCGCGCGCGGCGACCTCGGTGTCGAGCTGCCGCTCGAGCAGGTGCCGATCGTGCAGAAGCGCGCCATCCAGATGGCCCGGGAGAACGCCAAGCCGGTCATCGTCGCCACGCAGATGCTGGAATCGATGATCGAGAACTCCCGTCCCACCCGCGCCGAGGCCTCGGACGTCGCGAACGCGGTGCTCGACGGCGCCGACGCGGTGATGTTGTCGGGCGAGACCTCGGTGGGCGCGTACCCGATCGAGACGGTGCGCACGATGGCGCGCATCGTGCACGCGGTGGAGACCGAATCGACCAGGGTGCCGCCGCTGACCCACGTGCCGCGCACCAAGCGCGGGGTGATCTCCTACGCCGCCCGCGACATCGGCGAGCGGCTCAACGCCAAGGCGCTGGTCGCGTTCACCCAGTCGGGTGACACGGTGCGCCGCCTGGCCCGGCTGCACACTCCGCTGCCGCTGCTGGCGTTCACGCCGCTGCCGGAGGTGCGCAGTCAGCTGTCGCTGACCTGGGGCACCGAGACCTTCATCGTGCCGACGGTCGACAGCACCGACGCCATGATCCACCAGGTGGATGTAGCACTTCTGTCGATGGACCGATACCAGAAGGGTGACCTGGTGGTCATCGTCGCCGGGTCGCCGCCCGGTACCGTCGGTTCCACCAACCTGATCCACGTTCACCGAATCGGTGAGGAGGACCACTAGTGCGTGCTTCCTTGAGCAGCCCCGTCGACATCGCGGATCCACACGCGCCGCGCTCCGACCTGGATGTGCTGCTCGGCCTGCTCGATCTCGAGCAGATGGACGAGGACGTGTTCGTCGGCCAGCACCCGGAGAAGGTGTGGAGCCGGACCTTCGGCGGTCAGCTCGTCTCGCAGGCCATCATCGCGGCGGGCCGGACGGTCGGTGACCGTCCCGTGCACGCCGTCAACGCGCATTTCGTGCGCGGCGGCGATGTGAAGAAGCCGATCGAGTACCGGGTGGACCGCCATCGCGACGGTCGCGCGTTCGCCAACCGCACGGTGACCGCCAGCCAGGACGGCCAGGAGCTGTTCGTGATGCTCGCCGCGTTCCAGGATTGGGGCACGGGGCTCGAGCACGCGCACGCCCAGCCGGACGTGCCGGATCCGGAGACGTTGCCGCGGGTGGAGGAGAGCTTCGAAGGCTTGGAGGACAAGCTGGAGATGTTCGTCAAGGCGCCGCATCCGATCGACATGCGCTACACCAACGATCCGGCCTGGATTCTCAAGGGCACCGGGGAGCGGCTCAACCACAACCGCGTGTGGATGCGCGCGGACGGCAAGTTGCCCGACGACCCGCTGATCCATGTGGCGACGCTCGGCTATTCGTCCGATACCACGGTGCTGGACTCGATCATCACCACCCACGGGCTGTCGTGGGGTCTGGACCGCATCGTCGCGGCCACGGTCAACCACTCGATCTGGTTCCACCGCCCGTTCCGTTTCGACGAGTGGGCGCTGTACTGCACCGAGTCACCGGTAGCCGCGGGTTCTCGTGGCCTCGCGACCGGCCGCTTCTACTCCCGCAGCGGCGATCTGCTGGCCACCACGGTGCAAGAGGGACTCATCCGCCACTTCCCGCCGCGGCGTCAGGACTAGAGCAGTTCGCGGTCGCGATCGATGTCCAGATCGACATCGGTGCGTTGCGATGCGCGGATCGAGACCGGGATCCCGCCTCCCGGCTCGGTTCGCGCCAGCCCCGAGACGGCGTGCAGCAGTTCGTGTTCCAATGCGGCCATGTGGGCGTCGGTCAGCTGATCCGGTGCGCCGACCAGACTGAGCGCGATTTCGTAGGTGCCGCGGTTGCCGGGAATTCCGCCGGGCGGATCCGCGCGGCAGCCGCTCTCGAGCGCCAGGTGGGCCGGGTCGTCGGCGTCGACCGGCAAGGTGAAGCGCCAGGCGAATACGTCACGGTCGGCGAGGTGGTCGTCGACCACCTCGCGCACGGTGTCGACGACGCGTTCGAGTATTTCCGGTGTCACATAAACATGGAGCGAAACATCCGAAATGCGTTTCGGCATGTCTGATTCCTGTCCTGTGTCGACGCAGCAACGGCGGAGAATGGTGTCCGGCGGGAGTTTAGTGCGTCGGGGACGGAAAAGGACACAGCCGCGTGGTAACAGGTTGATACGCGGTCTATCCGGGCGCGTTGCCCGGTGCGGTCGTCGCCGCGGCGGTCACCGGGTGCGCTGGGCGGCGAGGAAGGTCGCCAGCGGCGCGGGCGCGCCACCCGGGCGGATCACCAGTCCCCGGCGCTCGTCGTGGGGCCAGCGCGGCTGCTCGTGCGGGGCGAGCGCCAGCAGCAGCGGTACGAGCGCCTCGGCGATGCGATCGCCGACGTCACAGAAAGCCTGGGCGGACAGCCCCACCGGGTCGGCGATGTTCTCCCGGCCGACCAGCGACAGGTCGTTGCGCGCGCGGTGCAATTCGGCGACCGTACGCGCGCCGGTGACGTGCGCGATGCGGTGGGCCTCCAGCAGCGTGAAGGTGCGCGCGCCCGCGCCGAAGGCCAAGTCGATCGCGTGCTCGCGGATCTGCTCGGTCATCGTGAGAACCAGGTCGGCCTTATCGATCATCTCCGGCTTCAGGCGACGGGCCCGGAAGTTGCTCGCGTCCGCGCCGAGCCCGGTGATGGTCTGCGCGGCCAGCGGCTCGACCGGAAATCCGACCAAGGCACGGGTGCCTGCGCTTTCGGCGGTGAGATAGGGGAGATCGTGTTCGACCGCGAGGGCGCGAGTGAGCCGCTCGGCGATCACCGACCGACAAACATTGCCGTTGCAGACGAACAGGACGTGCATACAGAACACGATAAACGGCAGGAAGGCTACCAGACGGGCCCAAGTCGTTGGTCCCACATGTGGGAACAACATATTCATCTGCCCGTAGCGCGCCGTACACGAAGCGTGCCGATTTGGGCCATCGACCTGCGATGTGCGTCACTCCGAAGAGCGGTGCGGTGCGATTCTATTCATGGCTGTACCCCCGGGCTCACGCGCTCAAACGCTGCTTTGTGATTTCCTTGTGATATGACAGCCCGCGCGGACTACTCGGATTCGCCGCTGTAGTAGATGGATTCGGGCACGACCGGTTCGACCTCGGACGGACTGCCCTCGACTCGGCCGCGGGTGGAGAACCGGTGACCACGTGATGCGACGACGGGCGCGAACCGCGCCAGTCCCGTCGCCGTGTCCATGTCGTCGTACATCGCGTCGATGCCGCCGCGGGCGAAGTAGGCCTCGTGCCAGAACCCGGTGCCCCCGGAGTCGCGCAGGAACTTCTGCCACCAGTCCCGGTGTGGCGCCGTCCGGGTCCACGCTTCGAGGCTGTCCAGATCGCGCCAGTACTGCCGCGCGCCCCAGTGCGGCGGGAACAGCGCCCACACGACGTCTTCGTGCAGCAACAACCCGTCCGGCCGATCTTTGTGCGAGCGATAGAGTTTGGGCCCCAGCCCGAGCAGCCGCAGCATCCCCCTCGGCCGCCGCACCCGCATGCCGATGTAGATGACCACCAGATCCGGATACCCGGACAGATCCACCGTGGTCCTGTTCACTCGCATCGCATACCTCACCGCCCGACCGCCGACGCCGCCACATGGACAACGATCCACCAACCGTATCGGTTCGATGAAGACGGAACTCCGGTTACCTTCGACCGCGCCGCCGCGCCTCGACGTCAGCCACCGCGGAGTCGCCGCGGACCTGCGAGCCGATAGAGCCGCGCTCCAACGAGGCGCTGGGCCTCGCGAGCGCTCGGCGCGCCGAAGCGCGGTTCGGAAGCGATGGTGAAGGGGTCCTCCGATCGGCCGGCTAGGCGTTTCGCGCGATGGAACCGGCTACTGCCGAGCGGAACGTCACCTATTTCCGTGACGGACTCCGCCTGGATTCGGCATCGGCGGCGGATACCACCCGGCCGGGCCACTCGGGGGCCGCTGATGCACGGAAGGTGGAGGCTGCATCGGCGTACGGGGCTGCCCCCCCCTTTCGCCACTTCTGTTCGAGGAGGCCGGTTTCCGATGACGATCGTACGAAAGTGCCGCCCACCTCAAGACCAAAGCCGGGACCAGACCGGTGGCAACAATGATGACGAGAAAGCTGAGCAAGATGCCCAGAACATCTTCATACGGCGGCATTCCGGCAGCGAGAACGCCGAGCGCGAACAGTGAGATCGTCCAGGCGAACGCGATGTAGTAAAGATTTCGCAGCACTCTTCCGCCCGTCGACTCGATGCTGCCGATCAACCACATATCACCGACCTTGTTGCGCTCGCGAACCATCTGCGGCTGGTGCATCGACTGCGCTTGGAGGAGTGATTCCAACGCCGTGGATATTATCGACTCCGCTTTTTTCGAGAATTCAGGGGAATCGCTGCCGTTGGCACCCTTGATCGATTCCCATATTTGTACGGCAGCGAGCTGGTCGTGAGCCGAGCTGACCAACTTGTTCCGGCGTGCCTCCAGGTCGCGAGCCGCCCGGCGCTGCTCCGATATGCCTATCGCTGCTACCAGGCCGGCCGTTATGGGACCTGCCAGAATTGCGACTGTGACTTCCGTCCCATCCATCCGACAATTCCTCTCCCGCGTGGGGTGAGTCGATGACGACTTGGCCGCAAACTTTGGGCAAATTCTAGCACCGTGGACGTCGCCGACTGAAGTCTCGAAGCGTGCGGAAGGGCAGTCGCCTGTTGCCGAGTTGTGTTCCGCAAAAGGTCGCGCGGACGCTCTATCGTGCCGGAACGGCTTCCATTTCTCGGAGCGAGGAATCGGTCTGCCGTCGATGCGCCGGGAGCGGTGCGAGCCGACGCTCGCGGACGCCCTGTGCTGCCGTCGGGTGGGTTCCGGTCACTGGGGCCGGGGCCGAGATCGATGGACGATCGCCCTGCGCGCGGCCCGGCGCGGAGCCTGCGCTCCACCGTGGTGCCGAGTGTGGGACTCGAACCCACACGTCCTTTCGGACAACGGTTTTTGAGACCGTCGCGTCTGCCAGTTCCGCCAACTCGGCGCACCGGGTGGCAACTATAGCGGGTCGGGTGGCGTGAGCGCGAATGGGTTGGCCTCCGCGGCGCGAGGGCACGGTTTGCGCAGGGTATATGCGTTCTATGTCGAAGTGAAAGGTACTCTCTACATCACTCGACAGCCCGATGGATGGCCGATGGTCGCCCGGTGCGAGCGCGGCTTTCTTTCGGTTGGGTCGGGACAGGGCATCGGAACCAGAGGGGTCTACCTATGAGCACAGCAGCTGGGGGCGCCGGCACCAAGCGGGACGCCGGCGCGAAGCGGGTCGTCGTCGCCGAAGACGAGGCGCTCATTCGCATGGATCTGGTCGAGATGCTGACCGAAGAGGGTTATCAGGTGGTCGGCGAGGCGGGTGACGGTCAGCAGGCGGTGGATCTCGCGGTGGAGCACCGGCCGGATCTGGTCATAATGGATGTGAAGATGCCGCGCCGCGACGGCATCGACGCGGCGGCCGAGATCGCGTCGAAACGCGTTGCCCCGGTGGTCATCCTGACCGCGTTCAGTCAGCGCGATCTGGTGGAGCGGGCGCGCGACGCGGGCGCGATGGCCTACCTGGTGAAGCCGTTCACGAAATCGGATCTGGTGCCCGCCATCGAATTGGCGGCCAGTCGCTTCCACGAGATCACCGCGCTGGAGAGCGAGGTCGCGAATCTCGCCGAGCGGCTGGAGACGCGCAAGCTGGTCGAGCGTGCCAAGGGTGTTCTGATGCAGACGCAGGGCCTTTCGGAGCCGCAGGCGTTCAAGTGGATTCAGCGCACCGCAATGGACCGCCGCACCACGATGAAGGCGGTCGCGGAGGTCGTCTTGGAGAACCTGACGCCGAAGTGACCGTGCGCGCGGCGGGAGAATTTACGTAGTCGAAACGTCGCGGTGAAGAAGAATTCGAAACGATGTCGCGCGCATGATCCGAATGTGATGCGGAACTAACGTACCGACGCTATGTTCTGACCGGGCTGATGTCTCGGCCTCCTCGGCGACCCCGGGGGAGCACAGAACTTAGATGAGGTGAAACGTGCTTAGTTCGACATGGCGCAGTCGCTCGACGCGAGCTGTTCTGGCCGTCGGCGCCGCCGCCGCGCTGGTGCTGACCGGTTGTAGCGACAAATCCACCAGCAGCGGTTCGGATTCCTCGGGCACCAACGGCGCGGGCGGCCTGTCCATCCAGCCGCTTCTCCAGGTCGACCAGCAGGGCAAGGAAGTGCCGAAGGCGGACGCGGCCGCGGCGGCCGATCCCGCGGGCGACGGCAAGGCGACCTGCGCGCCCGGAACGGCCATCGCGATGGCGGGTGCGCTGACCGGCCCCGACGCCGCGCTCGGCATCAACATCGTCAACGGCGTCAAGCTCGCCCTGGACAAGCACAACAAGGCCAACCCGGGCTGCAAGATCGAGCTGAAGCAGTTCGACACCGAGGGCGACCCGCAGAAGGCCACCCAGGTGATCCCGCAGATCGTCAACGACCGCTCGATCATCGGGCTGGTCGGTCCCGCCTTCTCCGGCGAGACGAAGGCGACCGGCAAGATCCTCAGCGATGCGGGCCTGGTCTCGGTCACCTCGTCGGCGACCAACGCCACGCTGACCCAGAACGGTTGGACCACCTTCTTCCGCGGTCTCGCCAACGATGACGTGCAAGGTCCCTCGGTGGCGAAGTACCTGGTCAACGGTGCGGGCTACAAGAAGGTCTGCGTCATCCAGGACAACACCGACTACGGCACCGGCCTGGCGAAGTCGATCACCGAGGGCCTCGGCGCCGCCGCCGATCCGGCGTGCGCCGCCAGCATCAAGAAGGGCGACAAGGACTTCTCCGCGACCGTCACCAAGGTGGCGGCCGCGAATCCCGACGCCATCTTCTACTCCGGCTACTACTCCGAGGGCGCGCCGCTGGCCCAGCAGTTGAAGTCCGGTGGGGTGAAGGCGGTCTTCGTCTCCGCCGACGGCACCAACGACCCGCAGTTCGTCGCCCAGGCGGGCAGCGCCGCCAAGGGCGCGAAGCTGTCGTGCCCGTGCGGTCCCGCTCCGGAGAAGTTCGCCGCGGACTACCAGGCGCTCAACGGCCAGGCGCCCGGTGTCTACTCCGTCGAGGCGTACGACCTGACCACGATCCTGGCCAAGGGCATCGACGGCGGTAAGGTCACCCGCTCGGACCTGCTCGACTATGTACGGACGTACGACGGTGCCGGCCTCGCGCGTCAGTACAAGTGGAATCCGAACGGCGAGCTGACGAACGCGCTGATCTGGGTGTACGAGGTCAAGTAGTCCCGGATCCCGGGCGAACGGCACGTGCGGGGGTTCATTCGAATCCCCGTACGTGCCGTTGTTCGGTGGGCGAAAGGATGAGGGGCAGAAAACAATGAAACAAACGCTATCGGCCGGTGGGGTTCAACTCGCTGCCGGTTCGATCGACTTCAACTACGAGGGGTTGGTCGACAGTTTCTGGCGGCTGACCGTCGACGGCGTGACATACGGCGCCATCTACGCGTTGGTCGCCGTGGGCTACACCTTGGTCTACGGCGTATTGCGGCTGATCAATTTCGCCCATTCGGAAATTTTCATGCTCGGGCTGTTCGGGCAATTGGTCGGTTTGATGATCTTCGGATTCGTGGCGAGTCCGGACGTTTACACCCAGGGTGTGGTGCTCACCGTCGTCTACCTGGGCTTGGCGATGATCGTGGGCATGCTGGTATCCGGCGGCGCGGCCGTCGGATTGGAGCGGGTGGCCTACCGGCCCCTGCGTAAACGGGGCGCGAAACCGCTGGCCTTCCTGATCACGGCGATCGGCATGTCGTTCGTGCTGCAGGAGCTGGTGCACTTCGTGTTGCCGAAGCTGCGCCCCGATCTCGGTGGCACCAACGCTCAGCAGCCGATCCGGCTGGTCGAGCCGACCATTCAGTTCAGTTTCGGCGGTGCGGACGTCACCAACATCATGCTGCTGATCGTCGCGGCGGCGGTGGTGCTGGCGATCGCCACCGAGGTGCTGATCAACCGGACGAAGTTCGGCCGCGGCATCCGGGCCGTGGCCCAGGACCCGGACACCGCGACGCTGATGGGCGTCTCGCGTGAACGGGTCATCATGCTGACCTTCCTCATCGGCGGCGTGCTCGCGGGCGCGGCGGCGATGCTGTTCACGCTGAAGATCCCGAACGGGATCATCTACTCCGGCGGGTTCGTCCTCGGCATCAAGGCGTTCAGCGCCGCGGTGCTCGGCGGCATCGGCAATCTGCGCGGTGCGCTGCTCGGCGGCCTGCTGCTCGGTGTGGTGGAGCAATACGGCCAGATCCTCTTCGGCACCGAGTGGCGCGACGTGGTCGCGTTCGTGGTGCTGGTCCTGGTGCTGATGGTTCGCCCGACCGGCATCCTCGGCGAGAGTCTCGGAAGGGCGCGCGCATGACCGACACGACCAAGACGGCGTCCGCGCCGGACACCGCGCGCCGCGGCCTCGGCGATGCGCTCCGCACCTGGTGGGACGGCCTGAGCAGGCCCGCGCAGTGGGGCGTCGGCGTCCCGATCCTTCTGCTGCTCGCGCTGCTGCCGCTGTTCCCGCCGCCGCTGCTGAACACCCCCTCCTACAACTTCGGCCTGGTGATGGCGCAGGTCGCGATGTACGCGCTGCTGGCCATCGGCCTCAATGTGGTGGTCGGGCAGGCGGGCCTGCTCGACCTGGGCTACGTCGGTTTCTACGCCGTCGGCGCCTACACCGTCGGCCTGCTCACCAGCCCCAACAGCCCGTGGAACCAGACCGACGGCGGCTGGCTCGATCCGAAGTGGGCATGGCTGGCCTGCCTGCCGATCGCGGTGGCGGTGACCGCGGTATCCGGCCTGATCCTCGGTTCGCCGACGCTGCGGCTGCGTGGCGACTATCTGGCGATCGTGACCCTCGGCTTCGGTGAGATCGTGCGCCTGCTCGCCGAGAACCTCACCGAGATCACCAACGGCAGCCTCGGGCTGTCGGGTGTGGCCTACCCGCACGTGGGCGAATCCGCGAGCAAACCGGAGGGCGTGTTCTCCGGCGGCAACAGCGGCGACCCCGACAGCGTCAACCTCCTCGACCGCGCCAGCTACGGCACCTACTGGTATTGGTTCGGCATGGCGCTGGTCGTCGTGGTGCTGCTGGTGGTCGGCAACCTGGAGCGCAGCCGGGTCGGCCGCGCCTGGGTGGCCATCCGCGAGGACGAGGACGCGGCCGAGATCATGGGCGTGCCGACGTTCAAGTTCAAGCTGTGGGCCTTCATGATCGGCGCCGCGGTGGGCGGCATGTCCGGCGCGATCTACGCCGGGCAGGTGCAGTTCATCAACCCCACCGGCTTCAACATCATCAACTCGATGCTGTTCCTGTGCGCGGTGGTGATCGGCGGGCAGGGCAACAAACTCGGAGTGATCTTCGGCGCGTTCGTCATCGCCTACCTGCCCGCGCGGCTGCAGTCGGTGAACCTGGTCAGCAACGAGTCGACCGGGTATGTCCTGCTGGCGATCGATGTCGCGGTGTTCGTCGCGCTGATCGTCGCCTGGCGGTTGTGGGCCGGCAGGCTGAGCGTCTGGCCACGGCGCGGCGTGATCACCGGCATGGTGGTGACCGGCGTGCTGGCGCTGCTGTTGCTCGGCAGCGTGCTGCTCTTCCGCAAGGGCGGCGCGCAGTCACTGGGCGACCTCAAATATCTGTATTTCGGTATCGCGTTGGTGGTGATGATGATCTTGCGTCCGCAGGGTCTGTTCCCGGTGCGCCAGAAGCTGCTCACCTACGGCAGGCAGGTGTATCTGGCCGTGCGCAGACCGGTCGCCGCCGAGCCGATCGGAGCGGGACGATGACCGGGCCGGGCGCGGGCGACGCGCTGTTCGACAACGAGGACATGGCCGCGGGCTACGTGGCCGAACCGCAGCCGGAGTCGGCGGGCACGGTCGACGTCACCCAGGTGATCCCGGACCTCGCCGACGCCGAGACCGTCGCGGAAGTCGTCGCGCCGCACCGCGATATCGAGACCGCGGTGGGCGAGCCGCTGCTGCGCACCGAGGGCCTGACGGTGCGGTTCGGCGGTCTCACCGCCCTGGACCAGGTGAGTTTCGAGATCCGCCGCGGCGAGATCCTCGGTCTCATCGGGCCCAACGGTGCGGGCAAGACCACCTGCTTCAACGCGATCACCGGTGTCTACCAGCCCGCCTCCGGGCTGGTGTACTTCGACGGCAAGCCACTGACCAAGACCAAGCGCAACGCGATCACCCGCCTCGGCATCGCGCGCACGTTCCAGAACGTGCGGCTCTTCGGCGAGATGACCGCCTTGGAGAACGTCGTGGTCGGCACCGACGCACGGCACCGGACCTCGGTGCCCGGCGCGGTGTTCCGCACGCCGCGGCATCGGCGTGAGGAACGCGACGCCATCGAGCGCGGCATGGCGCTGCTGGAGTTCGTCGGCATCGCCCCGCGCGCGGTGGAGAAGGCGCGCAATCTGTCCTACGGCGACCAGCGTCGCCTGGAGATCGCCCGCGCGCTGGCCACCGAGCCGAAACTGCTGTGCCTGGACGAGCCCGCGGCCGGGTTCAATCCGAGTGAGAAGTCCGCGCTCATGGATCTGATCCGCAAGATCCGCGACGACGGGTTCACCGTGCTGCTGATCGAGCACGACATGCGGCTGGTCATGGGCGTGACCGACCGGATCGTGGTGCTCGAGTTCGGCCGCAAGATCGCCGACGGGCTGCCCGCGGACATCCGGGACAACCCCGCCGTGATCGCCGCGTACCTCGGCGTGCCGGATACCGAGGTGAGTGAATCCGGTTCTCCGGCAACGGAAGACGGCGAAGACGTGTCACCGTCTGATCCGGAGCCCGCAGCGGTGCCGCTCGGCAGGACGGCGGTCACCGAGCCGGTGCCGGAGGCGACGCGCGCGCCCGTGGGCGCCGGCCGGGGAGCCCCGCTGCTCGAAGTCGAGGACATGGTCGTCAACTACGGCAGGATCCAGGCGCTGCACGGGATCTCGCTGAGCGTCGCCGAGGGCGAACTGGTCACCCTGCTCGGCGCCAACGGCGCGGGCAAGACGACGTCGATGCGCGCGATGTCCGGGCTGCTGCCGCTGACCCGCGGCCGGATCATGTTCGAGGGCCGCGACATCACCCGGATGAAGGCGCACGAGCGGGTGACGCACGGGCTGATCCAGGCGCCGGAGGGCCGGGGCGTGTTCCCCGGTATGACGGTGCAGGAGAACCTCGACATGGGTTGCTATGGAAGGGGTTTCAAGCAGAAGGCCGAGTACGACCGGACGCTGGAGTGGGTGTTCGAACTGTTTCCCCGGCTGCTAGAGCGGCGCAAGCAGGTGGGCGGCACGCTCTCCGGCGGTGAGCAGCAGATGCTCGCCATCGCCCGCGCGCTGATGGCACGGCCGCGGCTGCTGCTGCTCGACGAGCCGTCGATGGGCCTGGCGCCCATGGTGATCCAGCAGATCTTCCGGATCATCAGCGAGATCAACCAGCAGGGCACCACGGTGCTGCTGGTGGAGCAGAACGCCCAGCAGGCGCTGGCCCGCAGCGACCGCGCCTACATCATGGAGACCGGTGAGGTCACCAAAACCGGTCGCGGCGCGGAACTGCTCACAGATCCCGCGGTGAAATCGGCGTATCTGGGCGTGGGTTAGGCGCCCGCCTCGCCGTGCGCGGGCCCGGGGACGTGTCATGCGTGCCCGGTGCCCGCGGGCGCGCCGACTCCGGTGCCGCGCGGGCCGGCTCGAGGCATGATCGTGACCATGGATGGTCACGACGAGCTGATGAGCCTGGCCGAGCGGTATTGGGACAGTGTGCTCGAGGCGGCGCCGAGCGAGGCTACCTTGCTCGGCGACCGCCGCTTCGACGATCGGATCGAGGATCTGTCCGTCGACGCGGAGCAGCGGTTGCTGTCGACCTGGCGCGATCTGCTGCGCGCGGTCGACGCGCTCGACGCGGAGCCGTTGAGCCCGACCGACCGCATCACTCGCAGCCTGTTGCGCACCGAGTTGAGCGGCGCGGTCGAGCATCTGGAATGGCGGCCGGTGGAGATGGCCTCCGACCAGATGAACGGCGTGCACGCGGGCGTGCTGATGGTGGCGCCGCAGACGAACGCGCCGCGGCCCGAGCACGCGCTGGCACTGGTGCGGCGCTACCGGCAGTTCGGTGACATGCTCGGCCAGGCCGTGGAACGGTTCCGCGCGGGCCTGGCCGCCGGACGAGCGCCCGCGCGGATCACCATCGAGCGTTCGCTCAACCAATTGGACGGCTACCTGGATTCCGACCTCGCCGCCGACCCGTTCGTCACCTTCGCGGGACCGGAGGGCTGGGACGGCGAGGCCGCGTGGCGCTCCGAAATGGCCGACGTGACGCGGGATGTCATCCGGCCCGCGTTCCAGGTCTACCGCGACGCGCTGTACGACGAGCTGCTGCCCGCCGCCCGTCCCGACGACCGGCCCGGCCTCGGCTGGCTCGGCGCCGACGGCGAGGACATCTACCAGCGACTGCTGCGCCACCACACGACGCTGCCCGATCTGGGCGCCGACGAGATCCACGACCTCGGGCTCACCGAGCTGGCGAAGCTGCGCGAGGAGTACGCGACGGTGGGCGCGCGCCTGTTCGGCACCGGCGATCTCGGTGAGATCTTCGCCCGCCTGCGTGACGATCCCGCGCTGTGCTACGACGACGCGGAGCAGATCATGTTCGACGCCCGCCGAGCGCTGGCCATGGCGGGCACCGAGATGGGGAACTGGTTCGGGCGCCTGCCGAAGGAGTCCTGCGACATCGTCCCGGTGCCGGAATTCCTGGCCGCGGATTCGCCCGCGGCGTACTACTTTCCGCCCGCCGCCGACGGTTCCCGGCCCGGCACGTATTTCGTCAACCAGCACCATCCCACCGGCCGCGGCCGGTACGAGACCGCGTCGGTGGCCTACCACGAGGCGATCCCCGGCCATCACCTGCAACTCACCATCGCCAACGAACTCGACCATCTGCCGCGCTTCCAGCGCCAGTCCTTCGCCAACACCGCTTTCGTCGAAGGGTGGGCGCTCTACACCGAGCGGCTGGCCGACGAAATGGGTTTGTACGAGGACGATCTGGGCCGGCTCGGCATGCTGGCCGGAGACTCGTGGCGCTCCTGCCGTCTGGTGGTCGACACCGGCTTGCACGCGAAGGGGTGGAGCAGGCAGCGGGCCATCGACTTCATGGTGGCCAACGCGCCGGTCGGGCTGGCCGAGATCACCGTCGAGGTGGACCGCTACATCGCCATGCCGGGGCAGGCGGTCGCCTACAAGGTCGGCCAGCTGGAGATCCTGCGCCAGCGGGTGGCGGCCACCGAGCGGCTCGGCGCGGACTTCGACATCAAGGCATTCCACGACGTGGTGCTCGGCTCCGGATCGGTGAGCCTGCCGGTGCTGCGAGAACTGGTCGCCACGCTGTGACAGCCGCGGGGCGCGATCGACGCGCGTCCCGTGAGCCGGAAGTCCGGCGCCGGGGGCACCTGGGTGTCGGCGTATCGCCTTGTCGGTGCCGGTCCCTAGACTCTGGGGCGTGAGTTCACCCACGACCGCTCCGCGTCCCGCCCCCGCGTCCGGCTCCGGCGATCCCGGCTCGGGAGACCGGCCGACGTTGCTGTTGCTGGACGGGCATTCGATCGCCTATCGCGCGTTCTTCGCGCTACCCGCGGAGAACTTCAAGACGGTCACCGGGCAGACCACGAACGCGGTCTACGGCTTCACCGCGATGCTGATCAACCTGCTGCGCGACGAGAAGCCCACGCACGTGGCCGCGGCGTTCGACGTCTCGCGCCAGACCTTCCGCGCCGAGGCGTACCCGGAGTACAAGGCCAATCGCAGCGCCACCCCGGACGAGTTCCGCGGCCAGGTCGAACTCACCAAGGACGTGCTGGGCGCCTTGGGCATCCCGGTGATGGCGATCGAGGGCTTCGAGGCCGACGACCTCATCGCCACGCTCACCACGCAGGCGACGGCCGCGGGTTTCCGCGTGTTGATCGTCACCGGCGACCGGGACTCCATCCAGTTGGTGAACGAGAACGTCACGGTGCTGTACCCGCGCAAGGGCGTCTCCGACCTGACCCGGTTCACCCCGGACGAGGTGATGGCGAAATACGGCCTCACGCCCAACCAGTACCCCGATTACGCGGCGCTGCGCGGCGACCCGAGCGACAACCTGCCCGGCATCCCGGGCGTGGGGGAGAAGACCGCCGCCAAGTGGATCCGCGAGTACGGCGACCTGAACACCTTGGTCGAGAAGGTCGATCAGGTGAAGGGCAAGGTCGGTGACGCGCTGCGGGCGAACCTGAGCAGCGTGGTGCTCAACCGGCAGCTCACCGAGCTGATGCGGGACGTGCCGCTGCCCTACACCCCCGACCAGCTGGCGCAGGGGCCGTGGGATCGCGAGAAGATCCATCAGCTGTTCGACGACCTCGAATTCCGCGTGCTGCGCGACCGGCTGTTCGAGACGCTGGCGCCGCCGGAGCCGGAGGCGGAGGCGGGATTCGAGATCAGCGGCGGCGCGCTGGAGATCGGCGCGGTCGCGGACTGGCTCGGCGAGCACGCGAAAGCCGGTGTGCGCCACGGCGTCTCGATTCTCGGCACGGGCTCCCCGGCCGGTGGTGACGTCCGCGCGCTGGCCATCGCGGCGGGCGACGGCGAGAGCGGTTACATCGACGTCACCGTGCTCACCCCCGAGGACGAGGCCGCGCTGGGCGCCTGGCTCGCCGACCCGGCGGTGCCGAAGGCGCTGCACGAGGCCAAGGCCGCCGTGCACGCGCTGCGCGGCCGCGGCTGGACCCTCGGCGGGCTGGCCAGCGACACCGCGCTGGCGGCGTATCTGGTTCGCCCGGGCCAGCGCACGTTCAACCTCGACGACCTGTCGCTGCGCTACCTGCACCGGGAGTTGCGCGCCGAGACCGGCGAGACCGCGCAGCTGTCGCTGCTCGACGAAGAGGACGCCGTCGACGCCGAGCTGGCGCGGGCGCAGATGCTGCGCGCGCGTGCCGTCGCGGACCTGGCCGACGCGCTCGACGGGGAACTGGCCCAGATCGAGGCCACCCCGCTGCTGGCGGAGATGGAACTGCCGCTGCTGGGCGTGCTGTCCACCTTGGAAGAGGCGGGCATCGCGGTGGACACCGACCAGCTCGCGACGCTGCAGCGGCAGTTCGCCGACCGGGTGGCCGAGGCGGCGGAGGCGGCCTACGAGGTGATCGGCAAGCAGATCAACCTCGGCTCGCCCAAGCAGTTGCAGGTGGTGCTGTTCGACGAGCTGGACATGCCGAAGACCAAGCGCACCAAGACCGGCTACACCACCGACGCGGACGCGCTGGAGTCGCTGTACGAGAAGACCCAGCACCCGTTCCTGGAGCATCTGCTCAGGCACCGCGACGCCACCCGCCTCAAGGTCACCGTCGACGGACTGCTCAAATGCGTCGCCGACGACGGCCGCATCCACACCACGTTCAACCAGACGATCGCGGCCACCGGGCGGCTGTCCTCGACCGAACCGAATCTGCAGAACATCCCGATCCGCACCGACACCGGCAGGCAGATCCGCGACACCTTCGTGGTCGGCTCCGGCTACCAGTCGCTGATGACCGCCGACTACAGCCAGATCGAGATGCGGATCATGGCGCACCTGTCCGGGGACGAGGGGCTGATCGAGGCGTTCAACTCCGGTGAGGACCTGCACACCTTCGTGGCATCCAAAGCCTTCGACATCCCGATCTCCGAAGTGAGTCCGGAACTGCGCCGCCGGATCAAGGCGATGTCCTACGGCCTGGCCTACGGGTTGAGTTCCTACGGCCTGTCCGCGCAGCTGAAGATCAGCACCACCGAGGCGAAGGAGCAGATGGAGGTCTACTTCGCCCGCTTCGGCCGCATCCGCGACTACCTCTACGAGGTGGTGGAGCAGGCGCGCAAGGTCGGCTATACCGAGACGCTGTTCGGCCGCCGCCGCTACCTGCCCGATCTGGACTCCAGCAACCGGCAGCGCCGGGAATCGGCCGAGCGGATGGCGCTCAACGCCCCGATCCAGGGCACCGCGGCCGACATCATCAAGGTGGCGATGATCAACGTGCACCGGGCGATGCGCGAGGCGGGGCTGCGCTCCAGGATGCTGTTGCAGATCCACGACGAACTGCTGTTCGAGGTCGCCGACGGGGAACGAGAGACGCTCGAGGCGCTGGCACGCGAGCAGATGTCCGCCGCCATCGCCCTTTCCGTGCCGCTGGAGGTATCGGTCGGCGTCGGCCACAGCTGGGACTCCGCCGCGCACTGACCGGCGCGGCGCGGGAGGACATGCCGGGCCCGACCGCAGGGGCCCGGCATCCGGCATCCGGAGAGCTACCATCGGGCCGCCGCGTGCAAGTAAACGAATCACGGTGAACGGGACGGATGTCCCGTGCCGCGCGGCCACCTACCGTGGGGCTGGTCGTACCGAGGGATTCACGCATACCGAGCGCAGGGGATGGCCCATGACTGTCACCGATGAGTACCTGGAGAACAACGCGGCCTACGCGAGCACCTTCCGAGGCCCGCTGCCGCTACCGCCCTCGAAGGGCGTTGCCGTGGTCGCGTGCATGGACGCGCGGCTGAACGTCTACGGCGCGCTCGGCCTCGCCGAGGGCGAGGCGCACGTCATCCGCAACGCGGGCGGCGTGATCACCTCCGACGAGATCCGCTCGCTGGCGATCAGCCAGCGACTGCTCGGGACGAGGGAGATCATCCTGATCCACCACACCGATTGCGGCATGCTCACCTTCACCGACGACGACTTCAAGGCGAGCATCCAGGAGGAGACCGGCATCAAGCCGGAGTGGTCGGCGGAGTCGTTCTCCGACCTGGAAACCGATGTGCGCCAATCGATCGCGCGCATCGTCGCCAGTCCGTTCGTGCCGCACAAGGACTCGATCCGCGGTTTCGTGTTCGACGTGGCCACCGGCAAACTGAACGAGGTCCTTGCTCGCCGGTAAGGCGAATTTCCCACTATGCCAGTGAGGTCCGGGTGAGATTCCCCGGATCTCACTGTGTTCCGGCGTATTTCACGGGAGCCGGTGCGGAACGAGGCGCGCCGAACCCGCTGTGAGGTCCACGTCGTCGCGCGGCGGCGCGCCGTCGGAGGGGTCCTCCCGGTGCATCAGCGTCGTCAGGCGCTGCTCGAACTCGTGGTGTTTGCCGCCCTGGAAGACTGCCGTGACCTCCTCGAAGCCCGCGGCGGCCACGGGGCGGCCGGACCGCGCGCGAGTCCAGGGCAGTGCTCGGCTGCCGGTGAGCCTGTTCCAGGCCACTTCGGCGAAGGCCAGGACGATGAGCAGCACCGCCAGACCTGGAATGGTCATGGCCACGAGGAGACCCATGTCACCGACGCTACCCTCGTACCGGCCGCAACGTCCTGAACTGCAGGGATGGTACTCGTCAGTAGACAAATCGGGCATCGGATGTGGTTGCTATTGCGCCGCGATGTCCCTATCCTCGATGCCGTGCCGAATCCCGCCGACCGCCGCAGTGCAGCGCTCACCGTCGCAGACCGCGACAGCGCTCTGCTTTCGGCGTCGCTCATCGGGCCCTCCGTGGCTGCGCAGGCTACCGCCTCCGAGTCCGAGGTTCGCGCCGAGCTACTTCCGCTCACCGCGACGGTGGCGCCGCGTCCCCGAGTTCTCGTAGTAGCCCGCCGTAGCGGGGTCTGATCCGGGCCGGCCCCCTCGCTGCGGGCTTTTCCACTTGTTAGTGCTGGTCCCCTCTGTCAACTGAGCCACGACATTCTTCGGGAAGACCTACTTTCAATGACCATCCTGACTCTTGATACAGACCTGTTCCACGCCGCCGCTCCCAAGGCCCTACGTGCCGAAGCGGCCGGGCTGACCTCGGCGGAGTTCCACAGCCGCTACTGTGCGCACGGCGGTCCGATCCGCCTCGGCGAATGGTCGCCCGCGGGCGCCAGGACCGCGGAGTTCACCGCCACGCTGGAGTTCGCAGGCCATTTGCGGACCGTCATCGCCACCGGCAGCCCCGTCGCGGCGATGACCTCGGCCCTCTACGAGGAGGGCTATCCGGTGGAGATCCTGCAATTCCACCAGCGGCGCACCGCCGAGGGCACCGCCACGTTCGTGCAGTGCGAATGCAACGGCAGGCGCGGCTGGGGCGCGGCGATCGCGGACGACGGCGCCGAGTCGACGGTCCGCGCCATGATCGCGGGCGTCAACCTGCTCGGCGTGTCCTGAGATCCGGCGTTCGACCGCGGGGCGGCAGCACGTCGCCCCGCGGTCGGACGCTGACCGGCGCCGGACGTGGTGCGGGCCCGGATACGGACTGCCGCATTCGCCTGTCCGTACCCGGGCCCGAATCAATACCATTGCGGCGCAAGGCCTGTCGCGCCGCGTGGTCCACCGTCGGTCTGCTACTCGGCGGCCTGCTGCTGCTCGGCGATCTGCTTGCGCACCTCGTCCATGTCCAGCGCCTTGACCTGGCTCACCAGATCCTCGAGCGCCGCGGGCGGCAGCGCGCCGGGCTGCGCGAACACCAGCACGCCCTCCCGGAAAGCCATGATCGTCGGAATGGAGCGGATGTTCGCGGCCGCCGCGAGGCCCTGCTCGGATTCGGTGTCGACCTTTCCGTGCACCACGTCGGGGTGCTTGGCGGAGGAGGCCTCGAAAGTCGGTGCGAAACTCTTGCACGGACCGCACCAATCGGCCCAGAAATCGACGAGTACCACGTCGTTTCCGGTGACTACCTCGTCGAAGTTCTGCTGGGTCAGCGTCTGGGTGGCCATGACGTCCTCTCGTTTCGGTGTGCCTGCTACAACGCGGGCTGCTCCGGTTATCTTCCACGGCGGATCCGGCCGACCGGCCACTCGCGCCGCTGATCCCCGTCCCATCGACGGATACCCAGCACGGTCGCCGGAAAATCCCGGTCCCTGGCGACGGCGTGGATCGCCTCGCCGAGTTGGTGCGGCGGCACCCGCCTGGCCAGGGTGATGTGCGGGGTCCACGCGTCCGGTTGCACGTTGGCGGGCACGCCGGGGCACGGGGAGATCGTGTGGAAGATCCGGCGGTGCAGGGTGAGCAGCGCCTCGGTCGGCACCACCAGCCGCACCAGGATGCAACGGCGCGCACCGAAGACCACCACGCCACCGAGCCGTACCGGGATCGGCGCGAAGATCTGCTCGTCGAGCGCCTGCTCGATGCGCGGCCAGATCTGCTTTGCCACCGCGGCGGTGATGTGCGGACGATTGGACTCGTCGGTGCGCGCGGCGAGGCTGCGCACACCGGCCTCCGCGAGCAGTTGCCACTGCCCGCGGATCTCGGCGTCGGCGGCCTCGTCGAGGAGTAGTTCGACCGACTGCACCATGGTCCCCGAAGGTAACCGCAATCGGCGTGTCCGCGGGCCGCTTCGGGCAGCCGGGCGCGTCGGCGGGAGGATGTTGCGGTGAACGACGCGAACCAACCCCGCCGGAACCGGGCGCTGCGGCTCGGCCTGATCGATGGCGACGGTATCGGCCCCGAGGTGGTGCGAGCGGCCGGGCAGGTGGTCGACGAGGCGCTGGCCGCCGCGGGAGCCCCGCCGGTCGAATGGGTGCCGCTGCTCATGGGGCACCGCGCCATCGCCGAGTTCGGCACCCCATTGCCCGAGCAGACGCTCGAGGAGCTGGCCGGGGTGGACGCGTGGATTCTCGGCCCGCACGACAACGCGTCCTATCCGGCCGAACATCGCGTCGCGCCCGGCGGCCTGATCCGCAAGCATTTCGGCCTCTACGCCAACATCCGTCCCGCGCGGGCCTTCGCCGGTGTGCGCGCCGCGGCGCCGGACATCGACCTGGTGATCGTCCGGGAGAACAGCGAAGGGTTCTACGCCGACCGCAACATGTTCGCCGGGTCGGGGGAGTTCCGGCCGACGCCTGACGTCGCGATGTCGGTGGGGCTGGTGACCCGTGCGGCCTGCGAGCGGATCGCGCACGAGGCGTTCCGGCTGGCCGCGACACGGCGCAAGCGGGTGACCATCGTGCACAAGGCCAATGTCCTGCCGTTGACGATGGGGCTGTTCCGCGACGTCTGCCGCGAGGTCGGCGGGGCGTACCCGGGGATCGAGGTGGACGACGAACACGTCGACGCGGCGGCCGCGCACCTGGTCCGAGCCGCCGCCGACTACGACGTACTGGTCACCGAGAACCTGTTCGGTGACATCCTGTCCGACCTGGCCGGGGAGTTGAGCGGATCGCTCGGGCTGGCCGCGTCGCTGAACTGTTCGGCTACCACGGCGATGGCCCAGGCGGTGCACGGCGCGGCGCCGTCGCTGGCCGGGCACAACCGGGCGAACCCGGCGGCGCTGCAGTTGTCGTCGGCGATGCTGTTGCGCTGGTTGGCTACCCGGGACGCCGAGGGGACCTTGGCGCGGGCGGGTGAGCGCATCGAGCGGGCCGTGGCCGCGACCTTCGAGGCGGGCATCGCCACCGCCGACCTCGGAGGGCTCGCCTCCACCGGTGAGTTCACCGAGCAGGTGTGCGCCAGGGTGCACCGCCGGTAGCCGGAGCCGGTCGTTCGTACGCCGTCGGCGTTCGCTCGCCCGGGGCTCCGCGCGGCCCGCGCCCGGTCCTGAATTCGCAGGTCAGCGACCAGGAGGGTAGGGTGTCCCGCCGGTGAACCGGCATCGGACGGCGCGCCCGGTCGTGTTGCTGTTGCATTACTGTCCAGCGCGGAGCGCCCTGGTCGCTTAGATTGCCAAACGGGTGGTGACGCCCGGGTTTCGTGGAGCCGAAATGTGGAGGGCTGTTGTGTCTGATCGTTCGTTTCTCGGCAGGCGCGCCCTGCGAGCCACCATGGGTGTGCTCGCCGCGGGTGCGGTGGTGCTGACGGGCTGTACTACGAACACCGAGGACACCGGCCCCTCGGCGGCCAAGGTGCAGGTGGACAAAGTCGACGAGATCGCCGCGCAACTCCCCGACAAGATCAAGCAGTCCGGCAAGCTCGTCGTCGGCGTGAACATCCCCTATCAGCCGAACGAGTACAAGGACGCCAGCGGCCGGATCGTGGGCTTCGACGTGGACCTGATGGACGCGGTCGCCTCCGTGCTCGGCGTCGAGGCCGAATACGTCGAGTCGGCCTTCGAGAAGATCATCCCCTCGATCCAGGCCGGAACCTACGACGTGGGCATGTCGTCGATCACCGACTCCAAGGAACGCGAGCAGCAGGTCGACTTCACCACCTACTTCAACGCGGGCGTCCAGTGGGCCCAGCAGAAGGGCAAGCCGGTCGACCCGGAGAACGCCTGCGGCAAGAAGGTCGCCGTGCAGGCCACCACGGTGGAGCACACCGACGAGGTGCCCGCCAAGAGCGCCAAGTGCGTCGCCGAGGGCAAACCCGCCATCGACATCAAGCCGTTCGACGAGCAGAGCGCCGCGACCAACGCGCTGGTGCTCGGCCAGGTCGACGCCATGTCGGCCGACTCCCCGGTGACGGCGTACGCGATCAAGCAGAGCGGCGGCAAGATCGAGAACGCGGGCCCGGTGTTCGACTCCGCCCCCTACGGCTGGGCGGTGCCCAAGGGCGCGCCGCTGGCCGCCGTGCTGCAGAAGGCGGTTCAGCACCTGATCGACACCGGCAAGTACGTCGAGATCACGAAGAACTGGGGTGTCCAGGAAGGCGCCATCACCAAGTCCCTCGTCAACGGCGCTGTGAGCTGATCGATGGCGGACGACGACACTCGGCCGGCGCCCGGCGATCCCGGGCCCGGCGGAGCGGACCAGGCGCGGGAGCCGGAGCCGATCAAAGCGGTTCCGCTGCGCAGGCCGGGGCGCTGGATAGCGGCGGCGGTCATCCTCGTCTTGGTGGCGCTGTTCGTCTACGGCGCCGCGACGAACCCGGCCTATCGCTGGGATACCTACGGGAAATACCTGTTCGACACCCGGATCACCGCGGGCGCCATCGTGACGCTGGAACTGACCGTGTGCGCGATGGCGATCGCGGTCGCGCTCGGGACGACACTCGCCGTCATGCGGCTGTCACCGAATCCGGTGTTGCGGAGCACGGCCTGGGTGTATCTCTGGATCTTCCGCGGCACCCCGGTGTTCGTGCAGCTGGTGTTCTGGGGGTTGGTCCCCTCGCTGTACCGGCAGATCCACCTGGGCATCCCGTTCGGGCCGCAGTTCTTCCAGCTCGACGTGCAGCACCTGCAGGCCGCGTTCGCCTTCGCGGTGCTCGGCCTCGGTCTCAACGAAGCCGCCTACATGGCCGAAATCGTCCGGGCCGGAATCAATTCCGTCGGTGAGGGGCAGCGGGAGGCGTCGTTCGCGCTCGGCATGTCCTGGAGCCAGACCATGCGCCGCACGGTGCTGCCGCAGGCCATGCGCGTGATCATCCCGCCGACCGGCAACGAGCTCATCGGCATGCTGAAGACCACCTCGCTGGTCACCGGTATCCCGCTGAGCACCGATCTGTTCGGCCGGGCGCGCGACATCTACGGCGTGAACTTCCAGCCCATCCCGCTGCTGCTGGTCGCCGCCACCTGGTACTTGGCCATCACGAGTGTGCTCATGGTCGGGCAGTACTACTTGGAGCGCTACTACTCGCGCGGCGTCTCCCGCCGGCTGACCGCCAAACAGCTACAGCAACTCGCCGACGCGCAGCATGGGGAGAAGGCGAAATGAGCGTGGATGTCGAGAAGGCCACCGCCCCCGCGATGATCGTCGCGGACCGGGTCTGCAAGAACTTCGGCGCGCTCCAGGTACTCAAGGGCGTTTCCCTCGAAGTGGGGCGCGGCGAGGTGATGTGCCTGATCGGTCCGTCCGGCTCGGGCAAGTCCACCTTCCTGCGCTGCATCAATCACCTGGAACAGGTGAACGCGGGCCGGCTCTACGTCGACGGCGAGATCGTGGGCTACCGGGAGAAGAACGGCAGGCTCTACGAGATGCACCCGCGCGACGCGGCCAAGCAGCGCCGCGAGATCGGCATGGTGTTCCAGCACTTCAACCTGTTCCCGCACCGGACCGCGCTGGAGAACGTCATCGAGGCGCCCACCCAGGTGAAGAAGCTGCGCAAGGCGGACGCGGTGACCAGGGCGAGGGAACTGCTGGACCGGGTCGGCCTGGCGGACAAGGCGAACGCCTACCCGGCGCAGCTGTCCGGCGGTCAGCAGCAGCGCGTGGCGATCGCCCGTGCGCTGGCCATGGACCCCAAGCTCATGCTGTTCGACGAGCCGACCTCCGCGCTGGATCCGGAGCTGGTCGGGGAGGTCCTCACGGTCATGCGGGAACTCGCTCGCTCGGGCATGACGATGGTCGTGGTGACCCACGAGATGGGCTTCGCGCGGGAGGTCGCCGATCAGCTGGTCTTCATGGACGGCGGGGTGGTCGTGGAGGCGGGAGCGCCCAGGGAACTGCTGGCCGATCCGCGGCACGAGCGCACCAAGGCGTTCCTTTCGCGCCTGCTCTGAGCCGACTCACGCGTCGGCGCGCAGGGCGATGCGCAGCTGCCCGAGCAGGACTTTGGCCGCCGGGCTCGCGGGACGGTCGGTGCGCCAGGCCAGCGCCAGGCGCCCGCGCAGTTCCGGCTCGACGATGCGGACGGTCCGCAGCCCGAAAGCCGCGG
Source organism: Nocardia gamkensis NBRC 108242 (assembly GCF_001612985.1). Classification (GTDB taxonomy): domain Bacteria; phylum Actinomycetota; class Actinomycetes; order Mycobacteriales; family Mycobacteriaceae; genus Nocardia; species Nocardia gamkensis. Next base: position 101,979 of record NZ_BDBM01000014.1, on the reverse strand, counting down.
CCTCCTCGGGGGTGAGTTCGGGTACGACGGCGACGCCGAGACCGCGTGCGGCGAGGCGCAGCAGCAGGGCGGGCGCCGCAGCCTCGTAGGCGATGCCGGGCTCGAATCCGGCCGCCGCGCAAGCTCGCTCGAAGACGCCGCGAATGCCGGTGCCCGGCGTGAGGCAGATCAGCGGGCGATCCCGCAGCCCGGTGAGCGCGACCTCGTCGCCGTAGCCGGGATCCGCCGCGGCCACCGCGGCCACCACCGCCGTCTCCAGCACCACTTCGATGCCGATGGCCGGGTCGAGTTCCGCGCCGGTCATCCCGACCAGGGCCATATCCAGCTCACCGCGGCCGAGCGCGGCGAGCATCCGCTCGGAGGTGTCCTCGGTCAGGCTGATACCGATCTGCGGGTGGTCGTGGTGGAAATCGGCGAGCACGGCGGCGACGTCGAATTCCTCGACCGCCGCCCCGGAGATCAGCCCGACCCGGACCTGACCCCGCAGCAAGCCGGTGAACTCCTCCGTCGTGTGGGTGATCCGCTCGGTGGCGGCCAGCGCCGCCCGCGCGTGCGGCAGGACGGCGGCGCCGACCTCGGTCGGAGTGACCGTGCGCCCGCCACGGTCCAGCAGTGGGTGGCCGAGTTCGCGCTCCAATTGCCGGATCTGCGCGCTGAGCCCCGGCTGGGCCAGGTGCAGCCGAGCCGCCGCGCGAGTGAAGCTCGCCTCCTGGACGACCGTGACGAAGTAACGCAGCTGCCGCAATTCCATAAGCAACCATTATAGGAACAAGAAGAACTATCTGTTTTACTTCTTCCTGCTCGTGCAGCAGGGTCGAAGTCATGGGAAACAACATCTTCACCGGCCGGGTCTTCCGTCCGGGCGACGAGGGCTATGACGCGGAGATCGCCGGGTTCCAGACCGCCTACACGCACCGGCCGGGGTTGATCGTCGGCGCCGTGCACGCCGAGGACGTGCGCGCCGCCGTGGAGTACGCCGCGCGCCGCGAGCTGCCGATCGCCGTGCAGGCCACCGGCCACGGCCTGTCCGTCGCCACGGACGGCGGCGTGCTGATCAGCACGCGGCGGATGACCGGCATCCGGATCGATCCGGCCCGCCGGACCGCGCAGGTCGGCGCGGGGGTGCGCGCGGGCGCGCTGGTCGAGGCCGCGGCCGAGCACGGGCTCGCGCCGTTGAACGGTTCGTCGCCGTCGGTAGGTGTGGTGGGCTACCTGCTCGGCGGGGGAGTCGGGCTGCTCGCGCGGCAGTTCGGGTACGCCGCCGAGCACGTGCGGACGATCGAGCTGGTCACCGCCGACGGCCGGGTGCGCACGCTGACACCGGACGACGAGCTGTTCGGCGCCGTCCTCGGCAGCGGAGGCAACTTCGGCGTGGTGACGGCGCTGGAGGTCGGGCTGGTCCCGGTCACGACGGTGTACGGCGGACAGCTCGTGTTCGACACGCCACTGGTCGAGCGGGCGCTGGAGGCGTGGCGGCGCTGGACCGCGACCGTGCCGGAAGAACTGACCTCGACGGTGAGCATGCTCGCCTTCCCGGACATCCCGCAGGTACCCGCACCGATGCGCGGGCGGTACGTCGCCTCGATCCGCATCGCGTACAGCGGTCTCGCCGAGGAAGGCGAACGTCTGGTCGCACCGCTGCGGGCGGTCGGGGAACGACTGCGGGACGACCTGCGCGCGATGCCGTACACCGAGTCGCACACCATTCACAGCGACCCCGACCATCCGCATGCCTACGCCGCCACCAACGCACTGCTCGGCGAGTTCACCGAGGAGACGGCCGCGGCGTTGCTCGAGGTCGCGGGGCCGGAATCCGGCGCCGGAGCGGTTGTCGACGTCCGTCACCTCGGTGGCGCGCTGGCTCGTGCGAGCGACGCCGGAATCGCGGTGGACCATCGCGACGCCGCCTACATCGTGCGGATCATCACCGGCCCGGAGGGCGCCGCGGCCCGAGCCGGCATCCGTGCCGCGCTGACGCCGTGGACGCTGGGCCACAGCCTCAATTTTCTCTACGGCGCGGGCGCCGACGCGGACGAGGCGCAGACCCGCGCGGGTTATCGGCCGGGCACCTACGCCCGGCTGACCGCGCTCAAGGCCCGGCACGATCCACGCAACCTGTTCCGCTTCAACCGCAACATCCGGCCGAACGCCGGGTGATCTCCCGCCGCCGCGCCTGGTGTGGCGCGGCGGCGTCATGCTATCTTCGTGATATCACTTTGATATTCGGAGGATGTCATGCAGTTTCGATCCGCGTTCCACGTCAACGGTTTCCTGGTGCTGCTGGGGTGGTTCGCGCTCACCCTCTTGTTCGGCGGCGCCGCGGTGCTCGGCTTCGTCGTGGGCGCCCGGCACGACAACGCCGTCGCCGTGGTCGGCGCGGTGGCGGCGATCGTCGTGGTCGTCGTCTTGCTGCTGGCGGCGACCGGCTTGACCGTGGTGAACCCGAACGAGGCCAAAGTGGTGCAATTCTTCGGCCGCTACATCGGCTCGGTGAGCGAGCCGGGCTTCTTCTCGGTGCTCCCGCTGACCGATCGCAAGAGCATCTCGCTGCGCGTGCGGAACTTCGAGACCCAGAAGCTCAAGGTCAACGACGCCGACGGCAACCCGGTGGAGATCGCCGCGGTGGTCGTCTACCGGGTGGTGGACAGCTTCAAGGCCGCCTTCGCCGTCGACGACTACGAGGAGTACGTCGAGACCCAGTCCGAGGCGGCCGTCCGGCACCTCGCCACGACGCATCCCTACGACGCGCACGAAGCGGACCGCACCAGCCTGCGTGACGGCGCCGAAGTGGCCGAGGAGTTGACCGTCGAACTGCGTGATCGCACCGAGATGGCGGGTATCGAAGTCCTGGAGGCGCGGATCACCCACCTCGCCTACGCGCCTGAGATCGCCCAGGCCATGCTGGTGCGCCAGCAGGCCGCCCAGGTGGTCGCCGCGCGGACCCGGATCGTCGAGGGCGCCGTCGGCATGGTCGGCCTGGCGCTGGAGCGGCTCGCCCAGCAGGGCGTGGTGGAACTGGACGAGGAACGCAAGGCGGCGATGGTGTCGAACCTGCTCGTCGTGCTGTGCGGTGATCGCGCCACCCAGCCCGTCGTCAACGCCGGTTCGCTGTACTCGTGAGGCGGGCGGCCCATGGCTGAGCGCAAGAAGCTGCTGCTACGCCTGGACCCGGCCGTCCACGACGCCATCGCGAAGTGGGCGGCCGACGACCTGCGCAGTATCAACGCCCAGATCGAGTACGCGCTGCGTCTCGCGCTGGAGCAGGCCGGGCGCAAACCGAAGTCGCAGTGACACGACCTCGATACCGATCAGAGATGGTGCCCCGGCCCCATGGCGCGAAGACTGGCTAGGTGTCAGCGACTGTCCTGCTGTCCGCGCCGGAAGGGGCAATCACCGAAAGGGGCAATGATGACCACGATTGTGCACATCGACGACACCGTGCGCGACTACGACACGTGGAAGCCTGCGTTCGACGGTCTCGAGCAGTACTTCGCGGAGGCGGGAGCCCGCAACTGCCGCGTGGCGCGATTCACGCACAACCCCAACCGGGTGCTGGTCGAGCTGGACTTCGGCACCGTGGCGGAGGCCGAAGCCTTCCGGGACGGATTGCGCAAGCTCATCGACCTGCCGGCGACGCAGATACTACTGGTCAGCCACGAGGTCTCCATTCTCGAACTGGTCGACGACCGCCGCCTCACCGTCCGGGCTTCCTCGTGACGAAGATCGCCGTGCCGGGGAACAGTTCGCCGCGCAGCGGGCTCCACTGTCCCCATTCCCGGTCGAGCCATTCCGGCCATTCCGGCTCGACGATGTCCTCCACCATCAGTCCCGCGGCGACGATCTCCCGGACCCGGTCGCCGATCGTCCGGTGGTGCTCGACGTAGGTGGGCACGTCGTCGCCGTCGACCTCCACGTAAGGGGTGCGGTCGAAGTACGGGATAGTGGCGGTCAGGCCCGCCGGCCCGGGATCGTCCGGGAAGATCCAGCGCATCGGGTGGTTCACCGAGAAGACCCAGCGCCCGCCCGGCCGCAGCACCCGCCCGACTTCCCGCATCACCAGCGCGGAGTCGGCGACGAACGGCACGGCGCCGAACGCCGAGCAGGCCAGATCGAACGACGCGTCCGCGAACGGAAGAGCCTCGGCGTCCGCCTGCACCAGCGGCACCCGAGGGCCGCCGCGCGCCATCACCGCCAAGCCCCGCTCCAGCATGCCGCGCGACAGATCGAGCCCGACCGGCCGCGCGCCCTGCCCGGCCAGCCAGCGAGCGCACGGGGCCGAGCCGCAGCCGATCTCCAGCACCAGCTTGCCGGTGACGTCGCCGAGGAATCGCATGTCGCCCTCGTGCAGGCCCTCCGGGCACCACACGAACTCGCCGCCGGGGGAGTCCACGCCGAGGAACTCCGCGTGCGTCTCGTGGTATTGGGCGGCGTCGGCGTCCCACCACCGCCGGCTGGCCAGCTTGCTGGCCGCCGATCCGATCCGGGTCCGCGCGATGCCCGTCGTTCCGAGCAGTGCGTTTGCTTGCGCATGGCGATCTTCCGACACGCCGATCAGACTATCGGCGTGGCGACCCGACGGTTTGCCCGCCCGGACCGAGGTCGCGTACGCTGAACGCGCGAGTGTCTTCCGTACAACCGTACCGAAGTTCAACCCGTGCTGAGTTTCACGCGCGTCACGTGCGGTACGTTCCTAAGTGTCCGTCTTCACACCTCGCGGTGAGATCGCAGCGTACCGAAAGTTCCAATGTCCGCAACCGACCACAATCCGTCCGGAGCAAACCGACATATGCCCACCACCGTCACCTCGCCGCAGGTAGCCGTCAACGACATCGGCTCCGCCGAGGATTTCCTCGCCGCCATCGACGCCACGATCAAGTACTTCAACGACGGCGACATCGTCGAAGGAACCATCGTCAAGGTCGATCGCGACGAGGTCCTGCTCGACATCGGTTACAAGACCGAAGGCGTCATCCCCTCTCGCGAACTCTCCATCAAGCACGATGTCGACCCCAATGAGGTCGTTTCCGTGGGTGATGAGGTCGAGGCCCTTGTTCTCACGAAGGAGGACAAGGAAGGCCGCCTGATCCTGTCGAAGAAGCGGGCGCAGTACGAGCGTGCGTGGGGCACCATCGAGGAGCTCAAGGAGAAGGACGAGGCCGTCAAGGGCACCGTCATCGAGGTCGTCAAGGGCGGCCTGATCCTCGACATCGGCCTGCGCGGATTCCTGCCCGCGTCGCTGGTCGAGATGCGCCGGGTCCGCGATCTCCAGCCGTACGTCGGCAAGGAGATCGAGGCCAAGATCATCGAGCTGGACAAGAACCGCAACAACGTCGTGCTGTCCCGCCGCGCCTGGCTGGAGCAGACCCAGTCCGAGGTCCGCAGCGAGTTCCTGCACCAGCTGCAGAAGGGCCAGGTCCGCAAGGGTGTGGTCTCCTCGATCGTCAACTTCGGCGCCTTCGTCGACCTGGGCGGCGTGGACGGTCTGGTGCACGTCTCCGAGCTGTCCTGGAAGCACATCGACCACCCGTCCGAGGTCGTCGAGGTCGGCAACGAGGTCACCGTCGAGGTTCTCGACGTCGATCTGGACCGCGAGCGTGTCTCGCTGTCGCTCAAGGCGACCCAGGAAGACCCGTGGCGTCAGTTCGCCCGCACCCACGCGATCGGCCAGATCGTGCCGGGCAAGGTCACCAAGCTCGTTCCGTTCGGCGCGTTCGTCCGCGTCGAGGAGGGCATCGAGGGCCTGGTGCACATCTCCGAGCTGGCCGAGCGCCACGTCGAGGTGCCGGACCAGGTCGTGGCGGTCGGCGACGACGCGATGGTCAAGGTCATCGACATCGACCTGGAGCGTCGCCGGATCTCGCTGAGCCTCAAGCAGGCCAACGAGGACTACCACGCCGAGTTCGACCCGTCGAAGTACGGCATGGCCGACAGCTACGACGAGCAGGGCAACTACATCTTCCCCGAGGGCTTCGATCCCGACACCAACGAGTGGCTCGAGGGCTTCGACAAGCAGCGCGAAGAGTGGGAAGGCCGCTACGCCGAGGCGGAGCGTCGCCACAAGATGCACACCGCGCAGATGGAGAAGATGGCGGCCGACGCCGCGGCCGAGGCCGCGAACGGCGGCGGCGCGTCGAACTACTCCTCCGAGAGCGGTTCGCAGTCCTCCGAGCGCCAGGCCGAGTCCGCCGGTGGTTCGCTGGCGAGCGACGCCCAGCTGGCGGCTCTGCGTGAGAAGCTGTCCGGCAACGCCTGATAGGCAATAGTCCGAACGCCTGTGCCCCAACCGGAATCCGGTTGGGGCACAGGCGTTTTCGCTGACGCCCTCAGACGTTTTCGCGGCGCGAAGGTTTCGTGGTGCCGCGTTTGACTTGTGGCGCGTGGGCGGGCCGCCGCGCCGCCTCATGTGGCGCGACCATCTGCGCGGTGGTGAGCGCGACGACTTGAATTTGCTCCAGCCGCAACCCGAGCGAGGCCAGCCGGGCGATGACGCCCAGCCGATGCTCCGGCAATCCGGGGCGGATCACCAGCGGATCCCGCTCCGGACGACGCAACACGTAGGCCCGGCGTTCGGCGTCGAATCGCACGGGTACGCCGTCGCGGATGGCTCGGTAGGCATCCAGATCCAGCGTGCTGTGCCGGGTAGGGTCGATCATCAGCGACTCGACGAATTGCTCCGCCTGCCGCAGGAACGGCTCTTGGTCCGACGGGTCCAAGTGCTCGATCCGCTGGGCCACGCGCCACCGATAATCCTCCGCGGCGTGGCGCAGCAGAGACCGGTGCCGCTCGATCTCGGCCGCGAATGCCACGAGTTCCTCGTGGTCCACGGCGCGTGGGTCGGGCGTCGAAGCTTGGACGTCGGGCATGGGGGCCCCTATCTCTCGGGTTGCGGATTACATTGCGTGGCAACCAGATCGACGTCCGACACTGTTTATTGTGCCGCAGGGGTCCGACAGAAACGGCGTAGGAACCGTCCGCTCAGTAGCCGACGGTGAAGCGGCGCTGCACGAAACGCGGCAGTTCGGCTTCGTCGAGGATCGCGACGGCCACGTCTTCGGCGGAGATGTCGGGGCCTCCGACCAAGAGCTGATCGCCGCCGATCCGGAAGCGGCCGGTGCGCTCACCGGGATTGATCCGCCCCGAGGAGGGGCTCAGGTAGGTCCAATTGCGGTTGGACAGCCGGTAGATGTTCAAGGCGTCGCGTAGCGCGCGTACCACCTGGGCGTACTCCGCGGGGACGTCGAGGACCTCGGTGAGGGTGCGGGTGAATTGCGCACCGGTGTCCAGCAATTGCGTGCCCGGCGTGACCTCCAAGCTGCCCGCCCCGCCCACGGCGATCAGCCGGACGCGCGGTTGCCGGTCCAGCGCGGCGACCATCGCCCGCGCGCCCACCACGAAGTTGTCGGCCGAGGCAATGGTGTCGGCGATGCCGCGCCCGGCGTTCACCGCGCTCACAACTACGTCGAGGCCGGCGATGGCATCCGCGATGCTGCCCGCGTCCAGCCAATCGGCCACCGCCCACGTCTCCTCCCCGCGCCGGGCCGGGAAGCGCGCCGCGTCGCGCGTGAAGGCGCTGACCCGATGCCCCGCCGCACTGCCTCGGTGACGACGCGGGAACCGATGACGCCGGTAGCCCCGAAAACCCCGATATCCACGAGCACTCCTCAACGTTGTTCATTTACTACACGCCGTTCAGTTTAGATACGGCAGATAGTAGCCGAACGCTGTAGGGTGTCAACCGTGGCCGAGATCGTGAGAAGTCGCCGGGAGCGCCTGCGCACCCAGACGCTGGAGGATATCGAGACGATCGCCATGCGGCTGCTCGCCGAGGGCGGGCCGGACGCGATCTCGTTGCGCGCCATCGCCCGCGAGATGGGCATGACGGCGGGCGCGATCTACGGCTACTTCGCCACCCGCGACGACCTGATCTCCGCTCTCATCTCGAACGTGTACACCGCCCTGGTCGACCGGCTCGAAGCGGCGCGCGATGCCGTGGCGGTGGAGGATCCGGCCGGGCGCATCATGGCTTGGGCCGAGGCTGTGCGCGCGTGGGCGGTGCAGCGGCCCGCCGAATTCCGGCTCATCTACGGGGATCCGGTCGCCGGCTATCGGCCGCCGCCCGGCGGACCCGCCGCCGCGGCGGAATTGCGGGCCTGCACCGGCCTGGTCGGTCTCGCGGCCGCCGCGTGGCCCCACGCCGCGGCGACACAGGCGGCCGACGACTGCGCCTGGTCGGACTTCGACCCGGATCTGGTCGCGCATGTTCGCTCCGGCTTTCCGGAGTTGCCTCCCGATGCACTCGCCCTCGCGCTGCGTATGTGGGGCCGGATGCACGGACCGATCGCGCTCGAGGTGTACGGCCATCTGCGCCCGCAATCCCAGGACCCGGCAAAGCTTTTCCGCGCCGAAATGCGCGACCTGGTCCGCTCGCTCGGGCTTTGAGTGAACCGAGGGTGCGGGCGGGTCCGTGGAGCCTCCGAAGCGGCTCTCGAAGGGGACCGGTGACCTAGCTGACCTGCGGTGCCGTCGCGAGCGACTCCGGTTCGGTGGGGCCGTGCGCGATGTCGTGAAAAGCGTTCCGCAGCAAAGCGATGATCCGTTGCGGCGGCGCGTCGCGCAGCCCGTCGAGTTCGAGCAGGTGGCGGCCGATCACCACACCGATGGTCAGGGCTCCGAGCAACCCGGCGCGCAGGTCCGCCTCCTCGTCGGCGAGCTGCCCCGCCGCTTCGCGCTGGCGCGCGGTCATGGCCGCGCGCACTTCGTCGGCGGCCTCCGGGACGGTGAGCATCGAGCGGATCGCCGCCAGGGTGTTGACCGGCCGGTCGGCGAGTTTGATGGCGAGCGCGTCGAGCAGGAGCTCGGCCACCTGCTCCGGCGTACCGGTGATCGGGTGGTCGTCGGCGAAGACCGCGACGCGCGCGAACAGATTCTCCTTGGACCCGAAATAGCGCATCACCAGGCTGGGGTCGGTGTCCGCCTCCGTCGCGACGGCACGGATGGTCGTCCGGTCGTATCCGATCTCCGCGAACAACCGGCCCGCCGCCGCCAGGATCCGGTTCTCGGTATTCCGGCGTTGCTGAGCGCGCGTGGGGGTCGAATCCATGAATTCAGTCTACGTCTGTTGACTCAATAGCCACGCGGCGGTAGGTTTCGGTCTACAACTGTTGACTGAAGTGGAAAGTGAGGTGGTTCCGATGTGGTCCACCGTCGCCCTGTCGCTGGTCGCCGGGATCCTCGGGGTGAACGCCGTTCCGCACTTCGTGAAAGGCATGATGGGGGAGGAGTTCCCGAACGTGACGGGTAACGCGCCGGTCCGCAACGCCGTGGCCGGGTTCCTCGGGCTGCTGCTGACGGCGATGATCGCGTCCTGGGCCGACCTGCCGAGTCATCCCTGGGCCGGCGCAGTCGGGATCGGCCTGGGCGGCCTGAGTATGGCGATCTTCCACGGCCTGGGCGGGGCCTACCGGCTCAACACCGCCTTGGGTCTGCCGAATCCTCCTCGTCAGCTGCACTCGACGGTGGCGTGATCCGAGAGTCGCGCCGGTAGCGCACCTTCGACGAGGCTTCCCCTGGATGCCTCGTCATCGGCTTTCCGCCCTCCGGCGAACATTCGGCGCCTCGAGGGCGCGGGGTCACCCAGCTGGGTGCCGACCTGTCGAATACCGCGAGCGTGGTGGATCGTCTGGAGGCGCTGGGCCTGGTGCGCAAGGAGATTCACCCGTCCGATCGCCGTGCGCGTCTGTTGACGCTCACCGACCGGGGGGGAGGAGCTGCGGAAAACGCTCGACCGGGAGGTGTTCGGCGACGTTCCCGCGCTGGCCGTGCTCGACGAGGCGGAGCGCAAGCAGTTGTACGGGCTGCTGCGACGGGTGACAACCGGCTGAGTCGGTCGGTCTGTGCGCCGCTGGGCGGTCACTGGAGGAGAAGCGTCCCAGCGTCCGGTCGCCGAGTAGGGCGGAAATGAACTCGGATCGGTGGCCGTGTCCAGAGATTTGCCGTCATCGGTGTATGCCGGGGTCCTCGACGACTCGGCAGCTCATGCTCGTACGCGGTATGCGAAACACGGCACATCGAAATGGCGAACGGGGATGCCACTGTTTCGTGGTCTTTCGCGCGGTACCGCGATTAGCGAGAAAATCGTCCCGGGGGGTGCGGGAACTATCTCGCCCGCGGCGATTGTCGTCCGAAATGGAATCGAGCGCCCGCGTAGTCCGGCCACCATTGCGGTACCCTGCGTGCTCGTCGCTCGGTCATGGGAATTTTTCGGTGAAATTTCGCCGACCGACGAACGTGATGTCGGACGGTGCTCTGCTTCATTCCCGACCGTGCTCCGCGCACGCAAAACAGTGGCCCAGCCTTGGCGAGAGGCTGGGCCACTTCGAACTCGGGTTCAGCTTGCGGTAGCAGGTACCCACCGGACCGCGGGTGCGGCCGGACGGTTCCGCATGGCAGCGAAACTGTGCCGCGCGGGACTGATGAACGCGGTGAACCAAGAGCGGCGGTGCTCGGCGAGCGCCGCCGCGACAGCAGGGATGTGAATGCAGTGCACTCGCCCCGCCATGCCCAGGCGGTGGCGACCCGTCTGGTTGATTCTGGTGCCCAATGGTGTTCCTTTGCTTCGCTGGTGTCGGCCTGGATCGCCACGGCGAAGATTAGCGGAACGAAACTGCGGGGCAGAGTATTTTGCCCGAGTAATTGCCTCGGCGTGTCGGAAAGTCGCGGAGGCCGAACCCTAAACATCCGGAATTGTTGCGAATCGGTCTCGGCACAGTCACGGATCGGGCAAATGGCGCCACCGGTGGTGGAATGCGCGAGCCCCTCGGGTAATCGACCGGGTCGTCGGTTCCCGCGGGTCGGGACCCGATCGGGGCGGCGGATGCCCGCGCGCGGGCCGGATGCGAGACTGGTCGAATGTTACGAATCGGCCTCACCGGAGGCATGGGCGCGGGGAAGTCGACGGTGGCCCGGGCACTCGCCGACCTGGGCGCGGTGGTCATCGACTCCGACCTGATCGCCCGGGAGGTGGTCGAACCGGGCACCGAGGGGCTGGCCGCTCTGGTCGAGGCGTTCGGCGCCGACATTCTCGCCGCGGACGGCAGCCTCGACCGGCCTGCCCTGGCGGCCAAGGCCTTCGGTGACGACGCGGCGCGCGCGAAACTGAATTCGATCACCCACCCGCTCGTGGGAAAGCGCACCGCGGAATTGATCGCGGCCGCGCCCGCGGACGCCATTGTGGTGCAGGATATTCCGCTTCTGGTGGAAAACGGCCTCGCGCCGCTGATGAATCTCGTGCTCATCGTCGACGTCGACGCCGAAACGCGTATTCGCCGCCTGGTGGAATTCCGCGGCGTGGCCGAATCCGATGCGCGGGCGCGTATCTCGGCCCAGGCCACCGATGAACAACGCCGAGCCGTTGCCGATGTGTTGCTGGACAACAGCGGCGCACCCGGTGTAGTCGAGGCCGAGGTGCGTAGGCTGTGGGCCGAGCGTTTGGTGCCGTTCGAGCGCAACCTGCGTGCCGGGACACCCGCCCGCCGCGACGGCATCCGGCTCGTGCCCGCCGATCCGGCCTGGCCCGCGCAGGCGCAGCGGCTGATCGCCCGGTTGTGGGTCGCCTGCGGCAGCGCCGCGTCGCGCATCGACCACGTCGGGTCCACCTCGATACCGGGGTTGCCCGCGAAGGACGTGATCGATCTGCAGATCACGGTCGCCGATCTGGCGGCCGCCGACGGTTTGCGCGACGCCCTCGGCGCGGCCGGATTCCCGGTGCGGCCGGAGGCCACCCAGGACAATCCCAAGCCGACACCGCAGGACACCGCGGGGGTCGACACCGCGCTGTGGACCAAACGTTTCCACCAGAACGCCGACCCGGGCCGGTTGGCCAACGTGCACGTGCGCGCCGAGGGATCACCCGGGCAGCAGTACGCGCTGCTGCTGCGGGATTGGCTGCGCGCGGACGACGAGGCGCGCGCGGAGTACCTCGCCGTCAAGCGCGAGGGCGAAGCCGAGGCGGCGGGGCTGACGGGCGCGGAGGCGACCGCCGCCTACCTCGGCGTCAAGGAACCGTGGTTCGACGCCGCCTATGCCAGGGCTCTTGCTTGGCGGGACACGTCGGCGCCCTAGGCCCGACGAACGTCCCAACCGGCGCGGGCAGCGTCCCGCAGGGGACTACAGCCAGGTCAAGGTGATGTCCATGGTCTCCAGCCAGCCCTCGAAGGTGTGGCCGTTGGCGGCGATGCCGTCGATGGCGGCGGTCGCGTGCTGCACGGCGGCCTCGGCGTCGGCGAGGGTGATCAGTCCGGCCGCGTGCGCGGCGATCAGCTCGTCGACGTCGAGCAGCTGGGTGTCGCGCGAGGAGCGCACGATGATGTCGAGATAGTGATCGACGGCCTTCCACTTCTTCGGGGCGACCGCCGTGAAATCACCGACGTCGAGGTAGTAGTCCTGGTCGCGCCGATGCGCCGGCAGGTAGTGGAAGACCGTCGCGCGCAGGTGCAGCTTCGGCAGCAGCCAGGACTCGATGTAGTGGAACTGCGGATGGTCCGACGTGCGCGCCATGTACAGGCCCCACGGCTCGACGCGGTACTTCTCGACCGGGCGCACGAAGCCTTTCGGATCCGTGTTCGTCAGATCCGCGATGTTGAAGTACTCGACCTTCGGGCGGTGCACGTCGACGATAGGTGCCTGCGTCATGCATCAAGAATCTACCGTCGTTCTCGACCCGTCGAGTCGATGGAGTGATCGGCGGGCTACATCCAGGTGAGCGTGATGCCGTGGGTGGCCAGCCACTCCTCCACGCAGTGGTCGTGCGCGGCCAGCCCGTCCAGCACCGCCGTGGCCCGCTCGAACGCTCGGTGCGCCTGTGCCGTGTCGACCAGCCCGGCGGCATGCGCGGCCAGCAGCTCGTCGACCCCGAGCAGTTCCGCGGTGCGGCGCGGGCGCACGGCGATGTCGAGGTAGTGGTCGACGGCCTTCCAGCGCTTCGGGCCGACTCGGGTGAACTCCCCGATGTCGAGGCGATAGACGCGTTCGCGATGGTGTGCCGGGTTGGTCCGCGTCAGCGTCGCGCGCAACGAGAGTCCCGGCAGCAACCAGGATTCGAGGTAGTGCGAGTCCGGTCCGGCGACCGGGCGCGCCATGTACAGGCCCCACGGCTCGACGTGGAAACGCTCGACCGGGCGGACGAAGCCCTTGGCGTCGGTATTGGTGAGTTCGGCCAGATTGAAGAATTCCACCCTGGGCCGGTGTGGCGCCGGGGCGGCCGCGGCGAGTGGCCCCGGTGGGGCGGCCGTGGCGGCGCCGCTACCGACGGAGGGAACCGCCGCGCGGATGTCTCTGGCGACGTACCCGGCGAGGCCGGTCACGGCCGGCACGGCGACGAGCAATGGAATCAGACCGCTCATGGGCTCTTGTCCTCACGTCCGAACAACCAGATCAGGTTACACCTGGCGCGGGGCCACCGCGCGGTTCGAGATAAGCTGTTCTCGAACACGAAACCTATTGCGGCAATGGACATTTCGGACATGTAACCGAATGCGCCGAGCGGGCTCGGCGCGGCTGTGAGGCCGCAGGCGCGGCAGCGGCAACGCGTCCGCTTCCGGTAACCCCCTGCCACCGTGAGTGATCGGGAGTACGCCCGCAGCGTTTCGTCGAAAATGGTTGGTAAGACTCGAAATCGGTGTACCCACGACGCGCCCTCGCGTATCGCTTTGTTTCGGGGTGGCATCAGGTTTTCCGGGTAGGCGCAGACTTATCCCCGGTTCTCGCGTCTGGCGGCCGGTAGATACCGTCCACTCCGAGTGTGACCAGCTTCACATGATGGGTTCGGTCCCGTGAAATCGCCGGAATCGGGCCGCCCGCCACCCCGGGAAAGCTGTCGGTGGGTGCGCCTACGCTGGTGAGCATGGCATTCGCAACCGAGATTCCGGCGGAGGGCTTCGAGGACAGGGCGGCCGAGCAGCCGCTCGCGCACTCGGAGTTCCGCCCCGTCGGCGAGATCGAGCGCGTCGGCGGCCGGTTCGAGGTGGTCAGCGAGCACCAGCCCGCGGGAGACCAGCCCGCCGCGATCGCCGAATTGGAGCGCAGGATCAAAGCGGGGGAGCGCGACGTGGTGCTGCTCGGCGCCACCGGTACCGGAAAGTCGGCCACCACGGCCTGGCTGATCGAGCGGTTGCAGCGGCCCGCGCTGGTGATGGCGCCGAACAAGACGCTCGCCGCCCAGCTGGCCAACGAACTGCGCGAGATGCTCCCGCACAACGCCGTCGAGTACTTCGTCTCCTACTACGACTACTACCAACCCGAGGCGTACATCGCGCAGACCGACACCTACATCGAGAAGGACAGCTCGATCAACGACGATGTCGAGCGGCTGCGCCATTCGGCGACCTCCAGCCTGCTGTCCCGGCGCGATGTGGTGGTGGTCGCCTCGGTGTCGTGCATCTACGGCCTCGGCACGCCGCAGTCGTATCTCGATCGCTCGGTGCAACTGCAGGTCGGCACCGAGCTCGACCGGGACGCGCTGCTGCGGCTGCTGGTCGACGTGCAGTACACCCGCAACGACATGGCGTTCACCCGCGGCTCGTTCCGGGTGCGTGGCGACACCGTGGAGATCATCCCGTCCTACGAGGAGCTGGCCGTCCGCATCGAGTTCTTCGGTGACGAGATAGAAGCGCTGTACTACCTGCACCCGCTCACCGGTGACGTGGTCCGCCAGGTGGACATGCTGCGGATCTTCCCCGCCACCCACTACGTGGCCGGGCCGGATCGGATGGAGCGCGCGGTGCGCGACATCGAGGCCGAACTCGAGGATCGGCTCGCCGAGCTGGAACGCCAGGGCAAATTGCTCGAGGCGCAGCGGCTGCGCATGCGCACCCAGTACGACCTGGAGATGATCCGTCAGGTCGGGTTCTGCTCCGGCATCGAGAACTATTCGCGGCACATCGACGGCCGCCCGGCCGGTTCGGCGCCCGCGACGCTGCTGGACTACTTCCCGGAGGACTTCCTGCTCGTCATCGACGAGTCGCACAACACCGTTCCGCAGATCGGCGGTATGTACGAAGGCGACATGTCGCGCAAGCGCAATCTGGTGGAATACGGCTTCCGATTGCCGTCCGCGGTGGACAACCGGCCGCTGACCTGGGAGGAATTCGCCGATCGGATCGGGCAGACGGTCTACCTGTCGGCCACCCCCGGCCCCTACGAGCTCGGGCAGACCGGCGGTGAGGTGGTCGAGCAGGTCATCCGGCCGACCGGCTTGGTCGACCCCAAGGTCGTGGTGAAGCCGACGAAGGGCCAGATCGACGATCTGATCCACGAGATCAGGCAACGCACCGAACGCGACGAGCGCGTGCTGGTCACCACGCTCACGAAGAAGATGTCCGAGGATCTCACCGATTATCTGCTCGGGCTGGGGGTCCGGGTGCGCTACCTGCACTCCGAGATCGACACCTTGCGCCGGGTCGAGCTGCTGCGGCAGCTGCGACTCGGCGAATACGATGTGCTCGTCGGCATCAATCTGCTGCGCGAGGGCCTGGACCTGCCCGAGGTGTCGCTGGTGGCGATTCTCGACGCCGACAAGGAAGGATTCCTGCGCAGCACTACCGCGCTGATCCAGACGATCGGCCGCGCGGCGCGCAACGTCTCCGGCGAGGTGCACATGTACGCGGACAAGATCACCGACTCCATGCAGTTCGCCATCGACGAGACCGAGCGCCGCCGCGCGAAGCAGATCGCCTACAACGAGGAGATGGGCATCGATCCGCAGCCGCTGCGCAAGAAGATCGCCGACATCCTCGACCAGGTGTACCGCGAGGCCGACGAGACCGAGGTGGAGGTCGGCGGCTCCGGCCGCAATGCCAGCCGCGGCAGGCGTGCGCAAGGCGAGCCCGGCAGAGCGGTGAGCGCGGGCGTGTACGAGGGCCGCGACGTCAAGTCGATGCCGCGCGCCGAACTCGCCGATCTCGTCAAAGAGCTGACGGCACAGATGATGAACGCCGCGCGAGAGTTGCAGTTCGAGCTCGCCGGACGTCTGCGCGACGAGATCGCGGATCTGAAGAAGGAACTGCGCGGCATGGACGCCGCCGGATTGAGTTGACCCGGATCGCAGCGGCGCTGCCTCCGCGGGCCGTTCGCCGGACAACCGCGGAGGCAGTCGAGCCGTCAGGACTTGGTGGCCATCCATTCGTTCACCCGGCGCTCGGCCTCTTCGCGCGAGACGTCCTCGACCTTGGTGAGCACCGCCCAGCGGTGGCCGAAGGGATCGATGACCACGCCGAACCGATCGCCGGTGACAAAGGTCTGCGGCTCCTCGACGCTGCGGGCGCCGTGTTCGACGGCGCGCCGCACGACCGCGTCGACGTCCGGGCAGTAGTGCACGATCGAGGTGTGCACCCACTCGCCGTTCGGTGCCAGGACGCCGTTGTCGGGAATGGGCATCCCCATCTGCAGGGTCGAATCACCGATCTTCAGTTCCGCGTGCGCCGGCTGACCATCGGGCAGATCGTTGCGAGTGATCACCTCGGCCTCGAAGACGGCGGTGTAGAAATCGATCGCTTTGTTGCCGTCGCCGACCGCGAGAAAACAGGTGATCGAGTGGTAGCCGTCGGCGATGGGATTCACTGTGTTCGTCATGCCCACCACTTTCGCCGGTCGCGGCCGGTGGGTCTTGTAAGAAAGCGACACCGTGGCGCCTAGTGCCGAATCCGCCGCCGAGCCGCCGCAGGCCCGCAACCCCGCCGCGCCCACCGACACCAAGGGAATCCTGCACCCGGACGAGCAGGCGAAGCATCGCTCCCTGCTCCGCTTGCCGCCGAGCCCGGCGGTGGACCGCTACGTCGAGTGGTACTGGGCGGTGCGGTGGGATCTGCGCGGCAGGCCGCCCTACCGAGCCGAGGTGCTGTCCTACCCGAGCGTGAACCTCACCTTCGAGCGATCCGAGACGCGCACCGGCGGATTCGTCAACGGCGTGGTCACCACGAAATTCATTCGTGAACTCAGCGGGCAGGGGGAGACGTTCGGGATCCGTTTCCGCGCGGGCGGGTTCGGCGCGTTCACCGGCCTCGATGTCGGCTCGTTCCGCGACCGCGCCGTGCCCATCGGCGACGTGCTGCCCGACGCCGCGAGCCTGACCGAGCGGGTGTTCGACGCGCCGACCGCCGAGCGGCGCCGCCTGGTCGTCGAGAACTACCTCGCGGACCATCCCGTCGTGGCGGACCCTACGTATCACCTGGTGCTGCGCATCGTCGACGCCATGGCCACCGACCAGGAGCTGACCAGGGTCGATCAGATCGCCGAGCGATTCGATGTGCCCGCCCGTACATTGCAGCGCATGTTCCGCAGGTACGTCGGTGCGGGTCCGAAATGGGTGCTGCGGCGCTACCGGTTGCAGGACGGCGCCGATCTGCTGGCGAAGGGCCGTACCGAAGATCTCGCGGCGTTGGCCGCGGAACTCGGTTATTTCGACCAGGCGCACTTCTCGCGTGAGTTCACCACGGAAGTGGGTATGGCCCCCCTCGAATACGCCAAGAATTCGCTACGCTTCCGCAACGAGGTCACCGCGAAGGTCGTACGGACGCGGGATTAGTTGCCGGACTGCCGACGAGGAGCCGGACATGGACGTCGTGGTGTTGATCGGACGAGTGTTGTTCGCGGTGCTGTTCCTGACTTCCGCCCTCGGGCACTTCACGCAGACCGAGGCGATGGCGGGGTACGCCCAGAGCAAGGGAGTCCCGATGGCGAAGGCCGCCGTGCTCGGCTCGGGCCTGCTGTTCGCCCTCGGCGGCCTGAGCGTGCTGCTGGGTGTCTGGGCCGACCTCGGTGCTCTGCTGCTCGTTCTCGCGCTGCTGCCCACCGCCGTCGTGATGCACCGGTTCTGGCAGGAGACCGATGAGGAGACCAAGCAGAGCGAGCTGATCCAGTTCAGCAAGGACGTGGCTCTGGCGGGTGCCGCCCTGATGTTGTTCGCGTTCTTCGCACATGTCGACGAACTCGGATCGACCATCACCGGGCCCCTTTTCGACCTCTAGTCCCGCCCCTGCGCGCTGATATTGCGCATCGTTTTCAGCGCAGGAAGAGGAAGCCATGGACCGCATAGGAGCGATTCATGGCATATTCTGGGCAAACTATCGGCAGTGGCCCTGGCGGCACGGTAGTCCGGTTCCCATCGACCTGTTCCCGGCGCGCGATTCACGTGCCGGACAGGCCGGTCTTCATGTGACGGACCTGGCTCTGTGATGAATATCCCAGGGCCGCAAAACGGTTCGACGCGGTTGTGGCACCTCACAGGTTTAGTTCCCTGGAATTGAGTCTTCCCTGGTTGCTCAGGCCCTTCCGGCATTCCCTGGCGAATCCGCGGCGGGAATGGCCGAACACCCCGAGTGTGATGTCTTGCGATTTCTGATATTTCCGCCCGGTTTGCCGCTATGGTCGAGCCCAGTCGCCGCGCCGGCGTCCCGGTCGAACCGGGACGAACCCGTGCGCGGCACCTGACCCACCGCATAGTTGGAGGAGAGAATGACCGCCTACCGGACCATTGTCGTCGGTACCGATGGCTCGGACTCGTCGTATGTCGCCGTCGAGAAGGCAGGGGCCCTGGCCGGTGTGTCCGGCGCGACCCTGGTCATCGCCTGCGCGTACTACCCGACCGACGACCGCGATGTCGCGGCCGCGGCCGACGTGCTGAAGGAAGAGGCCTACCAGGTACGCGGTTCCGCGCCGACCAACGAGATCCTGCGCATCGCCCGCGACAAGGCGATCGCGGTGGGTGCGGCCGACATCGTCGAGCGCGCGATCGTCGGCGAGCCGGTGGAATCGCTGCTCGCGCTGATGAAGGAGGTCGACGCCGACCTGTTGGTCGTCGGTAACCGGGGCCTGAACACCCTGGCCGGGCGGCTGCTCGGCTCGGTGCCCTCCGACGTGGCGCGCAAGTCCCGCTCCGACGTGCTGATCGTGCACACCGTGCGCTGAGTCTCGCGACGATCGAAAGGCTCCGTGTCCATCGCGAATCGCGATGTGGCGCGGAGCCTTTCTCGTTCCGAGGTCCGGGCGCCGATCAGCGCAGCCGGGCGAGCACGCCGGGCAGGTCCGCGCCGTGCACCACGCCGAGCCGCTGGGTGGCGCGCGTCAGCGCGACGTACAGATCGTTGAGCCCGCGGGGCGATTCGCCGAGGATGTCCTGCGGTTCCACCAGGTAGACCGCGTCGAACTCCAAGCCCTTCACCTCGTGCACGGTCAGCACCCGCACCGACTCGCCCGCGAGATCGGCCAACTCCGCCACCAGCGCCTGCGGCGCGATCACCGCCGTGGTGCCCGGCCCCGTCTCGGTGGCGACCAGCCCGGCCACCTCCGCGTGCACCTCGCCGGGCGCGACCCGGTACGCACGCGGCGCGACGCCGGTCTCGCGGACCGAACGCGGAGCGGTCGCCGCCGGATCGATGGCGGCAAGGACGTCGGCCGCGACGTCCATGATCTCCGCGGGGGTGCGGTAGTTGACGGTGAGCTCGGTCAGCTTCCACCGGGACGCGACGTAGGGCTCCAGCATCTGCTGCCACGAGGACGCGCCCGCCGGGTCGCCGGTCTGGGCGACGTCCCCGACCACGGTGACCCACCGGTTCGGGATGCGCCGCATCACCATGCGCCACGCCATCTCCGACAGCTCCTGCGCCTCGTCCACGATCACATGACCGTAGGTCCAGGTGCGATCGCCCGCGGCGCGCTCCGCGGTCGTCTGGCGGGAGCGGGTGTCCTGTCGTTCGGCCAGCTGGCTCGCGTCGATCAGGTCGTAGGCCATGAGGATCTCGGGATCGAGATCGTCCTCGAGATCCTGCGGGGCGGAGCCGGTGAGGATGTCGAGGGCGTCCTGCGCCTCGGCGATCCGGGCGCGCCAGCGGCGACGGGCGCGCTCGCGTTCCTCGGTGTCGTCCACGCCGAGCAGCTCGGCCAGCTCGTCCAGCAGCGGCGCGTCGGCGGCGCTGAACCGCCCGTCGTCCGGTCGCAGCAGTTCGGCGCGGTCGGCCGGGTCCAGCGAGCTCGCGGCCCGGTCCAGCCGCTTCGGGTCGGCGAGCAGGTCGGCCAGCACGTCCTGCGGGGACAGGATCGGCCAGAGTTTCGCGATGGCGGCCTGGATCTGCGGATCGGCCCGCATGTCGTCGCGGATCTCGGTGAGGTCGGCCGAGCTGAGCAGGCTGGGGCCGCCGGAGAGATCGGAGCCCATGGTCTCGGCCAGCTGATCGGTCAGCGCGTCGATCACCGAGGCGGCGAAGATCGGCCGGGCCAGGTTGTGCGGGCGGCGTGAGGACCGGGCGCGGCCGCGGGCCTTGGTGGCGATCTTGCGATCCAGCGTGACCGGATAGCCGTCGAAGCTGAGCCGGACAGGTTCGGCGGGCACTTCCTGGCGGTCGCGCACCGCCTGCTTGAGCACCTCCAGGATCGTCAGCGAGCCCTTGATCTCGCCCGCGCGCAGCGAGTCCTCGCGGGCCGCGCGCACGCCCGGATACAGATCGCCGATGGTGGACAGCAGCACGCCGGTCTCGCCGAGCGACGGCAGCACCTGGCCGATGTAGTCCAAGAAGGTGGCGTTCGGTCCGATGATCAGCACGCCGCTCTTGGCCAGCTGCTGACGGTAGGTGTAGAGCAGATACGCCGCGCGATGCAGCGCGACGGCGGTCTTGCCGGTGCCGGGCCCGCCCTGCACGACGAGCACGCTCTTGTGCTCGGAGCGGATGATCGCGTCCTGCTCGTGCTGGATGGTCTCGACGATGTCGTTCATGTGACCGGTGCGCGCGGCGTTGAGCGCGGACAGCAGCGCGCTCTCGCTGCCGACACCGCCGTCGGCGTCGGTGACGCCGGCCCGGCGCGCGGCCTCCAGATCGAGGTACTCGTCGTTGATTGCGGTGACCTTGCGATTGCGCGAGCGGATGTGCCTGCGCCGGGTCACACCGTCCGGCGCCGCGGTGGTGGCCAGGTAGAACGGTCTCGCCAGCGGGGCGCGCCAGTCCAGCAGCAGGCTCTCGTAGTCGTCCTTCTCATCGAGGATGCCGAGCCTGCCGATGTAGCGGTACTCCTCCTGCTCTCCGTCGAGGTCGATGCGGCCGAAACACAGGCCGTGCTCGGCGGCGTCGTATTTCGCCAGGTCCTCGGTGTAGAGCTGGCTGAAGGACTCTCGTTCGCTACGCGCCTGCGGGGTGCCCCCGGTCTCCAGCAGCACCGTGCGCAACCGGTTACGCGCGTAGTCGCGCATCTCGTCCAGCCGCTCGTACAGCACCGACAGATACGCCTGTTCCCGGTCGGTCTCGCGGGTCCGCTCGGGGGTGCCGTCGTGGGCGGCACGGTCCTGAGTGAGGTCGGGCAAACTGAACTCCTTGTCACCGCGAACAGGCGCGCGCCCGCTACCCCGGCCGGGCAGGTGAACGCGCGGAAAGCAGAGTTGTCGAGTTTACCGGGGCGGCGGCGGGCTCGCCGCAACCGCAGGTCAGTGCCCTGGCCGCGAAGTGGGGCCCGGGTCGTGGTCCGGGGTGAGCGGTACCGGCGTGAAGTGCTCGACCACCGGGAACGGGTCGTAGAAGTGGTGTAGCAGGTCCTTCCAGCGCTGATATTCCGGCGAGCCGCGGAACCCGACGACGTGATCGTCGAGCCGGTCCCATTCCACCCGGAGCAGGTAGTTGCCCGGCGACTCCACACCGCGCGACAGCGACAGCGACAAGAAGCCGGGCATGCTCGCGATGATCGGCCGCGCCGCGGCGAAAGCGGCCTCGAAATCGGCCGCACGCTCGGGGCGAACCGGCAGCAGGGCGTGTTCGATGATCATGCGCGTCAGGAGGCGTGGGTGCTGTTCGGCCTGCGGCCCTTGGTGACGGTGCCTTCGCGTCGCCCCGGCGGCTTCGCGCGGTACATCGCCAGGTCCGCGTCGTGCAGCACGGCTTCCGGGCTGCGCCGATCGCCGACCTCGAGTTCGGTGACGCCGATCGAGGCGTTCACCTCGATCCGGTGCCCGCGCGCGATGATCGGCTCGGCCATGGTGGAACGCAATCTGCTCACCAGTGCTTCGATGTCGACGCGGCGGGTGCGGCCGGACAGCAGCACCAGGAACTCGTCACCGCCGAGCCTGCCGACGATGTCGTCGCCGCGCAGCGCGCGCTGCAACCGCTGGGCGACGATCTGCAGCACCGTGTCGCCGATGGCGTGCCCGAGGGTGTCGTTGATCGCCTTGAACCCGTCCAGGTCGATGAACAGCACGGTGGACACCGGCAGCAGTTCGTCGGTGCTGGCCAGCGCGGCGGCCAGCTGGGAAAGGATCAGCGAGCGGTTGGCCAGCCCGGTGAGCGAGTCGTGCGTGGCCTGATACTCCAATTGCCGCCTGCTGGCACGGAATTCGGTGATGTCGGCGAAGGAGGACACCGCCGAGGAGCGCGGGTCGCCGGGGTTGAGCAGGCGGCTGCTGCCCGACAGCCAGCGGCGCTGACCGTCCACCCGGTCGACGCCGAAGACGTAGCCGGTGATGGTCTCGCCCGTGGCGAGCGTGCGCGCCACGGGATGGCGGCTCGGCGGCAGCAGCTGGGCGTTCGCGTCCAGCAGCACCAGCGGCAGCGACTGGATGGTGCGCCCGATCACCTGACGGTCGGGTCCCTCGGTGCCGAAGATGCGTTTGGCCGCCGGGTTCATCGATTCGATGCGGCCCTCCGGATCGATCACCACGACGCCCTCCTCCAACTGGGAGACGACCGTGGTGAAGTAGTGCTCGGCTCTGCGCTGCGCGGCCTCGGCGTGGCGCTGGGCGGTGAGGTCGTGGATCACCACCTGGTAGGCGAGGCGGTCGTGCCAGGCGGTCAGCACCGACACCGTCTCCACCGGGACGGTGCCGCCGTCCACCCGCATCAGCGTCATCTCGGTGGGGATCGAGGCCGCGCCCGCGGTGGTGAGGGTGCTGATGCGGTCGAGCATCGACGGGACGGACGCGGGGTGGACGAAGTCGGTCAGCGGGCGGCCGACGATCTCCTCGGCGTTCTCCGCGGCGAGCAGGCGCACGGTCGCCGGGTTGACGTAGACGACCCGGCCGCGCTCGTGCACACAGATTCCGTCCGGGGTGTGTTCGACCAGGGAGCGGTAGCGCGCGGCCAGCTGTTCGGCGGCGTCGACCGCGGCGGCCAGCTTGTCGTCACCCACTCGAACCCCCGATCATCGACCCGATTATGGCCATTGGAACACGGGATCATTCTGGTATCGACGTGTACAAGATCACATCGTCCACGGTATTGCTTCGATCACAGTACTGGCACGTTCTCGGCCGGGGTCCGGCGATCATGGCAGATACCGGTTGCCGAGTCGAGAAGGGGCGTACCGCTCGAGCGTCCCGGGCAGCCGGCGAAGGAGCGAGACATGCCGGGTGCCGACCCGAACACCGCCGCGCGGTTCCGAACTCCGCCGAGGCATCGAGATCCTATGACCATCGCCGGGATCGGCGCGATCACCGGCTACGGATGGGGCCGTGAACGGCTGTGGAACGGGTTGCTCAGCGGCAAGTCGGCCGCCGCCCTGCTGCCCGGCTACGGGCCCGGCCGGGACGAGGACGCCTGGGTCTCGCTGGTGCCCGACGGCGGCGATCCCGAGCTGAGCACGAGCCGTTACGGCCGGGCCGTGCACGAGGCGGCGCGGGAGGCCGTCGCCGACGCCCGCGCGCGGGGCTGGCGGCCCGGCCGCACGGTCGGTCTGCTGCACGCCATCGTGCTCGGCGACGTGGCGGACTGGCGCGACTTCTACCTCGTCGACGGGGGCAACCGCCGGTCGAGGGACTATCTGCGGCTGTTGCCGTCCACCCCGGTCTCGATGCTGATGCAGGAGTTCGGCTTCCACGGGCCGGCCATGAACGTGTCCGCCGCGTGCAGTTCCGCCAACGTCGCGCTGATCACCGCGAAGCTCTGGCTGGACGCGGGCATGGCCGACGATGTGATCTTCGTGGCGACCGACCTGTCCGCCACCCCGGACATGGTGGAGAGCTTCGTCCGGCTCGGCGCCGCGGTCACCGACGCCGAACCGCTGGACGCGTGCCGCCCCTTCCAGCAGGGCAGCCGCGGGTTCAGCATGGGGGAGGCCTCGGTGGCGTTCGTGCTGACCCGTTCGGCGGACCGGCCCTACGCCGCGGTCCTCGGCGGCGCGATGTCCAACGACGCCTATCACGTGGTCTCGGTCGACCCGACGCACGAGCAGATCCTCGACTGCGCACACCGCGCGCTCGCCGATGCGGAGGTCGCCGCCGCAGACGTGCGTTATTTCAACGCGCACGGCACCGGGACCAGGCAGTGCGATGTGGCCGAGCATCATCTGATCGAGCACCTGTTCGCGGGCTCTCCGCACATCTACGCGCTGAAGCCGCTGGTGGGCCACTGCCAGAGCGCGGCGGCCGCCGTGGAGGTGGCGGCGGCCGCGCTCGGCTACGAGCGCGGCATCGTGCCCGCCGCCCCGATCGTCGCGCCCGCGCATCCACGGTTGCTGGACGGCCCGGCGCCGTTCGAGGGCGGCGTCACCCTGAAGCTCTCCCTCGGCATGGGCGGCAACAACTCCGTCGTAGTGCTCGGCGCCGCCTGACCGCGCTTCGCCGCGCGGGCGAACACCCTGCCCGGCCCGGTCAGCCTGATTCGGGCCTGTGCCGGCGCTTTTCGCCGATGGGGACTTTCGGCCCTGTTCGCGGCAGCGCACGCGGTGCTGGCATAGGGGCGGGACGGATCGATCTGGAGAGCGGGGCAATGCCGATGGTCTCATCAGGGCTGCGGTGCGTATCGGAACAGTGGACGACGGCAGCGGGGCCGGAGGTCGCGGTGACCACGCGAGGGGAGGTGGCCGCCTTGGACGTCACGCGGGCGGTGCGAGCCGTCTCCCGGGTGCTGCGCAGACACCATCTCGACGCTCCCGCCCGGGTGCGCCTCGGCGCGCTGCCCGGCCCGGAGGCCCTGACGGTGGTGCAGGTCGACGTCCGCCACCGGGACGTCGTGACCCGGGTCCAGGTCACCGGGCCGCGCGGGTTCGCGGTGACCTTCGCCGCCGAGCGGCTCGACCGCCGGTTGGCCCGGCTGGCCGCGCGGGAAACGCGGACCTGGCCCGATCCGGCCCGGCCGCCGCTGTCCCGCGCCGGGGAGCCGCGTCCGATCGTTCGCCGCAAGCGGTGTGCCCTGTCCACCTGCACGCCCGCCGAAGCGGTCGCGGTGCTGGACGCCATGGATTACGAGGCCCACCTGTTCACCGACGCCGAGACCGGCCAGGACGCGGTGGTGCACTGGGCAGCGCCGGGCGTGCGGCTCATCCGCCAGTGCGCGACGTATCCGCCGATCCGGTCGCCGGAGCCGGTCCGGAGCATCCCGCCGATCGTCGTGGACGCGGAGCCCGCCGCATGCCTGCCTCCGGCCGAGGCTGCGACGGCGTTGTGCCGCGGCGGACTGCCGTTCCTGTTCTGTACCGACCCGGACAGCGGCCGGGGCGGGCTGCTGTACCGGCGCCACGACGGCGACCTGGCGCTCGTCGCGCCCGTCTGATCGCTAGGCCAGTGGCGCGGACCAGTGCACCCTGGTGCCGCCGCTCTCGGTCCGCCCGACCGTGCAGCGGCCGTCGGACATGCTCGCGCGCTGCGCGAGGTTGGCCAGCCCGCTCGATGTGACCTCCGCGGGCATGCCCGCGCCGTTGTCCTCGACGAGCACGGTCAGCTCGTCGCCGACGGTGATCTCGACGGCGAGCCGGTTGCCGCCGGAATGGCGCACCGCGTTGCTGACCGATTCGCGCACCACGGCTTCCGCGTGGTCGGCCAGTGCGTCGCCCACCACCGACAGCGGCCCGACGAATCGCACACTGGTCCGGAAGGCGCCGTCGGCGGTCTGCTGGCGGATCGCGTCCTCCAGTCGCCGCCGCAGCGGGTCCCCGCCGTGCAGGTCGAAGATCGACGTGCGGATCTCCTGCACGACCTCCTGCAAACCGTCCATCTCGGCCGAAAGCCGTTGCCGGACTTCGGGATCCTGCGTGCGTGCCGCGGTCGCCCGCAACCCGAGCCCGACCGCGAACAATCGTTGGACGACGTGGTCGTGCAGGTCGCGCGCGATGCGGTCGCGGTCGGCGAGCACGTCGAGTTCGCGCATCCTGCGCTGGGTCTCGGCCAGTTGCATGGCCAGAGCCGCCTGGTCGGTGAACGCGGCGGTCAGTTCGATCAAATCGCCGGGGTAGGGGGGAGCCCCGGGTGGCCGCGCGATGATCAGCACACCGAGGGCGAGATCCGCGGTCTGCAACGGCAGCACCAGCGCGGGCCCCGCCGGGCCCACCGCGGCGCCGAGATCCTCCGCGGCGGCCTCCGGCACCTGTACCGGCGCGCGCTGCGTGAATGCCGTGCCGGTGACGGTGCCCGCGATGCGCACCCGCTCCGGGCCCGGTCCGGGGCCGAACCATTGCGCCACCACGAGTTCGGTGGCTTCGTCGGGCGGCGTCGCGGGCGCCACCACGGCCAGCAGCGCCTGCTGCGAACCGGTCAGCGCGCGGGCGCGGGCGACCACCTGCGCGAGCACCAGATCCGGTGCCGTGCCCGCGAGGAATTCGGTCGCGATGTCGCGGGTCGCCTCGATCCACGCCTGCCTGGTCCGCGCGGATTCGTACAGCCTGGCGTTCTCGATCGCGATGCCCGCCGCGGCGGCCAGCGCCAGCACGACGGCCTCGTCGTCGTCGGTGAAGGGTTGCCCGCCCGCCTTCTCGGTGAGGTACAGATTGCCGAAGATCTCCTCGCCGACCCGCACCGGGACGCCGAGGAAGCTGCCCATCGGCGGATGGCCGGGCGGAAACCCCACGGAGGCAGAGTGTTCCGACAGGTCGTCCAGCCGGATCGGTCGCGGGTGCGCCAGCAGCAGGCCGAGTACGCCCTGCCCTCGCGGAGCCCGGCCGATGTGGGCAGGCGTCAGGTCGTCGACGCCCTGGAAGATGAATTCGACCAGCCGGTCGCCGTGTCCGCGTACGCCGAGCGCCCCGTAGCGGGCGTCGACCAGACGGGTGGCGGTCCGCACGAGGGCGCGCAAAGTGTCGAGCACCGTTGACGAGAGATGAGGGGTGAGTTCCGTCATGAAGGAGTCGGGGGAGGCCGGTGGGGGGCGCACAGCGCGCTCAGTCTAATCGGCGGTCCGTGCGTGCGCTGCGAAGTTGCGCCGAGCGATGACCCGGACGAGTCGGCGCGGCGCGAGACATCGGCGCGGTCTCGACCAGGGTGAGTTCCAGGGTCGCGATGTGGGTTGTCACACACAGGCGGGGTGACGTCGAGCACCGGGCGGCCGCGCGCCACTGCGCTGTCGATCACCCGCCTCCCAGGTCCCGGCTGCCTCGGGTGCGGGCGGCGGCGGCGTGACGGCCGCGTCGAGGGGAATGACGAGTGCGGTCGCGCTGTTGACCAGTGGTGCCGGGAGGGCGATGCTACGGAGGCGTCCTGGCCTGTTTCCCCGGCCCGATCCGTAATGTCCGGTCGCCGGGTTCCCGCTATTCGTCGAGGTGACGGGCGGTCCGCGAAACTTGTCGGTGCCCATGCCTAGCATGGCGGCCGGGGGTATGTCTGGACGCCGAACACGAAGGAGAAGGGACGACCTGTGGCGGAACGCCTCACTGTGCGCGGAGCTCGGGAACACAACCTGAAGGGTGTCGATCTCGACCTGCCCCGCGACAGCCTCATCGTGTTCACCGGTCTGTCCGGCTCCGGCAAGTCCAGCCTGGCCTTCGACACGATCTTCGCCGAAGGGCAGCGCCGCTACGTCGAGTCGCTGTCGGCCTACGCGCGGCAGTTCCTGGGGCAGATGGACAAACCCGACGTCGACTTCATCGAAGGCCTGTCGCCCGCGGTGTCCATCGACCAGAAGTCGACCAACCGCAACCCGCGCTCCACCGTGGGCACCATCACCGAGGTCTACGACTATCTGCGGCTGCTCTACGCGCGGGCGGGCACGCCGCACTGCCCCGTGTGCGGCGAGCTGATCGCCAAGCAGACGCCGCAGCAGATCGTCGACCAGGTGCTGGCCATGGAGGAGGGCATCCGCTTCCAGGTGCTCGCCCCGGTGGTGCGCACCCGCAAGGGCGAGTTCGTCGACCTGTTCGACCAGCTGAACTCCCAGGGCTACTCCCGCGTGCGGGTCGACGGCGTGGTGTATCCGCTCACCGACCCGCCGAAGCTGAAGAAGCAGGAGAAGCACGACGTCGAGGTCGTGGTCGACCGGCTGGCGGTGAAACCGGGTTCCAAGCAGCGCTTGACCGATTCGATCGAGACCGCGCTGCGGCTCGCCGACGGCATCGTGGTGCTCGACTTCGTCGATCGCGACGAGCACGCGCACGACCGGGAGCGCCGCTTCTCCGAACGCCTCGCCTGCCCGAACGGTCACCCGCTCGACATCGAGGACCTGGAGCCGCGCTCGTTCTCGTTCAACTCGCCCTACGGCGCCTGCCCGGACTGCACCGGCCTCGGCATCCGCAAGGAGGTCGACCCGGAACTGGTGGTGCCCGACCCGGCGCTGAGCCTCAACGACGGCGCCATCGCGCCGTGGTCGCGCGGCCAGACCGCCGAGTACTTCACCAGGCTGCTGTCCGGTCTCGCCGACGCCATCGGCTTCTCCATGGACACCCCGTGGCAGGATCTCCCGCCCAAGGCACGCAAAGCGGTGCTGGAGGGCAGCGCCGACCAAGTGCACGTGTCCTACACCAACCGCTACGGCCGCAAGCGTTCGTACTACGCGGACTTCGAGGGCGTGATGCCGTTCTTGCAGCGGCGCCTGGAGAGCACCGAGTCCGAGCAGATGAAAGAGCACTACGACGGGTACATGCGCGACATCCCGTGCCCGGTGTGCAACGGCGCCCGGCTGCGCCCGGAGATCCTGGCCGTCACCATCGCCGCGAACGGCGACAAGAAGTCCATCGCCGACGTCAGCGACCTGTCCATCGGCGAGTGCTCGGCGTTCCTGAATTCGCTCACCCTGGGGGAGCGCGAGGCGGCCATCGCCGGGCAGGTGCTCAAAGAGGTGCAGGCGCGGCTGGGCTTCCTGCTCGATGTGGGCTTGGAGTACCTCTCGCTGTCCCGCGCGGCCGCCACGCTCTCCGGCGGTGAGGCGCAGCGCATCCGGCTCGCCACCCAGATCGGCTCCGGTCTGGTCGGCGTGCTGTACGTGCTCGACGAGCCGTCCATCGGCCTGCACCAGCGGGACAATCGCAGGCTCATCGAAACCCTCACGCGCCTGCGCAATCTCGGCAACACGCTGATCGTGGTCGAGCACGACGAGGACACCATCCGCGCCTCGGACTGGGTGGTCGACATCGGCCCGTTCGCAGGCGAGCACGGCGGCACGGTGGTGCACAGCGGGCCCTACGAGGAACTGCTCACCGACCCGAACTCGCTGACCGGGGCGTATCTGTCGGGCCGGGAGCGGATCGAGGTGCCGCTGGTGCGCCGTCCGGTCGCCAAGAAGCGCCAGCTGACCGTCGTCGGGGCGAGCGAGCACAATCTCCAGGGCATCGACGTCGCCTTCCCGCTCGGCGTGCTCACCTCGGTGACGGGCGTCTCCGGATCGGGCAAGTCGACCTTGGTGAACGACATCCTGGCGACGGTGCTGGCGAACCGGCTCAACGGCGCGCGGCAGGTGCCCGGCAGGCACACCCGGGTCAACGGCCTCGACCACCTCGACAAACTCGTGCAGGTGGACCAGTCGCCGATCGGCCGCACGCCGCGGTCCAACCCGGCCACCTACACCGGCGTCTTCGACAAGATCCGCACGCTGTTCGCGGCCACCACCGAGGCGAAGGTGCGGGGATACCAGCCGGGCCGGTTCTCGTTCAACGTCAAGGGCGGTCGCTGCGAGGCCTGCTCCGGCGACGGCACGCTGAAGATCGAGATGAACTTCCTGCCGGACGTCTACGTCCCCTGCGAGGTCTGCCACGGGGCCCGGTACAACCGGGAAACCCTCGAGGTGCACTACAAGGGCAAGACCATCGCCGAGGTGCTGGACATGTCCATCGAGGAAGCCGCCGAATTCTTCGAACCGGTGACCTCGATCCACCGCTACCTCAAGACCCTGGTGGACGTGGGGCTCGGCTATGTGCGCCTCGGGCAGAGCGCTCCCACCCTCTCCGGTGGCGAGGCCCAGCGGGTGAAGCTCGCCGCCGAGTTGCAGAAGCGGTCCACCGGCCGCACCGTGTACATCCTCGACGAGCCGACCACGGGCCTGCACTTCGAGGACATCCGCAAGCTGCTCAACGTCATCAACGGTTTGGTGGACAAGGGCAACACGGTGATCGTCATCGAACACAACCTGGACGTCATCAAGACCTCCGACTGGGTGATCGACATGGGCCCCGAGGGCGGCTCCGGCGGCGGCACCGTGGTGGCGGAGGGCACACCGGAAGAGGTCGCGGCCGTCGCGCACAGCTACACCGGCCAGTTCCTCAAAGAGGTGCTGGACCAGCCGCCCGCGCCGCAGACCGCCGCGAAGAAGGCTCCGGCGAAGAAGGCCGCGGCGAAGGCCACCAAGCGCGCGGTGAAGAAGACCGCGGCGGTCGGCTGACCCGTCGTCCGATGCGGCGCGGCCCGGATGCTCCGGGGCCGCGCCGCTTTTCGCCTCAGCGGTTGGCGATGGTGTGGATCAGAGCGGCGAGTTCCTTCGGCTTCGACCACATGGGCCAGTGTCCCGTGGGCAGGTCGACGTACTCGGCATCGATGCGCGCCAGCTCGGCGAAGAGGGGGGCTTCCCCGTTGTCCCGTAGCTTCTCGACCAGATCGGCGGTCATGCTGCTGCAGATCACAGTGGTCGCAACGGCCAGCCGCGCGGCCGAATCGCTCAATCGCAGCGGCGCGGCCGCGACGGACGTGGGCTCCGGCACGGCGCGTTCGCGGAAGCGCGCCAGGGCGGCTTCGTCCAGGCCCGCCAAGCTGCTGCCTCCGGCCTCCAGTTCGGACCATTCCGGCAGCGCCCACTCGCGCGCGGCGATGTCCAGGGCGGAGTTGATGACGAAGCCGTTGGGCAGCGGCGCGCTGTCGACGTAGATCGCCCGGCGGAACAGGGCGGGCGCTCGGTCGATGGCGAGATAGGCGGGCGCCGCGCCGCCGGAATGCGCGACGAGCACGACGGTCTCGTCCGCGGGCACCGCGTCGATGATGGCTTGCGCTTGGGATTCCAGGGTGGCCGACAACCGATCCGGATCAGCCGCGTCCAGGCCGGGGAGTGTGAGCGCCGTTACCTCGTTGCCACGCTGCCGCAGATCGGGTGCGACCTCGTCCCACGCCCATGCACCGAGCCAGAATCCGGGAGCGAGCAGAATCCGAGTAGCCATGGGCTCACTGTGCACTACCCGTTGGGAAATTTCCTAAACATCGTTGTCTCAGTGCGTGATTCGCCCACAATTTCCGCCGCGCTTCGGAATTCCGCCGGGCGGGGCCCGACGGGTATGCCCTCGCCGTATGCCCGCCGCAGTCGGCGGCTCAGCGCAGCGCGACACCGGGCGTCGTCGCTCAGCGCCCGGATCGAGCCGCTGGGCGCGCGACGTCCCCGTGCCTCGTGGCCGAGCCGGTCAGTAAACCGGGCCGGTGTACTTCTCGCCAGGGCCCTTGCCCGGCTCGTCGGGATGCGCGGAGGACTCACGGAAGGCGCGTTGCAGCGACTGCAACCCTTCGCGAATCGGTCCGGCGTGCGGGCCCAGGTACTCCACCGACGCCGTGACGAGTCCCGCCAGCGCGGTGATCAGGCGGCGCGCCTCGTCCAGGTCGCGGCGCGGGCTGGCGTCCGGGTCCTCGTCGGCCAGCCCGAGCTTCTCCGCCGCCGAGCTCATCAGCATCACCGCGGCGCGGCTGATCACCTCGACCGCGGGGATGTCGGCCAGTTCGCGTACGGAGGCGTCGAGCTCGTCAGTCATGCCTTCAGGCTAGCGACGCCGCGCGCAGCATCCGGAGGTGGCCGATCTCCGTGACGTTCTTCATCAGCTCCGCGTTCACCCAGCCCGCCAGGTGCGCGACGGTCGATCCGGCTTCGGCGGGCCACGGATAGGCGGAAGGGCGGTCCAGAGCGGTCTCGTCGAGCCCGTCGAGCACGCGCGTCCACTCGCCGTGCAGATCGCGCAGGCAGGCGATGGCGGCGGCGCCATCGCCGGGCCAGTGCACGTCCTCCCGCGCGGGCGGGGTGACGCCTTCGGCATGATCGATGGCGGCGCCCCACCACCAGCCGATGTGCCAAGTGAGCCAGCCGATCGTGGGGATGGGCACGGGGTCGGGTTCGGTGTCCGCCCAATCCGGCCGCCAGACGCCGTCGGCATCGGGGCGGACCGTCCAGCTGAGTTCGGCGGGTTCCCAGAGGAAGTCCTCCGGCGTGAGAGCGTCGAGGTGGATCCCGGCGAGTGACCAGGTCAGGTCGAACTGCCATCGCAGCAGGTCACGGCGTGGTGTGAGCACCGGGGGAGCGTGGCACGCGGGACACGGCCGGGCAAGGTGTTTTCCGCCCGATTCGGCGATAGCGGAACGGAATGTTAGACTTTCCGCTGACGACCGCCCCGGGCTTGCCCCGGGGCTGATAAGTGGAGCCCGACTCCCACCGTTGCCGACGAGTCATCGTACGGCCAACGGTCCGGTCGCCCGCCCCGCGAGGGCGGGTTTCTCGTGCCGAGGTTCTCGTGGAGAACCGGGACGCGAGGGTCGGCCCGAGTTCGCTCGTGGCCGGCGATCGGTCGACATCGGGCCCCGTCGCGGAATACCGCACCGGGGCCTTCGTGTTGAACAGGGGTTGCAGTTATTGCGCGCGGTCGTCCGACGACACCGCTTGACCTAGGAGGCCCCATCAGCACTGAGACCCGCATCAACGATCGCATCCGTGTTCCCGAGGTCCGGCTCATCGGACCGGGCGGCGAGCAGGTTGGGATCGTGCGTGTTGAAGATGCACTACGCGTCGCCCTCGAAGCCGACCTCGATCTGGTCGAGGTGGCACCGGATGCCCGTCCGCCGGTCTGCAAGATCATGGATTACGGCAAGTTCAAGTACGAGACGGCGCAGAAGGCGCGCGAGTCTCGGAAGAACCAGCAGCAGACGGTGATCAAGGAGCAGAAGCTCCGTCCGAAGATCGACGACCACGACTACGAGACCAAGAAGCGCAACGTCGTTCGCTTCCTCGAGGCCGGGTCCAAGGTCAAGGTGACGATCATGTTCCGGGGACGCGAGCAGTCCCGCCCCGAACTCGGCTTCCGGCTGCTGCAGCGCCTGGCGTCCGACGTCGCCGAGCTCGGATTCGTGGAAACCTCGGCCAAGCAGGACGGTCGCAACATGACCATGGTCCTCGCCCCCCACAAGGGTGCGAAGACCCGGGTGAAGGCGCAACAGGAGTCGGCCCCGCGCCCGGCGCCCAGCGCCGCCCCGGCCGGTCAGCCCGCTGCGGAGCAGGCCGAGACCGCCGGCCCGCAGTAACACCGATCAGAACACCGGCGGTCCGCCGCGACCGCCGGGACGACAGATAGAGGAATCCATGCCGAAGATGAAGACCCACAGCGGCGCCTCGAAGCGATTCAAGGTGTCCGGTAAAGGCAAGCTGCTGCGCCAGCAGGCGAACCGTCGCCACCTGTTCGAGCACAAGCCCAGCCGCCGGACTCGTCGTCTGGACGGCGTGGAAGTTGTCGCCTCCGCCGACGTCCGTCGCGTGAAGAAGCTGCTCGGTCTCTGATCGCGCCCGCGCAGACCGATAGGCACACCGCGACCGGACCAGCTCCGTCGCCACCTACCGACCCCATTTCCGGGCGCTGCCCCGCGCCCCCAGATCGAACAGGACTGACCAGTGGCACGCGTCAAAAGGGCCGTCAACGCTCAGAAGAAGCGCCGTTCCATCCTCGAGGCCTCCAAGGGTTACCGCGGCCAGCGCTCGCGGCTGTACCGCAAGGCCAAGGAACAGCAGCTGCACTCGCTCGCCTACGCCTACCGGGACCGCCGGGCGCGCAAGGGTGACTTCCGCAAGCTGTGGATCGCGCGCATCAACGCCGCCGCGCGGATCAACGACATCACCTACAACCGCTTCATCCAGGGCCTGAAGGCCGCCGGTGTCGAGGTGGACCGCAAGATCCTCGCCGAGCTGGCGGTGTCGGACGCCGAGGCGTTCGCCGGTCTCGTCGCCGTCGCCAAGGCCGCCCTGCCGCAGGACGTCAACGCGCCGGCCGCCTGAGCCGCATCCGTTGGCACACGGACATCTTTCGGAACGACCCGTGGAAGCGCTCAGCGAGCGCAATCCGCGGGTCGTTTCCGCTGTCAAGCTGCAGCGTGGCGCGCAGCGTCGTAAAACGGGCCGATTCCTCGCCGAAGGTGCCAATGCCGTCGCCGCGGCGCTGGAGACCGCGCGCGTCCACGAGTTGTTCTTTTCGGCGGCGGCCGCCGAACGAGACCACGCGCTGATCGCGGGGGCGGCCGCGGTGGGGGTCCGCACCACGCTGGTCAGCGATCGAGCGGCGCAGCATCTCGGGGAAACCGTGACCGCGCCGGGGCTGGTGGCGGTCTGTGACCTGCTCGACGTGCCCTTGAGCCAGATCTTGGACGCGCGACCGCGCATGCTGGCCGTCCCGGTCGAGATGGCCGAGCCCGGGAACGCGGGCACGCTCGTGCGGGTCGCCGACGCGGTCGGCGCCGACGGCGTGGTGCTGGCGGGTGACACGGTCGACCCGCACAATGGCAAGTGCGTGCGGGCCAGCGCGGGCAGCATCTTCCACGTGCCGATCGCGCGGCACCGCGAGGTGGCCGAGACGCTGGACGCGATCGCCGCGGCGGGTATCACGATCCTGGCGACGGCGGCGAACGGCGAAGTCGGCCTGGACGACGCCGACGCACTGTTCACCGGGCCGGTGGCCTGGCTGTTCGGCAACGAGGCGCACGGCTTGGACCCGGCCGTGGCGCGCCGGGCCGACCATCGCATCCGCATTCCCATTCGTGGCCGCGCCGAGAGCCTGAACCTGGCGACGGCCGCCGCGATCTGCCTGTACGCGAACTCCCGCGTTCGCTACGGTGCTTGATCGGTGTTGGTTTTTCCAGCGCCTGCGGCGCTGGGTGTTCGCGGCCCCTTTGTGGCTCGCGTCCGAGCGACCACCGCTTGCTCCTTCGTCGCCTACGCGGCGGCCACTCGGACGCGAGCCGGGCTGTGTTGGTTTTTCCAGCGCCTGCGGCGCTGGGTGTTCGCGGCCCCTTTGTGGCTCGCGTCCGAGCGGCCACCGCTTGCTCCTTCGTCGCCTACGCGGCGGCCACTCGGACGCGAGCCGGACCGCGAACGGGCGGTGCTCGGTCTCGCTTGACTCGAGACACGTGGTGGAGGTGCGGGGTTACGGGTGTTGTGATCCAACTAGCCGGTGTCGTCGGGGCCTCGAAGCGTCGCGGCAGCGTGGCGAGGTGCGATTGCATCGCGCTGCATCGCGCCGCGTGCGCGGGCAACCTCAGGTCGTCAATCGCCGTGGGTGCTCAGATTCTCCAGAAGCTCCGTCGCCCACGCAGCGGGAATCGCGTCGGGTCCCGCCACCCGCATCGCGCTCATCACCGTGAGCAGCATGCCGGTGGCGAGGAAGCGCCGAGCCTCCGTTTCCGACGCGCCCGTCAGTTCCCGGATCAACTGGTAGATCTCCCCGAATCGGGTCCTGACCTGGTTGCCGATCTCCGGCTCGATGCTGGCCGCGAACCCGTGCAGCAGTAGCTGGAGCAGCTCGCGTTCGGCGAGGAAGACCGAATAGCCGCCGCCGAGTGCCGCCAAAGCCGCTTCGGGGTCCGCGTCGGGCGCCGCCTCCGTGCGCGCGGCGCGGAAGACCTCCTCGATCCGGTCGCACACGCGGTGCAGAGCGGCGCGGAACAGGTTCTGTTTGGTGCCGAACAGCCGGATCACGTACGGCTGTGACACGCCCGCGCGCCGGGCGATCTCGTCGGTCCGGGTGGCGGCGTAACCGGATTCGGCGAACGCGGAGACCGCCGCACGCAGTACCTGCTCGCCCCGTTCGGTGGCCGTCATCCTGGTCCTGGTCGCCATCGTGCTCCATTTGCGCTGGTTCTGGGCTCGTCTTGACATGTTATCAGTCGATGCCTAACGTTCTCCAGTGTAGTTATCAGTCGATTACAACAAGGACTGGACATGACCGAGACCCTTCCACCCGCCGCGGCGCCGGTCGCCGCGCCCGCGGCCGCGATCGGTGGTCGCAGGCTCGCCGCCGTACTGGCCGCGGTCGGCATCCCGATGTTCATGGTCACGCTGGACAACCTGGTCGTGACGAACGCGCTGCCGGTGATCCGCACCGAACTCGGCGCCTCGCTGGCCGACCTGCAATGGTTCGTGAACGCCTACACGTTGTCGTTCGCCTCGCTGCTACTCACCGCGTCCGCCCTCGGTGACCGGCTCGGCCGACGCCGGATCTTCCTGGTCGGCATCGCGGTGTTCACGGCGGCCTCCGCGATCTGCGCGCTGGCGACCGCACCGGGCATGCTCATCGCGGCGCGGGCGGTACAGGGCTTCGGCGCGGCGGCGGTGATGCCGCTGTCGCTGACACTGTTGTCGGCGGCGGTGCCGGAGAAGATGCGCAGCGCCGCTATCGGCGTCTGGGGCGGGATCGCGGGCCTCGGCGTGGCACTGGGTCCGCTCATCGGCGGCGCGGTCGTCGAGGGGCTGAGCTGGCAGTGGATCTTCTGGGTGAACGTGCCGATCGGCCTGCTGGTGCTGCCGTTCGCGCTGCGGGTACTGGAGGAGTCGCACGGCGGCAGCAGGCGGGTCGACCTGCCGGGACTGCTGCTGTCGGCGGGCGGCGTGCTCGCGATGGTGTGGGGCGTGATCCACGGCGCCGACGATGGCTGGACGTCTCCCGGCGTGCTGTCCGCGCTGGTCGGCGG
The DNA here is from genome assembly GCF_001612985.1 of Nocardia gamkensis NBRC 108242. Taxonomy (GTDB): domain Bacteria; phylum Actinomycetota; class Actinomycetes; order Mycobacteriales; family Mycobacteriaceae; genus Nocardia; species Nocardia gamkensis. The sequence continues at coordinate 65,132 of NZ_BDBM01000014.1, read as the reverse complement.
CGTTGCGCTGCTCGGCTGCCTGATCGCCTGGGAGCTGCGTACGCCGGAGCCGATGCTGCCGCTGCGGTTGTTCCGCTCCCGCGCATTCCGGGTGAGCAATGCGACCGGCTTCACCTTCTCGATGGGCGTGTTCGGCTCGATCTTCCTGCTGGCCCAGTACTTCCAGGTCGTGCAGGGCTATGGGCCGTTGCAGTCCGGTATCCGTACCATGCCGTGGACGATGGCACCGATGGTCGTCGCTCCGCTGGCGGGTCTGATCGTCGACCGGGTCGGCGCCAGGGCGCTGCTCACCACCGGGCAGGTGTTGCTGGCCGTCGCGCTGGCCTGGATGGCGGTGGTCACCTCCGTCGACGCGAGTTACCTGTCGTTCGTCGGTCCGTTCCTGCTCGGCGGCATCGGCATGGGCCTGACCTTCGCGCCCAGCGCCACCGTGGTGATGGCCGCGGCGGCGGAGGAGGACCGCGCGATAGCGTCGGGAACCAACAACACCCTGCGGGAAGTCGGGGTGGCCATGGGCGTCGCGGTGCTGGCGTCGGTGTTCGCCGCGCAGGGCTCCTACGAGGATCCGCAGAGCTACGTCGACGGGCTGGTGCCCGCGGTGTGGCTCGGCGCCGCGATCGTCGCGGTCGGCGCGGTGGTGTCGCGGTTGCTGCCCGCCCGCATCGCCGTCGCGCGCTGACCGCCGAACCGTCGCGCATCGACCGCTGGACGCCCGGTCACCGGAGTTCTCTCCACGGCCGGGCGTTCCGCTGCGGCCGCCGGAACTCCCCCTCATCCCTTCCTGCTCGGCCTGCGGCCGGACGTGGTGGCGGTCCGCGCCGTTCCGGCGCATGCCCGGCCTGCTCGGCGCGTGCGGGTGCACGGCTCACGTGGCTACCACACGGCTCGCGCGGCGTCGCGGGTAATCCGGGTGAATCCGCCGTAGCGCATCGAATACGATTGCGACCAGCAGCAATGCGGGCAGGCGGCAGCCGTGCCCGCGAACCGATCCCCAGGGGAGAGACGGAGCATCGTGGCCGACGACATCGACGCAGGCGAGCAGAACGCGGCGCTGACCGAGGAGGCACTGGCCGCGGCAGCGGCGGCCGCCGAGAAGGCGTTCGCCGCTGCCGCCGACCTGGATGCGCTCGCGGTCGCGAAAACCGAGCACCTCGGCGGCAAGGCGCCGCTGGCGCTGGCGCAGCGTGCGCTGGGCAGCCTGCCCAAGTCGGAGAAAGCCGACGCGGGCAAGCGGGTCAACGTCGCCAGGTCCCGGGTGTCGGAGGCGTTCGAGGCGCGCCGCGCCACCTTGCTGGCCGAGCGCGACGCCGCCGTGCTGGTCGCCGAGGCCATCGACGTGACGCTGCCCGCGGGCCGCGCGGCCGTGGGCGCCCGGCACCCGATCACGGTCATCTCCGAGCAGATCGCCGATGTGTTCGTCGCGATGGGCTGGGAGGTCGCCGAAGGTCCCGAGGTGGAGACCGAGCACTTCAACTTCGACGCGCTGAACTTCCTGCCCGACCATCCGGCCCGCACCATGCAGGACACCTTCCACATCGCGCCGGAGGGCTCGCGGCAGGTGCTGCGCACGCACACTTCTCCGGTGCAGGTGCGCTCGATGCTGGAACGCGACCTGCCGATCTATGTGGTCTGCCCGGGCCGCACCTTCCGCACCGACGAGCTCGACGCCACGCACACGCCGGTGTTCTCGCAGGTCGAGGGCCTGGCGGTGGACAAGGGCCTGACCATGGCGCATCTGCGGGGCACGCTGGACGCGTTCGCCAGGGCGCTGTTCGGCCCGGAGACCCGCACTCGCATGCGCCCGAACTACTTCCCGTTCACCGAGCCCTCGGCCGAGGTCGACGTGTGGTTCCCGGACAAGAAGGGTGGCGCGGGCTGGGTCGAGTGGGGCGGCTGCGGCATGGTGAACCCGAAGGTGCTGATCGCCAGCGGGATCGATCCCGAGGTGTACAGCGGGTTCGCGTTCGGGATGGGCCTGGAGCGGACACTGCAGTTCCGCAACGGCATCCCGGACATGCGCGACATCGTCGAGGGCGACGTGCGTTTCACGCTGCCCTTCGGTATCCGGTCCTGACCTCACCCTTCGATCGAGAGAGCGAAACGTCAAGTGCGAGTAGCGCAGTCCTGGCTGACCGACATCATCCAGCGCACCAACCCGGAGTGGTCGGTGACGCCGGAGGAGCTCGACGCGGGATTCGTCCGGGTCGGACTGGAAGTCGAAGAGGTCGACAAGCTCTATCGGGTGGCGGGCCCGGAGGACGGCGAGCCGCCGCTGGTGGTCGGCCGGGTCGCCGAGATCACCGAGCTGACCGAGTTCAAGAAGCCGATCCGCTTCTGCAAGGTGGACATCGGCAAGCCCGAACTGCAGGAGATCATCTGCGGCGCGCGGAATTTCGAGGTCGGTGACCTGGTCGTCGCGGTGCTGCCCGGTGGCGTGCTGCCCGGTGGGTTCGAGATCACCTCGCGCAAGACCTACGGCCACGTCTCCAACGGAATGATCTGCTCGGTCGCCGAACTCGGTATCGGCAAGGACCATTCCGGCATCCTGGTGCTGGAACCGGGCACCGCCGAGCCGGGCACCGACGCCAACGCGCTGCTCGGTCTGGACGACACCGTCATCGAACTGAACATCACCCCCGACCGCGGCTACTGCTTCTCGGTGCGCGGCCTGGCGCGCGAACTGGCCTGCGGCTTCGATCTCGAATACGCCGACCCTGCGGTGCGTACCCTGCCCGACCACGAGCAGGAAGCCTGGTCGATCCGGGTCGAGCCGGACTCCCGGTGCACCCGCTTCGCGGCCCGCCGGGTCACCGGCATCGACCCGAAGGCGGTCAGCCCGTGGTGGTTGCAGCGCAGGCTGCTGCTGTCGGGCGTGCGCCCGATCTCGCCCGCGGTGGATGTCACCAATTACGTGATGCTCGAGCTGGGGCAGCCGCTGCATGCCTTCGACGCCGCGAAGGTGTCGGGCGGCCTGGTGGTCCGCACCGCGAACCAGGGCGAGACGCTGCGCACCTTGGACGAGGTGGAGCGCACGCTCGACGCCGAGGACGTGGTGATCGCCGACGATTCGGGTGTCGTCTCGCTGGCGGGCGTGATGGGCGGCGCGAGCACCGAGGTCGGCGCGCAGAGCACCGACATCCTGCTCGAGGCGGCCACCTGGAACCCGTTGCTGGTCTACCGGACCGCGCGCAGGCACAAACTGGTGTCCGAGGCGGGCAAGCGGTACGAGCGGGTCGTCGATCCGGAGATCAACGTCGCCGCGCTGGACCGCGCGGCCACCCTGCTCGCCGAAATCGCCGGTGGCACCGTCGAACCCGTGCTGACGGATTTCCGGGCCCCGATCCCGGCGCCCGAGCCCATCCGGATGGACATCGACCTGGCCGACCGTGTCGCGGGCGTCACCTACCCCACCGGAACCTCCGCGCGCCGCTTGGCCCAGATCGGCTGCACCGTGGAGGTCGCCGTCAGCGAGGCCGGGCACGGCCAGCTGGTGGTGACCCCGCCCAGCTGGCGGCCCGACCTGGCCCAGCCCGCCGACCTGGTGGAAGAGGTGCTGCGGCTGGAAGGCCTCGAGCAGATCCCGTCCGTGCTGCCCGCCGCACCGGCCGGGCGGGGACTCACGCCGACCCAGCGCCGCCGCCGAGCCGTCAGCCGCGCACTGGCGTTCGCCGGCGCCGTGGAGGTTCTGCCGCCTGTGTTCCTGCCCGCCGGGGTGTTCGACACCTGGGGCCTGGATGCCGACGACCCGCGCCGCGCCACCACCAGGGTGCTCAATCCGCTCGACGTGGAGCGCGCCGAACTGGCCACCACCCTGCTGCCCGGCCTGCTCGAAGTGGCCGTCCGCAACATCTCGCGGGGTGCGCGTGATCTGGCGATCTACGGCATCGCGCAGGTCGTGCGGCCCGGGGCGAACATCAGGGCGGTCGACCCGCTGCCGGTGGACCGGCGCCCCACCGACGCCGAGATCGCCGAGCTGCTCGACTCGCTGCCCGAGCAGCCGGTGCACGTGGCCGCCGTCCTGACCGGCCGCCGCGAGCCGCGCGGGCCGTGGGGTCCGGGTCGTGCCGTCGAGGCCGCCGACGCGTTCGCACTGGCCGACGCCGTCGCCGACGCGGCCGGTGTGACCATCGAGCGCAGGGCGGCGGCCCAGCTGCCCTGGCATCCCGGTCGCTGCGCCGAGCTGGTCGTCGACGGAACGGTTGTCGGTTATGCGGGTGAACTGCACCCCGCCGTGCTGGAACGTTCGGGTCTGCCGCCGCGCACGTGCGCCGTCGAACTCGACCTCGACGCGTTGCCGCTGCGGGAAGCGCGGCCGGTTCCCACCGTGTCGCCGTTCCCCGCGGTGCTCCAGGACGTCTCGGTGAGCGTCGAGAAGACGATTCCGGCGGCGACCGTACAGGCCGCGCTGCGCACCGGCGGCGGGGAGCTGCTGGAGGACATCGCGCTGTTCGACGTGTACGAAGGCGCTCAGGCGGGCGAGGGACGCAAGTCGCTCACCTATGCGCTGCGTTTCCGGGCCGCCGACCGGACCCTCACCGAAGACGAGGCCAGTGCGGCGCGCGACGCGGCTGTCGCGGCGGCGGCCGACGCCGTGGGCGCGGTGCTGCGAGGCTGACGCGGTGCGGCACCCGGCCCGTCCGATCCTCAACGCGCTGACCTACCTGCCGGAGCGGACGGTGCTGCAGACCCCGGCGCTGCTCGGCATGGAGTACGCCGAGCTGTCGCTGCCCACCTCGGACGGGGAGATCGTGCACGCGTGGTGGATGCCCGCCCGGAACTCGGTCGGGCACATCCTCTTCGCGCACGGCAACGCGGGCAACCTCGGCGACCGGGTGCCGATCTACGCGTTGCTCACCGAGGCCGGGTTCGACGTGCTGGCCTTCGATTACCGCGGGTACGGGCGCAGCACCGGCAAACCGACCGAGCACGGCACCTACCTGGATGCGCATGCCGCGCACCGGGCGCTGCTCGCGCAACCGGGTGTCGATCCGAATCGTGTGCTGTACCTGGGTAAGTCCCTCGGCGGCGGCGTCGTGCTCGAGCTGGCGCAACACCATCCGCCGGCGGGGGTGATGCTGATGTCCACCTTCAGCGGTCTGCGCGACGCGGCTCGTTCGGTGTATCCGTTCCTGCCCGCGCCCTTGGTGCCGAACGCCTATCCGAACGAACGCCGCATCCGCACGTTGCGCGCTCCGGTGCTGATCATGCACGGCGACCAGGACGAGTTGCTGCCGCTGCGGCACGCGCACCGGCTCTACGCCGCGGCGCCGGAGCCGAAACGGCTCGTCGTGTTTCCCGGGGCCGGGCACAACGATCTGATCGTCGTCGGCGGCTCGGCCTGGTACGACCTCGTTCGCGACTGGGCGGGCGCACTCGTCCGGTCGTGAACCACGTGCGGCGCGGTCGTGGCTGCGTAGCCTGGCGGTATGAGTGACAACAGCGATATCGCGAGCCGGTTGGGCGGGCTGTCCGACGCGGAACTGGCAGGTGTCCTGCTGGTCGCCACGGCGGGCCGTCCCGGGTTCGCGGCGGTCCACGCCGCGTTGCTGGGGCTGGTGGAGACGGGGGATGCCGGTACCGCCGGGGATGTGACTCCTACCACCCCGGTCGGCGGCCCCGCGCTCCCCGGGCAGGGGTCGGAGGTATCCGGCCAGGTAGGCGGTGGTTCCGCGGTACCGGCGGTACCGGTACCGCCGCCGGGTATGCCCGGCACCGCCCCGAGCGGCGGATATTCGGTCTCCGGTGTTCCTACTTTCGAGTCAGTTCGCGATAAGGTCGAGCAGCGCTTCGGCACCGCGCAGGGGATGGGCGAACTCGACCGGCAGACTCCAGCGGGCCGCAGCGCGGACGAACAATGGCAGGCACGCGAGAAGGCCGCGCGTGAGCGACTGGACCGGATCCGGGAATCGTTGCACGGCAACGACGCCGAGCCGCACCAGACGTGAACCGGGCCGGGCGCGCCGGATGAAGATGGGTGGAATTCGATGAGCGAGCCGCGTGAGATCGCCGAACGGCTACTGGACGCCCAGGTGGAATTCCTGCTCGGCGAGGTCACCGGCGAGCGCTTCGCGGAGGTGATCGCGCGCGACACCGAGGCCGTCCTCGGAGTCGCCGACACGATCGTCTTCCGGGACGTGGTCGAGGTCGAGCAGGCCAAGCAGACCGTCCGCACCATCGTCGAGCTGATCGGCGGCAGCCCGGTGTTCGCCGACATGGTCGGTGTGTTCGCCGACTCCATCTACGACCACATCGCAACCAACAACGACTACACCCTCGGCGAGGTGGTCGAGCGCGAGCCGGTCGAGGCGCTGCTGGAGAAGATCCTCGGCATGCACCAGGCGCAGGAGCGCATCCTGGACCGGCTCACCGAGAGCCCGCTGGTGGCCACCGTCGCGTCGAAATTCGTGGACAAGCTGATCAACGACTTCATGCAGGCCAACCGCGAGCGCGCCGAGAAGATCCCGGGCGTCTCCTCGCTGATGTCGCTGGGCCAGTCGGCGGCCAATCGCGCCAAGAAGGCCGCCGACGGTACATTCGTCGGCGATCTGGCGGGCAAGGGCGCGCTGTTCGCCCTCAAGCGCACCAACAACGCCATCCGCGAGATGCTGCGCGACGCGCCGGTGCACGCCGCCGCGATGGAGTTCTGGGATCTGCACGCCGACGAACCGGTCAGCGGTCTGCGCGAATACCTCAGCCGCAAGGACCTCAACGAACTGGTGCTGCTGTGCTACGAAATCGCCGTCACCACGCGCGAGAAGGAGTACTTCGGCCTGCTGCTGGACGAGTGCGTGGAGGTGTTCTTCACCAAGTACGGCGATTACACCCTGGCGGCCATGCTGCCCGAACTCGGTCTCACCGGTGACGACATCGCCGCGGAGATCCTGCGGTACGGACCGGCGGTCATCGAGAGCGCGAAGCGGGAAGGCGTTCTGGCCGGATTGATCCGTGAACGCCTCGCGCCCTTCTACGCCTCCGACGAGGTACTTCGCATCCTCGCGGGGTGAGGCTGCGCTATTTCGGCAGCGCCGGGACGATCGATTCGCCGACGGTCGCCAGGCGATCGCAGGGGTTCTGGTCCGCGGTCCGGTTGACCAGCGTCAGTTGCAGCAACCCCTGCCGCGCCGGGAAGAGCACGTCGCACATCTGGTCCTTGGCGGCGTCGTCGACGCGGAACTGGCGGCCGGGCCGTCCGGCGATGGTGACGTCCCGGAAGTCGACATTGCCGGGCTTGCGTTCGAACTCGGCCACGGACGCGCCGTTGGAGAACACGCCGAGGGTGAAGTCGGCGCCCTTCCATCCGCAGATCTTCCAGCCCGGCTGCTCGACCCCGCCCACACCGACCTGCTTGCTCGCGGGATCGAGCCCGGCGCTCGTCAGCGCGGCGTCGGGGATGCCGGTGCAGGGATCGAACAACTGGGTGGCCGTGCTCGCGGCCTGCGTGGTGGTCGTCGCCGGTGACCCGCTGGACTCGTCGCCGCAGGCGACCGCTCCGAGCACTACTGCTATTGCCAAGGGAACCAACGTAATTCGGTGCGCCATCCAGCCCTCTTGCCCTCCGGGTATATCGCGCCGGACTGTATCAGAGTCGCGCGGCGAGGTTTCGCGGCGGCCGAGGACGGGTACTTGGTTGCTCGTGCGTCGGTGCCGGCGGCCGCATTCCATCGCCGGACATCGGTAGCGTGCCGGAAGCCTCGATCGGGGCGCCGAGTCGTCGTCAGCGACCCGGCCGCCGATCCGCGACCGCGCGTGCCGCCGACCGGCGCACCGCCACTGCTATCGAGAGGAGCAGGGAGCTTGTCCGGGTATTCCGACACGCGAACGCCGACCATGCCGTCTTCGGTGAAAATCGTGGTCGGCGGTGGTCACAACGTCGGGAAGACGACGTTCATCGGGGCCGTCTCCGAAATCGAGCCGCTGGTAGCCGCGGCGGCGACCGAGGTCGCCCTCGGCGCGGAAGATCCGGAGAGCTGGGCAGACGACCCGCGGCCCGGTGTCGCCCTCGACGTCGGGCGCATCACCCTGGACAGTTCACTGCTGCTGTATCTGTTCGGCACGCCTGCCGAGGACGGTCTCGTCTTCCTGTGGGACGAACTGGTCGACGGGGCGCTCGGCGCCGTGATCGTGGTGGACACCGGCCGGGTCGAGGATTGTCAACCCGTGCTGGACCATTGCGCCGAACGCGGTACGCCCTTCGTCGTCGCGGTCAACCGCGTCGACGGCGGTGACCACCGCGATGTCCGCGCGGTCCGCGCGGCGCTCGGGCTCGCACACTGGATCCCGGTTCTCGACTGCGATGCCAGGCAACGTGATTCGGTCAAGAAGGTGCTGGTCACCCTGGCCGAACAGGTCGTGGCGCACCGCACGGATCACCTCACCGCCCGTACCGCGGGCTGAGCGCGGCGCGGGTGCTGGCCCCGAGCGCGGGGCCCGCCGAGAATGTGAACCGCGCCGCCGATGAATTCTCCGCGTGCTCGTCGTCTGTACTGTTGCCCAGCCCTGACGAAGACAAGGAGCACCATCATGAGCAACGGCGCGGACCTCGCTCTCACCCATATCGCCGTACTGGTCGGTGACCAGGACAAGGCCCTGGAGTTCTATCGCGACGTGATCGGCCTCGAGGTACGGGCCGACATGCCGTTCGCCGGTGGGCGCTGGGTGACCGTCGGCCCGGCGAAGCAACCGGGCATCGAGTTCATTCTGGAAACCCCCGAGATGGTGCCGGACGAGGCGGCCGGTGCGGCGGCGCGGGCCCGGCTGGCCGGCGGCGCGCAGGGCACGTTGATCTTCACCACCGATGCCGTGGACGCCACCTTCGCCCGGCTGCGCGACGCAGGCGTCGAGGTGACGCAAGAGCCGATCTCGCAGCCGTACGGGGTACGCGACTGCGGCTTCCGCGACCCGTGGGGCAACTACCTGCGCTTCTCCGAACTCCTCGGCTGAGCCGCGGGCGGCCGGTGTGGGCCGCGTCGCATACCCGCGCGGCCCGGAGGGCAATACTGTCTGATCATGGGCGAATCGATGAGCGAGATCGAACAGGACGCCATCCGGCCGCTGCGCGACGACATCCGTTTCCTCGGCGGCGTACTCGGCGACACCATTCGCGACCACGAGGGTCCGGAGGTCTTCGACCTCATCGAGCGGGTGCGCATCGAGGCGTTCCGGGTGCGACGCGAGGAGGTCGAGCGCAGCGCCGTCGCGGAGATGCTCGACGGTGTGGACATCGCGGTCGCCCTGCCGCTCATCCGCGCGTTCAGCTACTTCGTGCTGCTGGCCAATCTGGCCGAGGACATCCAGCGCGACCGCCGCCGCGCCGCGCACGAGGCGGCGGGCGAACCGCCACAGGACTCGTCGCTGGCGGCCACCTACCGCAAACTGGACGCGGCGGCGCTCGACGGGTCCCGGGTCGCGGAGCTGCTGGCCGACGCGCTGGTGTCGCCGGTGATCACCGCGCACCCGACCGAAACGCGCCGCCGCACCGTGTTCGACGCGCAGGCCCGGATCACCGAGTTGATGCGCCTGCGCTTGCGCTACGCCGAGAACGAGCGTGAGCGGGCCGACCTCGAAGTGCGGATCCGCCGCCAGGTGCTGAGCCTGTGGCGCACCGCGCTGATCCGCCTGGCCCGCTTGCGCATCCAGGACGAGATCTCGGTGGGTCTGCGCTACTACGACCTCACCCTGTTCGACGTGATCCCGGCGATCAACGCCGAAGTGCGCGCCGCGCTTCGCTCGCGCTGGCCGGGCGTCGAGTTGCTGCCGCGTCCGATGCTGCGTCCCGGCTCGTGGATCGGCGGGGACCGCGACGGGAACCCGTATGTCACCGCCGATGTCGTGCGTCAGGCCGCTTTCCGCGCCGCGGGCGTCGCGTTCGAGCGCTACCTGCGCGAGCTGGTGGAACTGGAGAAGACGCTGTCGCTGTCGGCCCGGCTGGTCACCGTGACGCCCGAGGTCGCCGCGCTGGCCGAGACGGGATACCCCGATCCGGCGGCGCATGCCGACGAGCCGTATCGCCGGGCGCTGCACCATGTCCGGGCCCGGCTTACCGCCACCGCGCGTGAGGCGCTCGGCGAGGTTCCGCCGAACGGTCTGGATGCCGGTGCGCGGCCCTATCCGACTCCGCAGGCGGTGCTGGACGACCTGGACGCGATAGACGCCTCGCTGCGGGGCAGCGGCGACGGCTTGCTCGCCGACGATCGCCTCGCCGCGTTGCGCCACGCCATCGAGACCTTCGGCTTCCACCTACAGAGTCTGGACCTGCGGCAGAACTCCGAAGTGCACGAGCAGGTCGTCGCCGAACTGCTGTCCTGGGCGGGAGTCCACTCCGACTACGCGAGCCTGCCGGAGCAGCGCCGGGTGGAACTGCTGGCCGCCGAGCTGCGCACCCGCCGCCCGCTGCTCGGCCCGCACGCACGGCTGAGCGAGTCGGCCGCCAAGGAGCTCGGCATCGTGCGCGCCGCGCGGGATGTGGTGGACACGCTCGGCGCGGCCGCGGTGCCGAACTACATCATCAGCATGTGCACCTCGGTCAGCGACCTGCTCGAGGCCGCCCTGCTGCTCAAGGAAGGCGGGCTGCTCGACCCGGGGGAGCCGGACGGGCCGCCCAGCTGCCCGGTGGGCATCGTCCCGCTGTTCGAGACCATCGAGGACCTGGGCGCGGGGGCGGCGACACTGTCCGCGGCGCTGGAGGTGGGGGTCTATCGCGATCTGGTCGCCGCGCAAGGCATGCGCCAAGAGGTGATGCTCGGCTATTCCGACTCCAACAAGGACGGCGGATACCTCGCGGCGAACTGGGCGCTGTACCGGGCCGAGCTGGATCTGATCGAGGTCGCCCGCAAGACCGGGATCCGGCTGCGGCTGTTCCACGGCCGCGGCGGCACGGTAGGCCGCGGCGGCGGCCGCAGCTACGACGCGATCCTCGCCCAGCCTGCCGGGGCGGTGCGCGGCTCGCTGCGGCTCACCGAGCAGGGCGAGGTGATCGCCGCGAAATACGCCGAACCCGGTAGCGCGCACCGCAATCTGGAGTCCCTGATCGCGGGCACCCTGGAATCGACCCTGCTGGACGTGGAGGGCCTCGGCGCCGACGCCGAGCCGTCCTACGGGATCATGGACGACCTCGCGGCCCGCGCCCGCGCCGCCTACGCGCGGCTGGTGCACGAAACCCCCGGATTCGTCGAATATTTCCGGCAGTCCACGCCGGTCGCCGAGGTCGGGGACCTGAACATCGGCAGCAGGCCCGCCTCGCGCAAGCCGACGAATTCGGTCGCGGACCTGCGGGCCATCCCGTGGGTGATGTCCTGGAGTCAGGCGCGGGTGATGCTGCCGGGCTGGTACGGCACCGGCGCCGCCCTGGAGGAGTGGATCGGCGGCGACCCGCAACGCCTGGCCACCTTGGCGGACCTGTACCGGCGCTGGCCGTTCTTCCGCACGGTGCTGTCCAACCTGGCCCAGGTGATGGCCAAGAGCGATCTCGACATCGCCGCGCGCTACGCCGAACTCGTGGACGACGTGGCGTTGCGTGAGCAGATCTTCGGCATGATCCGCGACGAGCACGCCCGCACCGTCCGCATGCACGCCGCGATCACCGGCAACGATCACCTGCTGGCCGACAACCCGTCGCTGGCCGAGTCCATCCACAACCGCTTCCCCTACCTGGAACCGCTCAACCAGATGCAGGTGGAGCTGCTGCGCCGCCTGCGCGCCGGGGACGATTCCGAACTGGTGAAACGCGGCATCCTGCTGACCATGAACGGCCTGGCCACCGCGCTGCGCAACTCGGGCTGAGCCGCAGAGGGCCCAGGGCCGGGAAGGAATGTCGTGTCGATCGATGAAGCCGCCGTCGCGGCGCTCGCGGACCGCCGGATCGGTCCCGAGCACAAGGGCATGCCACCCGAGTCCTGGGGGCTGACCGTGCGGGAATTCCGCACCGGCGCTGTGCCGCTCGACTCGCTGGAGACGCCGGTGCTCACCGTCGACCGCGCGGCCTTGCGGACGAACATCGCGGTCATGGCCGACTGGGTGCGCGCGGCCGGTGTGCGGTTGGCGCCGCACGGCAAGACCACGATGGCGCCACAGGTGTGGGCCGACCAGTTGGCCGCCGGCTCGTGGGGCATCACACTGGCCACCATCTGGCAGACCCAGGTGGCCCGATCGTTCGGCGTCGCCCGGGTGCTGCTGGCCAACGCGCTGGTCGATCCGGTCGGATTGCGCTGGGTCGCGGCGGAATCGGCGCGCGACCCGTCCTTCGAGTTCGTCTGCTGGGCCGACAGCGTCGAGACGGTCGCGCTGATGGACGCGCACCTGCGCACCGCCCCGGAGTCGGCGCGGGTCCGGGTGCTGGTGGAACTCGGCGGCCCGCACGGCCGAACCGGTGCGCGCACGGTGGAACAGGCGCATGCCGTGGCGCGGGCGATCGGCGCGGCGTCCCGGCTGACGCTCGCCGGCGTCGGTGGCTACGAGGGCGCGCTCGCCCACGACCGCACCGCGAGCGGCGTTCGCGCGGTGCGCGACTACCTCGGCGAACTCGCCCGCCTGCACCGGGAACTCCTCGCGGCGGGGCGATACCGCGGTCCTGCCGTCGTCACCGCCGGTGGCAGCGCCTATCCGGAGCTGGCGCTCGAATACCTCGCCCCGCTGTCCGACGAGCAGGGCGCGCAGGGTGTCGCGACGACGGTCGTCCTGCGCTCGGGTGCGTACGTCATCCACGACGACGGCTTCTACGCGAGCATGTCGCCGCTGGCGGCTCCCGGACGCGCGCGGCCGCTGCGTTCGGCGATGCACGGCTGGGCGCGCACCCTCTCGCGCCCTGAGCCGGGGCTCGCCCTGCTGGACGCGGGCAAACGCGATCTGCCTTTCGACGAGGGGCTGCCGATTCCGCAACGCGTCGCGGGGCCCGCGGGCGGTGCGCTGGACGCGGGCGCGACGGTCTCCGCGCTCAACGACCAGCACGCCTTCCTCCGGCTTCCGGTCGGCGCCGCGGAGTTGCCCATCGGGTCGGTCGTGCGGCTCGGGCTGTCGCACCCGTGCACCGCCTTCGACAAATGGCGCCTGATCCCGGTGATCGACGACGCCGACGCCCAGACGCCCCGGGTGGTCGATCTGCTGCACACGTTCTTTTAGGAGACCCGGTTTCCCGGTATACGAAAAGCTTCGGCCCCAGCGAGGCCGGTCGCTCGCGCGACGGCTCGGCCCTGCGTTCCTCGATCACCCGGTGCGAGCGGCGCACGCTCCGAATGGTTCGGCGGGAAGGCGCGAAGTCCGGCACCGGAGCCACCCGTATTCGTCTCGCCAGGGCAGCGGCAGTGATACCGGTTACGCTCCCGCTACTTGACACTACATCTGTAGTAAAGTTTGCGGTAGCTGCTCGTCGAGCGGTTCGGAGAAAGGGGAAGCGATGGCCGAGGCGCTCATCGTGGGCGGTGGCATCGGTGGCCTGGCGACCGCGGTGGCCTTCTTACGGCGAGGTCACCGCATCGAAGTGCTCGAGCGGGCCGCCGAGATCACCGAAGTCGGCGCCGGGCTGTCGCTGTGGCCCAACGCGATTCGCGCCCTCGACGCCCTCGGCTTGGGTGACGAGGTGCGGGCACGGGCGGTCGAGCAGGGGGCGGCGGGCATCCGTGATCGCGCCGGACGGTGGCTGACCAGGATGGACGCCGAGGCGATCCGGGCTCGGTACGGCAGCCCGGTCATGCTGCACCGCGCCGACCTGGTGCACATCCTGCGCTCCGCGATACCGGCGGCGGCGCTGCGCACCGGCGTCACCGTGGCCGAGGCCCGAGCCGACGGCACGGTGGTGCACTCGGCCGGAACCTCCAGCGCGGACATCGTCGTCGGCGCGGACGGCATTCGCAGCGTCGTGCGTCGCACCGTCTGCGGTGAGATCCGCCCCCGCTACGGCGGCTACACCGCGTGGCGGGTGGTCGTCACACCGCGTGAGCCGGTCCAGGAGATGGGCGAAAGCTGGGGGCGCGGTGAGCGTTTCGGGTACGTTCCGCTCGCGGACGGCCGCGTCTACTGCTTCGCCACCGCGAACATGCCCGCCGGGAAGGCGGGCGGCGGGGTGGACGAGTTGCGCGCCCGGTTCGGCGGATGGCACGACCCGATCCCCGCCCTGCTGGCCGCGGCCGGGGACGCGGAGGTGCTGAAGCACGACCTCTACGACCTGCCGACGCCGAAGAGCTTCGTGGCAGGCCGGATCGCGCTCGTGGGAGACGCGGCGCACGCCATGATGCCCACCCTCGGGCAAGGCGCCTGCCAGGCGCTGGAGGACGCCGTGGTGCTGGCCAGGGTGGCCGACAGCGGCGGTGACCTCGCCGATTACGACCGGGAACGCAGGCCGCGCACCCGGATGATCGCCGCACGCTCGCGCCGGATCGGCGCGGTGGCGCAACTGTCCTCGGCGCCCGTCGTCGCGATCCGCGACGCCGTGGTGCGGGCGGTCCCCGACTCGGTGCAACTCGGATCGCTCGCCGCCGTTCTGGATTGGCGCGGCTAGCCGGTGCGCTCGCCGCGGTAGTCGCGCACGGCGCGCACGCAGCGGGCGGCCTGGGCGCGCAGCGCCTCGACGAGTTCCGGTGGGCCGTCGAGCAGGGTGAAGTCGAGATCGACCGAGGTGATCATCCACACCAGCTGCTCCGGCGACTCGCTGCCGACGCGCAGGCGGCAGCTGTGCTCGTCGACGGCTTCCAGGACGCCGGTGCCCGGCCACACGCGGTCGGCGGCGTCATCGGCCGAGCGGTGCAGGAGCACCGTCGCCTGATACGGCCAGGCACGGGTCGACAGCCGCATCGAAAGATACGCCGCGACATCGCCTTCCGGCGGCTCGCGTGGTGCGTAGCGTGGGCCGGTCGGAATCCGCGGGGTGATCCGGTCCGCCCGGAAAGTGCGCCAGTCGGTGCGTTCCACGTCCCAGGCGACCAGGTACCAGTGCCTGCTGAAGTGCACGAGGGTGTGCGGCTCGACGGTGCGCAGGCCCAGTGCTCCGTTGTGCGCGCGATAGTCGAACCGCAGCCGTTCGTGGCGCTGACACGCCTCGGCGATGGCCATGAGCGTGTCCGGATGGACCTCGGGCACCGGCGCCGCGACGCGCAGGGTGGCGCCGCGCAGCGTGCGGACCCGGTGGCGCAACCGGGGCGGCAGTACCTGCTCCAGCTTGCTCAGTGCGCGCAGCGACGCCTCCTCGAGGCCGGTCACGCTGCCACCGGCGGCGCTGCGCAGCCCGACCGCCACCGCGACCGCTTCGTCGTCGTCCAGCAGCAGCGGCGGCAATGCGGCGCCCGCGCCGAGCCGGTATACCGCGGCGCCCCGGGTGGCATGCACCGGATAGCCGAGTTCGCGCAGCCGATCGATGTCGCGGCGAACGGTTCGACCGGTGACGCCGAGCCGTGCGGCCAGCTCGGCGCCGGTCCAGTCGGGACGGGTCTGCAACAGAGTCAGCAGGGCGAGCAGGCGAGCCGACGTTTCCAGCATCACGCCAGGATGCCGGAAAGATAGGAACGACCCCGTCCTAAGCGCTTCCTACCGTGGCCGACATGACAACCGAACCGGACATTCGCCCTTTCCGCATCGACATCCCCCAGGAGAAAATCGACCACCTGCACCGGCGTCTCGCCGAGACGGCGTGGCCGAGCGACCTGCCCGGCACGGGATGGGGCAAGGGCATGCGGGTGTCCTACCTGCGGCCGCTGGCCGAGTACTGGCGGACCGAATTCGACTGGCGCGCCGTCGAGGCGAGGCTGAACGAGCTGCCGCAGTTCGTCACCGCCATCGACGGGCAGCGGGTGCACTTCCTGCACGTGCGCTCGCCGGAGCCGGATGCGCTGCCGCTGGTGCTCGGTCACGGCTGGCCCGCGTCGTTCGTCGAGTTCCTGGACGTGTTCGGGCCGCTGAGCGATCCCCGCGCCCACGGCGGCGACCCCGCCGACGCGTTCCACCTGGTCGTTCCCTCGCTGCCGGGGTTCGCGTTCTCGGAGGTGTCCCCGGATCCGGGTGCGGGCTCGACCGAGCGGTTCGCGGAGGTGATCGCGGCACTCATGGCGCGTCTGGGCTACGACCGCTACGGCGTGCAGGGCGGCGACGCCGGATACTTCATCGCCGCACAGCTGGGCCATATCGCTTCCGAACACGTCGTGGGCCTACATGTGAACGGCCCGATCACTATTCCCTCCTGGGACAGCGGCGACGGCGAATCGTGGGGGACGGCGGCGTCCGCTTCGGCCGAGTGGTCCCCGGCCGCATCGGAGGCGGAGTACAGCCCGGAGGACCAGGCGAGGCTGGCGACGCTGACCGGCCCGGAGAGCTACGCCCGCTACGACTACGCCACTGTGCAGGCCAACCGCCCGCACACGCTGGCGATCGGCGTGCAGGACTCGCCCGCCGGGCTGCTGTCCTGGATCGCCGATCTGTTCCGGCAGTACACGAACCCGGCGATCGAACTGCCGGACGACGCGGTGGGCCGGGACGCGCTGCTGACCAACGTCAGCCTGTACTGGTTCACCGCAACCTTCGCCTCCTCGCTGCGGCTCTACAGCGAATCCGCGGCCTGGGGCGCGCCGGTGGTGAAGTCCGATGTGCCGACCGCGGCGGCGATCTTTCCCGGCGACATGTCCGTTCGCAAGCTCGCCGAACAGGCGCACGACATCGTCCGGTGGACGGAGTTCGATCGTGGCGGGCATTTCGCGGCGATGGAGGCGCCGGACCTGTTGATCGCGGACGTGCGCGAGTTCTTCCGCACGCTGCGCTGAGACGCGGCCCTGCCGTCATCGGCGTCATCGGACAGGACGCGGTAGGAACGCGGGCCTACCCGCCGAATTGCCGGGCAGCCGAGCCCGGGTGGTCGGAGTTCGCGGAGTAGCGCGCGTGCATGGCGGCGGCTGTCGCCGCGAGCCGTGCGCGCAGCTGCGGCGGGTCCAGCACTTCGACGAACTCGCCGAGCGGCAGCAGGCCGTGCGCGAGCACCTCGTAGGACTCCGACGGCACGACCACCTCCACCCACCCCTCGGCATCGGGCGGCCCGCAGGAGGCCAGTGCTTCGGCGACCGCCGCCGGATCGTTCATCAGCCGCAGCAACCGCAGGTGGGTGGCGGCGATCCGGCAGCGCGCCCGGACACGCAGCATCGAACGCGCGAAATCGGCGGCGGCGTCGGTCCAGTGCGCCCGCAGATCGAATCCGGCCGGGCGGGCGAAGGATTCGCCGGTCGTCTCGGCGGAGAGGATCCGGCCCACCCGATACGAGCGGGGCGTGTGCCCGCTGCGGGCGACGAGGTACCAGGTGCCTGCCTTGAGCACCAGGCCGAGTGGGTCGAGCGGGCGTTCGACCACCTGGTCCTTGCGCGCGTAGCGCACGCGCAGCCTGCGATCGTGCCAGAGCGCGTCGGCGATCGTCGCGAGCGTCGGCGTCTCGTCCGGCCGGTGGAACCAGCCCGGCGCGTCTACATGCACCCGCTCGGCGATGCGCGTCGCCCGGCCCCGCAATTCCGGCGGCAGCGCGGCGAGCATTTTCAACTGCGCGGTGGCCAGCACGGTGCCGAGGCCGAGATCGGCGGCGGCGCCGGGCAAGCCGGTCAGCAGCACCGCGTCGGCCTCGTCGGTGGTCAGGCCCGTGAGCCGGGTGCGATAGCCGTCCACCAGCCGGACGCCGCCTGCCCGGCCCGGTTCGCTGTAGACCGGGACACCGGCCGCCGAAAGAGCCTCGACATCGCGATAGACGGTGCGCACCGACACTTCCAGTTCCCTGGCCAGTTCGGGCGCGGTGAGCCGGCCTCGGGTCTGCAACAGCAGAAGCAGTTGCACCAGCCGACTCGCCCGCATGCAGGCGACACTAGCCGCAAACCTTGACACGAGACGGCAGGGTTTCGCCGTACCGTCCTCGTCATGACCACTTGGAGCCGATTCACCGAAGAAGCACCGCACGTCGCCGAGGTCTTCACGCGCAGGCACCGCGCGGCGGGCAATCTCTGCATGCTCGGCACGATCCGGTCCGACGGATCACCGCGGATCAGCCCCGTCGAACCGCGCGTCTTCGAGGAGTTCCTGGTGATCGCGGGCATGCCGGGCACGACCAAGTTCCGCGATCTGGCTCGGGATCCACGCTTCTGCCTGCACACCGCCACCGTGGACGCGAACGTGTCCGACGGTGACGCCAAACTCTTCGGCGCCGTCGTCGACCTGCCCGACCGCGACGTGCACGTCCGCTTCGCCCAGCACCTGTTCGACGAGACCGGTTTCGACATCCGGGGGCGGGAGTTCGACCACTTCTACGTCGCCGATCTCACCGGGGCGTCGACGGTGGAGGTCGACGGCGACCACCTCGACATCACCATTTGGAAGCCCGGCGAAGGGGAGCGTGTGGTGCGCAAGCACTGAGTCGGCGGCTCGGCGCGACGACCTCACTCCCGCGCCGTCAGTTGGGCGGCGATCGGGCTCGGGACCGGGACGCCGCGGCGGTGCAGGTCGGTGAGGAATCGGCGGACGAGGGGATCGCCCGGGGTGGAGGTGAGGCAGACGACCTCGCGTGTCAGTGGCGGCCGCAGGCTGCGGACGGCGCCGGGGAACGTCGCGGTCAGCGCGCTGGTGGGCACGAGGGCGGTGCCGAGACCGGCGGCGGCGAGCTGGGCGGCGGTGGTGGCTTGACGGGTCCTGGTCGCCGCGGTCAGCACCACTCCTCGGCTCGCGGCGACTTCGTCGAGCCAGGCGCTGAGGCCGTTGTCGGGGTGGTAGTGCACCACCGGGCGTTCGGCGATGTCCGCCAGTGTCATCGCTGCCGGAGGCTTCCCGGCGTCGTCCGGCAAAGCCGCGACGATCTCCTCGTTTCCGATCACGACGAGGTGGCCCGCCCAGCGCGACGGCCTCGGCCCGAGGGCGAGATCGGCCGTGCCGATGGCCACCATCTCGGCCATGGCGTCGGCGCTGGACACCTCGGACAAGGTGAGGCGTACCTCTGGACGACGGCGATGCCAGACGCGCAGCACGGGGGCGAGCAGGCTCGCGGACATGCTGTCCGCGCACGCGATGCGCAATTCCCCGGTCGCGCCCGAGGCGACGGCGCGCCCGCCCGCGACCACCCGTTCGGCGGCAGCCACCGCGGCGCGTGCGTCCGCGGCGATCGCACGGCCCGCGGCCGTCGCCCGTACCCCACGCGGGAGCCGCTCGAGCAGCGGCGTGCCGAGTTCGCGCTCCAGCGAGGCGATCTGGTGCGACAGCCCGGGTTGCGACAGATGTAGTCGCGCGGCGGCTTCGGTCACCGACCCGGAGTCCAGCACGGCGATCAGGCACTCCAGCGCGCGCAACGTAGGCATTCGATAATTCTATGGCAAAGCACGAAACTATCGATCCCGCGACGGGATGGCGGTGATCGCCCAGGTCGTTCCTCTCGGTGGGGGACTGCACACCTACCGAGAGGAACACTCATGACAGGCACGTTGGACGGCAAGAAGCTCGTCATAGTCGGCGGTGGATCGGGCATCGCTCGACAGATCGCCCGAGACGCGGTCGCCGCGGGCGCGACCGTGGTGCTCGCGGGCCGCGACGAGCACGCCGTGGCCGCGGCACGGGAGCAAGTGATGGGCGCGGCCCGCGGTCGCCGTGCGGCGGTCGAAG
Organism: Nocardia gamkensis NBRC 108242; assembly: GCF_001612985.1. GTDB lineage: Bacteria > Actinomycetota > Actinomycetes > Mycobacteriales > Mycobacteriaceae > Nocardia > Nocardia gamkensis. The sequence continues at coordinate 45,542 of NZ_BDBM01000014.1, read as the reverse complement.
CGATCCGGATCGACCTCGGTGCCGAGGACTCCGTCGTCCGGGCGGCCGAGGAAGTCGGTGAGCTGGACTATCTGGTGTCAGTGGCCGCGTCCCACGCGAACGGGCCCGTAGCCGAGCTGGCTCGGGCGGCGATCGTGCGGGCCTTCGACGCCAAGGTGATCGGCCCGATCCTGCTCGGCAAGCACTTCGGCGCCCGGATCAGGCCGGGCGGAGCGCTGCTGCTGTTCTCCGGAGTAGCCGCGTGGCGGCCCGCGCCGGGACGGACGGTGATGGCGACGACCAATGGCGCGGTGAGTTTCCTCGCCGAGGCGCTGGCGGTCGAGCTGGCGCCGGTCCGGGTGAACGCGCTGTCGCCGGGCATTGTCGACTCGGGCGTCTGGGACGGCATGGGCGAGCGGAAAGAGCATTTCTTCGATGAGGTCGCGGCCGTCAATCCGGCGCGCCGGGTCGGCAGCCCCGCCGATATCTCCGCCGCGGCGCTGCTGGCGCTGACCAATCCCTTCTTGACCGGAACGACCCTGCACGTCGATGGCGGCGGCCGACTGGCCTGAGCGCGGATCGCATCGCTACCGGTTCGGTTCACCTTTGCCGAGCTCGGCGCGCCGACGCGTCAGGAAATTTCGTTCGGCCGCGTTGTCGGTGCGGTCGAGGGCGGCGTCGTAGGCGGCGACGGCGTCCGCGGTGCGCCCGAGACGGGCCAGCAGGCTCGCGCGGATGGCGTGGAACAGGTGGTATCGCTCGAGAGCGAGGGCGTCCACCAATTCCAACGCCGTCGCAGGACCGTCCACTTCGGCGACCGCCACCGCGCGATTGAGGGCGACGACCGGGCTCGGTGTGAGCGCGGTGAGCTGGTCGTAGAGCCGCAGGATCTGGGTCCAGTCGGTGGCCGCCGCGATCACCGCGTCGGCGTGCACCGCGTTGATCGCCGCCTGCAACTGATACGGCCCCGGCCGGTTGCGGCGCAGGCACTGCCGCACGAGCGCGTGCCCCTCGGCGACGAGGTCGCGGTCCCATCGGCTGCGATCCTGTTCCGCGAGGGGGATCAGGGAGCCGTCGGGGCCGGTGCGGGCCTTCCGGCGGGACTCGCTCAGCAGCATCAGCGCGAGCAGGCCGGTCACCTCGGGCTCGTCCGGCATCAGCTCTGCCAGCAAGCGGCCCAGGCGAATCGCCTCGGCGCAGAGATCGGTCCTGACCAGCTGGGCACCGGATGAGGCCGTGTGTCCCTCGGTGAAGATCAGGTACACGACGGCGAGTACCGCGCGCAGCCGGGCGGGCAGGTCCGCGTCGGCGGGCACCCGGTACGGGATGCGGGCGTCGCGGATCTTGCCCTTGGCGCGAACGAGGCGCTGCGCCATGGTGGTTTCGGAGACCAGGAACGCGCGGGCGATCTCGGCGGTGCTCAACCCCCCGAGCAGCCGCAGAGTCAGCGCCACCTGCGCCTCCGGCGCCAGAGCGGGGTGGCAGCAGGTGAAGATCAACCGCAGCCGGTCGTCGCGCACGGCGCTCACCGCCTCCTCCGGCTCGTCCTCGGCATGCAGGAGGGCGGCCTGCGCGTGCCGGTCCGCGCGGGAGGCCTCGCGGCGCAGGCGGTCGATGGCCCGGTTACGCGCGGTGGTGATGATCCAGCCGGGCGGGCTCGGCGGGAGACCGTCGGCGGGCCAACGCTGGACGGCGGCGGTGAAGGCGTCCTGCACCGCGTCCTCGGCGACGCCGATGTCGCCGAAGACGCGGATCAGGCTCGCGACCGCACGGCCGTAATGCCGCGCGAAGACCGTTTCGATCACCGAGCCGGTCACGGGTTCGCCCATCTGTCAGTCCTGGATCGGACGGACCTCGACGGGCAGGCCGACGACGGCGGTGAGCTTGCGGCCCCATTCCAGCGCTTCGTCGAGATCGGCGGCGCGGATGACGGTGAAACCGCCGATGTGCTCCTTGCCTTCGACGTACGGGCCGTCGGTGATCAGCACGTCCTCGCCGCGGGCGTGCAACACGGTCGCGGTGCCGGGCGCGTGCAGACCGGCGGCGAACACCCAGGTTCCCGCCGCCCGCATCTCGTCGTTCAGCGCGCCGAGTTCGCGCATGATCTCGTCCAGGTTCTCCGGCGCCCCCGCGTCGGGCTGGTAGATGCTGAGCAAGTAGTGCTTCATCGCGTCGTCCTCCTCATCCGCGCCGGTAGGTGGTGATGACGACACCGGTTCCGGTCGTCACCGTGTCGGTCGTCCGCAAGCCGCCCAGCGCCACGCCGTCGAACAATCGGCGGCCCGAACCGAGTACCAAGGGGTGGATCAACAGGAGGTACTCGTCCACCAGATCGTGGCGCATCAGCGAGCGCAACAGGTCACCACTGCCGAGCACCACCAGATTCCGGTCCGGTTCCCGCCGCCGCAACTCGGGGACCGCCGTCACCGCGTCGCCGCAGAGCCATGTCGAGTTCTGCCAGGCCAGCGGCCCGCTTCCGGTGCGGGAAGCGACGAACTTCTCGGTCTTGTCCAGCGCATCGGCCATCGGGTTGCCGACCTGTCGCGGCCAGTATCCCGCGAAGTCCTCGTAGGTACGCCTGCCGAGCAGCAGCGCGCCGCGGTTCGCCGCCATGTGCCTGCCCATGACCTCGGCCTGCACCGGGTCGTCGTGCCGGTGCGCCCAGCCGCCGTGCGCGAATCCGTCTCGGATGTCCTCGTCCGTCCGCCCGGGCGCCTGCATGACGCCGTCCAGCGTCAGGTGCTCCACCGCGATGATCTTGCTCATCTCCGCTCCTTCCGGGACCGGCGCGGCGCCGGTCGCACCATCTACACGAACGGGCCCCCGGCGGATCGACAGCGTCGCCGAAAAAAATCTTCGCTCATGATGAACAGCCGCGAGAAGCCTCGACGGGCGCGGGCAAGAGACGTTGGATCTCGGCGTAGCCGACGATTCCCGGCGGAACGGAGGCGTCGTGCCGCACGGCGCGTGCGACGTCCAACGCGGCCGACAGCGCAGCCCGGTACAGCAGCGACCCGGTGCTGATCCGGCGCACGCCCAGCTCGGTCAGCGTCGCGAGGCCCGGACCTTCGGCCGAATAGAGGACGTTCACGGGCACTTCGCTCGCCGCCACCACCCGCTCGATACGCGCCGGGTCGGTCAGGCCGGGCACGAAGGCGCCGTCGGCTCCGGCCGCGGCATACCGGCGTACGCGATCGTGGGTGGAGCCGTGATCGAGCCCCAGCCAGTAGGTGTCGACGCGAGCATTGACGAACAGTTCCGGTGTGCGCTCCTTGACCGCCGCGATCAGCGCCGCCTGGTGCTCGGGCGCGGCGAGCGCCGATCCGAGGCGGCCGTCTTCCAGGTTGACGCCCGCGATCCCGCAGGCCGCGAGCTGTTCGGCGAAATCCGCGACCGCGCCGGGCCGCTCGTCGAACCCGGCCTCGATGTCCACGGTGACCGGGATCGGCAGCCGCGCGAGGCGCCGGGCCGAGGCGAACGTCTCCGCCTTCGTGACGCCCGCGCCGTCGGCGCGCCCGGCCGCGGCGGCCACGCCCAAGCTGGTGGTGCCGATCGCCGCGAATCCCTCGTTGGCCAGCAGGGCGCCCGAGGCGAAGTCCCAGGCGTTCGGCAGGACGAGGGGACGGTCGCGGTGGTGCAGGCCGCGGAAGATCTCGAACATGGCCGGCGGGGTCGCCGCCGCAGAAGACGAAGTCATGCCGCGACCGTAGCCACGGGACATTTCGGTGAGCGCCGAAACGACGGCCCGCCATGATGGTGTGGTGCCGACCAGAGGAACCGAACTGGCGGGCTTGGCCGCACTGCTTGCCGACCGCACCCGCGCCGACATCTGCCTGGCGCTGGTGGACGGGCGGGCCTGGACCGCGGGCGAACTCGCGCGCCACACCGGCGTCGCGCCGTCCACCGCCACCGAGCATCTGGACCGCCTGCGCGACGGCGGGCTGGTCGTCGAGCACCGGCAGGGCAGGCACCGCTATCTGCGGCTGGCAGGCCCGCAGGTCGCGGAGTTGCTCGAGACCATGGTCGCCCATCTCGGCCCGCCCGCCGCACCGGTCACCGGGCTGCGCACCGCCACCGTCGCGGCCGGGCTGGCCCGGGGCCGCACCTGCTACGACCATCTCGCGGGACGCCTGGGCGTGGCCGTCACCGACGCCATGACAGCGCGCGGTCTGCTCAGCGGTGACGGTGGTTTCGCCCTGACCGGGTCCGGCGCGGCGTGGCTCACCGGGCCGATGGGCATCGACCCTGCCGCGTTGCGCGCCACGCGCCGCCCGGTGGCGCGGCCCTGTCTCGATTGGACCGAACGCCGAGTCCATCTGGGCGGCTCGGCGGGCGCGCAACTGTGCCGCCGCCTGAAAGAGATGCGGTGGATCGAGAGCGTCGGCAGCGGCCGCGCCGTGCGCGTCACCGCGCTGGGCGAAGCCGGATTGGCGCAAGCACTGGACATCGACCCGCTCGCACTGCGCTGACCTGCGACGAACCGGCTGGGCGGGATTCGGGCCGCCATGCCGTTTGCGCGCGGACCGGGTGGGTATCAGGTCCTCGTGACCACGCTCGCGGCGACCAGGCTGTGAATGAGCTTGCATAGTCATGCATAATCATCACATGGTTGATTCCTCGGTCGGACCCGTCGTGCGGGTCGCGGTAGCCGGTGCCAGCGGGTACGCGGGCGGCGAAGTGTTGCGTCTGCTGCTGGGGCATCCGGCCTACCGAACCGGGCGCCTCGTCATCGGGGCGCTGACCGCGGGCTCGAACGCAGGTACCGCTCTGGGAGAGTTGCAGCCGCATCTGCTGCCGCTGGCCGACCGGGTGCTCGCATCGACCACGACCGCCGAGCTGGCCGGCCACGATGTGGTCTTCCTCGGCCTGCCGCACGGTCAGTCGGCGGCCATCGCCGCCGAACTCCCCGAGTCCACGGTGGTCATCGACTGCGGCGCCGACTTCCGCCTCACCGACCCGAAGGCCTGGGAGAAATACTACGGCAGCCCGCACGCGGGCAGCTGGCCCTACGGTCTGCCCGAGCTGCCCGGCGGCCGGGAGAAGTTGCGCGGCGCGACGCGGATCGCGGTCCCCGGCTGCTATCCGACCGTCGCCAGCCTCGCGCTGGCTCCGGCCGTCGCCGCGGGCATCGTGGAGCCCGCCGTGCACGTGGTCGCGGTGAGCGGCGCCTCCGGCGCGGGCCGCAAGCTGGACATCGGCCTGCTGGGGTCGGAGGTGATGGGTTCGGCGCGGGCCTACGGGATCGCGGGCGCGCACCGGCACACACCGGAGATCGCGCAGAACCTGACGGCGGCGGGCGGCACGGACGTCGCGGTGTCGTTCACACCGGTCCTCGCGCCGATGCCGCGCGGCATCCTCGCCACCTGCACCGCGCCCACGCGCGTGGACGCCGCGCAGGCGCGCGCCGTCTACGAGAAAGCCTATGCCGACGAGCCTTTCGTGCACCTGCTGCCGGAGGGCACGCTGCCGCAGACCGGTTCGGTGCTCGGCTCCAACGCCGTGACCCTGCAGGTCGCGGTGGACGCCGACGCGGGCCTGCTCGTGGTGATCGGCGCGATCGACAACTTGACCAAGGGCACCGCGGGCGCCGCGGTCCAATCGATGAATCTGGCCCTCGGATTCGAGGAGACCGAAGGACTTTCCACCGTAGGAGTGGCACCGTGACGACAGTCGACATCGCCGACGGCAAGCTGGTCCGCACGCAGGGCGTGACCGCCCCGCTCGGCTTCCGCGCGGCGGGCATCGCCGCGGGCATCAAGGCCAGCGGCAAGCCCGATCTGGCGCTGGTGTTCAACGAAGGTCCGGAGTACCCGGCCGCGGGTGTGTTCACCCGCAACAAGGTGAAGGCCGCTCCGGTGCTGTGGTCTCAGCAAGTGCTGACCGGCAAGCGGCTGCGCGCGGTGATCCTGAACTCGGGCGGCGCCAATGCCTGCACCGGCCCTGGCGGATTCCAGGACACCCACAAGACCGCCGAGGAACTCGCCGCCGCGCTGAGCAATTGGGGCACCGAGACCGGCGCGGGTGAGATCGCCGTCTGCTCGACCGGACTGATCGGCGACCGGCTCCCGATGGACAAACTGCTCCCCGCCGTCACCGAGATCGTGCACGAGATGGGCGGCGGACTGTCCGGCGGCTCGGATGCCGCCTGGGCCATCATGACCACCGACACCGTGCCCAAGGAGGCGGCGTTCCATCACCGCGACAAGTGGAACGTCGGCGGCATGGCGAAGGGCGCGGGCATGCTCGCGCCTTCGCTGGCCACCATGCTGGTGGTGCTCACCACCGACGCGGCGGTGACCGCCGAGCAGCTCGACCGAGCGCTGCGCAACGCCACCGCGCGAACCTTCGACCGGCTCGACGTGGACGGCTCCTGCTCCACCAACGACACCGTGCTGCTGCTGGCCAACGGCGCCAGCGAAGTCACGCCCGCCCAGGAGGAGTTCGACGCCGCCGTGCTCGCGGTCTGCGACGACCTGGCCGCCCAGCTGATGGCCGACGCGGAGGGCGTCACCAAGCGGGTGCTGGTCACCGTGGCGGGCGCGGCCACCGAGGACGAGGCCGTCGCCGCGGCGCGCACCGTCGCCCGCGACAGCCTGGTCAAGACGGCGCTGTTCGGGTCGGACCCGAACTGGGGCCGGGTGCTCGCCGCGGTCGGCATGGCACCGGTCACGCTCGACCCGAACCGGATCTCGGTGTCGTTCAACGGCAAGCCGGTGTGCATCGATGGCGTCGGCGCGCCCGGCGCCCGTGCGGTCGACCTGTCCGGCACCGACATCGAGGTGCTGATCGAGCTGAACGTCGGGTCGGCGAGCGCGAGCATCCGCACCACCGACCTGTCGCACGGTTACGTCGAAGAGAACTCGGCCTACAGCTCATGACCAGTCAGGTGCTGCATTCGCTCTCCGCGCTGGACAAGGCGCACGTCCTGGCCGACGCCCTGCCGTGGTTGCAGAAGTTCCGGGACAAGATCGTCGTCGTGAAGTACGGCGGCAACGCCATGATCGACGATCACCTCAAGCAGGCCTTCGCCGCCGACATGGCGTTCCTGCGCACGGTCGGCGTGCACCCGGTGGTGGTGCACGGCGGCGGCCCGCAGATCAGCGCGATGCTGAAGAAGCTCGGCCTGCAAGGCGAATTCCGCGGCGGCTTCCGGGTGACCACTCCGGAGGTGATGGACGTGGTGCGGATGGTGCTGTTCGGTCAGGTCGGTCGCGAACTGGTCGGCCTGATCAACTCGCACGGCCCGTACGCGGTCGGCATCTCCGGTGAGGACGCCGGGCTGTTCACCGCGACCCGCCGCACCGTCGAGGTGGACGGCGAGCCGACCGACATCGGCCTGGTCGGTGACGTCACCGAGGTGAACCCGGACGCCGTGCTGGACCTGATCGGCGCGGGCCGCATCCCGGTGGTGTCGACCATCGCGCCGGACGCCGAGGGCGTGGTGCACAACATCAACGCCGACACCGCCGCCGCGGCGCTCGCCGAGGGCATCGGCGCCGAGAAACTGGTGGTGCTCACCGACGTCGAGGGCCTGTACACGAACTGGCCGGACCGGTCCTCGCTCACCTCCAGCATCGATACGGCCGCGCTGGCCGAGTTGCTCCCGCGTCTGGATGCGGGCATGGTGCCCAAAATGGAAGCCTGTCTGCGCGCGGTGTCGGCCGGTGTACCGACCGCGCATGTCATCGACGGCCGGGTGCCGCACGCCGTGCTGCTGGAACTGTTCACCGGAGAAGGAATCGGAACGATGGTGACCCCCGCCCCGCTCATCCCGAACGGGTCCGGCGCACCGAACGGAACGAAACAATGAGCACAGCTGAACTGCAGAAGCGGTGGTCCGCCGCGCTGATGAACAACTACGGCACGCCGAAGGTCGCGCTGGTACGCGGTGCGGGGGCCGTGGTCTACGACGCGGACGGCAAGCGCTACGTCGACTTCCTCGGCGGCATCGCGGTCAACAGCCTCGGCCACGCCCACCCGGCGATCCTGGAGGCGGTCACCCAGCAGCTCGGCACGCTCGGTCACGTGTCGAATCTGTACGCCAGCGAGCCGGTCGTCGAGCTGGCCGAGCGGTTGCTCGCGCACTTCGGCGACGGCGAGGGCCGGGCGTTCTTCTGCAACTCCGGCACCGAGGCCGTCGAAGCGGCGTTCAAGATCGCCCGGCTCACCGGGCGGCCCAAGATCGTCGCCTGCGAGGAGGCGTTCCACGGCCGCACCATGGGCGCGCTCGCCCTCACCGGGCAGCCGTCCAAGCGCACCCCTTTCGAACCGATGCCGCCCGGTGTCGTGCACGTGCCCTACGGTGACGCCGCGGCACTGGAAGCCGCGGTCGACGAGCACACCGCGGCGGTGTTCCTCGAGCCGATGATGGGGGAGAGCGGTGTGGTCGTTCCGCCGTTCGACTACCTCGCCAAGGCGCGGGAGATCACCGCGCGCAAGGGTGCGCTGTTGGTGCTGGACGAGGTGCAGACCGGCATCGGCCGGACCGGGAAGTTCTACGCCCACCAGGCCGTCGGCATCGTGCCCGACGTGATCACGCTGGCCAAGGGCCTCGGCGGTGGACTGCCCATCGGTGCGGTGCTGGCCAACGGCCGCGCGGCCGATCTGCTCACCCCCGGCATGCACGGCACCACCTTCGGCGGCAATCCGGTGTGCGCGGCGGCGGCGCTCGCGGTGCTGCGCACGATCGACGAGACCGATCTGCTCTCGCACGTCGAGTCGGTCGGCAAGCGGCTCAGCGACGGAATCGAGCTGCTCGAGCACCCGCTCATCGACCAGGTGCGCGGTGCGGGCCTGCTGCTGGGCATCCTGCTCACCGACGAGGTCTCCGCGCACATCGAGGCGCGGGCGCGGGAGGCGGGCTATCTGGTCAACCCGGCCAAGCCCGACGTGATCCGGCTGGCGCCGCCGCTGGTGCTCACCGAGACCCAGGCGGACAACTTCGTCGCCGACCTGCCGGAAATCCTCGACGCCGCGCTCGCGGACGCGAAAGGGGCTGCGACGCAATGAGCCTTGTGAGGCACTTCCTGCGTGACGACGATGTCAGCCCGGCCGAGCAGGCCGAGATCCTCGCCCTCGCCGCCGAACTCAAGAAATCACCCTTCGCGCGCCGCCCGCTCGAGGGCCCGCGCGGCGTCGGGGTGATCTTCGAGAAGAACTCCACCCGCACCCGGTTCTCCTTCGAGATGGGCATCGCCCAGCTCGGCGGGCACGCCGTGGTCGTCGACGGCCGCGACACCCAGCTGGGCAGGGAGGAGACGCTCGGCGACACCGGCCGGGTGCTGTCCCGGTACGTGGACGCCATCGTGTGGCGCACCTTCGAGCAGTCCCGGCTGGACGAAATGGCCGCCACCGCGACGGTGCCGGTGGTCAACGCGCTGTCCGACGAGTTCCATCCCTGCCAGGTGCTCGCGGACCTGCAGACGCTCGCCGAGCACAAGGGCGACCTGACCGGACGCGAACTCGCCTACTTCGGCGACGGCGCCAACAACATGGCGCATTCGCTGCTGCTCGGCGGCGTCACGGCGGGGCTGAACGTGACCATCGCCGCGCCCGCCGGGTTCGAGCCCCAGCCGTGGGTGGTGGAGGCCGCGCGCAAGCGGGCCGCCGAGACCGGCGCCACCGTCACGGTGACCGGCGACCCGGTCGCCGCCGCATGGGGCGCCGATGCGCTGGTCACCGATACCTGGACCTCCATGGGACAGGAGAACGACGGCCTGGACCGAGTCGGTCCGTTCCGGCCGTTCCAGCTCAACGCCGATCTGCTCGCCCACGCCAAGCCGGACGTGGTGGCGCTGCACTGCCTACCCGCGCACCGTGGCGAAGAGGTCACCGACGAGGTGCTCGACGGGCCGCGCAGCGTGGTGTGGGACGAGGCGGAGAACCGCCTGCACGCGCAGAAAGCGCTGCTGGTCTGGCTGCTCGAGCGACGATCCGGGGGAGCGGCGTGACCGAGGTCAGAAGCGGCCCGGCCATCGCGCGCACCCGTGCCGGGCGGCAGTCGCGCATCATCGAACTGCTGTCGGCGCACGCGGTGCGCAGCCAGACCGAGCTGGCGGCGCTGCTCGCGGCCGAGGGCATCGAGACCACGCAGGCGACGCTGTCGCGGGACCTGGACGAACTGGGCGCGGTGAAGCTGCGCGCCGCCGACGGGGGCGCGGGCGTCTACGTGGTGCCCGAGGACGGCAGCCCCGTCCGAGGCGTCACCGGCGGCACCGACCGGTTGTCCAAGCTGCTCGGCGATCTGCTGGTCTCCACCGACGCCAGCGGCAACATCGCCGTCTTGCGCACCCCGCCCGGCGCGGCGCACTACTTGGCCAGCGCCCTCGACCGCGCCGCCTTGCCGTACATCGTCGGCACCATCGCGGGCGACGACACCATCGCCGTCTTCGCCCGCGAGCCGCTGAGCGGGGCCGAAGTAGCCACGAAGATCGAACAACTAGCCTGAGCCGGGCGCGTCCGTGCGACTCGCCTTCGTCGCTGATCCCCGACGTGCAGCGATAAGCAGTCCGATGCGCGGTTCGCTCGGCCCGAAGCCGGGCGCTCACCTGCTTGCGGGGCGCGCGGTTTCGGCTCCTTTTCGCCCACGGGTAGGCATCGCGAGCGCGGAGGACGGCGGCTGTGCGAGGGTGTAGACGGAGCCGTTGTCCCAGCACAGGGCGACGCCCCACCCGATTATGAATGGGCTTGCATCGTCGTGCATAATCATTTGCAGGACGTGCGGGCCGCTGTGGCGGGAAGCCGGTCCGCATCAGGCACACGAACCATCGAGGAGCACACAGAACATGTCCGAGCGCGTCGTACTCGCCTACTCCGGTGGGCTGGACACCTCCGTCGCGATCAGCTGGATCGGCAAGGAGACCGGCGCCGAAGTGGTGGCCGTGGCCATCGACCTCGGCCAGGGCGGCGAGGACATGAACGTGGTGCGCCAGCGCGCGCTGGATTGCGGCGCCGTCGAGGCGATCGTGATCGACGCCCGCGACGAGTTCGCCGAGCAGTACTGCCTGCCCACCATCCAGGCCAACGCGCTGTACATGGGCCAGTACCCGCTGGTGTCGGCGATCAGCCGCCCGCTCATCGTCAAGCACCTGGTCGAAGCCGCGAAGTTCCACGGCGCGAGCACCGTCGCGCACGGCTGCACCGGCAAGGGCAACGACCAGGTCCGCTTCGAGGTCGGCATCGGCGCGCTCGCGCCCGACCTCAACGTGATCGCCCCGGTCCGCGACTACGCGTGGACCCGGGAGAAGGCCATCGCCTTCGCCGAGGAGAACTCGCTGCCGATCAACGTCACCAAGAAGTCGCCGTTCTCCATCGACCAGAACGTCTGGGGCCGCGCGGTCGAGACCGGGTTCCTCGAGGACCTGTGGAACGCCCCGACCAAGGACGTCTACGACTACACCTCCGACCCCACGGTCAACTTCGAGGCGCCGGACGAACTGATCGTCACCTTCGACAAGGGCGTGCCGGTGGCCATCGACGGCCGCCAGGTGAGCGTGCTGGAGGCGATCGTCGAACTGAACAAGCGTGCGGGCCGCCAGGGCGTGGGCCGGCTGGACATGGTCGAGGACCGCCTGGTCGGCATCAAGAGCCGGGAGATCTACGAGGCGCCCGGCGCCCTCGCGCTGATCACGGCGCACCAGGCGCTCGAGCACGTCACCATCGAGCGCGAGCTGGGCCGCTACAAGCGCCAGGTCGAGCAGCGCTGGGGCGAACTGGCCTACGACGGCCTCTGGTTCTCGCCGCTCAAGCGGGCGCTGGACGCCTTCATCGGCGACACCCAGCAGCACGTGTCCGGCGACATCCGGATGGTCCTGCACGGCGGCTCCGCCGTGGTCAACGGCCGCCGCTCGGAGCAGTCGCTCTACGACTTCAACCTGGCCACCTATGACGAGGGCGACACCTTCGACCAGTCGCTGGCCAAGGGCTTCGTGCAGATCCACGGCCTGTCCTCCAAGGTCGCCGCCCGTCGCGACCTCAACCAGAAGTAGGCGCCGGGCGTGCCGGTGCTCTGACACGCACCGGCACGCCGACGGCCCGCGCCCGCTGCTCGAGATGGCATCGGCCATGCGCGATATCGCTCATACCAGCGACGCGCCGACCCCGGCGACATCGGTCTCCGCGATCAGCGGGTGCAGCCCGGGCGCGAGGTCGTGGCTCGAGACAGGCTTCGACGTGTGGCGACCCCCGCCGTGGACGCACGACCACGACCGCGACAATGATCTCGCGGGGACATGGGTAACTCACCGGGTACGCCCAGAACCCGAGCGACATCTGACGCAGGACCTGAACGCAACCCACCAGTCACCCGACTGGTACGGCCTGAGAACTCGGAGAGGCGGACGAGCATGAGTGGCGGCACGAACCAAGGCGCGCTGTGGGGCGGGCGATTCGCCTCCGGCCCGGCCGAGGCCATGGCCGCGCTGAGCAAGTCGACGCATTTCGACTGGGCGCTGGCCCCCTATGACATCCGTGCCTCGAAAGCGCACGCGCGGGTACTGCACAAAGCGGGCCTGCTGTCGGACACCGATCTGTCCGGCATGCTGGACGGGCTGGACCGCCTCGCGGCGGACGTGGCCTCCGGCGCGTTCGGTCCCGTCGAGTCGGACGAGGACGTGCACGGCGCGCTGGAACGCGGCCTCATCGAGCGGGTCGGCGCGGAGCTCGGCGGACGTCTGCGGGCGGGACGTTCCCGCAACGACCAGGTGGCCACCCTGTTCCGGATGTGGCTGCGCGACGGGGTGCGCCGGGTGGCCGCGGGCGTGCTCGCGGTGATCGACGCACTGGTCGAGCAGGCCGCCGCGCACCCGGACGCCGTGATGCCGGGCAAGACGCACTTGCAGGCGGCGCAGCCGGTGCTGCTGGCGCACCATCTGCTCGCGCACGCCCATCCGCTGCTGCGCGACCTCGACCGGCTGCGCGACTTCGACCGCCGGGCGGCGGTGTCGCCCTACGGTTCCGGCGCGCTCGCGGGTTCCTCGCTCGGACTCGACCCGGAGGCGATCGCCGCGGAACTGGATTTCGACGCGTCGGCCGCCAACTCCATCGACGCCACCTCGGCGCGGGACTTCGCCGCCGAGGCCGCGTTCGTGCTGGTCATGATCGGCGTCGACCTGAGCCGGATGGCCGAAGAGGTGATCATCTGGAGCACCCCGGAATTCGGCTACGTCACGCTGGCCGACGCCTGGTCGACCGGCTCATCGATCATGCCGCAGAAGAAGAATCCGGACGTCTCCGAGCTGACCCGCGGCAAGGCGGGCCGGTTGATCGGCAACCTCACCGGTCTGCTGGCCACCCTCAAAGCGCAGCCGCTGGCCTACAACCGCGATCTGCAAGAAGACAAAGAACCCCTCTTCGACTCGGTCGCGCAACTGGAACTGCTGCTGCCGGCCATCGCGGGCCTGGTCTCGACGCTCACCTTCCACACCGACCGCATGGCCGAACTCGCACCCGCCGGCTTCACCCTGGCCACCGATATCGCCGAATGGCTCGTGCGCCAAGGCGTTCCATTCCGGGTCGCGCACGAGGCGGCGGGCGCGTGCGTGCGCGCCGCCGAGTCCCGCGGCGTCGGCCTCGACGAGCTCACCGACGAGGAGTTCGCCGCCGTCGACCCGGCGCTGACCGGGAAGGTGCGCGAGGTGCTCACCGTGCAGGGGTCCATCGCGTCCCGCAACGCCCGGGGCGGCACGGCCGGTGTTCAGGTCGCGGCGCAGCTCGCCGAGGTGCGTGCGGCGGCGGCCACGGCGCGGGACTGGCTGGGCTGACGCCGGACTGGCTTGCCCGGACCGGCGCCGGGCGCGGCCGGTCGGGAATCGCTGTCGGCGCACCTACCCGGTGACAGTGATATCGGCGCCGCTGAACAGCAGATCGCTGCGCCGCCGGCTTTCACTGGAATCCGGCAGCAGGTCGGCCTCTGGAACCAGCTCGCGCAACTGCCGCAGAAATACTTCGACGGCCAACGTCGCCATGCTCTTGCCGGGGCACACGTGCCTGCCGAAGCCGAAGGTCAACGGCAACTTGCCGGTCCCGTCCAGGGCCAGGCAGTCGGGGAAGGCGTCCGGGTCACGGTTGGCCGCGGCGAACAGCACGAGCAGCGGTCCCGCGGGCAGCCGCGTACCGCTGGACAGCACGACCGGCGTCCTGGCCTGACGTTTCCACGCCACCAACCCGGGATCCAGTTGCAGGATCTTCGCCGCCACCCGGGTGCCGCCGTCCGGCTCGGCGAGCAGGTCCCACCACACGCGGTCCGGATCGCCGAGCAACCGCTGGACGCCTTGCTGGATGCTGCCGCTGACCGTGTGCACTCCCGCGGCGAGCGAATTCGCCATGGCGGACACCGCGATCCGATGGGAGAGCCCGGCGTCGCGCAGCCTGCGGGCGAACCCGGTCGCCTCGCTGCCCCGGCTCTCCCGCACCGCCGCTCCGCTCACCGTGAACAACCAGCCGAGCGCGCTCACCGCGTCGGCCAGTTCGCGTCCGCGCATCACCCGGCCGAGCAGTCCCGATTGCGCTCCGCTCCAGGCGGCCACCTGCGGCCAGTCCGCGGCGGGCAGGCCGACCGCCGCACCGACGGACCGGGCCGCGTAGCCGATCGATAGCGCGGTCACGTCCAACGGAGCACCGGTGCGGAACCCCGTATCGCGCACAGCCTCGTGGAAGTACTCGGCCATAGCCGCGGCCCGGGCGGGACGATCGGCCGGGGAGATGGTGAAATGTCCCGACGGTCCGGCCATGGTGTTCCACACGCGCTTGTGCAACCGGTCGTCGGCCAGGTTGGCGGTCGCCTTCGCGGGCGGGGGGATCAGGTGCCGGACGAACGGCGGGATGGCTCGCGGTGTCGCGGCGATCCGCGCGTAACCCACGAGCGGGTCCAGCGAATTCGCGTTGGAGATGCCCGGCGTGGCCGCCTCCAGCACCTCGCGTACGTCGGCGTACTTCCAGATCATCCGCAGCCCGGACCGATGCGCATAGCTCGGCTCGGGCCACTCGTGCAATCGCCGATACCGTTCGTCGCGCTCGGCGTACGGCAACTCGTTGCACGTCACCTCATCGAACGGAAAACCGGTCACCGCAACGCCCGAGCTACGCATCGGCCGATCGTATCGACGCGCCGTCCACCGCGACCGGGCCGCGAATCCCCGGGGCTGGGGAGCGGCTACGCCGGTGGCCGAGTGCCGCTGTGCCTGCCCGCGACTCTGACTACGCTGCGAAAATGACCTTGCTCCTGCTCGCCTTGGCCATCGCTTCCGAGGTGACCGCGACCGTTTCGCTGAAACTATCCGACGGATTCGCCAAGCTCGTCCCCTCGATCGTGGTGGTCGTCGGCTATTGCGCCGCGTTCTTCTTCCTGGCCCAGGCGTTGAAGCGAGGCATGCCGATCGGCGTGGCCTACGGCATCTGGTCGGCGGTCGGTGTCGCCGCGATCGCCCTGATCGGCGTGCTGTTCCTGGAGGAGCGGCTCACCCTCGTGCAACTCGGCGGCATCGCGCTGGTGATTCTCGGCGTACTGGCCTTGGAACTCGGGGGAGCGCATTGACTTCCTAGCGGCGCACGCACGCGACCCGAAGCCGTCTGGGCGACGCGAAGGCACCGTGTCGCAGGCCGGTTCGCCCCTGCGGGCGGCATCGCGGTCAATCCGCGGCGCGGACCGCGTATCCGGCGTTCGCGAGGGCGGTGAGTACGTCGTCGCGATGGTCGGAACCGCGCGTTTCCAGCGTGAGCGCTACCTCGACCTCGTCCACCGCCAGCCAGGTCCCGGTGCGCGAATGCGCCACGTCGACCACGCTGGCGCTGGTCTTGCCGATCACCGCCAGCAGCGCCCCCAGCGCACCCGGGCGATCGGAAATCGTCACGCGCACCGCGAGGTAGCGGCCTGCCGCGCTGAGCCCGTGCCCGATCACCCTGGTCAGCAGCAACGGGTCGATGTTGCCGCCGGACAGGATCGCGCAGACCGGCCCGCGCAGGCCGAGTTCCTCCGGCGTGCGACTCATCAGGGCGGCGACCGCCGCGGCACCCGCGGGCTCGACGATCAGCTTCGCGCGTTCCAGACACAGCAGCAACGCCTGCGACAGGGCTTCCTCGTCTACCGTCACGATGTCCGAAACATGCTGCGCCACGTGGGAGAACGGCACCACGCCCGGCCGGCCGACCGCGATGCCGTCGGCCATCGTCGCCATCCGCTCCACCCGGACCGGACGCCCCGCCGCCAGCGAGTCCGGCCAGGCGGCCGCTTCCGCCGCCTGCACGCCGATGACGCGCACGTCCGGCGCGAGATGTCGCAGCGCGACCGCGACGCCGGCCAAGAGCCCACCACCGCCGGTGGGTACGAGGACCGTCCCCACCTCCGGCAACTGCTCCGCGATCTCCGTGCCGACGGTGGCCTGACCGGCCACGATATCGGGATGGTCGAACGGGTGGATGAGCGTCGCGCCGGACCGGTCGGCGAACTCCAGAGCGGCGTCCAGTGACTCGTCGATGGTCTCGCCGACTTGGCGGACCTGCGCCCCGTACGCCTTGGTGGCCATCAGTTTCGGCAGCGACGCCCCGATCGGCATGAACACCGTCGACGTGAGGCCGAGAGCCGCCGCCGACCACGCGACCCCTTGCGCATGGTTACCCGCGCTCGCGGCCACGACGCCGCGTTCCCGCGCCTCCTGCGGCAGATTCGCGATCCGGTTGTAGGCGCCGCGCGGCTTGAACGAACCGGTGCGCTGCAAGTTCTCACACTTCAGCCACACCTCGGCACCCGTACGTTCGGACAGCACCCGCGAGGCCAGCAGCGGTGTGCGCCGGATCACCGGGGCGAGCAGCCGCGCGGCCGCCTCGATCCGGGACATATCGACCGACTCCATACCGTCATGCTGCCATCAGGCAGACGGGACCGGAGGCAACCGCTCACGCGCCCGCAGGCCCCGGCCCGGATGTGCGGGGAATCACCGAACGCACAGGGAAACGGCTGGGCGGATCTGCGTGAGTCAGAGCGAGAGTCCGCCCCGCCGCACACCGGCCCGCTGCGAGCAGACGGCGCTCGAACAGGTCAGGCAGCCACCGCGGTGGCGAGCTTGCGCAACTCGGTGTCGGGGTCGGCCACGTCGACCACGAGCCGTGTGACATCAGCGCCCGCCAAGTCGATACGGATGGCGTGCCCGTCGAAGCGCGTGTCCCAGAATTCCTTGCGGCCCTTGCCGCGGAATGTCCCGGCCGCGATCACTCCGGGGAAGAAGGTGCCGGGCGTGCGCACCCACGGCGGGCGGCGGTCGACCCCGGCCACGCCGAGCGCGGTGATGTCGGACAGGTCGAAGGTCAGCTGGTCGCGCAGCGCCAGCAGTTGATGGGTACCGAGTACGTGCACTGTCACCCTGGTTCCGGTGACTTCGAATTCCACCATCACGCACCTCACTTCACCGAGAACTCCTACAACATCAACGATGCCGAACGGTCCTGGCCGCAGCCTGTGCCGTTCCTTTGAGTTCTCTCAGTTTCCGTCCATGGTGTTACAGAAATATGCGCATCTATGGATGTAGCCAGGTCCGGGAGTCAAGGGGCGACTCGACGTGCAACACAGCCGGGAAGGGAGACCTTCCCGAAGTCCGAAGCTGGGCCGAGGCAGCCGCGCGGCCGCAGTCGACGACGCGCTCGACCGCCTCGGACCAGAAAAGTGCAGAACGCCGACGATCAGGGGGCCGAGATTCTTCTGACCTGCGCGTGCTCCGCGACGTCGAGGACACCGGCCAGCCACGGCGTGTAGGCGTCCGGATTGTCGGCCAGCGCGTCGCGTAAGGCGTCCGGGTGGATCCAAGCGAAATCGGCGACCTCGGCCGGGTCCGGGCGAGGCGCGCCGATGTCCAGCCGCCCGATCAGGACGTGGTCCCATTCGGACTCGACGCGGCCGGTGCGGAGGTCTGCCGCGTGGTAGCGGTAGATCCCCGCCTCGGTGAGCGCGATGGTCAGGCCCATTTCCTCCGTCAGCCGCAGGCCCGCCGCGGTAGCGACCGGTTCACCCGGTGCGGGGTGGCCGCAGCAGGTGTTGGCCCACAGCGACGGGAACCTGGTCTTCACCGCCGCGCGCTGCTGCAGCAGCACGCGGCCCGCCGAGTCGAACAGCAACACGGAGAACGCGCGGTGCAGCCGTCCCGGGGCCAGGTGGGCCTCCGCGACCGAGCACGCGCCGACCGCGCGGCCCACGTCGTCGACGAGCTCGACGGGCAGGGCCTCGCGGTCGGTGTGCGGCTGGGCGAGGGCGTCGGTCACCTTCCCACCTTATCGGCGGCTATGAGCAGGTACTGGAAGCTGCCCTCCCGATAGGCGGTGAGGAACGGCTTCTCGACACCCGTGGCGAGCTCGGATTTCGTGCGCAGCTCCCAGTACGGGATGGTCGCCGCGGTGAGGTCGGTCACGGCGATGGGCACCAGGTTGTTCTCGGCCATGGCGCGGAAGTACTCGCTGCGCGGATGGATCATGCAGCCGTAGTGCGCGTCGATCCAGCTCACCGAGGACGATCGGCCACCGGTCACGTCGTTGGAGCAGCCGGTGATGCACACGTAGCGCCCGCCCGGCTCCAGCAGCCGGGAGAACTCGCGGAACAGATCGAACAGGTCCACGTACATGGTGGTCTCGTTGGTCCAGATGCCGCGCATGGAACCGGACTCGAAGCCGGTGTCCAGCATGTTGCGGAAGTGGAACCTCACCTTGTCCGCGATGCCGCGATGCCCGGCCTGGTCGTTGGCGAAGCCCACCTGATACTCGGAGATGGTCACGCCGTCGACCTGACAGCCGAAGCGCTGATTGGCCATGAAGCTGGTGCCGCCGCGGCCGGAGCCGCCGTCCATCAGCCGGTCGCCGGGCCGGACGTCGCCGAGATGGTCGAGCAGGAAATCGGCCTGTGCGGTCTCCAGTCGATGCAGTTCGGTGACGAGACGTTCCTCTCGGGTGTCCTCCGGACCGGTCAGCACCGACAGGTCCGGGTCGCCGATGCCGTAGTGATGGTGGTAAAGCCCGTCGACCTCACCGAGTTTGGTGTTGACCCGGTCGTCGTTCGGGTTGTTGTTCCAGTACGCGGCGACAGACTTCTGGTAGCTGGTACGCAGAACGGTCCCGGTCTCCGGGTTGAGCATGGTCATGCGCGATCACCCTCTCTCGGTGCGGTACTGCTTCATTGCTTTCACTGCGGGTCGCGATAGCGTTTGCTGTCGGCGTGCCAGGCGCGGTTTCCTCCCATCCACGCCCACAGGCCGGTGAGGAAGCGGCGTAGTTCCGGCGACCCCGCCGCGGCCAACGGCGCCGCCTCCCGTTCGAACCGGTGCACCAGCTCGTCGTGCACCTCGGCGGTGCGCAGCACGGCCTCGCGGCGCGAGCAGCGCTCCTCGGCGGCGAGGACGGTCGGCAGATTGAACTCCCTGCCGTTGGACAGGTCCTCGCGAGCCATCGAGTACAGGTCGTTGACCATCTGACTGGCCAGCGCCGCCGTGGTGACGACGCGGCGCACCGCGGGGGCGGTGTACTCCGCGGCGTGCAGCTCGTATCCGCCCAGCACGTCGGTCGGTGCCATGCACGGCAGGAAACTGTGCGGTTGCCGGTTGGTCAGGTACTCCCATACCGGCGGCATCCGCCCGGCCGCGCGCCACCCCGCTTCCGCACCGAGCGCGATGAACCAGCCCGCGATCTCGGTGCGCAGCCGGGCCAGCTGCGCCGGGCGCGCGTAGCGAGCCATATGGTCGAAGGACGTGCGAAACGCGCGCAGGATCGGGTCGGCCTCGAGGGCCGCCTCGAGTTCGGCGGCGTAACGCGCGGGAAGGTGGACCGGATCCATGGCCGCGGCGGCCAATTCGAGCCGGGGACCCAACTCCGCCTCGGCGCTGGAGGGGGTGCCGTCCGGAGCCCGGTCGTCGGCATCCTCCTCGCAGTAGTAGTCGTCCACCGACCATTCCGAGACCGCGCACTTCGCCGCCGCCAGCAGGCGATCGGCGTCGTCGCAGTCAGGGTGGGCGAGCATGATCAGCCGGCCGAAATCGGCGTCGCGCAGTTCGTCCAGCCGACCTTGGTACAGCCCGATCTCTTCGGCCCAGTCCACGATCCCGGTGTTGACCGCCTCTGCGAGCGCAGGATCGTCCCGCAGGGGCGGCGGGCAGTACAGCGGCGGAATCGGATCCGGGCGGTCCCGGTCCACCGTCGCGGTGCCCGGGCCGCTCGGCCCCCGCGGAACAAGTGCGGGACCGCGAGCGGAGTCCGACCCGGTTCGCGGGGCGGGCGCCGCATGCGTGGCCGTGCGTGGCGTTGCGGCGATGCCATGTCGTCCGAGGAACGCGGACGCGGTGCCGAGCCCGGTGGGGCCGGACGGAATGCGTGGTGCGGTCGGCAACGGGTTCCGTCCCGCTACCGGAATCGGTCCCGGCACTACCCCCATGCCGTCGGTGGCGGCCGCCAGGGCAGCGGCCGATGTGACGGCGGGCGTCGTGGCACGGTCCGGGCTGCCCGGAAGCAGCAGCGCGGCGGCACCCAGGCCGGACGGGCCGAGCAGCCCGCGAGGCGTCACACCCGACAGTTCATCCGAACCCGAAATCCCTTGCAGTTCAGTTGCTTTCGGAGAGAAGAGCTCGGACGGAGCGGTCGTCCGGGTGTTGGTGAGTAGCGCGACGACGGTGGCGGCCACCTCATCGGTGGCATGCGCCGCCGCGGCGCGGGAGAGCACCGACATGCCCATCACCCCGGTCAGTCGGCCTGCCGGGCGACCAGGACGTTGCCGAGCACGCCGAGGGCATCCGGTACCAGGACGGCGGCCGAGTAATAGCAGCTGACCAGGTAGGAGATGATCGACTGGTCATCGATGCCCTTGAAGCGCACGTTGAGGCTCGGCTCGTATTCGTCCGGGATCCCGGTCTGGTGCAGGCCGATGACGCCCTGGTCCTTCTCGCCGGTGCGCATGGCCAGGATCGACGTGGTCTGGGTGTCGCTGATCGGGATCTTGCCGCAGGGGAAGATCGGCACGCCCCGCCATGCCGGAACGCGGTGCCCGTCCACCTCGACCGGGTCGGGGTAGAGCCCCCGCTTGGTGCATTCGCGTCCGAACGCGGCGATCGCCTTCGGATGGGCCAGGAAAAATTTCGTGCTGCGCCGCATGCTGAGCAGTTCGTCCATGTCGTCCGGGGTGGGCGCGCCGGACTCGGCGTAGATGCGCTGTTTCAGGTCGCAGTTGTGCAGCAGGCCGAAGTCGGGGTTGTTGACCAGGTCGTATTCGCGCCGTTCGTAGAGCGCTTCGATGGTCAGGCGCAGCTGCTGCTCGACCTGGTTCATCGGGTCGTTGAACAGATCGGCGACGCGGGTGTGCACCCGCAGCACGCTCTGCGCGAGGCTGAGTTCGTACTGGCGCGGGGAGGCGTCGTAGTCGACGAACGTGCCTTCCAGCAGCGGCTCGCCGGAGTGACCCGAGGCGACCTCGATGTCCGCCTCGCCTTTGTGGTTCTGCGGACGCGTGGGCGCGGAGGCGACGCGGGAGAGTTGCTCGCGCAGTGCCGGAGCGCTGTCGATGAACTCGGTCAGCGATCGCCGCGGGAGGACCAGCATGGTCGTCGGCGTGACCGTCTTGATCGTGACCGGCCAGATCGCCGATGGCTCGGTGAGTATCGTATCGCCGAAGAAGTCGCCGCCACCCAGGATTCCGAGCTTCGTCTGCTCGCCGTACTCACCCGACCCGATCTTGCTCAATTTGCCGTGCACGATCAGCAGAACCTGATCCATCGGATTTCCGAATTCCGCTACTACAGTGCCCGGTTCGAGATCACGCTGTTCGAAACGGTCTGCGAGGCCGCGCAGCACGTCCTCGTCGCCGAAGCCGCGCAGTGCCGGAAGCTCTTGCAATTCCAGGGGAATGACCCGAGCGGTGGACCCGTCGATGACGAATTCCACCTCACCATTGCCCACCGTATGGGTGAGGCGGCGGTTCACGCGGTACACCCCGCCGTTGACCTGCGTCCATGGCAGCGCGCGCGTGAGCCACCGCGAGCTGATGCCCTGCATCTGCGGTTCGGATTTGGTGGTGTGCGCGAGCAGGCCGGCCGTGCTGGTACTCAGGCTCTTGCGCACGTTGTTTTCCGTTTGGACTGGCATTTCTATGGTCATGCGTGGTCCTCACCTCGAGACGGCCACCGAGACATGGTGACGGGTTTTGGGGCAGGGGAAATCGAGAAGTCGTCGATAGTTCAGAGTCGCTGGGTGTTCACATCAAACAGCAGCGGGCATGCCCGCGGAGAGCTCATCGAACGAAATTGCCTACGCGCCACGGCGTTCCAGACGAGTTCGATGGTAGACGCCGAAAGCGGCTGTGCACAGGAAAATTTCGAAGATCGCCCCGGTGGCCCGCGGATGGTCACGACACGCGGTCGATTCCGGTAACGGCGGGTGGCGTCGTGGATCCCGCAATTGCGTTCTAGTAGCGAAGAATTAGCTGCCTTGTGGAGCGGTCTCCTGGTCTCCCCGCCCGGCGGTCGTCCCGCGCTCATGCCGATCGGTCCGAGAGCCCGGGCGATCCATCGGAGCCGCGCCGGGGTAGCGGCCGAGGACGTCGCGTCCGGCCGCCGGAAAGCGATGAGACGTTCGGCCGAAGCCGGGCGTGTAGTGTCGCTCCTCCGTCGAGCCGGGTAGGTGATCACGTCCCGAACGGACATCGACCCCTATCCGGTACGCGGGAGTCGGCCGGGGCGGCGCGCACGGTTGCGCCGGGCGGTGGTTCCCGGCGGCTCGAGCGTCCGCGGGGGTGTGCTCGGGGTCGAGGGGGGAATGCCGAGGGGGAGCCGACCGTGGCAACCTGGCATGCGACGTGTCACAGCGGACACATAATGGACAGGTGGTATGGGAAGCTCGTCTGAACACCTCGCGGTGTGTGATGCGGGTCACGTTCTAGGGTAGGCCAGGAGCGACGGTGAAGTTGAACGCGAATGTTGTGGTGGGCTCGGTGCAGCGGTTGATGGCGACCGCGCAGAACGGCCTGGAGGTCATCCGCTTCGGCGGGCTGACCCATGACGTCGCGTCCTCGCCGTTCGAGGTCGTGGAACGCAGACGCATGTACCGGCTGCGCCATTACTTCCCCGACGACACGACGCCGGGGCGGCCGGTGGCACTGCTGGTGCCGCCGCTGATGGTCAATGCCGACATCTGGGATGTGAACGCCGAGGACGGCGCGGTCGGGATCCTGCACCGCGGCGGAGTCGACTGCTGGGTGGTGGACTTCGGCTCGCCCGCGAGCGAGGAGGGCGGCTGGCAGCGCGACCTCGCCGATCACGTGCTGGCCGTCAACAGCGCCGTCGACACCGTCAACGAGGCCACCGGCTCCGGCGTGCACCTGATGGGTTACTCGCAGGGCGGCATGTTCGCCTACCAGACCGCCGCCTACCGGTACGGCAAGGGCGTGGACAGCATCGTGACCTTCGGCAGCCCGGTCGACATCGTCGCGGGCATGCCGTTCGGGCTGCCCTACGGCATGGTCTCCGACCTCGCCGACTTCCTGGCCGATCATGTGGTCACCCGGCTGCCGATCACCGATTCCATGGTGCGGATCGGCTTCCAGCTGCTCGACCCCGTGAAAACGGCCAAGTCCAGAATCGATTTCCTCCGGCAATTGCACGACCGTGAAGCGCTGCTGCCCAAGGAGCGCCAGCGCCGCTTCCTCAACAGCGACGGCTGGGTCGGTTACGCGGGCCCGGCCGCGGCGGATCTGCTCAAGCAGTTCGTCGCGCACAACCGGCTGATGCTCGGCGGTTTCGTCATCCGCGATCATCCGATCTCGCTGGCCGAGCTGAAATGCCCGATCCTGGCGTTCGTCGGCGAAGTCGACGACATCGGACAGCCCGCCGCGGTGCGCGGCATCGTGCGGGCCGCGCCGAACGCGGAGGTCTACGAGGCGACGCTGGTCGCGGGACACTTCGGCCTGGTGGCCGGGAGCACGGCCACCAAGCACACCTGGCCGCTGGTGCGGCAGTGGGTCGGATGGATGAACGGCGACAAGCCGCTGCCCCCCGAGATCGTGCCGATGGCCGAGCACGTACCGAGCAACCGCCCCCGGTCGGCGGCGACCAGGGTGGTGCACACCGCCGCGTCGCTGGCGGAGGCGGGCACCGGCGTGGGCAAGGCGCTCGAGGGCATCGCGAACAACACGGTGCGCGGTTCCATCGAACTGGCAGGCGAAGCGGCGCGGGCACTGCCCCGGCTGACCCGCCTCGGCATGATCCAGCCGCACACCCGGGTATCGCTCGGCCGGTTGCTCACCGAGCAGGCGCGGCGCGCGCCGCAGCGGGACCTGTTCCTGTTCGACGACCGTGTGCACACCAACGAGGCGGTCAACCAACGCATCGACAACGTCGTGCGCGGCCTCATCTCGGTCGGCGTGCGCCCCGCCATGCGGGTCGGCGTGGTGATGGAGACCCGGCCCAGCGCGCTGGCCTCCGTCGCGGCGCTGTCGCGTCTCGGCGCGGTGGCGGTCCTGCTGGCCCCGAACGGCGAACTGAGCCGCGCGATCGAGCTGACCGGCGTGGAGACCCTGATCGCCGACCCGGAGAATCTGCGGCGGGCCGCCGAGACCGGCGCAAGGGTGCTGGTGCTCGGCGGTGGCGACACCAGGGAACTGGCGCTGCCCACGAGCGACCGCTTGATCGACCTCGAGCAGATCGATCCGGCGCGGGTGCGGGTGCCCGCGTGGTACCGGCCCGATCCCGGCCTGGCGCGGGAGCTGGCGTTCGTGCTCGTCACCGGCACCGGCGAGCGGCTGGAGACGAAGTACATCAGCAACCACCGCTGGGCGCTGTCGGCGTTCGGCACCGCGACCACGGCCGACCTCGATCGCAAGGACACGGTGTACTGCCTCGCGCCGCTGCATCATTCGTCCGGGCTGCTGGTCAGCCTCGGCGGGGCGGTCGCGGGCGGAAGCCGGATCGCGCTGGCCCGGTCGCTGGACCCGCAGCGCTTCGCCGAGGAGGTGCACCGCTACGGCGTCACCGTGGTCACCTACACCTGGACCATGCTGCGCGACATCCTCGATGCCGAGGTGTTCCCGCTCGGCCACCGCCATCCGATCCGGTTGTTCATCGGCTCCGGCATGCCCGCCGGGCTGTGGCGGCGCACCGTCGAGCAGTTCGACCCGGCCCGCGTGCTGGAGTTCTACGCCTCGATCGAGGGCGACGTGGTGCTGGCCAACGTGGCCGGAGTGAAGCGCGGGTGCAAGGGCAGGCCGGTTCCCGGCACCGCGAAGGTGGAGCTGGTCGCCTACGACCCGCTCACCGAACGCATCCTGGTGGACGGATCCGGCTTCGCCAGGCGTTGCGCGGACAACGAGGTGGGCCTGCTGATCGGCAAGGCGTCCGACGGCGTCGACATCTCCGCGGGCGGCCTGCGCGGGGTCTTCACGGCGGGCGACTCCTGGATGCCGACGGAGAACCTGTTCCGCCGCGACGGCGACGGCGACTACTGGCTGGTCGACCGCACGGACACGGTGATCCACACCCGGCGCGGACCGGTCTTCGGTCAGCCGATCGTCGACGTGCTCAACGACATCACCGCCGTCGACATGGAGGTCACCTACGGGCTCAACGTCGGCGACCACTGCCTCACGGTGGCCGCGGTGAGCGTGCGCGAAGGCTTCCGCCTGGAACCGAAGGACGTCACCGAGGCGTTGCGGGTGTTGGAACCGGACCAGCGGCCCGATCTGGTCTACGTGGTGGACGACATCCCGCGCAGTCCGTCGTTCCGTCCCTCCGCCCGTGCGGTGCAGGCGGCCGAGCGGCCGGAGCCCGGACCGGACACCTGGTGGTACAACCGCGCCTCGGACGCCTACGAGATCCTCACCGAGGACCGAGCGAGCACCCTGTTCGGCGGCTGACGCGATTCCTGTTGCCGAAACACCGGATTCGCCGACCGATGGCATAGTTTGTGCCTGTGAGAACGAGCCTCATCTACCGCAACGGGACCGTCTACGAGGTCCTGATGCGCGGGTTGTACGGCAGGCATTACGCGGCTCGGTATCGCGCTATCGCGGAACTCGTCCCGGACGGTGCGAGCGTGGTCGATCTGTGCTGCGGGCCCGCGACGCTCTACACCCGCTACCTGCGCCACAAGTCGGTCGACTACACCGGCCTCGATCTGAACGAGCGCTTCGTCGCACGCGTGAACGAAGCGGGCGGGCGCGGGCGGGTGTGGAACCTGCGTTCCGGTGACCCGCTGCCCGCGGCCGATTTTGTCGTCATGCAGGCCAGCCTCTATCATTTTCTGCCCGAGCCGGGCCCCCTGCTCGATCGGATGCTCGCGGCGGCCACCGAGCGGGTGATCGTCGCCGAGCCGGTGCGCAACCTGGCCAGCAGCGCCAATCCGTTCCTCGCCACGATCGGCAAGCGGTTCACCGACGCGGGCGACGGCGAGCAGGCGCATCGCTTCACCGAGCGGACGCTGGATGAGTTCTTCACGCCGTACCGGCCGCGGGTCGCCCGGCAGTCACTGATCGCGGGCGGCAGGGAGAAGCTCTACGTCCTCACCGCGTGAGGCCGGATGTCGCGCGCCGGGCCGGCGCGCTCACACGGTGAAGGCGGTGACCGCGTCCACGACGCGGGCTACCTGCGCGTCGGTCAGATCCGGCCACAGCGGCAGGCGCACGACCGTTCCGGAGAACTCGGCGCTGCGCACACACGCGCGCGGCGTGCGGCCGAGCTTGAAGCCTGCCGGGCTGGAGTCGAGCGGGATGTAGTGGAACGGCGCGGAGATGCCGTGTGCGGCGAGATGCGCGATGAGGTCGTCGCGACGGCGCTCGGTCGGTGTCCGCAAGTAGTACAGGTGGGCGGTGTGCTCGCGATCGGCGGGCACGGACATCAGGCGCACGTCGTTGCGGCGGGCCCAATCCGGCAGGGCGGCGGCGTAGGCGTCCCATACCCGGTGCCGTCCGGCCTGAATGGTGTCGAACTCGTCCAATTGCGCGTCGAGCACGGCCGCGTTCAACTCGCTCGGCAAGTAGCTGGAGCCGATGTCCTGCCAGGAGTACTTGTCCACGGCTCCGCGCAGGAACCTGGCCCGGTCGGTGCCCTTCTCCCGGATGATCTCGGCGCGCGCCATCAGGATCTCGTCGGTGAGCAGCAGCGCCCCGCCCTCGCCGCAGTGCACGTTCTTGGTGTCGTGGAAACTGAGCGTGCCCATCGTGCCGATGGTGCCCAGTTTCCGGCCGCGCCAGGTGCCGCCGAGCCCGTGCGCGTTGTCCTCCACGACGGCGAAGCCGTGCGCGCCGGCCAAGTCGAGCAGGCCGGCCATATCGGCGGCGACGCCACCGTAGTGGATCACCACCACGGCCTTCGTCCGCTCGGTGATCAGGGCGGCCACCGACTGCGGGTCCAGGTTGCCGGTGGCCGGATCGATGTCGCCGAAAACGCAGGTCGCGCCGCGCAGCGCCATCGAGGTGGCGGTGGAGGTGAACGCGAAGCTGGGCACGATCACTTCGTCGTCGGGGCCCAACTCCAGCAGCAGGCCCGCCATTTCCAGCGCGGACGTGCAGGAGGTGGTGAGCAGGGCGTGCGGCGCGCCCGTGATCGCCTTCAGCTTCGCGGTGGCCGACGCGGTGAACTGTCCGTCGCCGTGGCTGTGATCGGAGGCGAGCACGGCCTCCAGGTTCGCTAATTCCCGGCGCGCCCGGTACGGGCGGCTGAAGATGACGCGGTCAGTGCTCAACCCGGTCGGTCCCCCTGCTGGCTGCGGTCGCGGTCGGTTCCGAAGTGTCGGCCGGACGCGGTGTCGGCGTCTCGACGGTGAGATAGAGCGGTTTGCCCACCAAGATGTGCAACGCGACGCCCAAGTACTCGGCGATGAGCCCGAGGGAGAACAGCACAGCGCCGGAGCACAGCAGCAACACCACGATGGTGGAGGCCCAGCCCTCGGGCGCCCAGCCGTCGGTGGTCAGCGCTTCGAACACGACGATCGCGGCCATCACGCCACCGGCCAGCGCCAGGGTGACGCCGAGCATGCTGACCAGCCGCAGCCCGCGGGTCCCGCTGCACAGCACCATCTTCCAGAACAAGGAGAACAGGCGGCGGTAGTTGTAGCCGGATTCCTCCCTGCCCTCGGCGCGCAACGTCACCGGCGCCTGCGCGACGGCGCCGACCACCCAGGTCAGCGCGACGTCCAGGTAGACGCCGTTGGAGGCGACCTCGGCCAGCTGCCTGCCGATGTCCCCGCGGATCAGCCGGTAGCTTTCGAACCGGGTGGAATCCGGGAAGGCGAACAGCGTCGCGAGCACCAGCTTGGCTCCGCGCGAGGTCAGATTGCGCAGGAATCCGTGCGGCCTGGTGTTGGTCGGCTTGGAGTAGACCAGATCGGCTCGCTGCGCCAAGGCCGTGTCCAGGAACGTGCTGATGAAGCCGGGATCGTGCTGGCCGTCCTCGTCCATGGTGACGATCCAGTCACCGGCCGCGACGGACATTCCGGCGATCGTCGCGGCGTCCTGACCGAAATTGCGGCTGAGCCAGACGGCGCGCACCGTGGGATAGGTCCGTTGCAGTTCCTGCAGGACCACATCGGAGCGGTCGGGACCGTGGTCGTGCACCAGAATGATCTCGGTGACGGCGAACGTGGTGCCGCCGGGTGTCTCGGCGGGGCGGGTGAGATCGTGCAGTTCGGCGACCAGACCGGCGATCGTGTCCTCGCCCCGATACA
The DNA here is from genome assembly GCF_001612985.1 of Nocardia gamkensis NBRC 108242. Lineage (GTDB taxonomy): Bacteria > Actinomycetota > Actinomycetes > Mycobacteriales > Mycobacteriaceae > Nocardia > Nocardia gamkensis. The sequence continues at coordinate 16,898 of NZ_BDBM01000014.1, read as the reverse complement.
CCGGCACGACCACCGACACCCGGTGCGGCCGGTCCACGCCGGGCCGTGCCGGGGCGCCGTTCGTCGCGGAGGCGCCGGAACGGAGTGCGCGGGCGGAGGGAATCGGCATCAGCTGGATCGACTTTCGATGACGGTGCGTGCCGGTACTCGTCGCAGAACTGCGGAGCCCGAACCGGTGTGGACTTTAGCACGGTGCGATATCCGGCTACCGGAGCAGCTGATCATGCCCTCATCTTGGTGGCGTCCACGACTCATGCCAAGCGGAGAGCCGCCCTGTAGGGTTTGGAACTCGTGACGGACAGTGCAGTGCCCGGCTCGCGGCCGGATGTCTATTCGCGGCGAGAGGTCTACCGGTGGGGGGTCATCACCGCGCTCGGAGTGGTCGCGGGTTACCTCGCTGTCCTGCTCGCCAACGCCCGCCATTTCTTCACCGACGACACCGAATCCCAGTACACCTCGCTGTGGGTGGGTCTCGGCCGTGCGCTGCGCGCCGGTGAGTTCCCGGTCATGGTGCCCGAGCAGTGGATGTCGGGCAACAACACCATGGACGACGCGGGCCTGTTCAACCCGCCGCAGCTGCTGATCGATCTGATCGCGCCCTCGGTGGACAACGTCGCGCTGTACGCCACCGTCGTGAAGCTGATCTTCTCGATCATCGCCGCACTCGGCGTCTACCGGATCTGCCTGGTCTACGGCGGGCGGCCCGCGTGGTCGGCGGTGGCGGGTATCGCGCTGCCGCTGTCGGGCTTCTTCCTGTTCTTCGACGAAGCCAGCTGGATGACCGCGCTCACCGGCACCGCGTGGATGGTGCACGCCTGGGCGGCCTCGGTGCGGTACACGCGAGGGCAGGGCGGCCCCATCCCGGTTTTCGTCTACCTGTATCTGACCATCTCGACGCAGTACATCTTCCCGGCGGTCGAAGCGGTGCTGATGCTGCTGGCGGTGGCCGTGGGTGAACTCGTCTACCAGCGCAAGTGGCAGCCGGTGCTCCGGCTGACCGTCGCGGCGGGCTGCGGCGGGCTCGCCGGCCTGCTGACCTTCCTGCCGAGCATGCTGTCGGCGAAGGTGACCTGGCGCGGCACCGCGCAGATCAACAACGACCAGTTCCTCACGGTGCCGTGGTCGGAGTCGCTGAACGCCAGCCTGCCCAGCTCGCTGCCCGCGTTCAGCTCGTGGTGGGGATACGTGCAGCCGCTGCCGGTCACCTACATCGCCTGGTTCCTGATCCCCGCGCTGGCGTTCGTCGACTGGCGCCGCGCCAGGGAAGCATGGAGGGAACTGAGCGCCGTCGCGATCTTCGCGATCATGATGCTGATGTGGACCGCAGGCCCCGGTTCGATCGGACCGCTGCGCTGGCCCGCGCGCGTACTCCCGATGCTGGCCATCGGCCTGCTCGTGCTGGTGTGCGTGCTGCTCGGCCGCTACGGGACGGCGCGCGATCCGAAGAACCGCGCCGTCGCGGCGGGCGTGCTGATCGGTCTGCTGTGGGTGCGCTCGTTCTCCGCCGATCCGCACGACGCGATCCGGCACGTGATCGCGGCGTTCGCGCTGGCCGCGCTGGTGACCGGGGCGGTGTGGCTCGGGCGCGCGAAGGGGACCGCGGCGGCGTGCGCGCTGACCATCGCCGCGATGTTCCCGATCGCCTATTTCCAGGTCGAAGCCGCGCAACCCACGCCGATGTCGTGGAACCTGCCCGTGCAGCGCTCGGTGGCGCAAGAGGCGTTCCCGGATTTCGCGGGCAACACCATCCAGCTGGGCGATCGCGGACTGTTGCAGCCGCAGGACAAGAGCATCGAGGGCGCCTACGGGTCGCTCGTCTTCGGCAACTACGCCCGCGGACTCGAACTGGACTACGTCAACGGCTACACCCCCAGCGGCCATTTCTACTTCGGTGAGCTGCTGTGCATGCGCTGGGACGGCAGCGTCTGCCCGGACGCCTACCGGCGGATGTTCGCACCGGAGCCCACCACCGGGCGGCCGCTGGTCGACCTGATGAACCTGGACCGCGTGGTGCTGCAACGAGCGCTGTTCCCGGACGCGCCGAACCAGGCGGCGCCCGAGGGCTGGAAGTGGGTCGACTATCCCGGGCACGAACGTTTCATCGCGGTATTGGAACGCGTGGGCGGCCCCATCTCGACGACGAACGGCCGCGTGACCGATGCGGCGAAGGTGCGCGCGACATCGATCTCCGAGACCGACACCACCAGCCGCGTGCGCGTGTCCTCGGCCGAAGGCGGCCGGATCGTGTTCGCCCGGCTGGGCTGGCCGGGATATCGGGTCACGCTGAACGGGAAGTCGCTGCCGATCACCACGGTCGCCAAATCGTTCATCGCGGTCGACGTTCCCGCGGGCACCCAGGACGCCGAGCTCGTGCTGACCTGGCGCCCGCCCGGGTGGAAGATCGGCATCGCCGCCGCGGTGGCGGGCGTGCTCGGCATCGGCGTCCTGCAATGGTTCCAGGTCCGGTCGCGCCGCCGCGACGAACCGGAGGAGCCCGGCGACGCCGAGGGCGCCGAGCCGGATCGTGAGCTGGCGGACGTCGTTTCGTGAAGACGAACGCGCGGCCGGTCGCCGCGGATTCCGCCGCGACGGGCGACGGGCCCGCGGCGGGGCTTCTGCTGCGGCTGGTCCGGCGCCAAGAGGTCGCGTTCGCCATGGTCGGCGCGTGCAACACCCTGCTCGGCATCGGGCTGACCGTCGCGTGGCTGGCGGTGCTGGGTGACGCGTGGCCGCCCGCCGTCTCGGTGGTGCTGGCCTACGCCGTGGGCATCGTCGTCGCCTTCGTCCTGCACCGGACCCTCGTATTCCGGGTCCGCGGCAGGCTGTTGCGCGACTTCGCGGCCTTCGTCGTGGTGAATTCCGGTGGCTTGCTGATGAATACGGTGCTGCTGTCGCTGGCCGTCTCGGTGCTGCACCTGCCGCGCATTCCGTCGGCGGTCGTGGTGATGGGCCTGGTCGCGGTCGGCAGTTTCTTCGGCCATCGCTACATCTCGTTCCGTCGCGGGCCCGAGGACGGGTCCGCGAGCGGGGCCGGATAGCGCGGTGGCGGACCGCATCCCGGCACTGGCTTGCCGGACGGGCGGACAGGTGCGGGTAGGGTCTGGGACTCGTGGCCGAACGTAGCACCATTTCTTCGCGAGAAGTCCGCACATGGGGCGTCATCACGGCGCTCGGGGTGATCGCGGGATACGGTGCGGTTCTAGTGGCCAACGTCCGGCACTTCTATACCGACGACACCGAATCGCAGTACGCGCCGCTGTGGGTGATGCTGGGGCGATACCTCCGCGAAGGACGGTTCCCGGCACTCGTACCCGAGCACTGGATGGCGGGCAACTACACCATCGAGGAAGCCGGGCTGCTCAATCCGCCGCAGTTGCTGATCGACCTGATCGCGCCTTCGGTGGACAACCTCGCGCTGTACGCCACCGTCGTGAAACTGATCTTCGCGATCATCCTCGCGCTCGGCGTCTACCGGATCTGCCTGGCCTACGGAGCGAAGGCGCCGTGGGCGGCGGTCGCGGGCGTCGCCATACCGTTCAGCGGATGGCTGCTGTTCTTCGACGAGGCCAGCTGGATGACGGCGTTCACCGGCACGGCTTGGATGGCGCACGCGTGGGCCTCCGGGGTGCGCTACGCGCGCGGGCGCAGCGGGCCGATTCCCACCTTCGTCTTCTTGTATCTGGCCATTTCGGTCCAATATGTCTTTCCCGCGGTGGAGGCCGGTCTGATGGTGGGCGCCGTCGCGATCGGCGAACTCGTCCATCAGAAGGCGTGGCGCCCGTCGCTGCGCCTGCTCACGGTCGCGGCGTGTGCCGCGGTGGCCGGATCGGCGACCTACCTGCCGAGCATGCTGTCGGCGAAGGTGACCTGGCGCGGCACCGCGCAGATCAACAACGACCAGTTCCTCACGGTGCCGTGGTCGGAGTCGCTGAACGCCAGCCTGCCCAGCACGTTGCCCGCGTTCAATTCGTGGTGGGGCTACGTGCAGCCGATGCCGGTGGTCTACATCGCCTGGTTCCTGATCCCCGCGCTGGCCTTCGTCGATTGGCGCAGGGCGCTCGGCTCGGCGCGCGAATTCGTCGCGCCCGCCCTGTTCGCAGTGATGGCGCTGATGTGGACAGCCGGTCCCGGCGCCATCGGCCCGTTGCGCTGGCCCGTCCGAGTGCTGCCGATGGTCGCGCTCGGCCTGCTGGTGCTCGTATGCGTGCTGCTCGGCCGCTTCGCGACCGTTCAGGACTGGCGGCGGCGCGGAATCGCGGCCGCGGTGCTGATCGGTCTGCTGTGGGTGCGCTCCTTCTCGGCCGCACCCCACGAGATGATCAGGCATGTCATCGCGGCGCTCGGTGTCGCGGCGCTCGGCGCCGTCGCGGTATGGCTCGGCCGCAGCCGTGGCGCGGCCGCCGCGTGCGCGCTGATCGTCGTCTCGGTGTTCCCGATCGCGTATCTGCAGGTGTGGGACGCGCAACCGACTCCGATGGGGTGGAATCTGCCGGAGAAGCGGTCGGAGATGAAGGCCGCGTTCCCGGATTTCCCCGGCACCACGCTGCAACTCGCGGACCGTATGCTCATCCCGCCGCCGGAACGGAACCTTTCCGGGGCGTACGGATCGCTGGTCTTCGGCAACTACGCGAAGGATCTCGAGCTGACCTACGTCAGCGGATACACCCCCAACGGGCACTACTGGTTCGGCGAGACGTTGTGCATGCGCTGGGACACCAGCGTCTGCCCCGATGCCTACCGCCGCGCGTTCGCGACGGAGCCGACCACCGGCCGGACCATCGTCGACCTGATGAAGGTCGACCGGGTGGTGCTGCATCGCGCCTTGTACCCGGACGCGCGCGACCAGCCCGCGCCCCCCGGCTGGAAATGGGTCGACTATCCGGGGCACGAGAAGTACATCTCGGTCCTGGAGCGCACCGACGGCCTGATCTCGACCCGTGACGGCCGGGTGGCGGCCGCCCAGGGCGTGACGGCCACATCGATCGGCGAATCGGATACGACCAGCCGGGTGCGGGTGAGTTCCCCGGACGGCGGGCGGATCGTGTTCGCCAGGCTCGGGTGGCCCGGTTACCGGGCGACGCTCGCCGGCCGGGAGATCCCCACCACGCTGGTAGGGAAAACCTTCGTGGCCGTCGATCTCCCGCCCGGCGCCTCCGGTGAGCTGGAGTTGTCCTGGCAGCCGCCGGGCTGGTGGATCGGCGTCGCCGCGGCACTGCTCGGGCTGCTCGGCCTCGGTCTGCTGGAGTGGGTGTACCTGCGTAGCAGGCGGCGGCTCGACCGGCCGATCGGCGAGAGCGGCGAGCCGTCCGCACCCGATGCCGCTGTGACACCGGAAACCGACTTGGCCGACGCCACCCGATGAGCGCGGGGGACGGAGCCGGGGCGGCATCGGAGGTGCGACGCTTCGATGCCGATGCCGATGCCGATGCCGATGCCGATGCCGATGCCGATGCCGATGCCGATGCCGATGCCGATGCCGATGCCGATGCCGCGACGAGCACGCCACCGCCCGCCGAGGCGGATGCCTCACTTCCCCCTGCCGCGGAACTCCCCGCCGACCCAGGCCCGTTGCTGCGTTTGGTGCGTCGCCAGGAGATCGCGTTCGCCGTCGTCGGCGTGGTGAACACGGGTCTGGGCATGGCGCTCACGGTGATGTGGCTGGCGGTGCTCGGCAACCGGGCGCCCGCCGCGCTCGCGCCCGCCCTGGCCTACAGCATCAGCGTGGTCGTCGCGTTCGTCCTGCACCGCACCCTGGTGTTCCGGGTGCGCGGGCGGCTGATGCGGGATTTCGCCGCGTTCGTCGCGGTGAACTCCGGCGGGCTGGTGCTGAACATGGTGCTGCTCCAGTTGGGGGTGTCGCTGCTGCACCTGCCCAGCATTCCGTCGGCGGTCGCCGTGATGGCGCTGGTGGCGGGCGCCAGCTTCTTCGGGCATCGCCACATCTCGTTCCGCCGCGCTCCCGCACTCGACGCGGACGGTTCCCGGTCCGGCACGGCGGGCAGGTAGGTTCCTCGTATGCCTGAGCACACCACTTTGGACGCCACACTGCTGAGCCTGCTGGCCTGCCCGCAGGACAAGGGCCCGCTGCGGCTGGTCCATGCCGCCGACGGCAGCGCGCTGCTCTACAACCCGCGCCTGCGCCGGGCATACCCGATCGAGAACGGCATCCCGGTCCTGCTCGTCGACGAGGCAAGGGACGTCACCGACGCCGAGCACGACGCGTTCACCGCCCAGCCCGACGCCTGACCCGCCGACCTCTCTTCTCACGACTCGCCCGCCGCCGGGCAACGGATGCGTCACGGTCGTTTTGCGGCCATTGACCGTTTGGAGCCGGTCCGCCATGATCATTTGCACTTCGCGACGGTCCACGCGCTCCAGCGAAGGGGCGCTGCGGCCGACCTGATGAGCGGCACAGGTGGCGTATGGGAGAGAGGTCGGGAACGTAATGAGCGCTTCGCGTTTACGTAACTGGACGGCTCGATGTGCGATCGCCTGCGGAGTCGCGGCGGCGGCATTCGCCACGGCGGTGCCCGCCCAGGCCGAACCGCTGTGGCCGGGCGGCCCGGACATCCCCGGTATGCCCGCGCTGATTCCGCCCCCGCCGCCCGTCGCGCCGTGCTCCACCGCGGCCCGCGCGTGCATGCGGCTGTCCACCGACGAAGCCTGGCTGATGGACGAGGGCAAGGTGGTCTACGGCCCCACGCCGATCTCGCACGGGATGCCGGGGTACGAGACGCCGCCCGGAGTCTTCCACGTGTCGTTCAAGAAGGAATTCCACTGGAGCACCATGCACAACGCTCCGATGCCGTACGCGACCTTCTTCAACGGCGACATCGCCTTCCACGTCGGCCCGATCGAGAAGAAGTCGCACGGCTGCGTCCGGATGACCCACGAGGGAGCCAAGGCGTTCTACGAATACCTCTGGCCCGGTGACGTCGTCGAGGTCGTGGAGTGACGGCTCCGGCGTGCCCCGGTGATCGCCGCGGTCATGGGGACGCCGGTCCCCGGCCGATGTCTCCTGTGAGGTAGCGCTGCAGCGTCGGGCCCACCGCGGTGACCAGGTCGGCCACGGGCATCGAGGCCAGCGGTTCGACCCCGACGATCTTGCGGCCCACCAGCACACCGAGCATCTGCGACGCGACCAGGCCGATCCGGACCCGGCCGTCGTCCTCCGGGGTGGCGATGCGCAGGCGGACGCGCTCCAGCACCACCTCCAACAGGAATCTCCTGGCCAGGGACGGGTCGTCGTTGCCGGACAGGATGCTGCGCACCACGGCGACGACGCCGGGCCCCGCGGGGGAGTCCCACACCCCGACCACCGCGCGAATGATGGTCTCGCCCAAGCGATCCAGCGGCGCGGCATCGATGATGCGCAGTGTCGTCTCGGGATTCACCGGGAATTCCACCACCGCGGCGAAAAGTTGCTGCTTGGTGCCGAAGTAGTGATGCACGAGGGCCGGATCCACCCCAGCGTCGGTGGCGACCGCGCGCACCGAGGTCTTGTCGAAGCCCGCGTCGGCGAAACGCGCGCGGGCGGCCGCGAGGATGGCCTCGCGGGCGCCCGATCGCCCCGGTCGGCGGCCCGTGCGGGTAGGCCGCTCGTTGCCGCCGGAGCCGTTGCCTGCCGTCATGTGGTCCGCCGTCGTAGCGTGGCAGCGCCCAGGCACAGGGCGACGATCGCGAACCCGGCGACAACGGCCAGATCACGCCACATCTGGCCGGTGACCTCCGGATGCGTCGAAACCTGCTGTAGTGCGTCGACCGCGTAGCTCAACGGCATCACGTTGCTGATCACCTCCAGCCAGTCGGGCAGCTGGCCGCGGGGAACGAGCAGGCCGCACAGGAAGATCTGCGGCGCGACCACGACCGGCATGAACTGTACGGCCTGGAATTCGGTGCGCGCGAACGCGCTTGCCAGCAGACCCAGCGCCACCCCGCACACCGCGTCGACCACCGCGATCAGCACCACCCAGCTCGGACTGCCCGCCGCGTCGAGCCCGAGCAGCCCGAAGGAGACCAGACAGGCGACGACGGCTTGCGCGGCCGCGGCCAGCGAGAACGCGGTGCCGTAACCGGCGAGCAGATCGAGTTTCGACAGCGGTGTCGACAGCAGCCGCTCCAGCGTGCCCGAGGTGCGTTCGCGCTGCATGGCGATCGCGGTGATCAGGAACATCACGATGAACGGCAGGATGCCGAGCATGCTGATGCCGACCCGGTCGAACAGCGAGACGGGGTTCAGCGGGTTGGTCGGGGTGTCCTTGTAGATGAAATACAGCAGCGCCATCAGCAGCGCGGGGACCACCAGGATCATGGCGACGGTGCGGTGGTCGTTGCGCAGCTGACGCAGGATGCGGCCGGTGGTAGCGGCGTAGGGGCGCAGCGTCGGTGTCCGCCGGGGCGCGGCGTCCATGGTGGCGGTCATGCGTTCTGTCCCATCGTGATCAGGGTGAGGAAGGCGGTCTCCAGGTTCTGCTCGCCGGTCTGCGCGCGCAGTTCGTCGGGGCTGAGCTGGGCGAGCAACTGCCCCTCGCGCATCAGCAACAGCCGGTCGCAGTGCTCGGCCTCGTCCATGACGTGGCTGGACACCAGCAGCGTCGTCCCGTTCGAGGCCAGTTCGTGGAACTGCTTCCACAGTTCGACGCGCAGCACGGGATCGAGGCCGACGGTCGGTTCGTCCAGAACCAGCAGATCGGGCTGGGCGACCAGCGCGCACGCCAGGGACGCGCGGGTCTTCTGCCCGCCGGAGAGCTCGTCGCCGCGCTGGCGGGCGTGATCGGTCAGACCGACCGCCGTGATCGCGTCGTCGACGTCGGCGCGGTCGCGGCCGTAGAGCGCGGCGAAGTACGCGACGTTCTCGCGGACGCTGATGTCGTTGTAGATGCTCGGCGCCTGGGTGACGTAGCCGATCAGGTGGCGCAGCGCCGCGGAGCCCGCCGGGCGTCCGAGCGCGCTGACGTCGCCCGATTCGATGATCTGCGTGCCGACGATGCTGCGCATCAGCGTGGTCTTGCCGCATCCCGACGGGCCGAGCAGCCCGGTGATCGACCCGCGCGGGATGGTCAGCGAGACGTCGTGCAGTACTTCGCGGCCGCCGCGACGGACCCGCAGGTTCCGTACCTCGACGGCGGGGGATGGGATGGCTTGCGACACGGTCGCCTCAATTCATCGAGTGTTGAATTCACTATGTGATGAATTTAGCGCGCCCGCGCTGAACAGGCAAGAGCGTCGGTCGGGGAGTCAGTGGCCGTGGTGCGCCGGCGGGGTCCCCGGTGCCTGGCCCGGGTTCACGACGACGAACTGGCCCATCATTCCGAGGTCTTCGTGCCAGAGCAGGTGGCAGTGGTACATGTAGGGCGCGTCCGGATCGGCCGGGCCGTCGAAGCGCATGGCCAATCGCGCCGTGCTGCCCGGTGGCAGGAAGACGGTGTCCTTCGGGCCGGTCAGCGCCGCCGGTGGCGGGGCGTCGTCCACCGCGAGCACGCGGAATCGCACGTCGTGGATGTGGAAGTTGTGCGGCATGCCGTCGCCGTTGCGCACCACCCACGTCTCCGTGGTGCCGCGCGTCACCGCGAAATCGATCCGGTCGATGACCATCGGGGTGCCGTTGATCCCGGCGAGGTTCAGGTCGAAATTCCGTTCCCGGACCGAATCGCCGGCGTCCGGGGTGCTGGGAGGAGCCAGGGCCGCGGGCAGCTCCGGCGACGGCCGCAGCGTCTCGGCCGCGCGCAGTTCCAAGATGTCGAAGGTGTCGTCACCCCCGGCGAAACGCTGTGTCCAGAAATCGAGTCCGGCGTCGAGTTCACCGGAGCGCAATACGGTGCGCTCGCCAGGTCGCATCCGCACCACGATCTCGGCGCGTTCACCCGGCGACAGCCGCAGCCGATCCTGGGTGCTCGGCCGTTCGGTGAAGCCGCCGTCGGTGGCGACGAGCGCGAACGGGCGCCCGTCGGAGAATTCGAAGGTGTAGATCCGCGCGGTGGAGGCGTTGAGCAGGCGCAGCCGGACCAGTTCGTCGCCGACGTTCCGGTACGGCGCGAGCGTGCCGTTGACCATCGTCCGGTCGCCGAGGAAACCGACATCGCGGAACATTCCGTGCGAGGAGTCGAACGCCGCGCCGTCGAACTTCACGTCCTGCACGATCACCGGCAGATCGTCCACGCCGTAGGTGGAGGGGAGCGCCAGGGAGGTGGACACGTCGTCGTCGAGCAGGAACATGCCCGCCAACCCACGGCGCACGTGGGTTTCGGTCGCGCCGTGCGGATGCGGGTGGTACCACAGCGTCGCGGCGGGTTGATCGACGGTCCACTGCGGTGTCCACGCGGCGCCGGGCGCCACCGTCTGGTGCGGGCCGCCATCCATCGCGGCGGGCAGGTGCATGCCGTGCCAGTGCACGGTGGAGGCCTCCGGCAGGGTGTTGCGCACGGTCACCGCCACCTTCTCCCCGCGCCGCGCCCGCAGTGTCGGACCGAGATAGTCGCCGTTGAACCCCCAGGTCGGCGTGGCCCGGCCGGGAAGGAACTCCCGTTGCCCGGCGCGCATGTCGAGTTCGAACGTGCGCGTGCCGTCGGCGCCGACCCGCGACGGAGCCAGCGCGGGTACGGCCAGTTCGTTGCGGAATTCCGTCTTGCCAACGGTGGATACGGCCGCCCCGGCGTACACCCATGCGACACCACCGAGGACCAGGACCGACAATGCCGCGAGGCAGCCGAGAACGAGGAACAACCGCCTGCGCGGCCGGGAATCCGAAGACATGGACCGACGGTAGAAATCCGCGGTGCCACAACACATCCGGAAGCGTCCCGATTTCGTCCCCGATCCCGCCCCTGATACCCGTGCCGCGGCCTCAGGGTGCGCGCGGGATTCGCTCGGCCGACCGCGCCCGTCGAATGTGACCCAGAACACACTGTCGGGTGTCACGTTCCGGACCGCTCAGCTGTCCCATGGTCGTCACCATCCGCCAACACTGCCTCGGTGACCCGACCATTGGAGCACTGTCATGAACACCGCACATCGGATCGTCATCCTCGGCGGCGGCTACACCGGCATGCTGGCCGCCGTGCGGCTGGCCCGGCGCACCCGTGCGCTGGACGTCCGGATCACGCTGGTCAACCCCTCGGCGCGATTCACCGAGCGCCTGCGCATGCACCAGGTGGCCGCGGGCCAAGAGCTGGCGGACCACCGGATCCCCGCGCTGCTGGAAGGCACCGGCGTCGCCTTCGTCCAGGGCTGGGTCACGGCCATCGACCCGATGGCTCGAGCGGTCACCGTCGACGGTGCCACTCGCCTTCCCTATGACGAGTTGATCTACGCGCTGGGCAGCACCGCCGACACGAGCATCGTGCCCGGTGCCGCCGACCATGCGTGGACCCTGGACAACCCCGCCACCGCACACCGATTCGGCCGGCGCCTCGCCGAGGTGGCGGCGCGCGGCGGCACGGTCGCGGTCTGCGGCGGCGGCTTGACCGGCATCGAGGCGGCGGCCGAGATCGCCGAGAGCCATCCCGGCGCGCGCGTGACGCTGATCAGCAGCGGGGAGCCCGGCGCCATGATGGGCACGAAGGCCCGCGCCTACCTGCATCGGGCACTCGATCGGCTCGGTGTCATCCGGCAGACCGGCCGGGCCGTGGTGAAGGTGCTGCCCGACGCGGTCGAACTGGCCGGCGGGGAACTCGTGCACACCGACCTGACCCTGTGGACGGCCGGTGTCCGCGTCTCCCCACTGGCCGCGCAGGCTGGGATCGAGACCGACCCGCACGGGTTGATCGTGGTCGACCCGACCCTGAAGTCGGTGTCGCACCCTACGATTCACGCCATCGGCGACGCCGCCGCGGTCCGCCAGGCGTGGGGGCGGATCCACGGCACCTGCCAGAGCGGGATGCCGACCGCCGCCTACACCGCGGACGTCATCGCGCGGCAGCTGCGCGGCAAGCGGGTTCGTCCGTTCCGCTTCGGTTATTTCCACCAGCCGGTCAGCATCGGGCGCAAGGACGCGGTCATCCAGTTCACCAAGGCCGACGACCGTCCGCGCCGCGGCTACCTGACCGGACGCGCCGCCGTCCGCTACAAGGAGGCCGTCAGCGGCAGCCCGGTGCCGGTCTTCACGCTGAGCAAGCGGATGACGGTGTCGGTCACGCTGTCCAAAGGTGGCCGGGCAACCCGGAGAATCTAGCCATGGCCGACCCGACATCCGAGCAGGATCCTTTTCTCGAGCACCGGCGTCTGTTGTTCGCCACCGCGTACCGGATGCTGGGCACCGTCACCGACGCGGAGGACGTCCTCCAAGACGCCTGGCTGAAGTGGAACGAGACCGACCGCTCCACGGTGCGTCAGCCCAAGTCCTACCTGGTGCGGGCGGTCACCAACCTGTCGCTCAACCGGCTCACCTCGGCCAGGGCCACTCGCGAGAGCTATGTCGGGCCCTGGCTTCCCGAGCCGTTGCTCACCTCACCGAACGTCGCCGAGGAGACCGAATTGGCCGACACCGTCTCCACCGCGATGCTGGTGGTCCTGGAAACACTCGGTCCCGTCGAACGCGCGGTCTTCCTGCTGCGCGAGGTCTTCGGCTACACGCACGCCGAGATCGCCGAGACCCTGGACCGGCCGGAGGCCGCGATCCGGCAGATCGCGCACCGCGCCAAGCGGCACGTGCAATCCCGCCGACCGCGTTTCGACACCGACAAGGCCGAACGCGACCATGTCACCGCCCGGTTCATGGCCGCGTGTTCGGGCGGCGACCTCAACGCGCTGATGGATCTGCTCGCCCCGGATGTCACCTCGTGGTCGGACGGCGGCGGCGTGGTCACCGCGGCGCGCCGGCCGTTGTACGGACCCGACCACGTGGCGCGCTGGATACTCGGCGTGCTGGCCAAGCCGATCGTCGCCGGATTCGTGCTCGAACCCGCGCACATCAACGGTGAACTCGGCGCGCTGGCGCTCATCGATGGGAATCCGGTGGCCGTGTTCACCTACGACATCGCGGACGGACGGATCCAGAACCTCCGGTTCCAGGTCAACCCGTACAAGCTGAAGGGCCTCTCCATGGGCACCGACACGCTGGGGTGACGGCGGTCGTTCTAGGCTTCAGCCGTGACCGACCAGAGCGCCCTGTCCGCCGACGGCGGGCAGCTGCGGGCCTCGACGCTCGAACTGTTCTTCGATCTCGTCTTCGTCCTCACCATCACCCAGCTCTCGCACGTCTACACGCATCATCCGGGCTTCCAGGCGCTCGTCCAGGTCGCGCTGCTGTTCGGACTGGTCTGGTGGATGTATTCCGGCTACGTCTGGCTCACCAACGAGGTCGCCCCGAACAGTTCCAGCAGGCGGACCTGGCTGCTGGTGGGCATGTTCGCGTTCTTCGTTCTCGCCTTGGCGATCCCGGATGCGTTCCACGGCACCGGCATAGCGTTCGGCTTCGGGTACGTCCTGGTCACCGCCGTTCACACCGCGCTGTTCGCCTCGGCGGGCGGGGCATCGGCGGCGATCGCGATCCGCAGGCTCGCGCCGCTCAACGCCCTGGCCGCCGCGCTCGTACTGGCAGGCGGGTTCGTGCACGACTGGATGCAGTACGCCTGTTGGACCGTCGCGTTCACGGTGCAGGTGATCAGCCCCTATCTGGTCGACACGCGCGACTTCGTGATCCGAGCGCGCCACTTCTGCGAGCGGCACGGGCTGGTCGTGATCGTCGCGATCGGCGAATCCATCGTCGCCGTCGGCGCCGGGCTGGCCGGAGAGAAGATCACCCCGCAGTTGATCGCCACCGTGGGCCTCGGCCTGGGCCTGGCCTACGTCCTGTGGTGGGCGTATTTCGGCGTCGACGACGAACGCGGCGAGCACGCGCTGGCCGCGGTGCCGGACCGGGAACGTTCCCGGCCCGCTCTGCTGGCCTACGGCTACTCCCTGTACCCGCTGCTGATCGGCGTCATCGTGGCCGCGGCGGGCATTCAGATGAGCGTCGCCCGCGGCGACGAAGCGACCTCCGTCGCCGTGGCCGCCGCGCTCTCCGGCGGCGTCGCGCTGTACTTCCTCGGCCAGTTCTTCTTCCGCCTGACCCTGCGGCTGCCGCGCCCATGGGCGCGCTTGCTCGCGGCGCTCGCGGTGGCGGCGACAACGCCGATCGGCATCTTCTGGGTGTCGTGGGCCCAATTGGTCGCGATCGTCGTCGTGGGCTACGCCGCGGTCATCGCCGACGACCTGCTCACGCTGCGGTCCGGCGAGCACAGTACGTACTTCTGAGTGCCGTGGTCGCCGTCCGTCCGGGTTCCTCGGGCGGACTTGCGTTTTCGGCTCGTAGCCGGGTGTCCCGGCCTGCGCGCGAACGCGTTCCGCGCACTCGGCGTTGCTTCTACCCGCGCGATCGCCCGCGCCGAGGGCGGTACGGTCGCCGAGCGGCTGTGGATCGGGGCCGGCGCCGGACCACCCGGTGCGCCTGCGGGCGCCGGGCCGCAGCCTGCGCTGAGGCGAGGAACGGCCCTGACCGACAGCCTTGCCACTCGCCCGTGCCGCGGTCGAGGACAATGGCGGCTGTGTGTGCCAAGCCTGTCGAGGAACTCGCGGTCGAACCACCCGCTGCCGCCCGGCGTCTGCTCGGGGCGACCCTGTGGTCGGGCCCGGTCGGTGTCCGGATAGTCGAAGTCGAGGCCTACGGGGGAGACCCGGCCGGGCCATGGCCGGATCCGGCATCGCATTCCGGGCGCGGCCGGACCAAGCGCAACGACGTGATGTTCGGTCCCGCCGGTGTGCTGTACGTCTACCTCAGCTACGGCATGCACACCTGCATCAACGTGACGAGCGGCCCGGATGGGGTCGCCAGCGCCGCGCTGATCCGCTCCGGCGAGGTTGTCGAGGGGCTGGAGACGGTGCGCGAAAGGCGCCCCGGAGCTCGAAGCGACCTCGACATGGCCCGCGGCCCGGGCAACCTCGGCAGCGCGCTGGGAATCACGTTGAGCGACTATGGAACCCCGCTGTTCGATCCGGCGTCACCGATTCGGCTCGAGTTGCACGATCCGATCGCGGACGCCGAGATCGCCAGTGGTCCGCGGGTCGGGGTCAGCAGCGCGGCGGACCTGCCATGGCGTTTCTGGCTTCCGGGTTCGCGGGCGGTGTCGGTCTACCGGCGCAGTCCGCGTGCTCCGCTGCCCACCGAGAAGTCGGCTTGAGCACGGCGACAGCATCGTCGCGGTGCGGGAAACCCTGTGGCGGCGAGCGCTCGCGCACGCGCACGGCAGAGTCGTCGGCGCACAGCAAAATCGTTCGACTCACGCCGTGCCGCGCCACGACACTGAGGTGCGCACGAAGCCCCGGATCCGGTGCGGAAAGATAGGACAACGTGAGCGGCGACATCATCGACGAACTGACCTGGCGCGGACTGATCGCGCAGTCCACCGATCTGGATGCCCTGCGCGCGGCAGCGGCCGCCGGGCCGCTGACCCTGTACGCAGGCTTCGATCCCACCGCAGCCAGCTTGCACGCGGGACACCTCGTGCCGTTGCTCGCACTGAAGCGTTTCCAGCGCGCCGGACATCGCCCCATCGTGCTGGCCGGTGGCGCCACGGGGCTGATCGGTGACCCGCGCGACGTCGGCGAGCGGACCATGAATTCCACCGATACCGTCGCGGGCTGGGCCGGGCGGATCCGCTCCCAGCTGGAGCGCTTCGTCGACCTGGACGACTCGCCGACAGGTGCGGTCATCGTCGACAATATGGAGTGGACCGGGCGGCTGTCCGCGGTCGACTTCCTGCGCGATATCGGCAAGCACTTCTCGGTGAACGTCATGCTGGCGCGCGACACCATCAAGCGGCGGCTGGACGGCGAGGGCATCTCCTACACCGAGTTCAGCTACATGCTCCTGCAGGCCAACGACTACTTGCAGTTGCGTCGCGACTACGGCTGCACGCTGCAGGTGGGCGGCTCCGACCAGTGGGGCAACATCATCGCGGGCGTCGAACTCAACCGGCGGGTGGACGGCGCGTCCGTGCACGCCCTGACCGTTCCGCTGGTGACCTCCGCGGACGGCAAGAAGTTCGGCAAGTCCACCGGCGGCGGCAGCCTGTGGCTCGATCCCGAGATGACCAGCCCCTACGCCTGGTACCAGTACTTCGTGAACACGGCCGACGCCGACGTGGTGCGGTACCTGCGCTGGTTCACCTTCCTGTCCCGCGAGGAACTCGATGAACTCGAGCGGGCGACCGCAGAGCGACCGCATGCCAGGGAAGCGCAGCGCAGGCTCGCCGCCGAGATGACGACCCTGGTACACGGGGAGGCCCATACCCGTGCGGTGCAGCTGGCCAGCCAAGCGTTGTTCGGTCGCGGTGAACTCCGCGAGCTCGACGAGGCGACGCTCGGCGCGGCCCTGCGCGAAGCGGCGGTCGACGGTGAGGTCGCGCAGATCAAAGCCGGCGAGCCGAGCACCATCGTGGATCTGCTCGTCGCCAC
Source organism: Nocardia gamkensis NBRC 108242 (assembly GCF_001612985.1). GTDB lineage: Bacteria > Actinomycetota > Actinomycetes > Mycobacteriales > Mycobacteriaceae > Nocardia > Nocardia gamkensis. The sequence goes on along the minus strand of NZ_BDBM01000014.1, from coordinate 467 downwards.
CGGCCTCTCCGAAAGCCGCGGCGCCGCGCGCCGCGCGGTGAACGAAGGTGGCGCCTCGGTGAACAACGTGAAGATCGCCGATATCGAGTGGACCCCGGCGGATGCCGACTACCTGCACGGACGCTGGCTCGTCCTGCGGCGCGGGAAGAAGAACCTCGCGGGGGTTCTGCGGGCAGGTGCATGAAGATCGCGGTGGCTTGAATCACATCCGTGTGATTCAAGCCGGCCATCACTGCGGTCCCATGCTCTTGACCTGCGGAAACGCCAGCTTGTCCAGGCGATTTGACGTAGCGTTTCCCGCCGCGTAACTTTATCCAAGTCAGAGCGACACGGACACCAACCCGGAGCCGAAGCGAGGCGGAGACGCCGAGCGGGACCGGGAAACGAGGTAGTACGAGGAGCGCCTGGTAGCTCAGTGCAATGTGGATCATCCGATAGTCTTGACTTCGGTGGACTGCTTGCTTAGA
>NZ_BDBM01000013.1 GCF_001612985.1 Nocardia gamkensis NBRC 108242 | reverse complement strand
ATACCGCCGGGCGCGGCAGCACCGGTGGATCCCGGTTCCCCGATGACTGCGGTGACCACGGCGGTGCCCGCACCCGTCGAGTCGCCGCGGGCGCCCGTGCCCGCGCCGCGGCAGCAGGTGCCGACGCAGGTGATGATCACGCTTCCCGGTCTGCCGCCCATTCCGTGCGGCATCTTCTGCCCGCCGCCGCCACCGGTGAATCCGTGCGTCGCGCAACCTGTTCCCGCGCCGATGCCGCAACCAGGGCAGCCCGGCATGGCGCGCACTCCGCTGGCGCCCGGGCAACCGTACGGCGCGGCGCCCGGGCAGCTACCGAACCCCGGCGCGAACAGCCCCGAAGCGGACGGCAACCCGGCCGGCAACGCCGGACCCGCCGACGCCCGTGCGGCCGGGTGCACGCAACCCGAGACCGAGGCCGCCATCGGCCCCGCCCCTGTCGCCCCGGAGCGGAACACCGGACCGCGCGACCCCGAACCGGCCATCACCACACCGCCCGCGCCGGAACCCGAACCGGTGCCCGACGCCGAACCCGCGCCCACACCGACATCCCCGCCCGGAATCACCCTGCCGTTCGGCATCGTCATTCCTCTTCCGGGCCCACCCCCGCCCCCTCCGGCGGGCTGACTCCGTCCCCTCCGGTAACCCGCAGGTTCTCGCGGCACGCGCTCTGCGTCCAGCTACCGGTCCATCCACGGTGGACCGCGGCGCGATCGCAGGGGGCGAAGACGCGCGTTGGTCCGGGACGGGCTATGCCGCGACCGTTCGCAAACCTCTGCGAGCGATGCCACTCGATCGCACCCTAGTTCTCGCGGGTCGTCGTGCCGAGGCACAGTGACCGTCGCCGTCGCTTGGGAGATCGTCCCGAAAACGGCGTCGAATTGGTTTCGTCACGATTGTGCCCATATCGCGCGCGACACCGCCTCGAAGCCGTATCCGGACCGCGGGAACGGACGTATTCTGATCGGTAGCTATCGCGTGGCATCTGCCAGCGGCGCCGAGGAGGCCATTCACCTTCGGGCACGCCCGCGCCTACCGGTCAGGGCTTGCCGTCGTGGTCTCCGAGGGCGTCATCTCGTGCGGCGGACGTTCGGCGAGCGTGTGACCCGGATCCGAACCCGGGCCGATCGTCGGCGACCGCCGTTCCGAACCCCGTCCGAGACCGGTCGAGCAGAGGTGATCCCATGAGGGCCACAGTCGGAATATCAGCAGAACAGGCCGTGGTGCGCGGGGTGATGGTCTCGTCCACGGCGCAACGGGGCACCAGGCCGGACGTGCTGCGGGAGATCGAGCAGCCGGTCGAGCACTCGGCCGCCGCATCGGTGGCCGCCACACTCGAAGCGTTGACGGCCGAGGCCGAGGCGGGCACCGAAATCGATGACGTCGCCGTGGCGTACCGCACCGTTGCCGAGCGGCGAGCAATTGTGTCGCAACTGTCATCGGCATCGTGGCGATCGTCGTCGCTCGTGTCGGCGAAGGCAGCGCTGCTGGCGATGATCGAGGACATCCCCGGCCTGGGGCAGTACGGCACCGTGCTGGTGCTCGAGCTCGTCGGTTACCACACGTCCTATCTCGTGACCGGTCCGGAACGGAACGGAATTCTCAGCTGCGGCGGGTGGTCGTCCGGTGTCGTCGACGCCGATACCGCCGGCCAGGCGATCGATCGAATCCGGTCCGCGATAGCGGCGGACGGGTTGCTGCCCGACGCCGTGGTCTTGTGCGGCTCGTCGGCGGGTGACCCGGATGTGGTCGCCGCGGTGCGGCTCGCGCTCGACGTACCCGTCATGGCGGCGCCCGACCATGCCAACGCCGCCGCCTACGGCGCGGCGTTGGTCGCGGCCGCTCCGTTCCGGAGCGCACCGGCGGCACCGGCGGTGGCCGGTCGCCGACATGGCGGTCGTGTGATCCTGGCCGGAGCGGCCGCGGCCGCCCTGCTGGGCGGAGCGGCGGTCGCCGTCGTGCAGGCGCGCGAGGACCGCCCGGCCGATGCCGCGATCGGCGGGCCCGTGCAGGCGCCCGTTCCCGCCGCTCGGCTCGCCGAACCGAATCCGGCGGCGGTGCCCCCGGCGCCCGCGGCCGAGCAAGCCCCGGTGGCCGTGTTGCCGGAACCGGCATCCACTCCCGAGCCGTATCCCGAACCGCCGATCCCACCGCCACCTCCGCCACACCCGGCGGCGGAGGCTCAGGTGCCCATCCCGCCCATCCCGCCTCCAGTACCACCGCCCGCGGAGCAGCAACCGCCGCCGCACCCGCGCAATCCCACCCCGACGCAATCGCTCGAACCGACCGTTCCGGCGCCGACCACCGCCGCCGCGCCCGACGACACCTACCTCTTCCCGGGCGAGTCCCCACCGCCTCCCTGGAATGCCGACCAGGCCACCGTGCAGGCGTGGTGGGACAACCACTGGAAATTGAAGGAGAGCTGGCTGCACGGCCGCTGAGACATATGCCCTGAGAGACGCTCGCGCCGAGCCCGTTCCCGCCACTTCCGGCAGGGCAGCCCTACGCTGCCCCGCCGGAAGTGGTGTCAGCGGCCTGGGTCGGTGGATGACGCGCCGGCCGGTATTCTGCTCGGTCAGGGAGGAGGGCGCGTCGTGTCTGTGCAACCGGGCGAGGTCTTCGCCGGATATCGCGTCGTGCGCCGGATCGGCGCGGGTGGGATGGGCGCGGTGTATCTCGCCGAGCATCCGCGGTTGCCGCGCCGGGACGCGTTGAAGATCCTCGATCCGGACCTGGGGGCGGACGCGGAGTTCCGGGCTCGGTTCGAGCGGGAGGCCGAATTGGCGGCGCGGCTGGAGCATCCGAACGTCGTGTCCATCTACGACCGTGGCGCCGAGGGCGACGTGCTGTGGATCGCCATGCGGTATGTCGACGGTGTGGACGCCGCGGAATTTGGTGCGCCGCGGCCCGGCGGTGCTGCCCGCTCGGCGTGCGGTGCGGATCGTCGCAGGCGCGGCCCGCGGACTGGACGCCGCGCACCGCGGCGGACTGCTGCACCGCGACGTGAAACCGGCGAACATCCTGGTGTCGACGGCCGACGACGGGTCGGACGCGGTCCGCATCACCGATTTCGGGATCGCCCGATCGATGGACGCGTGTGCCGCCAAGACAACGGCATCCACTGGTATGTGTGGTCGTTCCGGCGTGGGGACCCTCGGCGCGACTCGACGTTCGAGACCAATATCGACAACGACACCACGCGCCAGGACACCTGGCGCAGACCGTCCGGATCCGGGCGGGTGCGCTGGAGTCACTACCCGGGCGGCAACACGGGACTGCTCACAGCCGGATTCGACGATCCGGCGCGGGCGTGGATCGTCATCGACGTGTCCTGGGATCACCACACCGGCCAGGACCTCTTCGACCACTGGTGGCAAGCGGCGCCGCTGTGAGCCGCGCCGGGCGCCGGTAGCTCCCGCCGACGGTGGATAAGCTGGCCGGATGAGCGCACCAACGGCCGGCTCGGTCGCTATCGTCGACGACCTGGAGACCGTCACGACCCGAGGTCCGGAAGACGATCCCGCGGCGATCGGCCTCGGCCGCGCCGACGTGGAGTCCCTGTGGGAGTCGGTGCAGGCGTGGTACCGCCTGGGCAGCACTCCCGCGATCCAGGTCTGCCTGCGCCGCGACGGCAAGATCGCCCTGAACCGCGCCATCGGCCACGGCTGGGGCAACGCGCCGGGCGACGGGCCGGAGGCGGTGCGCGTCCCGGCCACCCCCGACACGCCGTTCTGCGGCTTCTCGACCGCGAAGGGGGTGGCCGGTGCGCTGATGTTCATGCTCGTCGAGCAGGGTGCTTTCGCCCTCGACGATCCGGTGTCCGACTACATCCCGGAGTTCGCGGCGAACGGCAAGGCCGCCATCACGATCGGTCAGGTGCTCTCGCATTCCGCCGGAATCCCTTTCGTCCCGGCTCCGTATCAGGGCGTCGACCTGGTACTCGACGAGGAATTGGCCGTGCGCGCGCTGGCCGACCTGGTTCCGAGCTGGAAGCCGGGACGTTTCCGTGTGTACCACGCGCTCACCCTGGGATTGGTGCTGCGCCTGCTGGTGCGGCGCGCGACCGGCAAGCGGATGCGCGAGCATCTCGCCGAGCAGGTGCTCGAGCCGTTCGGATTCCGCTGGACCAACTTCGGCGTGCGACCCGAGGACCTCGGCAAGGTCGTGCCGAGCGTGAAAACCGGTCCGGCTCCCTCTCGGACGGCGAGCTATCTGGCGCGCAGGGCGGTCGGCGGGCGGATGGACCGTGCGTCGCGCGCGGCGACCGACGCGTTCCTCACCGCCGAGTTGCCCTCGGGCAATCTGATCACCACCGCGTCCGAGTTGTCGCGGTTCTACGAGATCCTCGTCCACGGCGCACCCGACGGCCGCCGCATCATCCGGACGGAGACGCTGGCGGAGGCGGTGCGCCCGGCGCGCTGGATACCCGGTGTCGCCGGACGCGTCAGCCGAGCCGGCTTCGAACTCGGCGGGCGCAGGTCGAAATTCGGCCGCGACACCGGATCGCATTTCGGGCGTAGCGGATTGACCACCCAGTACGGCTGGGCCGACCCGGCTCGCGGGCTGTCCGGTGCGATCCTCACCAGCGGCAAGGCCACCACCGATACCGAGCGACCGTGGCGGCTGGTTGCCCAGGTCTCCGCCACGGTGCCTGCCGACCGGTAGCCAGGGCGAGGTGCCCGGCCGGATCGATCGCCTCCACCAGTGAGAACACCTTAGCCATCCGAACGATTTAGTCTGTTAACTCGCTTGTTGCCAACCCGTCGGGTTGTGCTAGCGCTAGCGGAACAGACTGACCCGTCGGCTCTTTGGCGGTGAAAGCGTTGGTGTTGATGAGGATTGACCATGACGTGGCGGTGAGCGGATCCCGCCACGAGATGTTTCCCGACGAACGCGGGCGGTTCGGCGTGTTCGGCGGCAGATTCGTTCCCGAGGGCCTGATGGCCGCGCTACTAGCCTTGGAGGACGCCTACCGCCTCGCCTGCGCCGACCCGGGTTTCGTCGCCGAATACCGGGAGCTGTTGCGCGACCGGGTCGGCAGGCCGACGTTGCTGCACCGGGTACCGCGGTTCGGGGAGTTGCTGGGTGTGCCGGGCGTCCGGGTGTATCTCAAGCGCGAGGACATGGCCCACACCGGCGCCCACAAGATCAACAACGCGCTCGGGCAGGCGTTGCTGGCCCGGCGGATGGGCAAGAAGCGGATCGTCGCCGAGACCGGCGCGGGTCAGCACGGCGTCGCGGTGGCGACGGTGTCGGCGATGCTCGGATTGACCTGCGTGGTCTATATGGGCACCGAAGACATGCGGCGCCAGGCGTCGAACGTGGTGCGGATGAAGCTGCTCGGCGCCGAAGTCCGGCCGGTGGACAGCGGTTCGCGGCGGCTGAAGGAGGCGATCAGCGAGTCGGTCCGCGATTGGGTGGCCGATGTGGACACCACCCACTACCTGTTCGGCACCGCGGCGGGACCCGCGCCGTACCCGCGGATCGTGCGTGATTTCCAGACGGTGATCGGGACGGAGACCAGGTACCAGATCGCACGCGCCGAGGGCAGGATGCCCGATTACGTGCTGGCCTGTGTGGGCGGCGGCAGCAACGCCATCGGGGTCTTCCATCCGTTCGCCGACGACCCGCGGGTGGCGTTGATCGGTGTGGAGGCCGCCGGGCTCGGGGTGGATACCGGCGAGCACGCCGCGACCCTCTGCATGGGCAGCCCGGGTGAGATCGACGGTTCCTACAGCTATCTGTTGCAGGACGAGGACGGTCAGATCGCGCGTACCCACAGCATCGCCGCCGGACTGGACTATCCGGGCGTCGGTCCCGAACTCAGCCACTTGAAGGACAGCGGCCGGGTGCTCTACCGGGCCGCGACCGACGCGGTCGCCCTACGCGGCATGCAGGCACTCAGCCACACCGAAGGGATCCTCGCCGCGCTCGAATCCGCTCACGCCGTCGGCTATCTGATGGAGATGGCGGCGCGCGGCGAGATTCCCGCGGACTCGCTGATCGTGCTGTGCCTGTCCGGCCGTGGTGACAAGGATCTCGCCGTCGCCGCCGACCGGCTCGGTGTGGCGTGACCGCTGCTATCGTCGGAAACGCCCATGGCGCCGGAGAGGGACCGCGCGCTACACCCGCGCCCGAGGACGAGCCCTCTTGAAGTATGTGCCCCGCCTGTTGTTGTTCCTGGCGATTCCCGCCGTGCTGTTCCTGCTGCCCTGGTGGACGCTGGTAGCCGCACCCACCGCGGAATCCGGCCCGCTGTTCTGGCTGGGTTCCGCGCTGTTCCTGCTCGGATTCGTCGGCCTGCCCGCGTCGATGTTCCTCGGTCACGGACCGGCGCAGTCGGATGCGGCCTCGATCGTCGGCGACACGTTGCTCGGCGTGACGTGGGTGCTGTTCAGCTGGTCGGTGCTCGGCAATCTCGCGCGCGCCGGACTGACCGTCGCGGGGGTGGCCGACCCGGCTCGCTCCCGGATCGTCGCGGTGGGTGTGCTCGCGGCCACTACCGTGCTGGTGGTGTGGGGTGTGGTCGAGGCGCGCCGGGTACCGCGGGTGCGCACCCTGGAGGTGTCCATTCCGGGTCTGGGCCCCGCGCTGGACGGACTGCGTATGGTCGTCGTGACCGACACCCATTACGCCGCGCTCGACCGGCTGCGCTGGTCGGAACGGGTGGTCGAGGTGGTCAACGCGCAGCGGCCCGACATCGCCTGTCACGCGGGCGACCTCGCGGACGGATCGGTGGCGAAGCGGCACGCGCAGGTGGACCCGCTCGGCAAGGTCGAGGCCGAACTCGGCCGGTTCTACATCACCGGCAATCACGAATACTTCGGTGACGCCCAGGGCTGGATCGACCACATGACCTCGCTCGGCTGGCAACCGCTGCACAACCGGCACGAAATCGTGCGCCGCGGCGACGATCGGCTGGTGATCGCGGGCATCGATGATCCCACCGGCATCGCCTTGCCCGGGCACGGTCCCGACCTGCCCGCCGCGCTCGCGGGAGCGGATCCGGACGCGCCGGTCGTCCTGCTCGCCCACCAGCCCAAGCAGATCGCGGAGGCCGCGGCGGCGGGTGTGGCGCTGCAGATCTCCGGTCACACCCATGGTGGCCAGATCTGGCCCTTCCACTATCTCGTTCGCCTCGATCAGCCCGTCGTCGCCGGGCTGAGCCGCCACGGCGAGCGCACGCAGCTCTACACCAGCCGGGGGACGGGCTTCTGGGGGCCGCAGCTGCGGGTGTTCGCCCCGAGTGAGATCACCGTGCTGGTCCTGCGTTCGGAGCCCGCGAGCGCCTGAGCGCTTTTGGCTGCCGGGGCGACCTCGTCAACGGTGGCCGCGGGCGGCGCCTGCCTGACCGGCGGCGTCGGACGCGGGCGCCGGTGCAGGTGGATGGCCGGGACTCCACGCCTCGACGACCCCCGGAACGCCGTCCTGGACGACATAACCGGCTCGTGTGTGGATGGGCGCGCCCGGATGGCGGACGTAGGGAACGACGCGAAAGTCGTTGCGCCATATCTTGTGGTCGAGTTCGACCCGGACGTAGCCGCGTTGGGCGTTGAAGAACTTGATGTCCGGGTTCGCCGCGAGCAGCCGGCGGCCTTTGTCGCTCAGATCGGTTCCGTCGCCGTTGCTGGTGATCGAGGTGCCGGTGAATTCCGCCGCCACGACCGGTGATCCGGCATCGGTGTAGTCGCGCCGCAGGTCGGCGGCCTGGTTCTCGTGCCGGTCGCCGGTGATCACCACCAGGTTCGCGGCGCCGCGGGTCGCAGCGGCGTCCAGTACGGCGTTGCGGTCGGCGACGTAGCCGTCCCAGGCGTCGGTGGAGACGCTGACCTGCGGGCCCGGGTCGGAATCGTTCTGGCTCATACCCACCTGGTTGCCGAGGACCTGCCAGCGCGCGGGGGAGTGGGTCAGGCCGTCGATCAGCCAATCCCGTTGCTGTGCACCGAGAATGGTGCGGCCGGGGGAGAATCGATCGGTGCAGCCGCCGACCACTGCGCCGCCGCATGCCTGCGGTGTGCGGTATTGGCGGGTGTCGAGCATCGTGATCTCGGCCAGATCGCCGAACCGGAAGCGGCGATGCAGCCGGAAGCCCGCGGCGGACGGCAGCTGCGCCAGGCGCAGTGGCTGGTGCTCGTACATGGCCTGGAAGGCGGCGGCGCGGCGGCGGCGGAACAGGGCGGGGATGCGCCAGATGTCGAGACCGATGCCGGGCGCGCCCGCGGCCCAGTTGTTGTCGACCTCGTGATCGTCCATGGTGACCAGCCATGGGAACGCGGCGTGCGCGGCGCGCAGCGGCTGCTCCGATTTGTACAGCGCGTAACGCAGCCGGTAGCCGGGCAGGTCGACGGCCTCGTCGCGGAAGTTCGGCCCCATCGCGACACCCGCCCGCCCGCGCGCCCACGCCCGCTCGTAGATGTAGTCGCCCAGATGCACGACCAGATCCAGATCTTCCCGGCTCATGTGCTCGTAGGCGGTGTAGTAGCCGGAACTCCACGACTGGCAGGAGGCGAAGGCGAAGCGCAGCCGCGCCAAGGCCTGCCCGGGCGCCGGGGCGGTGCGGGTGCGCCCCACCGGAGACACCGCCGAGCCCGCTCGGAACCGATAGAAGTACCAGCGATCCGGCGCCAATCCGTGCACCTCCGGATGCACGCTGTGACCGAGTGCGCGGGTGGCCACCGCCGACCCGCGCGCCACCACCCGGCGGAACTGCTCGTCGTCCGCCACTTCGTAATCGACCGTGACCGGATCCACCGGCATGCCGCCGAGGCCGTCCGGCGCCAGCGGGTCCGGCGCCAGCCGCGTCCACAGCACCACACCATCGGGTGCGGGATCGCCGGAGGCGACGCCCAGCGCGAACGGATCGCCGAGCCGGCGCGGGGTGGGAAACCGGGCACTGCTCGCCGCCGCGGTTCCCGCCAGTACCGCGGCCGACCCCGCGGCGCCGACTCGGAAAAGTCCCCGACGTGAGAGAGCCATACATCAGCGTAAGGCCGCGCCCGAGGACGGGAAGGGGCCGCGAGCGGCGCTCCGGCGTCAGAGCAGCCCGCCCCGGCGCGCGTGGTCGAGGGCCTCGACCCGGGAATTGGTGCCCAGCTTGCCGTAGATGCCGCGCAGGTGCGTCTTGACGGTGTTGACCGAGACACCGAGATCCGCGGCGATCTGCTGGGCGGTGCGGCCGGAAGGCAATTGCTTGAGCACGGTCATCTCGGTGTGGGTCAAAGCGGGGTAGGCGGGCCTGCGGCGCGCCGCGGGGTGACGCCGGATCGTCGCCGCGAAGCTCTCCGCCCGGCCGAGCCTGCCCGCGTAACTGTCCAGCAAGGGCATCGCGGCGGGCACGTCGAGGAACGGCCGCAACAGCCGGTGGGGCGTGGCGGAACCGAGCGCGTTCTCCAGCGCGGTGAGGGCTTTGGCCGGCGCCCTGGACTCGTGTTGCGCCGCGGAGTACAGCAGCCATCCGGTGACGGCGCTGACCGGACGCAGGTCGCCGGCACGCTCCAGCAGCGGTTCGAGGACGGCGCAGGTCGCCTTGCGGCGATCGGCCGCGGCGTGCAGCGCCGCATCGGCCAACCGCACCTCGGGAAGCTCTCCGACGATGCCGCGGGCGCGTTCGACCAGCAGTTGCGCGGTCCTGGCGTCGTGCACGCGCAGCAGCGCCCACACCACCGGCAGGATCAGGCTGCCCGTCGTGGCGGGCACCGTCTTGTGCTCGAGCAGGACCAGCAGGCTGCGACGCAGCGCGTCGACCGCCGCGGACTGCTCCTCGGCCCGCTCGAGATCCAGCAAGCGGCCCACGACGTGGCCGCGCCATCCGGCGGCGGGGCCGCACGATCCGTCGTGATCGGCCCGTTCGGTGAGAACGGACGCGATCTGGGCCGCCTCGGGCGTCTCGCCTTGCAGGTAGGCGCCGTAGGCGGCCACCGACGTCGCCTGGACGGCGTCGGTCGTGCCCAGCAGTCCGTGTTCCTCGGCGATCGCCAGCGCACGCGCCGCGCGCTCGCGCATCGCTGTGGCGGCGTCGACGGCGTCGGCGGCGAAGGCCAGCCGGGTCAGGGCACGCAGCACCAAGCGGGGGCGGCCCGCGTGCTCGGCGAGTGCGAGCGCCGAGTGCAGCAACTGTTCGCCGCGAGCGACGGTGCCACCGGCGACGAAGGCGGTGGCGATCTGGATCTCGGTGTACGCGTCGAGATCGGGGTCGCCGGTCGGCGAGACGCGGTCCGGGAAACCGGGGAGGTCGGCCCCGGTGGTCGCGGCGACGTCGATCGTCGCGGCGAGGGTGAGTGCGTCGAGCCGTTCGGGCGAGGCGAAGGAGATCTTGGCGGCGCGCCGCGCCGCGGCGGTGTCCAGGCACGCCACCGCGGCGGCGGTGCTGCCCGTGACGAGGGCGTCGACGACGCGCACCTGCCAGAGGAACGGATCATCGAGCAGAGCGGGCGCCGAACGGGCCAGTTGATCGAACAGCGTCGCGCCCCTCCCGTCGAGAACCATGCGCAGCGCACACGTGGACAGGAATTCGCACAGCAGATCACGGTCCGCGGCCGCGAGCTGATGCGGAAGCGCGGTGGAGGGCAGCCCCGCGGACCGCAACCAGCGGGCCGCCCGGCGATGTAGTTGCGCGCACAGGTCAGGTCCGAGGCGGCGGGCTTCGGCGAGGAAGTGGGCGCGCACCAGCGGATGACAGGAGAACCAGACCTCGCCGTCGCGCACGTCGGAATCGATCGGGAAGTCGATCCGATCGAGTTCGTGCAGACAGTGCCCCGCGCCACCGCCGAGGAGGTCGTCGGCGAGTTGCTCGGTGAAGGAAAGCGGAATGCTGGTGTAGGTGAGGAACCGGCGCAGTGCGGGCGGCAGCGCCTCGATGAGCTCGCTCATCAGGAAGTCGGCGACCGCGCGCGCCGGGCGCGCGAGAACGGTGAGCGCAGCGGCTCGGTCGTCGGATCTCGCGGCCAGATGCGTCGCGGCGATGCGCACGAGGGCGGCCCAGCCCCGGGTCAGGGCGTGCAGCGTCGCGAGTTCGTCGCCGGTGAGTTCGCAGCCGTGGTCACGGCACAGCGCATCGATCTGCGCCGGAGTGAAGGCGAGTTCACTCGGACCCCACCGGGTCAGTCGCGAATGCAGCTCGAGCACGTGCCAGCGCAGCGGCGGAGCGAAGCGAGCGCACAGCACCGTCGTCACGTTGGGCGGCGCGTGCTGCAGGAAGTACTCGATACCGGCGAGCGCGAGCGGATCGGTGAGCAGGTGGGCGTCGTCGAGCACGAGAACCGTCGGCGTCGTACGCGCGGCCAGCGTGTCGGCGAGCGCCGCGGCCTGCGCGGCAGGCGGGTTCGAGCAGGTCGGGTTCGCGATCTCGAAGCGGTCGTGCAGCACGGTCCACAGCGTCGTCGGGTCGTCGAGCTGCTCGGTGACGGTCACCCAGGCGACGTCGGACGTACCCGCGGCGTGCCGGGCGGCCCAATCGGCCACCAGTACCGACTTCCCGGCCCCGGCCGGTGCGCAGATCAGCAGCACGTGTCCGTCGCGGGTGCTCGACACGCCGTCGGCGGCGGCGTACAGATCGAACCGGGGGATCGGGGTGAACGGCAACGCGGGTATCTCGGTGACGGATTCCGCCGCGGCGGGGACGGGGCGTAGAGCGGGGACGTGCGAGGTGGTCACCGTGCCTCCCGGGCCGTGTGCTGACAGATCACTACCACGCCTCGGTAGCGGAACTTACCCGGTGTGTAGTCCGCTCGATCAGATCGTGTGTGGTCGTTATGGAATTTTCATTTCGGGTGACCGCGAAATATCGGAGTCACCCGAAACGGGTGAAGTGCCGGACGGTGGGACTGGTGGACATTCGGAAGACGCCTGTCCACTATTCCCCGAGAAAGGGGGCGACCGATGACGCACATGACCGAACCGGAGCCACACCCCGTCCGCCGTGGCATCGCGGCGGGTACGTCCATAGCGGCCGCGATCCTGTTGCTGACCGTCGGTGTGCTGTCGATCTTCGAGGGGATCTCCGCCGTCGCCGAGGACGACCTGATCGTCGTCGGCGCCGACTACGTCTACAAGTTCGACACCACGACGTGGGGCTGGATCCACATCGTCATCGGCGTTCTCCTGGTTGTCGCGGCGCTGGGTTTGATGACCGGCGCCACCTGGGCGCGGGTGGTGGCGATCTTCCTGGCGGCCCTGTCGATCATCGCGAACTTCATGTGGTTGCCGTACTACCCGGCATGGTCGGTTCTGGTGATCGCGTTGAACATCGTCGTGATCTGGGCGGTCGCCACTTGGCGGCCGGAAGCCGTCTGAGCGGACGGACATTCCCGGCCGCGCGCCTCTGCTCTCGGCCGGGACGAACGCCGCCGATCCGACCTTCGGTGCGCCTCGCACCTGAAGCGTGGCGCGGCGCCGGTCAGCGGGATCCGGCGTCGTCCGGCCGGGGGTGGGAGCCGGCTCGGCGCGGGCGGGACGGCGATATTGTTGCGGCCGCAGCATTCCGGCGAGCAAACTTGGTGATCTCTCGCAGAAGTCGGGGTTTCCGCTGCCACCATAGGTGAGGTTGTGGTATCCACCTTCGAGATCGCACTACGAAATCGAAGGGACGCCAATGCCCAGCAAGCCCCCGCTCGTTCTCCTGCACGGTGTCACGATGTCCGAACGGGTGTGGGACGACGTCACCCCCTTGCTCGCCGCCCGGCACGAGGTGATCACGCCCACCGCCGTCGGCCATCGGGGCGGGCCGCCCGCCCTGCGGCGCCCGGCGCGGGTCGAGCATCTGGTGGACGACATCGAGCAGCGGCTGGACGCGCTGGGACTGCGCCGGGTGCACGTCGCGGGCAATTCGCTGGGTGGCTGGATGGCGATCGAATTGGCTCGTCGCGGTCGCGCCGAGTCCGTCTGCGCGCTCTCACCGGCGGGGTTCTGGGAAGCCGGGGACGGAAGCCGGTCGGCCGCGACCCGCCGCATCGCCCGGGAGGCGGTCACCGGGCGGTTGCTGGGCTTTCTCGCCCCGCTGGCGCTGCGCAGTGCGGCGGCCCGGCGCATCGCTCTGCGCAACATCGCCGTGCACGGTGATCGCATCAGCTCGGCGCAGGCCCTGACCTGCTTACGCGACCTGCTGGAATGCACCGTCACCGCCGATCTGCTCGGCACCGACGAGCAGATCGCCGCGCTCGACCCGTTGCCGTGCCCGATCACGGTGGCCTGGTCGGAACACGATCGTGTTCTTCCCGAACACATCCACGGGCCGATCGCCCGGACGCGGCTGCCCGAGGCCGTGTACACCATCCTGCCGGACACCGGTCACGTTCCGATGATCGATGACCCGCGGCTGGTGGCGCAGACGATCCTGACCACCACCAGCGTCACCACCGCCGAGGCGCCCTAGGTCGTACGCGTTCCGCGGCGTAGCGCCCGGAGGACGGCGATGGGTCCGCCCGGTCACACATCGAGCAGGTGCGGCAATCCGGCGCGATACCGATCGGCGTCGATGCGTTTCCACGGTTCGAAGACCGGCAGGGAAACCAGGGGGAAGACCGGTACGCGGGGGGCCGGGTCGTCGGCGGCGTCGAGGATCGCGTTGGTGGCGGCGCGCCCGGATTCGTTGGCGCCCTCCATCGTGGCGAGGTCGATGTGGTTGCGTACGTGATCGCCGCCGAAGAACAAGTTCGGGATGGCGCAGCGGGCCTGCGGCCGGTGGTCGTAGGAGCCGACGGTGTTGACCAGCAGCGGAGTCTCGTTGTGCACGCCGTTCGCGGTCCAGGTGACTCCGGGGTCCAGATGCCAGGAGCGGATGTCCTCGGGACGCAGCCATCCCGTCCCGGTGTTGAGCCACTCCGTGAGCTGTGCCCACACCTCTTCGGCGATCTCCTCCGCGGAGCATTGTTTGGCGGGCCGGTGGAAGCGGATGCCGGGGGAGTCCCAGTCGGAGATGTCCACCGAAAGGCATTCGCGCACCGTGCCGTCGCCGTAACGGGCGGCGAAGTCGCCGACCCACATGGGCGCTTGGCGCAAGGCGGTGAGCGCCCACGGGGAGCCGAGGGCGGCGATATGGCCTTCCGGCAACTCGGTGGGGTTGGCGAGGTAGTACTGGATACCGACCATCCAGTCGGTCCGCAGCTCCCGCATGCCCGCCAGATGTGGGTCGGTGTCGAGGATGTCGTCGGTCAGCAGCGTGACCGCCCTGTCCACCGGCATCGCGCACAGATACCAGTCCGCGGTGACCACGGTGGAGCGGCCGCCGGGATCCGTCAGCGTCGCCGAGGCGATCCGGCCATCGCGAAGCTCCAGCCGTGTCGCCCGCAGGCCCGGCACGAATCGCACGCCCCGCGACCGCAGATAGGTGACCCAGGGGTCGATCCACGCTTCGTTGGTGGGACGGTTGAGAATACGGTCGATACCCGCGGAGTACTGCGGGATCGCCCCGGTCCCCGCCAGCACCAGGGCCTCCCCGATGGTGCCGATCGTGCGCGCCGAACTCAGCTGGGGTTTGGCCGCCACGGTGATCCGGGTGAGGGCGCTGACCAGGTATTCGCGATAAGCCGCCGACTTGCCTTCGGCCCGCAGGATCTGCTCCCACGTCACGTATTCCCACTGCCCGAAACGCCGTTCGGTGCAAGAGGTGAACCAGACGGCCATCTGTTTGGCGAAGAACGCGAGTTCGGCCGGTGGCAGCTCCGGAATGAAGCCGAACGCGCCGATCAGCGTGCTCTGCAAGCGCTGCGGGTTGATCTGGTCGAGGCCCCCGAATTCGACCGGCGCGTAGATCGGCGGCCTGCCCCGGAAACCGGCGACGGTGCCCTCGACGCGGACGAGGTTGCCCGCGACGCCATCGGGATTGCCGGGAAAGGGAATGCGCCGCATGGTGTCCGGAAGGTTCTGATAGCAGCCGGGAAAGAACCGGAAGCCGTGCTCGCCGGGCAGATCCGAACGGCCGTCGGTGCCGGTGCCCGGTACACCCATGCTGCGCGCTTTACCGCCGAGGAACGCCGGTTCGTACACGGTGACCGCGTATCCCCGCTCGATCAGTTCGTGGGCCGCCGACAGCCCGGCGACGCCGCCGCCGAGCACCGCGACCGACTTACCTCCGGTGCGCAGCGCGGGCGTTCGGCGTGGTCCGGGCGGTGCGGCGTGTGCCGGGGCGGCGGTGAGGGCCAGTCCGGCCGCGAGCGTGCCGCGCAACAGGTCGCGGCGGGTGAGGTCGATGGTCGGCCGAGGACGCGGGTCATGCATGTCGATCTCCTGAAGATGCCGCGAGAACGCGCCGCGGCGGCCGGGACTGGATGGCGTCGGCGGGATCGGAGCGCGTGAAGGCGCACGCTTCCCTCCGTTCGGAGACTGTGTCGCGGCATTCGTCCGCCAGATTCGCGAGAACCGGCCAGGGGGCGCGCCACGATGCGCGCAATGCTCCCGCCGTGAGCGCCGCCGCGCGTGCGGGAGAGAAGACGTCTTCGGGAGCCACGGTGCGCGAGAAGATCTCGGTGACCGCGTCGGCCAGCGCGGGGTCGGCCGCGGCCCTGCGGTAGAGCTCGATTTCCAAAGGACGCATCGCCGTACCGCGGGCCAGCCGATTGGTCCACTGGTAGACGCTCAGGCATTCGCGATCGCGCAGCCGTTCCCACGCGGCCAAGGCGGTGTCGAGGTGCTCGGTGTCGTCGAGGGCTGCGGCGGCCAGTTCGCCGAGCAGCCGGCCGTAGCGCAAGGCATCCCGGATGCCTTGCGCGGTCACCGGATCCTTGAAATGGCCCGCGTCCCCGGGCAGCGCCCAGCCCGGCCCGGTCGAGCGCCGGAAGTAGGACGCCAGTCCGGTGGCCGAACGCACCCGCCCGACGCGGCGGCAATCACGCAGGCGCAGTCGAAGTCCGGGCAGGCGCTCGATCGCCTCGTGATACCTGCGCTCGGCGCGCCCGCCACCCGGTTCGGCGGGCTGCGCGGGCGGCTGGACGAGGCTCAGCAGCAAGCCGTCGTCGCAGGGGAACGCGGTGCCGAGATCGGCACCGTGCCGCCATTGGGCCGCGATGTGCCGCTGGTCGGCCGCGCCGTCGTGCCAGTAGGCGAAGAAGCAGTCCCGTCCGCTCGGTGCGGACAATCGGGGCCGGGTGGCCCCGACGAGCCGGGCCACCGTACTGCGGCGGCCGTCCGCTCCGACGACGAGGCGGGCACGTACCTCGTGCTCGCCGCTTTCGTCGGCGTAGCGAACGCCGGCGCAGCGAGCCCCCGACCACAGCAGATCGGTGACCCGCACGCCCTCGCGGAGCCGTGCTCCCGCCTCCACGGCGGTGGCCACGAGCGCGGCGTCCAGTCCGGTCCGCCGCACGCACATCGCGTAGTCGACGCCGTCCACCGGTGTGAAGGACGACCGGACCGCGTAGCCGCCGCCGTCGGCGAAGGCCGTGGTCAGCGGGGGCGCGCCGAGCCGGAGGACACGGTCGAGGGCGCCCGTGCGATGCAGTTCGGCCAGGCCGCCGGGCCACAGCAGGTGCGTCGAGAGGGTGTCGGAGGGAAAGCGCGCCGAGTCCAGCGCGAGCACGTCGCGCCCGGCTCGCGCCAACGCGATGGCGGTCGCCGAGCCCGCGCACCGCGCGCCCACGACGACCACGTCGGTGTACTCGATTGCCGGGGAAGAAGAACCGCGCATGCCCGAACACCTCGGTCATGTAGTCTCGGACACTGTGTCCGATCGATGGTGAGCGGTGGGTGCCCGAATGTCAATATCGGTGCCGTGTCGGCAGAATGGGGGGACGCACCCGACCGGCACAGCCGAGCACGCGGCCGCCGCGCCGCAGAGAGGACCCGGATGCCCTCGCTGACCCGTGTCCCCAGAAACGCACGCAAACCGGTCGACGATCGGCGCGCGGATTTCGAGCGACGCGTCCTCGCCGCGGTGGAGGAGCTGCTCGCCGACGGCACGCCCTACACCGAGATCGCCGTCCACCGGATCGCCGCCGCCTCGCAGTCGGCGAGGTCGACGTTCTACAGGTATTTCCCGGACAAGAGCCGGCTGCTGATCCGCATGGCCGAATTGGCCACCGCGGATCTGTTCGAGGCCGCCGAGCGCTGGTGGATCACCGAGCACACCGGGCGGCAGGCCGGTGTGGTGGCGGCCGTGCGCACCATGATCGCGGGGTTCCGCGAGCACCGGTCGCTGCTGCTGGCGCTGAGCGAAGTCGCCGCCTACGACCGTGACGTCGGCGCGTATTGGCGCGGCCGGGTCGCCTCGTTCGTGGCGGTGGTGCGATCGCGGCTGGAGACCGACCGTGCCGCGGGACGGATAAGTCCGGCGATCGATCCGCGGGCCACCGCCGTCGTGCTGACCTCGATGGTGGAACGCGCGATCGCGGTGAGCTTCTCCTCCGGCTCCGGGGTCACCGACGACGCGCTGGCGGAGGCGCTGGGCCGGGCGATCTGGTTGACGGTGTACGGCGACGCCCCGTCGGCCTGACGGAACACCCGGCGGCACAAGCGGATCCATTGCTACAGTCGCGCCCATGACACAATCCGGACAGCCCCTGCGGATCGGCATCCTGGGCGCCGCCCGCATCGCGCCCGCCGCCGTCGTGCGCCCCGCCGGGGCGAACGCGGACACGGTGGTCGCCGCCGTGGCTGCCCGCGAGCCGGAACGCGGCCGGGCGTTCGCGCGCGAACACGGCATCGCGCAGGTCTTCGACAGCTATGCCGCGCTGATCGCCGCGCCCGACATCGACGCGGTCTACAACCCGCTGCCGAACGGTCTGCACGGCCGGTGGACGAAGGAGGCGCTCGCCGCGGGCAAGCACGTGCTGTGCGAGAAACCGTTCACCGCCAACGCCGCCGAGGCCGAGGAGATCGCGGCACTGGCCGCGACGTCGGACCGGGTGGTCATGGAGGCCTTCCACTACCGCTACCACCCGATGACCAGGCGGGCCGAGGAGATCATCGCCTCCGGCGAACTCGGCGAGCTGGTGCGGGTGGACACCGCGATGTGTTTTCCGCTGCCGCGATTCTCCGATATCCGCTACGACTACGCCCTCGCGGGCGGGGCGCTGATGGACGCAGGCTGCTACGCGGTGCACATGGCCCGGGTCTTCGGCGGCGAGAACCCGGAGGTCGTCGCGGCGACCGCGAAGTTGCGCGGCCCGCACATCGACCGCGCGATGAGTGCCGAACTGCGCTTCCCCTCCGGGCACACCGGGCGGGTGCGCTGCTCGATGTGGTCGTCGGACCTGCTGCGCATCGGGGCGCGCGTGGTGGGCGAACGCGGTGAACTGCGGTTGCTCAATCCGGTGGCGCCGCAACTGCCGCGCAGGCTTTCGGTGCGTTCGCAGGGCGGCAGGCGCACGGAGAAGATCTCGCGCCGCAGCACTTACGCCTATCAGCTCGATGCCTTCGTCGCGGCGGTGCGGCACGGGGAGCCGGTGCTCACCTCCGCCCAGGACGCGGTGGCGACGATGACCGTCATCGACGCGATCTACGCGGCCGCGGGCCTGCCGCTACGGCAACCGGCCTGACGCGGCGGTCGCGATCGCCTCGGTGTAGACCGCGACCAGTCGTTCGGTGAACCGCGACTGCAGCGTCCGGCCCGCGTGGCGTGCCAAGACCTCGCGCATGGCGGTGAGCCGGTCCGGCTGAGCCGCCAGCAGCCCCAGCGCTTCGGCGAGCGCGGCCGTCGAGGCGTCGCGGGCCCGGAATTCGCCACCCTCGGGCACCGTTTCGGTGACGTCGGGGTCGCAGTGCAGCACGGGAAGGCCCACCGCGACCGCCTCGAGCAGAACCATGCCTTGCGTGTCACACCCGGCGGAGGGGAACAGCAGCACATCGTGGGCACGCATGGCCGCCAAGCACTGCGCCTGGCTCACCTCGCCGTGCAGCCGAACCCGCTGGTGCAGCCCGAGCCGGTCGACGGCCGCGCGCAGGCGCGCCTCCAACGCTCCCGCACCGTAGATGTCGAGGGTGCAGCCCTCGGCCCGGTGCACCGCCTCGATGGCGTCCAGCGGCCGCTTCTCCGCCGAGAACCTGCCGCACCACAGCACGCGCAGCAACGGATCCCGGCCACGGGGCCGCTCGGGGAGAGCGCGCACCAGATCGTCGTCGACTCCGTTGGACACCACGTGCATCGGCCGATCCACCCCGTGCGCGGCCAACCGCTGGGCGAAATGCCGTGTCGGCACCACGATGTGGTCGGCGGCCCGCGCCTGCGCGACCAGCGGCCGCCAGGCGTGGCGCGCCGTGCGGCTTTCCGCCGACTTCGGCATCGTCCCGCGCAGGCCGACGAAGCTGCCGTGCAGCACGCGCATGGTGAGCGCGGCGAGATAGGGAAACGGGGAATTGCGTTCGATGAAGGAGTCGTCGCGGCTGTGCATGGACTGCACCGCCGGAAGGCCGTGGCGGCGCGCGGCGCGCAATCCGGCGATGCCCGCTCCGTAGGTGGTCTGCGCGTGCACGACATCGAATCCGCGCTCGGCGAACACCGCGTCGATGAGGCGGGCATTCCTTCGGGTCGGCAGGGCGACCGGATAGCCGTTCACGGCCAATCCCGCCGTGGTGGCGAGCACGACGATCCCGGGATCCGGCGGCACGGGATCCGGCGGGGGGATGGTGAACACGGTGACGCGATGCCCCAGCCGTTCCAAGGCCGTGCGCTGCGCGCGCATCGACGTCTGGATCCCCCCGAGGGTGGCCGGATGGAAGTCCGCGAACATCGCGATGCGCAACGAGCGGTCGTCCCCGCTCACGCGGTGCCCCGTCCGGCCGCGGAAGGCGCACAGCCGTCGAGGAATTCGAGGATGTGCCCGTACACGTCCAGCGCGGCGCCGCGACCGAGGAAGGTGTCGAGGTGGCCGTAGGAAGGGATCTCGATGTAGCGCACGTCCAGCCCGGGGTGGCGGGTGGTGAGCACGTCGTGGCACAGCTTGTTGGAGTCGAGCCAGACCTCGTTGCGGCTGCCCGACAACAGCAGCACCGGGCAATCGATCCGGTCGGCGTGGTCGAGGGCGTTCTCCGGGAGCACGCGGTAGCGGTCGTCGTTGTCGTTCCAGCGTTGCACCGCGTGCGCCAGCTCCATCCGCCGCAGCTGGGGCAGCACATGGACCGGGATCGGCCCGAACAGTTCCGCCAGACGGTCGTGGGTGCGCGGATCGAGGTGGTCGTGGACGAACAGCTGCGCGCCCATGCCCCAGCTGCCGTGCACCATCCGGCAGGTGGGGTCGGTGCATTCCCCTTTCCGGGTGAGCAGGGCGTAGAGCAGCGTTTTGCGCGACCACAGCCCGACTCTGCGGAAGTCGGACTCGAGGTGGTGGACGCGGGAGCCGAGCAGTTCGCCACCCACGAGCACGCGCATCCGCACCGCGTTGCTCACTTTCGGGGTGAGGAACACGCCCTGGGCCACGACGCCGGCCAATCCGGGCAGCAGTCCCGCGGCCATGCTCATCGACAGCGCCAAGGCCCCGACGCAGTGCGCGACCACGAACAGCGGCCGGTCGCCGATGCGCAGGCGGATCTCCTCGACGGCGCCGGGGAGGTCGTAGAGCGCCACGTCGTCGAAGCTGAAACGCGGCCCGGAGGCGTTGTAGGGCAGACGGGAGCTGCCGCGCCAGTCCAGCAGCCACGGTTGGTATCCCGCGTCGAGCAGCGCGTCGACGACCGTGCGGATCTCCGGCGCCAGGAACATCTCCGAGGAGACGCCGTGGCCGTGGACCAGCAGGACCGCGGGCCGGTCGGCCTCGGCGGCGACGGCGCGGCGCAAGCCCAGCCGCAGGCCGTCGGCGGCACGGAACGGGATCTCCTCCAGCGCCGGGGCGGCGCCCGGCCGGATCGGGGTGAGCATCAGCGCGACTCCTTCGCGTTTCGGCGCAGATCCAGCAGCTCGGTGCCCACGCGCAACGCCGGTTCCAGCAGGCCCTTGCCGAGCTGGGATCCGAACCAGCTCAGCCACAACAGTTTCGCGGTCCGCCGCTGGCGCTCGGACAATCGCGGATCGACCTGGATGCCGTCGATCTGATCGCGCAGGTAGGTCTCCAGCGGCACGGCGACTTCGCCGGTGAGGCTCGCCGGTTCGCCCTCGCGGCCGAGTTCCACGGTCAGCGTGCGCGCCTGCCTGATGAGGGTGCGGCGCGCCTCGGCGTATTTGTAACCGGACAGCCACCACCTCCCGCCGTCGGCGTCGCGCAGCGCCAGCCGGTAGTGCATCAGCGGATGCCGCAGTCCGTGCCGGATCGGGATGCCGTCGTGCGGGCGCACCGACAGCACACCGGACACGGTGAGGGGTTCGTCGTGCAGGCGTGCGCACCGTAGTTCGCCACCGACATCGACCGTGCGCCCGGCCACCAGCTGGTGGGTGCTCGCGATGGACAAGCGCAGATTCAGGGTGCAGGACGTGTCGGCCGCCCCGTCCGCGGCTGCGAGGGTGCCCGCCAGGGTTTCCGCGAACCACAGATACGGTGCGTCCTGCGGCTGCGGCAGCCGGGCCAGACCGGTGCCCGCGAGCATTTCCAGTGTCTTGCTTTGCGACCGAGCGCCGTAGCGGACCGGCTGGGGCAGGTTGTGGGCGCGCAGGAAGGCGCGGGTTCGGTCGTCGGTGGCGGCGGGGACGGAGGCCATCGTCTCCAGCGGGTGGCGCGCGACCGGGCTCTGCAACACCTGCGCCAGCGATTCCAGCTCAGGGACCGGCTCGGTGCGGATCCGTTCCACCACCTCGTCACACCAGGCGGACCAATGCTGCACCCGCATGTCCATGCCGATCGCCGCCGACTCGCCGAGCATCTGCTCCAGTGTGGTCGGCGTGCCGGTGAGATGGTAATTGTGGCCCCACGCCCCCGGCGCGCACACGATGGCCGCCGCGACCTTGCTGACCCAATCCACCGGGGCGACATGGAGATTGCGCAGCGCGGGGACGGTGCCGAACCGCGACAGCGCCGCGATGATGCCGCTGTTGAGGTCGCGGGGGTTGTGCGCACCGGTCTCCCGGTGTCCGCCGATTCCGCCGGGTCGCAGCACCGTGACCACCAGTCCGTGCTCGCGCGCCCGCCGCATGACCGCCTCGGCCGCCCACTTCGTCCGGTCGTAGCCGATCACGAGCTTGCCGATATTCGCCACCGGATCGTCCTCGCCCATCGAGGCGATGCCGAGTTCGTTGAACACCGCGATCGAGGAGATGTGGTGCAGCGGTTTCGGTCTGCCGGTCGCGGCCAGCCGGGCGAGGGTCAGCGGGCCGAGCACGTTGCCGCGGCGCAGGGATCGGTAGCCGCGCAGGAAGTCCACCGCGGCGCCGACGTTGACGATCGCGTCGACCTCGTCCGCCAGCGCGGTCCAGCGTTGCTCGGACAGGCCGAGGTTCGGCTCCCGCAGGTCGCCGGTCAGCACCGTCACCCGCCTGCGCACCTCCGGTGACCACGGCAGCAGGAACCGCGTCAGCGCGGCGGCCAGCCGGTCGAGGCCGTCGGTCTCGTCCCGCGCGCGGACCAGGCAGACGACGTGGGCGTCGCTGCCGCGCAACAGGTCCAGGAGCAGATGGCTGCCGAGGAAACCGGTGGCGCCGGTGAGCAGCACACGGCGTGGGACCACCCGCTCCGGCGGGTCGACCAGCGGTAACCGGTCGGCTCCGGCGACATCGGACATCAGCTGCGCGAACTCGTCGTCCACGGAATCGGATGCCGGCGCGATGATCTCGTGGTCCCTGGCGTCCGGACCGGTGCCCAGCCAGCGCCGCGCGAGCCTGCGCGGACGCGCGTCGGCGAACACGTCGTCCAACTCCAGGTGCACGTCGAGCTCGCGGGCGAGCGCCGCCACGAACTGCACCGCCGCGACGGAGGTGGCGCCGCCGTCGAAGAAATCCGTGTCCGGACCGACGGTTTCGGCGGTGAATCGGTTCGCCAGCCGGGTGACCGCCGCCGTGAGCGACTCCGGATCCCACTGTTCGCGCCGTTCGATCGCCGCCGTCGCGGGGGGTGCGTCGCCACCCGCGCGCGCGAGCAACGCGGACACGTCCAGGCCGCCACCGCGCTCGATGGCCTCGGCGAGGTCGCGCCGATCGGCTCGCTCGAGACGCGGCGAGTGCTCGCCGTTCGGACTGCGCACGGGAAACTCCTTGTCGGCCATGATCATCGCGCCCAGGACCGGAACGTCCGCAGGCGCTCCAGCGGCACCTCGACGTCGAGCCGCTCGGCATCGGTGGCGCCACCGCCCAGCGCGGCCGCCAACCGGCGGGCGGGCACGTTGCGCTCGGTGCGGTGGACGGTCATGCGCACCGTCGTGCAACCCAGCGCGGCCGCGCGGTCGGCCAGCCAGCCCAGCAGGTGTTCCTCGACGCCGCGGCCGAGGGCGCGGCAGCTGAGATGCCATCCGCGCACATCCAGCGCGGTCCCCTCGGCGCGCAGCGCGAGCACGGCGATCGTTCCGTAGTCGCCGAACCGGTCGCGCGCCGCCGCGGTCCACACCTCGCCGTCCTCCTGCCAGCGGTCGACATCCTGCTCGGTGCTCGGGCCCAGAACGAATTGGCTGGTGCGCCGGATCAGCTGAGCGGCGCGCGCCCGGCTCCCGCCGGAGAGCCGCTCGACGGTCACCACCAGGTGCAGACTCTCGAGGAACCGCGCGAAGTCCAGTTGTTCGCGGGCCAGGTCGCGTTCGCGTTCGTGCCGGTAGAACTCCGCCCGCTCGGCGTCCTCCGCGGTCACCGCCACCGGCGTCACCGGCCACAACCGGGTCAGGAAGGCCTCCAGTTCCTCGATCGGCGGACAGGTCACCGCGAGCACTTCCGGCAAGCGGGAACGCATCTTCGCGATCTCCACCGGGTTGTCGTCGAGATAGACCACGTCGTCCGATGCCAGACGCAAGGTACGCGCGGCCTCCTCGAGCCGTTCGGCTTTGCTGTCCCATCCGGTGGAGACGATGGCGAAGTCCGCGGCGCGCAGCGGACTGTCCGGACGGTCCAGGACCGCCTGCACGGAATCGTCGTCGTTATTGCTGATCAGCACCAGCAGGGTGCCCGCGGCACGCCACTGCCGCAGCCGCCGCGCCAGCGTGATCCGCGGCGGGTCGAAGGTGACCGCCGCGGGCCCGATCTCGCCCACGACGCCGCTCCACAAGGTGTCGTCGCCGTCCACGGCGATGACTTTCGGGGCGGGCAGCAACGCGACGCGCGCGACGGCGGCGAGCGTCAGCGCCACCGCCGCCTGGAACTCCTCGGTGAACGGCAGGTGCGCCAGCGCGTCGGTCTGCTCGTCGAAACGGTGCGCCACCGGGTGGTCACGGGTCCAGTCGGCTTCGGTGAGCACCGCGACGCCGGGAATCTCCCGCAGCCGTTCGGCGGTCAGCCGCTCCCACCGCAGCAACCGCTCGTCGAGCGCGGGGGCGGGCAGCAGGCCGACGATGATCGGCCCCCGGGCACGCTCGGCGGCCTCCCGGACGGCCGCGGGGTACTGCGCCGCCAGTTCGGCGAGCGAGTCGTCGGTGAGCGGACCGAATCGCTCCAGGTCCGCCGCCCGCAGCAGCACGATGCCCAGAGCGGTCGACGGCTGGGCGAAGACCCCGGACGGGTCGCGCAATCCGGCCAGGACGTGATGGTAAGGCGCTTCGAGCACCGTCCGCCCGTCCGCGCCGTGGGCATGCGCCGCCGCGCTGTACAGATCCGGCAGCTTCCCCAGCGCGAACGTGGCCCCGAACGCGACGCCTCGCGGTGTGTCCGTGCGCGGTGGGCGCACCGGAAGCCCGGAGTGCTCGACCACCTCGCCGAGCAGTGCGAGGTAGTCCTGCCCGAGACGGGTGCAGGTCGCGTCGTCGATGATGTCGGCGTTGTAGGTGAACCAGATCTGATCCGCGTCGGCCAGCACGGCCACCATGAGGTCGAGATCGGAGTAACCGGTCCCCACCGGAACCAGGTCCGCGCGGTGGACGGCGGAATTGGCCCGCAGATAGTTGAAGTACACCTCGACCAGCGGCGCGTTGTCTCGATACAGGCCCTCCGCGGCGAGCGTGGTGAGCACGTCGGAGAAACCCG
Organism: Nocardia gamkensis NBRC 108242; assembly: GCF_001612985.1. Taxonomy (GTDB): domain Bacteria; phylum Actinomycetota; class Actinomycetes; order Mycobacteriales; family Mycobacteriaceae; genus Nocardia; species Nocardia gamkensis. Next base: position 42,480 of record NZ_BDBM01000013.1, on the reverse strand, counting down.
CTCCGGGCACCAGCAGCCGCCGCAGCCGGTCGCCGGTCCGGCGCAGCAGGTCATCGATCGACTCGCCGGGCTCGACGGTCGCCGGATAGGGCACCGGCACACCGAAATAGCCGACGGCTGTCGGCGCGTCGGCGTGGATGCGGGTGTCCACCGGGACGGCGAGCGCGAAACGATCGGTGTCCTGCCGCCGGGCCAGCAGCACCGTCAGCGTGCCGAGGAACAGCGCCGCCGGCGTGATGCCCAGCTCCCGGGCCCGCCGCGCCGCGCGATCCTGCAGCCCCGTGGGCAGTTCCAGCAGCACCTCCCCGGCTCGGTGACTGCGCTGCGCGGGCCGAGGACGCGCGAGGGTGAGGTCGAGGCGGCGGCAGCCGGCGAACTCGCGGCGCCATGCGGGGTCGGGCTCGGCCTGCGGTGCCTGCGCGGCGAGCAGATCGTGGATGTCCTTGTTGGACAGGATTTCCGGGTGGTCCGCGCCGGACAGCTCGGCACCGATCTCCCCGGCGACCAGCATCATCGATTGGACATCGCACATGCCGTGGTGGGCGCCGAAGATCAGTGTCTGTTCGCCGGACTCGGACGTCAGCAGTTCGAACCGCCACAGCGGCCCCTGCGCCAGGTCGAACGGTTCGCTCATCAGTTCACGGAACCGGGTGCGCGCGTCGGCGTCGTCGAGCCGGTCGACGGCCGAACTGCGCAGCAGCGGCCCGCCCGGGCGGGACCGCACCTGCAGCCGGGTGCCGTGCTCGTCGCTGGGCACGATCACCGTGCGCAGCGCGGCGTGGCGTCCGGCGAGGCGGGCGAGCATCGCTTCCGCTTCGGCGTGGCCGATCGCCCTGGGCAGGCGCATGGCCAGTCCGCCGGTCTGGGCGACACTCGGAATGCCCTGCTGGGCGGTGCGCAGCAGCCGCATCAGGTCTCGGGTGACGGGCAGGGTGACGACCTCGGGGACGTCCTGCTCGGCCGGACGCGCGGCAGGTACGGCGGTGTCCGTGTGCGCCGCCTCGGCGACTAGGTATTCGGCCAGCGCGGCCGCGCTCTGGTTGGCGAGGATCTCGCCGAGCGGGACCAGGATGCCGGTATCGTCGCGCAACCGGTTGCGCAGTTCCACCGCCATCAGCGAATCCATGCCCAGCCCTTGGAACGACCGGTCCGGTGCGATGGCGTCCGCACCGGTATGCCCCAGCACGCCGGCGGCGACGCGCGCCACCACGTCGACCGCGACCGCGGTCGCCTCACTCGGCGGCAATCCGCGCAGCCGGTCGGCGAAGCGCGACCGTACCGACGGGTCGGCCACGTCGCGGTGCGCGGCCGTGCGGCGCGCAGCCGGGCGGATCAGCCCGCGCAGCAGCAACGGCACGTACGGTGCGCGCCGCATCGCGTCGGCATCGATCCGCATCGGCGCCAACACCGGCTCGGTCCGCCGGAGCGCCGCGTCGAACGCGGCCAAACCGTCCTGCGCGCTGAGCGGGCGCATGCCGGAGCGTTCCATGCGACGGATGTCCGCCGCCGCCATCACCTCGTGCATGTCCAGGCTCCACGGACCCCACGCCAGCGACTGCGCGGTGTGCCCTCGGGCGACGCGGTGGGTGGCGAGGGCGTCGAGGTAGGCGTTGGCGGCGGCGTAGTTCGCCTGACCGGGATTACCGAGGACGCCCGCCACGGACGAGAACAGCACGAAGCACGACAGGTCCATGCCCGCGGTCAGCTCGTGCAGGTGATGCGCCGCGTCGACCTTCGGCCGCAGGACGGCGGCGAGCCGGTCGGGAGTCAGCGAGCCCAGCGTGCCGTCGTCGAGCACCATCGCTGCGTGGACGACGCCGCTGAGCGTGCGTCCGCGCAGCACGTCGGCCAGCGCGGCGCGATCGGCCACGTCGCAGCGGGCGAAGACCACGTCCGCTCCCAGACCGGTGAGTTCGGCGCGCAACTCGTCGGCACCGGGACCGTCGGCGCCCCGGCGGCTGACCAGCAGCAGCTTGCCGACCCCGTGGGCCCGCACCAGATGCCGGGCCAGCAGCGAGCCGAGCCGTCCCGGCGCTCCGGTGACGAGCACGTACCCGTCGCCGAACTCCACGCTGCCCGGCGCGGCCTCGGCCATGGGCGCTCGCGCGAGCCGCGGCGCGGACAGGTCGCCGTCGCGCACGAGAACCTGTGCCGCCCCGCAGGCCAGGACGGTCGCGATATCGACCTCGGCGTCGGCGCTGTCGACCAGCACGATGCGATCCGGGTTCTCCGACTGCGCCGCCCGCGCCAGGCCCCAGACCGCCGCTCCCGCGGTGTTCGGGACGTCCTCGCCGGGCAGCGCCATCGCCCGGCGGGTGCGCACGACGATGGTCGCCGCTGTCAGGCGCGGATCGTCCAGTGCCGCTTGCAAGGCTTCCAGCGTCCGCCGGACCGCGGCGTGCACGGCGTCGATCGAATCACCCTCGGCGACGTCGATGAGCACCGCCTCCGGCGCCGGATCGTGCGGGCCGAGCAGCGACCAGGGCACGGCGGCGACCGGCCGGACCACCGCCGGCGCCGCGAGCGCCGACCACTCCGGCCGGAACAATGTGCGATGCGCGGCGGACAGCGCCCCGTCGAGCAGCTGCGCGGCGGGCGCGGGCCGCAGGATCAGCGACCGCACCGACACGACCGGGCGGCCGGTGTGATCGTTCGCCAGGACACGCACCCCGTCCGAGCCGTCACGGGAGATCCGGACGCGCAACGCCGTGGCGCCGGAGGCGTGCAAGCTCACTCCCGCCCAGGCGAAGGGCAGCATCGCCGAACCACTGTCGTCCGCGCCGAGCAGCAGCGCCGCGTGGAGGGCGGAGTCGAGCAACGCGGGATGGATCTCGAACCGCGCGGCGTCGCCGTGCGCGGACTCCGGAAGCGCCACCTCGGCGAAGACTTCTTCCCCGCGCCGCCACGCCGCGCGCACCGACCGGAACAGCGGCCCGTACCGGTGTCCGCGATCGGACAGCCGCGCGTACAGGTCGGCCACGTCCACGGCCGTCGCACCCGCCGGAGGCCACTGCGCGGTGTCGCCGCCGATGGTTTCGGTTCCGTGGGCCGCCGCCAGCACCCCGCGGGCGTGCAACGTCCACGAGGTGTCGAGATCGCGCTCGAGGCGGGAGTGGATCGACACCAGGTGGTCACCGTCGGGGTCGGCGTCGCCGACTACCACTTGGACCTGGACCGCGGCATCCTGCGCGAGCACCAGCGGCGCGTGGAGCACGAGTTCGCGCACGTGTCCGGCGGCCACCTCGTCACCGGCGCGGACCGCGAGCTCGACCAGCCCGGTACCGGGCAGGACGACCGCGGCGGGCGCGGCGTGCTCGGCCAGCCACGGATGCGTTCGCAGGGAGATCCGGCCGGTCAGCGTCACGCCGCCGGAATCGGGGTGCGGCACGACCGCGCCGACGAAAGGATGACCCGCGGGCCGCAACCCCAGTGCCGCGGCGTCCTCGGACACCGACTCGGTCCAGAACCGCCGCCGGTCGAAGGCGTAGGTCGGCAGCTCGACGCTGCCGCGCGCGGGCACAAGGCGTGACCAGTCCAGGTCGCGGCCCGCCACCCAGAGCGCGGCCTGGGCGCGAGCCAGGCTGCGTGGCCCGTCCTCGTCGCGCACCAGTGAACCGACCGCCACGACTTCGCCGCCGATGTCCTCCGCGACCGCCCGCACCGCCGTGGTCAGCAGCGGATGCACCCCGAGCTCGACGAAATACCGGAACCCGTCGCCGATCATGCGCTCGATCGTGCTCGCGAACCGGACCGGTTCGCGCGCGTTGCGGTACCAGTAGCCGCCGTCGGCGGAGTCGTCCACCATCTGTTCGCCGAGCACGGTGGAGTACCACGCGACGTCCGGCGGGGCCGCGCTCAACCCGGCGAGTTCGTCCAGCAGTCGCTGCCGGATCGGTTCCAGCAGCGCCGAATGTCCCGCCAGCGCCGGTCCCGCGGCCAGCACCCGCACCTCGATCTGGTCGTCCCGCAGTGCACGCACCAGTGTCTCCACCGCGTGACGGGCTCCGGCCACGATCGTCGAGCCGGGCACATTGATCGCCGCGACCGACACCGCCTCGTCGGCCGCCAAGCGTTCCGCGAGCCGGTGCGCGGGCAGGCCGACCATCGCCATCGCGCCTTCCTCGGTGATATCCGCCATCAGGCGGCTGCGTGCCACGACCACGCGGGCGGCGTCGTCGAGGCTCAGCGCGCCCGAGACGTAGGCCGCGGCGATTTCGCCCTGGCTGTGCCCGATCACGGCGTCCGGTGTGACGCCCGCGTCCCGCCAGGTGGCCGCGAGCGCCGCCATCGTGGCGAACAGCAGCGGTTGCACGAGGGTGAAGTCGCCGAGTTGCGCCGCGGTGAAGGTGAACAGCCCGGTCGCCAGCGACCAGCCGGTGCGGTGCCGGAACGCTTCGTCGCAGCGGGCGAACTCGGCGCGGAACACCTCCGACCGGGCCAGCATGTCACGCGCCATCCCCGCCCACTGCACGCCTTGCCCGGGGAAGACGAACGCCGTCTTGCCCGCGGTGAGCGCCGCGTCCGTGGCGGCCACGACATCGGGCAGTGCCCGTTGCTCGACCAGATCGCCCAGGCCGGACAGCATTTCGTCGCGTGTGCCAGCGACCACGACGGCGCGCCATTCGAACGGTGTGCGCTGCAATGCCAGCGAGCGTGACACCGGTGCGGGGTCCAGCGCGGGGTAGCCGGTGACGTGCTCGAGCAGGCGACGCGCCTGACCGTGCAGCGAGGCCCGGTTGCGGGCCGAGATCGGCAGCAGAGCGACCCGGCGGTCGTCCGGAGCGTCGTCGAACGAGTCGGAGGTGTCGTCGACGGCGGGCGGGTCCTCGAGGATCAGGTGGGCGTTGGTTCCGCTGAGCCCGAACGCACTGACGCCCGCGCGGCGGGGCCGGGTGCCACGAGGCCATGGTGCCGAATCGGTGTGCACGACCAAACCGCTACCGGCCCAGTCGATCTGCGATGTCGGCGGCCCGTCGTGGGCCATCCCCGGTATCCGCTCGTGCTGTAGCGCGAGAACCAGTTTGATGACCCCGCCGATTCCCGCCGCGGCCTGGGTGTGGCCCACGTTGGACTTCAGCGAGCCCACGCCGAGCGGGCGCCCGGGTTCGCGGCCGGGACCGAAGACGCGCGCCAGGGCGCGGGCTTCGATCGGATCGCCGAGGGCGGTGCCGGTGCCGTGCGCTTCGACGTAGTCCACGTCCGCGGGCGTCAGCCCGGCCGAGCGCAGCGCCGCCTTGATGACCTGCTCCTGCGCGAAACCGTTGGGAGCGCTGATGCCTTGGCTGCGGCCGTCCTGGTTGACTGCGGAGCCGCGGAACACCGCGAGCACCCGGTCACCGTCGCGCCGGGCGTCGTCGAGCCGTTTCAGCAGCACCAGCCCGGCGCCCTCGGCCCACACCGTGCCGTCCGCCCCCGCCGAGAACGGCGCGCACCGCCCCGACGGCGACAGCACACCGAGTTTGCACAGTTCCACGTGCGCGGTCGGGCTCATCAGCAGCGTGGTGCCGCCGGCCAGGGCCAGATCGCATTCGCCCGCGCGCAACGCCTGCGCGGCCAGGTGCATGGCGACGATCGAGGAGGAGCACGCGGTGTCGAGGGTGACGGCCGGACCGTGCAATCCGAGTGTGTACGCGATCCGTCCGGATGCCACGGCCGGCGCCAGCCCGGTGCCGACCTGCCCGTTCAACTGCTGCGGAGCCGGGTCGGCGAGATAGCCGGTGCTGTACACGCCGAAGTAGACACCGGTCATGCTGCCCTGCAACCGCTTGGGGTCGCGACCGGACCGTTCGATCGCCTCCCAGCTCAGTTCCAGCATGAGCCGCTGCTGCGGGTCCATCACCGCCGCCTCACGCGGGCCGATACCGAAGAACGCGGCGTCGAACTCGTCCACCTGGGTGAGGTATCCGCCGCGGAAGGTGTACGCCTTGCCCTCGGCGGCCGGATCCGGGTCGTAGAGCCCGTCGACGCTCCAGCGCCCGGGCGGCACCTCGGACAGGCCGTCGCGTCCCTCGTCCAGCAGGCGCCACAGCGATTCCGGATCGTCGGCTCCGCCGGGGAAACGACAGGCCATCGCGATGATCGCGATGGCATCGTCGGCGCGCCCGGACGGGACGGGCACGGCCTCGGTTCCGGTGCGTGCCTGCGCCAGCAGAGGTACGGCGGCGGGTGCGCTGTCGGTGCGCTGTCGGTCCGGGACGGGCGCGGCCTCCGCTTCGGCGGGGTGCAGCGCCGCCACCACTTGCGCGATGGTGGGGTGCTCGAAGAACAGGTTGGTGTCGAGGGTCCGCCCGACCTGGTCGGACAGCTCCACGACGAGTTCGACCAGATCGGCGGAGCCGAGACCGAATTCGACCAGCGGCCGGTGCACGTCGATGCGCGCCGGATCGAGATACGCCAGCCGGGCGATGATGTCCACCAGTCGGCTCTGCATGGCTTCGGCGCTCATCGCCGCACCGCCCGGTGCGGGGGGCGGGACGCCGATCTCGTCGAATTCGCCTCGCAGGGACAGCAACGGGGACAACGCGTCGTCGAGATACGCGGCGCGGCAGGCTTGCCGCTGCACCTTGCCGCTGCTGGTCTTGAGGAGGGCGCCGGGCCGGATCAAGACCACCGATCGCAGCGTGAGGCCGTGCTCCGCTGCGATCGCCGCGCGGATCGCGTCCTCGGCGTCGGCGAGTTCGGCCGGATCCTCGGTGCGTACCTCCGCGACCACCACGGGCAGTTCCCCGTCGAGGCCCTCGTCCACCGAGAACGCCGCGACGCAGCCCGCGCGCACGGTGTCGTGCGCGGTTTCGGCCGTCAGCTCCAGATCCTGCGGGTAGTGGTTCTTGCCGTCGATGATCAGCAGATCCTTGCGCCTGCCCGTGACGAACAGCTCACCGCCGGACACGAAACCCAGATCCCCGGTACGCAGGAAGGCGCGATCGTCGTCGCCGAGCCGGGCGTGGAAGGTCTCGGCGGTCGCCGCTTCGTTGCCGAAATATCCGGCGGCGACACTGGTCCCGGACACCCAGATCTCGCCCTCGGTGCCCTCGGCGCACTCGGTGCGGCGCTCGGGATCGACGATGACGATCGACAGCCCTTCGGCCGGGCGTCCCACGCCGGCCAGCTCGGAGCGCCCGGGCGGCAGGACGACCGTCGGAGGCGCGCCGAGTTCGGCGGCGCTGACGATGAGCGTCGCCTCGGCCAAGCCGTAGACCGGCTGGAACGATTCGGCCCGGAATCCGGTGCTCGCGAAGGTGTCGGCGAACCGGCGCACGGTGGCCGGGCGCACCGTCTCCGAGCCGTTGAACGCCACCTTCCAGCCGCGCAGGTCGAGCCGGTCGATCTGCTCGGAGGTCATCCGGCGCAGGCACAGTTCGTAGCCGAAGTTGGGACCACCGCTGGTGTGCGCGCCGAACTCCGACACCGCCTGCGGCCAGCGTTCGGGACGTTGCAGAAAGTGCCGGGGAGACAACAGCACCGCGTTCGCGCCGACGAACATCGTCTGCAGCACCGGCGCGATGAGCCCCATATCGTGGTACATCGGCAGCCAGCTGACGAACAGCGCGTCGGTGAGCGAGGCCAGCACCTCCGGCGTATGGCCCAGTGCCGTGGCGATGGCGCGCTCGTTGTGCAGCAGGTTCGCGTGGGTGACCACGACGCCGCGGGGCGCGCTGGTCGAACCCGAGGTGTATTGCAGGAAGGCGACCGAGTCCGGGCCGACGGCGGGCTGTCGCCATGCGGCGGCCGCGTCGTCGGGGATCTCGTCGGTCGCCAGCCACGTGAGCGCACCCAGTTCGGGAACTTCGGCGACCGCCGCGGTCGCGTCGACGCGGACCTGTCCGGTGGTGAGCACCGCGCCGACGTCGGCGTCGGTGACCATGTGCCGCAACCGCCGCAGCGACCGGGCGTCCAGTTGCGGCAGTGGCGCGGGCACGGCGACGACGTTCGCGGCCAGGCAGCCGAAGAAGGCCGCGATGAAATCCAATCCGGACGGATACAGCAGCAGCGCCCGGCGGACGCCGCGGTCCTGCAACGCGGCGGCGATGGCCCGCGCCCGGGCCGACACGGCGGCGTAGGAGATCTCGTCGATGACGCCGTCGGCGTCACCGGTGCGCAGGAAGCGGTACGCCGTGGTGTCGGTCAGGGTCTCGCCGCGGGCGAGCAGGACATCGACGAACGAACGGTAATCGGTCATGCGGTAACAACCTTCGGAACTCGACTGTCACGGTGGTCGTGCGCGCGCCGGACGACGCCGCGATCGCGCGCGGCGGCCACCCGGCGTCTCATGGTCGGGGTGTCGCGGCGGCGAGTTTCTCGGCGGCGTCGACCGCCGCGAGTACGCCGTTCTCCTGCGCGACCGTGCGGCCGATCTCGGCCGCTCGCTGCCGCACCTGCGGCGTGAGAGCCTGCGCCAGCGCCTGGTGCAGACGATCGGGGGTGATCGTGCGATAGGGGAACGTCGCACCGATACCGAGCGCGGCGATCCGCCAGCCGTAGAAGAATTGATCGCTGTGCACCGGGATCACCACGGCCGGAATCCCCGCCCGCACCACGTCGTGGGTATTTCCGCTGCCGCCGTGATGCACCACCGCGGCGCAGCGCGGCAGGACGCGGTCGTAATCGAACGAATCGATGATCAGCAGGGTGCGGTCGGCGCTGAACCCTTTCGGGAATCCCTCGCCTTTCACCGTGACGAGTGCCCGCGCCCCCAAGCGCGCGCAGACCGTCGCGATCATCTCGCGGCATTCCACCGGATCGAGCACGGGCATTCCGGTCATGCAGAAATAGATCGGGGGTTCCCCTTCGTCGAGCCAGCCGTCGAGTTCCGGGTCGACGACCGCTTCGCCCCAGGCGTCGCGCAGCAGCGGGGGCAGAATGGAGGCGCCCACGATCGTGGCGCGTTCGGGCCAATCGTGCGGCTTCGGCAACAGCACGGGGCTCACCATGTGGACGAGCGGTATCCGTTCGGCACGCAGCCGCCGGAAAGGATTGCGCGGCCCGCCCGCCAAACCCATCTGACGGCGCAATTGACGGTCGACCTTGCGATACAGGAACGTGTAGGACAATTCGAAAAGGCTGTAGGTCGCCCGCGACAGAATCCGGGACGAGGTCATGTTCTTCGCCATGAACGACGACGGGAACTCGTCGGTGCGTTCGAGCGGGTAGGGCAGGCAGCCGATCACCGGGGTACCGGTCTTCTCGCGGAATTCCATCGCCCACGGTAGCGTCGACGCGCACGCGACGACGACATCGGCGGACGCGCAGGTTCGCGCGAGCACCTCGTGCATCGCCACACCACGTTCACCCTCGATGATCCGCACCGTGTCGAGCATGATGCGAATGAACGGCAGCGTCTTTCCGGAGGCCAGCGCTCGCTTCGCCGCGGTCGTCTCGAGCAGTTCCGCGGCGTCGAAGGGAATCACCCGGGGCTCGAAGCCCGCCTTGCGCACGATGTGCGCTTGATTGCGGGTGGCGGTGATTTCCACTTCGTGCCCGCGGGCACGGAATTCGTGCGCCAACGCGAGATACGGTTGATGATCGCCCCTGGTACCTGCGGGCAACAAGGCCACACGCATACTATCGACTTCCGCTCGTGCACTGGGCTCGTCCGGCCGGATTCCACGAATCGGCCGATATCTGGTTCGTTGCAGGGATCCGCCTCCCGCGGACGTCCTGCTCGCTCGACAGAGTTCGGAACGGTACTCGGCCCCCCGCCGTTCTCAACGGGCCGACACTGTTCGCAGAATCGGGAGATGATCCTTTCGTCCGAGGGTGAGCCGACCGGCCGCGTCACACCCGGCGTGATCGGCTCCTGCGAAACCGGCGCAGGCCAGTATTCCGGCTCGACCGGGCGCCGTCCAGACTAGGCGCGGGCCGAATCGTTCCCTTCTCACCGGTGGGAGTGGTCCGACCGCGGTGCCGTGCGCCGGCTCGGCGAAAAATTCGCGGCGGCAGCGGATTCCGGCGCGCGGAGCTGCTCGGCTGCGGAGCGCGAACGACTATTTCGGTGCCGTCCACCAGCCCGGCGCCACCGGTGACCCGCCGTCGTGCGGGTCGAGCGCGGTGACCGCCGCCACGACTCCGGGCGCCGGCAGTGCCCCCGGAAACCGGGGCATCGCCGGAAATGTCCGTGCCCCAGCAAGCCTCGTCGGGGTGGATCCGGGTGCGGAGTTTGCGGCTTCGCCCGATGCGCGGGCAATATGTGGAGGCTGGACGGTTGTCGGCGTGCGTCGCTCGCTGCGACTCATCCCGTGCCGCGGAAGGGACCCCGCCGTTCCAGGGGCGGAACCGATCTGTTATCTACTGGCTACGATTGTTTTTTCGACTGCACGCGCTCGGTAACCGTGAAGGGATTATCTCTATGGCACGCAAGGTCGTCGTGACACTGGTCGATGACTACGACGGCAAGTCTCAGGCCGAGGAAACAGTGTCTTTCGCCGTGGACGGCGTGGCCTACGAGATGGACTTGTCGGCGGACAATGCCGGTCAGTTACGTGGATTCTTCGAGCAATGGGTTCCGTATGCCCGCAAGGTCGGTCGCGCGCGCCGCGGCCGCGGCGGTGTTCTGCGGTCGGCGAACGATCGAGAACAGGCCACGGTGATCCGGGAATGGGCGCGCAAGAACGGCATCGATGTGTCGGCGCGTGGACGGATCTCCGCGGAGGTCGTCGAGGCGTACAAGAAGGCGAACGGGTAATTCCGGAAAGTTCCTCGATCGGTGGCCTGAGGTGCCCGCGCCGCAGCGGCGGCGCGGGACGGCCACGGTGCGTACTTTTCCGCGCGATGCGGCGATAACAGCGCCGCACCGGGGTAAGCGACCGGTATGACGGTCATGTCAGGCGCCCCGAAGCAGGAACTGCCCCGCCCGCGTGGCGAGCTGTCGGAAGCGGTGGTGCAGCTGCTGCGCGGCGAACCGGGTGGCTCGGTGCCGGAGCCGGGTCCGGCGGATCCGTACGGCGAAGACCTGCACCTGGCTCTGCACACCTGCTACGAGCTGCACTATCACGGTTTCCCGGCGGTGGACGCGGGATGGGAATGGGATCCGGGCCTGCTGGGTCTGCGCGCCGCGCTGGAGCAGCGGTTCCTGCGGGCGCTGCGCGAGGACGTGCCCGGCGGCGGGGATCTCGACGCGGAACTCGACCAGTTGCTGGTCACCCCGGCCGACCCGGACGGAGTGAGCCGTTTCCTGCGCGACGAGGGCGAGTGGTGGCAGATGCGCGAGTACTTCGTGCACCGTTCGATCTATCACCACAAAGAGGCCGATCCGTACGCATGGGTGATTCCCCGGCTGCGCGGTCAAGCCAAGGCGTCGCTGGTGGCGGTCGAGTTCGACGAGTTCGGGGCCGGGCGCGGCGAGCGCGTGCACGCGCAGCTGTACGCCGACCTGCTGGCCGGCGCCGGCCTGAACCCGGACTATCTGCATTATCTGGACGCGGTTCCCGCGCCGATGCTCGCGCTGGTGAACATGATGTCGCTGTTCGGGCTGCACCGGTCGTGGCGGGGCGCGCTGGTGGGCCATTTCGCCACGGTGGAGATCACCTCCCCGCCCGGCGCTCAGCGGTTGGTGCAGGCGCTGGAGCGCTTGGGCGCCGATCCGGCGTGCGGGCTGTTCTACCGTGAGCACGTCGAAGCCGACGCGGTGCACGAGCAGATCATGCGCACCGGGGTGATCGGCGACCTGCTGCGGCGGGAACCCGAGCTGACCGAGTCGGTGGCGTTCGGTATCCAGGTGACGAATCTGCTGGAGGACCGATTCGCTGATCATGTGCTGGAGTCCTGGCGCGCCGGTCGCGGATCGTTGCGCGATGGCGGGCGCGGACGTGGCGGCGCGGACGATTAAGCAGCGCTCGGCGGGCTATCCGCCGAATGTGATGTTGATTCGACCTCCCGGCGTCTATTCGCCGCAGCTGGACACCTGGTTGCTCGTGCGTGCTCTGGCCGAAGCGGGCGTTCCGCGCGGCGGGCACGCGGTGGACGTGTGTACCGGAACGGGCGCCTTGGCCGTCGCCGCCGCGTACACGGGCGCCGCGCGGGTGACGGCGGTGGACGTGTCCCGTTCCGCCGTCGTGTCCGCGTGGTTGAACTGCCGGCTGCGCGGCATCGACGCGGAGGTGTTGCGCGGTGATTTCGCCGCGGTCCTCGGCGGGCGCAGTTTCGATCTGGTACTGGCCAATCCGCCCTACGTCCCCGCGCCCGAGGGCACCGACAGCCGCGGCGTCGCCCGGGCGTGGGACGCCGGGGCCGGGGGCAGGGCGATCCTCGACCAGTTGTGCGCGGCGCTGCCCACTCTGCTGAAACCGCGGGGGGTAGCGTTGATCGTGCATTCGGCGCTGAGCGATCCGGATTCGACGTTGGCGCAACTGCGGGAGCGAGAACTCAAGGCCGCGATCGTGGCACGGGCGACCGTGCCGTTCGGGCCCGTGCTGCGCCGGCGCGCGCAGTGGCTGGAATCGGCCGGGCTGATCGGGCCCGGTCAGCGAATGGAAGATCTGGTGGTGATCCGTGCCGACCGCATCCGACAATGAGCAGTGTCGGCGAGTGACGCTCACCGCCGACGGTCCCGCACTGATCGAGGGCCCGGTGGAGTTCGTCACCGCGGACGGGCGGACGGTGCGCTCCGACCGGTTCCTGGTGGCGCTGTGCCTGTGCAAGCGCTCGAAGAACTATCCGTTCTGCGACACCAGCCACCGCAGGCATCGCCGTTCGTCGTGACCGCGGGTCACGCCGGGGAAGCGGCCGAACCCAGCGAGCGGACGGTGTCGAGCAGTGATTCGGTGGCGCAGGCGACGGTCTGCTCGACCACCTCCACCGGTTCGCCGTCGAACTGACGGTGCCACGCGCGCACGCCGTGCTCGGTGGCGATCGCGAACCAGACCGAGCCCGGTGGCTGACCGTCCTGCGGGTCCGGGCCGCCTGCGCCGGTGACCGCTACGGAGACAGCCGCTTGCAGCAAGCCGCGGACTCCGGTGGCCATCGCTTCGGCCGCCGTCTGTGAGACCACCGGCACGTCGGGCACACCCAGGACGGTGCGCTTGACCTCCGTGCTGTAGGCCACGAGGCCGCCGCGGAACCATTCCGACGAGTTCGGCGCCGCACCCAGCGTGGCAGAAAGCCGGCCGGAGGTGAGCGATTCGGCGACCGCCACGGTGATCTCCGACTGCTGCGCCGATTCGGCCAGCTCGTGTGCGTTCTCGTCCGCCTGTGGCATCTGCGTCCTTTCTGCGCTGTCTGCGGCTCACCATACGGGCGGGCCCGTGTCCGACCGCACGGCAGCCACCCGGTTTCGGTGCGGCGGCGCCGGGAATGTCGGCAGAGAACCGGCCCTTGACGCAAGGAGAAAGCGATGACGACCGACGCGATCGTGCTGCTGCGCGATGACCACAAGGCGATCCGGAAACTGTTCCGCGAGTTCGAGAAGGCGGGTGAGGACGCCACGCAGACCAAGGGCAAGGTGGTGAAGAAGATCATCGAGGCGCTCACGGTGCACACGTATCTCGAGAACGAGTGCATGTACCCCGAGGTCCGCAAACTCGTTCCGGAGCTCGAGGACGACATCCTGGAGTCCTACGAGGAGCATCACGTCGCCGACGTGCTGGTCACCGAGCTGTCGACGATGAAGCCCGACGACGAGCACTTCACCGCCAAGACCACCGTGCTGATCGAGAACGTCGACCACCACATCGACGAGGAAGAGAACGAGTGGTTCCCGAAGGTGCGGGAAAGCCTGGGGCGCAAGCAGCTTCAGGAGATCGGGGCCCGGATGCAGGAACTGAGGAAGAAGGCGCCGACCTCGCCAGCCCAGCCCTCGGCGCTGAAGAAGACCGTGGACGCCGTGCTGGCCTGAACAGACAATGGCGCCGGCGCCTCGGGGGAGGTGCCGGCGCCGTCGTGTGGGCGTTCGGTCTTCAGTCGGCGGGCGGGTACTGCTGCGCGCTCAGCAGCCGGGCCAGGTGGGCGGCGTTCCTGGCCAGCGCGGCGGTGGCCGAGGCCACCGCCTTGGGCACCGAATCGAGATCCTGGTAATCGGTGCCGCCCATGGCCTGATCGTTCCAGTACGTGCAGCCCTGCGCCGGAATGGTGAATCCGATGTCGTTGAGCCTTTGGAACAGATCGGCGACGATCTTGTGCGCGCCGTCCTCGTTGCCGACCACCGCGACCGTGGCCACCTTGCCCACCATCGCCGGACGGCCCGCGTCGTCGGTCTCGGACAGCTCGGCGTCCAATCGCTCCAGCACCCGTTGCGCCACCGACGACATGTGCCCGACCCAGGTGGGGGTCGAGACCACCAGGATGTCGGCCGCCGCGACCTGCTCGCGAATCGAGGGCCACTGGTCGCCGGGGCCCTCGTCGGCGGTGATGCCGGGCAGCACGTCGTAGTCCACCACGCGCAGCACCGTGCCCTGCACGCCGTGCCCGGCCAGTTCGTCGAGCACCTGGCGGGCGATGAGGTCGCTGCTGGATTCGGCGGGCGACTTCTTCAGCGTGCACACCAGCGCGAGTGCGGTCGGTCCGGCCATGAAGGAAACCTCCTGATTCACCATGTGTTCCGGTTCAGTCGCGGGCGACGACCCGGATCGTGCGCAGCCGGGAGTCGGCGGCGTCGGGCACGTTCATTCCCGCGTCGAGCCCGGTGCGCAGGTATTCGACGACGGCGGCATCGATGCGTTCCCCGGGCACGACCACCGGGATGCCCGGCGGATAGGGCGTGAGCTGCTCGGCGGCGATCCGGCCGATGGCGTCGCGCGCGTCCACCGTCTGCACCGGGCCGAAGAAGGCGTCGCGCGGCAGCATCACGGTCTCGAGCTGCAGGTCCTCGGGTGAGGGGAGGTCGATGCGCGGCGGCTGGGGATCGGTCAGCTGGTCGCGCCAGGCGGCGATGCCGTCGACGAGGGTGTCGACGGTGTCCTTGTCGTCGGCCAGCGACAGCGTGGCCAGCAGGCGGCGGTGATCGCTCAACCCCATGTCGATGCGGCGGTGCTCGCGCAACCAGTCCGCGGCTTGGTAGCCGCTGGCCCCGGTGCCGGAGACGTCCATCAGGACCTGCAGCCGGTCGAGGTCGTGCGAGGCTTCCGCGCCGAGCAGTTCGTCTTCGAGCACCTCGATTCCCGGTAGCTCGGCGAGTTGCCGCCTGGCCTTTTCGGCGACCCGCAGGGCGTCGCCGAGCAGTTCGTGGCCGCGCTCGACCATCTGCCTGCGCCAGCCGTCGAGCGCGGCGTAGACCAGCACGTTCGGGCTGGTGGTCATCAGCAGGTCGGCGCATTCGCTGAGCCGGATCGGGTCGATGAGATCGCCTTGCAGGTGGAACACCGAGCCCTGTTCGAAGCCCGCGCCCATCTTGTGCACGCTGACCACGCACAGATCCGCTCCCGCGTCCATCGCCCAGGTCGGCAGATCCTCGTGGAAGGGCAGGTGCGCGCCCCAGGCCTCGTCGACGATCAGGGGCTTGCCGCGCTCGTGGCAGACCTCGGCGATGCCCGCGATGTCCGCGCAGGTGCCGTAGGGACTCGGGCTCACGATCAGCGCGCCCGCGGCGCCGGGGTGCGCGTCCCACGCTTCGCGGACCTGCTGCGGCGAGGGCGGGTGCGCGAAGTGGTGCTCGGCGTCCCAGCGCGGCGTGATCCAGTGCGGCTGGACGCCGGAGAAGATGAGGCCGGCGACGACGGACTTGTGGCTGTCGCGTGCCACGAGCAGGCCGCCGTCGTGGCCGCCCGCCACCGTCATCATGGCCGCCTTGACCGACAGGGAACTGCCGCAGGTGGAGAAGAACGCCGTTTCGGCCCGGACCGCGTCGGCCATCAGCGCTTCGGCCCGCGCGAGATAGCCGCCGCGCGAGAGCCGGTCGTCCAGCCCGGCGGTGGCCAGCACGTCGGAGCCGAAGGCGTCCCGGCCGATCACCTCCAGCACGCGTTCGTCGGTTCCGCGTCCTTGCCGATGCCCGGGCGGCGTGAAGCCGTAGCGGCCCAGCCGGTGATAGTCGGCAAGCGCTTCCAGGAGAGGAGCTCGTGTATGGTCCACGGCTACCGCCTACCCCGGATCTGCGGCGGCACACATCCGGCGCACCGCCGGCTCATGGCCTCCCGCGCACCCCCATCGCCGCGGTCTCCGGCAGCGTCCCGAATCCGCGTGCCGCGCAAGGGGATGTGTCCGTCGGGGTGCCGGACCGCCGCCCGACGGCGACCACCGCCCGGCATAGGTCCGGGCGAGGTACCCCTCGCGTGCGGCAACCATATCGGTCGCGCACTCCCGGGCCGGGCGATGCGGTCGCGTCCTGCGCCTACCGGCGTTCGTTCGGGGGAACCCGTCGCCGGTCGTTTCGGGCACGGGCGTCCGGGTAGGACGGGGACTGTATCGACTTCGACCGGAGGAGCGCGCGGATGAAGGCAGTGACCTGGCAAGGGCGGCGCAAAGTCGCCGTGGAGACGGTGCCCGATCCGCGGATCGAGGCGCCCACGGACGCGATCATCGAGGTCACCTCCAGCGGAATCTGCGGATCCGACCTGCACCTGTACGAAGTGCTCGGCGCGTACATGAGCAACGGCGACGTCCTCGGCCACGAACCCATGGGACGGGTGGTCGAGACCGGCTCGGCCGTCACCGGCCTGGCCCGCGGGGATCGCGTCGTCATCCCGTTCCAGATCAGCTGCGGCGCCTGCTACATGTGCCGCACCGGCCTGCCCACCCAGTGCGAGACGACGCAGGTCCGCAAATACGGCTGCGGCGCGGCCCTGTTCGGCTACTCCAAGCTCTACGGGCAGGTGCCCGGCGGCCAGGCCGAGTATCTGCGGGTGCCGCATGCCGACGCCACCCATATCAAGGTGCCCGAGGGACCGGCCGACGACCGCTTCCTGTACCTGTCGGACGTCCTGCCCACCGCATGGCAGGCGGTGGAATACGCCGCGGTGCCCGACGGCGGGTCGGTGACCGTGCTCGGCCTCGGCCCGATCGGGGACATGGCCTGCCGGGTCGCGGCGCATCGCGGCTATCGCGTCATCGGTGTCGACCGGGTGCCCGAACGGCTGGCGCGGGCGGCCGCGCGCGGTGTGGAGGTGATCGACATCGGCGCCGTCGACGAGCCGGTCGGCGACATCGTCCGCGGCTGGACCGATGGCCGCGGCACCGACTCGGTGATCGATGCGGTGGGAATGGAGGCCCACGGGTCGCCGATCGCGTCGGCAGCCCAGCGCTCGGCGGCGTTCCTGCCGGATCTGGTGGCCCAGAAGGTGATGGACACCGCGGGCGTGGACCGGCTCGCGGCGCTGAACTCCGCGATCGACATCGTCCGGCGCGGTGGCACGATCTCGGTGATCGGCGTCTACGGCGGCATGCTCGACCCGTTGCCGATGCGGGTGCTGTTCGACAAGCAGATCCAGGTGCGGATGGGCCAGGCGAACGTCAAGCGGTGGGTCGAGGACATCATGCCGCTGCTGAGCGACGGCGACCCGCTCGGCGTGGACACCTTCGCCACCCATCGTCTGCCGTTGACCGGCGCGGCGGAGGGCTACGCGATGTTCCAGCAGAAGACCGACGGTGCGGTGAAGGTGGTGCTCGACCCGACCGCCACGAACTGACCGGCGCACCGGCCCCGGCCGAGGTCCGAGACCGCGGCCGCGGCCGCGGACGGTTTGCTCTGTCTTTGCCTGGGTAGCTGCCGGGTATGAGCTTTTTACTACGCGGGGTCGTCTCACCGTGGTGGCTCGAGGCGCCGACCTCCGTGGCGGCGGAGATGGCCCGCGCCGGCGTGGAGAAGGTCGTCGATCTGGGAACCAAAGCGGCCCAGGCGCCGGTGCATGCGGTGGCCGCGGGCGCGCGGGCGGGGGCGTCGCTGCTGAACCTGGGAAGCGACGAGGAGTTGCGTGACGAGTTCGCGGCGCTGATCGATCCGCACGCGCTGCGTTCGCGCCGCCGCGTGGCGCTCTACGAGGACCGGGCGACCGTCGAGGTGCGCGGGCTGGACTCCGGTAAGAGCGGAGACGTCACGCAGGCGCTGCACCGGACGCTGGACCGCCGCCGCGATGTGCGCTGGTGGCGGGTGAACGCGGTGACCGGCCGCGTCGTCGCCGCGCTCGAGCACGGCGCGGCCGACCTGCCCGCCCTGGTGTCGGCCATCGAGTCCGTCGAGGCGGACACCGCGGTCGGCGACCTGGACTGGAGCCGCGGCTGCGAGCACCCAGGGGATCGGGAACCACTGCTCGCGGCCGCGATCCAGGTCGCAGGCGACGTGGGTGCGATCGGATTGTCCGCGGTTGGCGCGGTGCTGCCGTTGCGCGGGCCCGCCCGGATGTTGCGCGCGGCGGCAGCCTTCGTCGACACCCAGCCGCGGCTGCGCAAACGGCTGGAGGAACAGCTCGGCCGTCCACGCACGGACATGGTGCTCACCACCGCCAACGCCATCGGCAACGCCCTGGGCAACAGCGCGGCGGCGGGCACGGCGAATCTGGTGATCGACGCGGTGCATCGCGGCTTCACCCTGACCGAGTCGATGACCAGGTACGCGCAGTGGCGCAAGTGGGAGACCGAGATCGACCGCCGTCCGGCGGAAGTGTGCGATCCGCTGTCACCGTCCATCCGCGTGGTCGAGATGCCGCAGGGTCCGATCGAGCGGGTCGCCGACGAAACAGCGGCGGGCGCGCTGGTGGGTGCGGTCACCTCCGTCCTCGGCGGCCGCGGCCTGTTCGGCGCCGCCGACGCGCTGGAACTCGGCGCGCCCAAGGCGGCGCGGGCCAGCCGGGAGGCCTACGGCGCCCTCGTCTCGACGGTGCTCGGCCGCGCGGGCGTGCTGACGCTGCACCCACGGGTCTGGCGGCGACTCGACCGATTGTCCGCCCTGGTCATCGACGGAGAATCGCTGCTGACCTCCCGCCGCTTGGTACTCGACGCCGAAACGACCGACCAGAGATGGTCGGTCGCCGACGTGTGGAGCGCGGGCCAGCGCCTGCTGTGGGAGCGGGAGGCCGGCGAAGCCGCGGACAACGAAGCGCAGCCGGACGACACCGATCGCTACCTGTCGTCCGGCGGCCACCGCACACTGGTGCACCCGGCCACCGGAAAACCCGACGACGGTGCCACACCCCGCCCCGTGTGGCGCGAACTCCACGACAATGGCAAACCGGTCGGTCGAGTCCTGATCGGCCGCGAACTCGACCGGCGGGCACACGCGCTGCTGAGCCGGGCGCGCAGCGCGGGCCTGCGCGTCACCCTCGCCGCCGGCGCCGACGCCGCCGAGCTGCGGTCGATGGCCGACGAATTCGTCTCCCCGTCCCCTTCGCTCAGCGAGCGGGTGCGCACGCTGCAACAGGACGGCCACGTCGTCGCGGTGCTGAGCCCCCGCGCCCACAAAGCCCTGGCCTGCGCCGATGTCGGAATCGGTCTGGCTATGCGGGAAGGCAACGCCCTCCAGATGCCCTGGACCGCCGACGCGGTCTGCCGCGACCTCGGACAGGCGCACCGCGTCCTCGCCGCCATCGCCCCGGCCCGGCAGGTGAGCGAACGCGGCCGCTCGCTGGCGCTGTCGGCGGCCGCGCTGGGCGGGCTGCTGCTGGCCGTCGCCCCCGACAGCGCGGGCCGGGCCTCGCCCATGACCGCCGCCCACTACACCGGTCTGCTCAGCGGCGCCTACACCGGATGGCGTACCGCGCGTACCGAGCCACCGGCCACCCTCGCCCCGTTGCTGCCCTGGCATGCCCTCGAACCCGGCGAGGTGTTGAGCCGGTTGCCGCAGCCCGGGCCGGTGCGGGAACGGGCCCAGCCGGACACCGCCGCCCGCATCCCCGGGGTGCGCGTGCTCACCTCGGCGGCGTCGTTCGCGGGCCAGCTGCGCCGCGAACTGGCCGACCCGCTGACCCCGATCCTCGGTGTCGGCGCGGTCGCCACCGCCGTGCTCGGCGCCCCGTCGGACGCCGTGCTGCTGTCGTCGGTCCTCGCGGTGAACGCGCTGGTGTCCGCTTGGCAGCGGCAGCGCGCCGAGGGCGCGTTGCACCGGCTGTTCGAAGGCGAGCAGCTCACCGCCCGGGTGATCGAGCGCGCCGAACTCGACGCGGGCGAACCGCGCGAAACCCGCGTGCCCGCGAACCTGCTGACACTGGGCGATGTCATCGTGCTGCGCGCCGGGGACGTGGTCCCCGCCGACGCGCGGCTGCTGCGCGCGGACGACCTCGAGATGGACGAATCCGGCCTCACCGGCGAGTCGATCACCGTCGACAAGCAGGTTCCCGCCACCCCGGGCACGTCGGTGGCCGACCGCGCCTGCATGGTCTTCGAAGGCAGCACCGTGGTGAACGGCGCCGGGCGGGCGATCGTCGTGGCCGTCGGCCACGACACCCAGGCGGGCCGCGCCGCCGCCGGAGCCATCCCGCCCGAGAAGGCCGGTGTGCAGGCGCAGCTGCGCCGCTTGACCGACCGCGCCCTGCCGCTGACCCTGACCGGCGGCGGCGTCGTGACCGGGCTGGGCATCCTGCGCGGCAGGCCCCTGCGCACCGCCATCGCCGACGGTGTCGCGGTCGCGGTCGCCGCGGTCCCCGAAGGACTGCCGCTGGTGGCCACGGTCGCTCAGCTCGCCGCCGCCCGCAGGCTGTCGCGGCACGGTGTGCTGGTGCGCGCCAGCCGCACCGTCGAGGCCCTCGGCCGGGTGGACACCCTGTGCTTCGACAAGACCGGCACCCTCACCGAGGGGCGGCTGCGCCTGACCACCCTCGCCGATCTCGACGACCAGTGGTCCCCGGACGCGGGCTCCGAAGACGCGCACCGTCTGCTGCGAGCCGCGGCCCGCGCCTGCCCCGATCCCGCCGAGGGACCGATCGCGCACGCCACCGACCGCGCCGTCGTCGACGCCGCGGCGCAGATACTCGGTGACGATGCCCGGCATTGGGATGCGATCGAGGAGATCCCGTTCGAATCCAACCGCGGATACGCCGCCACCCTCGGCCACACCGCCCGCAAACTGCGGCTGATCGCGAAGGGCGCACCCGAAGTCGTGCTGTCGCGCTGCACCAGGGTGCGGATGAACGACACCGACCACCCCTTCGACGAGCGCATGCGCGAACGCGCCGAACGAGCGGTGCGCGACCTGGCCGAGCAGGGCCTGCGGGTGCTGGTGGTGGCCCGGCGCGACCTCGCCACCGAACCCGACGACGTCGAGGCGGCGGTCGTGGAACTCACCCTGCTCGGATTCCTCGGCCTCGCCGACGCCCCACGCCCGCAAACGCTGCCGCTGGTCACCGCGCTGCAACGCAACGGCATCAGCGTGCGCATGATCACCGGTGACCACCCGGTGACCGCGGCGGCGGTGGCCCGCCAGCTCGGCATCGAGGCGGGCGAGGTCGTGACCGGCGCGGATCTCGACCGCCTCGACGAGACCGCCCAAGCCGAGCTGATCGAACAGGGCACGGTCTTCGCCCGCGTCGATCCCGAACAGAAGGTGCGCATCGTGGCGGCGCTGCGCCGCGCGGGTCACGTCGTCGGCATGACCGGCGACGGCAGCAACGACGCCGCCGCCATCCGCACCGCCGACGTCGGAATCGGTTTGGCCGCACAGGGTTCCATCGCCGCGCGCAATGCCGCCGACATGGTGCTCACCCGCCCCGACCCCCTGGTGCTGTTGCATGCCCTCGTCGAAGGGCGCGGCATGTGGCAGCGGGTCACCGACGCGGTCGGCGTGCTGGTCGGCGGCAACGCGGGCGAAGTGGCCTTCACGCTGTACGGCACCGCCGTCAGCGGCCGAGCGCCGCTGGGCACCCGGCAGTTCCTGCTGGTGAACATGCTCACCGACATGTTCCCGGCGATGGCGCTGGCCCTGTCGCGGGACGGGGACGCGGTCGATCCCGACGACACCGACGACCCGAAGGCCCAGGCGGAGCGGGCGGCCGAACGGCTGGCCGAACTCCCGCGTGCGCACCTGGGCACGGATCTGCTGCACACCCTCGGCGTCCGCGGTGTGGCGACGGCCACCAGCGCGTCGGTCGCGTGGACCCTCGGCCGCGTGACCGGCACGCAGCGGCGCGCCGCCACCATCGGCCTGGTCGCGCTGATCGGCACCCAACTCGGCCAGACGCTGGTCTCCGGTTACCGCAGCCCGCTGGTGTGGCTCACCACCGCGGCGAGCGGCGCGGTGCTCGGCGCGGTGGTGATGACGCCGGGGCTGTGCACCTATTTCGGTTGCCGCCCGCTGGATCCCGTCGGATGGGGGATCGCGACCACCTGCGCGACGACCGCCACCGCCGCCGCCGTGCTGCTTCCTCGGTTGCTGCCCCAGCCGCAGTCGCCGGCGCCGGTGGCGCGCTGATTGGCGCCGCACCGCCCGGGTACCCGCCTGGCGACGGACCCTGCCACCGGCACAGGACAGGAGGACCCCTATGGCACGACAGGTCGGTGACTACGTCGTACAACGTCTGCGGGAGTGGGGCGTGCAGCAGGTCTTCGGTTATCCCGGCGACGGGATCAACGGCCTGATCGCCGCTTTCGGCCGCGCGGACGACGATCCGGCGTTCATCCAAGCCCGCCACGAGGAGATGTCGGCGTTCCAGGCCACCGGATACGCCAAATTCAGCGGCAAGGTGGGCGTGTGCACCGCGACCTCGGGCCCGGGGGCGATTCATCTGCTCAACGGTTTGTACGACGCGAAACTCGATCACGTCCCGGTGGTGGCGATCGTCGGGCAGACCGCGCGCAGCGCGATGGGCGGCAGCTATCAGCAGGAAGTCGATCTACAGAACCTGTTCAAGGACGTCGCGTCCGACTACTTGGTCGAGGTGAATGTCGCCGCCCAATTGCCCAACGCGCTGGACCGCGCCTTCCGGGTCGCCATCGCGCGGCGGGCCCCGACCGCGGTGATCCTGCCGTCGGACCTGCAGGAGCAGCCCTACGAGCCGCCGCAGCACGCCTTCAAGCAGGTGCCGTCGAGCCCGCCAGGACAGGCTGCGGCGCGCGTGATTCCCGCGCACGAGGACATCCGGCGCGCCGCGGAGGTGCTCGACGCCGGATCCAAGGTCGCGATCCTGATCGGGCAGGGCGCCCGTTCGGCCGCCGAGGAGGTCGTGGAACTCGCCGAGCGCACCGGCGCGGGCGTGGCGAAGGCTCTGCTGGGCAAGGACGTCCTGCCCGACGATCTGCCTTTCGTCACCGGAGCGATCGGATTGCTCGGCAGCAGGCCCAGTTACGAACTCATGCGCGACTGCGACACGCTGCTGATCGTCGGATCGAACTTCCCCTACAGTCAGTTCCTGCCCGAGTTCGGGCAGGCCCGCGCCGTGCAGATCGACATCGACGGCACCATGATCGGCATGCGGTACCCGACCGAGGTGAACCTGGTCGGCGACGCGAGATCGACGTTGGCGGAACTGATTCCGCTCGTGCGGCGCAAGGACGACCGCGGCTGGCGGGAAAAGATCGAGAAGAACGTCGCCCGCTGGTGGCAGACCGTCGAACGCCAGTCCCTGCTGGACGCCCACCCGGTCAACCCCATGCGGGTGGTGTGGGAACTGTCCGAGCGCATTCCCGACGACGCCATCGTCACCGCGGATTCCGGGTCCTCCACCAACTGGTATGCCCGCTGCCTGCGCTTGCGCGGCCGGATGCGCGGATCGCTGTCGGGCACCCTGGCGACCATGGGGCCGGGCGTGCCCTACGCCATCGGTGCCAAGTTCGCCCATCCCGACCGGCCCGCGATCGCGCTGGTCGGCGACGGCGCCATGCAGATGAACGGGATGGCCGAACTGCTCACCATCGCCCGCTACCGCCCCCGCTGGAGCGATCCGCGCCTGATCGTCTGCGTCTTCCACAACAACGACCTCAACCAGGTCACCTGGGAGCTGCGCGCCATGGGCGGCGCACCGAAATTCGAGCAGTCGCAGGCCCTTCCCGACGTCTCCTACGCCGAAGTCGCCCGCAGCGCGGGCCTGACCGGCATCACCGTGCGGACACCCGAGGAGCTCGGGCCGGCCTGGGACCGCGCCCTGCACGCCGACGGCCCGGTGGTGCTCGACGTGCACTGCGACCCCGACGTGCCGCCCATCCCGCCGCACGCCACCTGGGATCAGATGAAGGACACCGCCGAAGCCGTGCTGCGCGGCGACCCGGACGCCTGGCATCTGATCGCGCAGGGTGCGAAAACCAAAGTCCAGGAGTTCATTCCGTAGCGACAGAAACGAGTGTGCGATGACCGAACAGGATGTCGTCGAGCTGCTGACCGCCCAGCACGAGGAGATCTTCGCGTTGCTGGCGCGGCTGAAGGCGGGCGAGGACGGGAAACAGGATCTGTTCACCGAGTTGGTGCGGTTGCTGGCCGTGCACGAGAGCGCCGAGGAGGAGGTCGTGCATCCGGTCGCCGGGCGGGCTCGTTTCGGCGCGGACGCCGACATCGTGCAGCCGCGGCTGGCGGAGGAGAACGCGGCCAAACGCGCCCTCGCGGACCTCTACGACCTGGGGGTGGACCATCCCGATTTCGACGCCCGGCTCGCGCAGTTCGCCGACGCCGTGGCCGAGCACGCCGCGCACGAGGAGACCGAGGAGTTCACCCTGCTGCGCGCGCAGTTCTCGACCAGCCAGTTGCGGCGGATGGCGGGCTCGGTATGCGCCGCCGAAGCCGTGGCACCCACCCGCCCGCACCCCCACGCGGGGGAGTCCGCGGTCGCGAACCTGCTGGCGGGCCCACCGTTGGCGGTGTTCGACCGGGCTCGTGACGCGGTGCGCGACTGGCGGCAGAACCAGGACACGTGAATCACCCCCAGCCCACGAAGCGGAGAAGGAGAACACCGACATGGGGTTTCCCGAGCAGCAGCAAGAAGTTCCCGGCATCCAGGCCCGGATGACCCCCGTGCCGGACTGCGGTGAGGACAGCTACCGCGGCTCCGGCAAACTGACCGGCAAGGCCGCCGTCATCACCGGCGCCGACAGCGGAATCGGCCGGGCGGTGGCGATCGCCTACGCGCGCGAAGGCGCGGACGTGCTGATCTCCTACCTCGACGAGGACGAGGACGCCAAGGAAGTCGCCGACCTGGTGACGCAGGCCGGACGCAAAGCCGTCCTGGTGCCCGGCGACCTGTCGGAGGCCGCCCATTGCCGCGCCGTCATCGATCGGGCCGTGCGGGAATTCGGGAAGATCGACATCCTGGTGAGCAACGCGGCCTTCCAGATGACGCACCAGACGCTGGAGGAGATCAGCGACGAGGAATTCGAGCACACCGTCAAATTGAACATCAACGCCTACTTCTACCTGGTGAAGGCGGCGCTGCCGCACATGCCCGCGGGGTCGTCGATCATCGGCAGCTCCTCGGTCAACTCCGACATGCCCTCGCCGACCCTGGCCCCGTACGCCGCGACCAAAGCCGCCATCGCGAACTTCTCCGCCAGCCTCGCGCAATTGCTGGGCGAACGGGGAATCCGGGTCAACAGCGTGGCGCCGGGACCGATCTGGACCCCGCTGATCCCCTCCACCATGCCGGTCGAGAAGGTCGCGAAGTTCGGTGACGACACGCCGTTGGGCCGCGCCGGTCAACCGGCCGAATTGGCGCCCACCTACGTCATGCTGGCCTCCGACGACGGCAGCTACGTCTCCGGCGCTCGCATCGCGGTCACCGGTGGCAGGCCGATCCTGTGACGTTTCGCGCACGATGACCCGCCCGGTCGGCCGTGACGGCCGACCGGCAGCGGGGGCGGGTCACAGCATCGACACCACGATGCCGACCGCCACGGCGAGGAACAACAGGATCACCAGCGCCCCGATGAGCATCGCCACGACCCCGGTGACCGGGAAGTGATGGCTGGTGCTGGGCTCCGGCGCCGACAGCCCGGAGGTCTGCGGGGTGTCCGGCGGGGTCGCGCCCGGCGCCACTCCGCCACCCGGTTCCAGATCGGGGGTTTTCGCGGGATCGGGGTCCATCGCACTCATAGCCGCTCCCTACTCGCCGTCGTTGCCCGGCACCTCGGGTGCGCCGGGCCGTTTACCGGTCCTCTTCCTATACAGGATCACGGCGCCGACCAGCACCGCGAGCGCGAGAATCACCAACAGTTCCATGTCCGGGTCCTACCCGGTATCCGCGCGCCCAATCGGCACGCGTCCAGCTATCCCGGCCGGTTCCGCACGAGGATAGTAGGAGTCGAGCTCCTGCCCATCGGGAGCACGGGTGAGCGGCACGTAGCCGCAATTGGCCCCCCGGTCGGTCATCGTCCCAGGCTACGGCAGCTCGATCGGGCCGCCGGGAAGCGCACCGCCCACATCGGACAGACACTGGCCCCACGGGTGCGGGCATTGCGTGCGGGCGTGGGCTGGAGGAAGGTGAGTTATGTCCGGTGGCGCCACCGGGGCGCCACCCTGACAGGGCAGGAGGTGGCCCGTGTACGCACGTTCCAGCACCATCGCGGCGCAACCGTCATCGATGGACGACGGGCTCGCATATCTGCGTGATGAACTGATGCCGAATCTGTCCGAGATCCAGGGGTGGGTCGGATTGTCCTTGATGGCCGACCGGTCGACGGGACGCTGCATCGCCACGACTTCCTGGGAGAGCGAGGAGGCGTTGCATGCCAGCAGAGGACGCGTCCAGCAACTGCGTGAGGGCATGGCCCGGCGCCTCGGCGGGCGGGCCGAGCGCGTGGAGGAGTGGGAGATCGCGGTGATGCACCGTGACCACCCGGCAGGCAACGATGCCTGCACCCGCTGCACGTGGGTCCAGGTCGATCCGGCCCAGGTCGACCGGCTGGCCGACATGTTCAAGATGGAAGTGCTGCCGCAGACGGAGATGCTCGACGGATTCTGCAGCGCGAGCCTGTTCATCGACCGCGACAGCGGCCGAGCGGTGGGTGCGACCGTATGGGAGAACCGGCAGGCGATGGACGACAGCCGCGAGCAGACCAATCAGATCAGGGCCACGGCGACCCAACGGGTGGGCGCCAACGTCCTGGAGGTGGGGGAGTTCGATCTGGCCTTCGCGCACCTGCGCGTACCCGAGATGGCGTGAAAGCACGGACGTCCGGCCGGAAAACGAGCTTTCCGGCCGGGTATCCGCGTCCCGCGCAAGGGTAGTCGTCATTACCCGAGAGGTAATGGCCACGCCCCCCGGCCGTTCGTAGGATCTGGGGCGTGAGTACCCCAACGGCAGGTGACCTGCTGCGACATTGGCGTCTGGAACGCAGGCTGAGCCAGCTGGAACTGGCCGGACGGGCCGACACCTCGGCGCGGCATCTGAGCTTCATCGAAACCGGGCGCGCCACCCCGAGCCGCACCATGATCGTGCACCTGTCCGAGCATCTGGAGATCCCGTTGCGCGAGCGCAACCGTGTCCTGCTGGCCGCGGGCTACGCCCCCGCCTACGCCCAACCCGGCCTGGACACTCCCGCGATGGACGCCGTTCGCGGCGCCATGCGCCAGATCCTCGCCGGTCACGAGCCCTACCCCGCTCTGGCCATCGACCAGAACTGGACGATGGTCGACGCCAACAGCGGCGTGTCCGTGCTCATCGCGGGCATCGATCCGGCACTGGTGACACCGCCGGTGAACGCTCTGCGCCTGAGCCTGCACCCCGACGGCATGGCAGGCCGCATCCGCAACCTCGCCGAGTGGCGCGGCCACATCTTCGCCCGCTTGGCGCGCCAAGCCGAGGTCACCGGGTCCCGGGACCTGGCCGATCTGCTCGAGGAGCTGCGGTCCTATCCCGGCGGCGAAGTGGAACTCGCCGTCCCCGAACCCGACCAGGCGGTGGTTCCGCTGCGGATCGACCACGACGGGAACGAGCTGTCGTTTCTGAGTGTCACCACGGTGTTCGGCACCCCGATGAACGTCACCGTCGCCGAACTGGCCATCGAGTCGTTCTTCCCCGCCGACGAGGACACGATGAAGCGGCTCACCGCGGGCGCCCGGTGAGCCGCGCGGCCCAGCTGTCGGCGCTGCTGACCGTGCCCGTGCGCACCGTCACCGACCTCGGCGCCAGGCACGCGTGGACACTGCACCGCGCCGAAACGGCCGACGGCCGAGCGCTGTTCGTGAAGGCGACGGCCGAGCCGACACCCGTCTTCGCGGCGGAAGCGGCGGGTCTGACCTGGCTGCGAGACACCGCGCCCGGCCCGGCCGGCGACGGCAACCAGGCCATGCTGCCGGAGGTGCTGGCCGTCGACGACCGGACGCTGGTGCTGCCGTGGCTGGAGGAAACCGGCCCCACCCCCGCGGCCGCGGAGCGATTCGGTCGCGAACTGGCCACACTGCACGCCCACCGAGCCGAGCTGTTCGGTGCGCCGTGGGAGGGCTGGATCGCGAGCCTGCCCCTGCCCAACACCCCGACCAGCGGACCGTGGTCGCGGTGGTACGCCGAATATCGCCTCGCTCCCTACCTCGCCCGGGCGGCCCCGCATCTCGGCGAAGACGGAACACGCCTGATCGAGCGCGTCATCGATCGCATCGATGACCTGGCCGGGCCCGCCGAACCACCGGCCCGCATCCACGGCGACCTGTGGTCGGGCAACGTCCTGTGGACCCGGGGACGGGCGATGCTCATCGATCCCGCCGCGCACACCGGCCACCGCGAGACCGACCTGGCCATGCTCGCCCTCTTCGGCATTGCGCACCTGGACCGCATCCAGGCCGCCTACCACGAGACCCATCCGCTCGCCGACGGTTGGCGAACTCGCACGCCGCTGCATCAACTGCATCCGCTGCTGGTGCACCTCGTGCTGTTCGGCGCGGGCTACCGCGCGCAGACTCTCGCCGCCGCCACCGCGGCGCTCGCGTCCCGGCCTACCCGCCGACCCGCGCGATGACCTTCTCCGCGAAGCGCGACAGGTTGGCGATCTTCGTCTCCAGCGGCTCGGTGTCCTGCTCGGTGGTGTAGGGGAGCCGGAAGCCGACGATCACGTCGGTGACCCCTTTGTCCTCGAGGCGTTTGATGCCGTCGACGGTGAACCCGTCCAGCGAGATCACATGCACCTCGAAATCCTTGCGGGTGCCGTACTCCGCGCGCAGGACATCCAATTCGGCCAGCAGCCGGTCCAGTTCGGCGCCGTCGCCACCGGCGTGCATCCACCCGTCGCCGCGCTGCGCGGCCCGGCGCAACGCGGGCCTGCTGTGCCCGCCGACGAGGATCGGCACCGGTTCGGTCGGCACCGGGCTGATCTTGATCGGCGGAATGTCGTAGAACTGCCCGTGGTATTCGAAGTAGCCGCCCGCCGAGAGCCCGCGCACGATGTCGATGCACTCGTCCATCCGCGCGCCGCGCTTGTCGAACGGCACCCCCATGATCTCGAAATCGTCCGGCCAGGGGCTGATGCCGACGCCCAGCCCGAACCGGTTGCCGCTCAGCGCGGCGACCGAGGCGGCCTGCTTGGCCACCAGCACGGGCGGCCGGATCGGCAGCTTCAGCACGAACGGAGTGAAACGCAACCTGGTGGTGACCGCCGCCATCGCCGCGCTGAGCACGAACGCCTCGACGAACGGTTTGTCCTCCAGGAATTCGCGGCTGCCGTCGGGGGTGTAGGGATACTTCGCGTCGGACTCCTTCGGATACGCCACGCTGTCGGCGACAGCCATGGAGGTGTAGCCGGCCTCCTCGGCGGCTTTGGCGAGAGCGAGGTAATACGACGGATCGGTCATCGTCTCGGCGTAGGTGAAGCGCATAGTGCTCGCCTTCCTGGCGCGTCCAGCGCGCCGCGCGGGTCCCGGTGCCAGGGGAATGGGCCGGCGCCGAGACGTGAGAGGACTGCCGCAAGCGGAACCGGACCGCCTCGATGGTGTCGAGGCCGCCCGCTGGATCACCGCCTACTGCCATGGGTTGGTGAAGCCTTCCGGAATCAGGTGGTCGAACATCGCCCTCATCTCCGGCGAGAGCCGTAGCAGTTCGATGTACGAGCCGATCGGCCCACCGTCGAGGTAGGCGAACTCCATCCCGGCGCCCTCGAACCTGCCACGCGCGGCGATCTCGATGCCAGCCTCGGTGGCCTCGGCGAGCGCGGCGTCGTAGTCGTCGGGCACCCAGGCGGCGTGATGCAGGCCGGGACCGAAACGTGCCAGGTGCTCGGAATACAGGCTCAGCCCGCCACGCGGCTCGATCAGCTCCAACTGCTGCCCGCCCGCGTAACCGAGCGCCACACCGATCGTGTAATCGGCGGGTGCCCCGCGCAGTTCGGCGGTATCGGCCCCGAAATGGACCTCCGGGATGGTGAACCAGTCGCCGACTCCGTACCGAGTGGTGAACGCCCGAGTGGCCGCGGCCAGATCGGACACCACCCAGCACAGCTGAAAGATCGGAC
Organism: Nocardia gamkensis NBRC 108242; assembly: GCF_001612985.1. Taxonomy (GTDB): domain Bacteria; phylum Actinomycetota; class Actinomycetes; order Mycobacteriales; family Mycobacteriaceae; genus Nocardia; species Nocardia gamkensis. The sequence goes on along the minus strand of NZ_BDBM01000013.1, from coordinate 12,270 downwards.
CGCCGGTGATCATCATCGGCCCCCGAGGCGGCTCATCGAGTTCGGACACCACCGGTGGGCAGCCACCTCGGTGGCCACGACCGCGACGCCCCGCGCGACCGGCAGGCGGCACAGCGCGGCGCCGAGACCGGACGCGGCAAGGGTGACCACCGCCACATCATCCACGCCGTTCAATTAATCATCTGTGTTTAACATCGTCAAGGCTCGTGTTTAGTACAGTGCGGATATGCCGAGCGACGAATCGCGCGCCGCCTTGCTCGACGCCGGGGAACGCCTCATCGCCGAACGCGGCGTCGACGTGCCGTTGCGCGACATCGCCGCCGCCGCCGGTCAGCGCAACAACTCCGCGGTGCACTACTACTTCGAATCGCGCACCGGATTGATCGAAGCCATCGTCGAGCGACGGATGAACCGGCTCGAACAGCGCCGCATGCAATTGCTGGCCGCCCACGAAGCCGACGGCCGCGCGAACGACGTGAACGCCCTGGTCGCCATGCTCGCCACCCCGATCCTAGAACTGCTCGGCCACGACCGGGTGACCCATCTGGGCCGGTTCCTTGACGTCGTGCGCACCCACCCCGTGGTGGCGGACGCCCAGCGCCTCGCGGGCGCCGACCGCGCCGCCGTCCGCATCATCACCACCCGCCTGGACGCCGCGCTGACCGGGCTGCCGCGGCGCCTGCGCCGACAGCGCCTGGAGACCATGGCCACCGTCATGTTCGCGTTGATCGCCGACTACGAGCGCACCCTGGAATCCGGCGTCCGCACCGCCCACCCGGGAGACGCCGCGGAAATCGTGGACATGATCGTCGCCATGCTGACCGTGCCCGTCCACGACCACCCAGCCGCCGCCCCGCGCCGCTGACACCGGCGCGGCCGGATACCGGCACGGTTGCCTCAACCCCACGTCCGCCGCGCCCCGACGCGGTTCGCCGGGACAGCGGCCGGCTGCCGATCCGCTTGCGGCCGCGCTGCTTCCGGGAACCTGCGGTGCAACCGGTCGATGAAGCGGCGCACGGCACACAACTCGCTGTGCAACTCGTGGCGTGCGGCGGGATCGCCGCGGTAGGAGAATTCGATATCCCGCGCCAAGGTCTGGGCTCGCCGGGTGAGCAACTCCAAGAAGACCCGGGCCTGGGCGAGGTCGGCGTCTTGTTCCATGCGCTGGCCGATCTGTCGTTCGATTACGGTGTCGGTCGCCCAGTACTCCCCGTGCCGCGGTCCTCGGCCGATCGGAGCAAACTGATGCTAACCGAGCCCCGGCCCCACAGGTGCCGAAATGGAACCGTCTCTTGGCTATCACGTGGCGACTCGCCACCCCGCTCCCGGCGTATCGTGATCGTATGGGCGTCATCGGGGAGCTGTTCCCAGGTAAGAAGCTGACCCACGAGGGCAGCGAGGACAGCGACGGACAGGCCTACACGCCGCGGTTCGACATCGATCTCGACACCGGCGTGGTCCGGGTGCCGCGCGCGCAACCACCTACCGCCGGCGACCAGCCGGAGCAGACATGACACTTCGGATCCCGCTCGCGCGGAAAACATCTCGCTGATCGCAAACCGTTACCTCGCCGGTGCGCGCCGGTAGCGTCGCCGCAATGGGCAATGCTGGTGGGCGGCGGCGGCCGCTGAAGACCATCACGGGAGTCAGCGGTGCGGTCGGCGTATACGCGGCGGCCATCGATCCGGACACGACCACGGTCGCGTCATCGATCGAGGTCGCGAAGATCGCCGAGCGAAACAAGTTCGACGCTCTGTTCGCCGCCGACCTCCTGAGTTTCGGTGCGCAGGGTGCGATCGGCGCGCAGGAACCACTGATCTTCCTGTCCGCGTTGAGCGCTGTGACCTCGCACGTCGGGCTCATCGCGACGGTGACCACCACCTTCCACCACCCCTACAATCTCGCCCGGCTCTTCGGCACCCTCGACCACATCAGCAACGGCCGCGCGGCCTGGAACGCCGTCACCTCCTCGGTGGGCGAGGAGAACTACGGCGACCAGGAACTGCCGAGCCCCGAAGACCGCTATGCCCGCGCCACCGAATCCCTCGAGGTGGTCAACGCCCTGTTCGACAGCTGGCAGCCAGGCGCCCTGAGCGCCGACGGGCACGGTGGCGCGATACTGGACCCCACCCGAGTGCGGCCCATCGAGCACACCGGGCGGTACTTCACCGTGCGCGGGCCGCTGAACATCCCGCCCCTGCCGCAGCGCAGGCCGGTCCAGTTCCAGGCAGGGCAGTCGGCCGGCGGCATCGAACTCGGCGCGCGATTCGCCGAAGTGGTGTTCACCTCGCTGCCGACCCTCGAAGACGCGGTGACCTACACCAAGCGCATCCGCGCCCGCGCGAACGAACTCGGCCGCGCCCAAGGCCTGCCGTTGATCATGAGTTCCTTCCACGCCACCTACGGCGCCACGGAATCCGAAGCCAGGCGCCTGGCGCGGGAACAAGCGGAGGCCACCGACTTCGAGGCCGGGCGAGCCGCCCTCGCCGACATGCTCGGCGGCGGCGTCGACCTGACCGGCCTACCGTTGGACAAGCCCCTGCCGGAGAGCCTGCTGCCCGACGTGACGTCCGTGCACCGCAGACGCGGCCGCGTGGAGATCTTCGGCAACTTCGCCCGATCGGGAAAAACACTGCGCGAACTCATCATCGCCGCCAAGGACACCGGCCACTGGGCGGCCGTCGGAACACCCGAACAACTCGCCGACTCGATCGAAGAACGCTACGACGCGGGCGTCCTCGACGTGATCTCCCTCGGCGGACTCGCCGACGAACGCACCCGCGACTTCCTCGTCAACGGACTGCTGCCCGAACTGCGCCGCCGCGGCATCGTCGGCTCCGACTACGTCGGCGCGACCTTCCGTGAAAACCTCGAACTTCCCCCGCTACCGGACTGACCGCCCGAGGCGCACTCACGACCCTCGGCGAGATGAGCCCCAGGCATTTTCGCCATCGATGCGGTGGGGCTCATCCGGAGATCAGGCGTGTTGTGGCCGCCCGGACGCGAGCACAGCCGCGGGAGAGGCGAGCCGCCGACCGCTACCGGGTGAGGACCGGCGCCGAACGGTGAGCCGAGGTTTCGCTCCCCGGCGGGTTCGTATTCCGCACCCAGGTGACGTTGGCGATGAGGTCGTCATCGAAGACCAACTCGTCCCACAGCACCCGCTCGGCGGCATCCGGCGACGTCTGCGCAACCGGACGGGGCGCCTGCGCGGCCGCCGGAGGCGGCGTTGTCTCGGTCGGCAGCGGCGTCACCAGCCAGGACAACGCCCGCATCGTGCTGAGGCCGTAACGACGGGCGCCCTGCGCGACCGCGGCCACCGCGGCGGCGGAACTCAGCACCCCGGCGAGCAACGCCACGGAGGTCAGTCCGGCGCCTGCCATCCGCTGCTCACCGGCAGCCGAAACGGCCGTGCCGTCCTCGTCGAAGATCCGGCGCAGCCACCCCGAACCGAAACCTTCACCCGGATCGATCAGCGTCCGCAACTCCGGCCCCTTGGCATCCAGGTACAGCAAGCAGATCAGCACCAGAACCGTCACGGCCACACTGGATCCCATCACCAGAGCGGCGAGCGCACGGGAGCGCGACCGCACCTGCGCGACCGCGGCGAACACGGTGACGACCGCCGCGGCGGCGGCCAGCAGACCCCAGGCACCGCCGATGTTCATCTCACGGAATTTCGACACCGACCATTCGTCGAAACCGTTGGTGACACCGGTGACCCGGCCGAACGCGTCCGAACGCACCTCGCCACCCGAACCCGACGCCGACAGCCACGGCTGGAACAGCAGGGCGAAGGTGACCGCATTCGTGGCCGCGGCGAACAAGAAGCCCCAATCCACTCCCCGTGGTGGCGTCGCGCTTCGTGCCGGGCGTCCGGAGCCACGGCTCCGGCGGTGTCGCGCTTCGGTTGCCTGCCAGGGGGTTGGTTGTACCATTGCTCCAGTTTCGCCGGTGCCGCATGAATTCCGCTGCCGCCCAGAGCAATAACAATGAAATTGCCTGAAGGGTGGAAAACGCGGCGCATCAATGAGATGAAATTCGATCGGGCGTCATCGGCCATCGACGGAATTAACCGTAAGCACCGCGGCGACACCGGGCAAGCGTGATCGATGTCCCACGTATCACCGCAGCTCCCGCCGCGTCCGACCGCGGAGTGACCCAACCGGTGAGTAACATTTCGCGCACAGCGTTGAACTCGGCCTTCACGGTTTCGCCGCGACAATTACTTGCCCGGCGCAATCGAATTGCTGTGACAGGCCTAACAAGTGCGCACTGCGACGTCGGTCACAAACCTGCACCACATCCGGTGAAAACATCGAAAAATGGAAAACACGGTGCCGGACCGTATTTCGATCAGCACCCACCCGCAGCCGGCCGAGACCTCCGAAACCGGATCACGCCCGTATCGAGAGTGGGCGCTCGCGGATCCGGTCCCACCACCCGGTCATCACGTGGCGCACAGCCGGACGGCGAACGACCCGCTGCCGCTCAGTGTCCTTCCGCCGCCGCCCGCGCGTCGGCGACCCCACGGGTGATCTCCGCCAGGCGCTCCGCCGAAACCTCGACCGCGCCCTCGGCGTCGACCAGCACCGCGGTGGGATAGAGATCGCGCAGCAGATCCGGGCCACCCGTCGCCGTATCGTCATCGGCCGCGTCGAACAGCGCCTCCACCGCAAGACGCAACGCCGCCTGCTCATCGATATCGCGGTGATAGGTCTTCTTCAACGACGACCTCGCGAACACCGACCCCGAACCGACCGCGGTGTAACCGAAACGCTCCTCCTGCCGGCCACCCACCGCGTCGTACGACACGATCCGCCCCGCCCGCCGCGGCTCGGCAGCGTCCGGGTCATAGCCGACCAGCACCGGAATCACCGCCATGTCCTGCAACGCCGCGGGCAAATTCGCGCGCACCATCGCCGACAACTTCGTCGCCTTGCCGTCGAACGTCAGCGGAGCCCCTTCGATCTTCTCGTAATGCTCGAGCTCCACCGCGAACAACCGGATCATCTCCAACGCCATCCCGACCGTGCCCGCGAAACCGGCCGCCGAATAGGTGTCGGTGACGAAGACCTTCCGCATATCCCGCGTCGCCACCAGATGCCCCATCGTGCCCCGGCGGTCACCGGCCACCAGCACACCACCGCGATAACTGATCGCGACGATCGTCGTCCCGTGCGCTGCGGCGTCGTCCCCACCGCCGCCCGACTCGAAACCGACCTCGGGCAACAACCGCGGCGCGTACCGGCGCAGAAATTCCGAGAAGGACGCCGCCGGGTACTGCAAACCGAGCGGCAGGTGACTATCGGTCGTCATGATCACCTTTCCGGGCGGACGCTGCCCCACCCGCGAACGCGACACGTGCACTCCCGCCGACGTTACCGGAACACCACCACCCCTCGGCCGCAACCGGCATCCGCCACCGGCGGTCCTAAGCCGGGTCGTCCCCGGCGCAGGTGTCCGGCGCATCGATCCGGACACAGGGGAGCGGAGCCCGCGTCGGCCGATAATCCGGCCCCACACCACCCGCGCGGATCAACCGGACATACGCATCGACCGCGTCGGTCGGGCGGCGCGCCAACGTCGGATCGGTCAGCACATCGACCGTGTAGAGCCCGAACCGCGGCGCGTACGAACCCCACTCGTAGTTGTCCGTCAGACTCCAATAGTTGTAACCGATCACATTCATCCCGTCGGCCTTCGCCCGCTGCAGCCAATACACCGTGTCCCGCAGATGATCGGCGCGGCTGTACCCATCCGGACGAACCTGCCCGTTCTCCGTCGGAAGACCGTTCTCCACCACATACAGCGGACGCCAGGGGAACTGGCGCGCGTAATGCCGCAACGCGTAGTAGATACCCTCCGGATGCACCGGCAGCTCCCACATCGCAGAACCTCCCTCCGCACCGCCCTGCGCCGACTCACCCGTCTGCGGCAGCGGAGCGAAGTAGTAATCCACACCGATGAAATCCAGCTTCGCCGAGATCCGATCCACGATCGGCTGATTCACCTCCGTCTCCGCACCGGCCACATAGCCCAGATTGCTGGTCACCAGCGCATCCGGCCGATAACCGTGGATGACGTCGTAGATCTCGTTGTGCGCCAGCGCGATCCGATCCAGCATCACCGGCGCCTCGTCGACACCGATCCCACCCGTCCGCAACTCCGTGCCGACATACGCGGCCGGCTCGTTGAACGTCACCCACAGCGGATCACGCGAGGCATACCGGCCCACCACCTTGCGCATGTTCGCCAGCCAATCCTCGACCATGCCCGGGTTACGCCACCCACCCCGATCCAACGCCCACCCCGGATACACCCAGTGATCCAAGGTCAGCATCGGCCGCATCCCCGCCGCCAGAATCCGCGCGATCACATTGTCGTAGAACCCGAACGCCGCCTCGTCCCAGGCATGCGGCGCCGGTTGCAGCCGCGCCCACTCGATCCCCACCCGATAGACCCGCACCCCCAGACGCGCCGCCAGATCGATATCGGAGATATAGCGGCGCGCGAAGTCCACCGAATCCCGATACGGATCCGCCGTCCCACCAGCCGCGATGAAACGCGACCAGTTGCTGTCCGGCGCACGACCTTCGGACTGGAACCCCGACGACGCCACACCCCACAGGAACTCCGCATCGAACGCGGGCAGCGCCGGACTCTGCTGAGCAGCGGAAACACCCGAAGCCATCAGCACCGCCGCGGCAGCCGACAGCGCGGCGAACCCGCGCCGATGAGTGCGTGTACGCATCGCCGTAGCGTAGCTGTCAGATTGCTGACTGCCCGGGCAGGAAATCGCGTGTCGCCGGTCGCGCAACCGTCACGATCCGCGCTCACACCATCCGCGACCGCCGCGCCAACTCCACCGTCGCCGCCCGCAACTCCTCGACCGCGTCGATCCGCTCCGCATACCCGACCCTGGTGCGAGCCACACCCCGCGGCGTCACCACCCGCAAATCCAAACCGTATCGGTCGGCACGCTCACAACTCGCCCCGGTGGCATCCGGGTACCCGCCCAACCGCCGCGCCATCGCCAGCAACGCCTCGGCATGATCATCATTGAGATGCGCCACCGCCCGAGCCGCCACCGGAATCACCGGATCCGGCTCCGCCGCCGCATACTCCTCCGCACTCGCCGAATCCATCCGCCCATACCCGCCGACCCAGCGCACCCGCCGCACCCGCAACACCCACAACGAGAAATCGCTGTAATCGATGTACATCCGCCCCGCCGCCACCGCCGCCAGATACGCCTCCCTCGCCGCGACCGCCTCCCCACCCACCGGCCTCTCCACCACACCCGACAGCGTGATCCGCGCCCCCGCCAACGGGTCCGCAGGCGGATCCGGCGCCACCACCGCCAAGCTCGCCCGCCCGTCCGCGGCCAGATTGCGCCCGTGCTCGGCCAGCCGCGACACACACAACACCGGCTGCCCCGCCGACAACCCATACGTCACCAACGACGCCCACGGCGAACCATCCGCCGCCGAACTCGCCAGCGTCGCGGTATTCACCGACGCCGCAACGGTTCTCGCCTCCTCCGCAGCCGAAGGTCGAGCCGGATACAACACCGGCGCCAGCGGCGGCGGCACCGAAGGCCCGTCACCAGGAGCACCATGATCGACAGTCATGCCCCCATCCTTCCAGCGCGTCCAGGCGAAACGCCGCACAACCTCACACGAGCGAAGCAATTGACCGAGCGCATCCGCCGCCGATCGACCAGACTTGCCCAGTGACCAGATACGCATTCGATGCCGACCGCGCCGCCCTCGTCGCCACCTGGGCGACCGGACGAGGCGACCTCGCCCAGACGGTGGCCACCCTGCCCCCGCAGGTGACCAAGGACCAGGCAACCGATCTGGCGTCGAACCTCACCACCCTCTCGCGGTTCCAATGGCGCACCTACACCCACCCGGCCAGCGCCGCGGGCGACCCCGACGTCCCCAACAGCGAAGCATGGCGCCGCGCCGAAGAACGCCGGAACTTCAAAGAAGTCGAAACCGGACTGCGCAGCCCCCACCTGCCCACCGACGAAGGACTGCTCGTCTCCTACAGCGGCGTCGTCGAATCCGCCCACCGCATCGGACGCACCCTGCACGACATCGACGACGACGCCCTGCTCGACACCATCGCCGCCGAAGTACGCACCGAACAAGAAGCCATCGAATCCGCCGAACGCGGCGACCTCTCCGCCCGCGCCCGCCAAGCCGTCGAACTGTCCCGCCCCGACGTCTCCCCGGCCCAGGTCCACGCCGCCGACGCACTCCTGCGCGCCGACCCGCTCGGCAGCATCGAACTGTTCACCGAACTCGACCCCGCCTCCGCCTCCGTCGCCGCGGCGCACTGGCTCTACGCCGCCGCCGAAGTCGCCGGAGAGGCCGCCAGCGTACCCACCACCGATGTCGTCGCCGAAGCCGACGACATCGAAGCACTCCAAGTCGAGACCCCCACCCTCGTCCTCGAACGACTCGCCGCGGGCGACACCCCCACCGAAGTCGTCCTCGAACTGATCGCCGAAGCGATGGCCGTGCACGAAGGCCGCGTCCCGGCCCCGTGGAGCCTCGTCGCCCGCGTCGCCGAAATCGAAACCCAAGCCCACCGCTTCGGCGTCGACGCCGACACCCGCGAGGCGATGCTCACCGGCTTCCGCATCAGCCGCCTCGACCCCGCCCGCCCCGCCCTCGACCTCCTGGAAGACCTCCTCGACGGCATCCGCGGCTGCCTGCTGCTCTACGCCGCCAACACCGACCACGCCGACCCCGAATCCCACTTCGCCGAAGACGTGCGCCTCGAAGCCGACGCCGACCCCGAAGACCTCCTCTGAACGCCCGGGCGGGACACGGCAACGCCCTGTCCCGCCCGAGGATCGCTCAACAGGACACTTCGCCGGAAACCGCCGCCGCTTCCGAGGTCAACCAGGCGCGCAGCGCGCGGTAGACCGCATCATGATTGAGCAACGTGAAGTGATGCGCCGACGCGAGATGCATCCCCTTGTCCACGTCGAAGCCGATCCGACGCGTCCGGTTCCGCCCGCCGCCGCTCGGTGTCAGAACCAGCCCGTCACCGATCACGCGGCCAAGCGGATGCCGCGGACTGCGCGTGACGGTAGCCGTGACGAAATAGTGCTCCGCACTCCTCAGCAGCGGCACCTCGCGGATCACCCGGCGACGCAACGCGTCGGCATCCAGATCCCGCCAATCCTCGTCCACCAACGAGCCATCCCGAAGATCACGAATGCCTCCGCTGCGACGACGCAACAGCTGCCCGAACGGCCGGGTCTCCGGCAACCGCACCAGCGCCGCCGACGCGTAGTGCACCAACTGCTCCAGCGGCGCGCCCATATGGGGTGAACCAAGACACACCACCTGCCGCACCAGCTCCACCCACGGCACCCCGGCTTCGCTCGCCACGAAACACGCGCCCCGCGCGACCAGCCCGCCCATCGAATGACCCACCAGAGAAACCCGCTCGACCGGTACCGGCCACCGCTCGACCAGGCATTGCATCAGTTCGCTGAACTGTGCCGCGTTCTCCGAGATGTGCAGACCGCTGTTGTACCGGACCTGTAGCGCCGTGCAGCCCGTATCGGACTCCAATCGCTCGGCATAGGTCGGCCCGCCGCCCAACCGCCACGCGTGCTCGGTCTCCACCAACCCGTGCAGGAAAACCACGATATGCGCACCCGGTCGCCGCACACGCGCGCCGACCAGCTCGGCGGGCACGGGAGCGCCGTCGATCCGGAAGGTCATCGGCCCGGCCAGAATCGGTCGCTCCCGCTCGAGCTCGTCACCGATGAGTCCCTGCACCGCGGCGAGCAAACCCGACCCGTACACCGTGCGTGACGGCGCGGCCCCCGGCAGGTCCGCGGTCCGTTCCGCGACCATGCCCGCCGCCACCGCCGATCGGCTGACCACACGATAGACACTCTCGGCGATCGCATCGTGCATCAGCTCGACCGGAGCCGCCGCCGGGCCGACGCCCCAGCGCACGGCCGCGAACACTCGCCGCGCGATCGCGCGGTGCACGGCCGCGATCCCGTCGACCGCTCCACCGAGTTCGTCACCGGCCAGCCGGGCCAGCGCTCTGACCTCCGCCTGCCGTCGGCGCGCCTCTTCCGTCATGGCATGAGTGTACAAGTGTGCACTGAAAAAGTGGGGCGGAGGAGTCCTACGGCACTCGCGACACGGCCACCGCCCGCTCACTGAGGCTGCCCAGATACAGCACGCCGTCCTGCTCGACCACACCGGTCACCATCGAATAATCGGTGCCCTCCATCTGGAGGTCGTGCACGACTTCACCCTCGAAATCGACCGCCATCACCCACACCGTCCGCGCCGGCTTCGGCTGCACCCACTCCGGCAGCGTCCACACGATGCGCCGCAGAATGCCCGGAAGTGGAAGGAGGCGGTCCAGCAACGGATTTCGCGGCGAAGGAAGGGTGATCCAGATCAGGCCGTCGCTGCCGAGCCCCAGGTTGTCGGGAAAACCCGGCAGATTCTCGATCAACCGTTCCTGCGTGCCCGCCTTCGGGCCGGTGAGCCAATAGCGCGTGAGCCGGTAGCCGCCGGTCTCCGCGACGACGACGCTGGAACGATCGGGCGCGAGGACGACGCCGTTGGCGAACTGCAGATCGTGAATGAGCGTTTCCACCTTGCCCGCGGGATCTCGGCGGAACAAGCGACCGGTACCGGAGTGCTCCAGGATGTCGCCCATGTACTCGTCGAGTGAGTACCGGCGCGACGACGCGGAGAAGTAGATCGTGCCGTCGGGATCGCGCACGACATTGCTGGCGAATCGGAGTCGCTCTCCATCGATCTCGTCCACCAGTACGGTCAGCGCGCCCGAAGTGTCCAGCTCCAGCAGTCCACGCTCGAAATCGCAGATCAACAGCCGTCCATCGGCGTCCGCATGCAGACCGAGCGGACGGCCGCCGGTATTCGCGAGCTCCCGTACGTCTCCGGTCGCCGGATCGATGCTGAGAATCGCACCGCCCGCTACGCCCGCGATGATCCTGCCGTCGGCGGAGAGCACCACATCCTCCGGTCCGGCGCCGGGCAATTCGAGACGCCGTACTCCCGGAAGGGGAGGGGTACTGCGGCTTCGACGTGCCCGAGCAGGGGAGGGCGGCGGCGTCCACCGCTGCGGCTGCATGGTCGAGGCGAGCATGGCATCAGGGTAGCCCCGTGAGCGCGGAGTTCCGGGGAAACGCGATGCAGGCCCGCTTCGAGGAGGTGGGCAACGGCGGGTAAGAAAAACATCTTCTTACGTAGATATGCGCATCTAACAATGTGTATCCCATAGACCCCGCCCAGCTCCAGAACATTCAAAACAGCAAGGAGGGGAGGGGTCCGACGAAACGGATTCGGCGGTGGGCTACGCGAAGCAGGCAGGTTCGCCCGGGATGGCGCTGCTGCCGGCGTTCGTCACGACCGCCTCGCCGGAGCCGGGACGGGCAACGCCTGGACAGCAGCGCCGAGGTATCAGGGCTGGTGTGTGATGGTGTACCAGAGGATGGCCAGTGTGCCGAGCGTGAACAGTGGTGCCACGATGAAGGTTTCGACCTTGTTCCCGGTGCGATCGATGATGGGAAGGCTGACGCGGAGGTCGAAGGGCCAGAACAGGCGGCAGCCACGCTCGGTGAGGCAGTCGCCGATCAGATGGGCCAGCGCGCCCAGCCCCACCGCGAACGGCAACCAGACCGGCTTGTCGGCGATCCAATGCTCCATCGCGAAGGTGCCCGCGGAGGCGAGCGCCACGATCGGACCCCACGCCTTGAAGTTGTTGCCGGACGGGCACAGATGTAGTGCGCGCACGGCCAGGGCCAGCAGGAAGAAGACCAGGCTCAGGGTGAACCAGCGTCCGAGCCAGTGCTCGCCTGCCCACGTGCCGTAGGCGACGGCCGCGACGAATGCCAAGGAGTGGGTGGCACCGCGATGGCCGCCCGAGACCCAGGAGATCAGCTTGCACGCAGTGTGCGTGATCGGACCGAGGGCGTGCGAGATCGTGCCCTGGGGGTGGTCCGCATCGGGCAGCAACGCGGCTCCGGCGGTGAGAAAGACCCCCAGCAACAGATCGACGGTACCGAGATGTCCCGTCGCATCCTGGAGAGCCGGAAACGTCAAGATCGTTACCGGCAGCGTCGCCACTGCCGCCGACCAGGCCAACGCGCCACTGGTCGCATGTGAATGTCCAAGCACCATTCGAACGTTAGTTCAGCTTGCTATGGGTTCGCGAATGCCGTTGTCGCGCGGGGGAGCAGCCCGATGC
>NZ_BDBM01000012.1 GCF_001612985.1 Nocardia gamkensis NBRC 108242 | reverse complement strand
GGGGGGGGGGGGGGCTTTCTGGGCTGTGATGAACTAGGGGAGTGCTGGTGCGGTGCGGCGTCCGTGAGGCTCAGGTGCGAAGATGTGGCAAGGTGCCGCCGAAGCTGATCAGTCGCTGACGGTTTCATCAAAGTCTCGCATCCCAGCCGAGGGCAAAGAAAGATGGCGGTACGCTCCTATGCGCATCTATACATGTATAAGATTTATCAGCACCTAACCCGACTAATCCAGACCATCCAAAAGAAGCACGGAACCGGGGGCTCTCGGTAGTGCAAGGCAATCCGGATAGCAGATGATCTCGCTAGAAGACGTCGCCGATGGCGACTGTCGCCGCGGCCATCACCCGGCGTGCGAGTTCCGCACAGTCGATCGGAGCGGTGGTGTCGACGGTGACGACCGGAGCGAGCGCGAGGGGTTCGGCCAATCGCGCCCATCGGTCCCAATCCTGCGCCAGATGCGCGTCGTCCTGGTAGAGATCAGCGCGCGTGCGGCCGCGAAATCGCGCACGGGCAACCTCGGATGGCACCGCGCACCAGACCTCCACCGCGCGTGTGGCGCCGGAAGTCGCGAGCCCGGTGGCGGCATAGCGCGCGTCGCGCGGCTTGAACCACCAGGAGTCGACCAGGACCACGCCGGGCAGTGCGGCGGCGAGCGCCCACCCCGCCTCCATCGCGATCGTGCCGATGTTCGGCAGCACAGTGGTGTCGTCGAGCCCGGAACTCAGCGCCTCCTTGATCAGGTCTTTGGAAATCAAGTGCGCGCCGAGTTCCCGTGCCAGGGGTGCGGCCAATGTCGACTTTCCGGAGCCGGGGAGGCCGTTGACCATGATGAGTAGTTCGCAGATGTGGCACAACCTCCTGAGCGGCCCGTGAATGCCGGGGTCGGCGAATGGCGTACAGCGGTGACCGCCGGAGGTTCGACCGTCATGTCGTGATTCTTGTTGCCCGACAGCATGTTCGGCAAGCGCCCTGAACGATTCGGTTCGGCCGGGGGACAGGGGAGTCGCCTCGCCGGTGTCCCGCCAGTGAACCGATCGCCGGTTGTTTCCCAGAACTGGGGATCTGGGCCATCAGTGCGGGCCTACGCTGCATCGCGTAGTACGACCTGGTCGATTGCCCGCTCCGGCTCCGAGTTTCGGGGATCGATGTGGCAAATGTCTGGTTTCGAGCAGGTCGGCTCGATCAGCGGTAGGCCATGTGTAGGAGGTTGCGGTGGGTGAGGGGCGCGGAGTTCATCTGTGCGGCAGTGTCCCGTTGACGGACGCGCGGACGGTCTTTTCTGAAGCGGCGCGGCGGATCGGGCCGCATTTGAAACGCATCCCGGATGGTGAGACCGGGATCCGGGACAACTGGGTGGTGTGGCAGCTGCCGAAGATGCAGGCGCATCCCGACCTGGAAACCGTTCCGCCGCCGAGCCCGGAGTACGGGCCGAGCGAACGGGTGCAGCCCAAGCCCGGCGTGGACGCGGCGTCGATCGACTTCGGTCCGCTGGGCTACGCGGAGGCGGCCCTGGAATCCTGGCAGGTGTTCCGGCAGTTGCGCGAGGACGGGACGATCCCGGCGGGCGTCCGCTTCCAGGTGAGTTTGCCGACCCCTATCGCGGTGATCGGGGCATTCGTCGCGGGACCGCAGGGGGAGTTGGAACGCAGATACGAGGCGCGTCTGCTCGACGAACTCGCCGCCATCGTCGCCGCGATCCCGGCCGAAGACCTCGCGGTGCAATGGGATGCCGCGGTCGAGTTCGCCATCTTCGAGGGGATCTTCCCTTCGTGGTTCGGGTCGGACTACCGGACGCAGCTCGACGAAGTGGGGCAGCGGCTCGTCCGGCTGGGTGCCGCGGTGCCCGAAGCGGTCGAGCTCGGCTACCACCTCTGCTACGGCGATTTCGGTCACCGTCATTTCGCGGAGCCCACCGACACCAGCCGGCTTGCGGCGGTCGCCGCCCGGATCGTGGCCGGGCTGGACCGGCCGGTCAACTGGCTCCACCTGCCGGTTCCACGTTCACGTACCGACACCGACTATTTCAAGCCACTCGCCGACCTCGTCCTTGCACCCGAAACCGACCTGTACCTGGGCTTGGTGCACGCCACCGACGGCCGTGCGGGGGCGCTGGAGCGCATCGAAGCCGCCCGTTCCGCGGTCGCCGCGTTCGGCATCGCCACCGAGTGCGGTATGGGACGCCGTCCGGCGGATCAGATTCCCGCTTTGTTCGATCTGCACGCGGAACTGGCGGAGATCTTGGCCTGAGCTCGAAGACCTCGGCGCCGGACCACGTTCGGGGTTGGGTCCGGCGCCGAGACCGGCATCCGAGATGCGGTCCGACCGCAATACAGTGGGTCGGCAAGGGCCTGGGCGCGCGATATCGAATCAGGGGGAGTTGCATGCAGGACCTGTACGTCGTGAGTCATCCGCACGCGGAGCACACCGAACATGATCTGGTCGGCGGATGGTACGACTCGGGGTTGACGGCGCGCGGCCGGCGCGACGCCCACCTTGTGGCAGCGGAGTTGGTGCGGCGGCGTGACGGAGCGATTCGGCCGGTGCGGATCTCGACGTCGGATCTGGCTCGGTGCACCGAGACCGCGCAGATTCTGGCGGCCGCGCTCGGCGTTCCGGTTACGGCGGATCAGCGGCTGCGGGAGATCAGCTTCGGGGAGGCGGGCGGTCGACCGAACACATGGCTCGCGCAGCGCCAGATCCCCGCGCCGGATCATGATCGGCTCGACCATCGCGGTCCTATCGCTGGGGCGGAGACGCGGCGTGAGGTCGCGACCCGTGTGGAGGCGTGTGTGCGTGAGTTGATGACCGACACGGACCATGACCACATCGTCGTCACGCACGGTTACGCACTGACATTCGTCCTCACCACGTGGATGATGGTGCCGGTCGAGGCGGTCGGCTTCGTCTCGTTCTCGACCGCACCCGGCGCGATCACGCATCTGCGGCACGACGATTACTGGCGCAACCGCGCGGTGCTCAGCCTCGCCGATACGTCTCATCTGACTGTCGAGCCGTAGGGGTCGCTCGGGTAAGGGAAGGGTCCGAAGGTGCCAGGGGAAGCGCTAGTTGACATAATGTTGATTATCGGCGCAATTTCGGCGCGGGTCGTAGGAGCTGCTTACCGCGGTACGTCGTTGCCGCTGTATGTCATTCGCTGCCCGCGCGGCGCTGTCGGATCGACTACGGGCTCTCGGGTGGGCGGTGTTCGATGCCGGGCGGTCGAACCCTCTTGGCGCGTTTGTCCGCTTGGTGGAAATTTTCCGGTGATTCTTGGCTCGGTTGGTGATTCTTGGGTTTTCCCTAGAGTGGGCTCCCCTGGTCTATATCCCAGTTGCATATAAACGTCACAGTGACGAATTGGGGGCTGCTCCGGAGTGACGGTTGACTTCGGTGGTTGTTGTTTCGAGGTCCAGTGATCGGTGATTGGCTCTGGTTGTGGTGTCCAGTTGCGGGCAGGCTGAGTCGGTGCTGGTTCGTCGGTTGATCGCGTTGTATGTCGGGTTGTGGTTGTACGGGTTCTCGATGGCCGTCATGGTCCGGGCGGGGCTCGGACTGGATCCGTGGGATGTGTTCCATCAAGGCGTGGCGCGGCAGGTGCCGATCAGTTTCGGTGCTGTCACGGCGGTTACCGGTGTCGCGGTGCTGTTGGCCTGGATTCCGCTGCGGCAGATGCCCGGCTTGGGCACGGTGAGCAATGTGGTGGTGATCGCCGTGTCGGTCGATGCCGGGCTCGCGTGGCTGCCGTCGTGGGATCTGCTCGCGGTGCGGGTCGGCGCCATGGGGGCCGCCGTCGTGCTCAACGCGGTGGCGAGTGTGTTGTACATCGGCGCGGGCATGGGTCCGGGACCGCGTGATGGACTGATGACTGGACTGGTGCGGCGAACCGGGCGATCGGTGTGGGTGGTGCGCACGGCGATCGAGGTGTCCGTGCTGACGACGGGGTTCGTTCTCGGCGGCAGCGTCGGCATCGGAACGCTGGTGTACGCCTTCGGGATCGGCCCGCTGATTCACCTGATGATTCCCGTGGTGAACCGATTCCTGCCGGGATTCGCGGCGACGAGGCCGGCGCCTGCCGCCCGTGAAGTCGCCGGGGTACCGACGGCGTAGCTCGTCTCCCCTGCCGATCTCCCCTTGAAATTCAGCCCTAATCGTCACGGTGACGGTTAAGGGCTGGGTTTACCCCCCGCCATGACTCTCGGTGGCCGCGTCGTCGTCGGTGTCCTGGAGCTGAGTCGCGGCGGCGCGAATCGTCTCGGATGCTCACCCTGATCGCTCAGCTCGGAGCCGAGAGGTCGTCGGCCGACCGGACGGCGTGATCATGAGGTCTGTAGACGTCCGAAATGGTTTGTGTGGCGGTGAAAGTATGGTGTGCGCCCGGCGATGTCAGCGCAGCCCCGGATCGCGCGCGCAGCGGTCGCGGGTGTACCCGCGTCAATCTTACGTACAGCCCTGTACGGAATGTGGTGTACCCGGTTAGCCTGTGGAACATGAGTGCTACCACCATCGCCCGGCAGTGCACGTTGTGTGAGGCGCACTGCGGAATTCTCGTCACAGTCTCCGATGACCAGGTGACGCGGATCGAGGGTAATCCCGAGGACGTGCTGTCGAAGGGGTACATCTGCCCGAAGGCGACGGCGATGGGCGGGTTGCACCATGACCCGGATCGGTTGCGTACGCCGGTGCGGCGGGTGGGTTCGTCGTTCGAGCCGATCGGCTGGGACGAGGCGTTCCGCGAGATCGGGCAGCGGTTGCGGCAGGTGCGGCGCGAGCACGGGAACAGTGCGGTCGGCATGTATCTCGGCAATCCGGCGGCCCATAGTTCGTCGGTGTTGTATGCGGTGCTGCTGCGGACGTTGCTGATGACGCGGAATTTCTTCTCTGCCTCGTCGATCGATCAGTTCCCGCAGGAGTTCGTCGCGTGGCGGATGTTCGGCTCGAATGTGCTGATGCCGGTGACCGACATCGATCGCACCGATCGGCTGGTGATTCTGGGTGCGAATCCGGCGGTGTCGAACGGTTCGGTGACCACGATGCCGAATGCGAAGCAGCGGATTCGGGATGTGCGGCGGCGTGGTGGGAAGGTCGTGGTGATCGACCCGCGGCGGACCGAGACGGCGCGGCTGGCCGATCAGCACGTCGCGGTGGCGCCGGGCGGGGATGTGTATCTGCTGCTGGCGATGTTGCATGTGCTGGTCGCCGAGGATCTGTGCGACGAGAAGGCGATCCGGGCGTCGAGCACAGGCTGGGAGCGGTTGTGCGCGCTGGTGGCCGAGGCGTCTCCGGAGCAGATGGCGGTGTACGCGGGGGTGGATGCGGAGACGATTCGCGGGTTGGCCCGGGAGCACGCGGCGGCGTCCTCGGCGGTGCTGTACGCGCGAATCGGGGTGTGTCAGCAGGTGACCGGCACGCTGACGCATTGGTTGGTGAACACGATCAACGCGGTGACGGGCAATCTGGATCGGGCGGGCGGTCAGATGTTCGCGACGCCGCCGATCGATGCGGCGCGGTATGCGAAGTATCTGCCGGTGGGGTACGGGGCGTGGACGGATAGTTCCGGGACCTACAAGTCGTTTCGTTCGGAGTTGCCGGTGGCGGCGCTGGCGGAGGAGATGCTGACCGATGGGCCGGGCCGGATCCGCGCGATGATCACGTATGCGGGCAATCCGGTGTTGTCGACGCCGCAGCGCGGCCGGCTGGGGGCGGCGCTGGACTCGCTGGATTTCTATGTGGCCGTGGACATGTACATCACGGAGACGACGCGGCACGCGGACATCATCCTGCCGCCGATCTCGCCGTTGGAGCGGGAGGACGTCAACATCCTGTTCCCGGTGTTCAGTGTGCGCAACAACTTGCGTTTCGACGCGCGGGTGTTCGAGCCGCCTGCCGATGGGCTGGAGGATTGGCAGATCATGGCGCGGCTGGTCACCGAGGTGGTGCCGCTGCCTGCTCGTCGGTTCACCGCGCGGGTGCTCAACGGGTTGTTCGATCGGGTGAGTCCGGTGCGGATCGCTGCGCTCGGGATCGCGGCGGGGCCGTACGGGGTGTTGCGGCGGGGCCGCAAGGGGTTGACCGTGGGTAAGGCTCGTGCGGCGGTGGGTGGGATCGATTTGGGGCCGTTGCGGCCGAGGTTGCGGTCGTTGCTGGGGACGAAGGATCGGAAGGTGCAGGTGGCGCCGGAGGATTTCGTGGCGGCGGCGCGTGAGGTCCTGGCGGACGCGCAGCGCGGGAATGCGGTGACCGTGCCGGTGGACGGCTATGACTTGAAGTTGATCGGGCGGCGTCATCTGCGCAGCAACAATTCGTGGTTGCACAATGTGCCTTCGATGGTGAAGGGGCGGGATCGCTGTACGGCGCTGATGCATCCGCAGGACGCCGCGGCGCGGGGGTTGCGGGACGGTGAGCCGGTGACGGTGCGTTCGCGGACCGGGTCGATCGTGGTGCCGGTGGAGGTCAGTGATGATATCCGGGTCGGGACGGTGGCGATTCCGCATGGGTGGGGGCATCAGGAGCCGGGTGTCGGGTGGACGGTGGCGGCGTCGTTGCCGGGGGCGAATGTGAACCTGCTGCACGATCCGGCGTTGACGGACACGTTTTCGGGGACGGCGGCGGTGAACAACACCTGGGTGGCGGTGACGCGGGCGCCGGTCGGTTCCGGGGAGCAGGTCGGCGTGAGTGAGCGTGAGCCCGCGCCTACTGCTTGAGGGGTGCGGGTCGTGCCATTTTGCACCGGCTGCGGTTGAGGGAGTTAGCGCATGCTGGTGGATCGCGGCGCGATCAGTTCTCCTCGTGCGTCCGCGCGATCGTGTCCTGGACGATCAGTTCGAGCTTTCGGCTGATGCGGTCCAGCGCTCGCGTGCTGCGCTCGGCGCGGCACACCGCCACGCTTCCCTCGACGGCGGTGACGATCAGCGTGGCGGTGAGTTCGGCATCGGCGGGGTCGGCGCCGTGTTCGCGCAGCGAGGATGTCAGCAGGTCGGTCCAGCGGCCGAAGGCGGCGGCCGCTGCTTCGTGTGGCGCCCCTTCGGTTTCGGGGAGGTCTTCGATCGCGACCGCCAGCACGGGGCATCCGGCTCGGAAGTCGGAGTCCACCACCAGCTTTCGCCACATCTGTAGGAAGACGCGTAATCCCTGGAGGGGTCCGTTCTCGAGTTCGCGAGCGAGCAGCGTCGCGGTGAGTTCGCCTGCGAAGGTGACCGCTTCGGTGGCGAGTTGGGTCTTGCCGCCAGGGAAGTAGTGGTAGGTCGATCCCAGCGGTGCGTGGGCGTGCTTGGCCAATTCGCGCACGCTGGTGGCGTTGAGGCCGCGTCGCCGGATCATATCGGCCGCTCCGGCCACGAGCTTTTGGCGTGAGTCCGGGGATTTCGGCATCGCTACCTCCTTGTCTATGACGGCTGTCATATAGTAGCGTCCGCAGATTATAATGACGCCACCCTGAAGATCGGCGTCTCGAATACCCAGCCGATCCTGCCCGAAGTGCTGGATTTCGTTGCCCGGCAGTACTTCCCCGCCGAGCAGGTCACTACCCTGACCGCGGATTGGGAGGACGCGCCCGAGGCGTACAAGGCGCACACCACCAAGCTGGTCCTGCACCGCAAGCCACTGCACGCCGCCGACCGATAGCTGTCGCCGTTGCGATACGGCGGGAGCAGGCCTCCGAAGGCGCCGCATGGGTTCACCGCGTCGTGGTCGGTCTCGTCCTCCCCTGCCGGTAGCGGTCCGGGTTCAGCGCGCGGGTGTGAGCGGCGGCCGCGCGGCCGGTCACTTGCTCACCTGGTCGACGCGGGTGCCGTCCAACCATGGTTGCGGGTCGGCGAGGAAGGGGGTGTCGGCGAGACGGTCGAGGTCTTCGAAGAAGGCTTTGGTGGTGCGGGCGGCCGCGGCGGTGGTGCCGACGGAGATGAATCCGGCTTGTTCGGCGTCCAGGCCGCGGGAGAGGGATTTGTCGGAGCCGAAGTAGACGGCGCGTTTGAGTTCGGCGATGGCGATCGGGTTGCGGGCGGCCAGCCGTGCGGCGGTGGCATTGGTTTCGGCGAGCAGGTCCTCGGCGGGGAGCAGGCGGTGGATCAGTCCCAGGCGCAGCGCTTCCCGGGCGGTGAAGGGTGTGCCCTCGAGGGTGATCTCGATGGCTTTGGCGGCGCCGAGCAGGCGGGTGAGGCGTTGGGTGGCGCCGCCGCCGGGGATGAGGTTGGCGAGTGTCTCGATCTGGCCGAGGCGCACGTGCTCGGTGTCGGCGGCGTAACGCAGGTCGCAGGCCAGCGCGATCTCGTGGCCGCCGCCGAGGGCGGGTCCGTTGATGGCGGCGAGGTATGCGACGCGGGAGCGGTTCATCCGCAAGGTGGTGCGCTTCCAGCGGTGGCCCCAGACCAGGCCCGCGCCGAGGCCGCCGCCGTGGCGTTCGACCAGGTCGGTCGCGCCGGGGACGCGGAGCGCGGCCGCGGCGGCGCGCAGGAACGGTGCCGCGGCGCGGGCGGGGACGAAGGGATGTGGCCGGTCGATCATGCCGCCGAGGGCGGCGGGGTCGGCGTGGGTGAGGAAGCGGCCGGGTAGTCCCCCGGTGAGCACGACCGCGCCGATGGTGTCGTCGGTGTCTACCGTGGCGGTGAGGGTGTCGAGGTCGCGGACGACCACGGGGGTGACGAAGTTGAGTGGGGGTGCGACGACGCGTGCGGTGAGTACTCGCCCGGTGCGGTCGAGTTCGATGGTGTCCAGGTGGAGGTCGGCGGCGGGCATCGGGCGGCTCCTTCGGTGCTCGGGTGGGAACGCGAGAGTGTTTGCACGCGAACCTGTTTCGGGTGGGGCGGCCCCATCCTCGACGGTCGTCTACACGATAGTGTTCCGGACCGGCCTGGCAGCCGGTCCGGAACACGGTTCGCCGGAGGGATTCAGGCGGTGGGCTTGTGTACTCGGTCGGCGTGGAATTCCAGCAGGGCCGTGAGGGTCTGTTCCGGTGCTTCCAGTTGTGGGTAGTGGCCGATTCGGGGCAGTTCCACCACGTCGGGGTCGGTGATGAGCTCGCGGTAGCGGTGTGCCATGTGGCCGCCGGAGACGGGGTCGGTGACGCCGTCGACGAGCCGGATCGGGATCTGGGCCTGTTGCAGTGCGCCCACCCAGCGCTGCCGCTGTTTGCGGCGTTCGGCCATGTAGCGAACGAGTTTGTGGCCGTTGCGTTTTCCGTGTTTGCTGCACCACAGCAGCCAGAATTGGTGCAGTTCGATATCGGTGGGTTTGGTGTCGGGCCCGAACACGGTGGCCAGGCTGCGGTGGAAGGTGCGTTCGGTGCCCAGGACGCCGACGAGCGGGCCGAGGGGGCCTGCCAGCAGTCGCTGCACCGGCCGCGCGCGGTGGGCCTCGGGGAACAGGCCGCCGTTGAGCAGGAACACCGATTCGATCACCAGCGATTCGTCGCCTGCCGCGCGGCGTTCGGCGTCGCGTGCCAGGAGTTCTTGGGCGACGGTGTCGCCGTAGTCGTGGGCGAGGATGTGGAATCGGCCGATGCCTTGTTCGCGGAGCAGGTTCTCGTGGAGGTCGGCTTGGTCGGTGATGCGGTAGTCGTAGTGGCGGGGTTTGGCCGACCAGCCGAAACCGATCATGTCGGGGGCGATGACGCGGGCGAAGCGTTCGCACAGACCGGGCCAGATCCGGTGCCAGTCCCACGAGGCGGTGGGAAATCCGTGGATGCATACCAGCGTCCCGTCGGCGCCTGAGCCTCCGTCGCGCCAGAAGATCTGGTGGCCGCGATGAGTGTGGCGTCGTCCGTTCGCCCGCCAGGACGCGAACTCCTCCATGTCTACCTCCTTGTCGTCGACAAGCATGGCGCGTGGGTGCGCCGGGCACAGTAGTTCGGCCGACCGCGCACGTGTCATCTACCGCGCGGGCGGTTTGCCGATCGTGCGCTCTGCGAGAATTCCACCGTGCATGTCGCGATCGGCTTGGTTGTTCTCGTCGCGTCGGCGGCCGCGTTGGCGGCGCTGGCGCGCCGGTTCGGGGTCTCCGAACCGTTGGTACTGACGGTGGGCGGTGTGGCGGCGTCGTATCTGCCGTTCGTGCCGGAGATCCACCTGGAGCCGGAGATCATTCTGCTCGGTTTCCTGCCTCCTTTGCTGTATACCGCTGCGATCCGCACGTCGCTGGTGGATTTCCGGGCGAATGTGCGCACGATCGCGTTGTTGTCGGTGGGATTGGTGTTGTTCACGACGTTCGCCGTGGCGCTGGTGGTGTGGTGGCTGTTGCCGGTGCCCTTCGCGGTGGCGGTCGCGTTGGGTGCGGTGGTGGCTCCACCGGACGCGGTGGCGGCGACGGCGGTGGCGCGCCGGATCGGGATGCCGCGGCGGATCGTGACGATCCTGGAGGACGAGTCGTTGTTCAACGACGCGACCGCGCTGGTGGCGTTGCGGACCGCGCTGGCGGCGACGGCGGGCACGGTGTCGGTGTGGGAGGCGGGGGCGGATTTCCTGCTGGCGGCCGGTGGCGGCGCGGCGGTGGGGGTGATCGTGGCGTATCTGCTGGCGATGCTGCGGCGGCGCATCACCGATCCGGTGATGGACACGACCCTGTCGTTCCTCGCGCCGTTCGCGGCGTATCTGCCCGCCGAGAGCATCCATGCCTCCGGGGTGATCGCGGTGGTGGTGTGCGGCATGATCCTCGGGCACAACGCGCCGGCTTGGCAGAGTGCCGCGTCGCGGATCGCCGAGCGCATCAATTGGCGGACGATCCAGTTCATTCTGGAGAGCGCGGTGTTCGTGTTGATCGGGTTGCAGGTGCGCGGGATCGTGGAGGGTGCTTGGCACAGCGATCTCGATCACGCCACGTTGGTGTGGTCGGCGCTGGCGGTGGTGGCGGTGACGATGCTGGCGCGGCCGATCTGGGTGTTCGGTTCCTCGCTGGTGTCGCGCAGTCTCGGCAACGGTTCCGCGGTGCCGGCCGGTGAACTGGTCGTGGTGTCGTGGGCGGGGATGCGCGGTGTGGTGACGCTGGCGGCGGTGTTGTTGCTGTCGGAGGACACGCCGCTGTTGGCCGTGCTGAAGCTGCTGGCGCTGGTGGTGGTGGCGGGGACGTTGCTGGTGCAGGGGACGTCGCTGCCGTGGCTGGTGCGGTGGCTGCGGTTGCGTGCGCCCAGTCGCGCCGAGGACGCGTTGCAGAAGGCGAATGTGTTGCAGCAGGCGACGGCGGCCGGTTTGGCCGCGCTCGATGAGCAGATCACGGCGGATACGCCGCCCGGGGTGGTGCAGACGTTGCGTGATCGCGTTTCGTGGAAGGCGAATGCGGCGTGGGAGCGGCTGGGGCGGGCGGAATCGGAACTGGTGACGCCCACCGCGGAGTACCGGCGGCTGCGGTTGGCGATGTTGCGTGCCGAACGCGAATCGGTGTTGCGGGTGCGGGATTCGGGCACGGTCGACTACCAGATCCTGCAGCATGTGCTGGGGCAGTTGGATCTGGAGGAGTCGATCATCGATCGCTTCGATGAGGCCGAGGAGGAGCGCGTGGAACCGTTGGCCGCGCCGGTGGCCGAGGAGGTGTGCGCGCATCTGCGGGACGCGCCGCTGGTGCGTGCGCACGCCGGGCCCGACGAATGCGCCGAGTGCGTGGCCGAGGGGCTGGCGTGGGTGCATCTGCGGATGTGCCTGTCGTGCGGGCACGTGGCCTGCTGCGATTCCTCGCCGGGCAATCACGCGTCCAAGCATCACGGGGCCAGTGGTCATCCGGTGATGCGCAGTGTGGAGCCGGGCGAGGCGTGGCGTTGGTGTTATGTCGATGAACTGCTCGGCTAGCCGAGCAAGGTCAGCGCTGGGCGTGGCTGTAGATCAAGCGCGCGTATTCGGCCAGCAGTTGGTCCAGCGACAGGTTCTCCCCGCCCGCGGCGATCTGCTGGTAGCCGACGAGCATCGCCATGCCCAGTGAGGTGACCACGGCGGCGGTGTCGTCGTCGCGGACGATGCCTTTGACCGCTTTGTGCACGGTGCGCCTGCGGGATTCGTCGACGCGTTTGAGGGCGAGGTTGACCGATTCGTCGTTGGCCGCCCAGGCGCGGATGGCGGCTTCGGCGGCATGGTGCAGTCCGGCGGCGAGGTCGGACATCGCGCGGATGTCGTCGTCGGGGTTGCCCCTGTTGAACGGCATGGTGCCCAGGATGCGCACTTGGCGGTTCTCCCAGTGCTCGAGCAGGGCGTCGACGAATCCCTGCCAGCTGCCGAAGTGGTGGTAGAACGACCCGCTGGTGACGCCGAGTTGCCGGCACAGCACGCCGATGTTGAGACCTTTGAAGCCGAGTTCGGCGAGCACTTCCAACCCGGTGTCGAAGTACTGCTCCTTGGTGACCACTCGTGACATGCGTGCGCCGTTCTCTTCGTTCGGTCAGGGGCAGGGACCGAACAGTACCGCATCGTAGCGTCGTCCGGACCGAGCCCGGGAAGTACCGCAGCGTATCCCGAGAAGACTCTTCGGTACCTGTTACCTGCTGAAATATCTAGCGCCCGAACGTGATGCGCTCGCGGCCGCCACGCGCTCGATAGCAGAGCATCCGCTCTGTTATTGTGTCGGCATGCCCCGCCCCCGGACGCACGACCCCGACACCGTGCTCGACGCCGCGGAATCACTGGCCGTCGGCTCCGGCCCCGCCGCGGTCACCACCCGCGCGGTCGCCGCCGCCACCGGCATCTCCAACGGCGCGATCTACCACACCTTCGGATCCCGCGCGGAGCTGCTCGGCCGCACCTGGTTGCGCGCCGCGCGCCGCTTCCTCGACCTGCAAACCGCCTTGGTCACCGCGGCGCTGGATCGGCACGACGACGACGTCGAGGCCGTGGTCGCGGCCGCCGAGGCGCCCGCCGTCTTCGCCGAGCGCCACCGGGACTCCTCGCGGCTGCTGCTCGCGGTGCGGCGCGAGGAGCTGCTGGGCGAGGTGCCCGACAGCGTGGCCGCCGACCTCGCGGCCACCGACGCGGTGCTGGTCGAGCTGCTGGTGCGGCTGTCACGCCGGCTGTGGCAGCGCGGCGATCGCCACGCCGTCGACGTCATGACGTTGTGCCTGGTCGATCTGCCCACCGCCGTGCTGTTGCGCCGTGACCGGCTGGCGGATCCGCGCGCGCGTGAATATCTGCGCAGCGCCGTGCGCGCCGTACTCGCCGTCGGCCCGCCGCCGGTGTGATCCCTCACCACCGACCCTCAATGGAAGGAACACCAATGCCCACCCTCGACTATCAAGACAAGATCGCCGTTCTCGATCTGGGCGGCGACGAAAACCGTTTCTCCCCGGACTTCCTGGACCAGGTCGGCGCCCACCTCGACACCGCTGTGGCCGACGGCGCCCAGGGCCTGGTCACCACCGCGAGTGGCAAGTTCTACTCCAACGGACTGGACCTGGACTGGCTCGGCGCCCACGCCGAGCGCGCCGACTGGTACGTCGAGCAGGTGCAGGCACTGCTGGCCCGCATGCTCACCTTCCCCATGCCCACCGCCGCCGCGTTGCCCGGCCACGCGTTCGGTGCGGGCGCCATGCTCGCCATCGCCCACGACTACCGCGTCATGCGTGCCGACCGCGGCTACTTCTGCTTCCCCGAAGTCGACATCCACATCCGCTTCACCCCCGGCATGGCCGCGCTCATCCAGGCCAAACTCACCCCGAAGAGCGCGGTCGCCTCGATGACCACCGGCCGCCGCTTCGGTGGTATCGACGCCGCGGCCCTCGACATCGTCGACGCCACCGCCGCCGAAACAGCGGTCACCGACACCGCCGTGGCCCTGCTCGCTCCGCTGGGCGCCAAAGATCCCGGCACCCTCGCCGCGATCAAGAACACCATGTACGCCACTGCCGTCGCGGCATTGACCGCCTAGGAGGCCCGATCGCCGCTGCTCGATCCGAAATAGACGGTGCGGCAACACTTGTCCGGATGCGGCACCCGGATAGACGCAATGTTCGATCGGGGCGGACCGGGCAGCGGGCGACGCGAATCGGAATTCGATTCGCGTCGCGCGCTGCCGTTCGCGCCCTTGCGGGAGTGGCGATTCCGGTATCGGCGCCGCCGTGCGCCGTTACAGCGTGAACGTGAGGCGCTGGGGCCGGATGTAGTCGGCGGGGTCGTGTAATGCGCGCAGTTCCGGTCGTCGTGCCGCGGGGATCTTGTCCAGTTCCGCGCGCAGCGGCGCGTCATAGGTCGCCGCGCTCGCGGTGAGTCCGGGCAGCCAGTTGTCGTGATGGGACGGGACGAACAGTCCCGGCGACAGTGCCTCGACGTAGGTCCGGGGATCGCGCAGGCCGTTGCTGATCTGGTTGTAGCCCTGCACGGCGCCGATCTGCACGTCGGTGGCCGGTAGCGCGGCCAGGACGTCGAACACGTGCGGTGCGCGTTCGGTGAGCGGCCCGGTCGAGTCGTGCCACACCAGGCACAACCCCGGTACCCGGAACTGGTACAGCAGTACCCCGCCCTCGGCGTCACGCAGCCGCGGCACCGCTTGCAGCAGGCCTTCGAGCGTCGGCGGGTGGGTGCGCACGATTCCCGGTTCGGGGCGGGGGAAGAACCGTGGTGAGCCGCCGGCGGGATCGGGTGGGGTGCGTGCGGAGTGCAGATGCCGCACGACGGTGACCTCGACCGCGCCGACGGTGCAGTCCTCCCGGGTGCCGATCGGGGTGTGCGCGTCACCGTGCGCGACGGTGGGGAACGCCGGGTCGCCGACCTGCGCGGCGATCGCCGCGCAGTGCTCCGCGGTGCCGTGCACGGTGGCGCCGGTGGCCTGGGCGATGCGGCCCGCGTCGCCCGCGTGGTCGAAGTGCCCGTGACCGATGAAGATCGCCGCGGGCGCCAGGTCCGCCAACTGCTGCGGGGTGGCCGGGACGTATCCGGTGCTGGTCAGCCGCGGCACCCAGGCGTCGAGCAGGAAAACCGAACCGCCGATGGCCAGGGCGTAGGTGGTGCAGCCGGCCCACGACAGCACGACCCGGTCGCCGCGCGGTGCGCCGGTGGCGGGGTCGACGGTGTCGGCGCCGAAGAACCGGGTACGCGCCGCGATCGTGCGTGGATCGGCGGGGTCGGTCGCGGGCCGCAGTCGACCGGCCGCCAGGGTCGCCACTTTGCCGCCGGGACCGAACAGACCCGCACCGGGAAGCTTGCACACGCGGTTACCCCATCACGGGCGAGGGGATGCGGGCAAGAGGAGCGGTTCTACAGGCGGATGCCGAGTAGCCCGTCGACGGCGGTGGCGATCAGCGCCGGGGCGTCGGTGTCCTGGCCGCCGTAGTCGAGGGCTCGGCGCGCCCAGCTGTCGAGCGCGTCGAGCGCTTTGGGGGTGTCCAGGTCGTCGGCCAGGTGCCGGCGCACGCGGGCGACGGTGTCGGCGGCCGAGGGGCCCGCCGGGCGGGCGGCGGCGTCGCGCCACAGGTCCAGACGTTGCTGCGCCTGCTCGAGCAGGGCGTCGGTCCACATCCGGTCCTGGCGGTAGTGCCCGGCCAGCAGGCCCAGGCGGATGGCCGCGGGGTCGACGCCGTCGCGGCGCAGCGCCGAGACCAACACGAGGTTGCCGCGCGATTTCGACATCTTTTCCCCGTCCAGCCCGATCAGGCCGGCGTGCACGTAGTGGCGGGCGAAGCGGCGCCCGGCGATGAGCGACTCGGCGTGCGCGGCGGAGTATTCGTGGTGGGGGTAGATCAGGTCGCTGCCGCCGCCCTGGATGTCGAATTCCGGGCCGATGCGGTTCAAGGCGATCGCCGAACACTCGATGTGCCAGCCGGGGCGTCCCGGGCCGAACGGGGCGGGCCAGGACGGCTCGCCCGGACGCGCCGCGCGCCACAGCAGCGCGTCGATGGTGTCGCGTTTGCCGGGGCGGCCGGGGTCGCCGCCGCGTTCGGCGAACAGTCGCTCCATGGTGGGGCGGTCGTAGCCGGATTCGTAGCCGAACTGCTCGGTGGCGTCGGCGCGGAAGTAGACGTCGGGGAATTCGGCGTCGTCGACGACGTAGGCCGCGCCCGAGGCCAGCAGTTTCTGCACGAATTCCACGACCTCGTCGACGGATTCGATGGCGCCGATGTAGTCGCGCGGCGGCACGATCCGCAGCGCGGCCATGTCCTCGCGGAACAGATCGGTCTCCGCGGCGCCCAGCTCGCGCCAGTCCACGCCGTCGCGGGCGGCGCGTTCGAACAGCGGGTCGTCGACGTCGGTGACGTTCTGCACGTAGTGCACGTCGTGGCCCGCGTCGCGCCACAGGCGGTTGACCAGATCGAAGGTCAGATAGGTCGCGGCGTGACCGAGGTGGGTGGCGTCGTAGGGGGTGATGCCGCAGACGTACATCGTCGCGGTGGAGCCGGGAGTGACCGGGCGTACCTGACGGTCGGCGGTGTCGTACAACCGCAACGGCGGTCCTGCTCCGGGGACGGTGGGGAGGGCGGTATCGGACCAGGACTGCATGCTTACGAGGGTAAAGGTGTGGTGAGGGTCATCGGTCCCCGGCCCGGTGCCCGCGACCATCGGGCGGGTGCGCTCGCCCGTCGCGACCTGCGTCTTCCAGCAAATCGTGGGATGTCAATGATTTCGGTTTCGCTGAATCAGCTGCCCGCGCGGCGGGTGGGATCGGTGATCGTGTTGGGTGTGATCGCGAACGTGCCGTCCAGCTCGGGGATGTCGGGATCGGTGTCGGCGAGGGCGAGCTGGGTGAATTCGCCGCGGGCGACGTCGAACTCGAGTTCGTGATAAGCGACCGTATCGCCCCAGTCCGCGGAAGGCAAAGAGATGAACCGCATGGTGAACCGCCCGGAGTCCACCGAGCCTTCGGTGAGCACGTAGACGCCGAAGTGGTTCTCCCCCGCCGAGCTCAGCCAGTAGACGCCGTTGTCGTAAAGGTGCAGGTCGGTGTCGGGATAGGGCTTCTTGTCGTAGAGGTGCACGTAGTGCAGCGCGATGCGGTAGGTCGGTGCGCCGATGACGATCCGCACCGCCGGTGCCGCCCGGTCCGGAGTGGAGTGGGGCATCGCTTCCTCCTCGTCGTGGCGCCGAGCGTTCGAAGCTTCAACTGTGCCAGGAATCCGGCCTGCGCGGCGGCGGGTTCAGAAGGCGGGCCACGGGATGGGGCGGGAGGTGCGCGGCACCGGCATCACCGGTTCGTCGAGCAACTGCTGGGTGCGCTCGATCAACGCGTCGATCTCGGTGTCGGTGATGTGCTCGCTGAGGGTGTCGGCGAACGCGCCGGGCAGCTGCTTGGCGAACGCGGTGATGTCCGCGATCAGGCCGTCGCCGAGGGGTTGACCGGCCCAGCCCCACAGCACGGTGCGCAGTTTGTACTCCGCGTGCAGGCAGATGCCGTGGTCGACGCCGTAGACCTGCCCGTCGAGCCCTTCCAGCGCGTGCCCGCCCTTGCGGTCGGCGTTGTTGAGCAGCACATCGAGTACCGCCACGCGCTGCAGTCGCGGATCGTCGGCGTGGATGAGTGACACTTCGTTGCCCACGTCGTCCACCGCGCGCAGCACCTCGCGGAATCCGTCGGGCACCGCGCCCGCGGGGCACAGGTCGATCAGGTCCAGGCGGTCGCCGCGGTCGGTGTGGTTGTCCACGCCGACGACCCAGCGTTGCACCATGCCGATCCCGAAAGGGCCCTCGCGCAGGATGGTTTCGGGGATCACGCCCCAGCCGACGGCCTCGGAGATCAGGTAGGAGGCCACCTCACGCCCGGCCAGGGTGCCGTCGGGGAAGTCCCACAGTGGCCGTTCGCCGCGGATCGGTTTGTAGACCACCCGCAGCGGCGCGTCGTCGGTGGCGGTGTCGTCGACGTCGCAGACCAGGGTCACGTTGCTGGCGGTGCTGATCCGCCCGATCACCGTCAGTTCGCCCCTGTGGAATCCGTCCCCGGTCTCGGCCACCGAATCACTCCTCTAGTTCGGCCGCGCCGAAGATGTCACCGCGTTTGTAGCCGTTGGTGCGCACGCACATGTGCCCGCGCGCCGACAGCGGCTCCCCGCACAGCGGGCACGGCGGGCGGCCCGCCGCGATCACCCGGGTGGAGCGCAACGCGAATTCGCGGGCCTGGATCGGGGTGAGGAACACCCGCACCGCGTCGGGGCCCTCTTCGGTGTCGTCGAGCACCACCGACTCGTCGACCTCGGTCTCGGTGATCGCCAGCAGTTCCACCACCACCGCCCCGGCGTCGGCGTCCCAGCCCAGGCCCATGGTGCCGACGCGGAACTCGGCGTCGATCGGGGTGACCAGGGGCGCGTTGTCGCTGACATCCTCGGCCTGCGGGGGCACTTCCGCGCCGAAGCGGCGCGCGACCTCGTCCAGCAGCAGACCCATCCGGTCGGCGAGGACCTTGACCTGCTGCTTTTCCAGCAGCACGCTGACCACGCGCGGTTCCTGCACCGCCTGCAGATAGAACGCGCGATCGCCCGGCTCACCGACGGTCCCGGCGACGAAACGATCGGGGGTGCGGAATACATGGATTGCGCGTGACACATGCACCTCCTGATACGTGACCCTGATCGACTACCCGCGGTGCGGGGATTCCATACAACGACCGCTCGGTTGTTTACAAGGAATCTCGACGCTCCGCATTCCCATTATCCGCACTGCCGGTATTGCCGAGCTCGCCACCGGGGACTGGCCCGGAGGTCTCCGGTCCGGGCGTTGCCGATGTCGCCGCGGGGCGTTGCGCGGCGAGGGCGGACAGGTCGGCGCCGGTGTCGTTGAGCCGCCATACGTAGGGCGCGGTCGGGGTGTAGCGCACGACGCTGATCGAGGCGGGCTCCACGACGATGCGCTGGAAGCCGTCGAGGTGAATGCCCAGCGCGTCGGCGAGGACCGACTTGATCACGTCCCCGTGCGTGCACGCCACCCACAGCGCGTCGCGGCCGTGCTGCTCGGCCAGGGCGCGGTCGTGGTCGCGGATCGCGGCGACCGCGCGCGCCTGCACCTGCGCCAGCCCCTCCCCGCCGGGGAACACCGCGCCGGAGGCATGGCGCTGCACGACTTTCCACAGCGGTTCCTCGAGCAGTTCGGCGATGGGGCGGCCGGTCCACTCGCCGTAGTCCACCTCGAGCAGCCGGTCGTCGAATACCGGTTCCAGCCCGAACTTTTCCGCCAGCGGTGCGATCGTGCGCTGACAGCGCAGCAGCGGGGAGTGCACGATGCGTTCGATCGGCAGCCCGGCCAGGCGTTCGGCCACGGCCCTGGCCTGCTCCTCGCCGCGCTCGGTGAGTTCGACGCCGGTGCTGCGACCGGCCAGGGTGCGGGCGCTGTTGGAGGTCGACACACCGTGGCGCAGCAGGATCACCGTCATGCGGCCAGCCTAGCGATCATGTCGCCGAGACCACCCCGCCCGCCAGCAGGCCCATGATGATCGCGCCCAGCACGACGCGGTAGCCGACGAACCAGTACAGCGAATGCCGTGCCACGAAACGCAACAGCCACGCCACCGACGCGTAGCCGACCGCGAACGCCAGCACGGTGGCCACCAGCAGTTGCGGTCCACTGGCGGTGAGGCCCTCACCAGCGGGTTCGAACGCGTCCGGCAGGCTGAACAGGCCCGAGGCGGTGACGGCGGGGATGGCGAGCAGGAACGAAAACCGCACGGCCGCTTCGCGCTCCAAACCCAGGAACAGGCCCGCGGTCGAGGTCGCTCCCGAGCGCGAGACACCGGGGATCAACGCCAGGCATTGCGCGAAACCCATGGCCAGGCCGTCGCGGGTGGTCAGTTGCTCGATGGAGCGTTCCTTGCGGCCGTAGTGCTCACCGGCGGCGATGACCAGGGCGAAGAAGATCAGCATGAACGACACCAGCCACAGATTGCGGGCGCCGGTGCGGATCTCGTCTTTGCACAAGAACCCCAGCACCCCGATGGGAATGGTGGCGATGATCACATACCAGCCGATGCGATAGTCGAGTTCGCGCTGGGCCTGCTCGTCGAGAACGCGCCGGTGGTCGGCGGTGAGGACGGGAAGTTTCGTGGTGGGCTGATCGTGCAGCGGCAGTTCCCGGCGATCGCGCGCGCCCACCCGCTCGCGCAGACCCGCGAACCAGGCCACCACGATCCGCCGGATGTCCTTGGCGAAGAACACCAGCACCGCGGCCTCGGTGCCGAGCTGGGTGACCGCGGTGAACGAGGCGCCCGCGTCGTCGCCGAAGAAGACCGTCGACACGATGCGCAGGTGCGCCGAGGAGGAGACCGGCAGGAACTCCGTCAGTCCCTGCACCAGACCCAGCACCAAGGCCTGCACCCAGGTCATCGACTCGCCAACCACGAACCATCCTCCAGTTCCGCCCGAAATACACGTTCCTACCTGGGCATTGGTGCAGCGGTCGGTCGCTTCGTCGTGACTGCCGCGCCAATCTCGCAGCGACAGTACAGTGTCGAGGCGGCGTCGGCGTGCCCGGCTGTGGGCTGCCGCCACCGCGGGGGTGGCGGTGCGCGGGCGCACCGAAGCGCGACCCACTGTGCTGGTGGACGCCCGGTCGCGTATCCACACTCTAGGCTTGGCGCCGTGACGAAAGCGCGGACACGGTGATGGAACAGCGGACGGTGGGCCGTAGCGGCCTGCGGGTGTCGCGGATGGGCCTGGCGACCCATACCTGGGGTTCGCACACCGACGCCGAGGACGCCGCGGGGCAGTTGGTGGCGTTCGTGGAGGCGGGCGGCACGCTGGTGGACACCTCCCCCGCCTATGCGGGCGGGGCCGCGCAGCGCATCCTGGCCGAACTGTTGGGTGATCTGGTCTCACGCGACGAGCTGGTGCTCAGCGGGTGCGCGGGGACCGCGCCGTGGGGGTTTCCCCCGGCGGGGGTGCCGGTGCCCGCGCAGGTCACGGTGGACACCTCGCGGCGGGCGTTGCTGCGTCAACTCGATCGCACGCTGCTGGAGTTGGGCACCGATCACCTCGACATCTGGAATGTGGCGGTGTGGGATCCGCGCACGCCGCTCGAGGAGGTGGCCTCGACGCTGGAGCAGGCGGTGCGCTCGGGCCGGGTGCGGTACGCGGGGGTGCGCGGGTTCGGGGCCTGGCAGCTGGCCAGTCTGGCCGCGGTAGCGCCGGTGACCGCGGCGCAGACGCCGTATTCGCTGCTGGCGCGGGGTGCCGAAGCCGATGTGGTGCCGGCGGCGCGGTTCCACGGGGTCGGGGTGATCGCCTCGGCGCCGTTGGCGGGCGGCATCTTGACCGGCAAGTATCGCGACGGTGTTCCCGCCGATTCCCGGGGCGCCGACGAGGCGACCGCGGCGGAGATCCGCAGTGGTCTCGACGAGCGCGCCACCCGGGTGGTGGATGCGCTGGTGACCGCCGCGGACGGGCTGGGTACCTCGCCGCTGGCGGTGGCGCTGGCCTGGATCCGGGACCGGCCCGGCATCGCGAGCATGATCGTCGGCGCCCGCGATATCGGGCAGCTCACCGGCGTGCTGGCCGCCGAGACCCTGGAGCTGCCGCGGGCGATCGCCGCGGCCCTCGACGACGTCAGTGCGCGCGCCGCGGATTAGCCTTGCCTGCATGAGCACTGCAGCGACCGGGGGTGGGCGTGGGAACCGAGTCCGAACCGGGTGGTGGCGCGGGCTCGCGGCCCTGTTCGCGGCGAGCCTGCTGGCCGGGTCGGTCGCGTGTGCCACCGACGCCGGTTCCTCGCACGGCGGGCACGGGCCGACGACGGCGACGTTGAGCGATCTGGATCCGGTGCCGATCGGGCCGGAGCCCGCGCCCGCGCTGCCGGTGACCGTGCGGTCGTTCGACGGCGCCGAGGTGACCGTCGCCGATGCCTCCCGCATCATCGCCGTGGACCGTTACGGCACCCTCGCCCAGATCGTGTACGCGCTGGGGTTGGGGCCCAAGCTGGTGGGGCGCAGCACGTCGGCGGCGTTTCCGGCGGTGCGGGAGGTGCCGAACGTGGCCGGGGGCAACGGGTCGCTGAACGTGGAGTCGGTGCTGGCGATGCGGCCGTCGGTGTTCTTGACCGACACCACCAGCGCCGCGCCCGCGGTGCGTGAGCAGTTGCGCGCGGCCGGTGTCACGGTGGTCTACTTCGACCCGGAGCGCACCATGGACGGGGTGGGGCCGCAGATCGAGGCGGTCGCGGCCGCGTTGGGTGTGCCGGAGCGGGGGCAGGCGCTGGCGCGGCGCACCCGCGACGAGATCGCCGCCGCGAGTGCCGCGGTGCCCGCGCAGGATCCTCGGTTGACCATCGCGTTCCTGTATCTGCGGTCGAGCGCGATCACGATGCTCGCCGGTCCGGGGTCGGGTGCGGATGCGTTGATCGCGGCGCTGGGTGCGCGGGACGCGGGCGCGGTCGCCGGGTTGCGCGAGCCGTTCACCGCGATCACGAGTGAGGCGATGATCGGTGCGGCGCCGGATGTGCTGCTGGTGATGTCGGACGGGTTGAAGTCCGTCGGTGGTGTGGAGGGGTTGCAGAAGGTGCCCGGTATCGCGCAGACCCCGGCCGGACGCGACCGGCGTGTGGTGGACATGTCCGATGCGGTGCTGTTGAGTTTCGGCCCCAATACCGGCCGGGTGATCGCGGCGCTGAGCGCGGCGGTGTACGGCACCGGGCACGCATGAGTGTTTCGCAGACCGACACGGCGCGACCGCCGGTGACGCCGGTGCCGAAATCGCGTAGCCGTTCGCGGGTGGTGCTGGTGTTCGCGGTCGCGGTGGCCGGGTTGGTGGCGTTGGCGTTGGCGTCGGCGGCGATCGGGCAGGTGCCGACGACGCCCGTCGAGGTGGCGGGCAGTGTGCTGCACCGGATCGGGTGGGACATCGGGCCGATGCCCGCCCATCCCTCGGGTGAGGTGACGCTGTGGCAGGTGCGGTTCCCGCGGGTGGTGCTGGCGATGCTGGTGGGGGCGGCGCTGGCGACAGCGGGTGCGTTGTTGCAGGGTGTGTTCGCCAACCCTTTGGCCGAGCCGGGGGTGATCGGGGTGTCGGCGGGTGCGGCGGTCGGCGCGGGCACGGTCATCGTGGTGGGCGGGGCGTTCGTGGCGGCCTGGTCGGTCGCGGCGGCGGCATTCGTCGCGGGGCTGGCGACCACGTCGCTGGTGTATCTGCTGGCGCGCTCGGGCGGGCGCACCGAGGTCGTGACGCTGGTGCTCACCGGTGTGGCGATCAACGCGTTCGCGGGCGGGTTGATCGCGCTGCTGCTGTTCGTGGCCTCCCCCGCCGCCCGCGATCAGATCGTGTTCTGGCAGTTGGGTTCGCTGAACGGCGCCCGATGGGAGTCGGTGGGTGTGGTGGCGCCGCTGACCGCGGTCGGTGTCGCCGCGGCGGTGCTGTTGGCGCCGCGGCTGGATCTGCTGGCGCTCGGTGAGTCGGCGGCCCGTCACCTGGGTGTCGACGTGGAGCGTCTGCGGCGCAATGTGATCGTGGTGGTGGCGGTGCTGGCCACCGCCGGGGTCGCGTTCACCGGCATCATCCTGTTCGTCGGGTTGATCGTGCCGCACCTGGTGCGGATGCTGGTCGGGCCCGCCCACCGGGTGCTGATCCCCCTGAGCGCCGTCGTCGGCGCGGTGGTGCTCTTGGCCGCCGACGTCACCGCCCGCTCCCTGGTCGACAACGCCGACCTGCCGTTGGGCATGCTCACCTCCCTGATCGGCGGCCCCGTCTTCTTCTGGCTGCTGCGCCGCACCCGAGCCCGCTCCGGAGGCTGGGCATGAGCGCCCCTGTCGTGCGTGTGGCACATGACCGCGGTGGACGCCGGGAAGCTTCCTCGATGGTGTGCTGGTGGCCGGGAGGTGCGGGGTGAGTGTGTTGCGGACGGTGCACGAGTTGCCGGGGTGGCCGCGCACTGGGGAGGCGACGGTGCGCGCGGCGGCGGTGAGCGTGGACCGGCGCAGCGGCGGGCAGGCGCGGCGGGTGCTCGACGGCATCGACTTCGAAGCGGTCGCGGGGCAGGTCGTGGCGCTGGTAGGGCCCAACGGCGCGGGTAAGTCGACATTGCTCGCGGCGCTGGCGGGCGAATTGACGCCCAGCGCGGGATCGGTGGAACTCGACGGGCGGCCGTTGGCGCACTGGACGACCTTGGACATGGCCCGGCGGCGGGCGGTGTTGCCGCAGACCCACACCGTCGGTTTCCCCTTCACC
The DNA here is from genome assembly GCF_001612985.1 of Nocardia gamkensis NBRC 108242. Taxonomy (GTDB): domain Bacteria; phylum Actinomycetota; class Actinomycetes; order Mycobacteriales; family Mycobacteriaceae; genus Nocardia; species Nocardia gamkensis. Next base: position 88,736 of record NZ_BDBM01000012.1, on the reverse strand, counting down.
GCGCGTGAAGTGGTGGCGATGGGCCGCGCGCCGTGGGTCCGCACCGAGCGTCGCGAACTCGACGAGGAACACATCGCGGCGGCGATGGCCGCCACCGACGTCGAACACCTCGCCACCCGCGCGTTCCCCACCCTGTCCGGCGGTGAACGCGCCCGGGTCGCGTTGGCCCGCGTACTGGCGCAGGACACCGCCACCCTGCTGCTGGACGAGCCGACCGCCGCCTTGGACCTCGGCCACCAGGAAGCCGTGCTGCGCCTGGCCGCCGCCCGCGCCGCCGACGGCGCCGCGGTGGTCGTCGTCCTGCACGATCTGGGTATCGCGGCCGCGTACGCCGATCGCGTGGCGGTATTGGACGCCGGTCGCATCGCCGCCGACGGTCCACCCCGTGAGGTCCTCACCACCGAACTGCTCAGTCGCGTCTACCAGCATCCGGTGGAAGTGCTCGATCACCCGGTGACCGGGGCGCAACTGGTGCTTCCCGTCCGCCGCTGACCCGCACAGAACGGCTGGCCGGCCGGAGGACCTGCGCCCGGTTCGGGGTCCAGGTAGCAACCGCGCGAAAAACAACGGATATGGCGTAATGCCTTGTCGGTAGGCAGTTTCCACGTTCGGTGTGCGGGTCGGGGTGGTTGGCTTGCCGATGTTGACGCTCAACGAACCGGCAACCGGGAACAGCGTTCGGTCGATAGTCGGGACATGGCCGCAACGGCCGACCGAACGCGTCCCGGAGCGTGCCCTCCTGCCTCAGCTGGTGCCGTCCAGCACCGGATAGTCGATGACGACCACACCGCCGGTGGCGTAGTTGACGACATCGGCGGCCAACCGCTGGCCTTGCGGCGACGACCGCGCCGCGGCCAAAGCGGCGGCGTCAGCGAAGTCGCCTTCGAAGACCGCGAAATACGGCGCTTCTCCGTTGGTCGCCGCCACGTCGAAGCTGTAGCGCCACGCGAGCAGGCCAGGCCAATCCATGACCAGTGGAAGGTGGTTGGTCACGTAGTAGTCGCGGAAGTGGTCGGGGTCGGCGGGCTTGGGATAGAGGACCACCGTTTTATGCATGACTGCCTCCTGCATCTACCGGCGTCGGTTGAATCGTCATATGCGCAGGTTAGGGCTTGATGTGTGGTCGAGGGAAAGACCGGGACGGTATAGACTCAGAACGGATCGTTATCAATCGGCAGGGAGGGCACGTGGCGCCGGATACGGTGAGCCTGCGGTACTTCCTGGTGCTGGCGCAGGAGTTGAACTTCACCCGCGCGGCCGCACGGATCGGAATCGCGCAGCCCGCACTCAGTGCCCGGATGCGCCGATTGGAGGCGGAACTCGGTACGAGCCTGCTGGTTCGCAACACGCGTAGCGTCGTATTGACCACGGCCGGTGCGGCTTTAGCGGAGTCCGCGCCGCCCGCGCTGGCGGCGCTGGACCGGGCATGGGACACCGCCCGGAATGCGGGGGCCGGTGAACTCGGCACGCTGCGCATCGGATACAGCATCAGCACCGGGGCCGAAACGGCACCGGCCCTGGTGGACAGGCTCATTCGCAGCAGCCCGGGACTCGAGGTCGGCGCGGTCCCGATGGCGACACCGGAGATCTCCCCCGCGGTCGCCGACGGCCGCATCGATGCCGGGATCACCCGCGGTGAACAGCCGGGTCGTGGCGTGCGCCGGTTCCTGCTGCGGCGTCAGCGCGTCGGGGTCCAATTGGCACAGCATCATCCGCTGGCCGAACATCCGGAGATCGAGATCGCCGATGCGGCCGCGTATCCGCTGCGACTCCCCGACCGGACGGCCAACCCCGTGATCCACGATCAGCTGTCCGCACTGTTCCGCGACACCCGGCCGAACCCCCGATTCCACACGCCCGCAGTCTCTTTCGACCTGTCTCAGCGCGACCTACACGACGGGCTCACCCTCGCCCCGGCCGGAGAAGCCGCGGTCACGACACAACCGGCCGGCCTCACCTGGCGACCGCTGCAGGGCGCACCCACCTTGACCATCCACCTGGTCCTCCCGCGCGAGCAGTCACCACTACACCGCCGCATCCGTACCGTCGCCAAAACCCTGGCACACGAGCTGCACTGGCTGCCGGACTGACGCGCAGCAGGTCACGCAGAGTGCCGACGACGATGACGATCCCCCGCGCCGGCGCACCGGGCTGACCTCCTCCGGTCCTCGAGGTCTGTCGCCGAAACCGGCCTCGCCAACCAGGACGCCCACCACCGCCCGTCTCGTGAGCGTCCTGTTCGCCGCTTTCCGACATACCGGAACTATCGTGCATCACCTCGCCAAGCGCGATATCTGCCCCGACACCGGCCCGGCGCGGCTGTCCTACGACCAAGCCCGCGATCTACTCGACGCCGCCACCGCGATCGACGGACCCGCAACCGGCTGGGATCTGCACGAACTCCGCCATTCCGGCCTGACGCACCTCGGGGAGTCCGGAGGCTGAACAGCGGCATCTGCCATATCCGTTGTTATTTGCGCGGTTACTACCGGCACCCCGGTTCGGGTCGATGACGTGGAGCTTGATCGCCGTCGGGGCCAACCGCTGGGGGGCGGCGATCGGCCTGTGACGACCGCCGGGTGGTTTTATCGCCAGATGAGTTTGAGCACCGCGGGTGTCAGCAGCATGCGGATGACGGTGGCGTCCAGGATCAGCGCCGCGATCATGCCGTAGGCGATGTATTTCATCAGCACCAGGTCCGAGAATCCGAACGCGCCGGTGACCACGATGAGGATGGCGGCGGCGGAGGTGATGACGCCGCCGGTGTGGGCGATGCCGTAGCGGATGGCCTCGGGGGCGTCCGCGCCGCCGGTGCGTGCCTCCGACACCCGTGACAGCAGGAACACCTCGTAGTCGGTGGACAGCCCGAACACCACTGTCACGATCAGCGCCAGGACCGCGAACATCAACGGTCCGGGCGTGAAGTGGAAGACCCCCGCCCCGTGGCCCTCGACGAATACCCAGGTCAGCACGCCGAGGGTGGACACGAGGCTGAGTGCGCTCATCGTGACGGCCTTCAGCGCGAGCACCAGCGAGCGGAACGCCGCGTACATCAGCGCCAGCGCCGCGGAAACCAGCAGGGCCAGCAGCAGGGGCAGGCCGTCGAGCAGTCCGTTGATGCTGTCGCGTTCCAGCGCGGGCACACCGGCGACCATCACCGCCACCCCCGGTGGTTCGGGGATGGCGCGCAGCGCGGCGATCACGCGGTCGGCGTCGCGTTTGTCGGTCAGCCCGGCGGCCAGAACGTTGATGCCGTCGGTGGTGGGTGCGGCGGGCTCGAAGCGTCCGGTCAGGCCGGGGATCTGGTTGGCGCTGTAGCGGATGTCGCTCAGTTGCCGCGCGTCGGCGCCGACCACCACCAGTTTCAGCGGTTCGGTGCGGAAACTGGGAAAGAGGACGTCGAAACGTTCCTGCGCGACCCGCGCGGAGTTGTCGTCGGCCAGATACCGTTCGCTGAGCCCGCCGAATTCGATGTGGCGCATCGGGATGCTCAGCGCCAGCAGGGTGAGCACGATCGGCACAGCCACCGCCAGGGGGCGGCGCATCGCCCACAGTGCCAGGCGGGAGAAGAATCCGGCGTCGATCTGCGCTTCGGTCTTGCTGCGGGAGAAGCGTTTCCAGCCCAGGAAGTCGATGCGGTGTCCGGCGATGCTCAGCGCGGCGGGCAACGCGGTCACCGACAGCAGTGCCGCGAGCAGGACCGAGCTGATGCCCCCGAGCGGCACCGAGCGCAGCACCCCGTTGGGGAAGATGAACAGCGCGCCGAGGCTGAGGGCGATGATCGCCGCCGAGAACAGCACGGTGCGTCCCGCAGTGGCGACGGTGCGGGCGGTGGCCTCTTCGACGGTGTGGCCCGCGGCGAGTTCCTCGCGGAAGCGGGTGACGGTGAACAGGCCGTAGTCGATCGCCAGGCCCAGGCTGACCAGGGTCAGCACGGCGCTGGCGAAGACGTTGACCTGGATGTGGTCGGTCAGTGCCCGCAGCCCACCCTGGGTGCCCAGGATCGTCATGCCGCCGATGAGCACCGGCAGCAGTGCCCCGATCACGCCGCCGAACACGAAATACAGCAGGATCGCCACCAGCGGCAGGGCGATCATCTCCGCGCGCCTGATGTCGCGTTGCATTCCGGTGTTGATGCCTTCGACGATCGGCTGCAATCCCGCCAGCTGCACGGTCGTGCCGCCGGGGCCGCCGCCGGCGCGTCCGGCGCCGAGATGGTCCTTGATCGCCAGGTAGTTCTCGACGGTCGCGGTGCCCGAGCCGCGTAATCCGACGCTGGCGAAGGCATGGGTGTGGGTGGCGTCGGTGGCCTGGGCGGAGAACGGGCTGTCCCAGTAGCTGTCGATCTTCTGGATGCGGTCGGGATAGGCGCCCAGCAGTCCGGCCAGCTGCGCGGTGACCGGTCCGCGCACCGCCGGGTCGTCGACGGTGGCGCCCTCGGGTGCGGTGTAGAGCAGGATCAGGTCGCTGTCGGTGTCGCGGCCGAAGGTGCGGTCGGCCAGTTCGGCGGCGGCCACCGATTCGCTGCTCTCGTCGAACCAGCCCTCCTGGGTCAGCCGCCCGGCCAGGTCGCGGCCGTACCAGCCGGAGACCAGGACGAACAGCACGAAGAAGCCCAGGACGAGGAAGCGGTGGCGGTGGACGAACCGCCCCCACCGCAGTGATCCGGAACGGCGCATCGCGTGGCGGGCCCGCTCAGCCGCAGGCGGGGGTGCGGTAGTCGGCCGAGCGCAGGATGCCGCACAGGTCGGTGCGGGAGATCTTCCACTTGCCGTCGACGAGCACGAAGTGCACGACGGTGGTGCGGACCGCGGCGCCGGTGCCGTCCTTGTCCAAGCGCATGGTGGCGGTCAGGGTGCCGTCGTGGTTGTCGAACACCGGGTCGGTCACGCCGTAGACGGCGCGCGGGTTGTCCTGCAGCGCCTTGTACATGTCGGGGATGGCTTGACGGAAGGATTCCCCGTCCTCGATGAGCGCGGTGCGTTCGCTGTCGGGTAGCGCCGGGTCCAGCGCCCGCTTGATCTGGGCGTCGAGGTCGGCGGCGGTGGGTAGCGGCGGGTGGGCGGCGCTGGAGGAGACGGCGATCGACGACGACAGCGAGGCGTTGGCCGAGGAGCGGGCGGCGTCGACCGCGGCCTCGTCGGCTCCGCTGTCGCACGCGGCGGTGGCTACCGCCAGCAGCAGGCCCGCGGCGGTGAGCGCGGTGCGGGTGAGTCGTGTGTGGGTCATCACTTCCTACATACCTTCGATGACGGAGCTGAGCCGTCCGAGTAGGGCACGCACGGTCGTGACGTCCCGTTGTGCGGCGGCGTCGATCGTCGCGGCGTCGGGGATCATATCCCGCACCAAGGCGGCGACACTGCGTTCGTCGTCGAGGTCGATGTCGGTGACCGTGGCTTCGGCGACCGCGAGCACGTCCTCCGGGCCGGGGACGGCGTCGCCGAGGTCGCGGCGGTAGACCTCGAGGGTCAAGGTGGCGCGGATGGTGCGGAACGCGAAGGGGTGGCCGTCGGCGGTGGTGCCGAAGCCGTGCGCGTACGCGCCGACGGTTAGGTCGTCGATGGCAAATCCCGACGAATGGTCGGCTTTCAACCCGGTTCTCCCTATATCGGACGGTGGGGTCTCCACCGTAACCCCGGTTACCGACATTCCGCTCGAGGCGAACCCGGTCGGTCGGCCGGTTGCGTCATCATGGTCAGATGGTGAGGTTGCGGAAGATTCGTCGGTAGAAGGAGTTCGGTGGGATGCGCCCTCGCGCCTTGCTCGTCTCGGCATTCGCGGGTGCGGCGGTGCTGGTGCTGTCGGCCGGATGCTCCTCCGGCTCCGGCGGTCCCGACCTGCCGACCAGGGAGCCGGCCACCGCGGCGCCCGCGCCCGCGGTGACGACGCCGCCGGTCGGGCGGGTGCTGCCCGCCGGGCCGGTCGCCGAGCTGGCCGCCGATTCCGCTGGCGGGTTGCTGGCAGGCCTGGACGGTGACGTCCTGACCGTCCTCGATCCGGCCGCGGCGCAGCCGGTGGTGCGCACGGTGAGGTTGCCCGCGCGCGCGAGTGGTCTCACGCCGGGCAGACCGGGTGAGATGCTGGCGGGCGCGCCGGGCCGGGTACTGCGGGTGGATCTCGCGTCCGGGGTGATCGCCGAGGTGAGCGTCGACGGCGACGTCCGGTCGGTGCGCGCCCGGCCGGACGGGGGGTTGCTGGTCGGCACCGCCGATGGCCGCGTGCTGGAACTGGCGCCGGAGGGGAAGGCGGTCGGCACCGTGTCCGGGCTGGTCTCCGCGGACGAACTCGCCGAAGCCGACGGCAAGCTCACGGTGCTCGACCGGCATCAGAGCGCGATCTTCGAGTTCGACCCCGCCGAGCAGCGGCCCGGGCTGGCGCTGCGGGCCGGTGACGGGGCCACGCGGCTGATCGGCGACACGCGCGGCCGGTTCGTGGTCACCGACACCGCGGGCGGTGAACTGCTGGTCTACACCGCGGGACCACTCGTGTTGCGGCAGCGTTTCCCGGTAGGATCTTCGCCTTACGCACTCGCCTACGATCCACGGTCCGACACCGTGTGGGTGACGTGCACGCAGCGCAACGAGGTCATCGGATTCGACCTCTCGACTGGTATACCGAAGGAAGTGGGCCGCTACGCCACCGTCCGGCAGCCGAACGCGGTGGCCGTCGAGCAACGCACCGGAGATCTGTTCGTGGGGTCCGCGACCGGCGACGGTCTGCAACGGATCGGTGCGGACGATCGGAAGAGAGGGCAGTGATGGCTCGGACACCACGCGCGGGCGATGATTCCGCGGCATCCGCTGATCCGGCAGCGCACCGGGGGCGCGGGCGCGCGCTGCCCGCGGGCTGGGAAACCACCAGCGACGACTACGAGTACGTGCCGTTGCGGCTGCCGCCGGATGTCACGCGGGTGACCGCGTCCATGCGGCTGGCGATCCAGGCCGAATTCGGCGGCTGGGAACTCTCGCGGGTGCGCGCCTACACCGACGGCAGCAGGAGGGTGCTGCTGCGGCGGCGAAAATCCGCCCTACTACCCCAGCCCGAACCCGGAATGTGAGCCGATGTACGCCCTGCTACTCCGACTGATGTTCCTCCTCGCGCCGGAACGCATCCACCATCTCGCCTTCGCGGCCATGCGCTCGGCCGCCTCGGTCGGGCCGTTGCGCTGGGTGATGAGCAAGGTCCTCGTCACCCGCGATCCGATCCTGCGCGCCGAGGCATTCGGGGTCGAGTTCCCCGCGCCGCTGGGGCTGGCCGCCGGTTTCGACAAGAACGCCGACGGTGTCGATGCCTGGGCGCCGCTGGGGTTCGGTTTCGCCGAGATCGGGACGGTGACCGCGCAGGCGCAGCCGGGCAATCCCGCGCCGCGGTTGTTCCGGCTGCCCGCCGATCGCGCCCTGATCAACCGGATGGGATTCAACAATCACGGTGCGGCGGCGGCGGCCGAGCGCCTGCGCGCGCGCCGCGGCGGGGTGCCGATCGGGGCGAACATCGGTAAGACGAAGGTCGTCGAACCGCAGGCCGCGGCCGAGGACTACGCCGTCAGCGCCGCGCTGCTGGGGCCGCTGGCCGATTTCGTCGTGGTCAACGTCAGCTCCCCCAATACGCCGGGCCTGCGTGATCTGCAGGCGGTCGAATCGCTGCGCCCGCTGCTGCGGGCGGTGCTCGACAGTGTGCGGGTGCCGGTGCTGGTGAAGATCGCGCCGGATCTGTCGGATGAGGACATCGACGCGGTCGCCGACCTGGCCGTCGAACTGGGGTTGGCGGGCATCGTGGCCACCAATACCACCATCCGCCGCGACGGGCTGCGCACCGACGCCGCCGCGGTGGCCGCCATGGGTGCCGGTGGCCTGTCCGGCCCTCCGGTCGCCGACCGTTCGCTGGAGGTGCTGCGGCGGCTGTACCGGCGGGTGGGTGACCGCCTGGTGCTGATCTCGGTCGGTGGCATCGAAACCGTCGACCAGGCGTGGGAGCGCATTCTGGCCGGGGCGACGCTGTTGCAGGGCTACACCGGGTTCATCTACGGCGGCCCGTTCTGGATGCGCAGGATCCATCGGGGCCTGGCGCAGCGGTTGCGCGCCGGCGGGTACGGCAGCATCGGCGAAGCCGTCGGCGCGGAGCACACAGCACACGCCTGACATCAGCGGGACTCAGCCGTGCACGTACGGCGGTTCGGGAGTGCGGGTGCGTCCGCGCCGGGTGCTGTGCCCCGGCGGGGCCGGATCTCCCTTCGGTCCCAGTTCCCGGCCCAGGCGTGCCGCCATGGCCTTGGCGAGCAGGATCACCGCGTGGTCGCGCAGGATGCCCAGTTGGTCGGCATAGACCTCGACGCGGGCCTGGGTCATGCGGTCGTGCACGACGTGCGGGTCGCTGAGCAGTTCGTCCAGCGACATCCCGGCCAGTGCCTGGGCGCGGGTCAGCCGCCGGTCCGGTAACCAGCTCAGCCGCCAGGAGTCGGTCGCGTCGGTGTCACGGTAAGCCGATTCCGGGGTTATGTCACTGGTCATCGTCCATTCGGTGGTGTGGATGGTCATCGCGGTCTCCGGTGCGACAGGTGGAGTGAGGCCGGCTCCAGGGTGCTGAGTTCGATGATCACGAATGCCTCTCGTCGTGCATCCGCTGGTGTGGCGCGGTGGTCGCGCCGCACCGTGAATTCCGCCGTGCCTGCGGCCGTGGTGGGTACCCGGGCCGAGGAAGCCGCTCGGCGGGCCGGGTGGTCCGAGGGATGGCTCGGAGGTGTGCGGCAGCCGGGGAAGCCGCAGCCTCGGGCAAGCCGGTGGCTGAAGGCGCGGCTGCGCGTCGATGGGGGTGTGCGAAGTCTTGTCGCGGTGAAGTGCGCCGCGGCTACGGTTCGGTCCGGCAGACACGCCGCACAGCGGCGGCCGGGGGCAGCTGAGGTTCGTGATCGGCATACCGGCGCGCCGGGGCGATGACGGGTGCGTTGTCGCGCGGGATGTCCGGGGGCTGGTTCAGTCCATCACCGGCTTCGGCACCAGCTCGATATCGGATCCGGCGGGGCGGTGTCGCCGCCGCCGTCGCGGCTGCCGTATCTGAAGAATCATTCTCATCACCAGCCCTCCCGATTGCCTGGTGGTGCGATGGGGATCGCCACTTCCAGTGTGGCATTTGCCGTTCCCCGAGCGCAATTGCCGTTGTAATTTGGTAATTGACAATTTGCCCGCTGGCTAAACCCGATTTGCGTGGCCAACATGCGCCCGACACTCCCGTGTCGCGCCGACGGAAAGGGTGGCATCGCCATGGTCCCGCAGGATTCGGGAATGGTTGCCGTTCGCAATATCCTCACCCGGTTGTGCAAACGCTCAGGGCTGAGTTCGGATCGGTTGCGCAGCACCGAAATCGACGTCTCGCCCCTGCTGGATCTGCTGGCCGTGCGGCAGTACGCGCGGCGCGCGGGCATCGACCGGGAACAAGCGGTGCCGCCGCTGGTACGCGATCTGAGCACGCGATTGGATATCACCGACCGGCTCGTCGTGGATGCGGAGCTGTCGCTGGGTTTGCTGCGCGAAAACCCGCCCGCCGGTGTGGATCCCGGCCTGCTCTACGCATCGGATCTGGGTGAGCGGCGCGAATACCTCGCCGCGCAGTGGGCGGAACTGCACGAAGCCCTTGGGGCGCAACCGGTTCCGGACAGGTTGACGGTGCGTTCGCTGCGCGGGGCTCCCGAGCGCCGGGCGTTCACCGAGCTGGCCACGCGGCTGGCCACGGCCTCGGTGTTCGACGGCGCGCACGCCGTCGACTTCGGCGCGGCTGCCGAAACCGTTGCGGCCGAGCCCGATCCGGTGGACACCCGCGGTGTGGTCACCGTGATCGGCGACGCGGTCATCGACCATATGTATGTGGTGGACCGGATCCCGGGGCCGGGCGGCACCGCGCGCGGCAGCTATCGGCAACATCCCGGCGGCAAGGGGCTCACGCGCGCTGTGGCGGCGGCCCGGCTCGGGTTGCGGGTGCGGTTGATCTCGGCGGTCGGCGACGACGAGGCCGGGGGCCGCATCCTGGAATACCTGCGCAGCGAACGCGTCGAGACCGAACTGGTCAAAGTGGTGCCCTACGCCCCCACGCCGGTGACCGCGGTGATCGTGGCGGGCACCGGCGCGGCGAGCACGATCGGCTGCAAAGACGAGCGAATCCGGTTGAGCGCCCAGGATCTACGCAGCGAGGCCATCTGCTCGGCGATCGCCTCCTCGGATGCGGTGCTGCTGACCTTCGAACAACCCACCGGCGTCATCGAGCAGGTCATGGCGCAGTTGCGCGCACTGCCCGACCGGCCGCTGGTGGTGGTGCACCCCGCGCCGCGGCTGGATCGGCCCCAATACCTGTATCAGCATCTGGGTGTGGTGGATTACCTCGTCGGCGGCGACAACGACCTGCGGGCCCTGGCGATGTCGCCCGACGGCGCGGCGCCGGACACCGAACAGACCGCCACCCGGCTGCGCGCGCTCGGGGTCGGCGCGGTCTGCGCGATCCGGGATTTCCGGTGCGCGGTGTGGTCGGAGCAGGTCAGCGACCGCTTCCAGCCCTTTCCGACCGCGTTGCAGGACTCGGTCGGCGCTCACGCTGCCTTCTCCGCGGCCCTGGTATATCGTCTCGTTTCGACGCGCCGCCCCGCCGCACGCAACGACTACGTCTGGGCGACCGCCGCAATGGTGGCGACGCAATCGATCGGGGACGTCCCCGGGTCGATGCCACTGGTGAGTGAGGTCGAGCGAATCTTCAAACTCGCTACGGAGGAGCATTGACCAACGCTGTGGATCCTGCCGACACCGAACATCGGTTCCGTCGCAACGGGCAAGATCTGCGAGTTCGGGTGGTGGAGGTGAACGGGGACGGGGAGCGGGGGCACCTGCTGCTGTTCGGTGCGGTCGCCGACGGCTGCCTGGTGCGGGTGCACTCCCGCTGCCTGTATGGGGAGGCGCTGCGTTCGCAGGACTGCGACTGTGGGCCGGAGCTGGACAAGGCGCTGGATCTCATCCAGGCCGCGGGCAGCGGTGTGCTGGTCTACCTGGAGCAGGAGGGCCGCGGGGCGGGACTGATCGCCAAGGCGCTGGGTTACCGGGAAAGCGAGCGCTCCGGCGCGGACACCTTCGCCAGCTACGAGGCCCTCGGCTACCCCGCCGATGCCCGCACCTATGTCACCACCGCTCGTGCGCTGGCCGATCTGGGATTGCGTTCGGTGCAGTTGTTGACCAACAATCCCGCCAAGGTGCAGGCGCTGCGGCAGGAGGGGTTGCGGGTCACCGCGGTGCCGTTGCGCACGCGCGCGCTCAGCGAGCGGGCCCGCGACTATCTGGAGACCAAGCGCACCCGGCGCAAGCACTGGATACCGACCGATGCCGCGCCGTGGGCACTCGACGAGCCGGGCGGCATGTCGCCGGCGGCCGACGAGCCGCCTGCCGCCGACCCAGTTGTCATCACACCTGGTGAGAACTTCCGTCCGCGGCCAGGGCCCGGCCCCGCGCCGGATCTGATCGGTGCCTGAAGGATTGTTGAAGTTTGCCCCACCCCGCTTCCCTCCTGTGGCTACCATGAGTGAGCCGCGCCACATGTGGCGCGCCGACTCGTGAGAGACTGACAGTGCATTCGCCGCACCGCGTCAGGATTCGAGTCCGGATCGCACGCCGGTGGATACCGGCGTCCGGTTCACGCCAGCGCTATCGGGAACAGGGATATGACGACAACAGAAATCGGATACGCGCACCAGTCGGGCAAAACGGTGTACACCGTCCCCGCCGCATTCCAGGAGACCGCACGGCTGCGTCCCGACCAGATCGCCTTGCGCAAGGTGGGTGGCACGCAGGAATACACCTGGCGCGAGTACGCCGAACGGGTGCGCACGATCGCCGCGGGTCTGGCCGCACTCGGCGTCGGCCACGGTGACACCGTCGGCATCATGCTCACCAACCGTCCCGAGTTCAATCTCGTCGACACCGCCGCGTTGCACCTGGGCGCCACCCCGTTCTCCATCTACAACACCAGCTCCCCCGAGCAGATCACCCACCTGTTCACCAACGCGGGCAACAAAGTCGTCGTGACCGAGCAGGTCTTCCTCGACCGGATCACCGCGGCCGGGGTGCCGATCGAGCACATCATCATGGTCGACGGCCCCGCCGAGGGCGCCGTCACCCTCGAACAGGTCGAGACCGCGCCCACCGCCGAGTTCGATTTCGACGCCGCCTGGCAGGCCGTCGGCGCCGACGACCTGGCCACCCTGATCTACACCTCCGGCACCACCGGCCCGTCCAAGGGCGTGGAGATCACCCACCGCAATGTGCTCGCCCAGATCATTGCCCTGGTCAACGGCCCGCTGCAGGTCGGCCTGGACGACCGCGCGGTGTCCTACCTACCCGCCGCGCACGTCGCCGACCGGATCTCCGGCCACGCGATCAACCTGCTCACCGGCATCCAGATCACCACCGTGCCCGACCCGCGCGAGGTCGCCGCCGCCCTGCCCGACGCGCGCCCGACCATCTTCTTCGGCGTCCCGCGGGTGTGGCAGAAGATCAAGGCCGGGGTGGAGGGCAAACTCGCCGAAGAACCGAGCCCGGTCAAGAAAGCGCTGGCCAACTGGGCGATCAGCACCGGAATCGCCGCCGCCCGCGCCGATCTGGCCGGCAAAGGCCGCGGTCCCCTGCTCGGTGCGCAGCACAAGATCGCCGAGACGCTGGTGCTGTCCAAGCTGCGCCACGCGCTCGGGCTCGATCAGCTGCGCGTCGCCTCCTCCGGCGCCGCCCCCATCCCGCCGGAGACCCTGGAATACTTCCTCGGCCTCGGCTTCACCGTCAGCGAGGTGTGGGGCATGTCGGAGACCACCGGCGTGGGCACCTACACCGAGCTGGACAAGCCCCGCCCCGGCTCGGTCGGGCGCGCGGTCGACGGCATGGAACTGCGCCTGGACGCCGACGGCGAGGTGCTGGTGCGCGGCCCGATCGTCACCCGCGGCTACCGCAACATGCCCGACAAGACCGCCGAGGCCATCGACTCCGACGGCTGGCTGCGCACCGGTGACATCGGCACGCTCGACGCCGACGGCTACCTGCGGATCGTGGACCGCAAGAAGGAACTGATCATCAACGAGGCGGGCAAGAACATCGCCCCCACCAACATCGAGAACTCGGTGAAGGCAGTCTCCTCGCTGATCGGCCAAGTCGTCGCCATCGGCGACGCCAAGCCCTTCATCGCCGCCCTGATCGTGCTCGACCCCGACGTCGCCGCCATCCGCGCCAAGGAACTCGACGCCACCGGCGAGGACATCGCCGCCCTGGCCACCCGCAGGCAGATCATCGACGAGGTCCTGGCGGCGGTCCAGGCGGGCAACGCCAAACTCTCCCGCGTCGAGCAGATCAAACGGTTCACCGTCCTCGGTGCCGTCTGGGAGCCCGGCGGCGACGAACTGACCCCGAAGATGTCGCTCAAGCGCGCCCCCATCGCGGCCAAATATCAGGCCGAGATCGCCGCGCTGTACGCCAAGGAACCCTCCGACCGGGTGATCAGCGTCAAGTAAGCTCGCCGGAACGCACTGTGGCCCTGGGCATTACGTCCAGGGCCACGGTCTTTCACGCCGATCCCCGAGGCCGCGGATGCCGGCCGCCGCGGCCGCCGGGAGAATGGAACGGTGCTGCTGTCTCGACTCGACCGGTTCAATCGGCGACATCCGTGGAGCCACAACGACCACTACGGTGCGTGGGTCGTACGCCAGGTGGCAGCGGCCGGGGCCCATCACGTCCTCGATGTCGGATGCGGCACAGGCAACCTCGCCGACCGGCTGCGCGAGCGCGCCGCCACCGTCACCGCGCTCGAACCCGACCCCGCGACCGCCCGCCTGGCGGCGCAACGTTTCGCCGACGACCCCGCGGTGACCATCGTCGAAGCCGCCTTCGCCGGTCGCGACCACCAGCGACGATGGGACGCCGTCACCCTCGTCGCCGTCCTGCACCACCTCCTCCCCTTGCTGCCCACCCTGCGGGAACTGCGCGATTGTCTGGCCCCGGGCGGGCGGCTGGCGATCGTCGGCTGCTACCGCCACGCCGGACCCCTCGACGTCCTCGCCGACCTACCGGCCATAGCCGCCAATCCCGTCATGGGACTGATCAAGCACCCGGCTCGCGCCGAAACGCTGCCCCCGCACATGACCGCACCCACCGCCGAGCCCACCGAGACCCTCGCCGACATCCGCGCCGCCGCCGCGCGGGAACTGCCCGGCGCCCGGATCCGCCGTCGCTTGTTCTGGCGGTACACCCTGGTCTACGACGCCCCCTCCTGACCCGGTGGCCCCTCACGGCTCCAGATACAACCGCTCACAGGGCAATCGCGGATACCCCTGGATGTCGTCCATCGACACCTCGACCGCGTCGTGCCAGTGCCGGGCACGCCACTCCTGGACGAACAAGCACGCCGCGGTGACGCAGGCGACGTAATCCATCCGGGCGCCGTGCCAGAACACCGACAAATGGACATCCGGCTCGGACGGGAGCGGAGAACCACGACGCTCATCAGGCATACGTGAAGCCTCGTTTCCGTCGTGCAATCCGCTCCGCCACGCATCCACGGATAGCGGCCACCACGACGCTTCCGGAGGGACGAAAAGCGCTGTCGGGGCGGGCGATCCAGGCGCGGAACGTAGTCCCCCGATCCGCCGGGCTCGGCAGCGCCACGGTTGCGCCGGCGCGCACCAACGAGACGTCGAGCCGGAACATCTCCGCGAACAGCATGATGTCATCCGGCAGGTCGGGCTGCGTCAGATACGTCCACCGCTTCGACCGGGGATGCGACATGATCGGCCCGATCCGATGGTGGTGCCGCTGCATCCAGACCTTCACATCCTGGCCGAGCGTGGCGGGCATGATCACCGCCCACGCCACCCCCATACCTAGCACGATGCGCCCCACCTGAGGTGGATCCACCTCCGCGGGCAGGTCGCACACCTGCCGGTAGTAGGCGCACCGGGACAGTGGTGTGCGTCCGAAAGCTATCTGAACCATGGAACCCCCTACTGAATCGCACAACTGGATGAGTCGCGCCCGCTTCGCCGCGGTCAACCTGTCGCCGAGCGGAGCCGATTGCCCCCTGCGACTTGGCGTTTCGCTCACAGTGCCTGACGCACCCCTAGTAGACGCCCATCAGGCGATATTTGGAATATTCCACAGCGCGAGTACTCTAGATTTCTCCCCATCTTCCATAGTGGCTGTGCAGATCCTTCCAAATTCACCTACCGCCGTGAGGTTGGCTAATGACCGAGAGTTCCGGCTCCACAGTTCCGCGTCGCATGTTGGGCCGCCGACTGCGTCAGCTCCGCGAGGCCTCCGGTGTGACAGTCGCGCAGGCGTGCAGAGTCATCGAGGTATCGCCGCAAACCATGTGGCGGCTGGAGGGAGGTCAGGGTGTAAAGCTCAAAGACATCTACATCAAGGCCCTCTGCGAACTGTATGGAGTCGACGAGGATGACACGGCAGCGCTCATGGGCCTGGTTCGTGAAACCAAGAGGACCGGATGGTGGCATGCCTACGGCGATGCGGTGCCCACCTACTTCGATCTCTATCTCGGATTGGAAGAAGCGGCCAAGAAGCTGACCACCTTCCATCTCACCTTGCTTCCCGGCCTGCTCCAGACCCCCGCTTACCGGCGTGCGGTGATCTGGGGCGCGTATCCCGGAATGCCCACAGCCGATGTCGAGCGTCGGATCGAGCTCGCGGCCACGCGCCAGAAGCGCCTACACGAATCGCGCGACCGCTTCAGCATGAACGTGTACCTCGGAGAGGCGGCGCTGAGATACCGGGTTGGTGGGCCACCCGTTATGACGGAACAACTCCACCATCTCCTGGCTGTTTCGCGGTTACCGACGGTAACGCTTCGCGTGGTGCCATTTCACACCGAGCGTGTATTTCCCCTGGTGACGGGATCTTTCACGCTCATGGAGTTCCCAGCATTGCAGTCCTTCACCGAGCCGCCGGTGGTGTACGTTGAGGGCTACACGGGCGCTCTCTACCTGGACAAGCCCACTGAGATCGACCAGTACAGGACGGCGTGCAAGGCGATTCGCGCCGCCGCGCTGGATGAGCAGGAAACCAGGGAACTGGTGTTGAAGATCGCTAAGGAGTATGGCGGGTGAATACCGACCTGGCGAAGGCGGCGTGGTTCAAGAGCAGTCGCAGCGGACCTAACCAGGATTGCGTCGAGGTGGCATTCCTGGACGGCGGGCTGATCGGCACGCGAGATTCCAAAAACCCGGCGGGTTCAGGCCTCGTGTTCACCGATAGCGCCTGGGACGCCTTCACGAGTGCAGTAGTTCGAGGTGAATTCGACCGTCCGTAACATGAGCAGGAGCCCAGGGACAGCCTTGTGCCCTGGTCGGGCTCCGCGGCCCTCTTCAACCGCTTGGTCGGCCTAGCGCGTCGCCTGCAACCGATGGACGGTCGAGTGTGCGCTGAACGGCCGGGACGCCCGGAGTCGGGCGCCAGGCTGGTCGTGGCGGCCGAGTTGCCGGTCAGTCGTAGTCGTTGTCGTGCCCGGCGAGTTGGCGCCCCAGCAGCCTGGCCGCGTCGATGATGCCGCCCAATGGGTCTTCATACATGAATACGTCGTTGTCGAAGCGGTCGTCGGGCTCGAGGGCCTGGGTGAGCAGGACCGTGTCTCGGATCAGGATATCTTCACCCACCACGACGAGCCCGCCGATAGTGCCCGTGCTGCCGACCTTGGTGAGGATGGCCAGGAGATCGACCTTGTCGGACTTGGCGAACGGCCTTTCGATATGGATCCATTCATCGTCTGCCCGCCTGATCACGACATCCGGTGCGGCCCAGTCCTCTTCAGCGTCCTCGACCGTGAGGCTGATGCTGTCGGGCTCGACGCGAACGCCGTAACTGTTCCGGGAAATGAGTTCGACCAGGGTGTCCCACTCGTCGCTGTGTTCCATGTGTTCCCCTCCGCGATCGTCAGCGTCCTGCTGAGGCAGAGACTAGCAGAATCCGCTGCGGCAGAAGGGAACTCGTCCAACCGGAGCGATACCGCGCGCGACTGGCCGACCGGCTTCGCCGAGGATACGACGATGCGCCCGCTGCCTTCATGGAGGACTCCGCGGCCCAAGGAAAGCCAAAGGTCACCGACAACCGGTACAGCCAAGAGCAGCCGGTTCGACGGCATCGGCATCATGCCTACAACAAGACCTCAACGGGCCCGGGCAAGTCAGATAACCACCCGCCGGATGATCGCCTCGGTGCTCGCTGCCGCATCCTTCCCGAACGGCTTAGCGGGTGCCTACAAGTGTGTGGACCGGCAGGTGGCGGCGGTAGCGAGGATCGCGCCGTACTACTGCTAAGCGTAGTGAGCCGGGACTACGCCAACTGCTCTACGGCGAAGCCGACCAGGAGTACGCAGAATCCGCCGATCTCGCCGATGATCAGAGCGGCGAGGACGAAACGCATCGATGGCGGAGGGTTGCGCATCTGGTTGTCGGTCTCGCGCTGCAATCCCAGGCGGATGTAGTTCGCGATCGTCACCACGAACAGTGCGATGATCGCCCCGGCCGCGGTGGCGTTCACCGCCGTCGGCCAGCCGGACAATTCGACGAACCAGGCGATCAAACCGGTGGCGAACGAGTACAGCAGTGCGGCGCGGTGGGCGATGTCGACGTAGGGGTGCGCCAGACCGTCCGGCGAGGTGGTCATCGCCTGCCATTTCCACACGCCGAGAACCAGCGCCCACAGGAAGATGAGCCCGGCGAAGAGGAGCACCCAGGCGGTTTCCGTGCGAATGATCAAGTTCGTACCCTCATCAGTCCTTCGCGCGCCCACTTGGGCAGCTGTCCAGCGGCAGCGTAGCGCTTGCGGGCAGTCGCGGCGCGACGCGAACGAACCCACTCCTGGGAATACCGACTGGTCGGGTTAGGGTGCGGCTCGTGGGCCTGGCCGAGGTGCCTTGGAAAGCGCTGTGGCCCCGAGCGTTTCGCTCAGGGCCACAATCACGTGACGGGGCTCTAGTTCTGCTCGTAGGTGGCGATCAAGGTCGCGCGAGCGAGGGTGTGGGAGAACAGGTTGAAGCCGAGGTAGGCGGGCGTGGCGTTCTCGTCGATGCCGAGACTTTCGACGTCGACGGCATGCACGACGATGAAGTAGCGGTGCGGGCCGTGACCGGGCGGCGGGGCGGCACCGACGAAGCCGTGGAAGCCGCCGTCGTTGCGCAGGGTGATCGCGCCGGTCGGCAAGGCGCCGCCTTCTTCGCCGCTGCCCGCGCCCGCCGGCAGCGAGGTCGCGCTCACGGGGATGTCGGCGACCGCCCAGTGCCAGAAGCCGGAGGCGGTGGGGGCGTCGGGGTCGTACACGGTGACCGCGAAGCTCTTGGTCTCCGCCGGGAAATCCGACCAGGACAGCTGTGGGGAGATGTCCTTGCCTCCCGCGCCGAAGATGCCGCTGACCTGTTCGTTGCCGAAGGGTTGACCGTCGGTGACATCGGTGGAGGTGAGGGTGAACGACGGCACCTTCGGAAGCGCGTCGTAGGGGTCGTAGGTCATGAAAACCTCTCTCTTGCGGATCGGATCAGCTGTGCAGTAGGAAGTGTTCCAGCACGCGGGTGCCGAATTCGAGGGCCTGCACCGGCACCCGCTCGTCGACGCCGTGGAACAGGGCGGTGAAGTCCAGTTCCGGCGGCAGCTGCAGCGGGGCGAAGCCGAAGCAACGAATACCCAAGCGGGCGAACGCTTTCGCGTCCGTTCCGCCGGAGAGCATGTAGGGCACCGTGCGGCCGCGCGGATCATGGGCGAGCACGGCGTTGTTCATCGCCTCGACCAGATCGCCGTCGAAGGTCGTCTCGTAGGAGTCGAGCTTGGTGATCCACTCGCGTTCGACATCGGGGCCGATCAGCTCGTCCACCTCCCGTTCGAACGCCGCCTGCCGCCCGGGAACCACGCGGCAGTCCACCACCGCCTCGGCGGTCTGCGGGATCACGTTGGCCTTGTACCCGGCTTGCAGCATGGTGGGATTGGCGGTGTCGCGCAGGGTGGCTCCGATGATGCGGGAAATGGTGCCCAGTTTGGCCAGCTGACCCTCGATGTCGGGGCTGGACGGATCGAATTCCAGACCTGTCTCCTCGGCGACGGCGGCGAGGAAGGCGGCCACCGAATCCGACAGCACCAACGGGAAGGTGTGTTTGCCCAGCCGGGACACGGCGTCGGCGAGGATGGTGACGGCGTTGTCCTCGTGCAGGAACGAGCCGTGACCGGCGCGGGCCTTGGCGCGCAACCGCATCCAGCCCAGACCCTTCTCGGCCGTCTCGACCAGATACAGCCTGCGTTCGGTGCCGTCGGGGCGCGGCACGGTCAGCGAGAATCCGCCGACCTCGCCCACCGCCTCGGTGACGCCGTCGAACAGATCGGGGCGGTTGTCCACCAGCCACTGCGAGCCCCACTTGCCGCCGTTCTCCTCATCGGCCAGGAACGCGAAGACCAGATCGCGCGGCGGCACCGTCCCCTCGAGTTTGAACTGGCGGGCCACCGCCAGCGCCATCCCGACCATGTCTTTCATGTCGATCGCGCCGCGACCCCACACGTAGCCGTCGCGCACCGCGCCGGAGAACGGATGCACGCTCCAGTCCGAGGCCTCGGCGGGCACCACGTCAAGGTGCCCGTGGATCATCAGGGCGCCACGACTGCGATCGGCGCCTTCCAGCCGCGCGAAGACATTGCCGCGACCTTCCGCGCCGGATTCGACGTATTCGGTGACGTAGCCCGCCTGGTGCAGCTGGTCTGCCACCCACTGCGCACATTCGCGCTCACCCTTGGTGGTGGCCAGATCACCGGTATTGGAGGTGTCGAAGCGGATCAGCGTACTGACCAGCTCCACCACTTCCGACACCGCGCGCGAGCTTCTGTTCGGGTCGATTCCTTCGCCAGTTGCGGACACGCCCCCTTTCCTACCACCCGCGCGGCGGTGCGAACGCGCGGCCGGGGTGTCGCGGCGGGGCGCCGCGGCCCGCACGGTGGGCGATCGTGCCGGACAGGGTTGTCATCAGGATGAGTGCAACCGCCCCGGCTCACCCCGCGCCGGGGCGCTCGACCTCGTCCGGGAACACCACCCGCACGAATGCCCAGAACCGGAACACCATGCCCAGCGCGGTGCCGATCAGCTGCGCGGCCACGAAGTCGGCCACGTTCTGGGTGAAACGGGAGACCTCGGGCACCTCGAGATGCAGCACATACCGCGAGACCCACAGCGGTGCGGTGTTGATCGCGACGGCCAGGAAACTGACCAGGTAGAACAGCGCCGCCTCGTGGTGGCCGCGCCGCCCACCGCGCCCGTCGAAGGACCACTGCTTGTTGAGCACATACGACAAGGTGATCGCCGCCAGCACCGCGACCACTTTCGCCGTGACCGGATACGCCTCGAACACGGTGCTCTTCAAGGTCAGGAACACCGCGGTGTCCAGCGTGAACGCGGCGGCGCCGACGGAGGCGAAACGGAGGAGTTCTCGACGCCGTGCCTCGCCCCCCAGCGCGGACGTCACCCGAGCGAAAACGGGGCGTTCGGAAAACAGCACAGGTAAAGTCTCCGGCACATGTCCCGACCCCACAACAAGATCGGCAGATTCACCGCACCGCTTGTTCCACGGGTGCACGGTCGGTGGATCGCGGGCAGGCGAGAAGCGTGAAGAAAGCCAAGCGGCGCACCCGTCCTCAGCAGACAGCGATCGACCTCGCCGAGCCGATCGCCGTGATCGGCATGAGCTGCCGCTTCGCCGGAGGCGTCGATTCGCCGGAAGCGTTGTGGCGGTTGCTGATCGAGGAGACCGACGCGATCGCCGACGAACCGCCGCCCGGTCGCTGGTCCGGTGACCATCGCGGCGCCGACCGCGCCGCCGCGGGCAAGACGGTGTCGGTCGCGGGTGGGTATCTGGCGGATGTCGCCGGTTTCGACGCCGAATTCTTCGGCATCACCCCACGCGAAGCGGCCGATATGGATCCGCAGCAACGCTTGGCGCTGGAATTGGCCTGGGAGGCATTCGAGGACGCGGGAATCCGCCCCGACCGGGTTCCGTGGACGGGCGTGTATTTTGCCAACAAGTTCAACGACTATCGCGCCGTGAAACTCGCCCGTGGTGCCACCGCCATCACACCGTTCACCAGTACCGGAGATGTCGAAGGCGTCATCGCCAACCGGGTGTCGTACTTCCTGGGTTTCGACGGCCCCAGCATGACGGTGAACGCCTCGTGCGCGGGATCGCTGGTCGCGGTGCACCTGGCTTGTCAGGCGCTGCGGGCGGGTGAGAGCGCGGTGGCCGTCGCCGGTGGGGTGCAACTGAATCTGATCCCGGAGACCACGATCGGACTGTCCGCGCTGGGCGTGTTGTCCGCGCGCGGCCGATCCCGCACCTTCGACGC
Source organism: Nocardia gamkensis NBRC 108242 (assembly GCF_001612985.1). GTDB lineage: Bacteria > Actinomycetota > Actinomycetes > Mycobacteriales > Mycobacteriaceae > Nocardia > Nocardia gamkensis. Next base: position 67,351 of record NZ_BDBM01000012.1, on the reverse strand, counting down.
CACCGCCGACGGCTACGTGCGCGGCGAAGGCGGCGCGGTCGTCGTGCTCAAGCCGCTGCGACAGGCCCTGCGCGACGGTGACCGCGTCTACTGCACCCTGCTGGGCAGCGCCACCAACAACAACGGCAGGCATCGCTCCATGCCCGCCAGCAGTGCCGACGGGCAGCGGCAACTGCTGCGGCGGGCGTGCGCGCGAGCGGGTGTCGACCCCTCGACGATCGACTACGTGGAGGCGCACGGCACCGGCACCGCAGTCGGCGACCGCGCCGAACTGTCGGCACTGGCCGAGGTCTACGGCACCGGCAGAGCGCCCGGCGCCCCGCTGAGGGTCGGCTCGATCAAGACCAATATCGGGCACACCGAAGCGGCCGCGGGCATGGCGGGGCTGGTGAAAGTCGCGCTCGCCCTGACCCATCGCCGGATTCCACGCAGCCTCCATTTCCAACGACTGCCAGAGGAATTCGATTCGCAGACGGCCGGCGTGCGCGTCGCCGACATCGCGCTGCCGTGGCCGCAGCACGACCGGCCGGCGCGCGCCGCGGTGAGTGCGTTCGGTTTCGGCGGCTCCAACGCTCACGTCATCGTCGAAGCCGCGCCCCCGCCGGAGCCGGTCACCGGGACCGGCGTCTCGCAGCGGCTGGTGGTGCTGTCCGCCCGCACCGAGACCGCGCTGCGCGCGCACGCACATCGGCTGCGTGAGCATCTCCTAGGCGATCCCGGAATCGGTCTGGGCGATCTCGCCCATACCCTCGCCACGAGAACACCTTTCGGGCAACGGCTTGCGGTGGTGGCCGACGATGTGGGCGCGGTTGTCGACTTCCTCGGCGCCTACCTCGACGGGACCACGCCGAAAGACGACACCGAGCACGAGGCGCTGAGTCTGGTGCTCTCCGCGGCCCTGCGTCCCGGCACGGTGGCCCACCGCGACCTGCTCGAGGCGGCGGGCGTGCTGTTCGAGCGTGGTGTCGAGCCCGACTGGGCGGCGGTGAACCCGCCGGGCCGCCCGGTATCCCTGCCCACCTATCCATTCCAGCGCCGGCGGCATTGGGCGCAGCCCCAAGCCCCGGTCGAGGAACCGGACGTTGGCGCGATCGGATCGCCTTCGTTCGATTCGCCGGAAGGCCACGACCTCGCTCCCACTGATGCCCGAGGTTCCGGTGTGGGGGCCGCGCTGGCTGTGTCGCCGGTGACGGCCCCGGGAGCGGTCGATCCGGCCGCTACGCTCCAGGACCGGGCACCAGCCCACCCATCCCCCGAGCCCAGCGAGCCCCGAAGCAACTCCGCACGCGACCTCGCCGCCCTGGTCACCGCCGAACTGGCCCGAGTCGTCGGCATCGAACCCGACCGGGTGCCCGCACGGCAGAACTTCGACCAGCTCGGAATCGGCTCGGTGCACGCCGTGGAACTGTCGGCGCGCCTCAGCGCCCGCCTGGGCATCGAAGTCCCCGCCGCCGTCATCTGGGGCTGCCCCACCGTCGAGCTCTTGACTGCCGAACTCGGCGTCCGGCTCACACCCGCCGCCCCGGCGACGGATCCGTCACCCCCGGCCCCCATCACCTCGGCGGTGGATGCGAAATCAGCAGCGCACGAGGAGGTTCTGTCGACCGCCGAACTGCTGGCGTTGAGCCGGGAACTGCTCGGCTGAGCTCGGAATCGAGACGGGTCGGCAACCCCCACGGGGGTTGAAGGCGAACGCGAACACCTGCGGGTTCCGGTAGCCGCACCGGAGAACGGATTCGGCGTAGTCGCCGTGCGGCCGATTACGCGTCCGCCGCCGAAGTGTCGTGTTCGCCCACCTTGCGAACTCGGGTGGTCGCCGCGGTGACGCGCTCGCCCCTGTGGTTTTCGGTGCGCAGGGGGGCGACGGGGCTGCCGTCACGGTCGACGAGCGTGGAGTGGGGTTCGCCGTCGGTGAAGGTGTGGCGTTCTCCCCATTGGCGCAACGCCACGACGAGGGTGAAGAGGTCTTGCCCGGCTCCGGTGAGTGTGTAGCTGTGCCGCTTGCCGCCCGGGGCGGTGCTCGTGGTGAGGATGCCGTGGTCGACCAGCCTGCGCAGGCGATCGGTGAGGATGTTGCGGGCGATCCCGAGCCGCTGCTGGAAGTCGGTGAAGCTCGCCGCGCCGTCCATGGCGTCGCGCACGATCAGCAAGCTCCATCGGTCGCCCACGAGGTCGACGGTTCGCGCGACCGGGCAGGTGGGATCGGTCCACTCGCGGCCGGTACCGAGCGTCGTGGTCATGAGCCTCCTCCAATCAGTTGCAATTCGAAACCATTATTACCTATCCTCGAATGGTTGCATTTTGCTACTGATGTGGGAGGTGTGGTGGCGACAGGAGTCACAAGGCCGCAGCGATTCGTCCTGGCGCTGGTGTGCGCAGTGGCCGTATCGACGATCTATGCGATACAGCCGGTTCTGGAAGCAGCGGGCGCCGGCCTGGGAGTGGCACCCGAGTCGCTGGGCGGGCTGGTCGCCGCCGGGCAGGTCGGCTACTTCGCCGGTCTGATCCTGCTGGTCCCGCTCGGCGACGTGGTGAATCGGCGGCGGCTCATCACCGTGCATCTGGTCCTCACCGCCGCGGGAGCCGCGGTCGCAGCCGCCGCCCCGAACGGTCCCGTCGCCGTGGCGGGGCTGGCGATGGCGGGACTGTTCGCGGTCGTGGTCCAAGTGACTGTGGCCTACGTCGCCGCCGTCTCCGCGCCGGGCGAGCGGGGCCGCAATATCGGCGCGATCACCTCCGGAGTGGTGATCGGCATCCTCGGCGTCCGCGTCCTGGCCGGTGTCTTGGGCGACACAGTCGGCTGGCGTGCGGTGTACGCGCTGCTCGCCGTACTGTGCCTTGCTCTGGCTCTCACTGTCCGCGCGGCACTCGACCCGGACCGCGGAACTCCCGGCGCGCGGTACACGCAGGTGCTGGCATCGATGGGGCGGCTCGCGCGCACGGATCGCCTGTTTGTGAGCCGAGGCCTGATCGCGTTCTTCCTCTTCGCGTCCTTCGGAACCCTCTGGAGCGGGCTGGCCCTGCCCCTCGGCGCCGACCCGTGGAACTTCGGCACCACGCAGATCGGCTTGTTCGCAGTGGCGGGCCTGGCCGGAGCTCTCGGCGCCGCCCGCGCGGGACGATGGGCCGACTCCGGGCACGCACAGTCGATCACCGGATCCGCACTGGTGGTGCTCACCGCCTCCTGGTCGCTCATCGCCCGGACCGAAACAACCCTGTGGCCGCTCGCCATCGGCATCGTTCTCCTCGACTTCGCCGTCCAGGCAGTCCATGTCGGGAGCCAGCATCTGCTGACCACGGCGCATCCGCACCGCGCCGGCAGCGTCATAGGCGCCTATATGGCCTTCTACTCGCTCGGATCCGCCCTCGGCGCACTCACGACCACCTGGGCATACAGCACCCGAGGATGGCAGGCCTCCTGCTGGGCCGGCGCGGCCTACTCCCTTGCCGCACTGGTTGTGTGGGGACTGGCCCAGGTCACCGGCATCGCCCGGCCCGGTGCCGCGGGTGCGCCCGGTCCTCGACCGAAGTGCCCGGACGCGGCAGCCCAGCCATGCTGAGCGCCGAGGATCACCCGCCTCCCGAAACCCCCCAGGGCACACGACACTCCCGACCGGTGAAATTACGGATCCGCTCGCCGGAGTGGCCGAACAGCCCGGTCAGGTCGTGACAGGCTCGGTGACGCGGCGGACCGGGCGGATGCGGATGCCGGATTCCGGGCGCAAATTCACCGAGGCCAGCGGCACCACCGGGTGGGTGTGGTCGAGTTCGAGCCGGAAACGCTGCACCGTCATGGCCAGGATCAGCACCATCTCCGTCATCGACATGTCCTTGCCGAGGCAGATACGCGGGCCACCGGAGAACGGGAAGAACGCGAACTTGTGCCGCTCGGCCACCGCCGCGTCGGCGAAACGTTCCGGACGGAACTCCTCCGGGGCGTCCCACAGCCGTTTGTCGCGGTGGATGTAGTACATGCACAACGTGACTCGCGCACCCGCGGGCACATGGTAGCCGCCGATCTCGTCATCGGCGATCGGGGTGCGCTCGACGATCCAGGCGGGTGGATACAGCCGCATCGTCTCTTCGATCACCATGCGGCAGTAACTCAGCTGCCCCAGATCCGCGAAGGACGGGCTGCGGTCGCCGAGCACGGCGCACACCTCCCCGGCCAGCTTCTCTTGGATCTCCGGATGGGTGGCCAGCAGGTAGCACGCCCACGACAGCGCGTTGGCCGGGGACTCGTGCCCGGCCACGAGCAGGGTCTTGATCTCGTTGAGCAGATCCTCCTCGCGCATGCCCTGACCGCCTTCGTCGCGGGCGCGCACCAGCGCGGTGAGCACGTCGGTGGTGTCACCGCCGCGGCGGCGTTCCTCGATGAGATGGCGTACCACGTCGTCGAGCTCGCCGACCTTGCGCGCGACCCGGCGCGCCTCCGGTGTCGGGAACGATTGCGGCAGCTTCACCGGCGCGTTCACCCGCTTCATGATGAGCGCGAACGCCGCGCGCATCGCGTCGGTCACCTGGCTGGTGTCGGTGGACAGGTCCAAGCCGAACAGGATCCGGCCGGTCACCGCGAGCAGCAGCTTGACGTAGTCGTCGTAGATGTCGCGGAACTGCCCCGCCGCGGCGTCCCAGCCATCGAGCATCGCCGCGGCGCTGTCGGTGATGTCGTCGGCGAAACCCTTGACGTGCGAATGGGAGAACGCCGGGGAGATCAGCTTGCGCTGAGTGCGCCAGTACTCCAGGTTGTTGGTGGTCAGCTGCCCCTCGCCGAGCAGGATGCTGAACTCGTCGTAGATCGGGCTCTTGCGGTAGTTGGTGTAGTTGTCCTTGAGCACGTACTCGGTCATCGCCGGGTCCGCGACGAGGTAGACCAGCATCGGGCCTGCCTTGACCCGCACGACGTCGCCGTAGCCCTCCAGCAGCGCGCCCACCGTCGTCAGCGGGTTCTTCGCCAGTTTCGGCAGCATGCGTCCGGTTTCCACCAGACCTGGCCCGGGTGCTTTCATCGAACGACCTTTCACTTCAAGAGCTTGGCGTGCTTGCGCAGCTGGTTCACGTAGTCCTGCTTCTCCACCACCAGCGGATACTGGTCGGCGTGGTAGAGCCGCAACCCGGCGTACAGGTCGGGCTGTCGGCCCTCGGTGGCGCGATCGAAACGCTCGACCCGCCGCGGATCGCTCGCCTTGGCCCGCAGGTACCGCGCGACCAGCTCGGCTTGTTTCTCGTAGACATCCCAGTGCGAACCGATCGGCCGCACCATCCCCACGACGAACAGGTCGCGGGTGTGCGGCGGAAAGATGTTGAGATACAGGCCCGGTCGCAGGCTGTCACCGGCCCAGTTCAAATGGGTCCGGTCGACGACGGGATAGTTCGGCACGAACCCGGTGGCCAGCACCACCAGATCGACCTTCTCCTCGGTGCCGTCGGTGAAGGTCACCCGGTCGTCATCGATCGCGGTGACGTCCGGTTTGGGCGTGATGTCGCCGTGGGTGTAGTGGTGATGCAGCTGGTCGCCGAGCATCGGGATGACGATGCCGTCGGTGAAATCCGGCACCGGGAGCCCGAACGTGCGGGAGCGGCCGCGCAGATACGAGAACAGCCGCTCGAAGGCCCGCTTACGCAACGGCCGCCACACCTTGCCTTGCAGCATGCTGTCGGTCGGGCGGCCCAGCATGTATTTGGGCATGCAGTAGAACCCGCGCCTGCTGCTGTGCAGGGTCAGCGCGGCGTTGACCGCGCAGTCGGACAGGATGTCGGCCGCCGACTGCCCGGCCCCGATCACCAGCACTCGCTTGCCGAGCACCTGTTCGGGATGGCGGTACTCGCTGGAATGCAGCACGGGCACCGTGCCCGAACCGGGAATATCGATGCGCCGCGGCGTGCGGTCGTGCCCGGTGGCGACGACCACCCCGGCGTAGCGTCGCTCGGATCCGTCGGCCAGGGTGACCACCCATCCGCCTTCTCCCGGTTCGACGCGCTGCACCGAGGTGTTCAACCGGATGCGCGACCACAGGTCGAAGGCGTCGGCGTAGGAGTGCAGATAGCGCAGCACGAGTTCGTGCCCCGGATAGTCCGGATAGTCCTCGGGCATCGGGAAACCCGAGAACGCCTGCACACCCTTGGACGCGATCACGTGCGTGTTGTGGCTGACCGGTGAGTCCGGACGCCGTGCGTCCCAGATCCCGCCGATCCCATCGGACGCCTCGAGCACCTCGAAATCCAAACCGTGCGCGGCGAACTCACGCGCGGTCGCCAAACCCGCCGCGCCCGCGCCGATCACGCAATAGTCGCTCATGCTGTGTGTGCTCTCGGCACGAGCGGGGCCCTGCGTGGTCACGCTGCGCTGCCGCCTCCGGGCCTGACCGCTCATGCCGCGCCGACCCGTTCGGTTTGTGGAGTGTCTTCCTGCGGCGGCGTGGGTTCCGGATCGGTGCCCGCGCTCGCCCGCCAGGCCACCACGAAGCAGGCGACGTAGATGACCGTCTGCGCCACCAGCGTGAAGTAGACGTTCTCGTTGTAGACCGCGACGATCAGCCAGGCCACCGTGAGCAGGGCGACGGTGCGTTTGCCGCCGCGCATCAGCCCGGCGTACACCGCCAGCATCCATACCGCGCCCACCGCGATGTACACCCACGGCCCGAACGGAGCGCGGAACGACGCCAGCGTCAGCACCGCCAGCCAGATGGCCAGCTGCTCGGCGCGCACCCGCGGCCCTTCGGCCCCGGCGGACAGCCGCCGGTGGATGCGGACCGCGGTAGCCGCCACCAGGATCAGCAGCAACAACGTGTAGATGTTGGTGATCACGCGAGCGGGCCCGACGGGATCGCCGATGTCCCAGCCCATGATGTTCGCCTTGTACGGCAGCCCGAACGGCGAATAGTTGACCAGCTGGTTGGCTCGCTCCACCAGCACGAACTGGTGGAATTCCCCGCTGGCCAGCCGCTGCCAGGTGCCGTCGGACAGGAATTGCCGCCACGGCTCCCAGCCGAAGATCGCCAGCGTGGCCAGTGAATACAGCACGCCGAACACCGCCGTCCACACCGCGGGCCGCCAGCGCCGCTGGACCAGCAGATAGACCAGCAGGATCGCCGGGGACACCTTGGCGATGATCGCGAACGCCAGAGCCGCGCCGCCGAAGATATTGCGCCGCAGATGGAACAGCACCATGGCGCCCGCACCGCCGACATACAGTACCAGCACGTGGATGTTGCCGATCTGCAAAGTCGCCAGGGTCGGCAGGCTGAGCCACACCACCGGGGTCAGCGCCGCCAGCACCCCGCCCTGCCTGCCGCCGACCCAGCGGGCGATGGCGAACATCGCCACCAGCACGATCGCCACGTACAGCGAGTAATACAGCGCGCGCAGCGTGGCGAAGTCGTGGCTGAACAGCAGCAGCAACCGGGGCAGCAGCAGGAACGGCGGCGGGTAGAGGTAGGCGTCGCGATCCTGCGGCGTCACCGCGGGCAGGATCGAATCCGCCTGGGGTGATTCGTAGCGGTGGCGGTCGTAGAGGCTCGCCGGGTCGTGCTCGGCCATGAGCGCACCGCTGAGGTAACCGGACAGGTGGGTCTTCTTCACCAGGAAGTCGTCGTCGGCCGACAGCGAGGCGTCGACGTTGTCGGCGTCGAGGATGAACTGCGTCAACCGGGCCAGCACCGCGACTACGAGCAGGATGGCCACGCTCCACAGCACCCGCACCACGATCGGTTTGGCACGCACCACCTCCCGCCACTCGGCGGGCACCGTCGGCACGAACAGCACGAACAGCGCCACCGCGCACACGACGCCGAGCACGGCGGTCACCGGTCCGGGGAGGCCGGTGAGCGAGAGCACGATCATCACGACGGGGACGAGAATGCCGACGACGAACACCGCGTACATCGCGGCGAAGTAGTCGAGCGAACCACGGAACCTGGTCCATGTCCTGGATATCATCTGCAACCTACGGCTTTCGGTTCCCGCGTCGCCCGGTCCCGGGCCGCGCGGATGGTCTATCTGGTCGCTGCTGTGGCGTGCCCGGTCAGCAACGGAACCACTTGGGACACCACGTCGCCCGCGGTGGGCGCGGCGCGCAGGTCCGCGCCGATCTGTTCGGCGGCGGCGCGGAATCCGGGTTCGCGCAGCAGTGTGCGGATCGAGGTGGTGAGCGCGTCGATGTCGCCTTGGCTCGCCGGGGTCTCGGCGGCGAGCCCGGCCCCGCTGCGCACCAGGCCGCGCGCGTAGTCGAACTGGTCGAACATCTGCGGCAGCACCAGTTGCGGCAACCCGAACCAGCCCGCGGTGAGGCCGGTGGTCGAGCCGCCGTGGTGCACCAGCAGATCGCAGCTCGGCAGGAACAGGTTCAGGGGAACCTCCTGCACGACGCGGACATGGCCGGGCAGTTCGCCGACGGTGGCCCGGTCGGGTGCCGACAGCGCGACGACGACCTCGGCGTCGTCGATGTCGGCCAGCGCCGCGAGGACCGATTCCAGCGGCCGCGGACCGGTCAGGCCCAGCGTGCTGCCGCCCATGCACACCGCGATCCGCTTGCGGCCGTGCTCGTTGCGGTGCCACGGGGGCAGCGCGCCGGTGCCGTTGAACGGGACGTAGCCCAGCGGGGTGCCCGGCGCGGCGTCGGGCGCTTGCAGCCGCTGTGGGCAGATGTCGAGCACGGCGACCGGGTCGGCCAGCCGGGTGCCCGCTTCGGCGGCGAGTGCGGCGGTGCGTTCGGTGAAGGGACCGCCGGTGGGGTCGATGCCCCAGCGGTGCACCAGCACCGGCAGATCCAGGTGCGCGCCCAGCGCCCGGCCGATGGTGGCCAGCGGGTCGGTGAGGATCACCTCCGCTTGCCAGTCGGTGGCCACCGCGGCGAACGCCTCGAGGTATCGGCGGGCATGGTTGTGCCAGTTCTGCGCGGCGATCTGCCACAGGCCCTGCCCGCTGGACAGGTCGCGGTCGGCGAACAGCGGAAGCGGGAACATGCCGGGATTCACCTGGGTGCGCAACTGGTCCATGGGCACGTTGAGCGCGGTCATCTCGACGGCGTTGAGCCCCGAGCGCAGCGCGGTGGCCGTCACGTCGTCGCGCGAGGCGACCAGCACTTCATGCCCGGCCAGCCGCAGCGCCCAGCAGAACGGCACCATCGCCAGCAGGTGGCCCGACGAGGGCACCGGCACGACAAGAAACTTCATCCGATCACTCCTTCGGCTTCATCCACTCCATCGGATTGGTGTGCCGAGGCACCCATGATGGAGCCGATTGCTCGGCGTTGCGGCGTTTTTCGACGACCACGATGTTGTGGTAGAAGTGCAGCGCCCCGATCCAGTCGTCGAAAGCGCCGGTCGCGCGGCCGGATTCCTTCTCGAATTCCTGGTGGTGCAAGGCGTCCACCAGGGTTTTCAGGTAACCGATGCTGGTGGCCGGGTCGTCGGTGGCGGTGCTGCTGCCGCCCCAGCCCGACCAGTAGGAGGTCTGGGTGTCCTCCACCACGTACAGCCCGCCGGGCCGCAGGTGCGCGAACAGCGCCCGGAACGAGGCGATCACGTCACCGCTGATGTGGCTGCCGTCGTCGATGATGATGTCGAACGGGCCCAGTGAGCGGCCGAGCTCGTCGAGGAACGCCGCGTCGCCCTGATCGCCGCGCAGCGGTTGCAGGCGCGGCTCGGCAATGCCGGACTTGTCGAAGTAGTCCAGCCCGAACACCAGCCCGCGGCGGAAGTACTGCTTCCACATCCGCAGCGACGCGCCGCCCACATCGGGTGCGGTGTAGCCGCCGATGCCCAGTTCCAGGATGCGCACGCGGCTGTCGCGCAGCGGCGCGAAATGCCGCTCGTAGTGCTGGGTGTACCAGTGCCCGCCCCACTTGTCCGAACCGAAGTGCAGCGACAGGGCGTTGAGGTCGTAGTGCTGTGGGCGGCAGGCGGTGACGATCCGGTCGGCGGCGACCGCGGCGGCGTCGCGGGCCACCCGCCACGGGTCGTCGGGTGCGAAACTGCCCGGTCCCGGCTCGTCCTTGATCGCGATGGCGCGCGTGCCGAGCGCCGCGTCGGGCGGGCCGTAGACCGCGCGCAGCAGCTCCACCAGATCTTGCCGCACCACCAGCCACGGATCCTCCAGGGAGCCGGGAGCTATCGCGGGCTCCTCGGCGCCCAAGGTGAGCAGATAGTCGAGCTGTTTGCCCTCGTGGGTCAGCTCGAACACCGCCGTGACCGGCTGCCCCGGCCGGGATCCGTAGTTCGCGCGCCAGGCGATCTCCTTCAGCACCGCGTCGGCGACCGCCTCGGTGCCGATCTCGCCGATCCGCGCGGCGGTCTCCTCGTAGACGCCGTCGGCGACGGAGATCAAGTGGGCGGCGAGGACATTCTCGTCGTTCAGTGGCACGTCATCCATCCGTTCCGCCGGTGCGTACCGGCCTCGATTGCTGCGCCGGGCGCACGCCCTCGGCGACGAGCATGGCGCGCACCATGCCGTGGAAGTCCACCGAAGGGCGCCACCCGGTCCGCTCGCGCAGCCTCGTCGCGTCGCCCACCAGCGGTCGCCTGCTGCGGGTGAGCACCGAGGAACGTTCGCGGACATGGTCGTTCCAGTCCAGTCCGGCCATGCCGAACGCCGCCGCGCACAACTGCGCGACCGTGTGGTGTTCGCCGGTGGCGACGACGAACTCGTCCGGCTCGTCGAGGGCCAGGATGCGCGTCATCGCCTCGACGTAGTCCGGCGCGTACCCCCAGTCGGCGCCGGCGTCCAACCTGCCCACCTCCACCGTGGTGGTCTCACCGCGCTGGATCCGGGCGACGGCGCGCACGATCTTGCGGGTGACGAACTTCTCGGCCCGCAACGGTGATTCGTGGTTGAACATGATGCCCGCGGCCGCGAAGACGCCGCGGGCGCGGTAGGCGCGGCAGGCCAGCAGGGCCGCCGCTTTGGTCACCCCGTAGATCGAGTCCGGTCGCAGCCCGCTGTTCTCGTCGCACACCGCGGGGCCGTCGGAGCCGAAGACATGCGAGGAGGCCGCGTAGAACAGTCGCGTGCCCGTCCGGTGACGATCGATCGCCTCCGCGAAATACTGCACCGGCAGCGTGTTCACCCGGTGCGAGGCGCGGGCCAGCTCACGCGGGTCGCCGTGGTCGTCCTGCGAGGAGTGCTGCACCGCTGACAGCAGATACACCTGCGCGGGGCGCTCGGCGGCGATCAGCTCCTCGACCGCGGCGGCGTCGGTGATGTCGACCGGGCCGTCGCGGCCGATCCGCAGCACGCGCTCACCGCGCGCGGTGAGCAGGTCCGACAGCAGGGTGCCGTCCTGCCCGGCCGCGCCCGTGACGACGATGGTCATCTCACACCACGTCCAGCTCCGGCAGCGGGAACACCAGCCGCCCGCCCGCCGCGCGGAAGGCGCTTTCGCGCTCCAGCATCATCGTGCGGAAATGCCAGGGCAGTACGAAGAACTGGTCGGGGGCCAGCTCGCGGGCTCGTGCCTCCGACACGATCGGGATCGCGCTGCCCGGGGTGAACTTGCCGAATTTGTCGTCGTTGACCTCCGCGATGCACGTCAGGTCCTCCGGGCCGATCCCGCAGTGCTGTAGCACCACGTTGCCTTTGGTGGAGGCTCCGTAACCGAGCGTGCGCAGGCCCGCCTTGCGGGAGCGGTCGAAGAAGTCGCGTACCCGTTCGCGATGCTGCTCGACTCGTTCGGCGAAGTCCGCGTACGGCTGCGCGGTGTGCAGCCCCAGCGTGGACTCCTCCTGGCGCATGCGATCCAGCGCGGCGGCATCGGCAGGCGAGGGCTCGCCCCGCTTGCCCAAGGTGAGCGCGAAGCTGCCGCCGTTGACGGCATTGCGTTCCACCTCGAGCACCACGAAGCCGCAACGCCGCGCCATCCATTCGATCTGGTCGAGGGTGTAGTACTCCAGGTGCTCGTGACAGATCGTGTCGTAGGAGGTGGTGGCCAGCATCGCGGGCAGATAGCTCTGCTCCAGCACCCAGATGCCGTCGTCGGTGAGGCTGTCGTACACCGCGCGCATGAACTCCAGCGGCGCGGGGACGTCGTAGAACATGGCGATCGAGGTGATCACCTTGGCCCGTCGCCCCGCCGACGCCGATTCGACCAGCTCGCGGGTGAAGTACCCGGTCACCAGCCGCACGTGCGGCGGATAGAACCGGCGGAACTTCTCCCCCAGCGGGTCGATGCCCACGATCGTCGCCGACCCTTCGGGGTAGGCGCGCAGCAGCGTCGCGTCGTTGCTGCCGATGTCGATCACCACATCCTCCGGCGACAACGCCACCCGCTGCCGGATCCGCGCCACCCGGTGGGCGAGGTGGTCGATCATCGATTTGTTCAGTCCGGAGCGGTATCCGTATCCGGGGGAATACATTTCGTCGAAGTCGGCGGTGTGGCGCAACTGCACCAGCCCGCATTCCTCGCTGCCGGTGGGCACGCAGCGCACCAACTCCAACGGGTAGCGCGGCACCTCGGTCGGGTCGGTGGCCGGGAACACCCCGGTCAGCGCCATCGTGCCGAGGTCGACCACCGTCTCGAGCCGGGTGTTCCCGCACACCCGGCAACCCTGCACCGCCACTGCTTGCGTCACACGTTCTCCATATCGTGGGCGACCATCAACTCGACCAGTTCGGTGAAACTCGTGCGGGGCGCCCACCCGAGCTTCTCGCGCGCCTTGCTCGGATCTCCGGTGAGATGATGCACCTCGGCGGGCCGGAAATAGGTCGGATCCACCTCGACCAGCACCCGCGAGGTGCGCCGGTCGATTCCCTTCTCCGCCAAACCGGTTCCTTCCCAGATCAATTCGACTCCCGTGGCGGAGAAGGCGGTCTCGCACAACTCGCGCACGCTGTGCGTCTCGCCCGTGGCGATCACGTAGTCGTCGGGTTCGGGCTGTTGCAGCATCAGCCACATCGCCTCGACGTACTCCTTGGCGTATCCCCAGTCCCGGCGGGCGTCCAGATTGCCGATGAACAGCTTGTCCTGTTTGCCCTGCGCGATGCGCACCGCGCCGCGGGTCACCTTGCGGGTGACGAAAACCTCGCCACGCCGCGGTGATTCGTGATTGAACAAGGTGCCGTTGACGGTGTACATCCCGTAGGCCTCGCGATGGTTGACCGTGATCCAGTACGCGTACAGCTTCGCCACGGCATACGGCGAACGCGGATGGAACGGCGTGTCCTCGCTGAGGGCCACATCGTGCAGTCCGCCGTACAGCTCCGAGGACGAAGCCTGGTAGAACCGGGTGGCGATGCCGGTCTTGCGGATGGCGTCCAGGATGCGCAGCGTGCCGATCGCGTTGGTCTCGGCGGTGAACTCCGGGATCTGGAACGAGATGTGCACGTGCGACTGCGCGCCCAGGTTGTAGATCTCCGCCGGGCGCACGTCCTCCAGGATCCGGTTGAGGCTGCTGGAATCCATCAGATCCCCGTAGTGCAGGAACAGCCGGCGTTGGGAATGCGTATCGGAATACAGATGATCTATCCGGTCGGTATTGAAATTCGACGCACGCCGGATAATCCCGTGCACCTCATATCCTTGCTGCAACAGGAATTCCGTCAGATAAGACCCGTCCTGGCCGGTGATGCCGGTTATCAGCGCCTTTCTCATCAAACCTCCAACCCCGAGACTAACGGGTAGCCAAAAAGCGGGCAATACCTATCTTTCGGCCGCTGCCGGTATTAGAATTCGATTGCATGAGCGCGGCCTCCGAAAAAACTCTGGTAATGATTCCGACGTACAACGAGCGTCGCAACGTGGGCCCGTTGCTCGCTCAGATCCTGGAACAAGGCACCGATTTCGATGTCCTGTTCGTCGACGACAACTCCCCGGACGGGACCGGAGATCTGCTCGATGAGCTGGCCCGACAGCACGCTCCCCGCATCCACGTGCTGCACAGGGCCGGGCGCAAAGGCGTCGGCTCCGCACACCAGGCCGGAATTCGCTGGGCCTACGCGCGAGAATATCGGCACATCATCACGATGGATTCCGATTTCGCGCATCCGCCGTCGTATCTTCCGGCACTGCGCGCCGCTGCGGCCGGTTTCGACGTCGTGGTCGGATCGCGGTATCTGAAAGAGGACAGCCTCGCCGACTGGACTCCCTTCCGCAAGGTCCTCACCCGGGTCGGGCATTTTCTCACCGTGACATTGCTGCGGATGCCCTACGATGCCACCGGTGCGTTCCGATACTACCGGCTGGACTCCGTTCCGGTGGCGGCTTTCGATCGTGTCCGTTCGACCGGGTACTCCTTCTTCTTCGAAAGTCTCTACATTCTCGCCGCCAATGGGTTCCGGATCGAGCAGGTGCCGATCCACGTCCTCAACCGCACCGCGGGCGCGTCCAAGATGCGCACCCGCGACGTCGCGACCAGCGTGCGTTTCCTGCTGGTGCTGTGCGCGGAGAAGTATCTGCGCCCCAGCAGGCATCGCCTCAGTTCGCCCGCGCACCGCTGACCCTCCGCCCGGCCAGCCAGTCGATCACCGCCGCCGCCTCCGGCCAGTCCGGGCCGGTGGCGGTGATCGGGAACTGGTCGTCGACATGATCTTTGGCGAACTCCGAGCGTGAGCCCACCGCGTCGCGCACCTCGGCCAGCGTGACGGTGGTGCGTGCGCCGACCTCACGCAGGCCGGTGTCCTCGAGGTGGGCGGCGATCCAGTCGGCGCACCACTCCACCGGGGCGAAGCTCTGGCGCGAGCGGCCGCTGGCGAACACCGGACGGTCGGCGGCCATGTCCGCCAGCACGCCCTTGCGGTAGTCCCCGCCGTACATCGGACCGAGCCGCACGACGAGACTGTCCGGCGTGCAACACATCTGCTCGGCTTCCGCGCGATGGCGGCCGTAGACGGTATCCAGCTGGGTGCGCGCGGAAATGCTGCTGATCTGTACGAACCGGTCCCAGTCCCACCGCTCGCGCAGCAGGCGCGTCTTGTCCACCGTCTCCTGGCGATCGGCGTCGGGATGATGCTCGGCCCAGAACCTTTTCGACGGGCAGGCGGTATTGATCAGCACGTCGTAGCGACCGGCCGCGCGGTGACGTTCATGGTCGGCGCGTACCACCGGCACCACCTCCCACCGTCCGCTTCTCGCGAGCGCGTCGACCAGCGCGGCGCCCACGTATCCGGTGGCGCCGACCACGGCCACACGTAATCGGCTCACACGCAGTCCTTTCCGGCGTACGCGGCGGTCGCCGCGTACTGGCGCCACCGCGCCTGTACGCCGCGTCCGCTTCGGCGCTCGGGCCTGCTCACGCGCCGTTGCCTTCCAAGGTGTGCGGCAGCGGCGCCACCTGCACGATCGGCGGATCGCACTCGTCCCACGGCTTGGTCAGCATCGCGATGAACGTCAGCGGGGTGATCGAGTACACGGTGTGCATCACCCCGATCGGCGTGCGCGTGCAGATGCCCTTGGACACGTGGATGAACTCCTCCGGGCAGTCCGGATCCTCGTGGTCGTCCTTGGTCACCAGCACGCCGTTGCCCTCCACGAACAGCAGATACTCCACGAAGTGCGGGTGGTAGTGCAGGCCGCGCACTTTGCCGGGGTGCATGTAGATCAGGTTGAACTCCAGCAGGGGTTCGGGCGGGACCCAGGTGAAAATGCCGCCGCGCCCGTCGCGGACGGTGTCGAGGTTGCACGAGGGGGTGAGGACTTCGACCTTCATTACTGCATCCCTTCATCAGGCGGATACCGTGTGGGGGCGGACAGCGGCGAGCTTGTCCGCGAGCGAGCCGAGCAGCGCTGCCCGCTGCTCGACGAGGAAGAAGTGACCGCCGGGCAGCAGCTCGGTGGAGCGCAGTCCCGGCAGGACGTCACGCCACGCCTCCAACTGCGTGACCGCCACCTGCCGGTCGTCCCGGCCGCCGAACAGGTGGGCCGGGCACGACGGCGCGGCGGCG
Organism: Nocardia gamkensis NBRC 108242; assembly: GCF_001612985.1. Classification (GTDB taxonomy): domain Bacteria; phylum Actinomycetota; class Actinomycetes; order Mycobacteriales; family Mycobacteriaceae; genus Nocardia; species Nocardia gamkensis. The sequence goes on along the minus strand of NZ_BDBM01000012.1, from coordinate 51,478 downwards.
GGGGTGAACCGGTAGTCGTCGAAGATTTCGAAGTCGCTGCGTAAGGCGGGCAGGAACAACGCCATCACCTCCGGGGTCTCGCGCACCTCGGGCGGGATGCCGCCGTAATGACCGACCGCGGCGACGAACTCGTGATCCGGCAGGTCCGACAAGCGCCCCGGCCTGGGCAGGTGCGGGGCCACCGCGCCACCGAGGAACAGCGCTCGCGGCGCGATCGGATCGGGCAGGCGGCGGGCCACCTCGTAGGCGGTCAGCGCGCCGAGGCTGTGACCGAAGAAGGCGAACGGGAGATCGGTCAGGGGCAGGACCTGGGCCAGCGCGGCGTCGACGAGGTCGGTGAAGCGGCGGATGGGCCTCTGCGCCAGATGACGCTGCCGGGCGGGCAGTTCGACCACGCACAGCTCCACCCAGTCGGGCAGCTCGCGCCGCCACGGTGTGTAGGCGGCGGCTTTTCCGCCTGCGAACGGCCAGCAGAACAACCGCAGGCCGGCAGTACCCGCGGTCTTGCGGTGGATGGTCAGCCCATCCGTCTCGGCCGGTCGCGTCGATCCGCGGGTGGGCGAAGTTGCTCCCGAAGCCGGGTTGATCCCTGCCACAGCCGATTTCGGTTGAGGGATAGGCGACCCTACCGGCGACGTCGCAATGATCTCGGGCGCGATGCTGTCCGGCTCGGGGACGGCCGACGCTGCCACCGACACGGAAATCGGGTCAGGGGCGAGGCGTTCCCGCTCAGGGGCCGACGCCGCCACCGTAGCCATGGCAGGCTCGACGGCGGCATGTTGCGATCCCGCGTCGCCGCGCAGGGCCCGCAGATCACCCACCGTCGCGATCCGGGTCACCGGCGCACCCAGCGTGGCGAAGAACTTCGACAGCGGCGCCGACGGGCCGACTTCGTAGCGGGGGGTGTCCGAGCGCAGCAACGCGCGCATGTTCGCCGTCCAGCGCACCGGAGCGGAGATCTGGCGCACCAGATGCTCGGCGAGGGTTTCGGGCCGGTGGAACTCCCCGGTGTAGTTCGAGGTCACCGCGACCGAACGCTCGGTGCGGATGCGCGGCGCGCAGTCGGTGAGATGTCCGGCGAACTCGGCCTCGATGCCGCGCATCCACCGCGAGTGGAACGGCGCGCTCACCCGCAACGGGACGAAACGCAACTCCGGATGACGTTCGGCGAGGACGACGCGCGCGGCCGCGACCGCCTCGCGCGCACCGCTGATCACCAGCTGATCGGTCGAATTGTCGTTGGCCACCTCCGCGCCTGCCTCGGCCACCAGCTCCGCCACGCCGGAGCCGGCGATATCCGGCAGGATCAGCGCGGCCATCGCGCCCGCCCCCTCCGGCGCGGCACGCTGCATCAGCGCGCCACGCGCGCGCACCAGGCGAACACCGTCGGCGAGTTCGAACACGCCCGCCGCGACCAGCGCGGCGTACTCGCCCAGGCTGTGCCCGCCGAAAGTGACCGGCCGGAAACCGAATTCGGTCACCAGCACCCGGCACGCGGCGATCTCCATGGTCAACACGCACGGCTGGGTGTACTCCGTGCGATGCAACTGCGGATCGCGCTCGGCGCAGATCCGCAGCAGGTCCTCGCCCACCGCGGCGCTGGCTTCGGCGAAAGTCTCCCGTGCGAGGGGGTATTCGGCGCAGAAGTCCGCTCCCATCCCCGTGCGCTGGGCGCCCTGGCCGGGGAAGACGATCGTGCACTCGGCGCTCATCGCAGCACCTCCGCGGCCGGCTCGGCCCCGCGCGGCGCGGGAATGTATCCCACCTCGGCGCAGTGCGCCAGATACACCCGCACCAGATCCTCGGTCGGCGGACAGTCGATGCCCGCGGCGCCGAGCACCCGCCGGGTGTAGGCGCAGTCGGCGTAGGAGCTTTCTTCGTAGTGGATGGTGCCGAACAGCTCGATGCCGTACTTGAACATCTCCAGGGTCTGGCTGTCGTAGACCTCGTCGCTGCCCAGCCGGTAGATCTGCCGGTCGGTGGCGCGGCGATGGAATTCCTCGAGCGGCACCAGATCCACTTCGTAGCCTGCGCGCTGGACATAGCGGACCACGTCGTAGTAGCGCCGGATATCGGGGTTGGTCAGGTGGTAGATCTCCCGGTAGGTGGGGCGGTGCAGGGCGATGTGCACGATCGCGGCGCTGACGTAGTCGACCGGGGTGATGTCCCAGTGCACCGGCGTCAGCATCGTCTCGCCGGTCTCGATCATCGTCTTGAGGATGTCGTAGTACGCGCCTTTGACGCTGACCTCGGAGAACGGGTACCGGCCGGTGCGGCTGTCGCCCATGATGTTGCCGGGGCGCACGATGTCCCACAGCAGTCCGCGCTCGCTCGCCGCCCGGATCAGCTTCTCGGACTCGTACTTCGTCTGCTGGTAGGGCAGATGGTCGTAGCCTTGGCCCAGTTCGAGATCGCGCTCGGTGAACGGCGGGTTGTTGAAGTTGAGCCGGTCACCCAGCGCACTGAAGCTCGACACGTACATCAGGTACTTGCCGCGTGAGCGCAGCGCGAAGTCCACCGCGCGACGGGTGCCTTCGACGTTGATCGGGGCCAGCGCGTCGTAGAAGGTGACCAGGGTGGTGCGGCCGGCGGCGTGGATGGTCAGGTCCACCTCGTCGGCGAGCTTGTGCCAGGTGTCCTCGTCCAGGCCGAGCCGTTCGCTGGAGACGTCGCCGAGCACGGTGGTGACGCGCTCGGCGAATGCCCGCTCGAGGGTCGCGTCCGGATCGTAGGTGGCCAGGAAGTGCTTGATCCGCTGCTCGGCCACGGCCACGGTCTTGCCGCGCACCAGGCAGGTCACCCGCACGTCGGTGCGCGTGAGCAGATCGTGCAGCAGCTTGCCGCCCAGCACACCGGTCACGCCGGTGATGAAGACAGATCGCACCGGGATCGGGGCGTCCATGGTCACCGCGGGAATGTCCTGCTGGGTCGCGGTGGCCGCGCTGACGGCGGTCGGGCGCGGGGCGTCGTGTGCCGCGCCGGTGATGATGCCCTCGGCCACCAGATGGTGCGACAGCGACGCGATGGTCGGATACAGCTCGGTCGATTCCGCCGGGATCTTGACGTCGTAGTGCTTCATCAGCCGGTTGAGCATCCGGACGGTGGCCACCGAGTCGAACCCGAAGTCGGTGAAATCCGCGTCGAGGTCGAGATCGGCCGGATCGGTCTTGGTCAGATCGGCGAAGATGTCGCGGATGTGCTCGGCGAGCCGATCGCGCAACGCGCTGTCGAATTCGTCGCCGGACGGCTCGGGGGCGACCGATTGGAGGGGTGTCTGCACCGGTTCGGCGGGCACCGGTGTGTCTCGGTGCGCTGCGCCGTTCGTGGAGTGTCCGTTGCGCCGATCTGCCGATGGCGGTTCGGTTTCCCGCGCGACCACTGTCTTCGCGACCACCTGCGGCGCCGGGTCGGTGCGCCGCTGGTAGTCCTCGGGCACGATCCAGTACCTGCGCCGCGCGAACGGATAACCGGGCAGGCTCACGATCCGGCCGAACGGCCGCCCGTAACCCTGTTCCCAGTCCACGGTCCACCCGCCGGCCCACAACTCGGCGACCCGCGGCAGATTGCCGGAGCGCAGCAGCGCGCCCACCTCGGCGCGCTCGGCATCCGACTCGCCGGGCAACTCGTCGAGGTCGCGGTGGGTGCGGGCCACCCCGCGGAAGACCAGCAGGCCTTCGGCCGGTGCAGGTGCGCTCGAATCGGCTGTGCTGTCGAGCAATTCCACGAGTTCGGCCGTGGAGGTGGCCACCACCGCGAGGCGATGCTCGAATGTGGCCCTCCCCACGGCCAGCGTCCACGCCACGTCGGGCAGCGCAAGCGGATGCTCGCGCAGCCGGTCGGCGGTGCGTGCGGCCAGTTCGGCGAGCCGGTCGGCGTCGCGGGCGGACAACACCACGATCCTCGGTCGCCCGTCTTCGGCAGTCGGCGCGACGGGTTCGGCGTCGGTGAGGATCACATGGGCGTTCGAGCCTCCCGCACCGAACGAGCTGACGGCGGTGACGCGGGGCCTGCCGTCGGCGGGCCGCGGCCATGGCGTGGGCCGGTCGATGACGCGGAACGGAGTCTTGGTGAAGTCGATTCCCGGGTTCGGCGGGTCGCTGTGCAGATTCGGCGCGATGGTGTCGTGGCGCAGCTGCAACAGCGCCTTCACCACGCCCGCCGCGCCCGCCGCCGCTTCCAGATGCCCCACACCGGATTTCGCCGAGCCGATGCCGCAATAGCCACTCGCGGACGTCGAGCGGCGATACGCCTTCGTCAGCGCCGCGATCTCGATGGGATCACCCAGCGCGGTACCGGTGCCGTGGGCTTCCACGTAGCCGATGTCGCCCGCGTCGACGCGGGCCGCGTCGAGGGCCCGGCCGATGAGGTCGGCCTGAGCGACCGGGTTGGGGACGGTGAACCCGTTGGTGCGCCCGCCGTGGTTGAGGGTGCTGCCGCGGATCACGCCGTAGACGCGGTCACCGTCGGCGCGCGCGTGCCGCAACGGTTTGAGCACGAGAGTGACCACACCCTCGCCCGGCACGTAGCCGTCACCGCCCGCGCCGAACGACCGGCAGCGGCCGTCGGTGGAGGCCCAGCGGCCGTAGCCGAGCAGCAGGTACTTGCCGGGGTGGATCGACACGTTCACCCCGCCGGCCAGCGCGTAGGCCGCTTCGCCGCGGCGCAGGCTCGCACAAGCCAGATGCAGCGCGGTCAGCGATGCCGAGCACGCCGTGTCGACCGCGAGACTCGGGCCGTTGAAGCCGAAGTGGTAGGAGACCCGGTTCGCCACCGCGAAATAGCCCGAGATCGGCACACCGACGAATGCCTGATACTCGGCGTAGCCCACGCCGGCGAAGACCCCGGCATCGGGCAGGCCGCGGGCCGCGGCGCTGCGGCGCACCCGCTCCGGCGAGTAACCCGCGTCTTCCAGTGCGGTCCAAGAGGTTTCGAGGAACAACCGTTGCTGCGGGTCCATCTCCTCGGCGTCTTTGGGCGTGATGCCGAAGAAGCGGGCGTCGAACTTGTCCACGTCGTCGAGGAACCCACCCCAGCGGGCGTAGGTGGTGCCCGGCTCGTCGGGATCCTCGGACAGGTATTCGCGGTGATCCCAGCGTTGCGCCGGCACCTCGACGATGCAGTCGCGACCTGCGCTCAGGTTGGCCCAGAACTCCTCGACCGTGCCCGCCATCGGGAACTTGCCCGCCATGCCGATGACGGCGATGTCCTCGGAATCGTGCGCATCGTCGAGGATCGGCTCGGCGGATTCGGCAGCAACGCTTTCCGAAGCAACCGTGTGCGCTGCCCCGGGTGCGCCGGCGGGTGACGGCGTCACGGGAGCGGGTTCGGCGGTGAGGGCGGCCACGCGCGGCGAGTGCTCGTCGGCGAGATAGCCCGCGAGGTCGCGGACGGTCTGATATTCGAAGAACAGGGTGCTCGGCAGCGGACCGAAATCGGATTCCAGCCGGTCGTTCATCTTGCTGATCAGCACCGAATCGATGCCATAGTCCTGCAAAGGAATGCGGGTGCGGATCCGTTGCGGGTCGAGTCGGCAGTACTGGGCGAGTAGACCTTTGAGGTAGATTTCGGCGGTCTGTCGCGGTGCCGAAGTGCCATAGAGTGCCCTCGTCTCGGGTGCCGCCGGTGCGGGGGCAGTCTCGCCTACACGCAGCGCTTGCGGCACCGCGTCGGTCGACGCCAACGCGGCGCGGTGCGTTGCCGCACCTGTCCGGGGCTCGGCAACTTCCCGAGGCTCACCGATGCGCTGAGGTTCGTGGACGCCGGCCGGGTGGGAAGCCCCTGCTGGTTCGGGGGCGCCTGCGAAATCGGCGGCGACCGCCGGCTTCGAGACTCTCACCGGTCCGGCAACATCGTGGAAGCGCCCAGCGTCGTAGGCGGACGAAGATGGACCACTCACCTCCGGCGCCCAGCATTTTTCTCGGTCGAACTCGTAACCGGGCAGATGAATACGGCGCGCGGCCGGGTCGATCCAGCCCGAGTGTTCGACATGTCCACCCTCGACCCATTGCCGTGCTGCTGCTACCGGGTCGTCCAGCACGATGGCTTCGGCCCGGTCCGTGGACGGGGTGTCGACGGTTCCGGTGAAGACGCCTGCCGGACGGTCGCCCTCGGCGAAAGCGGCCAGCCGCGCCGCGATCGCGTCCACGGAGTCTCCGACCACGGCGAGCCGATGCTCGAAACCGGCGCGCCCGAATGCCAGCGTGCGCGCGATGTCCGCGGGTGCCGGCTCCGGATGCGCGGCCAGGTGCCTGCGCAGCGACCGTGCCATCCGGGTCAAGCTCGTCGCGCTGCGGGCCGAGAGCACCGCCAGCTGCGGGCCGCCCGATAGGTCACGGCGGGCCGTCACCGGCTCCGGTGCGCCATCCACCACCACGTGCGCGTTGGTGCCGCTGAAACCGAAGGAACTGATCGCGGCCCGCCGTGGTGCGCTGTTCCACACGCGCAGTTCGGTGTTGACGAAGAACGGCGACTCGTCCAATCCGAGCAGCGGGTTCACCGAATCGACATGCAGCGAGGGCGGCAGCTGTCCGGCGCGCATGGCCAGCAGCACCTTGAACAGGCTCGCCATGCCCGCGGCATGCGAAGCGTGCCCGATGTTCGATTTCACCGACCCCACCGCCACGGCGCCGACCGCGCCGGTGTAGCGCCGGAAGGCGGCGGTGAGCGCCTCGATCTCGATCGGGTCACCCAAACGCGTTCCGGTGCCGTGCGTTTCGACGTAACCGATGGTGGACGGATCGATCCCGCCGTCGCGATACACCGCCAGTTCCAGTTCGGTCTGCGAACGCACACTCGGGGCGGTGATGCCATTGGTGCGGCCGTCGTGATTGATGCCGATCCCGCGAATCACCCCGTGGATGGGGTCGCCGTCGCGTTCGGCGGCGGCCAGCGGCTTGAGCACCACCACGCCGACGCCCTCGGCGATCACGAAACCATCGGCGCCCGCGTCGAAGCTCGCGCATCGGCCACGCGGCGACAGCATGCCCATCGAGGAGGCGAGCAGGTGGTACTCGGGCGTCACGAACACCGCGACCCCCCCGGCCAGCGCGAGCTCCGACTCGCCCGCGGCGAGGCTGCGGCAGGCCTGGTGCAACGCGACCAGCGCCGAGGAACAGGCGGTGTCCAGCCCCAGACACGGACCGGTGAGATCGAGGTGATAGGCCACCCGGGCGGGCAGGATGGCCGGACTGTTGCCGGTGAACATGTGGTGGGAACCGGCCGCTCCGCGGTTGCGCAGCAGGTTGGCGTAGTCCGACCCCGGCGACCCGGCGAACACTCCGCACCGGGTGCGCCGCAACGACTTCGGGTCGATGGCGGCGTCTTCCAGCGCCAGCCAGCTGTGCTCCAGGAACAGCCGCTGCTGCGGGTCCATGTAGTCGGCTTCGGCGGGCACCAGGTCGAAGAACGCCGGATCGAACTCCTCGACACCGTCGAGGAATCCGCCCCACTTGGAGTAGGTCTTGCCCGGGGTCACCTGCCCCGCCCGGAAGTAGTCGGCGATCGGCCAGCGCGTGGCGGGAACCTCGGTCACCGAGTCGCGGCCATCGGCGAGATTGCGCCAGAACTGCTCGAGGTTCGCCGCGCCCGGGAACTGCCCGGACATGCCGATGATGGCGACGTCCATCGATGCCGACCTCTCGCTGGACTGCGCGGGCTGCGCAGCGACGGTTCGGGCGCCCGACGGCGCCGTGTTCGAGACGGGAGATGTCCGGGCGGGCCTCTGTGCCGCCGACGCGCTCGCCGCCGTGGCTCCTTGTCCGGCCAGGTGAGCGCTGAGCAGTCGTACCGACGGATGGTCGAACACCACCGTGGGGCGCAGCGCCGAGCCGTAGCGGGCGTTGACCCGGTCGATGATCTTCACCGCCAGAATGGAATCGACCCCGTACTCCGACAACGGCAAGTCCGCGCGCACCTCGCCGCGCGCCACACCCAGTCCGTCGGCGACGATGGCGACGAGTTCGGCCTCCAGCGCCGCAGCATCGCCGGGCTGCGCGGATGCGCTCACCGCGGCGAGCTGTTGCTCGAGGGTCGAAGGTTCGGGCTGCCGAACGGCGGCCGGTGCAGCGGCCGCCGCGAAATGGGGCTGCGCGGCGGCCGCCGGCTCGGCCGCGAAGTGGCGTTGCGTAACGGAATCCGACTCGGCTGCCACCCCCGGGGGGAGCGGCGCACGGGCGGTGGGTTCGGCGGTGACCGCGAGAGAAGGCTGCGCGGTCGTGGCCGGTGCGGCGACAACGGGAGCGGCCTGCGCAGCGGCGGGCGCGGTGGCGCTGACCGCGGCCAGCAGCCGGAAACTCGGCTCCTCGTCCGCCGACAGCCCGGGACCCCACGAACGGACTCCGGAGAATCCCGCCGCGGACAGCGCGGCCTGCCATTGTGACTCGGACAGCAACGGGGAGTGCGGGATACGCGCCTCCGGATCGCGGTAGCCGTGCCAGCCCTCCAGCAGCCCGAAGGTCAGCGCGAGCACTTCGAGGTCCGTGGTCGCCTCGGTGAACGCGAGCACACCGCCGGGCGCCAGCAACCGCCGGATGTTGCGCAGGGTCGCGTCGATCGACCGCGTCGCATGCAGAACGTTGGCGCACAGCACCAGGTCGGCCTCGTGCGCGGAGAATCCCTGCGCGACCGGATCGGCGTCGATATCCAGCACCGCGAAACGCAGGTTCTCGCGCGTGCCGAAGGTGCGCCGTCCGTGCGTGAGGAAACTGTGCGAGACGTCGGTGTAGTGATAGTCGAACGCGATCCCGCGCGCGGTGAGCGCGTCGAGCACCGCGTGCGTGGAACCGCCCGTTCCCGCCCCGATTTCCACGATCCGCAGCGGCCGCGTGTCACCGGGCCGCTGCGCGACCGCCGCCACCAATTCGGCGAGCAAGCCGTTGGTGAAGTCGTAGGCGGCGTTGCCTCGATAGATCGCGCCCACCAATGCGAGGTCGCCGCCGGGGAACAGCACCTCCGTCGCGGACAGCTCCCCGCGCAGCACGCGCGGATACGCCGCGAGGCAGGTATCCAGCAATGCCACGTAGGGCGCGGTTTCCGGGAAGCGGGCCAGCAGGTCGGCGCGCATCCCGCCGGTGCCGGGTGGCGGGCCGGGGACCTCGAACCGGTCGTCGTGCCGGCGCACGAGGCCGTGTCGGTGCAGGATGTCCAGGCAGCTGGTGCGCAGCCGATCGAACCCCGGTCGCACTCCCAGGCGCGCGTCCAAGGATTCCTGAGTCCACTCCCCGGCAGTGAGCCCCATGCCCGCGAGCGTGGCGAACAGCAGCATCGCCGCGTAACGGCCGAGTTCGGCTCGACCGGGCTCCACGATGCCGGTGGGCTGCAGCGCCGCCTCGAATCGCCGCACCGCGGTGTCGAAGCCCGAGCGCGGCGGCGCGATGATCCAGTAGTCGGTGCGTTCGAACGGGTAGCCGGGCAACGGGATCCGGCGCCGCGGGCCGCCGCGCCCGCGCCAATCGATGTCGGCGCCCGCGACCCACCGGCGGGCCAGTTCCTGGTCGTCGGTCGCCGACGCGAGCAGCGGCTGGGTTTGTGCGTCGACGGTTCCGGTGACCACCGGACCGCGTTGGCCGGTGCGGAACCGGTCGAGTGCGTCGGCCACCTCCACCGGGGAGGAGGCGACCACCGCGAGACGGTGTGCCAGTGCGGGCCTGCCCACCTGCAAGGTGCGCAACGCGTCGAGGAAGTCCGCGGGATCGAGGGTGCGGAAGTGCCGCGCCATGGTCTCGGCGTAGCGGTGCAACCGCTCCGGGGTGCGCGCCGAGAGCACGAAGATCTCGGGTTCCCCCGTCCCGGCCGGGGCAATCCGGTCGTCGACGAATTCGGCGAGCACCACATGGGCGTTGGCGCCGCCCGCGCCGAACGCGCTGATGCCCGCGTGCCGCGCCACCGCGACGCCGTCGACGGTGCGGCGTGGCCAATCCTCCAATTCCCGTGGCAGGTGGAACGGCACCGAGTTGAACGCGATGGCCGGGTTGACCTGTGCGGTGTGCAGCGTCGGCGCGATTCGGCCGTGGCGCATCTGCAACAGCACCCGGGTCAGGCCCGCGACGCCCGCGGCCGCTTCCAAATGGCCGATGTTCGACTTCGTGGACCCGAGTGCGCGGGAGCGACCGCTGCCCCCGGACCTGCCGAACACCGCCGCCAACCCGGCGATTTCGATCGGATCGCCGAGCGGTGTCCCGGTGCCGTGCGCCTCGAGGTAGTCGATCGCGGCGGGGTCGACCCCGGCCGCGCGCAGGGCCTCGCCGATCACCTCGGCTTGCGCCCCGGGATGCGGCACGCTGTATCCCGAGGTCTGCCCGCCGTGGTTGACCGCGCTGCCGAGAATCAAGCCGTGGATGGTGTCGCCGTCGGCGCGGGCTGCCGACAGCGGCTTCAGATACAGCGCGCCGACGCCCTCGCCGGGGACATAGCCGTCGGCGCCGGCGGCGAAGGGCCGGCACCGGCCGCTGTCGGACATCATGCCCAGGCTGTGCAGCAGCAGGAATTTGTCTTCGTGCAGCAGCAGATTCACCCCGCCCACGATCGCCGCGTCGCATTCACCGTCCAGCAGACTGCGCCGCGCCAGATGCAGCGCGGTCAGCGACGCCGAGCACGCGGTGTCCACGGTGAGGCTCGGGCCGCGCAGGCCGAGGGTGTAGGAGGTGCGGTTGGCGATGGACGACGGGATCGAGGCCACCGCGACGGGATCGCCGTCACGGGTGGCCGCGACCCCGAGCAGCCGGTAGTCGCTCCAGGTGGCGCCCACGAACACACCGACGCGGCGTGCCCGCACGGCCGGATCGGTGTGGTGGTAGCCGGCGTGCTCGAGCGCCGCGTACGCGTGCTGCAGGAACAAGCGCTCCTGCGGGTCCAGCAGCGGCGCCTGGACGGGCGGGATCCGGAAGAACTGAGGGTCGAAACCGCCCACGTCGCGCACGAATCCGCCGATCATCGGCGGCGCGCCGGGAGTGCCCTGGACGGCGGTGAGCCACCAGCGTTCGGCGGGGACCGGGCGCACCGCGTCATGCCCGTCGCGCAGATTGCGCCAGAACTCCTCGATGTCGTCGGCGTCCGGATAACGGCCGCTGATGCCGACGATCGCGATGGGTTCCTCGACAGGCGCGCGGTGCTCGTCGCCCGGTACCGGCTCGGCGGCAGGGGCGGTGGACGCGGCTGCCGGTTGCAGTCGCGCCCGCAGAGCTTCGGGCTCGCCCCATACCGCCGCTAGTTGCGCGCGGTCGAGCGTGGCACACGACAACAGCAGATCGATTCCGGTCGCGGTGGGCAGCAATCCGGCACCGGCCCGCCGCAGCGCGGCGATCTGCTCGGCGGGCGGGCGCATGCCGCCCTCGGCCCACAGCGGCCAGCCGACGCTGATCGTCCGGCTGCCGGCCCGATCGCGCTGTTCGGCGAAGACGTCCAGATAGCGGTTGGCCGCCGCGTAATCGGCTTGCCCGGGATTGCCCAGCACCGCCGAGACCGAGGAGAACAACACCGTCAGCCGGGCCTCCGGCAGCGCTCGCGTCAAGTACTCGACGCCGTAGACCTTCGGCGCCAGAACGGATTGCGCGTCGTCGCGGCCGGTGCTCGACAGCAGCCCGTCGCGCAACTGTCCCGCACCGTGGTAGAGCACATCGACCGGTCCGAAGGTGGCGTGGGCTATGGCGGCGATGCGTTCGGCGTCCGAAGCCAGGGATACGTCGGCGCGCACGGGCACGGCTTCCGCACCGAGGTCGCCGAGTTCGGCGAGCAGCCCGGCGGCGGCCGCGTCGAGCGGACGGCGCGACACCAGGACCAGTCGCGCGCCGTAGTCGGCAGCGAGGCGGCGGGCCAGATGCCTTCCGATACCGCCGAATCCGCCGGTGATGACGACCACCGACCCCGGGCGCAGCACCGCGGCACCGGAACTCGGTGTGGCGTCGGCGAGCAGGCGTGCCCGACGGATCTGGCGTCGTCCGCCGTGGTAGCGGATCTCGGTGTCGGGGTCGCGTTCATCGATGCCCAGCTCGGCGGCCACGAGATCGCCGAGCGCACCGGCGGGATCGCGCCGCACGGCCCGCAGCAGCGGTTGCGGCTGCTCGAGCCGCACAGTGCGCGCCAAACCACCCAGGAGTGCGCAACTCGCTTCACCCGCGGGTGTCGCGGGCGTGATAGCGAGCACCCGGCGCACCGGCGATTCGGAAACCCGCGCCGCCGCGCGCAACAGGTCGCGCAGCGGCAGGTACACCCGCTCGATCAACGTCTGCGGGTCGGTGTCCGGCATCGCCTCGGGCCACAGGTACAACGCGGCGTCGAAGCGCAGCCGCCGGGCCGTCAGCTGTGTGACCAGCAGCTCCAAATGGTGTGCGTCGGCCGGGTCGACAAGGAAAGCATCCGCGCCGGAGACGAACTCGCGGCCCGGCCGAACCCGGACGGTCGCGTCGTGCGGGTACGGGTGGTCGGCGGTGTCGAAGACGAGCAGACCGGCCGGTTCGTGAGGCGCGTGTGTGGTGGTATCGGGTTCCCAATCGAAGCCGAAGGTGAGCAGGTCGTCTATCGCCGCGGGGTCGTCATCGGATGCGGAGGCCGAGTCCGGCAGACGGGAGTCTGCCGGAGCAGGCGTCGCGGCGGGGCCGGAGGTCTGGCCGGCTGTGACCGCCACGACGGTACGTGCGCTCGTGGCGAATTCCTGTGTGAACAAAGTAGTTTCAACGGAATCTGTGGCCGGGTCGGGATGTGCCGTTGTGGCGTCATGGGGCCGGTAATTCGTGCCGACGGTGTCGGCGAGATGTCCGGCGAGCGCCTCGATGGTCTGGTACTCGAACAGCAGCGTCGGATAGAGCGGCTCGCCGACCCGCGCCTCCAGCTCCGCGGTCAACCGCAGCAGGCGCCCGGAATCCAGGCCGAGCTCGTAGAACCCCACATCCGTCGCGATGCCGGCGGGATCGGCGCCGAGTTCGCTCGCGACGAGAGCAGCCAAGTCGGCGGTGATCACCGCACGCGGATCACCGGAGGCAACGGCCACATGGGTGGAAGCGGTCGGTCGCGGCGGGGATGTCGACTCCGGCGGTGTCAGCAACCGCTGAATGTCCGCGTTGCCGCGCACCCGCTTGGATGTCAGCCGATAGCCGACCACCGGCGATCCGTCCCGGTCGTAGACGGCTACCTCGGCTTCGAGCAGGTCTCCGCGATGCCCGCCTCCGCGGACCGTGGCTCGTACGAAGACCTCCCCGGGAGTGGCCCGCCAAGCGCGCACGTCACCGAAGTAGATCGGGATGAACGCGCTGTCGTCGTCCACGCCGAGGCGATGCGGGTCGATGAACGGCACGATCGTGGAGGCATCCAGGAACGTGGGATGCAGCAGGAATCCGGGCAGATGCGCGGCCGCCTCGGGGCCGAGACCCAGTGTCGCGGTGACCAGGTCGCCGCGGCGGTCGAAATGTCCTGTGGCGCGCATGAAGTCGCGATGCTCGATACCCCTGCTGCCGCTCTGGGCGTACATCTCGGCCATACCGCGCGCCCGCGCCGACGCCCGGAACCCGGCCACCTCGATTCCGGGCGGCTCGGCGGACGAATCATCATGCAGCACAACACATTCCGCGACCGGCTCGCTCGGCCCGACGGGCAGGCCCGCCGCGTCCAAGCGTTGCACGTCGATGGCGATGCGGCCGGTCGGGCGATCGACCCGGAACGCGATGCGCACCGCGCCGTCGTCACCGAGGGCCACCGGACGCTGGAACAACGCCTCCCGGATCGTCAGGTCGCCGGGCCGGTAACCCGCGGCCATCGCCGCACGCAGGATCATGTCGAGATACACCACGCCCGGCAGGATGCGGACACCGTGCACCCGGTGGTCCCGCACCACCGGGTCCTCGGCTCGCAGGGTGGTGGCGAAGCTGTCCAGGTCGATCCCGCTCATCGCAGCGGCTCCACCCGCAGGAACGACGGCGCGGGTGCGCTCGGCGTCATCGGGACCACGATCCGCGGCGCGGGCTCCGTCGATGTGCTGGGAACCGTTTTCGGCAGCATGAAGCTCCTCTTGCGGAAGGCGGGTGGATCCAGGGGGTGGCGCGTCGGCCGGTGCCCGTCGGGCGCCTGTTCGATGACGAGGTGGGCATTGGTGCCGCCGAAGCCGAACGAGCTGACGCCCGCCGCGCGGGGCCTGCCGTCGGCCGGCCGCCACGGGCGCAGTTCCCGGTTGACCTGAAGCGGCGAACCGGTGAACTTGAAACGCGGATTGAGGTTGTCGCAGTGCAGCGACGGCGGCAGCGCCGCGTGGTGCACGGCGAGGATCGTCTTGACCGCCCCGGCGATGCCCGCCGCGGACAGCAGATGGCCGATATTGGTTTTCACGCTGCCGACCGCGCACGGCTCCGGGCCCCGCGAGCGGTCGCCCAGCACGCTCGCCAACCCCTTCAGTTCGATGGGGTCGCCGATCATGGTGCCGGTGCCGTGCGCCTCGAGATACGACAGCGCGTCCGGCGACATACCCGCCGTCTCCAGCGCCGCGGTGACCACCTCGATCTGCGCGCGCATGTTCGGGGTGGTGATGCCCATGGTGTGCCCGTCGTTGCCGATCGCCGAGCCGCGCAGCACCGCGTAGACCCGATCGCCGTCGGCGAGGGCGTCGTCGAGCCGTTTGAGCAGCAGCAGCGCCGCACCTTCGCCCGGCACGAAACCGTCGGCGTCCTCGGAGAACGTCGCGCACCGCCCGTGCGGCGAGAGCACACCCGCCGCCGACAGGGTGACGAACGGCATCTCGTCGAGCAGCACCTCCACACCGCCGGCCAGCGCCGCGTCGACCTCGCCCGACCGCAGCGCCTGGCAGGCCAGATGCACCGACAACAGCGACGACGAGCACGCGCTGTCGAGCACGACATTGCCCGCGTGCCAGTCGAAGAAGTCGGAGATGCGCGCGGCGATGAAGTTCTGCCCGATACCGATCACGGTGTGCCGGTCGGGCACCGGAATCCGGTTGAAGTAGTTCGCCGCCCGGCTGCCCGCGTAGACGCCGACCCGCTTGCCGGCCAGCTCGTCACGCCGGTAACCGGCATCGGTGGTGGCCAGCACCGAGGTCTCGAGCAGCAGCCGCTGCAACGGGTCCATCTGCCAGGCGAGTTCGTCGGTGACCGCGAAATACTCCGGATCGAACAGATCCACACCGTCGACGAACCCGCCCCACTTGCTGTTGGTCAACCCGGGCCCGCCGGTGGGGCGGTAGAACCGGGCGGGATCCCAGCGAGCCGGGTCGACCTCGCGGATGCCGGACGCACCGGCGGCCAGCAGCCGCCAGAACGCCTCCGGAGTGTCGCCGCCGGGCAGCCGGCAGCCGATGCCGATCACGGCGATCGGCTCGGCCGCCCGGCCGCGACGTGCGTCGGCAGCCCAGGTGGCCGCGGTGGGGCGTGACTTTCCGCGCTGCTCCGTCTGCGGCGGGGCACTCGACGCACGCTCCGGGTCGGCAGGCGAATCCGGTGGCGGTGCGGACGCGAAGCGTTCCGGATACTGCTCGGTCAACAGACTCGCCAGCTCGTCGAGCGTCGGGAATTCCAGCACCAGCGCGGGGTCGAAGGGCTGACCGACGACCTGCTCGATCCGGCGCACCGCCGAGGCGATCAGCACCGAGTCCGCGCCGTACTCCTCGAACCGTTTGTCGCCCTCGAAACGGGCCGGGGCCAGCTTCAACTCGTCGGAGAAGATCCGCAGCAACTCCTGATACGCCTCCGCGGACCCGGACCCGGACCCGGTCGCGGCCGCGGGCCGCGCAGCAGCGGCCGCCGTTTCCGGCGCGGGCCGACCGGTGCGTGTCGAAAGATCGGATGCCGCACCGTGATACGGCAATACAACCGGAGCAGGCAGACCGAGCACCGCGTCGAGCAGCTCGAACCCCTCCGCGGCACTCAGCGCCGGAAGGCCGGTCGCGCGATAGGCCGCACTGGTCACCTCACCGAACCCGGTGCCACGGAACGACGGCCACTCCACCGACCGGAAATAGGGCCGTCCCAGCGCGTGCTGGGCTTCGGCGAAGCGGTCCAGATGCGCGTTGGCCATCGCGTAATCCGACAGACCCACCGCCAAGCCGGGCAGCACGGCCGACACCGACGAGAACAACACGAAGAAATCCGGACGGTCGGCGGCGAGCACGTCGGCGAGGACCGCCGTACCCGCCAGCTTGGGTTCGAGCACGGTCGCGATGGCGGGGCCGGTCTTGCGCACGAACGCCGGACTCTCGCCGGAAACGCTTCCCGCGCAGTGCAGCACACCACCGATGGGACCCAGCTCGCGCCGCACCCGGTCGAAGAACCCCGACAGCGCCGTCTCGTCGGTGAGACTGCCGAAGTACGTCCGCACCGCGACGCCGCGATCACGCAACGCCACCAACCGCCGCACCTTCTCCGCCACCGACCCGGATCCGGCTGCCACGCGGTCCCATTCCGGTTCCGGCGGCAGCGGATCCCGGCCGAGCACGGCCAGGCGGCGCGCCCCACGCTCGACCAGCGCCGCCGCGAACTCCGCGCCGAGTCCGCGCGTCCCGCCGGTCACCACGTAGGTGCGGGCGGGATCGACGACGAGACCCTCGGGTGCGGACGCGTCCGCCAGTTCGACGGCTTCGCGGATTCCGTCGCGATACCGCACCCTGGGGCAGCTGTCCTCGGTGGCGGCGCACTCCGCGCCCAGGATGGCCAGCAATCGCGCGGGATCGGCGCACACCGCCTCTCGCTGGGCGAGCACATGGACGCTGCGCGTGGGCACGTCACGGATTTCCGCGGCGAGCGCGGCGACCAGACCGCCCAGCGGCGCGGCTTCCGGGCCGTCGGCGCCGACGTTGCCGCCGCCGACGTGCAGCAGCGCGAGCGAACCGGCGCGCGCCTCGAGCACACCCTGATACAGCCCCATCCGGCCGAGGTCACCCGTGGGCCTACCCGCCGGCGCGGGAGCGAGATCGCACACGTCGAGCACGCAGTCGGTATCGGGGTAGCGCGCCGCGAGCGCCCGGCCCAGAGCCGCGCCCGCGTCGAAGTCGTCGCGATTCAGGTCGCCCGGCAGGTCCGACAGCCGCACCAGACGGCCCCGATCGCCCGCTGCGGCGGCGAGAGCCTCCACCAGAGGGTGGGGAGTACGTGCGTCGTACACGATCAAGCTACGGCGGGCGCGCAGGTCACCGCTGGGGAGCGGAGCTTCTCGCCACACCGGAACCAGCAATCGGGCTTCCGCTGACGCGGGGTGCGCGATCGCCGCAGGTTCGCCGGCGCTGTCCGGTCCGGACGCCGACTGCCGGGCGGGCGTGGGCTTCGTGACGAAATCGGAGCCCGGCACGGTCTGCGGGCTCGGCGCGGAAGCGGAGCCGGGCACCGGCGCGACGTCCGGAATCCAGTATCGCTCCCGGGCGAACGGATAGGTCGGCGCGGGAATACGACGGCGAGGTCCGGGATCGCGGACGGTGGCCCAATCGATGTCACCGCCGTCGAGCCAGCGCGCGATCCGGGAGTCCTCCCCCGCATCCCGGCACGACCTGGCGCCGGGTGCGTCGTCGACCCAGGCGCGTACGGCGGCGCGCAACTGGTCGATGTCGCGGGCGACGAACGCGGCGCGCGCGCTGCCCGCCTGACGGCCCACCTGCATCGTGTAGGCCAGATCGGCGAGGTTCGGTTGTTGCGCGGCGAGGAAACGGTCCAGCGCGGCGACGTACTCCGCCAGCCGGTCGCGGTCGCGAGCCGAGATCGGAACGACCTGCCCGCCGCTGAACCGGGTCGGCGGCCTGCGGTCGATGTACTCTTCGATCACCACGTTGGCGTTGGCCCCGCCCGCTCCGAACGAACTCACCGTCGCCCGGCGCGGGCGCGCCGGATCCCCGCCGGGCCACGGCAGCGGCTCGGCCGGAATCCGGAACGGCGTCGCCGCGAAGTCGATGTTCGGGTTGGCCGGGGTGGCGTGCAACGACGGCACGATGGTCCGGTGACGCAGTTGCAGCAGCACCTTCGTCATGGCCGCGACACCGGCCGCCGCCTCGAGGTGGCCGACATTGGACTTCACCGAGCCGATCGGTAGCTCGGACACACCGGAGCCGCCGAAAACCTTGGACAGACCCGCGATTTCGATCGGATCACCCAGTGCGGTGCCGGTGCCGTGCGCTTCGATGTAGGACACCGATGCCGGGTCGACCCCACCGGCGCGCAGCGCCGAGCGGATCACCGCCGCCTGCACGTCGGGATTGGGCACCGTGAACCCGTTGACGCGACCGCCGTGATTGATCGCGGTGCCCTTGATGACGCCGTAGATGGTGTCACCGTCGGCTTCGGCGTCGGCCAGCGGCCGCAGCACCATCGCCCCGACGCCCTCACTGGCCACATACCCGTCGCCGCCCGCGCCGAAGGAGCGGCAGCGGCCGTCGGTGGAGGCGAACTGCCCCTGGCTGAGCGCGACGAACTTGTAGGGATGCAAGGACAGATTGACGCCGCCGACCACCGCCAGCCTGCATTCGCCGGTGCGGATGCTCTGGCAGGCCAGGTGCAGCGCGGTGAGCGAGGACGAGCACGCCGTGTCCACCGCCATGCTCGGCCCTTGGAAGTCCAAGGCGTGCGAGACGCGGTTGGGGATGCTCCAGAACGTCGACCCGGGCAGCGTGCCGCGACCGAGCCGGGACTCCTCGGCCCCGAACATCTGGTAGGTCCCCCACATGACGCCGACGAACACCCCGGCCTGCTCCGGGCGCAGACCGCCACGGGCCAGGTCGGCGCGGGAATGCCCGGCGTCTTCCAATGCGGCCCAGGCGGTTTGCAGGAACAGCCGCTCCTGCGGGTCCAGGATTTCCGCCTCGCGCGGGGAGATGGCGAAGAACAGCGGATCGAAACAGTCGACGTCGTCGAGGAATCCGCCCCACTTGGTGTAGGAGGTGAACGGGTTGTGCCGGTCGGGAACGAAATAGCGGGCGTGGTCCCAGCGCTGCGGCGGGATCTCGGTGACGCAGTCGCGTCCCTCGACCAGCACCCGCCAATACGCGTCGAGTCCGTCGGCGCCCGGGTAGCGGCCGCTGACACCCACGATCGCGATATCCCCTACCGCGCCGGTGTCGCGGCCGGCATCAGAGGCGGTGGCCGGGGCGACGGCGGTCGGTATCGCGAACGAGTCGGCCGCGGCGCGTTGGTCGAGCGGCTGGTGTGTGAGCTGCCGGTCGTCCGTGAATGAGCGGCCGTTGGTGCCGGGCTCGTTGGTGCGTGCTGCTGATTCGATGTCGGCCGTCCGCGGCCGAGCGTCGCCGTTCGGTGTGATCGAAGCATCCGCGTTGTGCCTTGGAGGAGCGGGCGTTCGCGTCGCCGTTCGATCGGAGGAATCGCCATGGCTCTCGATCGACGGCGGCACGAACGGCTCGGCAGCGGATCCGAGCCGCACCAGCAGGCCGACCACTGCGCGCGGGGTGGGGTACTCGAACGCCAGCGTCGCGGGCAGGCGGTGACCGCTGCGGCGGGACAGCTCGTCGCGGATCTCGAGGGCCGCGACCGAATCCAGCCCGAGTTCGTGCAGCGGACGATCGAGGTCGTCACCGGGCGCCAGGCCGAGGCAGCACCGAACCAGAGCCTCCATCTCGGCGGTCGGATCGCCCGCGGCGGGGACGTTGTCGACATCCGCGACAGTGGGCGCGACCGAATCCCGCAGCACGTCCGGCACGTCGGCTCCGCCCGCCTCCGGCCGCGCGAGCGGCAGCACGGTGACCGCCGCCGGTAGTACCGAACCGAAGAGGTGGGCGAGCGTGTCGAAGGCCTGTTCAGGGCGCAGCATGCCGTAGCCGCGCCGGGCCAGCCGCCGCACGGCGCCGCTGCCGAGCCGCTCGACCATCCCGGTGTCCGCCCACGGACCCCACGCGATCGACAGCGCGGGCGAGCCCGCCGCACTGCGCGACTCGGCCACACCGTCGAGGAAGGCGTTGGCGGCGGCGTAGCTGGACTGCCCGGGCAAACCGAGCACCGCCGCGGCCGAGGAGAACAGCAGGAAGAAACGCAGAGAACGAGCCGCGGTCAGCTCGTGCAGGTGCCATGCGCCGAACGTCTTCGGTGCGAGAACCCGCCCGACGCGTGTTGCCGTCTGCTCGGCGACCACGCCGTCATCGAGCACCCCGGCCAGATGCACCACGCCCGCCAGCGGCGGCAGCTCGCGGTCGATCCAGTCCAGCGTTGCCGCCACGGCGTCGCGATCGGCGACGTCGAGCGACCGCACCACGATCCGCGCCCCCCGCCCCCGCAACTCCGCGATGACCGACTCCGCTCGGGCATCGGGTGCCGACCGCCCCGCGAGCACCAGCTCCGGCCAACCCTGGTCGACGAACCAGCGAGCCAGCCGCAAGCCGACTCCGCCGAGACCACCGGTGATCAGCACCGTCCCCCCCGCTGCGGACGCCACCGCCGACTCACCCGGCGCGACTTCCAACGGCACCAGCCGCGGCACACGCCGACGTCCCCGGCGCAGCGCGAGCTGGCGCGGCGCCTGCGGCGCGACGAGCGCGTCGACCACCGAGCGGATGCCGCCCAGCTGATCGAGATCGACGATCCGACAACCGATTTCGCGGTGCTCGAGCTGCACACTGCGGGCGAAGCCCCACAGCGCGGACTGCTCGGGAGCCACCTGATCGGTGGGATCGACCCGTTGACCGTGGCGGGTGAGCAGCCACACCGCGGGCTCTCCGGCCAGTGCCGCGGCCTGCACGAGATGCAGAGCGCCCACCAGCAGACGTTCCGCGGCGACCGGCGCCGGGGCATCGTCGGCGGAGAGGGCGAGCGCCGAGACGATCCCACGCAACGATGTCCGCCCGTCGCTCACCGCGCCGAGCAGCGCACGCACCGCCGCAGGGACGCCCAGGTCGACCTCGAACTCGTTTTCGGCACGGAACGCGAAACCATCTCCGGGACGGGCCAGGACGCACTCCGCGCCGCGCGCCCGCAACGCGTCGGCGAGCCCCTCGGTGAAGTCTCCGGGCGCGCCGATGATCAGCCAGCGCCCGGCCGCCGAAGCGGGCAGCGCCGTGCCGGTCTCCAGCCAGTCGATGCGGTAGGCGTCCGTGACGGTCCGATCGTGCGGCACACGGGACGGCTGTCCGCCCTCGTTCGGCGTGGGTGTCGGCATCACGCGCAATCCGTTCGCGACCAGCACCGGGCGACCCTCCTCATCGAGCAGTCGAACATCGGCGACACACAGCTGTGGCGTCTGCTCGACAACGCGCACATGGCCGAATCGAACGGTGCCCGCCGCGACCGAGACGAGTGCCTGGTCGATCGCGAACGGCACCCACGTCTGCTCCTCGGCCCTCGGCGACATCGCCGCATAGGTGGCTTGGAACGCCGCGTCCAGCAGAACCGGATGCACCATGCCCACGCCGCTGTCGATATCGGGATCCGACAACGTGACCAGGGCTTCGCCGCGGCCGAAGCGCACGCCGGTGACACGGCGGAACGCCGGGCCGTAGAGCAGGCCCGCTCGGGCCAGCAGCTCGTAGAAGTGCGCTGCCGCGAGGTGTTCCGGACAGTCGCCGAGGATCTCCGCCAAGCCGGGACCGCCCGGCATCCGGCGCGTTCCGGTGTGGACGTGAGCGCGTGCGTGCGTGCCGGAACCTTCGGTCGACACCCGCACCGCCCACCCGTCACCGGTCGGCTCGACGTCCACCCGCACCGGCTGCGGGCCGCTCAGCGTGAGACCGCGGGCGATCACGAGGTCCTCGATCGCGACGAGGTCACCGGCGACGAGTTCACGCCCGGCGTCGGCGATCGTCGCCACGAACCACGCTCCCGGTACGACGACAGCCCGATCGACGACGTGATCGGCCAGATAGCGCGGAGACTCCGGCCCGAGCACCAGATCGAAAGACCCCGCCCCGCGTGAATTCGGATACCCGGAACGGCCTTCCTGTCGAGTGGGAGTCGGCACCGGAGCGCTTTCCGGTCGTACCGGGTTCGTTTGCGGTGTGGCAGCGCCGTTCGAGGCGTTCCGCGTAGCGGCCGGCGGCGTAGGCATGGACGGCGCGGAGTCGTCGATCCAATAACGTTGCCGCTGAAACGGATACGTCGGCGCGAGCACACGCCGCCGATCGCGCGGCCGGTGCACCTGCTCCCAGTCCACCGGCACGCCCGCCACATACAGCTGCCCGAGCGCCGTCATCATCGTCTCGCGATCACCGCGTCCGCGCCGCAGCGACGCGGCGAACCGTGCCGAGCCGCCCAGCGCGCGCTCACCGAGCGCCGACAACGTCGGCTGCGGACCGATTTCGAGGAAGTCGCCGATGCCCAGCTCGGCCATGGCCCGCATGCCCTGGGCGAACCGCACCGGCTGACGCGCATGCCGCGCCCAGTACTCCGGCGTGAGATCCCCCGCGCGCAGCGGCGCACCGGTGAGGTTCGAGACCAGCGGGATCGCGGGGTCGGTCATCGTCGCGCCCGCGGCCGCCGCAGCGAGGTCGTCGAGGATCGGATCCATCGCCCCCGAGTGGAAGGCATGCGAGACGGCGAGTTCGGCGGTCCGGATACCGCCCGCCGACAACTCCTCCCGCAGCAGATCGAGCGCGGCTCGTTGTCCGGCGACCACCACCTGTGCCGGTCCGTTGTAGCCGGCGATCGACACCGCGGGTTCATGCCGTGCCACGAGCGGGGAAACCTGCTCGGCCGGAGCGTCGACGGCCACCATCCCGCCGTCGTCCGGTAGGCGCTGCATCAGCCGCCCGCGCGCGGCGACCAGGCGCAAAGCGTCCTCCATGGTCATCGCGCCCGCCGCGCAAGCGGCGACGTACTCCCCGACGCTGTGCCCGAGCACCGCCGCCGGAGTGATCCCCCATGCCCGCCACAGTTCCCACAGCGCCCACTCGACGGCGAACAACACCGGTTGGGTGAACATCGTGCTCCGCAGCAACTCCGGCCCGTGATCTCCGTACACGGCTTCGACAAGCCCGATTCCGTCCGCGATCGGTCCCAGCACCGTGTCGCAGCGCCGCAGGGCGTCGCGGAAGACCGGCTCGGAATCGAACAACGCACGCGCCATGCCGGGGTACTGCGACCCCTGCCCGGTGAACAGCAGCGCCACCTTCGCGCGCGCTGTTCGCTCCACCCGGCCGCGGATCAGGTTGGACCGGTTCCGCAGCTCTCGCGCCGCGCCGTCGCCGGACTCGGCGACCACCGCGAGCCGTTCTTCGAAATGGCTGCGGCCGGTCGCGGCGGTATAGGCCAGATCCCCGAATAACGTGCCCGCCGAGCCGATTTCGTCGGCCCAGCGTCGGGCGCTGTCGGCGAGGGCTGTTTCGTCGCGTGCGGAAAGGACGAGTACCTCCGGGGCCGGCGATTCCGGTCGCGGCGCCTGCGCCGGGTCGCCCTGCGCCAGAACGACGTGCGCGTTGGTGCCGCTCATCCCGAAGGAGCTGATCCCGATCGCCGGTTCGTGGCCGGTGCGCGGCCAATCCCGCCCTTCACGCACGACTTCCAGGGGCAGTGCGGCCCAGTCGATCAGCGGATTGGGTGTGTGGAAGTGCAGGCTCGGCGGTATCCGGTGGTGCTGCAACATCAGCACCGCTTTGATGACCCCCGCGACACCGGCCGCCGCTTCGGCGTGCCCGATATTGGTCTTGACCGACCCGATGAGCAGCGGCTGCGTGCGGCCCGCCCCATACACCTCGGCCAGCGCGGTGGCCTCGATCGGATCACCGAGCGGGGTGCCGGTGCCGTGTGTCTCGACATAGTCCACCGCGGCAGGCCGCACGCCCGCCCTCTCCAGAGCGTCGGTGATGACGCGTTGCTGGGCCGGGCCGTTGGGCGCGGTGAGACCGTTGGAGCGGCCATCGTGATTCACCGCGACGCCACGCACCACGGCCAGCACCCGATCGCCGTTGCGGCGGGCCTGCGACAGCCGGGTCAGCACCAGCACGCCACAACCGTCGGCGCGGACGTAGCCGTTGGCGTCGGCGTCGAACGCGCGCGACCGTCCGTCGGGCGAGAGCGAGGCCAGACGGCAGAAACCGATGGTGGTCTCCGGCGCCAGTTGGAGGTTGACTCCACCCACCAGCGCCAGATCGCAACGGCCCGCGCGCAATCCGTCCGCGGCGGCTTGCAGCGCCACCAGCGACGAGGAGCATGCCGTGTCCAGTGTCATCGCCGGGCCTTGCAGGCCGAGGACGTAGGCCAAGCGCCCGGCCGCCACGCTCGGCGCCGAACCGATCACCGAGTAGGCGCCGATCGCGGTCGGCTGGGCGGCGCGTGTCGGTGTTGCCGGATACTCGCTGAAACACAGTCCGACGAACACGCCGGTGCGGCTGCCCGCCAGCGTGCCGGGTGCGCGGCCCGAGCGCTCCAGCGCCTCCCAGCTGGTCTCGAGCAGCAGGCGTTGCTGCGGGTCCATCGCGCGCGCCTCCGCCGCGCCGATACCGAAGAACGCGGGATCGAATTCGTCGGCGCTGTCGACGAAACCGCCCCAGCGGGTGTACATCGTGCCCAGGGCCGCCTGGTCGGGGTCGTAGTAGGCGTCGATGTCCCAGCGCTGCGGCGGCACCTCGGTGATCGCGTCACGTCCGTGCCACAGCAGGTCCCAGAAGTCTTCCGGTGTGCGCACTCCGCCGGGGAAACGGCAGCTCATGCCGACGATGACGATCGGGTCGTCGGCGGGCTGGTCGCTTGTGGGCTCCCGTTCGGCCGAAATGTTCCCCTCCACTGGCTGTTCTCGCGGCCGCGGCACCGGAAGTTGGTGCGTGGAGGCGACCGCGGAGGGTGTCGTGGGCGTGACCGAAGGTCGCGGCGTGGGCGCGACCGGAGAGTGTGTCGCGGGCGCGACCGGAGGTTGCGGGGTGGGCGGAACCGGAGGTTGCGGCGCGGGCGGAATCGCAGAGTGCGGCGCGGGCGCGATCGGAGACACGTGATCGGCGGTTTCGTGTTCGCCTCCAGTGGAAGCGAGCCCACCCTTTCGGTGCAGGAACCGCGCGATCTCACGCACGGTCGGGTAGTCGAAGACGAGCCCGGCCGGCAACGGCATCCCCACCTCGGTGGCGAGCGCGGCGCGCAACTCCATCCCCGTGAGGGAGTCGACCCCGGTGTCGTGCAATGGCACATCCGGATCGAGTTCTCCAGCCCTGTCCAGTACGCGCATCGCGACGCGCTGCACCAGCGCCTCCATGGGGACGATGTCGTTCGACGCCACCGGCGGCTCCGATGCCCGGGTGGTCTCCGGTCGGGTTCGCAGCGGCGCTGCCGTCGCGACGTGCGGTGCCCGGTGCGCATACCACCGTTCCGGCACGAATTCGAAGACGCCCGGAGCAGTGCTGTCGTACCGAAGGAGATGCTCGAGCGCAGCGGCCGCATCGTCCTGATACAGCGGCGGCAGACCGCGCCGCACGAGCCGCGCGGTGACATCGGACCGATCGGCGGCCATACCCACATCCGCGAACGGTCCCCACCCGATGCTCAGCGCGGGCAGTCCCTCGGCCCGCCGCCGCCAGGCCAGCGCGTCCAAGGCCGCGTTGGCCGCGGCGTAGTTCGCTTGACCCGGGGTGCCGAGCAACCCCGCCACCGAGGAGTAGGTGACGAAAACTTCCAATCGCTGGTCTCGGGTGAGCTCGTCGAGGTGACGCGCCGCGTGATATTTGGGCCCGAGCACGGTCTCGAACCTCGACCAGGTCTGCTCGGTCACCACGCCGTCGTCGAGCACTCCCGCGCAGTGGATCACGCCGCGCAGCGGTGGAAGCTCGGATTCCGCGATGCCGCGCAACAGTGCCGCGACCGCCGCACGCTCGCTGACATCCGCCTGCCGCGCCGTCACACCGACTCCGACGGCGCGCAGCGATTCCAGCAGCCGCTCCCCGGCCGCGTCCGGTGCGCGTCTGCCGACCAGCACCACGTGCCGCGCGCCACGGTCGGCCAGCCACCGTGCGGCCGCCGCACCGAGGCCGCCGAACCCTCCGGTCACCAGGTAGGTGCCATCGGGCAACCGGTCCCCGCGCGCGGCGCGGCTATCCCTGGCGAGCAGGACGACGCGACCCGGATGATTTCGTTGCGACATGGCGCGGAACGCCTCGGCGGCACCGTCGATACCGTGCACCGCGTGCGGCAGCGCAGTCAGTGCACGCTGGTCGAACAGGTCCATCACGCCGCGCAGGATCGCGCCGAGCCGCCGCGGGCCGACAGCGGCCGGATCGAACGGCCGATGGTCGACGTCGTCGTGCCGGTGAACCGTGCCGGTCTGCACCGGATCGATGACCTCGACGAATCGACCTCCCGCGCAGAGGATCTCGGGGGCGTGCGCGGAAAAGCCGTCCCCCAGGCTGTCCACGACGACATCCACTCCGCGCCCCCCGGTCGCCGCCCGGACGCGTTCGCCCACCTCGTCGCCGCGCCAGGTATCGATCCGCGTGACCGGCAGACCCGCGCTCTCAGCCCAGCGACACAGCGCGGCGGTCGCGAGCACCTGCGCGCCGGCGTGCGCGGCCAGCTGGACCGCGGCCATGCCGATGCCGTCGGCGGAGGCGTTGACGAGCACACGGTCCCCCGCGCGCAGCTCGCCCAGGTCGAACAGCGCGTGCCAGGCAGCGGTGAAGGGGTACGGCACGGTCGCGCCTTCGGTGAAGGAGAGGTGATCCGGCAGCCGGGCCACCATGCCCTCATTCACCGTCACGTGACGAGCGAAACCGTCGGTCGCCAAGGCGATAACACGGTCACCTATCGCGAGTCCCTCGACGCCGGCGCCGACCGCGGTGATCCGGCCCGCGCATTCCGAGCCCAACGGCAGCACACCTTCCGGATGTATGCCCGAGGCCACCCACAGGTCGTGAGCGTTGAGACCGGTCGCGGCGACAGCGATTTCGACCTCATCGGACGCCGGTGCGCGCCGCGTTGCGGAGGTCAACCGCATCCGGTCGAAGTCGCCGGAGCGGTCCGCGACCAACCGGTAGTCGTCGGCGGGCGCGAGGCCGTCGGCGAGACGAGCTGTCAGCCAACGGCCGTCCCGAATCGCGAACTCTCCGGTGCGGCCGCTGAGCAAGCCGTCGACGATCGGTGCGCTGTCGACGGACGATCCGGCGGACAGATCCAGCAAGCGACACCCGAACTCGGGATGCTCGGTGGCCAGTGTGCGTCCGAAGCCCCACAACAGTGCCTGATCGGGATCCGGCCGGTCGGCCGGTGCGACGCGCTGGGCGTTCACCGTCAGCAACCACAGCGCGGCAGGACGGTGCGCACCCGAATCCAGCGCGCGGGTCAACCGCAAGGCGGCTTCGATACGAGTCTGCGCGGACGCCGACGTCCACGCGAACACGACGCCTCGGAACGGGCGCGTGGTCGCCGACGAAACGGTCTCGGCAGCGTGCTCGTCCTCCGGGCGAGCAACCACGGTTTCGATGCCGCGCGCGCCCAGTCCGGCGGCGACGGCAGCACCGACCGGCCCGTCACCGAAGATCAACCAGCGACCTGACGGCTGCTCCCTCGCCGACGCTTCACTCTCGACGGGAACCCATTCCAGGTGGTGCAGCAGACGTCCGAGCCTGGACGAGTCGGCTGCGACGGCTTTCGATGCGGCATCTGGTTTCGCGCTGAGCAGGCTCACCCCCCGCAAAGCGGCGAGCGGTCGCCCGGACGCCGAGTGCAGCGTGGCGTCACCGACGATGACGCGCGTACTGCGTTCGGTCACCCGCACCCGGCATCGGACGATCGATTCTCCGAGCTCCGGACTGCCGAAGAATCGAGCACGACCGATCTCGGAGGGCAAGAACATCCCTTCGCCTCCGTCGGCGGTCACCACGATGCTGTGCAGGCAGGCATCGAGCACGATCGGGTCGGGCACGGATGCGCCGTTACCCGGCAGGCGGAACACGGCCTCGGACTCGGTGTCGCTGATCCGCCGGAAGTCGAGGGCGCAGCGGTAGTCGGGGCCCAGCTCGAGGCCCAGCCCAGCCACGGTGTCGTAGTAGGCGGGCCAGACCCGCGCGTCCGAATCACTCGTCACACCATCGTGCGATTCGACCGGATCATCGGCCGCGGCAATGAGAGTGGCTGTCGCAAAGCTGGTCCGAGCATCGCCGAGGCCGACGAAGCGCACGTCGTAACCGTCCGTGCCGGGTTCGAGCGCGACCCGCACCACCGCTTCGGCGGTGACCTCCAGCGGCTCGAGCAATCGCAGCCCGGCGATCTCCCACGCCCCGGGCAACCGAGCGGCGATCTCGTTCAACCGAACGCACAACCACGCCGCGGGTACCGTCGGCACGCCACGCAGCCGGTGCCCGCCGAACATCTCCGGTGCCAGCCGCAGGGTGTGCGACGAGCCGGTGTCCTCCGAGCGCGGCTCGAGCTCCAGCCAGTGCCGTTTCCGCTGGAACGGATATGTCGGCAGGTCGACACGGCGCCACCGGCGACCGGAATACACGGTTGCCCAGTCGATCTCGTCCCCCGCGACATACCGGCGACCCAGCTCGACCGAACCACTCGTCACCTCGACGACCGACCCGCTCGCGGTCGCTCCCGAGGCGACATCCTCGAGCGCGGCGCGCAACTGCGCGGCGGTATCGAAGCCGATCGCGACGCGCTCACCGAAATGTGTACGGCCGACGGCGGCGGACGCGCACACGTCCCGCAATGCCGTCTCCGGATGGGCGGCCAGCAAATCGCGGTAGCGCGCCGCCAGCGCACGCAGGGCATCGGCGCTCTTCGCCGACAGCACCAGCAGGTAGGGCCCGGAATCGGCCACCGCACCGGTTTCGGAGATTTGAGGCGCTTCTTCGATCACGACGTGCGCGTTCGTCCCGCTGATCCCGAACGCGCTCACCCCCGCCCGCCGCGGTCGCCGCGAACGCCGCCACGGGCGCTCCTCGGCGACGACGCGGACCGCGATCGAATCCCAATCGATGTGCGGATTGCCCGAACGGAAGTGCAGCGAGGCGGGAATGCGCTCGTGCCGCATCGACTCGATCACCTTGATGATGTTGGCGATGCCCGCTGCCGCCTGGGTGTGGCCGAGATTCGACTTCACCGACCCGATCCACAGCGGCGCGGCCTCGGTGCGGTTCTCGCCCAGCACCGAGGCGAGGGCGTGAACCTCGATCGGGTCGCCGAGCGCGGTGCCGGTGCCGTGCGCTTCGATGTACTCGATGTCGCCCGCCTCGACCGACGCGTCCGCCAGCGCCGCACGGATGACTCGTTCCTGCGCCGGACCATTCGGCGCGCTCAATCCCTGGCTACGACCGTCGGAATTGACCGCCGATCCGCGCACCAGCCCCAGCACCCGATCGCCGTCGCGCTGGGCGTCGGCCAGCCGCTTGAGCACGAGCACCCCCGCCCCGTCACTCCAGACCACCCCGTCGGCACGCGCGTCGAAGGTCTTGCACCGGCCGTCGGCGGCCAGGCCGCGCGCCCGCGCGAAGTAGATGTCGAGCGAGGGCGTGAGCACCACGGTGGCACCGCCGGCCAACGCCAGATCGCATTCGCCGCTGCGCAGACTGCGCACCGCCGCATGCACCGTCACCAGAGACGAGGAGCACGCGGTGTCGATGGTGAGGCTCGGACCGTTGACGCCGAGGAAGTACGACAGCCGCCCGGAGGCGACGCTGGACAGATTGCCGGTGCCGAACCAGGCGTCGGGCGCGACACCGGCCCGCGCCATCCGTTCGGCATAGTCATTGGACATCAGACCGACGAAGACGCCGGTCCGGCTGCCTTCCAGACGGCTCGCGGGATAACCGGCATGTTCCAGGGCCTCCCACGACGTTTCCAGCAGCAGCCGCTGCTGCGGGTCGAGCATCCGCGCCTCGCCGACGGAGATGTCGAAGAACCCGGCATCGAAATCCTCGACACCGTCGACGAAGCCGCCCCAACGCGTGTAGGTCTTGCCTTCGGCGTCCGGGTCCGGATCGAAGACGGCGTTCACATCCCAGCGCTGCGCGGGTACCTCGGTCACCGCGTCGGTCTCGGTGGTGAGCAGGTGCCACAGGTCGCCAGGGCCGCGCACGCCACCGGGATAGCGGCAACCCATGCCGATGATCGCGATGGCGTCGGCGTAATCGTCGGCGGCAGCGCTCGTTTCGCGCCCTGTGAGCTGCGCCACGTTCGGTGTACTAGGTGTAACCGGGAGTTCGGGTGGGTATACCGGGGGCGTGAGCTGCTCGGAGGTGCGCGTGGTCGGTCGCTGTGCGGCTTGCGCTCGACCCGTGCGACCGGGCGCTGACTTCGCATCGAGCCGGGCGATCTCCTCGGACACCGCGGCGACGGTCGGATGATCGAACAGCAGGGTCGCCGGAAGTCGTACTCCCAGATCAGCGGAGAGCGCGTTGCGCAGCTCGACGGCCATCATCGAATCCAGCCCGAGTTCCCGCAGGGGCGTGCGGTCGGAAACGGCTGTCGCGCGGCCGAGGGCGGTCATGGCGTGGGCGCGCACCAGATCGAGCAGTTCACCGGGCTCACGCGAGGTTCGACCATCCTGCGAGTCGCCCTGATCGATCGCCTCCTGCTCCGCCGGCACGTCGGTGACGGTGGGGAATACCGCGACGACTCCCTCGGCCGACAGCAGCGAGCGCAGCGCTCGAACACCGTCCTCAGCGGCCAGTTCGGCGACGCCATGGCGTGCCCACGCTCGGCGGGCCGTGTCGCTCAGTCCCGCGGCCATGCCGGTGCCCGCCCACGGGCCCCACGCGATGCTCACCGCAGGCAGCCCTTGCGCCGCACGCAGGCGGGCGAGGCCATCGAGATACGCGTTCGCCGCGGCGTAGTTGCCCTGCCCGGCCGTGCCCACCACGGCGCTGACCGACGAGAACAGCACGAACAGATCCAGCGACCTGCCCGCGGTCAGCTCGTGCAGGTGCCGAGCGCCGCCGACCTTTCCCGCGAACACCCGATCGATGTGGCCCGGGGTCTGCTCGATCAGCAGGGCGTCGTCCAGAACACCCGCGCAATGCACCACCCCGGCCAGCCTCGGAAGCTCGTGACCGAAGCGAGCGAGCAGCCGGGACAACGCCTCCCGGTCTTCTACGTCGACCACCGCGGTCTCGACATCCGCGCCCGAGGCGGCGATCCGCGCCATCTCCTGCTCGTCTTCCGGGCCAGGGGCGCTGCGACCGGCGAGCACGACCATGCCCGCACCGGCCTCCGCCAGGATGCGCGCGGCGGTCGACCCCAGCGCTCCGCGACCGCCCGTGATCAGATACGCCCCGCCACGATCCAGCTGAGGCACTGCCCCGAACTCATCGGAGGGCCGCATCCGCATCGTGTAGCGGTGGCGTCCGCGCAAAGCGATCGCGAAGTCCGCCGCATCGGAACGGATTTCGCTCACCAGGCGGTGGTCGTCGCAGCGCGCGCCGTCGGGCAGATCGATCAGTCGACAGCGCAACTCGGGAAGCTCGGTGCGCACCACCGCGCCCAGTCCCCACAGGGTTGCGGCGGCCGGGCGCACGGGTTCGCCGGACAGTGCTCCGGTTGCCCCGACGGTCACCAGGTACAGCGGCGCGTCGGTGATTGCCCGCGCCATCCGTTGCACAGCATTCAGAGCGAATCGCGTTTCCACACGCGCCGCTTCGGCAGTGTCGTCCGCTTCGGCATCGGACAGGTAGATCACTGCCCGCTCGTCGCCGGGCCAGCGGGCCGGATCGGTCGTGCGCTCCACTGCCACCGCATCGGTGCCCGCGGCACGCAAGGCGGCGGCGAGCCGGTCGGCCTGTTGCCCGACGCCGATCACCAACACGGCGGCCGGGCCCCGTCCGCTCGGCGACACCACGGCGGGTTCCCAGAGGGGGCGGTGAGTGAGGCCGGACATGCGATCCCGATCCTGCGACTGCCCGGCAGTGCCGGACTCGGCGAACCATACGTCTTCGATATCGCAGACCACCGCGCCGGCGGTATCGAAAACAGTGATACGAATCGTGCGGCCGGTGCGCTCGGCCAGCGCCCACACAGTGGCACCCGCGTTCACGCTGGACAAACGCAAACGGCCGATACCAATCGGCAGTTGAGCCGTGTCGCTGTCCCTGGACACCAACGCGAGACCGGTCTGCACCGCGGCATCCAGCAGACAGGGCAACCAGGCGTCCGGTTCGTCGGCCAGTTCCGCGGGGCGTTTCAATTCGGCCAGCACGCTGGCCTCGCCCAGCTGCAACCGCGAAAGCCAGCGGAATCGTGGACCGAACGTCAATCCGGCGTCCGCGCAGCGACGATAGAAGTCTTCGACGTCCCATTCGGTGGTCGGCGCGAGCCGCGCCGCGGACAGTTCGCCGGGGTCGAGCGTCCCGCCCGTGGCGGCGCGAACCGCTGCGGATACCGCGGTGACACTGCCGTTGTCGACGTGAAAGCGCACTTCGGTGCGGTCACCCGCGACGGACACGTGCGGCTCGGCCAGTTCCTCCAGCGGCACCGGCCGCGCGGCCACGAAATCGATCAGCTCGTCGTCGGTGCTTCCGGCCGCACGCAACGCGCGCAGCGCGAGTTCCGCCGCGGGCACCACCGCCCGGCCTCGAAACCGGTGCTCGGCAAGGTATCCGGTGCGCGCAGAGGTGCCTGCGATCGGCACAGTGACCCGCTCTCGCTCGAAAGGATAGGTGGGCAGACCGTTGCGCCGCCGCGCGTCCGGGTGCACCACCGAGGTCCACTCGATCTCCGCGCCGGCGCAATACAGCGCGCCGAGACCGGTCAGCAGCACCTCATCGTCGGTGGCGGTCCGGCGCATACTCGGCAGCCACAGAGCATCAGGATCGGCGTGCCGCCCGAATTCCAGCAGCACCGGATGCGGTCCCACCTCGAGGTAGGCGTCCACGCCCAACTCGGCGGCCGCGCGCACGCCCTCGGCGAAACGGACGGCGCCGCGAGCATGCGCACGCCAGTACGCGGCATCCACGGGGCCTTCGAGCCGCGCGCCGGTCACGTTCGACACCAGCGGAATCGCCGCCACGCGCGGGGCGGGCACCAACTCGGCGACCCGGGACTCGAAGTCCGCCAGCATCGGATCCAACAGAGGCGAGTGGAACGCCGTCGTGCCGGGCAACCGCACCGTGCGGATCGACCGTTTCTCGGCAGCTCGCATCACCTGCTCCACCGCGTCCACCGCTCCGGAGACGACGAATTGCCCGGGGCTGTTGACCGCGGCCACCGACACACTCGCCGCGAGGTCCTCCCACAGCGTTCCGAATTCCTCGGGTGCGGCGAAGACCGCCGCCATCGCCCCGCGCTGGGGCACCGCTTGCATCAACCGGCCGCGTTCGGCGGCCAGTCGCAACCCGGTGTCGAGGTCGAACACGCCCGCGACCGTCGCCGCGACCAGTTCACCGAGGCTGTGTCCCAGTACGACATCGGGTCGAATGCCGAACGCCGCCCACAGTTCGGTGCACGCCCATTCGATCGCGAACAGGGCCGGTTGGGCGTACTCGGTGCGGGTCAGCGACTCCTCGTTCGCCTCGAACAGCAGCGACCGCAGACGGATTCCGCCCGCCAGCGGTCCGAGCGACTCGTCACAGCGGTCGAGCGCCGCGCGGAAAGCCGGATATCTGCGGTCGAGTGCCGCGCCCATCCCCGCATACTGCGCGCCTTGTCCGGTGAACAGCATCGCGATCCGCGGCTTGCCCGGCATCGAGTCCGTCGATCGAGGTGAAGATTCTGCGAGCCCGCGCGCCGCGTCCTCGGCCGTTCGCGCCACGACCGCGCGACGGTGCACGAAATGCGTGCGTCCCAGCGCCGCGGTGGCGGCGGCATCGGCGAGCGGCACCTCCCGTCGCTGCAACTGCTCGGCATAGCGGTGAGACAGGATGTCGAGCGCGGACGGGCTGCGTGCCGAAAGAGCGAGCAGCGCCGGTCCTTCCGGGGCCGCACGCGGCTGCGGTGCGGGCGCCTGCTCCAGCACCACATGCGCGTTGGTGCCCGCGAAACCGAACGAGCTCACGCCCGCCAGCCGCGTCCGCTCCGTGCGGGGCCAGACGACATCGCGGGTCGGCAGTGCCAGCGCCGTGCCGTCGAGCGTGATCTTGGGGTTCATGGTGGCGAAATCGTGCTGGCGCGGAACGCGTTCGTGCTCGAGTTGCAGCACCACCTTGATCAGCCCGGCCACACCCGCGGCCGCCTCGAGGTGACCGATCTGCGACTTCACCGACCCCAGCCGGCACACCGACCCGTCCGCCCGCGGCGCACCGAGAACCTGGGACAGCGCCTCGATCTCGATCGGGTCGCCCAGCGGCGTGCCGGTGCCGTGCGTCTCCACGTAACCGATCTCGTCGGCGGCGCATCCGGCGTCGGTCAGCGCGTCGCGCAGCAGTTCACGCTGAGCCGTCGGGTTCGGCGCGGTCAGCCCCATGGAACGACCGTCGTGGTTCACACTCGAGCCGCGGATGAGCGCCCTGATCGCGTCGCCGTCGGCGATCGCTCGCGAAAGCGTCTTCAGGACAACGATTCCCGCGCCCTCGCCGCGCACATACCCGTTGGCGCGAGCGTCGAAAGGACGACAGTGCCCGTCCGGTGAAAGCGCACCCATGCGGGCCAGGGCCTCCGAGGTGAGTTCGGATTGCAGCAGGTTAACCCCGCCCGCCAACGCGACGTCGCACTCCCCCGCCCGCAGGCTGCGACATGCCTGATGCACCGCCACCAGCGATGACGAACACGCCGTATCGATCGCCACGGCGGGACCGCGCAACCCCAGCACATAGGACACCCGCCCGGCGACGATGCTCGACATCGTCCCGGTGAGCGTGTGCGCGTCCACCGAACTCACCCAATCCGGTGTGATCGTGCGCTGATACTCCTGCCAGCTGACGCCCAGGAAGACACCGGTGCGGGCCGCTGCCGGGGTGTCCGGTGTCAGTGCCGCGTCTTCCATTGCCTCCCAGGCGACTTCGAGTGCCAGCCGCTGCTGTGGATCCATCGACGCCGCTTCGCGCGGCGCGATGCCGAGGAACTCGGCATCGATGGCATCGATGGGACCGGTCAGCAGGCCCGCCCGCCGCCGCGCCCGCCGAGGAGCGGAATCCGCTACCGCCCAACGGCTTTGCGGCGCCTCGACGATCGCGTCGCGGTCCGAGGACAGTAGTTCCCAGTACTGCCGCGGCGTTTCCGCGCCGCCGGGAAAACGGCAGCCGATACCCACGATGGCGATCGGCTCGCGCTGCGGCCGCGCCTCCAACTCCTGTATCCGGCGGAGCGCCCGCGTCAGCAAGACCCGTAGGTCATACCCATCATCCGACATCTGCGCTGCCACCCACATCTTGCAAAGTTGTGACGTGGAACATACGACGGGCCCGGTTATGCGTCAATTGCACAGGGTGTGCACAAAAGTAACTAAAGTTACCAACTAGTAGCTTGATCTTCCGCTGAACGATGTTGCCCGAGTGAAACATTCACTTTTGAAGGATTCACCTCATGGCTGCTGATGCACCCGCGGTGCCCCGATCCGATCGATCCGGTCCCGTCCCCAGGCACCCAGCGGCTCCAGTGCCGCGTTGAGCGCCGCGCCGATCTCGGTCAGCCGGTACTCCACGCGCGGCGGCACTTCGCGGTAGACGGTCCTGCTCACGATCCCGTCCTCCTCCAGCTCCCGCAGCTGCTGGATCAGCATCTTCTCCGAGACTCCCGGCAGCCCCTTGCGCAGCTCGCCGAAGCGCCGCACGCCGTGGTTCTCCAGCTCCCAGAGAATCAGCGCCTTCCACTTACCGCCGACCACATCCATCGCGGCATCGATACCGCAGAAGTACGGCCCCGATCGCTTCGCACCCACCGTCCACCTCGCTACCTGCTCACAAACCATTTGGTAAGTACCGGACAAAATAGTAGGTACTTGCCTCTTCGCCGGGCAACGAGCACTGTTGGTCACAGCGCGCTGACCAGGAGTTTCCTCGAACCCAAGGAGTTGAACCCGCAATGGCGGAGACCACGAAGACCCCGGTGATCATCCTGGGACTCGGAGCGATGGGCCAGGCGCTGGCCGCGACATTCCTGAAGGCCGGCGTGCCGACGACCGTCTGGAACCGCACCCCGGGCAAGGACGCCGAACTCCTCGCGGCCGGAGCCGCCACCGCCGCGACCGTCACCGAGGCGATCGGCGCCGACGGCCCGATCATCGCCGTACTGCTCGACCACGCCTCGGTGCACGCCACCCTCGACCCGGTCGCCGCCCGACTGGCTGGACGACAACTGATCAACCTGACCAGCACCGCCCCCGGCGACGCTCGCGAACTCGCCGCCTGGGCGGCCGGTCACGACTGCGGCTACCTCGACGGCGGAATCATGGCGGTGCCACCCATGATCGGCCGACCCGGCGCCTCCATCCTCTACAGCGGCTCCCGGACGGTCTTCGACACACACCGCGAAACCCTCGAATTGCTCGCTGCCGCGGAATACTTCGGCGAAGACGCGGGCTTCGCCTCGACCTACGACTTCGCCCTGCTCGCCACCATGTACGCCATGTTCGGCGGCTTCCTGCACGGCGCGGCCATGATGCGCTCCGTCGGCGTCCCCGCCGCCGAATTCGGCCGACGAGCCGCCGCGTGGGTCGGCGCCATGGCCCAGTCGTTGCCACATCAGGGCGCCGTCATCGACACCGCCGCATACACCGACCGGGTCCAATCCATCGCGTTCCACAAAGCCGCACTGGACGCGATAAACCGCGCCAGCCGCGACGCGAACGTCACCCTCGACTTCGTCGCCCCCTTGAAAAACCTTCTCGACCGTCAGGTCGCCGACGGTCGCGGGGCGCTGGGATTCGAACGAACATTTGAAGAACTCATCTGACCCGCACGTCACGCTGTCAATTCCGGGATCCCTCCCGCACATATGACGAAACGATGCAGCATCGCTTCAGCTATCGGCATCGTGGACATCCTCGAGAAGAACGACCTGACCGACGATGACTACGCGCACATGCGCAAAGTCATCGGCTACGCGCACCGCCATCTCGAGCAACGACCTTCCGGGGACATCGTCGACAGCAACTGGCGGCACTCGCTGATGAACTGGGGCCACGATCCGCTCGAACCCTGACGGAGGCCGACGATTCCACTGTTCGCTGCTCTCGTGCCGGGTAACCGATCGGGTCGCCGGTCGCGTGCGCGATCCCGTCGGGCGGCGAGAACGTTGCCCTCCCAGGAGTGGAGCATCCGCTGCTGGGAGGGCATCCGCAAGACCGTCCGCCCTTGTGCTGTCCCGAGGTGAGCGATCGGAGGCCGCCGCAATTGCGAGGACGACTCGGCATCCGGTCTAGCCCGCCGAGGCGAGGATGGACCGCAAGGGGAGCATGATCTGCTGGCCGACTCTGATGAAGTCCGGGTTCTCGATGCCGTTGATGTCGGCGATCCTCTGCAAGAATTTCAGATCGCCGTACTTCTTCTTGACGATTCCCGACAGGGTCTCGCCTGCGACGACCGTATGCCATTCGGCTGCCATGGTTATCTCCTAGTTCTTCGGGGGAATAATCAATTCTCGGCCGACGTGAATCACGTCGGGGTCCAGGATCTCGTTCGCGTCGGCGATCAGAGGGAACAGCGTGGCATCACCGTAGAAGCGCTTGGCGAGCCTGGACAGTGTGTCGCCGGAAACGACTTTGTACGAGATGCCGGGAATGATCAACACCTGACCAGGGTGGATCTGGTCGGGATCCTCGATTCCGTTCGCCGCGGCGATCAGCGGGAATAGATGCGAGTTCTGCGGGCGATAGAAATGCCCTGCCAATCCGGACAGTGTTTCGCCTCGCACCACCGTGTGCTTGCGGTTCACCTCGGGGATGATCAGCACCGTCCCGACGCGTATCGAATCGGGATCCGGAACGCCACTTGCCACGGCGATGAGTTCGAAAAGCGCGGCCTGACCGTAAAATCTCTTCGCAACCGCAGAGAGAGTGTCTCCTGCGGCTACCGTGTGTGTATTGATCATCGATTTGACCCTCTCGTCTAACTGTAGGATTTCATAGGAATGTCAAGAACCCGGGCGAATGATGCCGGATTCCGACGATCTGAGCGTACAGCCGGCACGACGATCATCGAAGTGCTCAGTCGGATGATTTCGAATTCGGGTAGTTCACTACTTGCTCATCGGGTCATTCTGCGCGGCGGCGGTGCCGGTATTACTCGGTAAGCGTTTTCCGCACGGCGCGACGCGAGGCGCAAGTGCGCAAATGAGTAGTGGACTACGCGTCACCCGCCGGCGGAGCGGGGTTAAATGGTATACTCGCAGGCCAGGCAATCGGTGTCGGTGTGCCACGACATTCTCGAATGCATCGCACCTCACCGAGTTTCGCAGTTGTTTCGAATGACCGCACAGGGCTGGGAGATGACCCGGAATCACAGAGAATGAGCGCCGCAACCGGCTCGCGGACCGCGGCGGTCGAGCCGACCGCCGGCTTGATCAAGAGGGCCCGATGCGGTGGCTGGACGGCACGGTCGCCGACCCGGCGCGGGATCGTTGAGGAGCGTCCCGGCCGGATCGAGGACGCGATTCATTCGATGCGGACGATGCTCTTGCCGTGGGTCACTCCGCCGGCAAGGTTCGCGATCGCGGTCTCGACGTCGGCGAGAGTGTATTCGGCGGTGACATCTACGCGCACCGACCCGTCGGCGACCAGCGCCATCGCGCGAGCGGCACTGTCGGCGAGCCGCTGCGGGCAGGTCTGGCCGGCCAGATTGCTGTTGTAGGTCATCAGCGACTGACCACGCATCAGCAGATCGTTGGCCGACACGGTGACCGGCTCGAAGGTGGCGATGTTGCCGTAGACCACGATCCGGCCATGCGCGGCGAGCCGGGCGAGGCTCGCGACCCGAGTGGGCCCGCCGATCGGGTCGAGAATTACGTCGAAGCTCTCCTCGCCCAAGGCATCGGGGAATTGTTCACGCTCGAGCACCTCGTGATAGCCGAACCGGCGCGCGTAATCGAGCTGACCGGCGTTGCCGACGACTCCGACAATCCTCTTCGCGCCCGCGGCGGCGGCGAATTGCCCGGCCAGCGACCCGACACCACCAGCGGCGGCATGGATCAGGACACTGTCCCCCTTCCCTACTCCGGCGGCGGTATCGACCAGGTCGTACGCGGTCGGAGTCACCCAGCCGAACGCGCCGGCGGTGCGCGCGTCGACGCCCGAGGCATTGATCGCCAGCACCGCCGGTGCGGTCACGACCTCGGCGTAACCGCCCCCGCCCACCAGCGCCACGACCCGCTCGCCGATCCTGTCGTCGTCCACGCCCTCCCCCACCGCGATGATCTCGCCCGCGACTTCGAAGCCCGGCACGAACGGGCGCGGAATCGGGAAATGCCCCGCGCGCACCAGCACGTCGCCGTACTGCACGCCCGCATAGGCAACGCGGATGGCGACCTCACCCGGTCCGGCCACAGGCTCATCGATCTCCGAGATCCGGAAAGTGTCATCGGTGTCCAGCACAACAGCCTTCATAAGATACAACTTTCTGTGTTGACTCACTATCCTTATATAGGAACCTAGTCAGTATAAGGTACCTGAGTCAACTTAGGGAGTTGTGTCATGGCCGATGTGCCTGTCGAGGAATACGTGTGCACCCGACTACGCCGCGCGGAGCAAGCGCTTATGGCCCACCACGAGGCGGTGCTGCGCGGCTACGGGCTCACCATGACCCAATACACGGTGCTGCTGACCCTGTCCCGCGAGGACGCCATGTCCGGCGCCCAACTGGCTCGCGCGTGCGGAGTCACCCAGCAGAGCATGGCCACCGTCCTGAGCGGCATGCAGAGCAAAGGACTCATCGCCCGGCAACCGTCCGCGGTGCACGCCAAAGTCCTCATCGCCACTCTCACCCCGGCAGGCCATGGCCTGCTCGACCGTGCCTACCAGGAAGTCATCGTGCTCGAACGCGCCCTCACGGACCGCTTCACCCCCGACGAGCACAGAAGGTTCTGCGAGTTCCTCGACCGTGCCACCGCGACCCTCGTCGAACAAACCTCGACCGGTCACGGCGGCTGACCCGGCCATACCGGCAGGCCATAACCGGAGAGTGGAGTAGGTGATCGCCCAGCTGGGGCCTCCTGGCAGGCGTACCGTTCGATATGTGGCAGGGGCTCGTGCCGGCGCCGGCGCAGTTTCCGCTGAGGCTCCGTCGGCCTGCGCGCTCGGTACGGCCACGATCCGCGATCGTTCGACGAATCCGCCGCCGACCGCGACGTTCCCGGCCGCACCGGGCAGCGCGGCCGTGCGTACCCACCGGGCGAACCAACCGACCGAAGCACCCTCGCGTTGCTGACCGGCACCGAGAACGCCGACATCGGCGACGTGGCCGTAATCGCCGATGTCGGCGGGGCGTCGGTCGCCTGCACCGGCGCGTCCCGGCGCTCACGGCGGTGCACCGGCCGAGCGAGTGGTCCGGCTTGCACGTCCACGACCTTCCACCAGTCGCGCCGAGTTCGAGATCGGAGGGGCTCATGGTGACGTTGGACCGGTTGGCGAACGTGTTGGGTGGCTATGGGGTCCGTCTGCGGTTGGGTTCGGTTGCCCGCGCCACCCCTTTACGCAGTGTGGTGATTCCCGGGGCCGAACACGACCCTGCGGAAATGGGCGATGTGCTGCTGGGGATCGGGGCACGCTCGGTATCGGAGGTGGTGGACTGGGCGGTGTCGGCGCGGGCTGTCGTCGCGCTCTTCCGCGGGGATGAGCAAACCGACGACGAGCCGAAGATCGAGGGGATCGCCGTGCTGATGATCGACCCCGCTGTGGCCTGGAGCGAGGTGGCCGCGGTGGTCTACGGATTGGTACTTGAAGGACGCGAGACCGACGCCGGTCGCGGGCCGACCGATTTGTTCGCCTTGGCCGACAGCCTGGCCGACGCGGTCGGGGGTGCGGTGACGATCGAGGACCGCCTGTCCCGGGTGCTGGCCTACTCCAGGCCGCAGCAGCATCTCGACCCCGCATGGGTGGAAACGATCCTGGGGCGGCAGATGCCGCAGTGGTTGCGCGCGGTATTCGAAACGCAGGGTGTCTTCGCACATTTGGCGGCCTCGGCGGAACCGTTGTTCGTGCCCGCGCAGGCAGATCGCGCGATGACGGGGCGGATGGTCGTGGCCGTCCGCGTGGGCCGCCAACTGCTCGGCTCGATATGGGTGTCATCCCCCGCGCCGTTACACGGGGTTCGCCACCGGGCCTTGACCGACGGAGCCCGAACAGTTGCCCTGCATCTGTTGCGATCGCGGGCCAGCGCGGACCTGGAGCGTCAAGTGGAATCCGAATTGGTGATCCGCTTGTTGGAAGGCACCGCGGACGCGACCACGGTAGCCAGCAGACTGGGGTTGGCGTCGGAGGGTTTGCGGGTGCTCGCCGTGCGGGCCCGGATCGCTGGAGAGCAGCACGCCGCGCTGCTGTTGATCTTCGAGCGAGCGACATCCGGATTCGGCTGGTCGCGTTCGAGTCGCAGCGCCTTGGTCGGCGACACCGTCTACACCGTGCTACCCGCTGATCAGGCGGCCACGGCACGTCGCTGGATAAGCGAGCGACAGGCGGCACTGCCCACCCAGATGACGGTGCTGGCCGGAATCAGCGGTGTCGCCCTGGCCAGGGAACTGGCGTTGGCGCGCCAAGAGGCCGACGAATGCCTGGCACTGCACGAAGCCCGCTCGGCAGATGTTCCGCCCCTCGCCTATGACGAGTCGTGGGACGAAATCCTGCTCCAGCGGTTGCGCACCGCGGGGCATTCCGGACGCACCCCCGCGCGAGGGCCGATCTCGGAGTTGCGCCGCCACGACCGCGCCAACTCCACCCAGTATGTGGCAACGTTGCGCGCCTGGTTACAGGCGCAGGGCGACCTCGCAGAGGCGGGGGCGCAACTCGGGGTGCACGAGAACACCGTCCGCAACCGGCTGCGCAAGATGGCCGAGGTGACCGACCTCGGTTTGCGCGACCCCCGCAAACGCCTCGCCATGATGATCGAACTCGCCGTCACCGAGACCGCCTGAGCCCGCGCTGTGCTGCCGCCACAAATCCCGGCTCCTCGATTGTCTGATCAGCGCAACCGAACTTCTCGACACCGAACGATCATGGAGTTGAGCAGCAGTCGCAAGGCAGGAAGAGTCAAGTCGGCGATGCCGGTAGGTCCGAGCGACTGAGACCAGCCCTGCACCAGGGCCTGCGCGTCGTCAGGGGCGGCGCCGCCTCGGGCCCGTCCCTGACGACACTTCCCACCCGGCCGGGAGCGACGACGGTTCCGCCTTCGGAGCCGAACCGGTACTAGCTGAAGCGGAGTTGAACGGCATGAGGAACATGCAGGTATGCGAGGTCATGCAACGGCCGATCATTGCTGTGCGGCATGACGATCCGGCACGCGCCGCGGCGCTGATGCTCGCCGAACTGGGCTACGCGGCGTTGCCGGTTCTCGACCAGGCCGATCGCCTCATCGGGGTGATCACCAGCGGTGATCTCTTGCGGGCCGGCGAACTCGACGACACGGTCGGTGCGGTGATGACCACGCCGGCGGTGTCGATCCCCGGTGCTGCGGCGCTGGCCGAGGTGATGAGCAGGCTGGTGGGTCACGGACTGCGCAGTGTGCCGGTCGTCGATGCCGACGGCCGCGTGATCGGGATGTTCAGCCGCGGCGACGCGTTACGAATCATGCTCACCCCCGACGACGCACTCGCGGCCGATGCCCAGAAGCTGCTTGATCAATACACCCGCGCACGGCACTGGCAGGTCACTGTCGAGGACGGTGACGCCACCGTCGCCGGTGGGTTCGCGGACGAATCCGAATGGCGCATCGCCCTGGCCCTGACCCGCACGGTGCCCGGAATTCGCGCCGTGACCGTCGCGGCCGGACGGGCCGCCGCGGCCGCCGGCGCGCACTGACCCCGACTCGGCGCAGCACATTCCGAACCACGAGCCCTGGAGACCCGGATGACTACCGCACACACCGCCTCACCCGAACGCCTTTCCGATCACCTACCGGCGTTGCGAGCCGGACTGGATCAGCAACGTCGCTTCCGAGTGCGGCAACTGGCCGAACTCGAAGCCGAGATCGATCGCGCGGCCGAACCCACCGACGCGGCGGAAATGGCCAGGCGGCAGGTCGCCGAGAAATTGGCCGTCGCCGCACGGCACGCGTTGGCCGACATCGATGGAACCATCAGCCTCATCACCTCAGGCCGCTACGGCCGCTGCCGCGGTTGCGACACCGAGATCCCGATCCACCTACTTCGAGTGATTCGCACTACCCAGTGGTGCCTGGATTGCCGACGGCATCTGCCTGCCTTCGACGGTTCCCGCTCGCTGCGACGGAGGCGCGGTACCCGGCCGCCGAGGATCAGGTAACAGTGACCGGTTCGGGCAGCTCGGCGAGTTGTTCGGTCAGTTTGGCATGGATCGCGGCGACCGCGTCCCGGCCCAGCGGCAGTCGCAACGGGGGCGTGGGAGATTCGACGGCGGCGATGATCTGCTGTGCCGCATGGGCGGGATCCCCGTACACATTCGGGTCGAGGTCGGCCAGACGCTCGCGCGCCGCCTCGACGCTGGCGGCGTAGTCGGGGTGCTGGACGGAGGTGATTTCAAGTGCGGCAACGAAATTCGTGCCGAACATGCCGGGTTCTACGATCGTGACGCCGATACCCAGGTGGGCGACTTCTTTGGACAGGCCTTCGTTCATACCTTCCACGGCGAACTTGGTGGCCGCGTAGAGACCCAAGCCCGGCGAGGGGGCCGCGACACCCGCCACCGATGAGATCTGCACGATATGGCCACGCTTGCGCTCCCTCAGCACTGGCAGACATGCGCGAATCATGTTCAGTGATCCGAACACGTTCGTCTCGAAGGCGTCCCGCACCGTGCTGTCGGGGATCTCTTCCAGCGCGCCGAAGACGCCGTAACCGGCGTTGTTC
Organism: Nocardia gamkensis NBRC 108242; assembly: GCF_001612985.1. Taxonomy (GTDB): domain Bacteria; phylum Actinomycetota; class Actinomycetes; order Mycobacteriales; family Mycobacteriaceae; genus Nocardia; species Nocardia gamkensis. The sequence goes on along the minus strand of NZ_BDBM01000012.1, from coordinate 7,754 downwards.
ACCACCACATCCAGGCGCCCGAACGCCTCCACCGCCTGCGCCACCGCCCGCCGCGCCTGCTCGCCGTCGGTGACATCCAGCGGCGTGACGAGAACGCGATCGGGATGGGCGGCCGCCAGTTCTTGCAGGGGCTGCGACCGCTCGGGGGTGCGTGCCGTCGCGACCACCCGGCCACCGCCCGTCGCCACGGCCTGGCATATCGCATAGCCGAATCCCGATGACGCCCCGGTCACCAGCCACACTCGATCACTCATCATCAATGCTCCTCACCATCTCATATTTACGATACTGACCATATCGTATTTGAAAGTATAGGATTGCGCAGTGGCAGAGCAGAAGGGTGCGCGCGGGCCGGGACGGCCACGCAGTGAGCGATCACGCACAGCGGTACTGACCGCAGCGCGGGAACTACTGACCGACCGAGGGTTGCCCGGGCTGAGCATGGACGACATCGCCGCGCGGGCCGGTGTCAGCAAGAACACCATCTATCGGTGGTGGCCGACCAAGGCAGCGGTGTTGATGGATGCCTTCACCGACGCCTTCGCCGACCGGATGGAGGCTCCCGCCGAGGGCGATGCCCTGACCCGGTTGCGGATCCAGCTCCGGCGCGTGGCGCAATTGATGAACACCCCCGAGGCCAGGCGCCCGTTCGTCGCCTTGATCGCAGCCGCTCAGCACGACCCCGACCTGGCCACGGCACTACGCGAACGGTTCCTCGACGGCCGGCGCGCCGACGTGGGCGTGCTCATCGCCGCCGGAATCGACAATGGCGAACTGCCGGAAGATCTCGATACCGACGCCGTCATTGACCTGATCTATGGGGCTCTCTACTACCGGCTGCTCGTCAGCGGCGCGCAACTCGACCCGGCATACGCCGATCGGATCATGGCGCTGCTGACTCCCGTCCTCCGAAGGTGAATCCGCCTGCTCGTACATCAGCGGGGCGTATCGACGGGTGGCGGAGTCGACGGCAACCGGGACACGCTGGCCCACTACCCCGTTCTCGAGCCGAGGCCGTCGAGTTCTCGGCGTCGAACTTCGGCCGAAGGGCCGTATGCGTGCTCAAGTCCATCCGGTCGCCGCGAGCAGCAGCAGGGCGGAGACAGCGAGCACCAGGCCGAGGATGCCGCCGTAGAGCAGCGGGCGCGGGCCGGTGGCGCGCATGCGCCGCCAGTTCAGCGAGGCGCCGACGGCGGCCAGCACCGCCGCGACCAGCCAACCGCTCACCGCGGTGGACGCGACAGTCCACCTCACGGGCAGCACCCCGGTTCCGGCGATCACCGAGGCGGCGAGGAACAGCACAACGAACAGCGGGATGGTGCGCCACATCGGGGCTGTTCCAGCGGCGTCCCGGCGGGGCACGCGGCGCTCGGTGAAGTGCAGCCCGATGCACAGCGGCACGATCATGAGGCTGCGCGCCAGTTTGACGATCACCGCGAACGACGCGGCCACCGGTCCGAACGCCACACCGGCGGCGAGCACCGAGGAGGTGTCGTTGATCGCGGTGCCGGCCCACAGACCGAACGCCTGCTGCGAGAGGCCGAGCATCCGCCCCAGCGGCGGATAGACGAGCACCGCAACGATATTGAAGACGAAGATGGTGCCGAGCGCGTACGCCACCCGGTCCCGTGCGGGCGCGATGACCGCGGTGACCGCGGCGATGGCGGATGCTCCGCAGATGGTGGTGCCCGCCGCGATCAGGATCTCCGACTCACGGTGCAGTGCGAGTAATCGGCCCACCAACACCGCCGCGACCGCGCCTGCCAGCAGCGTGCCCAGTAGCACGACTGCGGTGTCGCGGCCGACGGTGAGTACCGCGTCGACGGGCAGGTCCAGACCGAGCAGCACGACGGCGCAGGCGAGCACGCGATCGCGGGTGAGCGCCAGGCCGGGCGCGAACCGCCCGGTGTCGGTGCCCCCGTCGCGCGCGAGCGCGCCGATGAGGATGCCGGCGGTGAGGGCGGTCACCGGCGCGCCGACCGCTGGAACGAGGCGCCCGGCGACGGTGGACAGAGTAGCGAGAAACGCGGCCAGCGCTAGGCCCGGGACGAATCGGTGCAGCGTGTTCACCTGCCCGATCGTGGCCGCAGCGGCGCTTGCCTGGTAGACCGCGATTCCCACCGACATCATAAGCTCGGCTTATGACCTTGGGCCCTGAAACTCCCGATCTCACCGTGCTGGACCTGCTGGTCTCGGTGGCGGAGACAGGCAGTCTGGGCGCGGCCGCGCGTAGGCAGGGGATCAGCCAGCCTGCGGCCAGCATGCGGATCAGTGCGCTGGAGCGCCGGTTACGGCTGCGGCTGCTCGATCGCGGCCCGACCGGTTCGGCGCTCACCGACGCGGGCCGCACCGTGGTCGAGCACGCGCGGACGGTGCTCGCCGCAGCGCAGGCGTTCACGAACGCCGTCGCGGGTCTGCATGCCGAGCGGGCGCCGCGGGCGCGCATCGCGGCCTCCAAAACTATCGCCGATCACCGTATTCCACAGTGGCTGGCGGCCCTGCGGACAGTCCGGCCGGACGCCGTGGTGGCGCTGGAGGTCGGCAACAGCCGTCAGGTGGAGGCCATGGTGCGCGAGGGCGCGGCGGACATCGGTTTCGTCGAGGGCCCACACCCACCAGCCGGTCTGAGCGGCCGGGTGTTGGGCACCGACGACCTGGTCGTCATCGTAGGGCCGGACCATCCGTGGGCGCGCCGCACCGAGCCGGTCACGCTTCGCGAACTGGCCGCCACCCCGCTGCTGTGGCGAGAGCCAGGGTCGGGTACTCGCGATACGGTGTGGGAGATGCTCGCCGCGCACTGCACGCCCGCTCCCCCGGCCGCGGAACTCGGTTCCGCCGCAGCCCTTCTCGGCGCGGTCCGAGGCGCGATGGCGCCCTCGGTGCTCAGCGCTCTGATCGCCGGACCCGAGCTGACCGCGGGCCGGGTGGCGCGGGTGCCGGTCGCGGACGCCGCACTGCTCACCCGCCGGTTCCGCGCCATCTGGCGCCGGGAGACCCCGCCCACGGACGCGGTGGAAGCTCTCGTGCGATGCGCGGAGCGGATCGAGCGGGCCCGCGGGGCCCTTCCCGTTCCCCCGCATCGGTGATCTGAATTTACTCGGCGTCCCTCACCACGACCGCTCGAGGATCCAGTCGACTGTGGGCGCACATCTCCCTCGCGATGCGAGTAGCTACCTATCTGTTTCCCTGGAATCCCCTACGGCTTCGGCCCCCGAAGGTCACCCCGGCGAGGCTCACCGCAGAGCCCACTATTTGACCAGCTCAGGAGATTTTGTGAGGTGCTAGCGACGCCTCCGTGACTCGATGCGCCATCACTCTCCCCGACCTGCCTCGCGCTGACCGATCGCAGCTGGCAAATTAATGGCATTCACTGTTCGCTGTGCACACGGGCGGTGTTTCCGGAGCAGCTCGCCCGTCGGTCCGGGCCGACTGACGGGCCATCGACCGAGGCGAGTATTGGGCCCATGGCCATGAGGGATCGAGTGCCGGCTACTCGTATCCGCAGTCGACGGGTCCGATCGGCGATCAATCACGCGGACGGCATCCCGGTCACGCTCGGTTCCCTAGGCCGCGCGGTCGAGCAGCGCTAGAGCCGCACGCCGATGGCTCCATCACGTAGCCCGACATGCCGATCACGCACCCAACCGAACGGCGCCTCATCGACCTCCTGCCCGCACGGATACTCATGCCACCACCCATCCCAACGCGCTCGAGAATCCGCAGGTCCAGCCGCGATTTGGTCCACGCGGAGTGATCCGATAATCTTGCTGAGCACACCGGTCCGGGTGGCGGAATGGCAGACGCGCTAGCTTGAGGTGCTAGTGCCCTTTATCGGGCGTGGGGGTTCAAGTCCCCCTCCGGACATTCAATGACACGGTTCCGTGGCAAATATGCCGCGGAACCGTGTATTTTTGGCCTTTAACCGGGGTCCGGACCCGTTTCCGGGGGCAATGATGCCGCGCGGCGGTGTCATTGAACGGCTCGGACACGGTCCCGGCGCTGCTGTGGCTGACGCGAAGGATCCGACGCCGCAACTGCGCGCGGGCCCGCCTCGGCTTCCTGCGACCGAACATGTCGAACCGGACCACGTTCAGCCCGATGACCTGGGTAAAGGCATCGAGGTGGATTTGCCTTGAAGATCTTGACCGTGCTGTGGCGAGCGTCGGATGATGAGTACCTGACAGTGGTGATGGTCCCCGCCCGCCGTGAACGATGCCCGGTTCGAGCCGGGTCGGTCGACCACCCCGGTCCAGCGCAGTCCGCGCTGGTGCTGTCGGATTCCCGATCATCTTCCAGCCGATCAGCAGTGCCGTTTGCGGGCACCGTCACCTCGGCGCGTGTTCAGGAGCACCATGAGTTTCGACGAATCCCCCCTCACGCCATCCCCGCTCCCCTATCAGCTGCCGGTGCTCGACCGCAGCGCCGGCGATGCCGGCCGCTCACCGGTTGGTTCTCCCCGGCTCGGTGAGTACATCGACCGGGTGCGTAGGAAGGTCCCGCCGAAGACGCTGAGGTGTTACGACTCGGCATGGCGTGCGATCAGTCAGGTATGGGGCGACCGAGTGTTGAGCGAGCCGACGACGAGGGAGATAGAAGAGCTGATGGATGCGCATCAGATCCGTTCTCGCGCTCGCGCCAACTCCCGGGGCGGAGAGTCAGCCGCAGAGAATCTGCTGTCGGCGTTACGGCACATCTACAAGCACGCCGAACGTGACAGGCTCATCGATCCCTCCAGCAATCCCGCGGCGGCCGCAAGGCTTCCGGGCCGGCGCGGCGGCAAAGGCGATGTTCTGAGCAGCGAGCAGCTGCGGGAAGTTCATCGTGTTGCTTCTTCGACCGGTGATGACCCCGAGCTGGACGAACTGATCGTCATGCTGCACATCCAAACCGCGAGTGACCGGCAAGCTGTCATCGATCTGGCGCTTCACGACCTCGACCGCGACAACTGCCTGGTGCGGCTACGGACGCGCGGTGGCGGGTTTCACTGGCATCCGGTCTCGCCCCGTCTCATGGCCGCCCTGGGAAAGCATGCCGAACGTCGCGGAGGTAGAGAGGTCACGCCTCGTGTGCTGCGTAAACGCAACGGGCGGCCGATCAGCTACAGGCGCTACGACGGGTTGTGGAACCGAGTCCGCGAGAACCTGCCGTGGGCACAGGAATTGGAGGTCACCACCTACTCGATCACGGAGACCGTGCGTGTGCACGTCCGCCAGTTGTTCGGGGAGACGGTCGAGCGGGTCTATCTCGGGCAGCACCACGACGACACCGCTGTCCTGACCCACCTGCGTGGTGATGTCATCGAAGCACTCATGACGATCGCCGGCGAACCTCATCCACTCGCCAGGAGCAAACGGCCCCAGGACTCACCGGGTCGGTAAACGAAGTTGCTGGGCCGTCGCCGACGGATACACGGGAGTCGGTATTGCTTGGCAGCGCGGAGAGACATCCGTGCAACGCCGTGCTGAACTGGGACTGTGGATCTATCTAACCTGGACCCACCCCCACGACTTGACACAGAGAGGAGCCAACTTCTTCGGCGCGATCGATGTGAACATCGACGCCGAACTCGCCCAGCTGGGGCCGACCGGCAATCGGCCGTTGCGGGTGTGCGATGGCTTGTTCTGAGACTTCGCCCACCGCAGGCATGAACCAGGCCCCGCTGTGATTCGTAGCGATGAGTGGCGGTGAATTCGCGTCGCTACATGGCGATTGCTTGTGCTGTGAGGAGTTCTAGACGGCGGTTCGGCCGCCGTCGGCGGGCAGTATCGCGCCGTGAATGAAGCCGGCGTGGTCGCTGACGAGGAAGCCGATGGTTGCGGCGATCTCGGTGACGTCGGCGACGCGCCGTGCTGGGGCTTGAGCGGCCAGGGCCTGGAGTTGCTCGGGGCTGTAGTGGGCTGCGGTGCCTTCGGTGAGGGTGGGGCCGGGAGCGATGGCGTTGACGCGGACTCCGCGTGGCCCGAATTCGGCGGCCCAGGTCTTGGTGAGTAGCTCGAGCGCGGCTTTGCTGGAGGCGTAGACAGCCGCGCCGCGGGCACCGAACGCGGCGACCATGGTGCTGACGTTGACGATCACTCCGTGCCCGCGCTCGACCATGCCGGGTGCGATCGCGGCGACGAGGAAGAACGGGACCTTGACGTTGAGCGCGTAGCAGGCGTCGAAGTCCGATTCGGTGACCGCGGCGGTGGGGGCGAAGACTCCGATGGCAGCGTTGTTGATCAAGATGTCGACCCGACCGGCGATAGCGTGGGCATTTTCGGCCAGTGCTCGTGCGCTGTCGGCGTCGCCGAGGGTGGCACGCAGGAATTCCGCGGTGCCGCCGGTGCCGCGAATCTGCTCGACGGCTTGGTTTCCGCGGTCGGTGTCGCGTCCGGTGACCAGCACGTGTGCGCCGCGTTCGGCCAGCAATGTCGCGGTGGCGTGGCCGATTCCGCTGGTTGCGCCGGTGACCAAAGCGACTTTTCCACTCAATGGCATCCGATCATCGTAGGGCTCGCGTCTTGTCTGCGGCCGGAGCGGTGTGTCGGAAACGATCTTGGGCTCAAGGGATCACTGCATCACCGCGTGGATGATCATGTCGGCGTGGAGGTTTGGGTGCGGGATTACGGGATGTCTGCTGCTCGTCAGAACGAGGTGTGGCGCCGGTGGCGGGCTGGTGAGTCGTTCAGCGCGATTGCCCGGGCGCTGGGGCTGCCGTTGCAGCATGTGCGGAGGTTTCTCGCTCAGACCGGAGGGGTTCACCGGCCGCCGCCACGGCGGCGCAGCCAGCACTTGACGATGGCCGAGCGGGAGGAGATATCCCGTGGCTTGGCTGCGGGCTGCTCGGCGCGGACGATCGCCGTGTGCCTGGGGCGTTCGCCGTCGACAATCGCGCGGGAGATCGTCCGCAACGGCGGCCGCGCGGCCTACCGTGCCGCCACAGCCGATCAGCGGGCGTATCAACGAGCGCGTCGGCCGAAACCTGCAAAACTGGCCAGAAACGCGAGGCTTCGTGCGCTGGTCGAGGAGAAACTCACGACATGCTGGTCACCCGAGCAGATCGCCGGTTGGCTGCGTCGGCAGTTCCCCGACGAGGAGTCGATGCGGGTCTCCCACGAAGCGATCTACCTGACGTTGTTCGACCCACGCCGCAAGGCGATCAACCGGACCCTGACCCGCAAGTTGCGCACCAGGCGGCCGATGCGGCATCCGAAACGGGCTCGCCGCCCGACAGGGGCAGGCGTGATCAGCGATCTGGTGCCGATCAGCGAACGTCCGGTGGAGGTCGAAACCCGACAGATCGCCGGGCACTGGGAGGGGGATCCGGTAATGGGGACCCGCCCGTCGGCGATCGCGACGCTTGTTGAGCGAACCAGCCGATTCACCGCGCTGGTGGCGCTACCCGACGGCATCAAAGCCGATCAGGTGACCCCACACCTGACCAGGTATCTGCTCAGCCTCCCGGTGCCGATGCGCCGCACGCTGACCTGGGACCGCGGCCGGGAAATCGCCGGTCACAAAGCCATCACCGCAGCCACGGGTACGCCGATCTACCTGTGCAAGCCCCGCAGCCCGTGGCAACGCGGCACGAACGAGAACACCAATCGGCTACTGCGTCAATACCTGCCGAAGAACGCCGACCTACGCCGATTCAGTCAAGCCGACCTCGACACCATCGCCGACGAGCTCAACCACCGACCCCGCAAGATCCACGGCTACCGCAGTCCCGCAGAGGTCTACGCTGAGTGTCTGAACAGCGGTGATGCACTGACTGT
>NZ_BDBM01000011.1 GCF_001612985.1 Nocardia gamkensis NBRC 108242 | reverse complement strand
ACGGGATCGCGAGGGCCTGGCGGCGAGAGCGCAAACGCCCGTCCTTGCGATCAGAATGGCTATTAACTTAGCACAGGTTCTAGCTGTTGTCTCGGTTGCGTTCAGGAGTGGTCGCAACCTTCTGCGCCCAGCTCGGCGAGCGGGCCGATGGCGGCCTAAATGCTCGCCTGAGGCGGCCTAGGCCCCGGCCTGCACCAGGGGCGAACGCCGACAGCTCTCCCGAAGACCCTCCGGAACGGGTACAGGTTCCGCCTTCGACCTTCATATTGTGCTTGATAATGTCGAGTCACATAACGCTGCGAGAAGCCACGACCACCAGCCGACGCGCCGACCGTCCCGGACCTACGCCGCCCGCCAAGTCGTCAGGGGGGCCGGACATGCCCGGCGAGGCCGTGTTCGGCGAACCGGGCCGGGCGCCGTGTTGTCCCGCGATCCGCCGGTACCGCGCGAAAGGGCTCAGGCGACGACCGAGCGCTGTGGTACTCCGATGTATGCGCTCAGCGGGCGGATCAGTGCGTTCGACTCGCCTTGCTCGATGATGTGCGCGGTCCAGCCGGTGATGCGGCTCATCACGAAGATCGGGGTGAAGACCTCGATGTCGAAGCCGAGCAGGTAGTAGGCGGGGCCGGTCGGGAAGTCAAGATTCGGCGCGAGGCCGGTGGCCTCGTTCATCGCGCGTTCGAGGATCTCGTACATTCGCACCCACTTCCGGCCGTCGGTCGCGGCGGCGATATCCAGGAAGGCCTTCTTCATGGTGGGTACCCGGGAGTCACCGTTCTTGTAGACGCGGTGGCCGAAACCCATGACCTTTTCCTTCTCGGCCAGCTTGTCGCGCAGCCACTTCTCGGCCAGCGCGGGATCGTCGATCTCGAGCATGTCGCGCATGACCGCCTCGTTCGCGCCGCCGTGCAGCGGCCCCTTCAAAGCGCCGATGGCGGCGGTGACGGCGCTGTAGATATCCGACAGCGTGGAGGTGACCACCCGAGCCGCGAAGGTGGAGGCGTTGAAACTGTGCTCGGCGTAGAGGATCAACGACACCTCGAACGCCTTCACCAGTTCGCGCGATGGGATGGTCCCGAAGCACATGTTCAGGAAGTTTTCGGCATACCCCAGATGCGAGTGCGGTGCGACCGGGTCCATACCATGGCGACGGCGCTGGTCGGCCGCGACGATGGTCGGCAGCACCGCGAATATGCGCAGTGCTTTGGCGCGATTGGCCCTCGCCGAATTGTCGTCCTCGGCCGGATCTTCGGCGCCGAGGTAGCTGATCGCGGTGCGGACCACGTCCATCGGGTGGCAGTTGTCCGGCATCTTGGCCACCAGCGACAGGAGCGACCGGTCGGCGCGCCGCCATGCCCGCTCCTGCCGGCAGAACCTCTCCAACTCGGCGTCGGTGGGCAGTTCACCGTGCCAGAGCAAGTAGGCCACCTGCTCGAAGCCGCAGTGGGCGGCCAGATCCTGGACGGCGTAGCCGCGGTAGGTCAAGGAGTTGGTTTCGGGCACCACCTTCGAGATGGCGGTGGTGTCGACGACCACCCCTGCCAGACCTTTGCTGATGGCCGGTATCGCGGTGTCCGTCATCACGGGTTCCTTCTCGTAGTGAAATCGAAGATGTCGGCGTCGAATTCGTTGTAGGCCTCGTACCGCAGCAGTTCGTAGAGACGGCTGCGGTGCTGCATCCGATCCAGCAGCCCCGCCTGCGTGCCGTGCTCGAAGATTTCGCGCAATCCGGCTTCCGCCGCGAACATCGCCAGTCGCAGCGTTGACACCGGGTAGATCACCACGTTGTAGCCGATGGATTGCAGAGTGGCCGCCGGGATCAGCTCCGACCTGCCGAATTCGGTCATGTTGGCCAGCAGAGGAATCGAGACGGCGGCCCGGAACTTCTCGAACTCGGCGACCGTCCGCAGCGCTTCGGTGAAGATCAGGTCGGCGCCGGCGTCGCCGTAGGCGTTCGCCCGGTCGATCGTGGCGTCGATGCCTTCGATTCCGGCGGCGTCGGTGCGCGCGCAGATCACGAAGTTCGGGTCCCGTCGCGCGGACACCGCTGCCCTGAGCCTGCGCACCATCGCCTCGGTCGTCACCACGGCTTTGCCGTCGAGGTGACCGCACCGTTTCGGATTCACCTGGTCCTCCAGGTGACAGCCCGCGATTCCGGCGTCTTCCAGAATCGAGACGGTGCGTGCGGCACTCATCGGTTCCCCGAAGCCGGTGTCGGCGTCGATGAGCACCGGCAGGTCGGTAACCCGCGCGATCTGCCGGCCGCGTTCGGCGACCTCGGTCAGCGTGGTGAGCCCGATATCGGGCAGAGCGAGGTCGGCGGAGACGACCGCCCCGGAGACGTAGACGCCTTCGAAGCCGATCTCCTGGATCAGGGCGGCCACCAGAGGACTGAACGCGCCGGGGAAACGCTGGATCGTTCCTGAGGTCAGACCCGCCCGGAATGCGGCGCGTTTGTCGGCGGCCGAGGTCGCCGCGGCCAGCAGGCCGGTCATCGGAAAAGCCCTTCCGGCAGCTTCGGTGCCCGTGCGAGCACTCGGTCGGAGACCGAGAAGTTCAACTGTGACAACTCCTCGGCCGACAACTCGGCCGCGCGCTGCGCGACTTCCAGGAAGCGGTCCTGTTCGGCGGGATCGATGACGCCCTGCGCAAGCGTCCGGAACTTGGCGATGTACTCGCCGCGGGCGAAGGGGCGTGCGCCGAGCGGATGCGCGTCGGCCACCGCCAGCTCGTCGACGATCACCTCACCGCTGGTCAACGTGACCTCCGCGCGGGCGCCGAACGCTTTCTCGCCCGGATCGGACGAGTGATAGCGGCGGGTCCACTCCGGGTCCTCGGCGGTGGAGATCTTGCGCCACAACTCGACGGTGTCGGGGCGCTGCGCGCGCTCGGGCGCGTAGGAGCGCTCGTGATGCCAGGTGCCGTCCTGCAGGGCGACGGCGAAGATGTACATGACCGAGTGGTCCAGGGTCTCCCGCGACGCGGTCGGATCGAACTTCTGCGGATCGCCCGATCCGGTGCCGATCACCACGTGGGTGTGGTGGCTGGTGTGCAGCACGATCGAGGCGATCCGGTCCAGTTCACCGATCCGCTCGCGCATCCGCCGGGCCAGGTCGATCGGCGCCTGGCTCTGGTATTCGGCGGAGTGCTCCTTCGTGTAGGTGTCGAGGATCGCGCGCTTGGGCTCGCCCGGGCCGGGAAGCGGCACCGAATATTCCTTGTCGGGTCCGCCGAGAAGGCGGGCGATCACACCGTCCTCGCCCTCCCAGATCGGCGACGGGGCGCCCTCGCCACGCAGGGCGCGGTCCACGGCCTCCACCGCCATCTTTCCAGCGAAGGCGGGCGCGTAGGCCTTCCAACTCGAGATCTCCCCCTTGCGGGACTGGCGGGTCGCGGTGGTGGTGTGCAACGCCTGGCCGATGGCTTGGTAGATGGTCTCGGTGTCCAGCGCCAGCAGCGTGCCGATACCGGCCGCCACCGAGGGACCGAGATGGGCCACGTGGTCGATCTTGTGCTCGTGCAGGCAGATCGAACGTACGAGATCCACCTGGATCTCGTAGCCCGTCGCCAGCCCGCGGATCAGGTCACGGCCGCTGCGGCCGGCATGCTGTGCCACCGCCAGGATCGCCGGGATGTTGTCACCGGGGTGGGAGTACTCCGCGGCCAGGAAAGTGTCGTGGAAATCCAGCTCGCGTACCGCGACACCATTCGCCCAGGCCGCCCATTCCGGCGAGAACCGGCCCGGCACACCGAACACCGTCGCGCCCGGTCGATACGGATGCGCCAGCGCCTGTGCCCGGGCGTTGGCCACCGGACGGCGGGTCACCGACGCGGCCGCGACCGCCGCGTTGTCGATGATCCGGTTGACGATCATCTCCTCGGTCTCCGGCGCGACCGCCACCGGATCCGCGGCGACCTCGGCGATCCGCCACGCGAGATGCTCCTCGCGCGGGAAGTGCTCGGCGGAGCGGTGGGTGCGGACGAGGTGGTTTATCACGGGTGCGCCTCCGAACGTCGATTTCCGGTTTCTGATTCGCACGCTACTCACGCCCATAACGGCTCGAAATGCCTCGCAGATGCCGATATTTGCGTACCGAAATCAGCGAATATGCGTAGATTGCGAAAGTTTTTCCGGCCGGTTCAGCTGAGGCGATGTGCGGCAAGGAGCTGGGCATCGGCGAGTATCTCGTCTATCGGCCCGTCGGCGACGATGCGTCCGCTGTCGAGGATGACGGCGCGCTCGCAGATGCGCTGGGCGTAGGGCAGATCGTGGGTGACCAGGACGAGTGTCGTCGGCAGGGTGAGCAGGATCTCGGCGAGTTCTCGGCGGGCGACCGGGTCCAGGTTGGCCGCGGGCTCGTCGAGAACGAGCACCTCCGGGCGGCATGCCAGGACGGTGGCGAGCGCGGCGCGGCGGCGTTCGCCCAGCGACAGACGGGCCGGGGAGCGGTCGGCTCGATCGGTCATCCCGACCGCGGCGAGCGCGAAGCGCACATTCTCGGCGAGGTCTTCGCCGCGCATGCCGAAGTTGACGGGACCGAACGCGACATCTTGTTCGACGGTCGGCATGAACAGTTGGTCGTCGGGGTCTTGGAAGACGACGCCGACGCGCCTGCGTACGGCGCGCACGGTGGTGCGGTCCACGCGGGTGCCGCCGATATACACCTCGCCCGATGTCGCGCTGAGCACCCCGTTGAGATGCAGCATCAGTGTCGATTTGCCCGCGCCGTTGGGGCCCAGAATCGCGACCCGTTCGCCGCGGGCGATGTCGAGATCCACCCCGCGCAACGCCCCGGTCCCATCCGGATAGGCGAAGGTCAGACCGGCCAGACGTACGGCGGGGGCCGTCGACTCGTTCACCGGGCGATCCAGGCGCCGACACAGACACCGAGGGCGGCCGAGGCGGGAACACAGGAGAAGATCCATTGCCTCCAGGTGGCCTTAGGCGTGTCGAAATCGATGATCGTGCCGGTGAACCCGCGCGAGAGCATCGCCAGGTGAACTCGTTCGCCTCGTTCGTAGGATCGCAGGAACAGGCTGCCGACGCCGCGCGCTGTGGCACCGATCTGACGTATCGTCCGCGGGTCATCTCCGCGCGAGATGCGTGCCACGCGCATGCGGGCCGCCTCGTCGGCGATCACGTCCACGTACCGCAGCATCAACACGACGATCGTGACGATCATGCCGGGCACATGGAGCCTGCTGAGTCCGCCCGGCAGCTCGCGCACGCTCGTGGTGGCCGCGACGGTCAGCGAAACACCCACTCCGATCGAACCTTTCGCGATGATTCCCCATGCGGCGTGGACACCCGTCGCAGACAGCGACAGTCCGAAGACGGTCGTTCTGGGTTCTCCGGCCGCGAACGGCAGCAGAATCGCCAGCACGACGAAGGGCATTTCGATCAGCAGCCGCGGCGCGATCCACCGCGGCGGAATCCGCGTCACGCGCCAGACGACGAGCAATCCGGCCGCATAGACGGCGAACGGCCAGAACATGTCCCTTGGTGTCGCGACCACCGCGAAGACGGTGATCACGGCGCAGACGATCTTCGCCTCGGCCGGAGTCCGGTGCACCGGCGAACCGCCGGGCAGGTGCAGCCGATGGCTGACGGTGGACACCTAGCTGGACTCCGGTTCGGGCGACTCGGCTGCGCCATTCGAAACGGGTTCGTCCCCAGTGTGATTCGATCGACCTGCCCTGATGATGCGCACCACGGCGAACAGCGCGGCGAATGCGGCGGCGGCTCCGAAAATGCCCGCGACACCGGTCAGCCGGTCATCGCCGTCGATCGTGTACCCGGCCAGCGGCGAATCCGCCAACCTGTGATCGTCCGCGTTACGCGCGATGCACTCGCCGCGCAGTTCTTCGGTTCCGTCGACCTGCACCACGGTGCAGCCGCGCCATGTCACGGCATCGAGACCGTCGGGTCGCGAACTCGCCAGGTACGAGAGCAGGCCCGCGACAAGTACCGCGACGGCGGCGAATCCGAACAGGAATCCGTTCATCGATAGTGCGGCGCGCGGCGTCCGTCTCGTCCGATCGGCAGCGCGCAGAAGGTAGACGAGGTCGGGGCGGGCGTCGACTACAGCGACGACGGTGATCGCGGTGATGATGCCTTCCCCGATACCGATCAATGCATGGGTGCCCAGCATGTACCAGGTCACCGCACCGGCAGTGGATCCCGCCGCCCCACCGATGGCGTACTCGGCAGCGAAACCCATGGCGGCACAGATGGTTGCGACCAACGCGGCGACGAACGCGACGACACCGACCCCGCCGCGTCTCGGCGCGAAAGGCAGCAACCGGCGCGCGGCGAGATAGCCCACCGCTACCCCGAGCAACGCCATATTCGTGATGTTCGTACCCAGCGCCGTCAACCCGCCGTCGGCGAACAGCAGTGCCTGCACGACGAGCACGATCGCCACACACAGCGCACCCACATAGGGCCCGGCCAATATCGCGGCGAGCGCGTCACCGAGCAGATGCCCGCTCACGCCCGGCAGGATCGGGAAGTTCACCATCTGCACCGCGAAGATGAACGCGGCCACCAGACCGGCCATCGGAGCGGCACGCTCATCGAGTTCGGCACGGGCGCGCCACGCCGCGAATCCCAGCCCGGCGAGGGCGACGACCGCGAATACCGCAGAGGTGGGTGCGTCGACGATGCCGTCGCTCATATGCATCGCCGACATGGTCTCCCTCACCTCGGGAAACGATACACGCCATATATGTTCAACTGGACAGATATATGGCTGTCCGCAATATTTGGCCTCGCCGAGCAGACAACGGCAGAGTAGAGCAGTGGCTACGAGTGACCCGCTGGATTCCGAACACGCCCGGCCCGCCGGGCTCGGCTTGGACGTGTCCAGCGTCGAGCATTGGGCACACCGATTCGACCTGCTCTCCGACGCCAATCGGCTGCGGCTGCTGGTGTGCTTGCACCACACCCCCGGCCAGAGCGTGACCGAACTCGCCGCCACGGTGGGGATGACGGCGACCGCCGCCTCACACGCCCTACGCCAGTTGCGTCACCAGGGGTGGGTCAGCGCATCCAAGAGTGGCCGCATCGTGCGCTACCGCCTCGCGGACGAAACGATTCATCGACTCCTGCACTGGATCGGCGCCACCCACGCCTCGGAGCCGAGTCCACTGTAGGAACTCGACGATATGGCATGAACGCTGCGGGTGAAGCCGCGGTGGGCTACCCGGCGAGGGACCGCGGGATCAGCCGGCGCTCAATTCGGCAGCGAAGAGTTCGCGCACGCGCTGCCAGGAGTCATCGGCGGCTTGCTTGTCGTAAGGCTCGCGGCCGGGGAAGAAGAAGGCGTGGCGGGCACCGGGATACACGACTATCTCGTGCCGGACGGATGCCGCCGACAGCGCTTCCCCGATCCGGCGCCGCTGGTCGGCATCGATGACATGGTCCTGCTCGGCGAACAACAGCGTCAGGCGGGCGGTGATCCGCGAGGTCGCCGCCAACAGCGGGTCCGGAACGCTCAACGCCGTTC
Source organism: Nocardia gamkensis NBRC 108242 (assembly GCF_001612985.1). Lineage (GTDB taxonomy): Bacteria > Actinomycetota > Actinomycetes > Mycobacteriales > Mycobacteriaceae > Nocardia > Nocardia gamkensis. The sequence goes on along the minus strand of NZ_BDBM01000011.1, from coordinate 183,452 downwards.
CGGCGTCGGGCAGCCATCCCGGGTAGTAGATCGCCGCGGCGCGCAGCGGCAGCCGGGTCGCGGCGAAATAGGTGACATGCCCACCGAGGCTGAAGCCCAGCATGCCGATCCGGTCAGCGGCACCGGCATGCTCTCGGGCATAGTCGGCGGCGGCGCGCAGATCCGCCTCCACCCCGTCGCGGGTCAACCTGCTCAGCAGTTCGAACGCATGGGCCCGATTGGCATCGCTCTCCTCGATACCGGTCGAGGTGTCGGGACCGGAGCGGTGGTACAGGTTCGGCGCGATCGCCACATACCCCAGCGCGGCCACATCACGGACGACGGCCCGAACCTCATTCGTCAGCCCCCACAATTCCGCACCGACGAGGACCAGCGGGTAGTCGCCCGGTCGAGCCGGGCGAGAGATATACGCCGCCATGGGCATCGCGTCGTGCTGAATGACGTCGATCTGTTCGGCCGTGATCTCGAATGCCACGACACGACTGTATCCAAAAGTGGCCTGGCTCGTCGCCACCACATAATGCGGAGGCATACCCTGCCCTTCCGTTTCGACCGCTGCCCGACACGGTTTCAGCACAGTTGCCGCCACCGCCACAGATGGCAACCTCCCCGGTTGCGGCGTGGTGGCTGCTGTGCCTGTAATGAGCGCGAGCGTTCACTGAGGCGCGTCGGATGTAGGTGGACGGTGTGGTGGTCCGCCGACCGCTAGGAGTTCACCATGACAACTGGATACGTGTGGAACACCCTCTACGGCTGGGCCGACACCGGCAGCGGGAGCCTGTTCCCCTCCGACGCCACGGCCGGCCTTCAGCCGATCGGGCATCACCTCGCGCATCCCGACACCAAACGGCGTTTTCACGAGTTGGTCTCGGTGTCGGGCTTGCTCGACAAGCTGCATTCGATAACAGCGGCGCCCGCCGACGAGGCCGACATATTGCGCGTGCATACCGCGCACCATCTGGAGCGGATCAAGGCCGAGAATCTGCTTCCGAAAGGCGGGGACGCCGGCGACGGTGTCTCGTCGTTCGGGAAAGGCGGATACGAGATCGCCGCGCTCTCGGCGGGCGGCGCGATCGCACTCGTCGAGCATGTGCTCGCGGGGACGGTCGACAACGGTTACGCACTGGTCAATCCGCCAGGGCACCACGCGACCCGCGCCACCGGCATGGGCTTCTGCATTTTCAACAACGTCTCCATCGCCGCCGCCTATGCGAAAAAAAATGCTGGGCGTGGGGCGGATCGCCGTCGTCGATTGGGACGTCCACCACGGCAACGGCACGCAGGACATCTGGTACGAGGATCCGTCGGTACTGACCCTCTCGATCCATCAGCATCTGTGTTTCCCGCCGAATTCCGGCTACCGCGAAGAGCGCGGCGCCGGCGCCGGATACGGTTACGCGCTCAACGTGCCGCTTCCACCCGGTAGCGGGGACGCCGCCTATCTGCACGCGATCGACCGGGTCGTCGAGCCCGCGCTGCGCGCCTTCGCCCCCGAGCTGATCATCGTGGCCTCCGGTTTCGACGCGAGCATTCTCGATCCGCTGGCTCGGCAGATGGTCACCAGCGGCGGCTTCCGGCAACTGACCCGGCGGATGCTCGACATCGCCGCCGAAACCTGCGCGGGCCGGATCGCATTCGTGCAAGAAGGCGGCTACAGCCCGCACTACGTTCCGTTCTGCGGGCTCGCGGTGCTGCGCGAGTTGCTCGGTGAAGAATTCGTCGACGACCCGTACACCCCGATCGTCACGACGCAAGGCGGCGACGTCCTGCTCGACCACGAGGCCGCCGCGATCGAAGCGGCGGCAGGCCTGGTCGCCGAGCTCTGACGCCGACGCGTCGGCTGACGGAGCCGCAGCGGGCGTCGGTCAGCGGGACGATGCGGCCGTCGGTCTGCCCACGGACCGGGGCGGGTACTCGCGAAGTGTGCGAGTACCCCCGCCACGCAGCCGCGCCACGGACCACACCGTCGCGCAGAGCAGCAGGCCGTTGCGCAGCGCCAGCACAATGACCCCCGGCCAGCTTCCGGTAGCCACCCGGTCGTAGACGAACGGGAATTCCACCTGGCTCAGCAGCGCCGTCGCCAGCACCAGCATCACCACGGGCCGCTGCGTGGTGCGCGAGTCGAGCGCGCAGACCGCGGCCACCGCCACCGCCCACACCAGGTACTGCGGGCTGAGTACCCGGCTGGTCACCAAGGCGAGCAGTACCGCGGCCAAGGCCAGATCCGCTGCCGGGGGACGCATGCGCCACCAGGTGAACAGCAATATCGCGCCGCCGACGACAGTGGCGGCCACGCACCCGCGAGCCGCCGCGGACACCGCGGGCCCGGACAACTCGTCGGCACCGTAACGATGCACGATGGTCCACCCGCCGTTCACCAGACGAGCGATCAACAGCGGTGTGGCAGCGGCGGATTCGATTTGCAGCCCGCGCTCGGACTGGAATTGCAGAAACGACCACGCGCCGGGGCCCAGCGCCGTCAATCCGACGCTCGCGGTCAGACCGGCACCGGCCGCCACCGCACTCATCCGCCACAGCGTTCGCCTGCGCAACCCCAGCAGAACCACCACCGGCCACACTTTCAGCAAGACACCCGCGGCAGCGGCCGCGCCGGCCAACGCCGGTCGGCGCGTCGACCACAACAGTGCCGCGGCCGCCGTCGCGGCCACGATCAAATCGAATCGGCCGTAACAGAGCCGGCCCAGCAAGGCCACCCCAACCGTCCATACCCACGGCCCTGTCTGCGCGACTGCCCGCCCGTCAGCACGTGCGGCCCCGATCAGCAAACTCAGTACACTCGCGTCCGCCGCGGCGACCAGCGCGAAGAACAACCAGTTATAGGCGAACCCGCCGCCGAGCAGCCAAGGCACCGCCAGCAATACCCCCGCTCCGGGCGGATACTGCCACCGCTCGTCGTCCAGCGGGAAAACACTCCGGCCGACGATGATTTCGGCCCATTCCCGGTACAGCGTCAAGTCCGCGGCCGAGGCATCCCAAACGCTGTGCGGCAACACCGTCACCCCGGTGAACACCACCATCAGTAGCCGAGTAACCACCCACACCAACCACAACGTCGATACCGACGACAGCCCACGCACAACGCCGCAGCCTAACCATCGCCACCCCTATCCCCCACATGACGCAGGCCACGACGCACAGGCACAGACGCACCGGCACAACGGATTCCGGCCATGCGGTCGGCGGCCGACATGGTGTGTCAGGGGGCGATCGGCTGGAACGGGCGGGTTTCGTCATGACCGAGGCGCACGACGCCGGCCGACGATTCCCGAACCTCGTTCCACTCCCCCGGCAGGTCGCGCAGCGGCTCGGAGACGACGAATCGCGCCTCCTCGCCGAGCAGGCGGAGAGCTTTCACCTCCGGGTGCAGCGCACGCACTTTCGCGACATCGGTGGAGTAGAACAGCGACCGTGATCGCCGTTCCGTGGAATACCGGAAGAACCACATGGATGTGCCGTCGGTGGTCGCGACGGTCATCTGCACCGGGGCCTCGACCTCGTATGCGTGACCGACGTCCTCGACGAAGCCGACCGCACGGGCGACCGCGCCGAACGGGTCGTCGACGAGTCCGAAGCTCAGCGCCAGGAAGAAGAGCACTTCCGAATCCGTGGAACCCTCGATGTCGGCGAACAACGCCGGTTCCACCGCCGTCATCAGATCGCGCTTGAACTCCCGGAAACCGCGCAGCGATCCGTTGTGCATCCACAACCAGTGCCCGTGCCGGAACGGGTGGCAGTTGGTGCGCTGCACCTCGGTTCCGGTCGAGGCGCGCACGTGCGCGAAGAACAGCGACGTGCGCACCTGAGCCGCGATCTCCCGCAGGTTGCGGTCGTTCCACGCCGGTTCGATGTTCTTGAACATGGCCGGACGCGGGCCTTCGCCGTACCAGCCGATCCCGAAGCCGTCACCGTTCGTGGTCGTCGCACCGAGCCGGGAGTGCAAGCTCTGATCGATCAACGAATGCGCCGGCCGGAACAAGAGTTCCTCGGCCAGGATCGGCTCACCGGAATAAGCCATCCACCTGCACATACATCGATTGAAGCAAAGCAGGCGACGTTCGGCCACCAGCATCGGCACCCCGCCCGCCGGTCGCCGTCTCCGATCATGACCGCACGCTCAGTCCACGGGGGCGCCGAACCACTTCGGCAGCTGGCCGAGCAGCTCCTGCTGATCTTCACCGACCCACGCCACATGACCGTCCGGACGCAACAGCACCGCAGGCACCTCCAGTTCCTCGCTGACGTCCACGACGTGGTCGACGCGATCCGCCCAGCCCGTCACCGACAGCAGGCCGGTCTGGTCGAGCAGCAGCCCGCGGCCGCCGTGCATCAGCTCGTAGAGCCGCCCCCGCTTCAACGCCACGTCCCGCATCCGCCTGCCGAGCAAGTCGTGCCCCTCGCCGAGGTCGTAGCGGACCCCGACCGCGGTGATCATCTCGGTGACGTACCGGTTCACCTCCTCGAAGTCCATCAGCTTCGAGAACAGCTCCCGCAGCGCGGTCGCACCCGGATCGGACCCCATCAGGGTGATCTGCGCGCGGGTGTTCTCCAGCACGCGCGCGCCCACCGGGTGCCGTTCGGCGTGGTAGCTGTCCAGCAGCCCCTCCGGCGCCCAGCCGTCGACCTCGGCGGCCAGTTTCCAGCCGAGGTTGAACGCGTCCTGGATTCCGAGGTTGAGCCCCTGCCCACCGGTCGGCGGGTGGATGTGCGCCGCATCGCCGGCCAGCAGCACCCGGCCGACCCGGTAGCGCTCGGCCTGCCGAGTGGCATCGCCGAACCGGGACAGCCAACGCGGCGCCCGCGCGCCGAAGTCGGTGCCCGCGAAGGTGCGCAATTGCTGTTTGAACTCCTCGAACGTCGGTGCGGCCGCACGATCCTCGGCCACCCCGGCGGCGGGCACGACGATGCGGTACACACCCTCCTCGTGCTCGACGGCGGCGGCCCCGAACCGCTTCTGGGTCTGATGGACCTCCGCGACGATCGCGGCCACCGTCGCCGGGTCCTCGGTCAACTCCATCACCCCCAGCAGCGTCTCGACCTTGGTCGGCTCACCGGGGAAACCCACGCCGAGCAGTTTGCGCACGGTGCTGCGAGCGCCGTCGCATCCGACGAGGTAGCGCGCACTCGAGTGCGTCCCGTCCGCCAGTTCCACGGTCACCCCGCCCTCGTCCTGGGTCAGCCCGACCAGTTCGCAGCCGCGGCGGATCTCGGCGCCGAGTTCGAGAGCACGCTCGTTCAGCAGCCGTTCGGTGACCGTCTGCGGATTGGCGAGACCGTAGGGGTGCGCTGTGTCGATCCGCTCCGGCCACGGCTTGACGATGCCGCCGAAGAGACCGCCGACCTGGAACTTCTTACTGACCGCGAGGAACCTGTCCAGCAGGCCGCGCTGGTCCATCATCTCGACGCTGCGCGCGTGCAGCCCCTGCCCCCGCGACCGCTCGGTGAGCTCCGCCTCCTTTTCCAGCACCAGCGTGTGCACGCCGTGCAGCCGCAATTCGCAGGCCAGCATCAATCCGGTCGGTCCGCCGCCGGTGACGATCACATCGATCACGCAAACTCCATCCCTGTATCCCGCGAAACCCAATCGGAGCCGAAGCGCACATACCCCCGCGAATCCGCGATTTCCGCAGGTTATGGCTTCGGCTGGAGATTGTGCAGCACGACCGGGGTCTTGCCGCAAGGCCCCGGGTGCGATATATGTTGAAAGTGGCAAGGAGTGCATGACTCCTTGCTTTCGTTTTTCACGCTGGATACGCGCGCGTTTCGGTGGCCTTCACCGCGGCCCACAGCCGCTGCCCCGGATGGAGCCGCAACTCGGCGACGGTGGCCGGTGTGATGTCGGCGAGTACGGGCGGGGTGCCGTCGAGACGAATCCGTGTGATGTGCGCGTGTTGCTCGATACCGGTGATGGTGACCGGCCAGCAGTTGCGCGGGCTACCCACGGGTTGTCGCGGGTGCAGGCCGACGGCGTTGGGGCCGAAAGCCACATGGACCCGCCCCTGCGCGGGGTCGGCGATGGTGATGCTGCCGCCCCCGTCCAGGTCGACGAGCGTGCCACGCGCGGTGCCGCGGTAGAGGTTCAGACCCATCAGCGTGGCCACGTAATCCGAGCGGGGCCACGCCGCCACTTGCGCGGGCGGTCCTTGCTGGACGATCGCGCCGTCCTCGAGGATGACCAGCCGGTCGGCCAGGACCATCGCGTCGAGCGGGTCATGGGTGACCAGCACGGTGTGGCCGGGGTAGTCGCGCAGATGGTGGGCGAGGTCGGAGCGCACGTGCAGCTTGGTGCCGGCGTCCAGCGCGGCGAGTGGCTCGTCGAGTAGCAGGAGCCGCGGTTGGGTGACCAGCGCGCGGGCCAATGCGACTCGTTGCGCCTGCCCACCCGACAGCGCTCGCGGTTTGCGCTCCGCGAAATCCGCCAGTCCCACCCGGTCCAGCCATTCGGTGGCCTGCGCGCGGGCGGCAGCGCGCCGATATCCCCTGGCGCGCAGCCCGAAGGCGACGTTCTCCAGTGCCGACAGATGCCCGAACAGCAGGTAGTCCTGGAACACGACACCCACCCGCCTGCGTTCGGCGGGCACGAAAACCGACGGTGGCACGTCCCAGGTGGTTCCGTCCAACCGGATGTGCCCACCGGTCAACGCGATCAGTCCCGCCAGGGCGCGCAGGGCAGTGGTCTTGCCCGCTCCGTTCGGTCCCAGCAGGGCGACCACCTCCCCCGGTTCGGCGACCAGGGGCAGCTCCAGCGCGAAACGTCCTCGGTCGATCCGCAGGTCGGCCTCCAGGCTCATACCGCTCCCCGGATCCACCGTTCGCGCAACGCGGCCAGCACGGCGACCGAGACGGCCAGCAACACCAGGCTGAGCACGATCGCGGCGTCCGGATCGCTCTCCAGCGCGAGATAGACCGCCAGCGGCATGGTGGTGGTGCGGCCCGGGAAGTTGCCCGCGAACGTGATGGTGGCGCCGAACTCACCGAGCGCACGCGCCCAGCACAGCACCGAACCGGCGATGACGCCGGGCAGCACCGACGGCAACGTGACCCGGCGGAAGGCGTACCAGCGGGTGGCGCCGAGCGTGGCGGCCGCCTCCTCGAAGCGCGGATCAGAGGCCCGCAGGGCTCCTTCGACGGAGATCACCAGAAAGGGCATGGCCACGAACGCTTCGGCCACGACCACCCCGGCGGTGGTGAACGGCAGCGAGAGATCGAACCATTCGTAGAGGTACCGTCCGATCAGCCCGCGCCGCCCCAGCACCAGCAGCAGCGCGACACCGCCGACCACCGGCGGCAACACCAGCGGCACGGTGACCAAGGCGCGGATCAGTCCGCGCCCCGGCAGTTCGGCGCGCGCGAGTACCCAGGCCAGCGGAATGCCCAGAACCAGGCAGATCGCCGTGGCCGCGGTCGCGCACACCAGCGAAAGCCGCAGCGCCCGGCCCACTTCGGCACCGAGCAGCCGGTCCGGCATGGTCGCCCACGGCGCTCGCGCCAGCAGCCCGATCAGTGGGACGACCAGGAACGCCAGCCCGCACACGGCGGGCAGCATCAGCGCGACCGGCCGCCGCCCGAGCACCGCCCGCCGCCGCGAGGGCGCGATCACGGGGTGTCGAACCCTGCCGCGGCGAAGACCGGCTCGGCCTTCTCCGAGGTCACGAACTCGACGAACGCCGCGGCGGCCGCCGCGTTCGGCGCGTGCGCCAGCGCCGCGATCGGGTAGTCGTTGATCGCCTCGGCCGATTCCGGGAAGTCGATGCCCTCGACCTTGTCGCCCGCCGCTTCGACGTCGGTGCGATAGACCAGCGCGGCATCGACCTCACCGAGGGTGACCTTGGTCAAGACGGCCTTCACGTCCTGCTCGCGGGTATCGGGCTGCGGTGCGATGCCCGCGGTCCGGAACACCTTCTCGGCCGCCGCACCGCAGGGCACCTGCTGCGCGCACAAGGCGAGTTTCGGCTCGGTCCTGCCGAAATCGGCCAGTCCGGTGATGTGCCCGGGATTGCCTTTCGGCACCGCGATCTCGAGCCGGTTGCGCACGAAAGTGACCGGCGTGGCGGTGACCGATCCTTTGTCGCGAACCTGCTGCATGTTCTTGGGCGCGGCCGAGGCGAACACGTCGGCCGGTGCGCCTTGGTTGATCTGTTCGGCCAGGGCGGAACTCGCGCCGAAGCTGAAGACCACCTCGACGCCCGGGTGCGCGGCCTCGAACTGTTTGCCGAGCTCACCGAACGTCTCGGTCAGCGAAGCGGCGGCGAACACGGTCACCGTGCCCGATACATGCTGTGCGTCGGCGTGCCCGCTCGTGTCGCCGGAACCACAGCCCGCCGCGGTCACGACAGCCGACACGGTCGCGGCCGCGACACCCCATTTGTGAATCATTCTCATCCTCGTCAACTTTCCGGTATCTCCACGACGACGTGCGTGGATTTCACCGACGCGACAGCGATGCTGCCGACTTCCAGACCGAGCTCGTCGACCGATTCCCGGCTCAGCAGCGACACCAGCCGGAACGGTCCGGCTTGCATCTCCACCTGCGCCATCACGGTGTCCTTGACCACCCGGGTCACGATTCCGCGCATCCGGTTGCGGGCCGAGGCCGCGACCGTCGCCCCGGGTGCGGGCGCATCGGCATTGGCCCGCAGGAACTGGGCGAGCTCGCGGCCGCTCACGCCCATGCGGCCGCTGTCGAGCTGAATCGAGGTCAGACGGCCCTGATCGATCCACCGGCGCACCGTGTCGTCGCTGACCCCCAGCAACGCGGCCACTTCACTGATCCGTAGATTCGACACGAAGTACAGCATATTGCCGCATCCACGGTCTTGATAACCGCGGGGAACCGCGATCTCGGCACGAACGGTAGGGCTGTCACCGCCGAGAATCGAGCACGGGCGTGAGACCACCCGGTCCACCGCACCGGTTCGTCGGCGATACCGTCGTGGTACGCCGCCGCTCGCGTAGTCGTGGCGCACGGCCGACGAGAAGGACCTCCAGCGACAATGTCGACATCGAAGAAGGCGATTCCGCAAACCCGCACCCGGGAGCTGGCGGCCGCCTGTCGTGCCGACATCCCGGCGCTGACCGACCGGCTGATCTCGGAGATCTTCACCGACAATCCCGAGTGGACCGACTATTCGACGGTTGCCCGCGCCGACCTGGTCGACGGCTGCCGCCGCTACGTGACCCGCATCCTCGACCTGCTGGGCGCTCCGACCACCGCGTTCGACGACGAGGTCGCCGCGTCCATCGGCCGCCGACGCGCCGAACAGGGTGTGCCGCTGGAAGCCATGCTGCGCACCTTCCGCCTCGGCGGCCGGATCGTGTGGGAGGTCTTGCTCGACAAGGCCGACGAACTCGCTCCCGGCGAGATCCGTGCGGCGGGCACCGGGTTGTGGGCCGTGATCGACGCACTGTCCTCGTCCCTGGTCACCTCCTACCGCAATACCGAACTCGAGCAGCTGCGCAGCGACGAACGCCGCAGGCACGCCCTGATCGAGGACCTGCTCGCGGGCCGAGCCCACGACACCACCTTCGCCGCGCGCGCCGCGCGTGAGTTGAATCTTCCGGCCGGTAGCGCCTTTCTCGTCGTCGTAGCCTGCGGTGAAGGCGAGGCGGTGCACACCGGTACCGAGGCCGCGTTGGCCGCGGTCGGCATCCGTTCGGTGTGGCACGATCGCGTCGACTCGACGGTCGGGCTGATAGCGGTCGAGCGCCACGACGTCGCCTCGGTCCTGCGCCGGATCGAACCGCATATTCGCGGACGAGCAGGCGCCTCACCGGCGGTCGGCGGGCTGGCGCAGGTCGGCACCGCGCACGGCTGGGCACTGCTGACCTTGCAGACCTTGCCCCGGGACGCGACCGGCCTCGTGCCGCTGCACGAGCGCTTCCAGCACGCCCTGCTCGTACGCTCGGCCGACCTGACCGACATGCTGATCACGCACACTCTCGGCCCGGTTCTGGCACTGCCTGCGGCCGAACGCGCGACCTTGCTGGACACCCTGGCGGCATGGTTGACGCACGACTGCTCAGCGGCTCACGCCGCGACACGACTGCACTGCCACCGCAACACTGTCATCAATCGGCTGCACCGCATCTCGACCTTGCTCGGGCGCCCGCTCGAAGGCCGGCGCGACTATGTGGAACTGTCGCTGGCACTGGCCGCGCTCGACCTCGCCCGAGCGTCGGACGGCGCCTGATCCCTCGGCCTGATTGGGCGCAGCGCCCAATCAGGCCGCTGCACTACTGGGCTTCGTGGCAATTGTCTGTGCACTTCGCTACGGCAACACTCGATAGCGATGATCCACCCCACAACCGAGGGTGGATCGAATCATCGAGGACGAGGAGCACCACGAGTGCCGGATTTCGATCTCCTGGTGGTCGGCGGCGGCCCGGGCGGATATGTCGCCGCCATCCGCGCGGCCCAACGCGGCCTGCGGGTCGGCTTGGTCGAGAAGGAGCGCCCGGGCGGGGTGTGCCTCAACTGGGGCTGCATTCCGACCAAAGCGATGCTGCGATCCGCTGAAATCTTCCACACCCTGAGCACCGCAGCGGATTTCGGTATCCACGCCGACAATGTGCGCTACGACTTCGCCGCGGTGCGCCACCGCAAAGACGGCATCGTCAAACAACTCACCGACGGCGTGGCGGGCCTGCTCGCCGCCAACGATGTCACGGTGATCGAGGGTCACGCCCGCTTCACCGGCCCGACCGGTGTCGAGGTGTTCGAGGCAGCCCAGTCGCCGGTCTTCCCCGGCGGCCCCCGCTACGCCGCCGCGCCGACGGCCACCGCCACCCGTGCGATCAGCGCGACCGACGTGATCATCGCGACCGGATCGGTGCCCGCGCGACTGGCGATCCCGGGTGCGGACCTGCCGGGCGTCATCACCTCCGACGGCGCGTTCGGGCTGACCGACGTGCCCGAACGCCTCGTCGTCATCGGCGGCAGCGCGGTCGGCGCGGAATGGGCCAGCCTGTTCGCGAGCTTCGGCACTCGGGTGACCATCGTCGAAATGCAGGACACCTTGGTGCCGCTGGAGGACGCCGACCTCGGCGCCGCCCTGGGACGGTCGTTCACCAAGCGCGGCATCACCGTGCTCACCGGCTCCACGGTCGAAGCCATCACGCGGACCGACGCGCTGCGGGTGAGCGTCACCGGCAAGCACGTGCGCGAACTCGACGCGGACGTGGTGCTGGTCGGCGTCGGACGCCGTCCCAACACCGCCGATCTCGGCCTGGACGTCGCGGGAATCGCCACCGACGCTCGCGGTTTCATCCCCGTCGACGAGCAGCTGCGCACCGGCGTCGAGCACGTCTACGCCATCGGAGACGTCACCGGACGCGCCCTGCTCGCGCACGTCGCCTCGCATCAGGGCCTCACCGCCGCGGACGTGATCGCCGGCCACCCGGCGCACATCGACTACACCGCCATCCCGGCCGCCACCTTCACCCACCCGGAGATCGCGAGCGTCGGACTCACCGAGGCGAAGGCCCGCGCCGCCGGGCACGAGGTCGTCACGGCGCGCTTCCCCTTCGCCGCGCTGGGCCGGGCCCAGACCTTCGGCGAGACCGACGGATTCGTCAAAATCGTTGCCGGGCAGCGTCATCGAGAAGTGCTCGGCGTGCACATCATCGGCCCGTCGGCCAGCGACCTGATCACCGAGGGCGCGCTGGCCATCTCCATGGAGGCGACCCTCGACGAACTCGCCGACACCATCCACGCCCACCCCACTCTCGGCGAGATCGGCATGGAGGCTGCCCTGGCCGGCCTCGGACTGCCCGTGCACATCGCGCCCAGGAAGCGTTGAGGAGCCTGCCGTGACCACCAGCACACCCAGTCGCAAGACGACTCGGTCGGCGACACGTCCGTCCGCGTCGATCGCCGAGGATCGCGGCATCGACGATGCCTCCACGCAAACCCGCGCCACCGCCCCGGTCGACGCGCGCGTCACCGCGGAGGATCCCGACACGCTGCGCGGACTGTATCGCGACATGCTGTTCGTGCGCCGGTTCGAGGAGCGCACCGCACAGAGCTACCAGCAGGCCCAGATCGGCGGCTACTGCCACCTCAACCTGGGTGAAGAGGCCACCGTGGTCGGGCTCGGCGCGGCCATGCGCCCGACCGACTACCTGTTCACCAACTATCGCGAGCACGGCTACGCGCTGGCCAAAGGCATCGAGCCCGGCCGGGTCATGGCCGAGCTCTACGGCCGCTCCACCGGCACCTCCAAGGGCTGGGGCGGTTCCATGCACATGTACGACACCGCGACCCGCCTGCTGGGCGGTTACGCCATCGTGGGCGGCCAGGTGCCATTGGCCGTCGGCGCGGCGCTGGCCATCGACTATCGCGGCGAAGACGACGTGGTGGTGTGCCAGATGGGCGAAGGCACCACCAATATCGGCGCGTTCCACGAGTCGTTGAACATCGCGGCGCTGTGGAATCTGCCGGTGGTGTTCCTGGTGATCAACAATCAGACCGGGATGGGCACCACGGTCGAACGCTCCTCCGCCGAACCGGATCTGTGGAAGCGCGCGGCCGCCTACCGCATGCGCGGAGAGCGCGTGGACGGCACCGATGTGCTTGCCGTGCGCGATATGGCCGGTGAGCTGATCGAAACCGCCCGGCGCGAACGCAAACCCGCGCTGCTGGAGGCGGTCAGCTACCGCCTCAAGGGCCATTCGGTGGTCGACCCGGCGAAATACCGCACCGAAGAGGCCGTGTCGATCGCCCGGAGCAACGACCCCGTCGTCCGGTGGCGCGACGCGCTGCTCGCCGCCGGTGTATTGAACGATGGGTCCGTAGCCGCGCTGGAAACCGAGGTGAACGCCGAGGTCGCCGCGGCGGTCGAATTCGCCGCGAGCAGTCCGCACCCGCAGCCGTCGAGCCTGTTCGACTACAACTACGCGACGCCCGTGGCGGGCGACTCGCGCCGCCTGCCCGCCGATCCGCTCTTCACTAATTAAGGACATCACCGTGGCTGTCATGACCTATCGCGAGGCGCTGCGCGAAACCCTCCGCGAGGAGATGCGGCGCGACGACGATGTCTTCCTCATCGGGGAGGAGATCGGCATCTTCGAGGGCTCCTACAAGATCACCGCGGGTTTGCTGGCCGAATTCGGCGAGAAACGGGTGCGCGACACCCCCATCGCCGAAGAGGGTTTCGTCGGCGCCGCCATCGGCGCCGCCATGCTGGGCCTGCGCCCGGTGGTGGAGATCATGACGATCAACTTCTCGCTGCTGGCGCTCGATCAGATCGTCAACCACGCCGCCAAGATCTACGGCATGTTCGGAGGACAGACCAGCGTGCCCATGGTCATCCGCACCCCGGGTGGCGGCGGACAGCAACTGGGCGCGACACATTCGCAGAACATCGAGCTGTACTACGCCTTCGTGCCGGGCCTGAAGGTGGTCGCGCCCAGCACTCCGGCCGATGCGCGAGCGCTGCTCAAAGCCGCCATCGAAGACGACGACCCGGTGCTGTTCCTGGAGAACCTGTCGCTCTACAACACCAAAGGCGACGTGCCGGAGAACCTTCCGGCCGCCCGGATCGGAAAGGCCGCGATCACGAGGACCGGCTCCGATATCACGCTGATCGGCTATTCCCGCATGGCGACGGTCTGCACCGAGGTCGCCGAGCGACTCGCCGCCGACGGTTTCAGCGCCGAGGTCGTCGACCTGCGCAGCCTTCGTCCGCTCGACCGCGACACCCTCGTCGAGTCCGTGCGCAAGACCGGTTGCGCCGTGATCGGCGAGGACGACTGGCTCACCTACGGAATCGGCGCCGAGGTCGCCGCCTCCCTCTCCGACGGCGCCTTCGACTATCTGGACGCCCCGGTTCGCCGGGTGGCCATGGCCGAGGTACCGCTGCCCTACGCCAAGCCGCTCGAACGGCTCGCCCTGCCGTCGGCCGATTCGCTGTACACCGCCGCGATGGAAACCCTCGCGGCAGTCGGCAAACGACGCTGAGACCCGAGGACACATCCCATGCCCGAAATCACCATGCCCCGCCTCTCCGACACCATGGAGGAAGGCGTCATCGTCTCCTGGCTCAAACAGGTGGGCGATCCGGTCGAACGAGGTGAAATCCTCGCCGAGATCGAAACCGACAAAGCCCTCATGGAGCTCGAGGCCTACGACAACGGCGTGCTCGAGCAGATCCTCGCCGCCGAGGGCGCGCGAGTGCCGATCGGGACCCCGATCGGCCTCATCGGCGACGGCAGTGCCACAGCCGCGACGGGCGTGAGCGGCAACGCGCCGGTCCCGGCCGCCGCCGCGCCCGTCGAGCAAGCGCCCGCACCGCGTTCCAGCAACGGCCCCGAGCCGAGCAGCCGCGCGGTTGCGGCCACCACCGACGGCGCCCACACAACGCCGGAACGCAAGAAGACCTCGCCGCTGGCACGCAAGATCGCCGCCGAACTCGGTGTCGACATCTCCACCGTGGCGGGCACCGGCCCGGGCGGACGCGTCGTCCGGCAGGATATCGAATCCGCCCATCGCGCAGCCGAACTCGACCCGCCGACCGAAGTCGTCCCCGCTGCCTCGACCGGAACCTCTGCTGCGGCTCCGGGTGAGTACGAGGAGATCCCGCTGACGACCGTTCAACGGGTCTCGGCCACACGGCTGACGCAGAGCAAACAGCAGGCCCCGCACATCTATCTGACCTCCGCGATCGATGTCACCGAACTGTTCGACTTCCGCGCGCAGATCAACGCCACGCTGGCGCAGACCGGCGCGGGAAAGGTCAGTGTCAACGATCTGCTGGTCAAGGCCGTCGCCGTGACGTTGCGGACGAACCCTGCGGTCAACGTCTCCTTCGCGGGCGACAAGCTGTTGCGGCACCGCGGAGTGCACCTGGGCATCGCCGTCGCCACTCCCGCGGGCCTGCTCGTCCCGGTGCTGCGCGATGCCGATCGCAAGAGCGTGTCGGAGATCGCCGTCGAAAGCCGCGACAAGGCCGAACGCGCCCGCGAGCGCAAGCTGCGCACCGACGAGATGAACGGCGGCACCTTCACCATCTCCAACCTGGGGATGTTCGGAATCGAGCACTTCACCGCCGTGATCAACCCACCCGAGGCCGCCATCCTGGCCGTCGGCGCGGCCACCGACGAGCTGCGGCTGGACGACGATCGAGTGGTGACCAGGAAAATCCTGCGCGTCACCCTGTCCGCCGACCACCGCGCCATCGACGGAGCCGTGGCCGCCCAGTTCCTGCAACAGCTGAAAGGCCTACTCGAACATCCCCTCCGGATAGTGACCTGACGCTACGTCCATCATTCGAGCCCGGCACGACGCCGTCGCAGGAGAACACGTGTGCCCGGCCTGCCACTGTGGCGCGGTGGCAGGCCGGTTGTTCAGCCCACCGCCCTCTTCACCAGGTCACTGATCCGCGCCTCGTCGGCGGCGGTCAGCTTGGTGAGTGCGAAGGCGGTCGGCCACACGGTGCCGTCGTCGAGTGCGGCGACGTCGTTGAAACCGAATGTCGCGTACCGCGCTTTGAACTTCTCGGCGCTCTGGAAGAAGCACAGGACCTTGCCGTCCTTGGCGTAGGCGGGCATGCCGTACCACAGTTTCGGCGACAGCTGCGGAGCACAGGCTTTGACGATGGCGTGCAGTCGTTCGGCGATGACCCGATCGGATTCCTGCATCCCCGCGATCTTCGCGAGGACGTCGTTCTCCCCGTCCGCCTTGGCCGCTCGCGAGCCGCGGCGCGCGGCCGTCTTCAACTCCTGGGCGTGTTCTTTCATCGCGGCCCGTTCCTCGTCGGTGAATCCGACGGAAGCCTTGGTCGCGGTGGTACGGGTAGCGGACTGCTGCGTGGTCATGAGCTGGTTTCCTTCGTGGCGATCGTGGATGAGGGTGGTGTCGGGGGATTCGGCGCTCAGCGGTCCTGGATCAACCCGAGCACGTTGCCGTCGGTGTCGGTGACGGTGGCCACCAGGCGGCCGCCGCCCACGTCGTGCGCGTGCTCCGTCACGGTGGCGCCCGCGGTGGTCAACTCGGCCAGCTTCGCCTCGATGTCGAGCACGTGCCAGTAGGCCACCGGTGCGGTCATGCCCTGCGGGCCGCCGCCGGGCACCAGCCCGATGTGCTGGCCTTCGGCCTCGAAACCGACGTAGTAGGACGTGTCGGTTCGCGGCGCCACCCCGAGCAGGGCGGCATACACCGCCTTGGCCGCCGCCAGGTCGGACACCGGATGCAGCACGGTCTTGATTCCCTGGGTGGAAGAGCTGGTCATGATCACTCCTGAACTCGTCGGTCTGGTTGTTCCCGGTGCCCGCCTGTCGAGGCGAATCGAACGTGCTCACAGCATCTCCTCCGGCGCGGCCTGCGCACATCCGTGGCGACCACGGAACCGACCACGGAACGCGGCACGGATCGCCCACGGTGTGTGTGCTGGGGTGCCGCGCGGAAGTGGTCCGTGGTGAAGGGGTGCGGACAGGCCGGAATCAGCTCCCCACCACCGGAACCGACCGCGGAGTATGCGTACGGCAGAATCGGTGCCATGGCGGCGACGGTGGAGATCTCGGCTCGGGAGGCCGAGGTGCTGGCGCTGGTGGGGGAACATTTCAGCAACGCCGAGATCGGGGCACGGCTGTTCATCTCCGTGCGCACCGTGGAGAGCCATGTCTCCTCGCTCCTGCGCAAGCTGGAGGTGCCGGATCGGCGGGCACTCGCGCAGCGAGCGTCCGATCGGCCTCGCGCCGACCAGCAGCACCCGGCGCCGGTTCTGCCGACACCGCTGACCTCGTTCGTCGGCCGGGCGCGGGAGCGGGCCGAACTGACCGAGATGATCACGAAACATCGGCAGGTGACCGCCGTCGGCCCCGGCGGAGTGGGCAAAACCCGGCTGGCGCTGTCGGTGGCCGCGCAGATCGCAGGCGAGTTCTCCGACGGAGTGTGGTTCGTCGACCTCGTCCCGATCACCAGCGCGGATACCAGCGTGGTCGCCGGCACGGTCGCCCTCGCACTCGGCCTCGGCGAGCAACCCGGCCGTGCTATGGACGAGACCGTGCCCGCCACGCTGGCCGACCGTCGTGCCTTGCTGGTGCTCGACAACTGCGAGCACGTTCGGGATGGGGTGGCTCCGTTCATCGAGCGGCTGCTCGCGACGTGCCCCGGCGTGACGGTGCTCGCGACCAGCCGGGCCCGGCTGATGGTTCCGTTCGAACGGGTGTACGCCGTCCCGCCGATGTCACTGAGCGGCGAGGGTGCCTCGGATGCGGTCGAGTTGTTCATGGATCGCGCGGCCGCGGGCGGCTGGCCGCCGAATCATGCGCTGCGCGACGATGTCGCCGCGTTCTGTGCGCGGCTGGACGGAGTGGCGCTGGCGATCGAACTGGCCGCCGCCCGCTGGACCACCCTTGGGCTCGACGGCCTCGAAGCCGGACTGTCCGACCAGCTGCGGATGCTGGCGGGCGGCCCGCGCACCGAGGACCGGCACCGCTCGGTGCGGGCTGCGCTGGACTGGAGTCACGCCTTGCTCGAGCCGGACGATCGAGTGCTGCTGCGCCGAGTGTCGGTGTTCATGAAGTCGTTCACCGTCGCGGCCGCGGCACAGGTGGCCGCCTCCGAGCGGAGCGTTGTCGCCGACGGCCTGGCCCGGCTCGCCGAGCAGAGCCTGCTCGTGGTGACAGCATCCCCGAGCGGCACCGCATACCGTGCGCTGGAAACCATCCGCCAGTACGGGATGGAGCGGCTCACCGAAGCAGGTGAGCTGGACGACATCCGGTCCCGTCACCTGAGCTGGTGCCTGGCCGCGGCCGCCGAGCTGGCGGTGGTGGGAACGGACTGGCGGCCACGATTCGACGCGGTGGCCGACGACTTCCGCGCCGCGATGGCGTGGGCGGGCGACCGGCCGCAGCAGCGCGCGGATGCCGGCCTCTTCGCTCAGCACCTGGCGCAACTGTGCTTCACCCGCAATCTGATCGGCGAGTCCCAGATGCGCTACGAGCAGGCGGCCGCGCTCGCGGACAACCCGGCCACCGCCACCTCGATGCTGCGCCACGCCGCTTGCGCGGCCGGGTGCCAGATGCGGGGCGACGATATGCACCGCCTGCGCCGCGCGGCCGCCGACGCCGCCCTCCGGTCCGGTGACCGCGCCGGCGCCGCCCGCGACCTGGCGACCGCAGCCGCCGACGCGTACCGGTTCGCGAGCAAGTTCGTCCGGCCCCTGCCGTCGGGGGAGGCGGCCGCCCTCATCACCGAGGCGCAGCAGCTCGCGGGGGACGACCCTGCCGCCCAGGCCGCCGTGGCGCTGGCCGAGACCGGGCGGGCGCTAACCGATGCCCTCACCGGCCTGCACTCCCCCGAAGATGCTGCGGCGCACACCATCGAGCGTGCCGAACAGGCGGTCGAACTCGCCCACCGCACGGGCGACCCGCTGGCCGAGTCCGCCGCTCTCGACACTCTCGCCGGTGCCCACAGCCTGGCCGGTGACACTTTCGCCGCCGCGGACGTCACGCGGCGGCGGATGGCGCTGCTGGAGTCCACCACGAACACCCCAGCCGGCACCCACGAGCTGATCGACGCGCTCGGCGAGGCGGCCGAGGCCGAGCTCGGCACGGGGGACCTGCGCGGCGCGCGCCGATGGGCACGGCAGCTCGCCGATCACGCTCTGCTCGCCGAGGTCGGCCATCGTGCGACGAGCTGGCTACTGGTGACCGACGCGCTGGCGGGCAACGTCGATGAGGTACTCACCCACAGCGTCCGGTTCCTGGACGCGTGGCAGCGGGCCGGCAACCCCGCCAAATCGGTCCTGGGACCGGCGGTAGCCGGTGTGGCGATGATCCACAACCTGCGCGGCGACCACGACGCCTGGAGCGAATGGGACGCTGCGCTGCACCGGTTCGATACGCCGCCGGCACAGACCCACGGATACGGCGCGGTCTTCGACGCACTCGCCATGCTCCACCGCGGGCAGATAAGCGAGGCGCTGGGACGGCTGGCGGCCGAGCCCGGTGAGGTGTGGAGATGGGTCACGTGGATCTGGCTGCACTGGTATGTGGCGCTGCGGGCCGAGGCGGCCGTCCTCGCCGGGGTCACCGATGCCGGTGCCCGCTTGGCCGAGGCCCGGACCATCGTCGCCGGAAACCCCGTCGCAGGCGCCATCGTCGAGCGAGCCGAAGCACTGCACGCCGGTGACCGGCAGCGGTTGCTCGCGACGGCAGCCGCGTTCGACGCGGCCGGTTGCCGCTACCAGTCGGCGCGGACCGAGGTGCTCGCCGGCGGCGATCATGCCGCCCGCGGCGCGGCCGCGCTCGCCGATCTCGGCTTGGCCCCGATGGCTCCGCTCGTTCCGTAGGCCGTTGCGGCGCAGGGGCGGTGGATGCCCCGGCGGGCGGGGGAATCAGAGGTAACCTGTCTCGGAGGGAGGGAGGGCCCAATGCTGATCGACTTCGTTCCCGACGGGGATCTGTACCCCTTCGAGTCGCGGTGGTTCGACTCGTCCGTCGGCAGGGTTCACTACATCGACGAGGGGTCCGGACCGCCGCTGCTGTTCTGTCACGGCGCCCCCACGTGGAGTTTCCTCTACCGCCACATCGTGAAGGACCTGCGCGACCGGTATCGGTGTATCGCCGTCGACTATCCCGGTTTCGGATTATCCGAACGCCCCGCTGGTTTCGGCTACACGATCGGCGAGCACACCGCGGTCCTCGGCGAGCTGATCGATCACCTGCAGCTCGACGGGTTCGTTCTGATGGGACAGGATTGGGGCGGACCCATCGGGCTGGGCGCGGTCACCGCGCGTGCGGATCGGGTGAGAGGGATCGTGCTGGGCAACACCTCGTTCTGGCCCACCGAAGCGATGGCCAATCGGGTTTTCAGCATGATCATGAGCAGCACTCCGATGCAGCGGCGGATACTCGAGCAGAATTTTCTCGTCGAGCGCGTCCTGCTCGCCGAATTGGGGCACAAGCTCACCGCGGCCGAGGCCGACCACTATCGCAGGGTGCAGCCCACCGCGGAAGCCCGGGCCGCACTCGCCGTGACGCCCAGGGAAATTCGCGCCGCGGGCCCGCTGCTGGACCAACTGGCCCGAGACGTGCCCGTCCTGCTCGGCGACAAACCGACCCTGTTGGTCTGGGGCATGCGGGACATGGTGTTCCGCCCGAACGCCTGTATCCCGCGGATGCGCGCCGCCTTCCGCCATCTCGACGTAGTCGAGCTGCCGCGCGCGCGGCACTTCATCCAGGAACACGCACCGGACGTGATCGCGGCCGCGATCGCGCAGCGGTTCCCGTGAATACGATCGATGAGCGCCACATCGATCCGGTGCAGCTCGACTCGTGGCGCCCTAGCCGTCCTGCTCGGACCGGCGACGGAACCATCGTCGGATACGCCCGCCGATGCCGGTGACGCCCCGCGGTTGCGCGGCAGCGGTGCCGACGGTTTCCGGGACCGATGTCGCCTGGGCGAATCGCGCGTGCAGTTGTTCGCGAACCTGGTCGGGGGTATAGGCGCGGCGGCGGCGCTCGGCGCGCACCACCACGACACCGGTGGCAACCACACCGGCCGCACCCGCCAATCCCACTGCCTTCCACCACCTCATACCGCATAGGCTACGACCATGACGGGGACCGGCATCAGTCTCGACCGAGCGGTCGAGGTCACCAGAACGGGCGACATCTGGCTTTTCCGTGGGCATTCCACGGCCGACCGGGTGATCCGGATGACGACGAACAGCCCGGTGAACCATGTCGGGATGTCCGTCGTGATCGACGATCTGCCCGCGCTGATCTGGCACGCGGAACTGGGACGATCCCTGACCGACATGTGGTCGGGTGCCGCCCACCGTGGCGCTCAGCTGCACAACTTGCGTGATGCCGTGCTCGTGTGGGCGCACCGCTACGGTCAGCGGGCCTGGTTGCGCCAGTTGGACCCTTCGGTCAGCCGTGAGATGGAAGACGGCGCGCTGCGCGCCATCGCCCGCCTCGACGGCACCCCGTTCCCGACCACCGCGGGCATGGCGGGGCGCTGGCTACGCGGCCGTGCCCGCCTGCCCCGCCGCGCGCCGAGTCGATCGGCTGCCCGGGAACTGGAGAACGCGTATTGCGCCGAAATCGTCGCCGCCACATATCAAGCGATGGGACTGCTGCCCTCGCACCGTAGCCCCGACTGGTACGACCCGGGCCGATTCTGGAGCGGAGACGGACTGCGCCTGTCCGGCGACTACGCATTGAGCGGCGAGATAGCCGTCCGGACACCGGCTCAGCCGAGTTCCGGAAACACGCGAACGTGAATCGCCCGCCGACCTTCTGGCCTGTTCCCGATCTGGTCGCGCCGCGGACCTATCCGAGCCGAAGTCGCGTGTCGATCCCGATTCGATCGCGGTCGGCAACGCTCCGTTGGCCGGTGGCCGGAATCTGTTGGCGTTCCTACCTCGCACTTCATGACTGCTTCAGGAACTCGGGGGCCGGAAGACGTGGTTCATCGCCGAACTGCGCGAGTTGCATAACCTAATGCCCCTAGGATAGATACTAGGTATCGTAGGTTTCCGGAGGTGTGCACGATGGCTCGCGCAGGGTTGACCGCGGAGCGGATCACGCGCGCCGCAGCCGATCTCGCCGACGAAGTCGGATTGGACAACGTCACGATGTCGGCGGTGGCCAAGCGGTTCGGCGTCCAGGACGCGAGCCTGTATTCCCACGTCAGGAATCTCCGGGATCTCCGCGCGCGAGTAGCTGCCCTGGCGGCTACGGAGAAGACCGAGCTGATCGCCGCGGCGGTGGCCGGACGCGCCGGACGCGACGCACTGGCCGCATACGCCCACGCCTGGCGGGACTACGCCCTGCGCTTCCCCGGGCGCTACGCCGCGACCCAGCTCCCGTTCGATCCCGACGTGGCGCACACCACGACCGGCGCACTGCGCGCCATCGAACTGACCTACGGCATGCTGCGCGCCTACGGTTTGGCCGAACCCGACAGCACCGACGCGGTCCGATTGCTGCGCAGCACCTTTCACGGATACAGCCTTCTGGAGGCGACCGGCGACTTCGGGCACGCACGCTCCACCGCCGACTCCTGGGAACGCATCATCGACGCCCTGCACGTCACCCTCGAGCAGTGGTCGACCGACAACAAGGAGAAACCATGAGATCCGGCACTCTGCAGGTCCCGGGAGCGACGCTGTACTACGAGGTGAGCGGCGCCGGACCGGTGCTGCTGTTGCTGCCGGGCAGCGGAGGCGACGCGGCGGTCTTCGATCCCATTCTCGAGCCTCTCGCCCAGCACTTCACCGTGGTCACCATCGACCCGCGCGGCTACTCGCGCAGCGTGCTCGAGCCCGGCCCACCGGCCGATATCGAGGTCGAGGTGCAGAGCGAGGACGCTCACCTGCTCCTCGAGCACCTCACACCCGTGGGCGAAGACGCCTACGTCTTCGGCGGCAGCGGCGGCGCGGTGGTCGCGCTGGACCTGCTCGCCCGCCATCCTCAGCGATTGCGGCTGGTGATCGCGTACGAGCCGCCGTCTTTCGGCGTGCTGCCCGACGCCGCGGAGCACAAGGCGTTCGTCGACGAAGTGTACGAATTGTTCGAGACCGAGGGCCTCGCCGCCGCGGGCGCGCGTTTTCTCGAGGGGATCGGCGGAGGCGTGCGGATGCCCGATGCCGCCCAGCTCTCACCGCGCGCGGCGGCGATGATCGAACGTCTGCACGCCAACGCGCCGCGCAACATGAGACACGAATTGCGCACGATCACTTCCCACATCCCGGATGTGGCGGCTTTGGAACCGGTCACCGACCGCCTTGTACTGGGGGCGGGCCGGGAAAGCAGAGGCAAACTCCCGTACCGTCCCGCCCAGACCCTCGCCACACAACTGAACATCCCGCTGACCGAGTTCCCCGGCGGGCACAGCGGATTCACCGACGCGCCTGATGAATTCGTCCAGCTCATGCTCGAGTTGCTGCTGGCCGCCCGCGTGAACTGAGCGACAACCGGTCGGGCCCGGATACCCCGGGTCGGGGTGCCGGTAAGAATCGTGTCACCTGGTACATGAAGCTGTCGTAAAAGCGGCCCTGTGCTGGTTGGTGGGGGGTAGCTTGCCGGCCGTGATGAGGGAGCTGGACCAGGGCGAGCTGATCGACATGGTGAAGGAAACGGCGCTGCGGACCGGGTGCCTGCGGGCGGTCACCGCGGTCGCCCATCGCGGCGATCTGCCCGAAGACGTTCTGGCCGAACGGCTTCTGCTGGCGATCGTCGGCCTAACCGTTCAGTGGCCGAATCGCGACGTCGGACACGCCCCCGAGGCGGAGATGCGACCGTCGCAGACTCGAGCTGCTTCCGAACCCGTTGCGGCTGAAGCGGTGAGAGGGACGGCGAGTCGGCGGTCTCGAGACCGTTTGCAGCCGTCACATCGACTGCGCTTTTGCGATTGTCCGCGCGGGCCCTACGGGGCGGTTCCCACCGGTGGGTCAGCGGCTCGGCAGCATGTGGGCGAGAAATGCGGCTGTATCGTGGCGGGCGTGCGGCAAGAGTGTGAAGTGGTCGGCCGCGGGGTAGACAAGAAGGCGGCTGTCGGTGCCGCTTTGTTCGAGTCGTTGCTGGAGCAGGACGGTGGTCGGGATCGGTTGCACAGTGTCGGCTCCGCCCTGCAGAAGCAGCAGCGGCCGGTCGTAGCCGGTCGTGGGCGCGGCCATGTACTCGCGGAGTGCGGCTGTCAGGGCCGGATCGGACAGGGGTTCGGCGAACAGCTGACCGAAGGGACGACCGGTGAGGGCTTGTTCCGCTGACCTCAGGCAGTCTTCCCCGGACTCCGCGATGGCCACCACATGTTTGCCTCGTTCGCTCAGGTGGTCGGCGACGCCCAGCTCCGGATGCGCGTGGTCGAGGCCGGCCAGGATCATCAAGACCCTGAGCTGCAGTCCCGCGGGGAACGGCACAGCCAGGTCCGGTCCGGAGAGCGCGGAGATCAACTGCTCGTAGTTGCTCGTCGGAGCGAATGCGGCGGTGCCGCGCAGATCGAGTTCCGGTGCGTAGCTCGAAGACAACTGTGCCGCGTGCAACACCGCATGCCCGCCGATCGAATGTCCGGCCAGCGCATAGGAATCCGATAGTTCCGGCTCGACGAGGCGGCCGGCGCGGACGATATCGAGCACCGCGTGTCCTTCCGCGCGCCCGGAAAGATACTCGTAGCGCCCGGGTGCCCCGAGCCCGATGTAGTCGGTGGCCACCACGGCGTACCCCTGGGCCAGCAGGTCGGTCAGCTGCGGTGTTTCGTCGTGTGTATCCGCGATCCCGCCGAGGAGATTGGGTGCACACCCCTGTGCCATCCCGCTCGTGCCGTGCGCCCAGGACACCACCCGCCACCCGCCCGGCGGTGCAGCCCCGGCGGGCAGGTAGACGTTTCCGCCGCTGATCGCCGGCTCGCCGTCGCGGCCGGTGGTTCGATAGACGAGCCGATACCCCTCGCCCGCTGCGGGAATGAGTTCGGTCGCCTCCAGCGACCGGGACGACACGATTGTTCCGGGGCCGCTCGAAGCCACCGGGTCCGCCGCTGCCACTCCTGCGACCGGTACCGCGCATCCGGCGACCAACAGCGCCGAAATCGCGCGTCGTACGGCGATCCGCACGCCTGGACCGGTTGTCGTATTTCGCATAGAACGCCTCTCATGTAATGGGTTTAACCAAAGGAAGGTGCCGGGTATGGCCGCTTCGCCGACCGGCCGTATAGCCCTCAACCGGCGGCCGGAGTCGGCACACCGCACTCGCGGGCACGAGCGACTACGGATGTCGGCCCGCTCGCCCGAACGGGAACGGTGCCCTTTCACGAACCGCCGTGAGCCCGCCGGATCGCCGACGGGTTCGGCGACTGAGACGGGCACGTCTGCTCGTCGGGCCGTGCCAGCAGGTGGGCACGGAGGTAACCGAGGATCTCGGCGCGGGCCGGCCGGGCCGCGGGAACCAGTCCGGGCATGGAAAGGAAGGCGTGCACCGCCTCCGGATAGTGCGTCAACGTGGCGTCGACACCCGCCTGCCGCAGGCGGTCGGCGTAGGCCGGGGCCTGGTCCGCCAACGGGTCCAGCCCCGCGGCTTGGATGAGCGCCGGGGCCGTCCCCGCGAGGTCGTCACGCAGCAGGGGGGAGATCGTCGTGCGATCGAACGGTTCGGGAATCGCGAAACGCAGCATGGCACGGCAGAAGGCCGGCGTCGGGCTCGGTGCGTCCGCGTTCTCGGTGAACGAATGATAGTCGAATATACGGTCGGTCCAATCGAGTTGCGGATTTATCAGCACCTGCGCCCGTACCGCCAGCCCGAGTTCGCGGGCGTGGATCGCAGTGAGCGCCGCGAGCGTGGCTCCCGCGCTGGCGCCCAGCAGGGCGATTCGGGCGGGGTCGGCGCAGAACGCCGGGGCTGATTCGGCCAGCTGGGCCGCGGCGTCGTGGGCGTCTTCGACGAAGGCGCCGATCCGATGTTCGGGGGCCAGCCGGTAGTCGACGGAGGTGACCACGGCCGGAAGGTTCGCCGCCAAGTGCCCGAGCAGCCAATCGTCCTGATCCGGTGCACCGCCGAGGAATCCGCCGCCGTGGAACGCGATGATCAAAGGCAGCGCCGAGTCTTCCCGTTCGGGCCGGTAGACCCGCACGTCCACGCGTCGTTGCGGGAGATCGAGTGTGTGCGTGGTGATGCGTGCGCGCTGATCAGGCTTGCCGGTGACCAGTCTGCCCAGTGCCGAGCGGCGCTTGTGGGCCTGAGCCTCACGTACCTCGATGATCTGTTCGGGGGTGATCGAATCCCAGTCCGGCTCGGTGGTAAGCGCGGACAGAATGCGAACTCGCAGTGGAACTTTGCCTCTCACGCCATCGATTCTCGATCCGGTGGGCACGTCCCGCGTCCGTCAGCGGTCGGCACAGTCTACGTCGATCCGCGTACGCAGATCGCAAACGTCTGCGCGGGAGGTCGTAACCGCGCGGACGTCGACGAGGACCGAGCCGCGTGGCGGCTGTGCCGACCTATGCGCACACCGTCAACGGGCGCGGGCATCCCTCGATTCCGGATCAGCTCGTCGCCGAGGGCGATATCGTCGGTCTCACCGTGGTGAACCGGAGCCGCGAGACCCACCCCTGGCACCTGCACGGCCATGCGGTGCTGATCCTGTCGAGAGACAGACAGCCCGCGACGGGCAGCCCGCTGTGGGTCGACACCTTCGATGTTCGCCCCGGAGAAGTCTGGGAAGTCGTGTTTCGAGCCTCGAATCCGGGCACCTAAATGAATCACTGCCACAACCTGCCGCACGCACATCAGGGGATGATGCTGCACGTACGCTACGTACGGTGTCACCACTCCGTTCGGCGGTATGCGGGACGCAGGCTCCCGACGCCACCATTGACGAGCGCACCGGCCCGCAGCCCTGGCGCGGCGAGGTCCTGCTGCGTCCCGGCGTGCTCGCCTTCAGCGGATCGATCGGCCCGACCGGCACCCACGCCCACCACGCCGTCCAGGTGATAGTCGGGGCCGGCCCGATCACCGTTGCCGGCGACCACGCCGAGTACACCGGAACCCACATGATCATCCCCGCCGATGCATCGCATCGCATTCTGCGCGGCGCCCCCGCAGGTATCGCGGTGTTCCTCGATCCGGACAGCAGCGCCGGCCGTGCCGCCACGCACCGCGCCCACACCGCCGGCTGGTCCGGCGGACCGGCGCTGTCCCTGCCCGATCAGGATGCGCCGGTGGCCGCGGCCGTCACCGAACTGATGGCGATCTTGGCGCCGCACAGCACAGCCGTCTCCCACGCCGTCCGCCACCCGGCGGTGGCCTCCGCGCTGCACTGCCTGCCGGTCGTCGTCGCCTCCGGAACCATTCGCACCGCCGATCTCGCCGCTCGCGTCGGCATTTCGGCGAGCAGACTGACACATCTCTTCACCGCTCAGGTCGGGCTGCCGCTGCGCCGCTACGTGCTCTGGTTGCGGCTGATGATCGCGCGCGACGCGGTGGCCGGCGGCGCGGACCTCACCACCGCCGCGCACGCCGCCGGGTTCGCCGACAGCGCCCACCTGACTCGCACCTGCCGGGAGACCTTCGGCCTGCCGCCCTCGGCGCTGAGCCGGAACCTGTCCTGGCACAACGATTCGCGATAGCCGAATCGTTCAAGCCGGATGCGGTGTCGAGCCAGCACGCTCAACACATGCACACGACCATACTGTTGGCGGCACAACGAATCACGCGGTATGCCTATGTACCGTTCATGCTGCTCGGGCTCAACGGGCTCGGTATCGCCCTCTCGGCTGCGGGCGCCCCGAAATACTGGCTCCTCGCGATCCTGGTCTCGGCGATCGCAGCCTCGTTTCTGGCCGAACGGATCATCCCGTACGAGCAGGGCTGGAACCACGACCTCGGCGACAGTCGCCGCGACCGCATCCACGCGACGGTCAACGAAACCCTGATCCTGATCAGTGTCGCCGCCATTCCGCTGCTGGCCGCGATCGTCCCGAGCGCGCGGATCTGGCCCGGCGAGCTGCCCTTCGCCGGACAGGTCCTCCTTGCCGTACTGATCGCCGACTTCGGCATCACCACGGTGCATCTGGCCAGTCACAAGATCGGGCTGCTGTGGCGATTCCACGCCGTGCACCACAGCGTCACCCGGTTCTACGGACTCAACGGCCTGATGAAACATCCCGTCCACCAGACCGTCGAGATGGCCGCCGGCGTCGCGCCGCTGATCCTGCTCGGCCTGCCCGTCGACGTGGCCTCCGTCCTCGCCCTCGCCGTCGCGATCCAGCTGCTGCTACAGCACTCCAATGCCGACTACCGTGTCGGTCCCGCCGGATACGTCCTCGCGCTCAACGCGGGCCACCGCTTCCATCACCTCAAGTGGGCCGGTATCGGCGACGTGAACTTCGGGCTGTTCACCCTGCTCTGGGACCACCTCTACCGCACCTACTCCTACGATCCCGGCCGGCGCTTCACCTCCGAACAGCTCGGCATGGCGGCCGAACCCGATTACCCGGTCGACTACGCCCGCCAGCTGATCCACCCGTTCACCGCCGCGGGCGGCTGCGGGACTACCACCACGAACACATAGACGCAGATACCTCCTGACTTGCCGATCCTTGACCACGCCCAGCGCGCCGTGTCAGCTGTCTGGCAGCCAGCTGCTGGTTCCGGGCGTCCGGCCAGTGTTCCGTTAGACGATCGGTCACCGGAACACCAGGCGGCGCGGGCACGTCCCAGCTCACGGCTGTTCCGTAGAGGTGTTCCGTGAACCGTCCCGGTGAACCCCGCTATCTGGAACACTTTCGACATGGGTGAGCCGTTCCGCGTCGGATACTGCCGCTGCTCCACCGACGAACAAGACGTAGAGATCCAGACCGACCAGCTCCCTCGCGCTCATGTACCTGGTGACAAGGTTCTTACCAGCACCCTCGGTCGGCGGGCCGCAGCGGATTCCGGCGGGCGGTCACCCACCACTCGCCTGGGTCCGCGCTACTGATTCCATTCCAGGCAACTATGTTCTCAGTGAATTCCACCCAGCGGAATCAGCTCTCGCTGCGCGGGCGTTACAGGTGTTTCCGAGCGCCACCTCGACGGCTCACCTTGGCAGGATCATCGATTTCAGGTCCGGCAGGTTGCCGATACGCTGGGATACGGGCCGTTCCGGCGCATCGGTTTGCGGAGAGCCGGTTTCCCGCAGCCGCGTACGCACCTCGGCGGGCGTCTTGCGTCCGGCCGCGGCCGCGCTCATGCCTTGGAAGCTCGTGACGGCGCCGACCACGATCGGGGACGCGCTCGAGGTTCCGCTGAACACATCGGTGTACCAGAGGTCCTCGTCGGGACCGCCTTGCAGATCGCCGTACCCGGTGGTGGTGACCTCCAGACCCCACCCTTGCACGTCGATTCGTTCGCCGTAGTTGGAGAACGACAAGCGGGAGCGGGGCGGGCCGTACTCACGGCCGTGGAAGCCGGGCGGGGGTGCACCGGCTCCGACGATGATCGCCCCCGAGTCGGCCTCGCCACCGCGGAACGGATTGCGCCATGTACTCGGGAACTCCGCGGGACGGGTGTCGTAGAGCGCGGCGTCGAGGTCTTCGCCGCCGTTCCCGCCCGCCTCCACCACGACCACGCCCTTGCCGATCGCGTACCTGATCGCGGCGAAGTCGTCGGGCCACCACTCGATCGCGATGTAGCCGCGCTGGTCCGGCCGGTTGGCATAGGTGAAACGCGGTCCCGGCCGGTGCAGTTCGAGCAGCAGCACGTCGCCGGGGTTCAGTGTGTCCGCGGCCGAGCGGATCGCGGTCGCCGATCCGGTTCCGAAGATCGACACCGCGCGGATGTAGGCCTCGGGCACGATGCCGGTGATGCCGTAGGCATTCACGTCACCGCTGATCACACCGGCGACCGCGGTGCCGTGGTCGCGCCAGCCCTGCTCCGGCGAGGGGCTGCCTCCGATCACACCGCCCTGGTCGACCCGCAAATCCTCGTGGGTGAACCGCCACGCGCCCTCGACATCCACCACCCGCACGCCGGTCCCCCGGCCCCCGGGAACCGTCCAGGCCCACCGCGCGTCGACGCCCTGCGGCGCGGCGTCCAGATACCCCTGCCGCGCGACGAAGTCCGGCGTCACCGCCGGCGCCTCGGCAGCGGAGCGGCCCGTGATCGCTCGAACGCCCTCCGGTGCGATCGGCGGTTCGGCGGGCGGCTTCACATAGGCTGCCGCCACCTCCTCGGCGGCACGCAAACGCGCGGCCAGCTCGTCGAGCTCGCCGGTGACACCGGTGACGTAGAAGTAGTTCAGATATTCCGCACCGGTCTCCAGATGCGGGCCACCGGCGAGCCGGCGCTCCAAGCGGTTGGCCGGTCCGAAGATGCGCACCAGTTCGCCGCCGGGCGGCAGCAATTCCTCCAGACGTGCTTGCGCGCTGTGACTGTCGCGCACAGCGATCGGCGTGATCGCGGTGTCGGCGCCGCGGGTGACCACGATCAGCTCGGCGGGCGACCGGAGCTCGGAATGCTGGGATGCCATGCCGCCCAGTCAACCTGGATACTGCGCGCCTCGCCACCGGATGGGTGCCGGGTCAGCCGTCGAGGCGCATGGTCGCCACCACGCCCGGCATCGCGACACCGCCGCGCCGGGTACCCGCGGCGAACCATGCCTCCATTGTCCCGATCGCGAGCAGGCACGGGCCGGCTACCCAGCCGAGTGCGTCCGGTGAATCGAACGGCACCGCGGCCACCAGCACACCGAGCACCAGCGTGACCAGTCCGAACAGCTCTTGGCGTCCGCGTCCGGGCAGGTCGTCGACCCATACCGCCACGGTGGCGTGACAGATCCCGCGGATCGCCCACGCCAGTCCGATCCAGAACGACAGCAGCAGAGTCGAATTCCCACCCGCGAAGCACAGCATCGCCAGCAGGCCCGACAGCCCGCCGCTGACCAGCACCAGCACTCGCAGCGCGGTGAGGAAGCGGGCGCCGATCGTGACCACCAGCTGTAGGACACCGTTGAGCAGCAGGTAGCCGCCGGACAGCAGTTCCGCTGTCGGCAGCGACTTGTGTGGCCACACCGCCAGGGCCACACCCATGATCATCGAGCAGGCACCGGCCACCAGTACCGTCTGCCGGGCTGTGCCGACCAGTGGTTCCGCACGCCCTCCGATCTCGGTTTCGGGCATAGCTACATGATATGACCGAAGCGGCGGTTAGCGACTCGTTTGCTCCATCACGGCCGCATCGTCTCCCGCGCCGGTAGCACAGCCGAAGGTCGCCGTACCCGAATCACCTGATGAGCGAGAGCAATACGCCGGTGGCATTGGCACCGAGGCGCCATGGCGCACTGCCCCGACCGGCGTTCCCCGCCTCGGCAGGCGCGCCCCCGTCCCGCCAAGAGGCGATAGACCCGTACGACACGGTCATCTACCAGGATGTCCGTGTTGCACGCACCGTCCCGCGCCTGACCGAATACTTCTGCAAGAGATAGTGTTCCAGCGGTGCGCACGGAGCCGGAGGAGTCCGTCCATCAGGCATCGTCGCGTGGCGCAGGTTCGGTCGCGGGCGATTTGCGGCGCGTTTCGGCGAGGAGTTCGTCGAGTTGGGCTTCGGCGCGTTCGGCGCGGGCGAGGGTCTGCGCGCGGGCCTCGTCGAGCGCTTCCAGACGCTGGGCGGCTTCGGCGCGCACCTTGTCCAGAGCCGCGGCGGCTTCGGCCCGGGCGGCGGCGAGTTCGGCCGCCGCGGTGCGTCGGGTTTCGGCGAGCTCGGCGCGGGTGGCATCGAGTTCGGTACGCACTCTGCGCCATTCGGCTCGCGCCTCGTCAGCGGCTTCGGCTCGCTCGGCGGCGGCTCGCTCGGCTCGTTCGGCCGTTCGTTCGGCGTCCGCCGCGCGCTGTACCGCGAGGTCGCGTTCGGAGTGGGCGGCCGCGACCAGCGCCGACGCTTCGCGCCGGGTGTTCTCGATATCGGTCTGCGCACGACGTTCGGCGCGCTGAACTCGTTCTGCGGCTTCTTGTTCGACGCGTTCGGCGTGCGCGGTGGACTCGTGGCGCACGCCGCGGATCTCGGCTTCCGCGGCGCTGCGGGCGGCGAACACGTCGTCGGCCGCCTGCTTGGTGACGCGTTCGACTTCGCGCAGCGCGTCCTCCCGCGCCGCATTCGCCTCGGCGATCAGCGCTTCGGCGTGCTCGGCGGCGCTCGCGGCGTCGTCGGCGGCGGATTCGGCGAGTTCCCGAGCCTCCTGCGCCTCCCGTCGCGCCTGCTCGGCCGCCACGGCCGCGCCCTCCGCCTCGGCGATCCGCCGTGCCGCGTCCACCTGCACCGCCTGTACCTGCGCCTCGGCGATCGCCGGGTCGGCCAGCGTGGACAATTCCGCGACGGCGGCATGCAGCGTGGTGTTCAACTGTTCGGCCAGTCCCCGGAACTGGGTGAGCAGCTCGTCGGCTCGCAACCGCGCGACGGTCACCGGTCCCGGTTTCGTCACCGTGACGGTAGCGGCCGCGGCTTCGGATTCCTGTTGCTGCCGTTGCCGTTCCCGCCACGCGCGCCAGCGCGTGTGATCGGCCCGGTCGCAGTACTCCGAGGGACGACCAGGCCCTGCCGCGCTCGTGATGGGACGAGAACAACCCGGGTAGTTGCACACCTTCGACACCGCAGAATCGTAGCCCCGGTGGCGTCGCAACCCGACCCGCTGCCTGACGCCCCGGCGCTTCCCGTTTGTTCCAGATCCTAGGGCCGGAGTTGTCCTAGGTAGGTCATAGTGTGATTCTCATGAGCACAGAGATCACTCCCTTCCGGATCGACGTCCCCCAAGAGCAGCTCGACGACTTGAATCGGCGGCTGGACGCCACCCGCTGGACCGACGCGGATCCCGAGGCGGGGTGGGCGCAGGGCATCCCGCTCGACTACACCAGGGAACTGGCCGGCTATTGGCGCAACACCTACGATTGGCGCGCCCAAGAGGCCCGGCTCAACTCTTTCCCGCAGTTCCGTACCGAGATCGACGGCCACGACGTGCATTTCCTGCACGTCCGCTCGTCCGAACCCGACGCCCTGCCGCTGGTGCTCACACACGGATGGCCCGGGTCGATCGTGGAATTCCTCGAAGTGATCGGGCCGCTGACCGACCCGGTAGCGCACGGCGGCGACGCGCAGGACGCGTTCCACGTCGTCGTGCCGACCATCCCCGGGTACGGGTTCTCCGGCCCCGCCGTCGGCTGGTCGACCGCGCGCGCCGCGCGGGCATGGGCGGAACTGATGCGCCGCCTCGGCTACGACCGCTACGCCGCGCACGGCGAAGACACCGGTGCCGCGATCTCCCGGCAGCTGGCGGTGATCGACGCCGAGCACCTGGTCGCCGTACACCTGACGATGATCGCCTCCGCCACCGTCACCGCCGAGACCGCCGACCCCGACAACCCCGCCGAACAGCGTGCCGTCGAACTGGCTCGCCGTGCCCAGTACGAACTCGGCGCCTACGCGATGCTGCAGGCCAGTCGCCCTCAAACGCTGTCCTACGCGCTCGCCGATTCACCGGTGGGGCAATTGGCCTGGATCGTCGAACGATTCAAGGACTGGACCGATTCCACCGACGCACCCGAGGACGCCGTCGACCGTGACGCGATGCTGACCAACGTCATGATCTACTGGCTCAACGCCACCGCGGGCTCGTCGGCGCGCTACTACTACGAAGGCGCCGCCACCTGGGGAATGCCCGAACCCGAGACCGATGTGCCGGTCGCCGTGGCAGTGATGCCGCACGACCTGGGCATCCCGGTCCGCCGCATCGCCGAACGAAACCACAACATCGTGCGCTGGACCGAATTCGAGCGTGGCGGGCACTTCGCCGCCATGGAAGAACCGGCCCTCATCATCGACGACTTGCGCGCGACGTTCCGCGCGTACCGCAAATAGGACACCGGCTCTCCGCGATCCGCGGCAGCGCCTGTCTAGGTCGTGCGCGAAATCCTCGACAGATGCTGTCCGGTCGGCCCGATCACTGGCGCGGATGGCTTTGTCAGCGCTCAAGTCTGACCTCCGATAAGTGAACCTTATCGGAGGTCAGATCGCGTGCGTCAATCCGATCACTCTGAATCAAATACGTTTCGTAGCGTTTGTCGCGACCAAACGAAATATCAACGTAATGCACCAAAAACTGTGCACCCCCGGATGGCGCAGATTTCAGCGGATGAGGATTGACCCGGCCGACGAGAGGCTTGGCAAACGGACAAGGCTCGGCATGGGGCCGCGTCGGCCGGAAACGAAAGCGACGCGGTCCCCCGCCGCCCGGGCATCGGAGATGCAGTCGCGGCGAATCTGCGCTAAGCGACGGCGGTGACGGGATCGAGGGACAGTCGCCCGAGATCCGGCGCTGAGCAGAGTTCCGGCGCTCCGTCGAACCGACAGAACCTTGGTGAGAAATTCGTACGGAATTCGGCGCTGAGGAGTTATCGCGGTTCGCGGCCTCGCCAAGTACGCGCGGGTGTCCGATGAAGGTCTCATGCACTTCCAGACCGACACAGACCCCGCCGCGCGTTTCGCCAATGGTCGGGCGAATAGCCGGTGGCCGGGAGGGAACGTGGATGA
This sequence comes from Nocardia gamkensis NBRC 108242, assembly GCF_001612985.1. Lineage (GTDB taxonomy): Bacteria > Actinomycetota > Actinomycetes > Mycobacteriales > Mycobacteriaceae > Nocardia > Nocardia gamkensis. The sequence continues at coordinate 149,435 of NZ_BDBM01000011.1, read as the reverse complement.
GTGTTGAGACATCTATCCCATTGCACGGCGCGACATTCCCATGCCCTGCGCTCATGGAGTTGGCCCGCCGCCGACGCTGTGACCTGGGGTGGGACGTCCTCAATGGCAGAACGAGCGTGTGACTTCACCGGTGCGGGTGGTCGGTTCGACTTTCCGTTGCGCGAAGCGGCATTTTATGTCCTCTCCGGCAGGCCAATAGCGTCGGATTTCATGGATTGGAATTTTCAGTCGGCGCAAGAACTCGCGGCTGCGCTGCATGCCGGTGAAGTGACATCGGTGGAACTGACCGATGAGGCGATCGCGCGTATCGAGCGGGACGACAAGGCGATCAACGCGATCTGCGTACCGGATTTCGACCGTGCGCGGGCCGCCGCGCGCCGTGCCGATGAGGCGCGCGCCCGCGGCGAGGATCGGCCGTTGCTCGGTATTCCGGTGACGGTCAAGGAGTGCTACAACATGGCCGGGCTGCCCACGACCTGGGGCATGCCGCACTACGCGAACCATGTGCCTGCCGAGGACGCGGTACAGGTGTCGCGGTTGAAGGCGGCCGGCGCGGTGCTGCTCGGTAAGACCAATGTGCCGGTGATGCTGCGAGATCTCCAGAGCTTCAACGAGATCTACGGCACCACCAACAATCCGTGGGATCGCGGCCGCACGCCGGGTGGGTCGTCCGGCGGTTCGGCGGCGGCCCTGGCGGCCGGGTTCGGCGCGCTGTCCATCGGCTCCGACCTCGCCGGTTCGTTGCGCACCCCCGCGCATTTCTGCGGTGTCTACGGACACAAGCCGACACTCGGGCTGGTGCCGACCCGCGGCATGGTCGCGCCGCCTGCCCCGGCCTTGCCGATCGACCTCGACCTCGCCGTGGTCGGCCCGATGGCGCGCGCCGCTGGCGACCTCGCACTGCTGCTCGACGTGATGGCCGGACCGGACCCGCTGACCCACGGCGTCGCCTACGACGTCGCACTGCCGCCCGCGCGCCACGAGCGGCTGTCGGACTTCCGTGTCCTGATCATCGAGGACCATCCGCTCATCGCGACCGGATCGGCGGTGCGGGCGGGCGTGAACCGGGTCACCGAGGCGCTCGTCGGCGAGGGCGCCCGCGTCGAACGGCGCAGTCCGCTGGTGCCCGATCCGACCGAAGCGGCGACGCTCTACATGCTGTTGATGTTGTCGAACGCCGCCACGAGCCTTCCGGTCGACGTGTACGAACAGCTGCGGACCCGCGCCGCCGCCCTGAGTGCGCACGACCGGAGTCTCGATGCGGCGCGGCTGCGCGGCATGGTGCTCAGCCACCGCGACTGGGTCGAGGCGAACAATCGTCGCGAACTCCACCGCCAGGGCTGGCGGCGGCTCTTCGCCGAGTTCGATGCCGTAGTGTGCCCGATCACGCCCACTCCCGCCTTCCCGCACGACCACAACGGAGATCTGCAGGACCGGCACATCGACATCGACGGCGTCGAGTACCCGTACTTCGACCAGCTCGTCTGGGCCGGGGTGGCCACGATGCCCGGCCTGCCTGCCACCGCCATACCCGCGGGCCGGTCCCCCGAGGGACTGCCGGTGGGAGTGCAGCTCATCGGTCCGATGTTCGAGGACCGCACCCCGCTGCGGCTGGCCGAACTGCTCGAGCAGAAGATCGGCGGCTTCCAGCCACCAGAATAGGGCGCACGACCGGGGCGCCTTTCTGATCGCCGGCGTACGCCCGTGGTGTCGTAGGCTGATTCCTCGCGCCGGACGTTCCGGCGCGGACAGCCGAACACCGAAATGAACGCGGGAGCCGAGCCATGGACGATCGTTCCAGCGTGGTCGCGGTTCCCGAGTCGGTGCGCAGCGAGTTGCGCCGTGGGGTGCGCAGCGTATTGGTGGATGCCGCGGCATTGCGGTTGGTGCGTGATCGCTTCGACGACGGCCAAGCCGGTTCGCTGCGCCGCTATCTGGAAGCGTCCCAATCGGCGAACACGCTGCGCGCCTACCGGTCCGACTGGGTGGCGTGGTCGGCGTGGTGCGCCACCGAGGGCCGCCAGGCATTGCCCGCCGACGCGCTGGATGTCGCCGTCTATCTGGCCGCGGCCGCCGACGCACGCCGCGACACCGGCGAATGGGCCTTCGGTCCGGCGACGCTGGAACGCAAGTCGGCCGCCATCGCGGCGGTGCACGCGGCCAATGGCCTGCCGTCACCGACGCGATCGGATGTGGTGCGCTTGACGCTGCGCGGTATCCGCCGTACCCGCCGCACGCAACCCAAACGCAAACGCCCCGTCCTGCTGCACACCCTCGACCAACTGCTCGGCGGGCTCCCCGAACCGGGCTGGCCCACCGAACCCGCCCGCCGCAGGGACGCGCTCGCACTGCTCGTCGGTTTCGCCGGCGCGTTGCGCCGCAGCGAACTGGCCGGTTTGCGCATCGGGGACGTCGAGGTGGGCCTCGACCACACGACCGGCGAACCGATCCTGCTGATCCGGCTGCCCGCGACGAAGACCGACCCGACCGGCGCCGCGGAACAGCGCGTGGCCCTTCCGCGGGGCCGCCGCCCCGCCACCTGCCCGGTCTGCGCCTTCGCCGATTGGTTGCGGCTGCGCGAAGTGCACGCCGCCGCAAGCACTTCGGGCGTTCGCGCCTGGCTCGCCGATCTTCCGGCGAGATCCGCCGACATCCACCGGTGCCACGGCTTCACCGGCACGACGCTCACCGATGCGGACCTTCCGCTCTTTCCCACCATCACCCGCCACGGCGCGATCGGCGCGCACGCGATGTCCGGGCGCGCGGTCGCCGAACTGGTCAAGCGCTATGCGGCCCGGGCCGGGCTCGACCCCGCCTTGTTCTCCGGCCATTCGCTGCGTGCCGGATTCGCCACCCAGGCCGCGCTCGGCGGCGCCAGCGACCGCGAGATCATGCGCCAAGGCCGCTGGTCCAACCCGCGCACCGTCCACGGCTACATCCGCACCGCCAACCCGCTGGAAGACAACGCGGTCACCAAGCTCGGATTGTGACCGCAGAAAGTTTGCCGCCCGAGAGATCGAGCAGACAATCCTCACGGATATTCCGCTGTAAGTGCAGTTGGATAGCGTGCCGACGGGCAAATTGCGGTGAATCTGAAGATATGCTGGTTGTGTGCTGTCAGCGCCGACGCCGATGCTGGCCGTCTCCGGACGGCCACCGCGGGAACACGGCCGATGGGCATTCGAGATGAAATGGGACGGCATTCGCGCCATCGCGCGCTGCCGCGACGGGGAATGCCGTTTCTACAGTCGCAACAATCGTGATCTGAGTGGGTCGTTTCCCGAGCTCACAGCGGTGCTGGCGGATCTGGGCGAGCTGATCCTGGACGGGGAGATCGTCGCGCCCGACCCGAGGACGGGGGCGCCGTCGTTCGGTCGCCTTCAGCGGCGGATGCATGTGGTCTCGCCCAGCGCGGAGTTGCTGCGCGGATTCCCGGCCCAGTATCTCGCCTTCGATGTGCTGGCCGCCGACGACGAGGTCCTCCTGAATCTGCCCTATACCCAGCGCCGCGAGCGCTTGGCCGGACTCGCGCTCGACCGGCCGCTGGCCCGCACCCCACCGCATTACACCGATGTCGATCCCGACCTGCTGATGGAGGTCGCCCGCGAGCACGGCCTGGAGGGCATCGTCGCCAAGCGTCTGGATTCCGCCTACTACCCCGGCCGCCGCTCCCCGCTGTGGATCAAGACGCCGCTGCGTAGGACGACGGAGGTCGTCGTCGCGGGCTGGCTGCCCGGCACGGGACGTTTCTCCACGACGTTCGGTTCGCTCGCGCTCGGCGCCTACGACGACCACGACCAGTTGGTGCATATCGGCAACGTCGGCACCGGGTGGACCATGCACGATCGTCGCGCCCTGCAAGGGCGTCTGAACGAATTGTCCCGCCCGGACACTCCTTTCGACGTCCCCCCGCCGCGCGTGGTCGCCGCATCCGCGCACTGGGTGGAACCCGTCCTCGTCGCCGACATCGAATATCGCGAAGCCACCCCCGAAGGCCTGCGCCACCCCAGCTGGCGCGGATTGCGCCCGGACAAGACCCCCCATGAGGCGAAAGTGCCGCTACCGCAGTGATCGCACCCGGCTCACTCCCCCAAACCCGGTCCGCTGGCGCGAACGGCGCCGCCGTCCTCGAAGACCAGCCGATAGATCGCGGGCATCGGCATCGAGCTGTGGAATGCCCAGCCCACCTCGCGGCGACCGAACCCGATCAGTGCCCGGGAGATGAAGGTTCCGTGGCTGCCGATGACGACGGTCCGGCCGCGGTGCCGCTGCGCCAATTCCGTCAGGATCGCGGTGGCACGGTCGGTGAGCTGCCGCAAACTCTCACCTCCGGGCCTGGCGAAGGATGGGTCGGCCCAGCTCTGGGCGTAGTAGCGGGCATAGTCGGGAGTCGGACCGATCCCGGAATCCCACTCGCGTAATCGGTTGTGGGTGAGGACCGGAAGGCCGGTGAAACGGGCCAGGGGTTCGACGGTTTGGACGGCTCGCAGGTAGGGGCTGGAGACGATCGCGGCGGGTTGTTCGGTGGCCAGTTCGGTGGCCAGTCGCTCGGCCTGCCCTCTACCCGCGCCGGTCAACGACCGCTCGTGGTCACCCGGTCCGCCCGGTCGCGGGATGAAGGGCTGCGCATGGCGAACCAGGACGAGCAGTGATCGCGTGGCCACTTGCCGCACTACCCGTCGCTCCTTCCGGGTTGTCTCATCAGCACGGGGGTCGATCCGAATCCGGTGCGCCGATGACGAACTCGGCCGGTTCGCCGTGGGCGGCGGTTCCGCTCGCACGCACCGAAGGGAACGCCGACCGGTCGTGGGCGAGGCGCCGCACCAGCTCGGGGAGCAAGGTGTGTTCGGCGTCGAGGACCCGTGCGCCGAGCGTGTCGGCGGTGTCGCCGGGCAGGACCGGCACCTCGGCCTGGGCGAGGACCGCACCGGAGTCGTATTCGCCGGAGACGAGATGAACGGACGCGCCGCTGACGGCGTCTCCGGCGTCGAGGACGGCTCGGTGCACGAGCCTGCCGTACATGCCGGGGCCGCCGTGGCGGGGCAGCAAGCCGGGGTGCACGTTGATGATCCGGTCGGCGAATTCCGCTTCGGTGCGCGGCCCGATCTTCTTCAGGTATCCAGCGGTCACCACGAGGTCGGCCGAGTGCTCGACGAGTGCGGCGCGGATGGCTTCGTCCGGGTCCTGGTGGGTGCGCCCGGACAGGTGCCGGGCGGGTATCCGGTGGTCGCGGGCGTAGCGCAGCGCACCGGAGTCGCTGTTGTTGCTGATGACGAGCACGATCCGGAACTGTGCGCCCGGGTCGAGGGAAGAGCGGTGCAGCGCACGCAGACCGCGGCGGCGTAGTGGTCAGCGGTCGGCGTGCGGCCGGTGGGCGTGGTCTTCGAGGGGAGCGGGCCACTGGTCGATGTGGGTGAGGGGGGTGCGGCGGCGGGCCGGGAGCAGGTCGAGGAAGCCGCGGTCGGCGCGGAGTCTCGAACGGGCTCGGCCGACGTAGTATCCGACGTGCTGGGCGCCGGGATGCCTGCGGCGGGCTTCGGCGAGCCATCCGGTGGCCTGGCGCACGGCGTCGGTGCGGGTGAGGGGTGGGTCGGTGGGCAGCAGCAGGGTGGCGTGATCGGGGTCGGCGACGATCGCGGAGCCGAGGTGTTGCAGGCAGCGGCCGATGCCGGGGTCGTCGTCGAGCGCGCGGTAGCCGGTCAGGGCGAGTTGCCAGCAGCGCAGGGCTCGGCGGGGTTCGCCGCGGGCCCACCACAGAGCGCCCATGGTCTCGTGGGTCTGCGCGCGTCCGTCGGGATCGAGACCCGCGCGGGTGAGGGATTCGGCGAGTTCGAGACGATCCTGCGCGGCGTCGAGGCGTCCTTGCCGGATGTGCACGACGGCGAGGTTGATCAGGGCGCACACCTCACCGGCGACGTCGTCGCGCGGCAGCAACCACCACGCGGTCTCCAACTGGTCGGCCACCTTGTCGAGATCCGGCGCCGCGGTGGCCAGCGCGCCCAGCGCCGTCTGGTGTTCCCAGCGGGCGGCCAGGCTCGTGGACAACCGCCGCGGCCGATAGCCCCGCGGTCGCGCGTTGAGCAGGCCTGCCCGCAGCATCACCAGGTCGCGGTTCAGCTCGTCGACGCCGGGAAGTGAGCGCAGGTCGTCGGCCAGCCCGTTCTCGTTCTCCCCCAAGCCCTTTCGGGCGTACCACACGTCCAAGGCGTGGCCGAGACGGATGAGATGCCCGACCGCTACCCGGGGGAATTCCACGCCCGGCTCGGTTTCGGTGTCCGCTGCCGCCGCGCACGCGGCGACCAGGGCGCGCAGGTAGGGTTCCTCGGTCTCGAACCAGCGGCGAGCGCCTACGGCGAAGCGCCGTGACTCCAGCGCGATCGCCCAGCGGCCTGCTCGATCGGCGTAGTGGTGCAGTAGCGCGGTGAGCGCCGCGGCCCACTGCGGTCCGGCGGTCACCGTCGCGCGATCCGGCAACGACGGCACCAGACGCACGCAGAACCGCTGCGCGCCATCGGGGGCGAGAACCCCGCGGCGGCGCAGCCCCTCCAGCAGTTTCGCCGCGGTGCGCGCCGAGGGTTCCCGGGCCAGCGGCAACCGCCCCGGCGTGTCCCGAATGGCGTTGAGCACCGCCAGCAACGCGACGGTTTCGTAGTCGTGCACCGGCAGGTCCCGCAGCACCGCGGCGATGAGATGCCCGTTCAGCGTCGCGACTTGCCGTGGGGACGGCGCGGCCACCCGCGGTCCGGCGTCGGCCAGCGCGGGGCCCGGTTCGACGAGGCCGGCGATCAGGTCCATTTCACGGGCAGTGCGCACCTTGGTGCGATAACCGCGGGCGAACCGGGACAGCGCATAGGTCGCGGCCGCGGCGATGAACAACACCGACAACCAGCGCAGCGGTCCGTTGAAGAACTGCACGAGGGCGTTCTCACCGAACGAGTTCACCACCAGGGTGCGCACCAGCTCGAACAGCACGGTGTAGGCCACCAGCGACGCGGTGCCCAGAAAACCGATCCAGATGGACGATCGCGGCGTCGCGGTCTGCCCGACCGGTTCGGTGGGTTCGGTCGATGTACTCACCCGGTTCCTCCCTTGCCACACCCGGTGGCGACCGGTGGGTTCCGCTTCATCGCAGCACTCCACCGGTCAGCCCGGGCACGACCCAGCGCCGCCAGGTCACCAGCAACAGCGCCACCGGCAGCACGGCCGATACCAGCGCTCCCGCGGCCAGTTGCGCGATGTTCTCACCGAATTGCCGTGCTTCGCCCCACAGCAGCAGCGACCACGGGCTCGCTCCCGCTCCGCTGACCACGAGGCCGATGAAGAAGTCGTTCCACACCTGGACGAATTCGAGCACCGCCACCGCCCCCAGCGCGGGCCCGGAGGAGGCCAGCACGCGCTGGGCGATGGTGCCCGGACTGGCCAGGCCGTGCAGGGCGTCGGAAGCCGTGCTGCCCGGTGGGGCGAGCATCGCGCCGCGCAGCACGAGGATGGCGACCGGCAGTCCGGCGGCGGCGTGCACGAGGATCAGCGGGATCCGCGTTCCCGACAACTCGTAGGCGTCGACGAGACCGTCGAGCGGCCCGAGGTAGGTCTGCGCCGGGATCACCGCGAGCACCACCAGTGCCACGACCGCCAGCCGGGCGGCGGTGCCGTTGGGTCGCAGTGCGGCCAGCCGGTAGGCCACCGGAACGGCCGCGGTCACCACGACCACCGTCGCGATCCCCGCGACCCAGGCGGTGGTCTGCAGTGAGCGCCACAGTCCGTCGTCGCCCAATACCAGCGCGACGGCGGAGAATCCGAAGCCCTCGTGTCCGCGCACACCGGTGTAGGCGAGTACGCCGATCGGGTACAGCACCAGCAGCGAGACCAGCACGATGCCCGCCGCGCGCCCGGGACCGATGCGCCGCCGTCCCGCCACCGAGATCGCGCGCACCGCCGACCAGCTCGCGCGGTGCCTGCGCACGTCCACTTGCAGCAGCCAGGCGACCGCACCCACCAGCACCGCCAACGGCAGCGTGTAGGCCGCGGCCACGCCGGGGTCGGCATCGGCGGCCAGCCGCCACCAATGCACGGTCGCGCTGTCGACCTGGTACTCGAGCGCCCCGGGCACCCCGATCAGCACCACGTCGAACACGCGCGCGGCCGCGACCCCCACGGCCAGTCCGGCGATCAGCAGCACCGGGCGCAGCAGCTCGTACAGGCGTATCGCCAGCGGCCTGCCGTCGTCGCGGTAGAGGTACCCGGCGCGCGCCGGATCGGCTTCTATCGCATGGATTCCCGCGCGGAACAGCGCGGTGAGGAAGCCCAGCCAGGTCCACAGGAACGCCGACCCGAGCATCGCCGCCAGCCACCACCGGTAGAGCCCGACGTCCTGGATGTCCAGCCATCGGGCGCCGTTGCCGAAGATCACTCGGAACGCCACCCCGGATACGAACGCCGACACGCCGAACGGCACGATCAGCGGCAGCCACAGCCATCGCGCCGCCCGCCCCCACCAGGCGATCGCCAGCGCCAGGATCAGCAGCCCGATCCCGAAGGCCACCCACAGCAGCGTGCGCAGGTAGGCGCCCCGGCCGTCGGCGGTCATCGTGCCGCCCAGCAGCCACAACCCGCCGACGGTGCCGCCGATCGCGAAGACCCACGCCAGGATTCGTCTCCGCGGCGCCTTCAGCCGTCTGCGCAGCGCCGCGGGCAGCAGCGCACTCGCGGCGACGATCGCGCACGCGAGGACCTCCACCGGGCGTGCCCGTGCGGCGATGAGGACGGTCCATCCGGCGGGCAGCGCCAACAGCGCGACCGTCAGTACCGTCGCGGGCAGTCCCGCCAGCCAACCCAGCCACCGCCGTGGCCTGCCGCCGGGAACCAGCGGTCCGCGCATGCGGCGGGTGGCCAGCTCGATGCGCAGACCGTTGATGTCGAACTGCGGGGGCGAGGTCATCGGCGCTCGACGTCGTCCAGCGCGGCGATCGCGCGTTCGGTGGCGTCGGTGACCCGCGTCTGCGCACCGTCACCGATCGCGATGAGGAATTCCGTCAGCACCCGCCACAGCCCTTCCCGGCCGCCGACCGGCCCGATCCGGTCGGACAGATCGAAGGTGCTACGGGCGGCGAGTTCCCGCGCCGAGGGTGCCAGCAGCGGCGAGTAGTCCGCCTCGGTGCGCAGGTTCGGCGCGAGGAAACCGCCGTAGCGCTGTATCCACGGCAGCGGGGCGCGGTCCCCGGCCAGTTTCTCGACCAGCTCGCCCGCACGCGGGTTCGCCTGCTGCGTCACCACGATCACGTCGCCGCCGACGATCTTCGGCCGCGCCGACGCGGCGGTCACCGCTGGGAACGGCACGACCCCTACGGCGTCTTCGACCTTGCGCCCGGAGGCGCGGACCGCGCTGCGCACGATGGGTTCGGCGAAGTCGGGGGCGACGACCGCCGCGGCGCGGCGGTGCTGGAACACATCCCGGACGGCGTCGGAGAATTGCCTGGTCAGTGCGACGCCGACGCCACCGGGGAAGGCGTGGCGTTGCCCCCACAACACCCCCAGATGCCCGAACGCGGCCCGCACCGCCGGGTTGTCCCACTCGCGGCTGTGCTTGGTGGCCAATTCGTCGTAGATGCGCGGGGATTCGGCGAGCAGCACGTTCTCGAAGAAGTCGGTCAGCACCCATCCGTCGGCGGCGGCCAACGCGAGCAGGCGGATCGGTGTCTGGGCGAGCACCTCCATCCGGTCGACCCAGTCCCCGAGCATCCAGGCGGCCGGTTCACCCAGGCCGTGGGTGGTGAACTGCTGCCGGTCGAACCACACCAGCGACTTGTCCGCGGCCTTGAACGGCACACCGTAGAGCCGATCGTCGTAGCGCAGCAACTGCTGCCAGGGCTGGGCGTAGCGGGTGCCGCGTTCGTCGGCCCACACCGTCTCGTCGACAGGCCGCAGTTCGTGGCGTTCGGCGAGTTCACGCACCCGTCCCGCCTGCGGAAGCAACACCACGTCCGGCGCGGACCGGCCGCCCGCGGTGAACGCGGTGTCGGTGTTGTCGCCGAGGGGGATCACTTCGACCGCGAAGCCGAGGTCCAGTCCGGCCAGCACGGTGTGGAAGGCCGCCAGCTCCTGTCCGCTCCAGGACACCCCTACGCGAACCGCGTCGGAGCTGCCCAACAGCAGGTCCGGCGCGCACGCAACGGCCAGCGGGACAACCACTCCCGCTTGCAGCACCGCTCTGCGCGTGCTCATCGACCCCCGATGTCATTGCGTGCCAATCGAACCCGATTATGCGGCAAAGCCGTCACGCCCGGTGGGCACTTCGCGATCTTCGTCCGCCGAGAAACTCCCGTGCGCGTCGACGGCTGCCGCTGCTACCGTCACCGGTGTGAAGCGCGCTGCTGTGACGACGACGCCGGAATCCGTCCCGGCGCGCTGATCCACGTTTGTCCGAGCCCCGGGGCGAGTGCCCTGGGGCTTCGTCTCGTGGTCACTCGCCCCCTGTCGACGAGGAGACCACCATGCCCGACCATCGCACCCTCGGCCGCGCGCTGAATCTGTTCGACACCGACCCGCTGATCGGCGCGGGCCTGCCGTTCTGGCTGCCGGACGGCGCTGCCGTGCGCCAAGCCTTGGAGAACTACATCCGCGCCGCCGAACACCGCGCGGGCTACCGCCACGTGTATTCGCCGGTGCTCGGCAAACGCGAACTCTTCGAGATCTCCGGGCACTGGCGGCATTACCGCGACGACATGTTCCCTCCGATGGACCTCGGCGGCGAAGAAGTGGTGCTGCGCCCGAGCCTGTGCCCGCACCACGCGCTGCTGTTCCGCTCCCGAGCCCACAGCTATCGCGAACTGCCGTTGCGGATCGCCGAACTCGGTGGCATGTACCGCTCCGAACTGTCCGGCGTGCTGGGCGGATTGACCCGGGTACGCGGCATCCAGCTCAACGACGCGCATATCTTCTGCACCCACGAGCAAGCCGCCACCGAGGTCGCCGCGGCGCTGGCGCTGATCGGGAACGCCTACGCCGCGCTGGACATCCGTCCCGCCCGCTACCGGTTGTCGCTGCCCCGGCGCGGCGGGAAATACGTAGCGGCACCGCGGATGTGGGAACGTTCGATCGCGTTGCTCACCGGTGTCCTGGAGGACTCCGGGCTGAGCTACGACGCGGTGGAAGGCGAAGCAGCGTTCTACGGCCCGAAAATCGACATCCAGGTGCGCGACAGCGCGGGACGGGAGTCCACCCTGTCGACCGTGCAGGTCGATTTCCATCAACCCGAGCAGTTCGATCTGCATTACACCGGCGCCGACGGCGCGGCACATCGGCCGGTCATGGTGCACCGCAGCATCATCGGCAGCGTCGAGCGGGCCGTGGCGCATCTGATCGAGTGTCACGGCGGGCGGTTTCCCGCCTGGCTGGCGCCGACCCAGCTGGTGGTGTTGCCGGTGAGCCAGGACCAGCTGGCGGTGGCCGCGCGCTTCGAGCGCCGCTGCCGTGACCGTGGGTTGCGCGTGGTGGTCTCGCCGCCGGATCGCGGCAGTCTCGGGGCTCGCATCCGCGATCACCGCCTCGTGCCGTATCAGGCGATCATCGGCGCCGAGGAGGCCGCCGCGGGTGAGGTGGCGCTGCGCCTGCGCGACGGGCGCCGACTCGCCCGGAGGTCCGCCGCCGAGGCGCTCGGCCGCATCGGTGCCCTGCTCGCGGTGCACAGCGCCGAACTGTGGGATGTGGGGTGAGCGGGCCGCTCGCTGCGATCGTTTCGGTGTAAGCCTTGTCACAGCCTGGTACACGAGCGTACCGTACGACTGGTACATCGGAGTACCACGCGAGGAGGTGGGCGTATGCCCGCTGTGCGACTGCCAGAAGGACCAACTACCCCACCGATCGTGCAGAGCCTGCAAATCCTGACCGGACGCACCCGCACATGGCGGCGCATGCACGAGCGCTACGGGTCGGCCTTCACCATTCAGATGCCCAGGTTCGGGCGATCGGTGGTGCTCGCCGACCCCGCCGAGATCAAAGCGCTGTTCACCGCGAGCACCGACGTCGTCGACAACGTCGACGTCAACCTCGGCGAATTCCTCGGGCCCGGATCGTTGTTCGCGCTGACCGGCACCGAACACCGCAAACAGCGCAAACTGCTGACCCCGCCCTTCCACGGCCGCCGACTCGCCGTGTACGACTCGCTGATCGAAGCCGAAGCCGTCCGCGAGATGCGGTCGTGGCCCGTCGGCCGCGAATTCGCGACGATGGACTCGATGATGCGGATCACGCTGAACGTGATCCTGCGGGCGGTCTTCGGCGCCGAGGGAGCCGAGTTCGAGCAACTACGCCAGTTGCTGCCCAAACTCGTTTTCATCGGATCCGCCCTTGCCGCGTTACCGGTGCCCAAGGGGGCGCTGGGCAGATTCGGCCCCTGGTCCCGGTTCGCGGCCTACCGCCGCCGCTACGACGAAATCGTCGGCCTACTCATCGACCGCGCGCTCCGCGACGGAATCGACGACCGCGACGACGTGCTGGCGATGATGCTGCAAGCGCGCTACGACGACGGCTCCGCCATGTCACGCCGTGAGATCGCCGACGAATTGCTGACCCTGCTCACCGCTGGGCACGAGACGACGGCGACGACCTTGTCGTGGACGATCGAGCGGCTGCGCAGGCACCCGGAGGTCCTGCGCCGCTTGGTCGCCGAAGCCGATGCCGGCGGCTCGCAACTGCGCGAGGCGACACTGCTCGAGGTACAGCGCGTGCGCCCGGTCATCGACGCCACCATTCGCCAGGTCCGGGCCGAGACGTTGCCGCTGGGCCGGTGGACGTTGCCGAAAGGACAGAAGGTCCTGGTCAGCATCCGGCTGATGCACGACAACGAGCAGCTGTTCCCGAATGCCCGCGCCTTCGACCCCGATCGTTTCCTCGGCGTGCGGCCCGGAACATTCAGCTGGATCCCGTTCGGCGGCGGCAGCCGCCGGTGCATCGGCGCCGCGTTCGCCATGATGGAGATGAACGTCGTGCTGCGCACCCTGCTGCGAGATTTCACGCTGGAGCCGACCGACGCCCGCGACGAACGCCCGCACTTCCGCGGCGTCGCCCTCGCCCCGGCCAAGAAGGGCCGCGCCGTGGTGCACCGCCGCACCCCGAGCCCCGGTGTCCCGGCGCTCGACCACGCCGCCGGGGCAACGGCATGAGCGAGCGACTCGCCGACGTCGGCGGCGGCGTCACCCTGGCCTACGAGCAGTACGGCGCGGGCGGGATCCCGCTTGTGCTGGTCGCCGGGCTCGGCCAGCAATTCCACGACTGGCCCGACGGGTTGTGCGAGCTCCTGGTGGCGCGCGGCTACCACGTCATCCGCTTCGACAATCGCGACGCGGGCCACTCCACGCACGGCGACTTCCCGCCACCGGGCCCGGTCGATCTGCTGGCCCGGCGCTGGCACCGCGATCAATACACGCTCGCCGAGCCGGCCGCCGACACCGTGGGCCTGCTCGACGCGCTCGAGCTGCCCCGAGCGCATCTGGTCGGCATGTCGATGGGCGGCATGATCGCCCAGACCGTCGCCGCCCGCCATCGCGCCCGGGTCGGTTCCTTGACCTCGATCATGTCCACCACCGGCGCCGCGCGCGTCGGGCGCCCGGCGTGGTCGACCTGGCGATTGATGCTCGGCAGGCCCGCCCGCACCCGCGACGAGCACATCGACCGGGCCGTGCGCATGTACCGGCACATCCGCTCGGCCGCATACCCGTTCGACGAGTCCGCGGTGCGCGCGACGGCGGCCAGGACCTGGGACCGGGATCCCGCCCCCGCCGCGGGCGTCGGCCGTCAACTGGCGGGCATCCTGAAATCCGGCGACCGGACCGGTGAACTGCGCGCGGTCACCGCCCCGACACTGGTCGTGCACGGTGACCGCGACCTGATGGTCGCACCCACCGGCGCCACCGCCACCGCTCGCGCCATCTCCGGCGCTCGCCTGCGCACCCTGGCGGGCATGGGCCACGACCTGCCCGCCGCGATGTGGCCGACTCTCGCCGACCTCATCCACGAACACATCCGCACCTCCGAAACCAGGAGCATCGATGCCCCGCACCCGTAGGCCACTGTCGGGCCGCCCGGTGATGATCACCGGCGCGGCCTCCGGCATCGGCCGCAGCCTCGCCCGATCGCTGTCGGCCACAGGCTCTCCCGTAGCGATCGCCGATATCGACCGAGCCGGGCTGAAGGAAACCGCCGCCGCGCTCACCGGCCCGGTACTGACCCGCGTCCTGGACGTGCGCGACGCCGCCGACCAGCTCGCCTTCGCCGACGAAGTCCGCGACTGGCTGACCGCGCCGCTCGCCGCGGTGTTCAACAACGCCGGCGTCGCGGTCTCCTCCTCGGTGCTCGACGCCGTCCCCGAGGACGACGAATGGCTGCGGCGGATCAACTTCGACGGAGTCGTCAACGGCACGCGCGCCTTCCTGCCCATCCTCGTCGAGCAGGATCACGGCGTCATCGTCAACACCTCGAGCGTGTTCGGGCTGCTCGGCATGCCCAACCAAAGCGCCTACTGCGCGGCGAAATTCGCGGTGCGCGGGTTCACCGACGCCCTGCGCCAGGAACTGCGCGGCACCGGCGTGTCCGCGGTGAACGTCCACCCCGGCGGCATCAGCACCAACATCGCGCGCAACGCCCGGGTCCGCAAGGACCCCGAGGGCCGCGGCCGCACGCACGAGCAGATGGCGGCGGAATTCGAGGCGCTGACCCTCACCACGCCGGAGAAAGCGGCCGAAATCATCCGCCGCGGCGTCGAACACGGCAAGTCCCGCATCCTCGTCGGACCCGACGCCTATCTGTTCGACCTCTTGGCGCGGGTGACACCCACCCACTACTACGGTGCGGTCGCGTTGCTCGAGCGCCGCCTGCGCACCCGCGACACCACGGGAGCACCGGCATGAGCGAACACCTCGACGTCCTGATCGTCGGCGCGGGCCTGTCCGGCATCGGCGCGGCCCACCACCTGCAGGCGGCGTTCCCCGCCCGCAGCTACGCGATCCTCGAGGCACGCGACGACCTCGGCGGCACCTGGGATCTGTTCCGCTACCCCGGCGTGCGCTCGGACTCCGACATGCACACCCTCGGATACCGATTCCGCCCGTGGACGCAAGCCGAGGCCATCGCCGACGGTCCCGCCATCCTGCGCTACATCCGCGACGCCGCCACCGACGCCGGCATCGACCGATTCATCCGCTACGGGCATCGGGTAACCGAAGCGTCCTGGTCCAGCGCCGAGTCCCGCTGGACCGTGCTGGCCGAACACGACGGCGCCACAAGCGTGATCACCTGCGATTTCCTGCTCGTATGCAGCGGTTACTACCGTTACGACGAGGGCTACACACCGCAGTTCGCCGGCGTCGAGGATTTCGGCGGCCGACTGGTGCATCCGCAGCACTGGCCCGAGGACCTGGACTGTGCGGGCAAGCGGGTGGTCGTCATCGGCAGCGGCGCCACCGCCGTGACCCTGGTCCCGGCCCTGGCCCGGACCGCCGCACAGGTGACGATGCTGCAACGGTCACCGACCTACATCCTGCCCGTCCCCGCCCGCGACACCGTCGCCGACCGGCTGCGGCGACTGCTGGGCCCGCGGCGCGCATACACGGTCGTCCGCTGGAAGAACGTGCTGATCAGCACGCTGATCTACCAGTTCAGCAGGCGGCGGCCGCGGCAGATGCGCAAGTTCATCCGCGATCTGACCATCAAGCAACTGCCCGACGGTTACGACGTCGACACCCACTTCAAACCGTCCTACCAGCCGTGGGATCAGCGGCTGTGCCTGGTGCCGGACGGGGATCTGTTCCGCGCCATCCGCGACGGCCGCGCCACGGTGGTCACCGATCGCATCGACACGTTCACCGCGACCGGACTGCGCCTGGCCTCCGGGCGCGAACTCGACGCCGACGTGGTGGTGACCGCGACCGGCCTGCGACTGCTCGCACTCGGCGGCATCCGGCTCGCGGTGGACGGACACAAGGTCGCGCTGCACCAGACCATGGCCTACAAGGGGATGATGCTCAGCGGAGTGCCGAACTTCGCCTTCACCATCGGCTACACCAACGCGTCCTGGACACTGAAAGCCGATCTGGTCAGCGAGTTCGTCTGCCGGTTGCTGCGCCACATGGACGAGGGCGGCTATCGGCAGACCACCCCGTGGCCGGACCCCGCCGTGGCCCCCGAGCCACTGCTGGACTTCCCGGCCGGCTACGTGCTGCGCGACATCGACCGCTTCCCCAAGGCGGGCTCCCGAGCCCCGTGGCGGCTGGGGATGAGCTACGGCCACGATGTGCTCACCCTGCGCTACGGCCGCATCGACGACGGCACCATCCGCTTCACCGGCGCGGACGCACCGGCCCACGATGCCCATGCCGTGACGCAGGGGCACGATTCCGGGCAGGTGACGGCCTGACCGCGCGCCGGTGCGCGACACCCGCCCGCCGTGCGGCTCGGGCCGGGCGCGGTGACCCGAGCGGAGAAACTAACCTGATTCTCGTGACCCGCGCCGAGCCCGTACCCCGCACCTCCGCCGACAACGGCTCGGATTCCGGGTTTCGCCGCCGCCTGCTCGACGCCATGGCCGTCGCCGTGCGCGAACGCGGGTACCAGGACTCCACCGTCGCCGACGTGGTCCGCCACGCCCGCACCTCGCGCCGCACCTTCTACGAGCACTTCACCAGCAAACAGGACTGTTTCATCACCCTGCTGACCGAGCGCAACAAGGAGACGATCCAGCAGATCGAGGCCGCGGTCGACCCGCACATGCCATGGCGCACGCAGGTGCGCCACGCCATCGAGGCGTGGATACGCACCGCACAGGACGATCCCTCCATCACCCTCAGCTGGATCCGGGTCGTCCCCGCCCTCGGCGAGGACGCCCGTCACCTGCAACGCGAGGTCGGCGAAACGTTCATCGCCCTGATCCAGAAACTCACCGACACACCGGAATTCGCAGCCGCCGGACTGCGGCCGCCGTCCCGGCAGGTGGCGACCATCCTGTTCGGCGGCTTCCGGGAACTCATCGCCACCACCGTGGAAGACGGCGGCGACATCGGCGGCATGGTCGAGGTGGCGGTCGAGACCGCGATCGCGCTGATCGGACCGCACCCCTAACGCTCGGCCGCGGTCACCGCTTCACCGGGCGACGTCGACGAATGCTCCGCCGGTCGGCCCCGCAGCCGGTGACGGCCGGCAACAGCGCCGACACCAGAGCGGTCACGATCAGCGTGAATACGCGCATGATTCGCCTTCGTCGTTCAGAGTTCGGACAGCCGCGGCGGCGGAGCGCCGTGCGGCAGACGCGGCCCCACCGCGACGAGACTGCCGGGTGTGCGGCCGCGGCCCCATCCCAGCTCCCTGCGGTAGCGGCCGATGTGGTCCTCGCCGACCGCGCCGGGATCGGCCAGCGGAGTCGCCTCCGGGTCGACGTACAGCGCGTCCGTGGGGCAGTACGCCTCGCACATGAAGCAGGTCTGGCAATCGGATTGCCGCGCGATGACCGGGATTCCGCCCTCCGTGCGATCGAAGACGTTCGTGGGGCACACGTCCACACATTTGTCACAGGCGATGCAGTCACCCGCGCGCAGGATCTCGATCATGACGCCACCGCCGAGGCGCCGGTCGCCGCGGCCGTCGCCGTCCACACCTCGTCCAAACCGCCGGACAGGATGTGGTGATGCTGGCGCGGATCCAGATCCGGGTGATCGGCGCGTTTGCTCATCCCGCGCGTCTCCGTGCGCGCCAGCGTCGACCGGTACATCAACCGTCCCACAGCGGTGATCGCGGCGGCCTGCCGCGCCCGCACTCGCTCGTCTCCGGTCCCGCCGCCCAAACCGCGCGCCGCGTGCTCCCACACACCGTCCAGCTCCGCGAGCGCGGGCCGGATCCGGTCACCGTGGCGCAGGTAATTCTTTTCGAACGGGATCAGCTCCTGCTGCGCGGCCTCGACCACATCCGCGGCCCGGACCGATCCACCGTGCTCCGGCCGCAACCCGGTGCGCCCGGCGCCACGCAGATCGACACTCCGAGGGCCGCCCGATCGCAACGCGAACGTCGCCGCTCCGCGCCCTGCCCAACTGCCCGACGACATCGCCCACGCCGAATTGTGGCTGCCGCCACCGGTGAATCCGCCACAGATCCGTTCCCTGGTCGCCGCGTCACCCGCGGCGTACAGGCCCGGCACCGTGGTGGCGCAGTCGTCGTCGACGACGTCGATTCCGCCGGTGCCGCGGACGGTGCCCTCGGCGAGCAGGTCCACCTCGAACCGGTCGGTGAACGGGTCGATGCCGCGCCGATCGAACTGCAGGAAGAAATTCGGCTGCCCCAGTCGCATCTGCGCCTGAACCGTCGCATCGGCACGATCGAGCTGGGCGAACACCTTCTCCCGCAGCAGCGTCCGCGCGATCACCGAACGGCCCTTGGTCGAGCCCGCGCCCTCGAGCACTCGCCCGTCCTCGTGGAAGAACGTCGCATACCCGTAGTAGGCGGTCTTGGTGATCGTCGACCCCTTCGGCACGATCGCGTACGCGTTGGAGAATTCCATGCCCGAGAACCGGGCGCCCACCTCGGCCGCCATCAGCGCGCCGTCACCGGTGTCGACGTTGGTGCCGAGCGCCCGGGACAGGAACGCGCAGCCCCCGCTCGCGAGCACCACCGCACCGGCCACCACGCGATAGTCCCGATCGGCTTGGCGCTGGTAGCCCGCCGCGCCGCGCACCACACCCTCGGCGTCCACCAGCAATTCCAGCGTCGGCGAGTGGTCGAGGATGCGCACCCCGATCCGTTTCACCCACGCCCGCATCCGGCGCATGTACTCCGGGCCCTGCACGCCGGTACGGATCTGCGCCCCGGTACCGGGGTCCACGGGGAACGGGTACCGGCCCTCCACCGCGAGCCGATCCATGTTCGCGTAGGTCTGATCGAGCACCCGGTCCATCCAGTAGTGATCGGCCAGATGCCCGCCCAGCGCCTCCCGGCCGGCTTTCGCGTTGGCCCGGGCGTTCGCCTCCGGCGCCACGTACCACACGCCGGTGCCGGCGGGGGCGGTAGCGCCGCTGGTCCCGCAGTAGCCCTTGTCCACCAACGTCACCTCGGCGCCCGCTTCCCTGGCGTGGATCGCGGCCCAGCAGGCCGCGGGCCCGCCGCCGATCACCAAGACATCCGTGCTGATCTGCAACGGTTCACTCATGCGTCTGCTCCTGTCGGTGCCTCGGGATTACGCGCGCCCCACTGCCAGATGACCACCGCCAGAATCAATCCGGAGGACGCCCGGACCAGGCCGAGCAGCCTGCGGGTGAACGGAGCCGGGCTTTCGCCGGTCGCCTCGGCGGGGGAAGAAGGTGGCGCCGATGTGGTCGGATCCAACTGCAATGTCATCGGACACGGTCCTCACACGAGAAGTACTGTCCGGAACAGTAAGGGCCGCCGCCGGTTCACAGAATGGTTGCGATCAGCGCGATCCTGAACCCGAGCCCGGCGCGGCCACCTCGCTCAGCAGGAAAGACGCGTGTTCGCCTCAGCGGCTGGATGCTCGGACCCGGATTTGCCCGGGACGGTCGTCCGGTCGAGTCATCGCTGGACGGATTCGTCCGGCCCGGCTGAGTGGTGCGCAGCCATCACCCGAACACCCGTTTCGCTCAAGCGCTCGGCGAGAGCGGAAAGCACGGTCGAGCACCCGCCATCCAGCGTGAGCGCCGCCAACTCGTCACCGCGCGTGCGGCCCCGATTGACGATGACGACGGGACAACCCCGCCTCGCGGCGTAGCGCACGAAACGCAGCCCGGACATCACCGTCAGCGACGACCCGGCCACCAGCACCGCGTCCGCGGCGTCGACCAGCTCATACGCCGCCGCGACCCGCTCCTTGGGCACGTTCTCCCCGAAATAGACGATATCGGGCTTCAGCATGCCGCCACAGCGCGCGCAATCCACCATCCGGAAGCTTCCGGTGTCGCCGACCACCGCGTCCGCGTCGGGCGCGACCTCGAGGCCATCGGTCATCGCGGCCTCCGCGAAGCCCGGATTGGCCGCCTCCAGCCGGTCGGCCAGCGACATCCGCGAGACCAGGGACGCGCAGCTCAGGCAACGAACCCGCGCGTAGGTGCCGTGCAGATCGATCACCCGCCGATGCCCCGCCTTGGTGTGCAGCAGATCCACGTTCTGGGTGATCAGCCCGGTGACCACGCCCATGCGTTCCAGCCGGGCCAGCGCACGATGGCCGGGATTGGGGCGCGACCCGTCCATACGCCGCCAACCGACGTGATTGCGCGCCCAGTACCGCTGCCGGAACACCGGATCACCGACGAACTGCTGGTAGGTCATCGGGTTGCGCGGCGGCGAGGACGGACCACGATAGTCCGGGATCCCACTGTCGGTCGAGATCCCGGCGCCGGTCAACGCGACGACCCGGCGCCCGTCGAGCAACCGCACCAGCTGCTCGAACCCGGCGCCCAGAGGCGTCCGCGCAAACTCCGACATGCCGTTCAGAGTACGGCGACCGCCACGGCAACGGCCGAACGGCCACACCGCGCGGGGAAGAGTCGGCCGAGGTCAGACGCGCCGCATCACCGACACGACCTTACCGAGCACGACCGCTTCGTCGCCATCGATCACCTCGTAGGCCGGGTTGCGCGGCTCCAAGTACACATGACCGTTGCGCCGCCGGTACACCTTCACCGTCGCCTCTCCATCGATCATCGCCGCCACGATCTCGCCGGAATGCGCCTCGTGCTGCTTACGCACAACCACGAGGTCGCCATCGCAGATGGCCGCATCGATCATCGAATCGCCGCGCACTCGCAGCCCGAACACCGTGCCGCGCCCGACCAGCTCACGCGGCAACGTCATCGTGTCCTCGCCGTGCTCCTCGGCCAGGATCGGAGCGCCCGCCGCGATGTCACCGACCACCGGTACCGCCACCGAATCCTCCGCGATCTCCCGCCGCGCGGGCGCGTGCAGAAACATCCGCACGTCGATCGGCCGCGACACCGTCCGGCTGCGGCGCAGGAAACCGCGCTCCTCCAGGCTCTTCAGATGCTTCGACACCGACGACGACGACCGCAGACCCACCGCGTCACCGATCTCACGCGTGTTCGGCGGATACCCGTGCCGGCCAACCCAGTCCCGAATCGTGGCGAGAATCCGCTGCTGTCGCGGCGGTAGCGTCGAGGTGTCGAGATGCTCGAACGCGTCGAGCGGGTCGTATCCGGTCACCAGGGGAATGGTAGAGGCACGAGCGGACACTACCGCCGGGCCACCGCACCGGGCACGCCGAACAGCGCCCGATCGGAATCGGGAACCCAGCAGGCGGCGGCGGTATCCCGGTTGTAGTTGTCCGCGACGTGCTCGGCCAAATGCCGCAGTCCCGGATGCCGGTTGCCCGCCGACCACAACAACGCCAGCGGATAGGCGGGGGTCGGATCGACGATCGTCAGGCGCCGCACGTTCGGATGCCACGGCGTCTGGCCCCCGTCGCCGCTGAACGTCGTCAACGACGACGAGTCCGCGATACGTTCGACGATCTCGGCCATACCCACCAGCGGACCCCTGGTGTCGACCGGAATCCCGCTGAACGCGCTGAGATCTCGATAGAAGTCGGCCCACTCCGACGGCACGGCCGCGCCGGGCACCCACACCGGCTGCCCGGCGAGTTCCCGCAACGCGATCGTCGACCGGCCCGCGAACAGATGATCCTTACCCACCAGCAGATACAACGGCTCCAAATACGCGGGAGCGGCCACGATATCGTCGGACAGAGCCACCGGGCCGCCGTACGCGCGAGCGAGAGCCGCGTCGACGACGCCACCGCGCAACGCTTCCCGCGAGGTCGTGATCATATTCGAGATGACGATCTCGGTGTCGCGGTGCGGATGACGCGCGAGATAGAACTCCATCAAATCGGTCGCGGCCACCCGTTTCCCCAGCACCGCGACCCGCAACGGCCGCACTACCTCGCGCACCGCCCGCACCGCGGCCTCGGAGCCGACGAGCAAGGAACGCGCGTACGGCAGCAATCGAGTACCGGCCGCCGTCGGCACACTGCCGCCGTGCCCGCGGTCGAACAGTTCGGCTCCCAGCTGCGACTCGAGCTTCGCGATGCGCTTGGACACCGCCTGCTGGCTGATCCCCAGCACCGAGGCCGCATGACCGAACTGCTGCTCCTCGACCACCACGACGAACGCGCGCACCGCCGCGAGATCCAGCTCCACCCAACACCTCCAGCGACAACCTTACGTTGTCACCCACGCCGTATCCCAAATCCGACATCGACCGTCATCCCTGCTCACATGGATGCGTAACCCCGATCGACCGGCGTAGCCTACAACCATTCGACGTTTATATGATCGTTCCCGCATCGCCGAGGACCCGGATGAGTACAGCCTCCCCACCGGCCCGACCACCCGCTTTCCGAACGCTCGACAGCACGACGGAATCGGCCCCATCCGCCCCGAAGCCGAGCGACTCGGCATGCCCGCCATCGGCGACCTCAAAGCGCGCCCGGAACCACCGTGTGCGGCGGCCGCATCACCTCCACCTCCGTGATCGGGCCCGCATAACGCTCCACCTCCACCAGCGTGAGCTGCCCGGCGCACCCCTGGCTGAGCGTCGAAGAAGGACGATCGGCGATGAGCACGTTCGGATTACCGTGCCGGCAGAACGTCGGGTCCGCCGGGTCGGGGTCGTACCACGCTCCGGTGGACAACTGCGCGACACCGGCCCGCACCCCGTCGTCGACCACCAGACCGGCCAGGCAACTGCCCCGCTCGTTGAACACCCGCACGATCTCACCGGCACGCAGACCACGCGCGTCGGCGTCCGAGGGATGCATCCGGATCGGTTCACGCCCGGAGATCTTCACCGACCGGCTGTAGGCACCCACGTCGAGCTGGCTGTGCAGCTTGGTCCGCGGCTGATTCGCCACCAACTGCAAGGGGAACCGCGCCGCCGCCGCACCACCGAGCCACTCCTCCGGCTCCAACCACACCGGATGCCCCGGGCAATCGGCGTACCCGAAGCCATCGATGGTCGCGGAGAAGATCTCGATCTTCCCGCTGGGCGTGCTCAGCGGGTGCCGATCCGGGTCGGCGCGAAAGTCCGCGGCCAACACCTGATTCGGGTCCGGAACCGGAAGCTCGAGGACCTCACCGGCCCAGAACGCGTCGAAATCCGGCAGCTCGTGCCCCGCGAGCGACTGCTCGACACGCCATGGCTCATACAGATGCCGCAGCCACTCGACCGCCGAACGCCCCTCGGTGAATTCCCTGCCGACACCGAGCCGATCGGCCGTCTCGGCGAAGATCGAATAGTCGTCGCGCGCCTGCCCATACGGGCGAGTCAGCGCCTTCATCGGGAAGAACGAACGGTCGCCTTCCCCCACGCCGTAGTCGTCGCGCTCGATCGACATCGTCGCCGGGAGCACGATGTCGGCGTGCCGCGCGGTGGCCGTCCAGAACGCATCGTGCACAACCACCGTGTCCGAACGACCGAACGCCGTACGCAGCCGAGCCAGGTCCTGATGGTGATGGAACGGATTGCCGCCACACCAGTACACCAACCGCACTTCCGGATACACCAGCTCCCGGCCGTTGTAGCGGAAGGGTGCGCCCGGCTCGAGCAGCATGTCCGCGATCCGCGCGACCGGAATGAAGGCGTCCACGCCATTGCGCCCCTGCGGAAGTCGCGGCGCGGGCACGCGCGCGGGCTCCCCGACACCGGCGGCCGAGCCGTACCCGTGTCCGAACCCGCCTCCGGGAAGCCCGATCTGCCCCAGCATCGCCGCGAGCGCCACACCCGCCCACAGCGGCTGCTCACCATGGTGCGCCCGCTGCAACGACCAACTCACCGTCACCAGGGTTCGCGCGGCAGCCATTTCGCGAGCCAGCGTCCGGATACGGTCGGCAGGCACACCGGTGATGGCCGCAGCCCACTCCGGATCCTTGACCACTCCGTCCACCGCACCGCGCAGGTACTCCGCGAAGCGGTCGAAGCCCACCGTGTACTCACGCAGGAACTGTTCGTCCGCCAAACCCTCCGCGTCCAGCACCTGGGCGAGCGCCAGCATCATCGCCACGTCGGTACCCGGCCGCGGCGCGATCCACTCTGCTTCGCTCTCCCGCGGGGTGTCGTCGCGCAGCGGACTGATCGACACGAAACGGCAACCCCGCGCCCGCGCCGCCACGATCCAGGCGCGCATGTTGTGGCGCGAGACCCCGCCCGGCGACACGGCCGCGTTCTTCGGCGACAAACCACCGAAAGCCACCACGAGCTCGGAATGTTCGGCCAAGACCGTCTTCGCCGTCGCCTGCTGCGTCACCCAGCCGATATCACCGATGACATACGGCAGGAACACCGTCGAGGTACCCAGGCTGTAGCTGTTCACGTGCCGGACGTAGCCGCCGAGACAGTTCAAGAAGCGGTGCAATTGACTCTGCGCGTGATGGAATCGCCCGGCGCTGGCCCAGCCGTACGAGCCGCCGTACACCGCCTGCGCTCCATGCTCCTGGTACACCCGGCCGAGCTCGCCGGCCAGCAGGTCCAGCGCGCGCTCCCACGAGACCGGGACGAAAGACTCCGAGCCCCGCGCACCTGGGCCCGGGCCGTTCTCCAGCCAGCCCCGACGAACATACGGCCGATCGATACGCGTCGGATGATGCTGTGCCGAAGCGACATTGCCGATCAGCGGCACCGGCTCCGGGTCACCGTGCCACGGCCGGACCGCTGTGAGCCGCTCGCCGTCGCTGTCCGCCTCGAACGCGCCCCAGTGGGTCAGATGCGTGGTCACCGTCCCACCGTAACCGGCCACCGAACACCTGGCCGCCACTCGTTTCCGATGCCACCGTCAGTCGGATACGCGGCGTAGCTCGAAGATGCGGAACACCCGGCCGCCGGACAGTTCGTACTCCATGGCGTAGCCGGGCCAGAACTCGACCGCCAGATCCCAGACGCGTTTACGCTCCACGCCGGTGATCTCGCGCACCGTGGCCGGGAACTGCTCGCCCTTGTGCCGGACCGAGGCGGTTTGCGCCGCACGCAGATTCGCCGACCAGGCCGGATGCTTCGGACCGCCCCAATTCGAACCGAGGACGACGAAGTCCGCACCGTGCGGCACGTAGAGCAACGATGTGGTGCGCGGGATTCCCGTCTTCCGCCCCGGCACGGTGACCTCGACGGACGGCAGCCCCGCCAGATCCAGGACCCCTTTTCGTCCGCCGCTCGCCCGCCGGATCAAGCGTTCGACCCGCAGCACGACCGGCGCCGATCGCATGACCCAGCGCCGCTGGGCCAGCCGTCGAGCCAAGGCCGGCACCGGATTCGAGACCATATCGGGACACCTTTCCGTAGCGAACTCGCGACTTGGCAGGCGCTCTAGATCTAACACCTCGCACCGAGGTCTGCGCATGGTCGGGTGCAGTCATAAATTACGAAACTCATATTGATCCGCGCAGCGCAGCATGTAGTATCTAACTCATACGATATGAGTTAGATAGGAGTTGACATGTACCTGATCACCGGCGCCACCGGCACCATCGGCCGCCCCCTCGTCAGCGCTTTGCTATCCACCGGAACGAGAATCCGCGCCGTCTCTCGACAGCCCGTCGCCGGCATTCCCGAAGATGTGGAAGTCGTGGCGTTCGAAGAGGTGAACGATGCCCTCCAGGGGGTCGAGGCCCTGTTCGTCCACCCGCGGGCAAGCAAGGATCATGTCGCCGAACTGGTCCGGCGCGCCGCGACATGCGGTGTCGGCCGGGTCGTCGTCATGTCGGCCTGCAACGCCGACGACGAACCCGCCCACCAGCCCTCCCGATACAACGGTGACCGCAACACGGAGGTCGAGCGGGCGGTCGTCGCGAGCGGACTGCCGTGGGTGAGCGTACGACCGAGTTCGTTCGCCATGAACACCTTGGCGATGTGGCGAAAGCAAGTGGCCGCTGGTGACACCGTCTTCGGCCCGTATGCGTCTTTCGCCGAGGCGGTCATCCACGAACAGGATGTCGCGGACGTCATCGCACGTGCCATGTGGGACGACAGTCTCCTCGGCCGCCGCATAACCATCACCGGTCCCGAGGCCGTGAGCCTGGAGCGGATGGTCGCCGTCATCGGCGACACGATCGGCAGACCCCTTCGCTTTCAACAGGTTCCGGTTGAAGCAGCCACGTGCGCGATGATCGGGCAAGGTCTCGACGAGCGCTTCGTGCTCGCACTCATGGACCGCTACGCTCGTGAACTCGACCGAACGCCCACCGTCACTGACGAGGTGGACGCGATTCTCGGCCGTCCGGCACGCTCGTTCGCGACATGGGCCGCCGATCACCGGGCGGAGTGGTCGTGACGCCGTCCCTTCCGGTGCCGCTTTCCCGGGCCCGTACCAACTCAGAAGGAACAACAATGCGTCTCATCGTCTTCGGGGCGAACGGTCCCACCGGCCGCTTGCTGACCACTCAGGCCCTCGCGGCCGGTCATGACGTCGTCGCGGTCACTCGCAAGCCACGCGACTTCCCGCTCGAACACGACCGGCTCACAACGTTCGAGGGCGACGTCCATGCGGCGGACTCCGTCGAGAGCGCGATCGCGGGCGGCGACGCGGTGCTGTCGACACTCGGTGTGCCCTACAGCAAGCAACCGATCACGACGTATTCGGCCGGGGTCGCCAATATCGTCGCCGCCATGCGCAAGCACGCGGTACGCCGTATCGCGGTCGTCTCGTCCAGTGCCGTGGACCCCAAACCACATGCGGACGCGGGCTTTCTGTTCAATCGCGTCTTGCAGCCCTACCTCACGCAGGTCATGGGCAAAACGCTCTACGACGATATGCGTGCGATGGAATCCCTGCTCACGGAAACCGAACTCGACTGGACGGTCGTGCGCCCGAGTGGCCTGTACACCTCCGCGCTCGTCACCGACTACACAGTCGCGGAAGGCCACGCCGAGGGCCGGTTCACCTCCCGAGCGGACCTGGCCGCCTGCCTACTCCGGCTCGTCGACGACGACCGATATGTCCAGAAGATCGTCAGCGTCGTCACCACCTCGAACAATCCCAGCCTGCTACGACTGATTCGCACCGAGGCGCTCGGCAAGCACTGAGCGCACGGCGGCGCCTCTTCCAGTTGGCGATGCGTATAATACGGAATCCATACAAAGAATCGCGAAGGTGACTTGGATGAGTTCCGTAGCCGATCCGGCCGCGACCCGGCGACACCGGCGGTTGGTCACGTCCGTCAAAGAGGCGCTACGCGATCTGAACACCCAGCTGTCCGTACTCAACCGCCGCTTCGGCAACAAGGTGGAACTGAAGGACGTCGACTGGACCTGCCTGGATCTGATCAACCGACACGGGCCGCTGACGCCGACCGCGTTGGCGGCACGCGCCGGTCTGCACCCGGCGACGTTGACCGGCATTCTGGACCGCCTCCAGCGTGGCGGCTGGGTGATCCGCGAGCGTGATCCCGAGGGCGCCGACCGACGTGCCGTCACCGTGCGTGCACTGCACGACCGAAACCCTGAGCTCTACCGGATTTTCAGCGGAATGAACGGCCGGATGGACGCCATCTGCGATGGCTACACCGATGCCGAACTCGAGCTGATCGCGGAATTCCTCCGACGTAGCGCAGCCGCCGGCCACGCCTCGGCCGACGAGCTCGCCTGACCGGAATCCCCGGCCCCAGCACGGACCCCTCCTCCTCTTTGCTGGTTTTTTTGATGTGGACGTCAGCTGAATTGCTGATTGTGATCATATAGTTAGATGCGAATATCTACGTATCTATATTTTTTGGGCGCAAGTGGCTGCGCCACCACCCCTACGTAGCTGTCCGAGCAAGTCAGAGTGTGTCGTCTCGCCCGCCGCCCCTCGCATCTTCCTGAAA
Source organism: Nocardia gamkensis NBRC 108242 (assembly GCF_001612985.1). Classification (GTDB taxonomy): domain Bacteria; phylum Actinomycetota; class Actinomycetes; order Mycobacteriales; family Mycobacteriaceae; genus Nocardia; species Nocardia gamkensis. Next base: position 121,581 of record NZ_BDBM01000011.1, on the reverse strand, counting down.
ACGGACAAGCGACCAGTTACCCTGTCCCCCGTGGCCCCTACCCCATCCGCGCGCCGGAGGTCCATGAGCGCCCGTCGCCCCTTTCGGAACAGGAGTTCGATGCGTTCCCACCCCCGCCGCGTCTCGGCCGCCCTCGCGGCTGTCGCCGTCGCCTTGCTCGGAGTCGCCGCTCCGGCGGCGGCGCGGCCCGCGCCACCCGACGTGGTCACGCCGATGGGCCCGGACTTCCTCTGGGGCGTCGCCGCGTCGGGGTACCAGTCGGAAGGCCATGCCCCGGACAGCAACTGGTCCCGTTACGTCGCGTCTGGCAAGACATCGGACCCGTATCAGGATTCAATCGACTTCTATTCGCGCTACCGCTCGGACATCGCTCTCGCCGCGGGCCTGGGCGTGAAGGTGTATCGCATCGGCATCGAGTGGGCTCGGCTCCAGCCCGAGCCTGGCAAGTGGGACCCCGAGGGATTGCGGTTCTACGACAACGTGGTCGCCGCGATCACAGCCGCGGGCATGCGCCCCATGATCACCCTCGACCACTGGGTCTATCCGGGTTGGGCAGTCGACCGCGGGGGCTGGAACAACGCGGGAATCGTCGAGGACTGGCTTGCCAACGCACGCGCGGTGGTCGATCGCTACGCCCCGTACAAGCCGTTGTGGGTCACATTCAACGAGCCGACCTTCTACGTGGTGAACGAACTGCGCAACGGCGGATTGCCGCCCGCCGCCGCGCCCGCGATGCAGGACCGGATCGCCGAGGCGCACAACAGCATCTACGACTTCATTCACCGAGTTCAGCCGGATGCGATGGTGACCAGCAATGTCGCCTACATCCCGGCCGCCGAGGACGTGGTGAACAAGCCACTGGTGGACAGGATCGCCGCGAAGCTCGACTACATCGGCATCGACTACTACTACGGCCTCTCCCCCGACAGCCTCACTACCACGGGGAATCTCACCGAATTGTGGAAGAATCCATTGCAGCCGGAAGGCATCTACTACGCGCTGCAGCACTACGCGCGCCAGTTCCCCGGCAAGCCGCTCTACATCGTGGAGAACGGAATGCCCACCGAGAACGGCCTGCCACGGGCGGACGGATACGGCCGCGCCGATTCCCTCCGCGACACCGTCTACTGGCTACAGCGCGCCAAGGCCGACGGCATCGATCTGATCGGCTACAACTACTGGAGTCTCACCGACAACTACGAGTGGGGTTCCTACACACCACGTTTCGGCCTGTACACGGTCGACGTCCGCACCGATCCGGCCCTGACGCGCAAGCCAACGGACGCGGTGGCCGCCTATACGGACATCACCCGAACCGGCGGCGTCGCGCCCGGGTACCGGCCGACCCGCGCGCCGAAGGATTGCTCTTTCGTGGACGGACCGGCAAGCTGCTCCGACCCGGTCACCGTGCCACGGTGAGATCGACGCCGCATGCCGGCGAGTGGAGGTAGGCGGTGACCGACGATCCCGTCGCGGTACTCCGGCGCTGGACCGACGCGGGCGGGGTGTGGCGGGTCGCCGGGCGCCGATCCGGTTCGGTCACCGTCGCGCTCTACCAATGCACCGGCGGTGAGGAAGTCGATCGGCTGACCTCCTCCGATCCCGAGCTGCTCCGCTATCTCGGCGAGCGGACCAGCAGCGAGGACTGAAACGCTCAGCCCGCGACCGATCCCGTCGCCCCTGACCACAGCCGCTCCAGCACTCGAGCGGCCGGTTCCACTGAGGTCACCAGGTCGACGCGTGAGCCCGCGTCGATCGGCGCGACGGCCGGATCGTTCGCGGCGAGCGCGGCGGTGAGCGCGTGCTTGGCCACCGGATCCATGGCGAGTTCCTCCTCCCGTCCGGTCCATCGGTCGGTGAATCCGGTGCGCAGCACTCGCGCGGGAAACCTCACCGGCCACGGCAATTCCATCCCCACGTCGTAGGCGCGGGTGAGCACGGTGTCGGTACCGCGCGCGTCGAGCAGGGCTCGGCGGCCCGCATCCGACAGCAACGATTCCGAGCACGCCGCCAGACAAGTACCGAGCCATGCGCCACTGGCCCCCGCTCGGAGTACGGCGGCGAGATCCCGCGGTGCCCCGATGCCGCCCGCCGCGAGCACCGGGACCGTCGCCACGGCCAGCACCTCGTCCAGCAGCGGCAGCAGCGGCGCGTTCACGGCGCCGTGTCCGCCGCCCTCCACGCCGCGGGCCACGAGGACGCCGATGCCCGCGTCTTGCGCACGCCGCGCGTCCTGCCCGCTGTAGACCTGGGTGGCCGGGACGATTCCCGCGTCCGCGACGCGAGCCGCCCAATCCAGGTCCGCGCCGAAGCTCACCGAGATCAGGGCGGGACGAGCCTCGATCGCGACCTCCAGCAGCCGCGGCTCGCGCGCGACGACCCAATCGACGAGACCGATGCCGAACGGCCCGTCCAAGCCCCGGATGTGCGGAAGTTCCCGCTCCAGCGCCGCGACCGATCCGGCGCTGCCCATCCCGATCATGCCCAGTCCACCGGCCGCGGTCACCGCCGCGGCGAGCCGTCCGCCCGCTACGCCACCCATCGGCGCGTTGACCAGTGGCATCCGCACACCGATCCGGCGCGCCCATGCCGTCGCCGCACTGATATCGGGTGCCGGGGGCTGTTCGGAGGAAGTCACGCCTCCCATCGCAACACACGCCGCCACGACCGATCGCGGACTCCCCCGTCCGGGGGCGGAATCACGGCCGGTGACCGAGCATGTCCAACAGCCCGTCGAGTTGCAGTTCGAACAATTCCTCCCGGTCGGCGAAGGTGTCGGCGCCGTACATGTCGAAGACGTCCGCGCTCACCGCCCCGAACAGACCGACCCAGAACGTCACGCCGCGGACGATCAGCCAATCGGGCACCTCCAGCTGGAACTGGTCGCGGATCCGCGTGAAACTGCCCGCGAGAGCGGTGGATATCCGGGGCTCCCCCGCCGGGGCCACGAGTTCGCCTGCTTCGTATGCCCGAGCGAAGAGGGTCAGCATCGTGGCGATCACGCGGGTGCCCGGCGCGATGGTCTCGGCAGCCGGTGCCTCGTAACCGGGGACCGGCGTGCCGAACAGCAACCCGTAGCGGGCGGGTTCGGCCAGCGCCCAGCGCCGTACCGTTCGCCCGAGCGCCCGCAACCCGTCGATCGGATCGGCCTCGGCCGCCACCGTGGCGTCGACCGCGTCGCCGAGCGCGTTGTAACCGTCCACGACGAGCAGGGTCAGCAACTCGTCGCGACTGCGGACATATCGGTACACCGCCGAGGAGACCACGCCGAGGTCACGCGCCACCGCACGCAGCGACAGGGCGGCGGCGCCGTCGGTCGCCAGGTGTTCGCGCCCGATCCGGACGATGTCGTTCATGGTCTGGGCCCTGGCCCGGGCACGCGGTGTCGTCGGCATGACAAAACCATGCGCCATTCAGAGAGCGTTGTCAACTAATGAGAGCATCGCTCTGAAAACGGTCCGGGTAACTCCTGGCAAACCGCATTACCGCAGCGATCCGCCGTTTCCAGCCGAGTTGCGGACCGCTACTTACCGGAGAGTAGTGTAAGCCGAGTCACTGGCGACACGATCGAGGAGTTCCACATGGACCAGCGGACGACGGATTTCGACGTGCTGATCGTCGGTTCGGGGTTCGGCGGCAGCGTCACCGCGCTCCGGCTGGTGGAGAAGGGTTACAAGGTCGGCGTACTGGAGGCGGGCAGGCGCTTCGCCGACGACGAGTTGCCCGAGACCAGCTGGGAGCTGAAGAAGTTCCTGTGGGCGCCCGCCCTCGGCTGCTATGGAATCCAGCGCATCCATCCGCTCCGCAATGTCCTCATCCTCGGCGGCGCGGGCGTGGGGGGCGGTTCGTTGAATTACGCGAACACCCTGTACGTGCCGCCGGAGCCGTTCTTCCGCGACGCGCAGTGGCGTGACATCACCGATTGGCGCGACGAGCTGACCCCCTACTACGAGCGCGCGCAGCAGATGCTCGGCGTGGTCCGCAATCCGCACCTGACGCCCGCCGACGAGGTCTTCAAGGCCGTCGCCGACGACATGGGCGTCGGCGACACGTTCGTGCAGACTCCCGTCGGCGTGTTCTTCGGCGAGCCGGGCAAGACGGTGCCCGATCCGTACTTCGGCGGCGTCGGCCCCGAGCGCACCGGGTGCGTCGAATGCGGCGACTGCATGGTGGGCTGCAAGTACGGCGCCAAGAACACCTTGGTGAAGAACTACCTCTACCTGGCGGAAAAGGCAGGCGCCGAGATCATTCCGATGACGACGGTCACCGAGCTACGTCCGCATCCCGACGGCACCTGGGACGTGTCCACCGCCCGCACCGGCGCGTGGCTTCGCAAGCAGCCCAGGACGCTCACCGCTTCGCACGTCGTGCTCGCCGCGGGCACGCGCGGCACGCAGAAGCTGCTGTTCGCCATGCGCGACAAAAAGGTATTGCCGGACCTGTCCGATCGGCTCGGCATGCTCACGCGCACCAACTCGGAATCGATCGTCGGCGCGGCCACCAAGAAGGTGCGCCCCGGCGTCGACTTCACCAAGGGCGTCGCGATCACCTCGTCCATCCACCCCACCCCGGACACGCACATCGAGCCGGTCCGCTACGGCAAGGGCTCCAATGCCATGGGCCTGCTCCAGACGCTCATGGTGGACGGCGGTGGGCGCATCCCGCGCTGGCTGCGCTTCCTGGGCTTGGTGCTGCGGCATCCGATGAACCTGCTCAGCTTCCTGAGCACCAGGAACTGGAGCGAACGGACCATCATCTCGCTGGTCATGCAGCACCTGGACAATTCGATCACCACCTACACCAAGCGCGGCCTGTTCGGCCGCAAGCTCACCAGCAGACAGGGCCACGGCGAGCCCAATCCCACCTGGATCCCGGTGGGCAACGACGTCACCAGGCGGGTCGCGGAGAAGATCGGCGGCATCGCGGGCGGCAGCTGGGGCGAGATCTTCAACATCCCGCTCACGGCCCATTTCCTGGGCGGAGCCGTGATCGGAGCCGACGCCGAGCACGGCGTGATCGACGCCTACCACCGCGTCTACGGCTACCCCACGCTCAGCGTGGTCGACGGCGCGGCGGTCTCGGCCAATCTGGGCGTCAACCCGTCGCTGACGATCACCGCGCAGGCCGAACGCGCGGCGGCGTACTGGCCCAACAAGGGTGAGGTGGACACCCGCCCCCCGGTGGGCACGGGATACCGTCGTATCGCTCCCGTCGCACCGGTGAACCCGGTCGTTCCGGCGAGTTCGCCTGCGGCTCTGGTGCTTCCGATCGTGCAGATCCGGGAGACGCCCGCCGCCGGGTAGGTCAGCGGCCGGACCCATGGGGCGAGCTCAGCAGGAGCCCGGCCGCCGCTGACGCCAGAACATGCCACGCAGCTATCTCTGCTCAACTAGCCTTTATCTGGTCTTTTGTCACTACGACAGCCAGGAGGCGACCCGTGAGCACACGGCGGCGCGGATGGTTCGCTCCCATGGCGATGGCGGCGGCCGTCCTTCTCGCCCTCACCGGGTGCGGCGGCGACGAAGCGGACTCCACCGAGGCGGCAGTACCGTCCGGTTCCACGGTGCTGCCCGACCGGTTCGCCGGTGTGCCGATACCGGACGGACGGATCGATGATGCCGTGGGCGAACTGGACGACCTCGCCGAGAGCCTGCTCACCGCTTCGGGTATTCCCGGCATGGCGGTCGCCGTCGTGCACGGTGGAAAGGTGGTGTACAGCAGGGGCTTCGGCGTCCGCGACGTCGTGACCGAGGAGAAGGTGGACCCGGATACGGTCTTCCAGCTCGCGTCGCTGTCCAAGCCGGTCGGAGCGACGGTCGTGGCTCGCCGGATCGCCGCGGGGGGTGTCGAATGGGACACTCCGGTACACCGGCTGCTGCCGTCCTTCGCGCTCGCCGATCCCTACGTCACCGAGCACGTCACGGTCGGCGACCTGTACGCGCACCGCTCCGGACTGCCCGATCACGCGGGTGACCTGCTGGAGGACCTCGGCTACGACCGCGGACAGATTCTCGACCGGCTCCGGCTGCTGCCGCTGGGCGCCTTCCGGGACTCCTACGAATACACCAATTTCGGGCTGACCGCGGCCGCTGTCGCCGTGGCCACGGCGGCGGGAACCGACTGGGAGACGTTGTCCGAACAGACGATCTACCGCCCGCTCGGCATGACATCGACCAGTTCCCGCTACGCCGACTTCGCGGCTCGCGCGAACCGGGCCGAGGGGCACGTTCTGGTCGACGGCAAGTACGAGCCGGCCAATCCCCAGCGTCGACCGGACGCCCAGTCTCCGGCGGGAGGGGTCAGTTCCTCGGTCGCCGACCTGGCCAAATGGATGACGATGGTGCTCGCGAACGGCTCTGCGGGTGGCTCCGTCCTGGTGCTACCGGAGGATCTGCTGCCCGCCATCTCCCCCCAGGCGGTGTCGGCGCCGCCGAAGACGCCCGACGCGCGCGCCGGGTTCTACGGATTCGGTTTCAACGTCGGCGATTCCGCCTCGGGCCGGGTCGTACTCGGTCACTCGGGGGCGTTCGGCCTCGGTGCGGGCACGGCGTTCACCTTGATTCCCTCCGCCGACGTCGGCATCGTGACACTCACCAACGCGGCACCGATCGGCGTGCCGGAAACGCTGAACGCGGAGTTCGCCGACCTGGTCCAGTTCGGGAAGATCCAGCAGGACTGGCGCTCGCGCTATCGAACAGCATTCCAGCCGCTGGGCGCCCCGGCAGGGGCGCTTGCGGGCAAGCAGCCGCCCGCCGACCCCGCTCCCGCTCGACCGCGCGCCTCGTATACCGGCACCTACGACAATCCCTACTACGGCCCGGCGACGGTCGCCGCCACCGGCAATTCCCTGACCCTCAGCCTGGGCCCGAACAAGATGACCTTCCCACTGGAGCACTGGGATGGTGACACTTTCGTCTTCACACCGGCCGGTGAAAACGCCAACCACGGCTCGGTCTCCCGGGCGACCTTCGAGGACAGCAAGCTCACGCTCGAGTACTACGACACCGAACACCTCGGCGTGTTCACCCGTAGGTGACTTCGCCGGCCGTGCGCCCGCGGCCGTGGTGTGTGCCCCTCGACAGGCGCTGTTGGCCCCTCTCCGAGGGTTTGCTGCCAGCAGTTCCGGGAAGTCGCTGAATGCAGGAGAGGAGGCAGTGATGACCGAACCGAACGAGACCTATGACCCGCCGCAGGACACGGGGGCACCCGACTCGGTCGAATCCGATCCGGCGGCGCTCAACAGCGCCGAGGATCTCGACGAGGACCGACTGCGTTCCGACCCGCTGGAGGCCGGAATGGACCCACCGGAACACTGGAGCGGCGTCACGAAGTACGGCGTGACACCGTGGGAGCAAGCTCATCCGCGGCCGATCGGGGACCGGCTCGCCGAGGAGGAACCGGACGTCGATCCGAACCGCGTCCCCGAGGAGGAAAGCGGGAGACCCGAGGACGACGACCACAGGCTGAAAGACATCACCTCCGACAGCGACCGCGTGCCGGTCGACCTGCCCTACGAGGAGCAGATCGGTGTCGCCGCCGACGTAGCGGGCGGATCGGTGGCCGACGACATCCGTCGACCGGCGCCGCCCGAATGAGAGGCGGCGTTCGAGGATCCCGAGCAGGGCATTCGTCGCGTATCGCGTGATCGCCGCAAAAGTGACAGGCCGGGCAGGATGCCCGGCCTGTCCGGCTCTTTACTCGTCCGGGAGCCATACCAGACAGAACGTGTGCCCCACCGGGTCGGCGTAAACACGGAACGCTCCGTCGGTTTCGCCTTGCACGAGTGTCGCCCCCAAGGCGAGCGCCGCCGGTTCGGCTTGCTCGATGTCGTCCACCAACACGTCGAAATGCACCTGCTGCGACGCTTCGGGGTCCGGGAAACGCGGCGGTTTGTACTGCGGCGCCGTCTGAAACGCGATGCGCCTGCCCGAGTTCTCGACCAGCACCACCCAGTCGTCGTCATCGCCCTCGAGCAGGTCTCCCCCGAGCAGGTCCCGGTAGAACCCGGCGAGTTTTCGCGGTTCGGGGCAGTCCAGCACGACGCTGCGCAACTGTCCGACGGCATTGTTCGATGTCATACTCCGACCTCCTGACCTACGCCATTCGTCGATGCCTACCCGCCCCGACCGGCGACAAACGCGGCAGTACAGGCAGGCTCACCCCCTTGCCTCCGGAATTCGACCGCACGATCCGGCGCGGACCGGACCGAATGCAACGGCCCGCCCGGCGTCACGCTTCCGCCGGACGGGCCGCTTCCCCGTTCGCCATGCGACGCCGCCACGTCACACAGCGTGATCATGATAAGCACTGTCCCCGGTCAAATCCGGCAGCCACGCCGGACCATCGGACGTCCGATGAAAGATGTCTGCCGGTCGCGGGTGTTATTCGCCGTGCGAAGCTCGCCACATAGTATGTTCGCGGCTGATCGCTTCCTCGGCGTCGGATACGGCGTCCGCCCAGGCTGCTTCGGTGCTGTTCTGTTCCAGCACTTCGGCGACGATGCTCAGTTCGTTCGAGGCGACGGCATAGGCAGCGGCGCCGGTGCTGTGCTGGCGGGCCGACGACCAAGCGGCCAGACCCGCGACGGCGGCCGCGAAAATGCCTGCGAGGTCGAAGGCGACCGCGTTGAACGCCTTCGCCAGCGCGCCGGCCACACCCGCCACCTCGAAAACGAGTGCCAGCGTGCCGTATACCTGCGACCTGCGCTGGTGGTAACCGGATTTCGCCGCGTACCACCGTTGTTGTTCCCTGATGCGATCGTCCAGATAGACGCGGCGCCGTTCGTCGAACGGTGCCGAACGCAGCTGCCGCATGCGGTCGGTGATCGTCGGCGCGGTGGTCGGCCGCAGGGCGAGCGCCGAGATGTCCTGGCGCAGCAACATGATGCGCTCGATCAGCATCCGATCGGCCTCGGCCGGGGACAGCGTCCCGACGAACGGTGCACCCCGCACCGCGTACTTCCAGGTCAAGGTCTTCACCGACTCGGCGAGCGCGCGACCTTCGTACCAGGACTTACCCGGACGGCCGCGCAGGACGCCCACGTCGACGGCGAGGATTCCGACGAAGGCCATGGCGGTCAGGATTGCCGCTACATCCGTACGCGCGGAGCCGACGCGCACGGTGAACGCCGCGCACGCCGCCGCCAGCACCGCCAGCCAGAGCCGAGCTCCGTAGGCGCGGAGATAGAACTTCTGGCCGTACAGCGACGCCGTGTCCGCGGACTGGAACAGCCCGGGGTAGTCGTCAGCGTGCCGCACGGGCTGCGAGGCGCGTTCGAACCGACATGGCCGAAGCGTAACAGGCGACCGGTGCCGCTCGAATCCATTTGCGCTGCTCGGGAATTGCGAACTTGCCCAGCCGCGAATCCATGTTCCGCGACGAATGCGGCGTCATCCACGGCGAACTTGCAGATCTGCCATCAGATACCGGGTAGTGGCCCGATGACCGTCGGTCACAGCGATGCGAGCGGTTCGCGGGGCCGCGCCGGAATTCGGTGACCCGCTGCCCATCCGCGACCAGTGATACAGCACCTGCGCCTTCAGGAATGGCCGGTCGCTCTGCTCGTCGCAGATGAAGATGACCTTGGCGATGGGAAAGCGGTCGATCACGCGTTGCAATTCGAAGCGTGTTCCCGCGTTGGCTGGCACGTACCCGGCCAGATCCAGCACGACGTAGTCGACCCGGGACAGCAGCATGTCCACCGCCGCCTGCCAGAAGCTGACGTGACAGAGGATCGGACGCACAGGGTAGCTGCCCGCGGGATCGCGGACCCGGACCGCCAGATCGGTCACCCCGAGCAGGCGCGTGCGCCCTGGCGGCAACGGTTCGGCCGAGTATTTCGCCAGTTCCTCGCGCAACATGCGCGGTGATGCTACGAACATGGTACGGAAGGCGTTGTCCCTGCGCACTTTCCGAACCTCTTCCGGGCTCACCGACGCGGCGCTGCGCAGGAGATGCACATACCCGAACTCGCGCCACGCGCCACGCAGGAACTCGCGTGCGCGCGCTCGATTGTCGAACAGGCGAAGATAGGCTATCCGGACCGGCTTCGCGCCGATCACGTTGGACTGCGGCGAGACCTGCCGAAGGCTTCCCTGACGTCGCGGCGGGGCGATGAACTTCACGGTGAGCGCCGGGATTGTTGCGGCCGGGGACGACGTGGGATCCGGGCCGACCCGGCTGATCCGAGCGCTGTAGGCGGGGTCCTGGGACCACTTCTCGACCGTGCGGCTCGCACTCCACCGCCGCCACCGCAGTATCACCGACACCAGCAGCGCTGCCGTCGACAGGAACACGAGGCCGAGGACGGCAGGCTCCAGTTCCGGGGCGGGACGCTGCGTCCCGTCGGGTTCCTCGACCGTCACCCCGGCCACCAGTACCCCGACGCCCAACGCGACCGGTACCGCGATCCAGAGCAGGCGCCGCACCGTTGCCCGGCCGTGGCCGCGGATCCGCTGCACCGTGGCCCGGTGCGTCTCCAGCGGCGGCACCAGCATCGCGATCTGATCGGGATCGCGGTCCACGCGCCGCCGGATGGATCTGGCCCGCAACCCTTGCGATGCGTCGGTGACGGTCTCCGCACCGGCGGCGAACGCCCCAACCCCCAGCACTGCCAGCGGAAACAACACCAGCTGCCGCCACGTCGACAAGTCCACCACAGGGACCCAGTGCGCCAGCAACTGCGGCCCACGCGCCCAGACCACGACCACGGCCGCTATCGACGCCACGAATCGAACGGCGTTGCCGCCCGCCGAGCGGAACGACGCGGATTCCTCGCCCCGCACGCGAGCGTACAACTCGCTGCCATCCATTCCGCTGACCACCGCTGGCGCACCGTCCCGCCCCTGTGCCGACGAACATCCACACCGACATCCGCAGCCGCTGTATCGTCGACCGCTTCCGTCGCCGCACCAGTATGGACCAGGAACAGCCCGGGCACATCGTTGTCATCTCATGCGGCGTCGGCCGTTCGGTGGCCTTCCGCGACCCGTCCTACCCGATGCGCACCGGCGCGGACTTCGGGAAGACGACCGGCAGAGCCGTAAGAGCCCGGTGGAACGGGCCCGGCCGCCATTGCAGTTCGTTCTTGGGCCTGGCCAATTGGATTTCGGGCAGGGCGTCGAACAGCTGATCGATGGCGTTCTGCACCGTCATGTACGCGACGGATTTGGCCGGGCAGGCGTGCGGGCCCGCGCTCCATGCCAGATGCGAGCGGTTGCCGATCCGGCTGCCGCCGGGTTCGTCGGTCCCGCGGATCTCCGGGTCGTTGTTGCAACCGGCGAGGCTGATGACGACCGGCTGGTCCGCGGGCAACCAGACACCGTCGACCATGATCGGCTGCCGCGGATACGTCGTGCAGAAGTTCGCCATCGGCGGGTCGTTGAACAAGACCTCGTCGAGAGCGTCGGTGGTGGACAGGTTGCGTCCGAGGACGTCGCCGAAGCGGAACCGGTCGTCGGTGATCATCAGCAGCACCGCGTTGGTGATCAGATTGCGCTGCGCTTCGAAACCGGCACCGTAGAAGCTCATGAGCTGGGCGAAGATCTCGATGTCGTCGAGGTCGGTGGTGTGATGCGCCAGCCGTGAGGTGACGTCGTCGCCGGGTTCCCGGCGCTTGAGCCGGATGAGCTGCATCAACGCTTCCTTGACCATTTTCATGCCCTCGGGGCCCCGCACGGTGTCGAAGCGGGCGGCCATGCCGGTCGCGACCCGCTCGCCGATCTCGGCCGGGCAACCGACCATCTCGTTGAGGACGTCGAGAACGAGCGGAAACGCGTACTGGGTCACCAGGTCGGCGGACCCGGCTTCGCAGAAGGAATTGATCAGCGGGACAGCGAGCTTCTCGACCGTAGTCGGCACATCGAACAAATCGATCCCGTCGATGGCGTCGACGGACGCATGCCGATAGCGGTCATGCGCGAGGCCGGTGCTGTACCGCGCGGCCGGATACCACTCCATCATCGGCCGCACGGGCGAGTCCGAGGGGATGGTCTTCTGCCACGTACGGGGATCGGCGGGGAAATGGTCGGGATCGCTGAGGATGCGCACCGCCGTCTGGTAGCCGATCACCAGGGTGGCAGGCACACCGGGCGCCAACTCGATCGGGACCAGCGAGCCGTGCTTACGGCGCATCTCCCGGTACGCGAGATGCGGGTCCGCGACGAACTCCTTGGTGAACAGCTCGACGCGCGGCGCGTCCGTCTCCGTCGGGGATCCGTGCTGGACGGGGCACGCTCCGGTTCCAGTGGTGTGCGGCGCGGCCATCGGGGACTGTGGTGTGGTCAAGAACGTGACTCCAGGTTATGGAACAGCAATTCGACGATCGTGGTCAGTGAGCGGGTACACGTGCCTGCCGAGACCTGTTATCCAGAGTTCGGCGACCCGCCTACGCTAGCAACATAGCAACGCTCCGGTCGTGGCGCCGACGAAGGCGGCACCGGCGAACACGCGAGAGCGGGTTCGCGACAACGCAATTCGACGCATCCGACGGCGATACCTCGGCGGAGGCGCTGGCCGGCATCCGAGCGCACGGTGGTCGCGGGCCTGCCCGAGTGCGTCCTCGACGCGCGGAGGACGTGGCACGCCGCCCGCGGTCACCGGCCGCCGGCTACCGCCGGGCGGATTACGGTTCGCGTTCGTCACCGACGCCGGTCAACGAGACCGTGGTAGCGACCGCCTGCCTCGCGTCGTCGACGGTGCATCGGCCGAGGCCGCAGGCGGTGGCGACACCGTAGGCCGCGCGTCCGGCCGCCTCTTCGAAGAGCGCGAGCGCGCGGGCGCTGTCCTCGCGGGAGTCCGGGGAGACGACACCGGCGATCACTCTCCACTCGTCGTCGAGCTTGCGCAGCGGTGCGTAGAACCGCGGATCCAGCGGTGCCGGTTCGGCACCGTAGGCGCACGGGATGTGCACCGGGGGTAGTCGCGTCCCCTGTTTGTTCAGCAACCGTGCGGTACGACGCAGCAAATTCACCGCCGGGGTGAGACTGCGTGGCGTCAGCAGGCTCTTGTGCTGATAGTCGCCGTAGCACAGGTGCACGATCGCTTCCGCCCCGACCTCGTGCATCCGCCCGAGAAAACCGGCGAGCTGCCGGGCGACGAGCGGCGCCAGCGCCCATTGCGAATGTAGTTGCTCGGCTTTGACCATGCTCAGCAGCGCGATGGGCGACTCCACCTGAAAGACGACGCGGTCGCCGTACCGCTCGACGACCTGGGTCATCTCCTGCAATACGGCTTCGGTGAACACCGGTAGCTGCCGCAGCGCACCGACCACGAACCCGGAACCGCGCACCGCGGGCCCGACCGGGAGCCCAGCGGAGACCGCGGCGCCCGCGAAGACGAACATGGCGAGGTCCAGCGGGTTCGGCTGACTTATCTGCACTTTCGTCCCGGCCAGCTCGGGCCGGTCGCTGCGCAGCTCCTCGAAGGCCTCCACGACCTGGCCGATGCGCTCGACGCGGTCCATCGAGACGTGCCGCGGCTCCAGCGTGCACCCGGGCCGCACACCGTAGCTGGGGAAATCGCTGTAGTCGGTGTACTCGCCCGCCCGGACGATCTCGAAGACGTCGGCGTGCTGCTTGCGCGTACGCAGGTAGTCGAAGATCCAGTCCGGATCGAGGTCGCAAGGCACCGCCGTGACCGGCCGTCCCTCGCTGTGGTCGGCAAACCATTGCATGACGGCACGATCACCCGTCATCAGTTCGGCAGGAAGGGTGCCGACATAATGCGCGAATCTGGTCATCTGTGGCTCTTCTGTTGTCCGGACGCGGGTTTCGCGGCCCAGGGCAGTCCTGTTACGCCGATCGGTAGCTGTGCAAAGCGTACACGGCCCCGGTCCGATCCCGCATCCCTCATGTTCCCACGCTATGGAGAAGCCAGGGACGTCTCCGGCCATCCGCACTGCCATGACCTATCTCCGAAATTTCGCCACACGCAGCCGGATTCGCGGTCTACCATCAATGACGTCCAGAATGATCTGCTGGGTAGAAGATTTCCACGGCGCCCGGTTCGCACGGGCACCGTGTCGCGTATCGATTTGCTGTGCACCACTGATCTGAGCCGAACGAACGCAGACTCTCGACAGCTCCATCGTCGACGTCTCGGAATCCATCTCGGGGGTGAGGGCCACGCATGACCATCGAAGTGCTCGGGTCGAGACAGTTCCGGCTCGTCTCCTGACCGATACCTGATGTGTGTCTCGGCGAGTTCGCGGGATCACGCCATGTCCGGTCCGCAGGACTGAGCACATGATCAGCTCCGAGACGATCCCGCTCGTGAGATGCGAACCGACGCAGAACAACTGAGGACCGGCGCACCTCCGACCTCGGATACGGCTTGCCCGGCGGTGCTCGATACACCCATGCACCAACCCCCGTAGTGCGACAGGCCTGCGGAACGTCGCCGACGCGGCGGTCGCGAGAACCTCTCAGACAGAACGGAGTCCCCGCATGGCCTTCGAATTTCTCGTTCCTGCTCTCACCGCGCTCGTCGCGGTGGTCGTCTTCGTGGCCGGGGATCGTTTACATCCGAAGACCTGGCGGCAGACCGACGACGACACGGTCGGCGCGTTGGTGCTCAACCTGATCAACACGATCTTCATGGCGGTGGTGGCGTTCATCGTGGTGATCGCCTGGCAGCAGTACGACAACGCACGCAACCACACCATCGCCGAAGCCAAGGCGCTCATCGATACGTACTGGGCCGCGCACGGAATGCCCGAGCCCGACCACACGCGAATCCAGGGCCTGGTGCGCGATTACACCGAGCAAGTCCTCACCGAGGAATGGACCGTCATGGCCGACGACGGTCATCTCAGTCAATCCACCCAGAACACCCTCGACGCCCTGCGCGACGCGGTGGCCGCGGTGGACACCGCGGACGCCGAGGTCGACACGCTTCGTACCAGCGCCCTGACCAGCCTCGACGCCGTGGCCCAAGCGCGCGCCGACCGTGCGCTGGACGCGGGCTACCGGGTTCCCGGGTTCCTCTATCTGGCCATGTGGATCTGCACGGTCCTCCTGCTGTTCAGCGTGGTCCTCTCCGGTGTGCAGGTCACCAAGCGCAGTGTCGTGACCACCGCGCTGCTCGGCGCCATCGTCGGTGTGGTGATCCGGGCGATCTACAACCTCGACGAGCCGTTCTCCGGTGGGAACGTGGTCCCGAAGGAAGCCTTCGAACTCGCTCTGTCCCGGTATCAGCACACCACGTGACCTTCCGGCCCGGTTTCGACTACGACGAGGCGACTGCACATGCGACGCAACCGTGACGCAACTCGAACACATCGGTGGGCACGAGGATTGGCCACCGCGATGCTGCCGCTGACCCTTGCGGCACTCGCGGCTCCACCGCTGGAAGCATCGGCGGACCCGCTGCCGTGGCTGCCCCTCGGCGACCTGGCGACGGGGAGTTCGGGCGCAGCCCCCGGCTCCGACCCCGTGGGCACCTTCCCGGGCAATGGTTCCAGCCTGGACGCAGGCACCCCGTCGTCCGGCAGTGCCTCGGGCCTCGATGCCGAGGGCGCGACCAGCGGTGGGTCTTTGGCTCTCGGTCCGGTTCGGTTACCTTCCGGCAGCGCCGGTCGTCCGGCAAGCGGCAGCGCCGAGACCGGTGGCGCTCGTGGCGGGCTTCTCGCCACCGGGCGTGCACAACTCGACGACGGCACATCCCGCGCGGCGGACACGACGGCCCACCCGGACATCACGGCGAGTAGTCCGGCCGAGTCGCTGCAACTCGACACGGGCAGCGTCCAGTCGGCATGCACCGGCAGCGCCGCGACGGGCAGCGCGTTGCTCGTGCTCGGGCTCGCGACCGGCAGCGGCTTCGGCTCCCTCGGGTCCAGCCTCATCGGCCCGGGATCGAGCCTCGTCGGTACGGGGTCGAGCGGATCGGCCCTCGGCAGCGCAGGCGTCGGCAGCGCCTTCTCCGGCAGCGCGTTGCTGACCTGCTTGTTGCTGCTTCCCACCCCGCCGCAGGCGCCTATGAGTCCACTCGAACTCGGCCCGCCCGCCCCCGAATTCCGTATCGTTCCATCACCGGCCGCCATCGCGACGCAGATACCGCTCCAGGCCGAACGCCCCCTCGCCGCGCTGCCCTCGTCCCCACCCAGCCGTCAACGGGGAAAGGACGTGCGAGCGGCCGAACCGCCCCGTGACCCTGCCGTATGGAACCTCATGAGGCTCATGACGGTCTTGGTGGTCACGGTCATCACCGTCGTCGGTGTCCGTATATCACCCGGCCCCAGACGAACCCGCTGACCGAGCGAGAGGTACGGCCGCACTCGCCCGGTTCACGCCCTTCCGCACCTACCTCAGCGCGGTGCCATCCGGATGGCACCGTCGAGGCGGATGGTCTCGCCGTTGAGCATCGGGTTCTCCACGATGTGCCGCGCGAGCGCGGCGTATTCGGCCGGGTCGCCGAGTCGCGAGGGGTGCGGGACCTGCGCGCCCAGGGAGGCGATGGCCTCGTCGGGCAGCGTGGCGAACAGCGGAGTGTGGAACAGTCCGGGCGCGATGGTCACCACCCGGATCTTGATCGCCGCGAGGTCACGCGCCACCGGCAGCGTCAGGCCTACGATCCCGCCCTTGGAGGCCGAGTACGCCGCCTGCCCGATCTGGCCGTCGAACGCCGCCACCGACGCGGTGTTGATGATGACGCCCCGCTCCTCGCCCACCGGATCGGTCTCGGCGATCCGTTCGGCGGCAAGCCGGATCACGTTGAAGGTGCCCACCAGGTTGACGTTGATCACCTTGGTGAAGTCCGCCAACGGGAATGCCCCGTTCTTGCCCACGGTCTTGATGGCATTGCCGATACCCGCGCAGTTCACCGCGATGCGCAGGTCGCCCAGCTCCTGCGCGGCATCGAGGGCGGCGGTGACCTGCTCTTCGTTCGTGACGTCGGCCGCGGCGAAGACCACGCCGTCGCCGAGCTCCTTGGCGACGGCCTCGCCGGAGGACGACGGCAGGTCGACGATCACGACCTTCGCGCCCTTGCCGTGCAGCTCCCGCACGGTCGCCAAGCCGAGTCCCGACGCACCACCGGTCACCGCCGCGACCGCGTTGCCGATCTCCATCCCACTCCTCTTCTCCGGGTTGCCGAACAACGGCGCGAAACGCCGGCCGACTGGTTTCCGCTGCCGCCCGGGGACGGGGAGCCAGCCGTCGTGACCAATCGGCACACGGCGACAGGCTAACCGTCCACGGTGCACTAAGTAAACAGCCATTCTCATTCCAGTCGGCGCTATCGCCGCCCCGGGCGGTGCGAACCCCCGGCAGGAGCAGCGATGTCGGCGAGATGGCAAGCTGTCCGGTATGGCCGATATTCGCCTGGACGTCTCCGACGCCATCGCCACCATCACCCTCGACCGCCCGCGGCAGCTCAACGCGTTCACCACTGCCATGGGGACCGAGTTGATCGATGCCTTCGACACCTGCGACCGCGACGATCGAATTCGAGCGGTGATCATCACGGGCGCCGGACGCGCCTTCTGCGCGGGCGCGGATCTGTCGGCGGGTGCGGAGACCTTCGTCGCGGGCGATGCGGACGCGGCGGAATCCTTCCGGGACACCGGCGGTGAAGTCGTCCTGCGCATGTTCGAATCCCGCAAACCCGTCATCGCCGCCGTCAACGGACCCGCCGTCGGCGTCGGCATCACCATGACGCTCGCGGCGGACTTCCGGCTGGCCGTCGACAACGCCCGCATCGGGTTCGTCTTCAATCGCCGCGGCATCGTTCCCGAGTCCTGTTCCAGTTGGTTCCTGCCCCGCCTGGTGCCGATGCAGACCGCGCTGGACTGGGTGTACTCGGGCCGTCTCGTCGAGGCGGACGAAGCGCTCGACGCGGGATTGTTCTCCGCACTGCATCCCGCGGACACACTGCTCGACGAGGCTCGCGCGCTCGCCCGCCGAGTTACCGAGCATTCCGCGCCCGTGTCGGTGGCGCTGTCGCGGCAGATGCTGTGGCGCAACCTCGGAGCCGAGCACCCGATGATCGCCCACCGCATCGAATCTCGCGGCATCTACCACCGGGGCGCCGCCGCCGACGCCAGGGAAGGCGTGACGGCCTTCCTGGAGAAGCGGCCCGCCCGATTCCCCGACAGCGTCGAGCGCGACCTCCCGGACATCTTCGGCGACGATCTGGCGGTCCCGGCGTTCCGGCCTCGAGATCCTCGGCGGTAGCAGGCGATCCCAGGTGCGCAATCCGGTCGGCGGCGGATACCGAATCGAAAGGTTCCTCAGTCGCCCACTGCGCCGTGCTCGATCCACGCCACGGCGCGCAGCGGAAACGAGCCCGTCCCGCGCACCGGCGCGGGCAGCGCGACCAGCCTGGCGCCGGTGTCGGGGACCGCGTCCAGATTCGTCATCTGCTCGATGATAGGAATGCCCGCACCGAGCAGCGTGTGGTGGCACGGCCGCGTCGGCAAGGACGTGTCGTCGACGTCGGACGAGTCGATTCCCACCAGTGCCGCATTGGCGGCGACCAGCGCCTCGGCGACCTCCCCGACCAGGAAAGGATGGCCGGGCCCTCGATACGCGGACGATCCCCATTTCCCCGACCAACCGGTGTGCACGAGCACCGCTTTGCCCCACAAGCGCGCGGGATCGCCCAGCACGTCCGGCCCGACCGCGCGGCGGCCCGACGCGTGGATCATCACGATCGGCACGTTGAACAACCGCTCCAACGGCAACTCGGCGATGTCGGCGCCGCCGGCGTGGAAATGGAAAGGCGCGTCGATGTAGGTGCCCGTGGTGCCGACCATGTCCACGCGGGCGATGTGGTAGCTCATGTCGATCAGCGGCGATCGGTCACGTGCCACAGCCGTCGTGACACGCGGTGCGGGCAGGCTCGGATCGATGAGCATGCCGTCCGAGACAGGATGGGACAGCTCCACGATCGCTCGGCTCATACCAGGGACGGTACCGCGCAGCGGATGCAGTCGTGCGAGGCGCGACGACACGGGAGTGACTCACGGTGCGTTCGGACTCGCCGGCCGAAATCGGCTGATGCGCACGGGCCCCAAGAAGCGCAGAATGGAAACCGGAAGGTCATCATGCGACTGCTACAGGGTCTACTCGGTCCGATACTGGGGATCCTCACGGCCGTGCTCGGCACGGTTCTGGGGCTGGTCGCCGCTGTGCTGTGGCTCGTCGGCGCGGTGCTGTGCGTGACGATCATCCTGCTTCCGCTGGGCATCCCGGTCATCAAACTCGCCCGCCGTCTGTTCACACTTTCCCGGCAGCTGATGCGTTTCCCCTGAAGGCTGCAGGCCGATGAGATCGCGTCCGGTTCTCGATGACGACGTCGTCCATCGGCTCATCATCCGGATCACCGAAAGCGGGTCTCGCCGGTCGAACCATGACTCGATGTGACCGAGGACGTGACCGTCCTGAGTCCCTGACGAACTGCATTCGATTCCGACGGCACCGGTGGATCGCAATCCCTCTCGTCCTCGACCGGACCACGGACACCGATCTGGCGGCAGCCGCTGCCGAACCTTTTGTTTCCCAGGGCGATTCAGCGGGTTTGCGGCGCGGCGGCGTCGGCGGTTCACCGGCGGTGAAGGGCGTGGCAGCAGGTAGCGTGTGCCGGTATGGCGACCTCCTTGGCGTATACGGCCACCTACTCCCATTCGGCCGACGCGCTTCGTGCGGCGCTGGCCGACGAGCAGTACTGGAAAGACCGCATCGCAGAGGTCGGCGGGGCCGACGCACAGCTCGTCGAGTTCGACGCCGCCGAGGACCGCCTGCACGTGCGGATGGTGCAGACCATTCCGGCGGCGGAGCTGCCCAGCGCCATCACCGCGGTGCGGCCCGAGGGCCTGGTCATCACCCGCTCCGAGACCTACACCCGCGAGGGCGGCAGTTTCGAGGCTCGCGTCGAGGGTGTGCCCGCCCAGGTGAGCGGCACCGTCCGGCTCACCGAGAGCGACACAGCGGCCGAGGCTGTGGTGGCCGGTGCCGCCGAAGTCGGTATCCCCTTGTTCGGCAAGAAGATCGAGGCAGCCATCGTGACCCGGCTACTCGACATGCTGGCCACGGAGGCGGAGTTCACCGACACCTGGATCACCGACCACTGACCGTGGCCATCGGCGGCGGCGTTCGTCGCCCGGTCCAGGCCATGACGTTTTGTGGCCGCTCCCAGCGAGACTGCGGGTGCAGTAGCCATCGCCCCCAACGAACGCGACGCCACCTTGCCCGCCGAGGCATGCGCGACCTACCGTGGGCCTGTTTCGTCCAGCCTCCTCAGGAAGGCCGTGTGTGAATTCCCCTGCCCCGCTGTCCTACCCCCATGGCGCGGCGCGGACCGCGCGGCTGGTGGCGGCGCTGAGCATCGTCGTCCTCGGGTTCGCGACCGGTGCGGCCGGACCCGTGAGCGCCCAACCGGAACTCCCGTCACCGATCGGCATGCTTCCCGATCGACCGCATATCGCCGGTACGGCGTCGGGCCCGGGACGGTTGGTCGAGCTGACGGTCCACTCCGCCGCGATGGCGAACGAGGTGGCCGTCCGTGTCCTGCCCGCCGCCGACAGATCGGCGCCCGCGCCCACCCTGTACCTACTGAACGGCATCGACGGCGGGGCTGACGGGAACTGGCTCAGCCGCACGGATGTGGTGGAGTTCTTCCGGGACAAGCAAGTCAATGTGGTGATCCCGTTCGGCGGCGCCAGCTCCTATTTCACGGACTGGCGTGCGGATGATCCGATGCTGGGACGGCAGCGATGGGCCACGTTCCTGACTCGGGAACTGCCGCCGATCGTGGACGCGGAGTTCGGGGGCAACGGGGCGAACGCGATCGCGGGCATCTCGATGGCGGGCACGTCGGTGTTCCAGCTGGCCTTGGCCGCACCAGGGTTGTATCGGGCCATCGGCTCGTATTCCGGGTGTGTGCGCACCAGCGATCCGCAGGGTCAAGTGATCGTGAGCGCGGTGGTGGGTGGGCGCCGCGGCAACGTGGTGAACATGTGGGGGCCGCCGACGGATCCCGCGTGGGCGGCCAACGACCCGTATCTGCACGCGGACGAGCTGCGCGGTACCGCGATCTATGTCGCGAGCGGGACCGGCGCGCCCGGTCCGTACGACACCCTCGACAGTGCCGGGATCGAGCACAGCCCCGGCAAGCTGATCGACCAGCTCCTCATCGGCGGCGCCCTGGAGACCTTCGCCGAACGCTGCACCCGTCAGCTGCGCGACAGGCTGGATCAGCTGGCCATTCCCGCCACCTTCGAACTGCGCGGCAACGGCACCCATTCCTGGTCGTACTGGCAGGAAGACCTGCACAGCTCGTGGCCCGGGTTCGCCGCCGCACTCGGCACGGCCTGAAGCGACCGGCGCCGCTCGGATCAAGCGGGCGCGGCCACCTCACCGGTGTCGTGCTCGACGCCGGAGCGGATCGACGCGGGCCGATGTCCCAGGGCCGGGGCGATCAGCTCCACGGTGTCGTGCAAGATCTGTTCGTAGTCGGCACGGCGGAACTCGTAGGGCAGCTCCAGCCGCAGCTCCGAGGTCTGCGCGAGCACCGGATCGGCCCGCAGCCGGTCGATGATCTCCTCGGCGGGGCCGACCAGGTCCGGGGCGAACAGGACACGCCGCTCCCCCTGTGGCGCCAGGGTGCGCTCGTACCTGCTCGCCGCGTACTGCCGGTACCGCTCGCGAGTCGCGCGGTCGGCGCTGTCGAACGGGACGATCACCCGCCCTACCGCGACCCGGGCGGGCCGGGCCGGATCCACCAGTCGGCGATACTCGCCGAGCAAGCTCGATTGGGTGGTGGCGAAATCGTCGCTGCGGTCACCGAAGACGATGTTCCCCGTCAGCAGGTTCAGCCCGCTCTCCCCCGCCCAGCGGACCGAACGGATGCTCGCCCCGCCGTACCAGAGCCGATCGATCAAGCCGGGATTGTGCGGCTGCAACCGGGGACGCTGGGTGTTGCCCGGCGAGTGGATCACTGTGCCCGCGTCACCGAGAAAGTCACCGCGCAGGTTCTCGATCAGCCGGGTGATCCGTCCGTAGGACAGATCGTAGGAGCGCCAGTCTCCGTCGAAGACCAGGTCGCCGATCAAGTCGGCATGCGGCGGGGTTCCCGCGCTGAAGCCGGCTTGCAACCGGCCCCGCGACAGCACATCGGCCAGTGACAGATCCTCGGCCAGCCGGAACGGGCTCTCGTAGCCGATGGGAATCACGGCCGTGCCCAATTGGATTCGGCTGGTGCGCTGACCGGCGGCGGCCAGGAACACCGCGGCCGAACCGACGCCGTGCTCGAGATGACGCTGCCGGATCCACGCACCGTCGAAGCCGAGGCTCTCGCCGTACTCGAACAGCCGCAGCGTGTCCTCGAGCCCCGCGTAGGGATCGTCGTCGGGGTAGTTGCCCGGCGTCAGGAACGACAACGTCCTGATCCCGGATGTGCTGTCGCTCATCGGGTTCCGCCGCGCTCGTACGGGAGCTTCGCACCGGCTTCGATCGCGACCGGCAGGCGGTTCTCCGCCGGCGGCAACGGGCAGGTCGCCAAGTCCGTGTAGGCGCAGGGCAGATTCGCGGATCGGTTGAAGTCCAGCCGCACCGATCCGTCGTCGCCGGGCGGGGACAGGTGCAGGACGCGATTGGCGGCGTAAGTGGTGACCCCCGAGGTCGCGTCGGTGAACAGTACGGTCAGGCTGCCGGGATCCTTGCCGGGGAACGCGGTCAGGCGCAGCGCCCGGCCGTCCAGCTCGAACTCCACCTGCCCCGGCGCGTCATAAACGTGTTCGAGTCCTTCGACAGCGGCGCCGACCGTGGTCGGCCGCGGCTCGGGGAAGGCGACATAGCGGCCGGTGACCACCCACTTCGGGTGCGGCGGGTAGGCGGGGGTGCCGTGAAATGCCGTGCGCAGCGGGTTGTCCGGGTGCCGCGGGCGAACGATGTCGTACCCGCCGCGCTTGGCCACCTCGATCACCGCGTCACCCCATACGGCGTTCACGCCACCGCGTTCGGGGATGGCGCCGAAGACATGCCGACCGCGCACCGATACCCTGTCGACCACCAGCTCGTCACCGTCGTCGAGAACCACTGTGACGCCATCGGCGCCGGTGGACCAAGCGCCCGGCGCGTCGGGGAATCGTTGTGGCTCTTCGGTGAGCCAGTGCAGCGCGGTGATGGCCAGGAATCCGTGCGGGTCGGCAAGTCGCGATTCCTGCGTGCGGTGCCAGTCCTGCCAGTCGGCGACGAAGGAGTCGGTCGGAGTTGCGGCGGTGGCCTGCGCTGTCATGGGGTGCTCCTGGTCTGAGGCTCTGCCTGTTCCCGGGTCGGCGCTGCCGAAGACCGGCGCCTCGGTCGCGCCGCTCTCGGCAGTCCGAGGCCGCCACGTCTCCGGTCGAGGCGTCGGCGGCTCCTCTCAGGCAGCGAAGTACGCCGGTGATACCTGATTCAATCGCGTACTCGCGCCCGCGCACAGGATTGCGATCAGCGCGAACACAACCGCTGCGCACCGGCCCGGTGCGCAGCCCGGGCCGGTGCGCAGCCCGGGCCGGTGCGCACCGCCACGGATACTCCGCGCCACGGCATTCTCACGCAACGCTGGGATCGGCTGGTCGGTTCGAGCCGGGCATGAGGAATCTCGTCGATCCGCACCGAGAGTCTCACGGCAGCAACGGTTCAGCACCACCATGGGACCTGGGCGGCAGAACCAGCCGCCCGTATGCCCGATCATCTGGTCGTGTGCGCACCGCCGTTGACATGGAGCGTCTGGCCTGTGATGTGCCGGGCGTGCGGCGACGCGAGGAATTCGATCAACCCGGCGACATCGTCCGGATCGCCCGCGCGTTTGTCGTGCGTGGAGTCGATCAACCGCGCGCGTCGTTGCTCGCTCAACTGCCCCTGGAAGAAATCGGTGTTCGCGATATACCCCGGTGCGACCGTGTTCACCGTGACGCCTCGCGGCGCCAGCTGCGCCGACAACCCCGCCGACCATGCCGCCAACGCCGCCTTCGCGGCGCCGTAGGAGCCCGCGGCGTATTCCGCGCCGATCGAGCCGACATTGATCACCGCTCCGCCGGGCCGCAACCGCTCTCGCAGCGCCGAAGTGGTCAGCACCGCGCTCAGCAGATTCGCCGACAGGTTCGCCTGCCACTGTGCGGCCAGCTCCTCCAACGACATCTCTTCGACGCCGCCTCCGGCGAGATCGGTGTTCCCGCCCGCCATATTCACCAGCACATCGACTTCGGGCCCGACCGACTCGGCGAACCGCTGCACCTCCGATGGCACCGCGGCATCGCACACGATCCCCCGCACCCCGAGTTCACGTGCCGTCCGCTGGAGCCGCTCCGGCGAGCGCCCGGTGATCACCACCTCCGCACCGCCTTCGGCGAATCGCTGCGCCACCCGCCGCCCGATTCCCCCGCTCGCACCGGTGATGACGATCGTTCCGCGCATTCTCTACTCCTCTCGGTATATTTAGCACTAAATGTACCGAGAGGAGACACTTCCGGCAATGACGCACGAACTGCGGGACGAGATACCGTCCCCTGCTCAGATAGCCGCGGCATGGTGCCGGGAGCTGCCCGGCGCGCGGACCGAGTCGATCGAGATACTCACCCCGCTGTGGCGAGTCGCCAAGCTGCTCACCGACGAACGGCAGCGCACCCTCCAGCGTTTGGGCATCGATGAATCCACTCTCGACCTGCTCAGCACCCTGCGCCGGTCCGGCCCGCCCTACCAGCTGACCACCCGCCAGATCGCCGCCCGCAGCCTCGTCACGGCAGGCGCCATCTCGCAGCGCCTGACGCGCGCGGAAACGGCCGGATTGATCACCCGGGCACCCACTTCGGCCACCCGGCGCGGTGTACTGGTCACCCTCACCCCGGAAGGCCATCGGCTCACCGAGCGAGTCGTGCCCGCCCTGCTGGACCATGAGACCACGCTCACCGACCGGCTACCCGCCGATCAACGCGCCGCACTCACCGCGGCCCTGCACACGCTCGCGGACGCGATCCGATCCACCGGAGCGGGGGATGCCACCGGGTGACCAGCGAATGTCGCGCACCGGCGCGCAGCCGAAGAAGACAGGCCCGCACCGAGTCGCCCTCCGCCTAGCCGGTACCGGACAGATCCGCGGAAAGGTCCCGGGCCTGCACGCCTTCGGGTGTGGCATGGATCGTGCCGTGATCGACGGCGGGGTCCTTGTCGGGGCCGAACAGCCGGTCGTAGAAGAACAGGATTTTCTCGTCGGTGACTTCGGCGCGGGTCGGTTCTTGCCGTGCCGGAGGTCGGTCGGTTGGAGGCGATTGGTGATCGGTGGGTGCAGTATCGGTCCGGGAGGCGTGGGAAGCCTGCCAGTAGCCCGGCAATCCTGAAGCCGACCCGCGGGGCGGGGTAGCGGTAGATGGTGGGGCGGTGCCGGCCTTGAACAGCGAGAACCGGCCGGGGTTGTCCGGCCGGTTCTCGTTCTGTGCAAGGCTGTCAGCCATCGAGCAGCCGGCCGGTCAGGGCTGGCTGTTCGTCAGTTCACCAGCCGAAGATGCCCGCACTGTCGTAGCGTTCGCCGGCTTGTGCCGATGCATGGGTGAGTGCGTCGCGGCTGGCCTCGATACGCTCGGTGAGCGTGACTGTGGACTCGGTGTCTTTTTCAGGTGCGGGCGTGTTCGGCATGGCGCAGAATCCCTTCCAAGAGGTCGATCTTGCTGGTACGGCAGTACGCCGTTTCTGTGGTGTCCAGTCGGCCGGTCTCGAAATACTTGTTGGCCACCTGGCCGCCGCGGCAGTAGGAGAAATGCTCGCACTGCTTACGACAGTTCGCGATACCGGTCAGAGCTTCGGCGACCCAGGCCACCTCGCCCGCGCGACCCGCCAGGACGGTCAGCGGTGTCTCCAAGACGTTACCGGCAGTGAACTCGCCGTGCTGAGGTGAGCGGAAACCGGCCAGCTCCGCGCCGATGGGCAGGTAGTGGCCGTCCCAGGTCACCAGGGGCAGGGGCCGGATCGGGTGCTCGGCGCGCTGCGGGGCGGCTCCGGCGAGCTCTTCGCGGATATAGGTGTAGGCGTGGTCGAGCTCTCTGACGTGGATGCGGGGGTCGGCTTGCCAGCAGGCCGCCAGTTCCTGCCAGAAAGCCACGACTCCGGTCTGCGGTTCTTGCCCGCCGATGTATACGCCCTTCTTCTCGGCCAGGTTCACGCCCAGGTTTTCGCACCCGAGCTCGCAGGCGAACCGGAACAGTCGACTGGCAGACCCCGGCGAGAGGTCGGACACGACGGCGATCATGCTGAAGCTGATACCCGCGCGTCGCAGGGTATCGATTCCGTGCATGGCCCGCGCGGTGCTCGGGCGCCCCGACCAGTCCAGCCGGGAGTCGTTGGCTTCGTCGGGGCCATCGATGCTCACCGTGACCCGGATCGGGACATCGGAGAACACTTCGCACCACGTCTCGTCGATACGTGTGGCGTTGGTTTGCACCGCATGAGTGATCGGATGGGCCGCACCCGGCCCGAACGGTCTCACCAGGGCGCGGAAGTAGGCCGGGTCCACCGCGAGTGGTTCGCCACCGTGCCACACGACGGTCACCGGGTGCTGTTCGGACCACTCCTCGACGCCCGCTGCCACGGCTTCGGCGACCTCCACGCTCATACGTTTCGACTGTTTCCTGTCCGGCAGGTAGCAGTAGGTGCAGTTGAGGTTGCATAATGTTGTCGGCTGCATCAACACCGCTGAAGCCGACCCCGCCAGCCTCACCTCGCTCGTCGGCACAGCAACCGCACTCGACTCGATAGGGTCGCGCTGACGCTCGGTCACCAGCGAAGAATAGCAGCCGCTTGCGCCGAACGTATTTCGTTGAGGGAAAAGCGATTTCAAGTTACACGAGCTTATCCTGTCTCGTCCGGCCGCCGCGGCGCGGTCAAACACCCCGCGAAGGATGAGCGCATCGCAGTGCTGCGTGCCTCAACAACATCCGTATCCGGCCGAATCGGTGTCACCACATCCATGCCGACCGACGGCCGACGAGTCGACTTGCGTGGTGCAGAGAAGGTCCGCCGGGAAGTACTGCGGGCCAATGCCTGGGTCGCCAACGCCAGAGCGGACCGGCATTGGTCACGGCTGCGACCTCGCGCCGACGTCGACCTGCGCTACGCCCTGCAGATCGACGCCACCCCCGGCCCCAGGCAGCACACCGCCGCACACCGGCCGAACCGAAATCGCAGGGGGTACACGCACATCCGATGCGGCCACCGCGCGACTTCGCTGAGAATCGCTGTGTGTGCCCTATTTTTCCTCTTCGGCGCTGGGCCCGCTCACAGCCTCTTTCCACGCCCTGCCGCTGTATTTACTACGGCCGATCTTGCGGCCCTTTTCGATGAACGGGCGCAGAGCCGCGTCCAGTTTGTCGTAGTTCTCAGGCGTCAGGTCGATTTCGTACTCGATGCCATTGAGGGAGAAGCGGTGCGTCGACACCTCGTCGGAGTCGGTGCCGGTGAGGTCGTCGGTGTACGGACGCGCGTCCTGATCGATCATGGACAGATCGTAGCCAGCCGTCTGAACAGCGCTTCTGACCTTCGTCAATAAGCTTCGGTTGCCGCTCACATGGCACCGGTCCGCCAGCGACGAACTCCCAGCCTGGGCCACTGACATCACCATGACGAGACAACGGACACCAAGTGGGAAACGCGCAGCTCAGCGCACTGACATCCGGCGCGAACTCTCACTACCACGTCCGATCCGGAGTCCGAAGCATTGAATCGTCGCGCAGCGTAGTTCTCCGACATCAGCCGGATCGGGTTGATCCGAGCTCCCCCGGTTGCGGGCCGTCCCGCCGAGTGGAATACCCAGGTGGAAGACCTGGCCCGACCGGATCAATCCGGCCGCGACCACCACGCGATCGGGCGTGATGAGATTCGTGGTCCCCCGCTCGTCGTCGCTTCCCCAGCGACCTCGCCCGAGGCGACGAGCGAAAACTATCGAGAGGCAGCGACTCCCGTCGTCCGACACGGGCGGCGATAGCTATCGACCCCCCATCATGCGTGAGTCCCGGCGAGCCATCGGCCCGCCGGGACTCACGCATGATCCGGCTACAGCGCTATCCCGCGACCCGGCCTCCCAAAGAGCCCCCGCTCGGCACGGATCCGGCCAGGGCATCCTCGACCGAGGCGTAGATGGGCTGGAGAGCGTCGAGGTCGAGGAGGGCCACGATGCGGGTCACCACCAATGGGCTGCCGACCACGCACAGCCGAACATCCCGGAGCCTGCATGCCTCGGCCTCCTCGGCCAAGGCCAGCATGGAACGGCAGGCCATGAAGCCGAGGCCGCCGGTGTCGATCACGATGGGGCCCGGCGCCGCGGTTGCTGTGACAACCTCCCGCAGCAGTTTGCGCCACGTCGGCAGAGTGTAGGCGTCGACCTCGCCGTGAACATGGACGATGGCCGCGTTGCCCCGACGTTCGACGGTCGCGTTCAGTCCGGGCAGAGTGTTTTCCGGCTCATCGGCCGGTGGTTGGGTGGGATTGCTGAGACCGTGCAGTGCTGTGCTCATATGGGCACACTCGATTCGTTTCGCGCCTAGGGCGCTCGACAGTCGGGCCCACCCTGCATCCTCAAGACAGACCTGTCTTTCTTTACTAACAGAGACAGGCCTGTCTGTACAGCGCTATGGTGACAGGGAGATGGAAACGCCGAACCTTTCACGCGTCGCACCCGCCGCGCCCGCGCGCGAGCGAATCCTCAGCACCGCCTACGCGTTGTTCACCCGTCGCGGTATCCGAGCGGTGGGCACCGACGAAGTGATCGCGCTGTCCGGTGTGGCCAAGGCAACGCTGTACAGGCATTTTCCGTCCAAGGACGATCTCGTGCTCGCCGTGTTGCAGCGTCGCGAGCAGCTGTGGACGCTGGGCCTGGTCGAAACCCAGTCTCGGGCACGTGGCAACACACCGGAAGAACAGTTGCTGGCTATTTTCGACGTCTTCCACGACTGGTTCCAGAAGCGCGAGGATTTCGACGGCTGCTCGTTCATCAACGTGCTGCTCGAGCTGGGCGCCGCGCATCCGGCCGGGCAGGCCAGCATCGGATACCTGGACAATATCCGGGCCATCGTGCGCGGCCGGGCCGAGGCGGCGGGATTGCGTGACCCCGACGATTTCGCCCGGTCCTGGCACATCCTGATGAAGGGCTCGATCATCTCCGCCGCCGAGGGAGATCTGCTGGCCGCTCACCGCGCCAAGCTCATGGCGCGAATGCTCATCGAACAGCACCGCCCCGTCGAGCCATAGCGACGCGGGCACATCGGCCGACGGCCGCACAACCACCGGCAGCGCCGGATGCTTCCCCGCCTCGTCGCGGGTTCGAGGTCGCCGGTCCTCCGACCGGGTCCTGCTCCAGCCGAGCCGCTGATGCAGTGTGCCGCTGACGTTTTCGTCGCGCCGAGGCGTGCGTCGACAGCGCCCGAAGCACGCGAGAGCCACCGCCGTTGTGAGTAGAGCCAATGCCGCACCCCGCTCCGCGATAGGCGTACTCGCGCGCGCGGTAACGCGCGATCAACTGCCGAGCGTCCTTATTGGCAGATCGCCAACGCGGTGGCGGGCACCATATTGACAATCCGCCAACAGCGATGGACATTTGTGGCGCGAGGACGTCGACACCTACGCGGTGCGCTCCCAGCAGCGGGCCGCTGCCGCGTGGTCTGGCGGCTATTTCACCAAATCCGTCGTGCCGGTGCGGGACATCAACGGCGCGGTGATCCTCGACCACGACGAACTCATGCGGCCGGACACCACGGTGGAGAGCCTCGCGAGCCTGCCGCCGTCGTTCGCGATCATGGGCGAGCAGGGCGGTTTCGACGCCGTCGCGCTCCAGCGCTACCACTGGGTGGAGAAGATCGAGCACGTGCACCACGCCGGCAACTCCTCCGGCATCGTCGACGGATCCGCGCTGGTGCTCGTCGGCAGCGAAGAGGCAGGGCGCCGTGCCGGGCTCACCCCGCGAGCGCGCATCGTCGCGGGTGCGGTCAGCGGCGCGGACAGCACCATCATGCTCACCGGACCGGTTCCGGTCACCGAAAAGGTGCTCGCCACAGCGGGATTGACGCTCGACGACATCGACCTGTTCGAGCTCAACGAGGCATTCGCCTCCGTGGTGCTCAACTATCAGAAGAAGCTGGGCATCCCGGACGAGAAGATCAACGTCAACGGCGGGGCCATCGCCATGGGTCACCCGCTGGGCGCGACCGGCGCGATGATCACCGGCACCATGGTCGACGAACTGGAGCGGGGCGGCGCCCGGCGCGCGCTGCTCACCCTGTGCGTCGGCGGCGGCATGGGCATCGCCACCGTCATCGAGCGCGTCTGAGCATCCGAAAGTAGTAGAGGCGAAAAGCAATGAGCGACAACATGATTGCCTGGGAACTCGGCGAAGACCGGGTGCTGGTGCTGACCATCGACGATCCCACCCAGGCCACCAACACCATGACCGAGGCGTTCGCCCGGGATCTCACCGCCACCGTCGACCGGCTGGAAGCCGAGAAGGACAGCTACGACGGTGTCATCGTCACCTGATCTCAGCGGAACCAGCGGTCCGTGCCCGGTACAAGGGCACGGACCGTCGCGTTTCCCGACGACGCCTACCCGGTCACCAGCTCGTGGCCGGTGTTTCTCCTCGCCGCGTTACCGCCGAGCGGCGCCGCGCACCGTCCGTATATCGGACCTGGTCATGGGCGGTGGAACTGCCACTGCTGGATATCGCTGGTGGCCGCGTAGCGCGTCAACCCGATCTGCTCGGTACCGATCTCGTGGCCCGGCAGAGCCAGAACGAACTCGGCGGCGGGCCAAACGGCGATACGGTAGCGGGCGGGATGGACTTCGTCGGTGCTGATCTGCCATCCCATCGGCGTCCCGCTGCATTCGACATGAACCCCCTCGGACACCAGACCGTCGCCGAGTCCGAGCCGGGTCCCGGTGCGCCCGTTGGTGATGTACCAGATCCCTCCGCCGAATTCGGGCGCGCTCGACAACAGCCAATGCTGCCAGCCATCCTCCACACTTGCCTCCCCCACTACCGTGACCTGGTCAGCGCTGTCGAGCGCCAGCACATGGCCTGTGCCGACGTTGACGATCCGATACACACCCTCGCTCAACTCAGCCATGATCCGTCGTCCTCGCCATATGGACACAACCCGCATACCACTGCCGACAGCAACTGCCCCGATGGAACCTCGACCGTGGTGGCCGGTCGCTGATCTCGAGGGTTGCGGTTGATACCGAACTACCCGTCCCCGAACCAGTGAACCACTTCGACAGACCGGAGTTCGCCGGGCGCCCCCGCCGATCCTGGGCAGCCACCGGCACTCGTCCTATGCCTGGCCGCCACCTTGCGCGCCGCGTGCGCCTCGAACCCGCACCGGAACCGCGAGTCGCTGTCCTGCTCTCACTCGCCCCCGACGAGTGCTGCCGCGAATATCCCTCGACATCGCGTGCGGTCGCCCAAGCCGGGTATGACGCTCGCACAGCGACCATCGCATGTGCACGAGCACCCGAACGCGGCGCGAACCGCCGCACCTCGGCTACCGCCCGGACGATCGAAGGAGACCGCCATGCCGGTGCTACACCGCACCTACCTCGTCCGCCTCGACCCCTCCCTGCACGGCGAGCGTGCGACACCGCAAGGTGTGCGGGGGAAGTTTCTCGACTGGCTGCGAACCGACGACGCCGAGGTCGTCGAGCTCTGCGGCGCGGATCGCCTCGTCATCTCCTGCTCACCGGAGACCGCCGGCGAAATCAGGGACCTCGAGTACGTTCTGGACGTCGCGCCCCACGCGTAGGGTATCGGCGAGCAACACCCGGCCGCGGCGATAACCGGCCGGAGAAACGAGCATGTGGATGTGCGCATCGCTATGCGATACCGAGGTCCTTCCGACCCTGCGCATGGAATTCGCCCAACAGTTTGTCGAGCTCGCTCGCGAAATCTATCATCGCGGTTCGGAGGGCCGCATTGTCGCGCCGCTTCTCGTCGGCCGAAATGTGTGCGCTTTTGTCACGGACCTTCCCGACAAAGGGGCCGTAATGCATGTTCAAAAAGTCTACATGCGCCTTCTGGATCCTTTCGATCACATCGGACATTCCGCTGCCGCACGTCATGGCGGCGAGGTCGCCCACAACCATGGATTTGACCTCGGTCTCACCGAATTGCTGGGCTTCGGAGCGAAATCCGTCACGATCGTCGATGTTCAGATACTCGGCCATCCGGCCCATCTGCATCGTGAAAGCGTAAGTGGCCGAGAGAAAGTCGGTATAGACTTTTTGGCGATTTTCACGCGTCGCCTCCCCGATCGATATCTGTTCGCTCCGATCGGCACTACTGATACTCGTGTACACCGCCGACGACGCCGAGACGAAGCTGGAGACCATTGCGGCGAATACAGCCGCCATCAGCGCGTATCGTCCGCTTCGGGTGGCAACCTGCACGGCGTCCGCTTGACCGGCGCGCCGCGGCGGTGGCTCGAATCCCGGCCCTGCTGATGGTGGATTCTCGACACGCGCCCGGTCGTCACAGCGATGTGATCGGGAATTCGGATTGTCGATCACGTCGGACTCCCATCCGAACCCTACGGAACTGGATCGATTTCAACAGGTGACCGGTACGGCCTTCGGTACGAACAGGTCATATGGTCCGCCGCGAACCCACGCGCTGCGCGAGTAGGCGACTACTCGACTTACATGCGGGTGCATCCGCTTGCGGAAGCCGCGCGAGGGCCGGTCCTCGGCGCAACGGGACACATGGTCTGCGCAGCGCACTACCGGGCGCTGCGGAGAATATCAGCCGTTGCCGTAGACCCGATCCGGCAGCACCAAGACCACTGCCCGGCGTTCTGCGGCCATCACTCTGTCGTACTCGTCCCAATCCTCGTGCACGCCACCGGCCGCGGTGAACACCTCACGCAGCAGAAGCCGCAACCGCTCGGCATCGACGTCGGGGGCCGGATCGTCGGGGCCGACGATCCACACCGGCCCCTCGACGGCGCACCATTCCCAACCGACGCGAACCACGATCGTGGCACGCGGCCGGGCGCGCAGATTGTCCAATTTGCGGGCATCGCCGCGCACCACCATGCCCACCGCGTCCGCACCGGTCGCCGGGTGTCGCAACACCCCGGCGTTGACCACGGACGATTGCATCGTGCGGTCGGCTCGCAGGGTGGAGACGACACAGAGTCCGTGGTCGCCGGTGATCAGCCGGGCGAAGTCCGCGAGATCGGTCACGCCGGAAGTCTACGTAGTCGGGTCGGCACGGCGGCCCGGAACACCGCACGGGCCGCCTGCCCGATCGGGTACCGGGGAAAACCGGCGGCTGCTCGAGCATCGCGGTCGCAGCGTGTGCGGCGGGTTCGCTATTGGCGTCGACGCGGTGTGTGAACGGCAGCGACCCCGGGTAGTGCTGACCATATCGTCGCTGCGTCGACGCTGTCCGATGCCCCATCGATGTGTCGCGATCCCCACGGGCGACAGATCCACGCAAATACAGAGCAACCCGAAAGCTGGTGTCGTCATGGTCTCGCAGATTCTGGATGCCCGTGTCGTCTCGCACGCCGGATCCCCCTCACGGGCCGCGTCGTGACCGCGGGCAGCTCGTCCACCACGTCCCGGGCGGTGGTTCGCACCGACCGGCCGGAGCGGTACGGCAAGCAGTTGGTGGCGCATCTGGGGCGGCGCAACGGCGGCGAGTGGTCGGCGCAGTCCTCGTCGGGCTGGATCGACTTGGACTCCGGTCGCGCGACGGTCAGCGCGCAGGAGGGCGAACTGCATCTACGGATCGAAGCGGCCGCGGAGGACCTGCCCCGCCTCGAGGACGTGCTCGCGAGGCACCTGGTCCGGTTCGGCGAGCGCGACCGGCTGAGCGTGACGTGGCAGCACGATCCCGCCGCCGCGGATTCGACCGATACGAGCGGCGACCGCCCGTCGGAGAACTGACGCCTACCGCGAGGAGACGCCATGACCGGCCCCGGCGAAGACCTGGAACCGATCACCGACCTCAGATCCGCGCTTCGCAGGTTGGCGTTGCACGAGACCGACCCACCCGGCGGACCCGATCGGCGAGCCGGCCGGGGTCTACCGGTCCCGCTGGGACGACGAACTACGGCATTCGGTGACACTCCCTGGTGAAGCCCCGGTTCTCCGACCCGAAAGGAATGTTCGTGCGACGCAGAACGATGCTGGCGGCAGTGGCCGCGGTGACCGCGACCCCACTGGTGGCCTCGGGGTGCGACTCGCGACACGAGCACGACACCGAGTCCGCCGAATCGGACGCCCTGCGCTTCGACCCCGAGAAGTACAGCATCGAAGCCAAGACGGTCGCCACCGCCGATGGCGAGCGGCGGATCACCTACCACCAGTACAAGGGCATCGTCTACGTCGCGAAACCGGTGGACGAGCAATACCAGAGCATGACCGTCAGCGTCCCGGTGCAGATCGACGGCAGCACCGTGGACGCGAGCAGGGCACCGATCCTGCTCAGCAACAACATCGGCGGATACATGTCGTCCTCGATGACCAAGTCCGGCGGAACGCCCGGTGGCCTGCCGTCCGGCGCGGCCCCGCCCAGCGGCGCGACGCGGGGCGGATCGGGCGGGTTCGACGACCGCGCGAATCGCACCGGCAACCCCGACCTCGCGCTGGCCGCCGGTTATGTGGTCGTCGAGCCGGGCGCGCGAGGGCGCGATCTGGTCGGCTCCGACGGCGTCTACTACGGGGTCGCTCCGGCGGCGATCGTGGATCTGAAGGCGGCGGTGCGGTATCTGCGGCACAACAGCGGGCGGGTGCCCGGCAACACCGATTGGATCATCTCCACCGGTGTGAGCGCGGGCGGCGCGATGTCGGCGCTGCTGGGCGCCTCGGGGGACAGCGACCGCTACCACTCCTACCTCACCGAACTCGGCGCGGCCGACGCCTCCGACGCCATCTTCGCCAGCGCCGGCTACTGTCCGATCACCGACCTCGAGCACGCCGACATGGCCTACGAATGGAACTGGGGCGCCAACCCGCCGCAGTCCGGTGAACAGGTCGACCAGACGGTGTCGCGGGAACTCGCCACCGCCTTTCCGGCCTATCAGGCATCGCTGAATCTGCGCGGACGCAACGGGTCCGGAGCGCTCACCGCCGACAACTACGCCGACCACCTGCTGCGCACCTATCTGCAACCGGCGGCGGGCAAGTACCTGAAGGCACTGCCGGACGCCGAGCGCGGCGCCTACCTGGCCGCGAACCCATGGCTGCGTTTCGACAACGACACCGCGACCTTCACCTGGGCCGATTACCTCACCCACGTCGGCGCGCGCAAGAAGAACGTGCCCGCCTTCGACGCATTCGACCTGTCCTCGGGCGAGAACAACGAATTCGGCAACGGCACCACCAAAGCGCGCCACTTCACCCTCTACAGCCTGCGCCACGCCACCGGTGATGCGAACGCGCGGCTCGACAGCGACCTGCCGGACAAGATCGAGTTGATGAACCCCATGTACTTCCTCGGCCGGGACAATCCCGGCCGCGCCCGGCACTGGTGGATACGCGTCGGCGCCAAAGACTCCGACACCTCCCTCACCGTCGTCGGCAACCTCGCCGCCAAGCTGGAGAATCTCGGCGCGAACGTGAACGCCGCCATGTATTGGGACGCGGGCCACGGCAGCAACGAAGACGCCGGGGACTTCATCGCCTGGATTCGCGGCATCACCGGCTACGCCCGTTAGCTACGCCCGATTCTCTTTCGGGGCGGGAATGGTCAACAGGCCGAGAATCGCCCGAGCCTGCTCCGCGGTCGGCGTGGGCAGGCTGCCGCGGCCGTGGATGAAGCCGATGCCCAAGTACACCATCGCACCGGCGCGCAGCCGTGCTTCCTCCGGTGCGAAGCCCAGTTCCAGCATCGCTTTCTGCACCGTTTCGAAGATCTGTTGATCCAGGGCGCGCACCGTCGCTGCCACCTTCTCATCGCTTCGCGCCCATTCGCGCACGGTGGCTTCGGTGGCCCAGGTGCCTTGGTCGATGAGATTGGCGGCCATGTTGGCGATGCGCTGCTCGACCGGAACGGACTCGATCGCGCCGAGCGCGCGAATGATCTCGGTTTGACGCGCGCTCCACCGGTCGGCCATCGCCTCCATGAGCTGTTCGATATCGTCGAAATGCCAGTAGAAACTGCCTTTGGTGACACCGAGTTCCTGGCACAGCCGGGGAATCTTGATGGCGGAGACGCCTTCTCGGGCGAGCAGTGCCAGAGCGCCGTCCACCCATGCCTCGTACGAAAGCCGCGGCGCGCGGCCGCGGCCGCGTTGCTGCGCCGCCGCTTTCCGGGAGCGCCGCGGTGCGGAGTTCGTGGTGTCCACGTCGGGAGGCCGGATGCTGTCGCCGGACGGTGGCCCGTCGGCTGTCATCGGTGCGGCCCCAAGTCGGTGGAAATCACCACTCGATGGTAGGTGACCCCGTCACGGGACCACTTCGGCGCGGTGACTGTCCACTGCACCCGTCTGGCGATGGTGCCGTATCTGCCGGTCACCGAGCTCCTTTCGCGATCATTCCGCACGAACCCAATTCTTCCATTCAAAAGAGTACCGATAACTATACCCAATGGTATGGTCGCTGGCATGGGGCGGCGACGAGGCCGCCCGAGAAGGGTTCGACGATGAGACTGCGGATCGGGAGGCCGACTTTGGCCGACACGGTGCACGACCACTTCCAAACGCATCCCCTACCGCCCTGCGGTCGACGGCAAGGTGGAGATCCACTCCGGCTCGAGCCGGCACTACCCCACCCTGCACGGGAATCTGGTCACGCCGGAAGGGGTCTCCGCGCGCACCGCGGTCCTGATGGCGCATCCGGCGTCCAACTTCCTGTCCCATTTCCTGCTGGGCGCCTTCGCCGCGGCGGGCGTGCCGATCATGGCGATGAACACCCGCTACGCGGCCAACGAGGCCGCCCTGCTGATGGAGCGCGCGGCCGAGGACCTGGGCGCGGGCGTGCGCTGGTTGCGCGAGAAACACGGCTTCGAACGGGTGGTGCTGCTGGGATTCAGCGGCGGCGGGCCGCTGATGTCCTTCTATCAGTCACAAGCCGAGAATCCCTCGATCACCCGGACCCCGACCGGCGACGCGGTCTCGCTCGACGGCCTCATTCCCGCCGATGGACTGATGCTGGTGGGGGCGCACCCGGGCCGGGCGCGGGTGCTGCGGAACTGGATCGACCCGGCCGTGGTCGACGAGAGCGACCCGTACCGAATAGTAGGAGAAGTCACCCATGTCAGTGGAAGTCCCGCCCGCGGGCGCGGCTGTCGTCGCGCAACAGCCGTCGGTGAAGTGCCCGACCGCGTTCCGGTACTGGGAAGCGCGCCGGTCCCCCAAGGTTCAGCGCCTCGAGCGTCTGTTCGTGAAAGTCACCGGGAAAGAGCTGTTTCCCACCGACGCGCAAGCAGTCGCGTTGTGCGAGGACTTGTTCACCGGCGATCCGGTCGCGGAACGGTTCGTCGCGGAGGTGATGCACGGCGCGGCAGGCCCCCAGGCCGGACGACGGATGCTGGAAACCGCCCTCACCGCGGGCATCGACGCCGTACCGGACGCGCCGGAGTCGATGCGCGCGCTGTTCGAGGAATTCGAGACGGTGCCCGAGTGGGTGGTGCCCGAACTGGTCGAGCAAGGCGCGGCGATCTGGCGACGGTGGGGCACGATGCTGTTCAGCTTCGCCGGCGCGGAAACACTGGAGATGTACACCGAGGCCGCCGTCGCGACCCCGCTGTCGCTGGCAGGCGGCTACGCCGGGGACAGCGCGCTGCGCCGCTTCCTGGAGACCACCCGCTTCTGGATCGATGTCTCCGAGCCGCGCGCACTGCTGACTCCGGGCTCGGCGGGACGTGCCACGGCACTGAAGGTGCGCATCATGCATGTCTCGATCCGCGCGAAGGTCGCGGGTCATCCGGAGTGGGACATGGACAGGTGGGGCCTGCCGATCAGCCAGACCTACCAGATGCTGACCCTCCTGGGCGGCAGCGTCACCCCCGGCCTCGGATTGTGGGCGCTCGGCTATCAGACCACGCCCTCGGAAATCCGCGCACTGCTGCATTTCCAGAAGTACATGGGATACCTGCTCGGCGTGCGGCTGCGCTGGTACCCGGAAACGGTCCTCGACTCGCTGCGTGTTCTCGCCATGACCATCGCGTCCCGCTCCTACGACGCCGGTAAGCACGGCGCGGAGCTGATCGAGTCCTACCCCGTGGCGTTCGCGCCGCGCGACGGGCACCGCGGGCTCACGCGACTGCGTGAGGCGTACAACTTCCGCATCAACTCCGTGTACTCCGCGATGTACATGGCTCCGTGGACCCGGCGCCGGTACACCATGCCCCCGGCGTTTCCCTGGATCGGCATTCCCCTGCTGCGTTTCCCCCTCATCACGGCGATGGAGATTTTGCGCAGAACCGTCCCGCCCTTCGCGCGGGCGCACGAGAAGCTCATGCTCTGGCACCGCGAGAACTGGTACCGCGCCCAGATGCAGGGCCGCGAGGCGGCTTTCGACGCCAGCGGGGGACTACGCCGATGACCTTCGCGGCGGTCGCCCCGCGCGCCGCCGCGTTCGCGCCGACCCCGGACCCGATGCGTCGCCGTCGTGTCCACCGACATCGAAAGCAGTTATGAGCACCGCAGAAATCGTCGAAGTGTGGAATGGGCCCGGCCGCCGGGACGGGGTACTGACTTCCGTCGAGCCCCAGCACAACGGACTTCACCCGTCGCCGAGCAGACTGGCGTTCGAGCACTGGTACTTCGACGCTCACCTCGACACCGGGCACGTGGTGATCGGGTTCCTGACCAAACGGCGACCGGAGGATCTGCCCAACGCCAAACCGTGGGTGGAGATGATGGTGTACGCCCCGGACGGCACCCGACGCCAGGTGTCGCGGCGGTACCCGCGGGCGGCGGCGGTTTTCTCGGCCGACACCTGCGACGTGCGCATCGGCGCCAACCACGCCCACACCGAGTACCCGGCGGACGGGCTGCCGATTCATCACCTGCACATGGCCGAGGACGGCTTGGTCTTCGACCTGCGATTCCACAACGAGACCCCCAGTTGGATGCCGGGCAAAGGCGAGACCCGCTTCGGGACGCGGGATTCGTTCGGGTGGGTGGTCGCGGCGCCGCGCGCCCGGGTGAGCGGCGCCATCGAGCTCGACGGCGTCCGCCACGAAGTCACCGGGCGTGGGTATCACGACCACAACTGGGGCGTCGGCGATATGAAGAAGATCATCGACCGCTGGCACTGGGGGCGGCTCTACGTCGAGGACTATTCGCTGCTCTACGCCTCGGTGCTGACCCA
Organism: Nocardia gamkensis NBRC 108242; assembly: GCF_001612985.1. Lineage (GTDB taxonomy): Bacteria > Actinomycetota > Actinomycetes > Mycobacteriales > Mycobacteriaceae > Nocardia > Nocardia gamkensis. The sequence continues at coordinate 82,306 of NZ_BDBM01000011.1, read as the reverse complement.
GCGGCGGCAGGGCGGGCACGAGATCAGTCCGCTGATGCTCGCCCGGCACGGTGACATCGTGTTGTCCACCGGCGAGACGGTGCTCACCGAAGGTCCGGCGCGATTCCACCCGACCGCCGGTCGAACGTATCCGGAATGGATCGAACTGCGCGTGCCGGGGAGCGTGGATCTGCGCCTGGTCGTCGAGAAGGTCATCCACGCCCACGATCTGCTCGACGACATTCCCGTCGCTCGATCACGACTGATCAAACCGCTGGCGCATCGGCTGGTCGGCCATCCCGGCTACTTCCGCTTCGAGTCGTCGTTCGAATTGGCCGTCCACACCGGGACCGGCATCGAGACGCGCACCGGCTCCACGTTGCACGAACTGGTCGCCCTGGCCTGACCCCGGCCCACCACCCGGCTCCCGGAGACGAAGACCAGCCCATGACGAACACCCGTCCCGCCCGTGCCGCGGGCTCGCCCGATACCGCGTCCGCCACACCGGAATTCGCCTATCTGAGCGGCTTCGGCAACGAGCATCAGAGCGAGGCGATCCCCGGCGCGCTGCCCACGGACCAGAATTCACCACAGCGGGCGCTACGGCCTGTACGCGGAACAACTCTCGGCGACGGCGTTCACCGAACCGCGCGCGGTCAACCGGCGTAGCTGGGTGTATCGGATCCGCCCTTGCGCGCAGCACGGCGCGTTCACCAGGATCGACAACCGGACCTTCCGCAGCGCACCGATTCTCGACGGAGTGGCCGACCCGAACAGGTTGCGGTGGGATCCGCTGCCGGACACCTGGCCGCGCGGCGACTTCCTCGACAGCATCTACACCCTGGCCGCCAACGGCTCGGCGTTGCAACGTCAGGGCATCGCCGTGCACATGTACTGCGCCACCGAGACCATGCGTGCTCGCTACTTCGGTGACGCCGACGGCGAACTGCTGGTGGTACCCCAGCGGGGCAGACTCGTGCTGCACACCGAATTCGGCGGATTGGCGGTCGGACCCGGGCAATTCGCGGTGGTCGAGCGGGCGGTGCGCTTCCGGGTCGAACTACTCGACGATCGCGCGGTCGGCTATCTGTGCGAGAACTACGGTTCGCCGTTCGCGCTACCGGAACTGGGCCCGATCGGCGCGAACGGCTTGGCCCACGCCCGCCACTTCCGCTATCCGGTCGCCGCCTACGAAGATCTCCGGGAGCCCGTGCAGGTCGTGCAGAAGTTCGGCGGGAACCTCTGGTCGGCCGACTACGACCACTCACCGCTGGATGTGGTGGCATGGCACGGATCCCACGCCGCGTACGTCTTCGACCTGCGCCACTTCAACGCGATGGGGACGATCGGGTTCGACCATCCCGATCCCTCGATATTCACCGTCCTGACCTCGCATTCGGACACTCCGGGGCAAGCAAATGTCGACTTCGTGGCATTCCCGGCACGGTGGAATGTGTCCGAGCATTCCTTCCGGCCACCGCACTTCCATCGCAATGTGATGACCGAGTTCATGGGATTGGTCGAGGGCGCCCATGATTCGAAAGCGGAGGGCTTCGTTCCGGGAGGCGCGAGCCTGCACAACATGTGGGCCGCGCACGGGCCGGACCGGGAGACCTTCGACAAGGCCAGCACGGCGGAACTGACACCGCAGAAGATCGACGGCTCCCTGGCATTCATGTTCGAAACCCGCTGGCCGCTGATCGTGACCGACTTCGCGCACGCGGCGCGGCACCGTCAACCCGACTACGACGCTTGCTGGGCCGGTCTCCAGCACCGGTTCACACCGCCGCACTGATCCCCTGCTCGCGCACCTTTTCGCACCCGGAGTACCGCATGACCGCCGTATCGACGTCCCGCCCCTCGTTCGACCTGCCCGAACCCACGCTGCGGATCGGCGGCGAGCACGCCCACGTGCCCGGACTCGGCCCCGTCGCCGGGGCCGCGCTGGCGGGACACCCCGGCATCGACAAGGTCTCGTTCACCGGAAGCCCGCGGGTCGGCAAGCAGATCCAGAGCCTGGCCGGCGATACGTTCCGGAAGGTCACCCTCGAACTGGGCGGCAAAGCCGCGCAACTGATCTTCGACGACGCCGACCTCGACGCCGCGATGCCCTGGATAGCGATGGGCAACTTCTACCACCAAGGTCAGGTCTGCGCCGCGGGCACCCGCGTCCTGGTGCACGAATCGCTCGTCGACCGGGTTGTCGAGGGTCTGGTCGAAGCCGCCGCGAACGCGCGGATCGGAGATCCGTTCCTGCCCACGAGCACCATGGGCTCCATCGTCAACCAGCGCCAGCTCGACCAGATCCCGCGCTACATCGACATCGGCCGCGAGGAAGGCGCCGAGCTGGTCACCGGCGGTGCCCGCCTGTGGCGCCCCGGCTACTTCGTCGAACCCACCGTTTTCCGCGGTTCCAACGACCTCACCATCGCCCGCGAAGAGATCTTCGGTCCGGTCGCCACCGTCATCGGCTTCGAGACCACCGAGGAAGCCGTCCGGCTGGCCAACGAAACCAGGTACGGCCTCAACGCCATGGTGTACACCAGCGACTTGTCACGCGCCGTGACGGTGACCGAGCAACTGCGGGTCGGCACGGTCTGGGTCAACGGCTGGGGTGTCCCGATCCGGCCCTGCCCTGGGGCGGGCGCGCGGGCAGCGGAATCGGCCGCGAACTCGGCCGCAGCGGCATCGAAGCCGACACCGAGGAGAAGACCGTCCACATCGGACTGTGACCCACCGTTCGCACCTTCGCGTCGGCGCGACGCGGTCCCCTGCGGATCGCGCCGACGGCCGCCCGTCCGCGGGTCGCGGCGGCTCAGAGCCTTCCGACGACCCGGTCGGGAGTCACCCGGACGGTGACGATCGGGATGTCGCCGTAGGCGGCCGCGGCTTCCGGGTTGTGCTCGGCGTAGGTCATCCCGGTGTATTTAAGCGCCAGCCGATCTCGCACTTCCGAGCCGCCTTCGGCCAGGGTGGCGGTGCCGCGGATCGCGGCGTAGGTGTAGGGCTGTTCGGGCGGGGTGACCAGCACGCTGACGCGAGGGTCACGGCGCAGGTTGCGCTCCTTGCGGCTACCCGCCGCTACCGCGAACAGGACGTCGTCGCCGTCGCGGAGTATCCACACCACCGACTGATGTGGGCTGCCGTCGGGCTGGACAGTGGACACGATGCCGAATACCGGTGAGTCGAGGACCTGCCGCAACCTGACCGGGGAAACGCCGAGCGCGGCCGGTTGCAGACGGCCGAGCAACTTCGTCGTCTCGTCGTACAGTCTCGCGGCCGCCGCGGTATCGAACGCGGGTCCGTGGACGTCCACAGGTTGTCCCTGGACGATCGCGGTCAGTGCCTCGGCCGGCGGATCGTCCAGCACTGCGAGGATCGGGCCGATCGCCACGTCGATCGGTTGCGCGGTGCGGCGCAGCGTTTCGATCCGGGCCGCCATCTCGGCGTCGTAGTCTCCGGACAGGGCGGTATTCACCACCCCCGGATGCAGCAGTACATAGCGCACCCGCGCCGATACCGGCCGGCGCGCGAACTCGATGCCGAGCAGGTCGTTGAGCTGTCCGCCCTGGGCGAGAGCGTGCATACCGTGGTAGTCACGCTCGTGACCGAGGTCGTCCCAGCGGATCTCACCGGTGCCGCTGCCCGGACCGGCCACATTCACGATGACCGGGTTCGCGGCGGTGCTCAACAGATCGCCGAGTTCGTAGCTGAGCACGAACCGGCTCAGGTAGAACAGCGCGAAGGTGTATTCGAAGCCTTCCGCGGTCACCAGCCGATCGGACCGGTAGTGCCGAGCGCACAGCACCAGGGCATCCACTGTGGTGAACGGGGCGCGGACAGCGTCGATCGCGGCGCGAGTCGCCGCGATCGAACTCAGATCGGCCGGTACGAAGTGCGCGCGGTCGGCCGAACCGAGCGCCTCGGCGGCGGCGAGAAAGTTCTTGCCTTTCACCGGGTCTCGCCCGATCACCACGACGACGTCCCCGGCGGCCAGGCGGTCGAGCGCGACGGCCCGGCCGATCCCATCGGTTCCACCCGCGATCACTACATGCTTCATGGACCGAAATTTAACCGACGAGTTCATTTATGTCACCCCGACGGTACATTTCAGCTGATCAACTAGTTCAGGATGGGTGACCGCCGCTGCCGCTCGCCCGTCGTCGGCGCCGCCGGGGTCTACCTCCGATCGAATTTGCCCATCCGCGCGGTGACCGAGGGTTGCGATTGGCCGGCCCAGCTATCCGTTTCGTGGGCGATCACCTCGTTGACCCGGTAGGAGAAATCCCTCAGCAGTCCCATCCGGCGGTCTATCTCCCCGTTGGAATTGGCGGCGGCCCGCGAGACCGATGCCCATTCCAGTTGGAAGTCGCACAACATCGCGTTGATCGACTGCGCGCTGCGGAGATCGCGCATCCACGCGGTGGAGACGCCGAAGAAGCGGTCGAATCCGGCGCCTCCGGCCGCGCAAGCGAGCAGGACGTATCCCCAGCTCGGGTCGATGGCGTGCACTCCGGCGGTGGTCAGTAACGGCACCAATATTCCGAGTAGGCCCAGAACGAGCGTCGTCGCGGTGAGGGCCAGGCTGGTTCGCCGCTTCGTTAGGCTGTCCCTCGAATACCAATCGCGCGCGTCTATGGCATACGCCTCGACACGTTGGAACAGCCGGGCAAGGGTCTCATCGGAACTCGACCAGTCGGCGGATCGGAGGTCCAGCGAAGGCGGCACTCCGAGGTCCTGCGAGCGATCCCCGCCGATGGGCGATCGGTGCTCTGTCACGGCCGTACTGTATCTCCCCTACCTCCCCGGGTTCATCTTTCGGCCGTTCCACCGGTCGATCGCACGGCGTTGCGCACTCCCGCGCGTCGCCGACCCGGCACATCCAGGGTCCTACACTGCGCCGCAACGGGATTCAGCGAAGGGTGGTGTGACCGGCTCTCCCCTCCGACGAGTCGGTCACCCCACCCCACCCCGGTCCGGCACTCGCGCGTACCCGTCGCCGATGCTCCGCGGCGCTCGAGCCGGACCGCGACTGCCTTGATTCGACCCCGACCTTCCCGCCTACCGATCGGCGGCGTCGACGCGGGTGTGCGCTTTCAGGGAGGCGGCGGCGGGCAGGGCGCTGTTGATGGAGATCTCGCCGCGCATGCCGGGTGCGGCCACCATGTCGCCGGCAAGGTAGACGTCGTCGCCCCGATCGATGGCGGGCCGGTCGCGCCAGGTCTGCCCCGGCAGGTCCAGCGCACCGGTGCGCCCCTTCGCGGTTGCCGTGTGCCGGAAGGTGGCGCGCTCGCGATGGTCGGGCGCGGCCTCGTCTCCGGCCAGACCACCACCGATCACGTTGATTTGGGTGCTCATACGGCTTCCCCTCTTCGCGAATTCCCCTGTTCCAGGCGAGCGAGGATCGTCGCGGGACAGCCCGCTAGGGCACCCGCTCGGGTCCGCAACCCATTCCCGGTGGCCCATACCGACTCGACGCAGCAGGGGCGCGCACCGATCAGTTGCTCGAACGGTGAACTGCCGCACGAAGTCAGCAGGATGTGACAGCTGCGCACAACGGAGCGATCGAGTCCGATCGGACCAAGGCAGCGAGACCTCGTGGCATGGCGGTGCCGGTAATCGGATCGCGCTGATCGCAATCATTCATCGAACGCTGCCCGCCTCTTAGTGTCCGGATACCCCCTTCTGCCGGGCCGTGCGCACGGACGACCGCGGTCGGGGACCGCCGTATCCGCCTCGGTTCTCGACGCCGAACCATCCTCGATTCGGAGCGAAGTGCAGCCAACCCCGTGGTCAGCGAAGGACACTCGGCTCGAACGACTACCGAGCACTGCGCCGGGAAGGCTCGCCGGTCTCCGGGCGGACCTGTCGACGCTGGACGGCCACTGGGGTTACCTGAGCGCCGCGGTCGGCAGCGTTGTCACACTGATCCTGCTGTTCCAGCCGTGGCTCCGTGCCGCGGGGGCGGACGGCAAAGCCAGTGCCAACGCCTTCGGCCGGATCACCGCGACCACCTCGTTCCTGAACACCTGGTCGTCCGAGCAACCGCCTACAGCCCGCATCAGCGGCGCCCTGGCGTTGCTTTCCGCCGGCGCGGTCGTCGTCACCGTTTGCCTGGTCGCGGCGAACCTCCGGCTTCGCACCGACACTTTGTCGCACGCGGCGACGGTTTCCACCGTGACCACCGCCGCTCTCGTCTTGCTGACGGTGCTCTACATCAACAGCAAGGCCCCCGAGTTACGCGCCATGCTCGCCCGGACCACCGACCTGGGTGGGCAGATCGGAATGGTGACCAGCTGGGCCTTCGGCAATGGCAGCCTCATCGCGCCGGGAATCCGGCAGGTCTCCTACGACACCGCCGGACTCACCCATTGGCCCCTGCTCACCGGCCTCACCTCGCTGGGCTCGGCCGTCACCGCCGTCGCCCAATGGGCATACACCCGTCCGGCCATTTCTCTGCGCCTGCCGTGGCGCAGCGCCGGAGGCGGACCGGCCCGGTGAGACGAGCGTCGGCCCACATAACGCTTCGGCGAGCACGTCCGGCCCACCCGGTGACCGTGTCGGCGCATACCCGTTGCCCCGCAGGTCGATCGGCCGCGCGTGATCTCCCCGGCTCGGTGGCCGCACCGTGGGGCATCCCTCAGTGGGGCGCCGGGCGCAGGTGCACGACCTTCGTCCGAGTCATCTCGTCGAGCAATTCGGGTCCGTAGCCGAAGCCCGACCCGCTGGCCCGCCGGGGGTGCGCCGCTCCGCCGGGCGCCCCACCGAACACAGCGTTGATCTTCACCGTGCCGACCGGCAATTCTCGCCAGGCGTGCTGGGCATGGGCCATCGATGGAGTGAGTACGGTTGCCGCGAGCCCGTAGTCGTCGGCGGCGGCCTCCGCGATGCCCTGCTCGAACGTGTCCACCCGCCGCACCGGCGCGATCGGACCGAAGGTTTCCTCCCGCATGATGCGCATGTTCGAATCGCAGTGCGCCAGCACGGTTGCCGGATAGTGCGCACCGGCGCCGTCGGGCACCGCTCCGCCGGTCAGCAGATCGGCCCCGAGGTCCACCGCGTCGCGCACGTGGGCGTGGACCTGATCGCGATGACGCCGGTCGACCAACGGCGCCGTCTTCCAGGACTCGGCTTCGGCGACCAGCGCCGCCAGAAAGGCCTCCGCGACATCCCGGTGCACGAAGATCCTTTCGACGGACACGCAGATCTGGCCGGAGTTCGCGAACGCGCCGAGCGCTGCCTGCCCGGCGGCCCAGACGGGATCCACCCCGGCGTCGACGACGAGCGCGTCGTTGCCGCCGTTTTCCAGCAACGCCTTGGCGCCGGTAGCCGCCACACTCTTCGCGATCGACCGCCCCGTGGCGGTGCTGCCGACGTGCGCGACGACGTCCACATCGGTGCGCGCGGCGAGCAGCGCGCCGATCCTCCCGTCGCCTTGGACCGTCTGCAGCACTCCCTCGGGAAGGGCACGGGCGAGCAATTCACCGAGCAGACCGCCGGTATGCGGTGCGCGTTCGCTCGGCTTGTAGACGACCGTGTTCCCGGTGGCCAGCGCCGCGCCGAGCAAGCCGCAGGACACCGCGACCGGGTCGTTCCACGGTGTCAGCGCGACGACGACGCCGCACGGCTCCCACACCATGAGGTCGGTCGCCTCGAAGTCTCCTTGCAGGGCCTTTCCCCGGTGCAGTGGCCCCAGCTCGGCGTACTGCTCCAACGTCGCGGCACCGGTCAGCACACCTTGTTCGCCTTCGGACCGCGGGCGTCCTGTTTCGACACGGTTGAGCTCGGCCAGCTCGTCGGCGCACTCACGCAGCAAGGCTGCACCGGCGCGCAGTGCGGCGGCCCGCTCCGCGGATGCGGTGCGCGCCCACGTCGGCTGGACCCGATCGGCCAGCCCGACCCGCCGATCGATCTCCGCGAGGCCGGTCATGGGCACATGGCCGACGGTGGCACCGGTAGCGGGATCGAGTATCTCGATCATTTCGGTTGCCCGATTCTCGGTGGGAAACGTGACAGCGTTCGGTGCGCTCATATCGCGAGCCATTACCTGGCACCCCCTGTTCAAACTCGTCGGCACCGCCGTCTCCGTCAGCGGCCACCCGGAAGCGACGGCACACACATGTCGATAGCTGACAGATTGCTAACAGGTGCGGAAACCAGGTTTGGTCGGGGAGTTAAAGGCAAGAGCTACCGGCATGGCCGCAATCACCGAACGGCTGACCGTGCTGCTGTGGCACGTGCACGGCTCATGGACGACGTCGTTCGTCCGAGGGCCGCACCGATACCTGATGCCGGTGGTGGACGGCGGTGGCCCGTGGGGGCGCGGACGGTGCGGCCGCGACTGGCCCTCCGCCGAGGAGGTGCCCGCGACGGCGTTGCGCGACGCCGAGCCGGACGTGGTCGTTCTCCAGCGCCCTGAGGAAATCGATCTCGCCGAGCGATGGCTCGGGCGTCGTCCCGGCGCCGACATTCCGGCGGTCTACGTCGAGCACAACACGCCACGTCCCAGCGCGGCCACCACCAGGCATCCGCTGGCGGATCGCACCGACATCCCGATCGTGCACGTCACGCATTTCAACAACCTGATGTGGGACAGCGGACGCGCGCCCACCCGGGTTGTGCCACACGGCATCGTGGACCCCGGCGCGCTGTACACCGGCGAACTGCCGCACGGCGTGGCCCTGATCAACGAACCGATGCGGCGCGGAAGGATCACCGGAAGCGATCTGCTGCCCGACTTCGCGATGGCGGGACCGGTCGATGTGTACGGGATCGGAGCGGACGCCTTCACCACCGACCGGCCCACCGCCCACCCGATTCGCGGCATCGGTGACCTCCGCCAGTCGGTGCTGCATCCGGAAATGGCGCGCAGGAGGGTGTATCTGCACACCGCGCGGTGGACCTCCCTCGGATTGTCGCTTCTGGAGGCCATGCACCTGGCCATGCCGGTGGTCGCCCTCGCCACCACCGAGGCCGTCGGCGCGGTGCCGCCGGAGGCCGGTGCGCTCTCTTCCGACGTCGCGGCGCTCACCGCGAAGTTCCACGAATTCCTCCACGAACCCGATCTGGCGGTGCTCGCGGGCAAGTCGGGACGGCAATTCGCGCTGGAACATCACGGCCTCGAGGTCTTCCTGCGCCGGTGGGATTCCCTCCTCGCCGAGGTCACCCGATGAAGGCAGTGTCCCGGAGACAGAAGGCGGAATCATGAAGATCGCGATGGTGTCCGAGCACGCCAGCCCACTCGCCGCGCTGGGCGGGGTCGATGCCGGCGGACAGAACGTTCATGTGGCGGAACTGTCCGCGGCCCTGTGCCGACAGGGGCACGAGGTCACCGTCTACACGCGCCGGGAGGAGGCGCGGGCGCCGCACACTGTGACCACAGAACAGGGCTATCGCGTGATCCGCGTCCCGGCCGGGCCCGCCCATCCCCTGCCGAAGGACGAATTGCTACCGCACATGGGCGATTTCGGCGCGTTTCTGCGAGCGCACTGGCGGCATCAGCGCCCAGACGTGGTGCACGCGCATTTCTGGATGTCCGGCCTGGCCGCCCTGCGAGCCGCTCGCCCCGCCACCCTGCCGGTGGTGCAGACCTTTCACGCGCTGGGTGTGGTGAAACGCCGCCATCAGGGGGCGAACGACACCAGCCCCGCCAACCGGGTGCGCCTCGAACGATTGATCGCCACACAGACCGACCGCATCATCGCCACCTGCACCGACGAGATCTTCGAATTGGCCAGGATGGGTGTGCCGCGGTCGCGGACCTCGGTGATTCCGTGCGGCGTGGATCTCGTCCAGTTCACGCCCGACGGACCGAGCGCACCGCGATCGGCCGGGCACCGGATGGTCAGCGTGGGCAGATTGGTGCCGCGCAAAGGTTTCGACACCGCGATCACCGCGCTCACCAGCTTGCCCGGCACCGAGTTGATCTTGGTGGGCGGCCCGGACGACGGCGACGTGGCCGATGATCCCGAAGGCAGGCGGCTGCTCGCACTGGCGGCGGAACTCGGTGTGCGCGACCGGCTCCATCTGCTGGGCCAGGTGCCGCGGACTCGGATGGCCCCGCTACTGAGGTCGGCGGACGTGGTCGTGTGCACGCCGTGGTACGAACCCTTCGGCATCACACCGCTGGAGGCGATGGCTTGCGGGGTTCCCGTGGTCGCGACCGCGGTCGGAGGTCTCATCGACACCGTCGTGGACGGGGTGACCGGCAGGCTGGTCCCACCCCGGGCACCGGCGGAGCTGGCCGACGCGGTCCGCGAACTTCTCGCCACGCCTGCGATCGGGCAGAGCTACGGTCGCGCCGGGCGCGAGCGCGTCGAAGCGCGCTACTCGTGGGATCGGATCGCCACCGAGACCCTGCACGCGTACCGGCGGGTGGCCGCCGCGACCGTACGGGCGCAGAACGAAAGCGGGCCCACCGACGGCCGCGCCGGGGACAGCGACGGGCTTGCCACCGGGTCATCCTCGATAGATCACGGCATTCCCGCGAACGGCAACGGGTAGGCGAGACCATGTCCGCACAATACGAACGCGCCTTGGTCACCGGTGGTTGCGGATTCGTCGGATCACACCTGTGCGAACAGTTGCTGGACGCGGGCACCGCCGTGGTCGCGCTGGACAACTTCGCCACCTCCACGGTGGACAATGTCGCCGGGCTGCTGGACCGCCCCGAGTTCGACCTCATCCAGCACGACGTCACCGAGCGGTGGCCGGCGCTGGGCTTTTTCGACGTCGTCTTCCACCTCGCGTCGGCTGCCTCCCCACCGGACTACCTTCGGCTACCGATCGAGACGCTGCGCGCCGGATCACTCGGCACTGCCAACGCCCTCGACCTGGCCGAGCGGAACGACGCGCGATTCGTCCTCGCGTCGACGAGCGAGGTCTACGGCGACCCGGCGGTGCACCCGCAGCCCGAGCAATACTGGGGACACGTCAATCCGGTCGGTCCGCGCAGCGTCTACGACGAGGCGAAACGGTATGCCGAAGCGTTGACCATGGCACACCGCCGGGAACGGGGCCTCGATACCGGAATCGCCCGGATTTTCAACACCTACGGTCCCCGCATGCGTACCGACGACGGCCGGATGGTACCCACATTCATCGCACAGGCGTTGTCGGACGCACCGCTCACCATCGCCGGAACCGGCGAGCAGACCCGCTCCCTGTGCTACGTCGACGACACGGTGCTCGGCCTGCTGGCGCTGGCGGCCACCGACCACCCGGGACCGGTCAACATCGGCAATCCGCACGAGATCTCCGTGCGCCGCCTCGCCGACGAGATCCGATCGGTCACCGGCAGCCGGTCGGTGGTGACCTATGTCGACGGCGCGATCGATGATCCGAAGCGGCGCTGCCCGGACATCACGCTGGCCCGTCGGGCACTGGGCTGGGAGCCCTCGGTCGGCAGAGCGGAGGGACTGCGCCGCACGATCGACTGGTTCGCGGGGCGCGCAAGCGAGTCTGCTGAGAAGTTGCTACCACGATAGCCGTCGTGCATGAATCGGTTTAGTGGTGACTTCAGCGGGTAGCGCCACCCATATGTCAGCGGGCAGACCGACAGGTCCCGCGTCTCCAACAGAAAGGCGGCCCGTGCGCATTCTCGGAATCAACGCGGTGTTCCACGACCCTGCTGCCGCCCTGATCGTGGACGGAGAAATCGTCGCGGCGGCCGAGGAGGAGCGGTTCACCCGGCGCAAACACGGCAAGCGGCCGGTGCCGTTCTCGGCGTGGGAGGTGCCCGGGCAAGCGGCCGCGTGGTGCCTGGAGCGAGCGGGATTACGGGCCGATCAGCTCGACGCGGTGGGCTATTCCTATGACCCGAATCTGGTCGATCATTCGCTCGGCGGTCTCGATCAGAACAGCGAACCGACCCGCACGGACTACGCGTTCCGCGCGCCCGCGTTCCTCGCCGCCGCCTTGCCCGGCCTGGATCCCTCGATCGTGCGCTTCGTGCGACATCATCTTGCCCATGCCGCGTCCGCGGCTCTCGCGGCCCCTTTCGGCGACTCCGCGGTCCTGGTGGCCGACGGGCGCGGCGAAAGCCATTCCTATCTCGCCGGAGAATATCGGGACGGCAAATTCGTCGAATTGGCGTCACAGCGGCTGCCGCACTCACTCGGGCTGATGTACGAGGACCTCACCGAGCATCTCGGATTCACCCGGTCGAGCGACGAATACAAGGTGATGGCTCTCGCCTCCTACGGCACGCCCCGCTTCCTCGACCGATTCCGCGAACTGCTGTATTCCGTCCGGGACGGCGGTTTCCACACCGAAAAGGTGGACTGGGAGGAATTCGCTCCCGCCGTGACCGGCGGTGCGCTCGGCCGGGACCATGCCGACCTCGCCGCGAGTGTCCAGCGGCGACTCGAGGACGTGTTGCTGGAACTCTGCTCCTGGCTGCATCGCCAGACCGGACAGCAGAACCTCACGCTGGCCGGTGGCATCGCGCTGAACTGCGTGGCCAACAGCCGGCTGCACGCCGAAGGCCCCTACCAGCGGATCTGGGTGCAGCCGGCCGCCGGTGACGCGGGCACCGCGCTGGGCGCCGCACTGCAATTGGCGGCCGAATTCGGTGAGCGAGCCACCCCGATGCGGGGGGCCGCCCTCGGCCGCGAGTGGACCGATCAGGAACTGGAGGCCGTTCTCCGTACGGCGAAGGTCAAATACACCAGGTCCGAGGACATCGCGACCGAGGTGGCGCAAGCGCTCGCCGACGACCACGTGGTGGCCTGGTTCCAGGGCCGCGCCGAATTCGGCCCGCGCGCCCTCGGGCACCGTTCGCTGCTGGCGCATCCCGGCCGGTCGGCGAATCTCGAACGTCTCAACGAGGTGAAGGGGCGCGAACAGTTCCGGCCGCTCGCACCGATGGTGCTCGCCGACCGAGCGTCCGAGATCTTCGGACGCGGGCCGTTGCCGAGCCCCTACATGCTTTTCGTCCACGACGTGGATCCGGCGTGGCGGGAGCGGATCCCGGCCGTGACGCATGTGGACGGCACCGCCCGGGTGCAAACCGTCGATCCCGCGGACAACCCGGTCCTGGCGCGGATGTTGTCGGAGTTCGACAAGCGCACGGGGTTGCCCGTGGTGATCAACACGAGCTTGAACACCGTGGGCAGGCCGATGGTCGACTCGCCACGCGACGCCCTCGAGTGCTTCGGTTCCGCCCCGATCGATCTGCTCGCCCTCGGCTCGTTCGTGGTCCGCCGCTCATGAACGCCCACATCGTGGACTACAGCATCGTGATCCCGACTACCGGCCGGGAAAGCCTTCGGCTGCTGCTGGAGTCGCTCGCCGCCGCGTCGGGTCCGAAGGCACGGGAAATCATCGTGGTGGACGATCGGCCAGGGGGCGCGGAGCTGACGCTGCCCGAGACAGCGCCTCCGGCGCGGGTCATCCGGTCGGGTGGCCGCGGACCCGCTGCGGCGCGGAACGCGGGGTGGCGGCACGCCGCGGGCACGTGGATCGCTTTCCTCGACGACGACGTGATCACCGCGCCGGATTGGCCCGCCCGCCTGGCCGACGACCTGCGCGAGCTGGACCGGCACACCGCGGCGTCCACGGCCCGCATCGAGGTTCCGCTGCCCAGGCACCGGCGACCGACCGACGCGGAACGCGCGACGGCACGGCTGGCCACGGCGCGGTGGATCACCGCGGACATGGCCTACCGCAGGTCCGCGCTGGTCACGGTCGGCGGCTTCGACGAGCGGTTCCCGAGGGCCTTTCGCGAGGACGCCGACCTCGCGCTTCGGGTCTGCCTGGCGGGGTACGCCATCGCGTCCGGAAACCGGCTCACGCGCCACCCGGTCCGTGAATCGGGGCCCATGGCGAGTGTGCGAGCGCAACGCGGAAACGCCGACAACGCCTTGCTGCGGCGCAAGTACGGCGCTCGATGGCGCCGGCGCATCGGCGAAGATCAGGGACTGCTGCCCCGCCACGCGCTCACCACGGCCGCGGGCGCGGCGGCCATGGCGCTCGGCGTCGCGGGCCGGCACCGGTCCGCGATCCTGCTCGCGGCGGCATGGGCGGCGCTGACCGGCGCGTTCGCCGCGCGCCGGATCGCGCCGGGGCCTCGCACACCGGCCGAGATCGGCCGGATGACGGTGACCAGTGCGCTCATACCACCGGCCGCGTGCTGGCACCGACTGCGCGGTGAGCTGCGCCACCGGAACGCGACCCACACCTCGCCCTTGGCGTTGTTGTTCGACCGGGACGACACCCTCATCATCGATATCCCCTACCTCACCGATCCCGGCCGAGTGCAACCGGTGCCGGGGGCGGTCGACGCACTCCGGAAGCTGCGCGCGGCCGGCGTCCAGCTCGGCGTCGTGAGCAACCAGTCCGGTGTCGCGCGAGGACTGATCAGTCCCGAACAGCTCGCCGCGGTCAACTCCCGGGTCGAGGAGTTGCTCGGACCGTTCGCCACCTGGCAGGTGTGCGTGCACGGCGAGGGCGACGGCTGCGCGTGCCGCAAACCCGAGCCCGGCTTGATTCGGCAGGCCGCCGCGGACCTCGGCGTCGACGTCGGCAGGTGCGTGGTCATCGGCGACACCGGCGCGGACGTCACCGCCGCGATGAGCGCGGGCGCACGCGCGATCCTGGTGCCCACCGCGCGAACTCGCCCCGAAGAGGTGCAGCGCGCGCGTCGCGACGCGACCGTGGCGCGAGACCTGGCCGAAGCCGTACGGCTGGCGATGGCGGGCGTGCCGTGACAGGCCGGGCGCTGGTGGCACGCATGGACAACTTCGGCGATGTGCTGCTGGCCGGTCCGTGCGTGCGCGCGGTGGCGGCGCACGTCGATTCGGTGACGCTGCTGACCGGGCCTCGCGGCCGCGCCGCCGGTGACCTCTTACCCGGTGTGCACCAGGTCTCGAACTGGTGCGCGCCCTGGATCGACCCGGAGCCGCCCCCGGTCACCTCGGCGGACACCACCGCCTTCATCGAGCGGATACGCGCTCTCGAGGTGGATCTGGCGTTGATTCTCACCTCATTCCACCAGTCGCCACTGCCGCTGGCGCTCCTGCTCAGGATGGCAGGCGTCCCCTGGATCGGCGCCATCTCCGAGGACTACCCCGGTTCGCTGCTGGACCTGCGTCATCGCGTCCACGGCGATCCGCCCGAAGCGGAACGCGCGCTGTCGCTCGCGCAGGCGGCGGGTTTCCGGCTGCCGCCCGGCGACGACGGGAAACTCGCCGTTCGCCAACCGTTGCCGAAGGTCGGTGGTCTCACCGGCGAACCGGGGTACGTGGTGGTCCATCCGGCCGCGTCGGTCCCGGCGCGGCAGCCGTCGTCCTCCCGTTCCGCGGCCATCGTCGCCGCGCTGACCGCCGCCGGACACCGGGTGATCGTGACCGGCGACCGATCCGACCGACCGCTCACCCACGCGGTCGCCGGTAGGCACGGCATCGACCTCGGCGGAGCCACCACGCTGCCCGAGCTCGCCGCCGTGCTCCGCGACGCGAGCGTGGTGGTGGCGCCCAATACCGGGCCCGCGCACCTCGCCGCGGCCGTCGGCACGCCCGTGGTCTCGCTCTTCGCACCGGTCGTGCCCGCCGAGCGGTGGGCTCCCTACGGCGTGCCGGTGGCCATGCTCGGTGACCAACGCGCCCCTTGCCGCGGCAGCAGGGCGCGCGAGTGCCCGGTGCCAGGGCACCCGTGCCTCGATTCGATCACCCCGGAGCAGGTCGTCACGGTGGCGGAAGAACTCGGTGCGGGCAGGCGTGGGCGTCTGCGGACAGGAGGTGCGCGGTGATCGAGGAGCATTTCGCGGCGTTGGCCACGGCACTGGAGCGCACCAGTCGCTTCGCACCGAATATCCGCAGGTGGGGACGGGAACTGGCGACCGTGCTCGACAACGGTGGCAGGTTGCTCGCGTGCGGCAACGGTGGCAGCGCGGCCGAAGCCCAGCACCTGACCGGCGAACTGGTCGGCCGCTTCCGCAACGAGCGGCGCCCGTTCTCGGCGATCGCCCTGCACGCCGACACCTCGGCGGGCACCGCGATCGTGAACGACTACGGCGGAATCGAACTGTTCGCGCGGCAGGTTCGCGCGCACGGCAGGCCCGACGACGTGCTCATCCTGCTGTCCACGAGCGGCACCAGCCCCAACGTGGTGGCCGCAGCGAAGGCGGCGCACGACATCGGCGTCACCACGTGGGCGATGACCGGCCCCGCGCCCAATCCGCTTGCGGCACTGTGCGATGACGCCGTGGCCGTGGAGGCGGCCACCACTGCCACCGTGCAGGAAGTGCATCTGGTCTTGGTGCATGCCCTGTGCTCGGCACTCGACGACGCACTGGGGGTACCGACGTGAAGCCCTTGGTCGTGGTCGGCGACAGTATTCTCGACGTCGACATCGAGGGCGTCGCCGACCGGTTGTCCCCCGAAGCGCCGGTGCCCGTGGTGGACGTCGAACGCCAGTGGGTACGTCCCGGCGGCGCCGGTCTGGCCGCGGCGCTGGCCGCGCAGTCGGTCGCCGATGTTTCGCTCATCACCGCGACCACCGAAGACCGGGACGGCCACACCCTCGCGCGGCTGCTGGGCCGGGACGTTCGAGTCGTCACGATGCCGCTGCGGGGCGAGACGGTACGCAAGACCCGCATCCGCGCCGCCGGTCAGTCCCTGCTTCGGTTGGACACCGGTGACGGGACGGCGGATGGCGGCCGGCTCACCGCTTCGGTCGCCAGGACCCTGCGGGCGGCCGGTGCGATCCTCGTCGCCGACTACGGCCGAGGCGTCGCCGCGCATCCGCAGATCCGGCACATGCTGACCGAACTGGCCCGGTCGGTACCGGTGGTGTGGGATCCGCACCCCCGCGGCCCCGCCCCGACGCCGGGTGCCTCTCTGGTTACGCCGAATCTGAAGGAGGCGCGCCAGTTCGCACCGGGCTATGTCGAAGCCGACGAATTGGCGAAGGTACTCCGTGACGAGTGGGCCGCGGATTCGGTCGCGGTCACCACCGGTCCGGCCGGGGCGGTGCTGGCCAACGGGAAGCGTCTCACCGTGGTGCCGGTGCCCGCCGAGATACGGATCGCCGGGCACGCCGGTACCGACACCTGCGGCGCAGGCGACCGATTCGCCTCGGCCGCGACCGCCGCACTGTGCCACGGGTCCACGGTGGCCGAGGCGGTGTCGCACGCCGTCGACGCGGCAGCCGGGTTCGTCGCGGCGGGCGGCGCGGCCACGTTGTCCATCCGCGACAGCACCACTGCCGCGGAGTCGGACACCACCGAAACGGGCGGGTCGGCGTTCGAGGTGGCGGCGAGAGTGCGGGCGGCAGGCGGCAGGCTCGTTGCCACCGGCGGCTGTTTCGACCTGCTGCACCCCGGCCATGTGAGCCTGCTGCGCCGGGCTCGCGCCATGGGCGACGCTCTGGTGGTCTGCCTCAACTCCGATGCGTCGGTCCGGCGTCTGAAAGGTCCGCACCGCCCGATCGTGCCCGCGCGCGATCGTGCCCGGCTGCTCATCGCCTTGTCCTCGGTGGACGCCGTCGTCGTGTTCGACGAATCCGCACCGAGCGCGCTGCTGGACCGCCTTCGCCCCGATGTGTGGGTCAAGGGCGGCGACTACACCGGCGTCGACCTCCCCGAAGCCGCCGTGGTCCGCGGTTACGGCGGCGAGATCGCGCTGATTCCGACCGTTCGCGGTTACTCGACAACACAACTGGTCGCCGCGACCCAGGCCCGCGGCTGACACGACGTAAGGAGCGCGATGCGGACCCTCGGCAATGTCTTGATCACCGGTGGCGCTTCCGGGCTCGGCGCGGCGGTCACCGCCGCTGTCCGCGAGAACGGGGGCCGCCCCTATGTGATCGACCGGGTGGAGCCGGAGACGCCCGTCGATTTCGTGTGTGCCGATCTCGCCGACACCTTCGCCGCCGAACAAGCCGTGCGCGAACTCGTCGAACGCGCCGGTGGCCGGATCGACGGCGTGTTCACCGCCGCGGGAATCGACGCGTGCGGTCCCCTGGACAAGGTGCCCACGAAGAAGTGGGAGTACGTGGTCCAGGTCAACCTGCTCGGCACAGCCGCCGTCATCCGCGCCGCCCTTCCGTCCCTGCGTGAGAGCCAGGGCACGGTGGTGACCTGCGCTTCCACCCTGGGAATCAAGGCCGTCGGTGACGCGACCGCCTATTGCGCCTCGAAATTCGGTGTCGTCGGCTTCACCCGGGCGCTCGCCGCCGAAACAGCCGGCAGCGTCGGGGTGACCTTGCTGATCCCGGGCGGAATGCACACCGCGTTCTTCGACGACCGCGACGAGCAGTACAAGCCGCCGCCCGACGCCGAACTCAACCGGCCCCGGGACGTCGCCGACGCGGTGATCTTCGCGCTGCGGCAGCCGCCGGGTTGCGAGGTCAGGGAACTGGTCGTGTGCGCCTCGGAAGAGGGATCGTGGCCCTGAGCCACCCCATTCTCGTGCTCCGCGCACTCGGGCTCGGTGACCTCCTCACCATCGTGCCCGCCCTGCGCGGACTGAGAAACGCCTACCCGGACGACCGGGTGGTACTGGCCGCGCCCGAAGCGCTCCGCGATCTGGTCGGACTCATCGACGCGGTGGACGAACTGCTGCCGACCGCGGGACCGGGTGCGCTCCGATGGCACGGCGCGCCGCCGAAGCTGGCGGTGAATTTGCACGGCAGTGGGCCGGAAAGCATCCGGGACCTCCTGGCGGCACGTCCCGGCACTGTGCTGACCCACCGGCATCCGGATTTCCCCGACCTGCCCGGCCCCGCGTGGCACGAGGACATGCACGAGGTCGATCGCTGGTGTCGGCTGCTGCGATTCGGACGCATCGACGCCGATCCCACCGCCCTGCTGCTGCCCGTGCCATCGGAGCCCGCCCCCGAGTCGAACGTGGTCGTGTTGCATCCCGGCGCGGCCTATCCCGCACGTCGCTGGCCGTCCGAACGCTTCGCCCGAGTGGCGCGGGAACTCGGCGCCGACGGCCACCGCGTGGTGATCACCGGTACGCGCGGCGAGATCCCGTTGGCGAACGCCGTCGCCGAACAAGCCGGACTACCGCCCTCGGCGGTGCGCGCGGGACGCACCGGCCTGGCCCAACTCGCCGCGCTGGTGGCCCGCGCGGCACTGGTCGTGTGCGGCGACACCGGCGTAGGGCATCTCGCCACCGCCTTCGGCACTCCGTCGGTGCTGCTGTTCGGCCCCACGCCGCCGCATCGCTGGGGACCGCCCACCGCCGCGAAACACCATGTGCCGCTGTGGGCCGGGGCCGTGGGCGATCCGCATTCCGA
The DNA here is from genome assembly GCF_001612985.1 of Nocardia gamkensis NBRC 108242. Classification (GTDB taxonomy): domain Bacteria; phylum Actinomycetota; class Actinomycetes; order Mycobacteriales; family Mycobacteriaceae; genus Nocardia; species Nocardia gamkensis. Next base: position 63,082 of record NZ_BDBM01000011.1, on the reverse strand, counting down.
CCATCCGGATCCCGGGCTGCTCCTGCTGCGACCCGAGCATGTGCTCACCGCCGCGGCCGGGCTGCTCGGCGGGAAGGCGCGCCATGGGTAGTCGCGTCGGTGTGGTGGGCGCCGGCTACGTGGGGCTCACCAGTGCCGCCTGCCTCGCCCACTGGGGACACCACGTGGTCTGTGTCGACAACGACCGGGCCAAAATCGCGGAACTTCGCGCGGGCACCGTCTCGATCGCCGAGCCGGGCTTGCCGGAACTGGTTCGGGAAGGGCTTTCGGAGAACCGGCTCGTCTTCACGGCGAACCCCGGCGAGTTGCACCGATGCGAAGTGGTTCTGCTGTGCCTGCCCACGCCGATGGGCACCAGCGGAACGGCCGACCTGGGTGTGATCGAGGAGGCGCTCGAGACGTTGTCCACCGTCCTGTCGCCGGATTGCGTGCTGGTCACCAAGTCCACCGTCCCGGTGGGGACGGCCGCGCGGATCCCCGCACGGTCCGGTCTCGCGGGCACGCCGGTCGTCAGCAACCCCGAATTCCTCCGGGAGGGCCACGCGGTCGAGGACTTCCTGCGCCCCGACCGTGTCCTCGTCGGTGCGGCCGACGACGACCGGGAGGCGGCCGACCGCGTCGCGGCACTGTACGCCGCGACAGGCGCGCCGGTGCTGCGATCGGACCCGGCCAGCGCGGAACTGGCCAAGTACGCCAGCAACGCCTTCCTCGCGGTCAAGCTCTCGTTCGTGAACACCTTGGCCGAACTGTGCGAACGGGTCGGCGCCGATATCACGAAGGTCACCGACGCGATGGGGATGGACGACCGGATCGGTCCGGCCTTCCTCACACCGGGCCCCGGTTGGGGCGGATCGTGCCTGCCCAAGGACACGCGCGCGCTCCTGCGGGCCGCCGAGGCATCCGGGGTGGACTTCGCCGTGATCCGTGATGCCCTGCGCGCCAACGACCGTCAGCAGGCGATGGTGCTGCGCAAGATCCGCCGCGCGGTCACCGGCACGGTCGACGGCTCGCTGTCGGGGACGCGGATCGGCGTGCTCGGTCTCGCGTTCAAAGCCGGGACGGGAGACCTGCGCGACTCCCCCGCCCTCGCGGTCGCACGGCAGCTCACGAGGCACGACGCCACGGTCACCGCCTACGATCCGTGTGTCCCGGCGGGCACCCCCGGCCTCGACGGCGTTCGGGTGGTGGACGACCCGTACCTGGTGGCCAAGGACGCCGGTGCGCTCGTAATCCTCACCGAGTGGCCCGAGTTCCGTTCGCTCGACTGGGCGAAATTCGCGACCGTCGTCGACCGGCCCGTCGTCGTGGACACCCGCAACCTGCTCGACGAGCACCTACTGAGCGGCACCGGCTTCACCTTGCTCGGCACCGGCGTTTCTCTCCGAGGCCCATAGATCTGAACGGCGCGCCGGCACGCCGCTCCTGCGATCCGGACGGCCACAGCTCCACGACACCTGCTGCGGCACTCCGGCCGTGGACGCATCGGCCGCGTCGGCACACGCCGACGGTTACGCTGTAGGCCAACGCTGATGGAGGACGGGTTGATGCGGTCGGGGGCGGCATGACGGACGCGAACGACAATGTCATTTTCGTGGCGATGCCGGGCACCATCCGCGGGGAGAACGCCCGCTGGAAGGACGTCGCCCAGATCAAGAAACATTTGTACGAGCGAATCGCTCGGGAGGTGAGCGCCCAGACCGGTGTCGAGTACCGGTTACGGATCGAGGTGGATGAGGATCGAGCAGGCAACATCCACCAATCGATGTTCGGCGCAGCGATGCGCGCGCCCGTATACATCGCAGACCTCACCGGCCTAAACGCCAATGTCTATCTCGAGTTGGGGGTTCGCTGGGCGGTCAAAGACTGCGTGACTGTGCTGACCTGCCAAAGTTTGCACGACGATCTCGCGTTCAATGTCAGCCCCAGTAAAGCTGTCAAATACGGCAACGATCCCGAAGAGCTGGAGACCGCCGCCACGAGGATCGCCGACATGATCGTGAAAGGGCTTCGGCAGCCGGGGTACGTGGACAGCCTGGTGCGTCAGAACGCCGAGTTGATCACGCTCGAGCGCCACGAAGTGGAGGAGCTTCGCGCCGAGAACGCGCGGCTGGCCCACCAGCGCGGTGACGACTTGATTGCGGCCGCGCTCAATGCGGAGCACGACAAACGGATTCAGCTGTTGCACCAGGCAGTCGCGGTCAATCCAGCAAATGTCCAGGCGCATTTCTTGTTGGGCGAATCGGCCATCTCGGCAAGCGAATACAACGACGCCATCCAGTACCTGACAGAGGCGACGCGTCTCGAGCCGTCATTCGCCCCGGCCTGGCGGGAACTCGGTGTCGCGCAGAGTCGAAACGGGGCGCTCGACATCGCAGTCGATTCCGTCCGTCAGGCTGTCACCTTGCACCGCGAAGACGCGGAGGCTCATTCGATCCTCGGCGGCATCTACCGCCGGAAGGCGCGCAACCACTACGACAGCACCGGACGGTATGACCAGGTGATGCTCCGGCAGGCTCGGGATGCCTACGCAGAAGCGGGCAGGATCGACAATCGGAATACCTACCCCTTGATGAACCTCGCTCGACTCGACCTCCAGCTCGCCGGAAGTGACGAAGCCCGGAGGCATCATGCACTCGCCGAATTCGAGGAGCTGGAGCACCTCGCACGGTACAGCGCCCGCTCGGAGGGCGATGAGGACGCTTGGAAATGGTTCGACCTGGCAGACGCCTTGGCGTTCACCGGCCGGACCGAGGAGGCTTTGGCAGCATCGCGCGACGGCTTTCGTAGGTTCGAGGAACCACACCGGACCTCGGTCGGCGCGGCAGCGGCGGCGCCCCTGCAGGACATTCTGAACTCCACTCCATTGCCTGCTGACATCGACGCGGCCGTCCGCGCGCTGATTGCGTCATATCGCACGGCCTCGACGTGACACAGAGGAACATACCGAGACGCCCCCGGTCGCCCCGTCACCCACGCCAGCCTGATCGGGGTGCGGCGTAGCCCAGACCCGGGGCCGTTCACTCCACCCGTCCGAAATCCGCCCCCGAATCCGGCGCCTCCTCACCCGCGCCGGATATCGGTTCGGTAACCCCCGTGCGGTCCGAGCGCTGCCAGATAGCTAGCACGTCGCGCGCCGGGACGATACTTCCCCGCGCTCACGCCCCCATTTCGACTCGATGTCACGATTCGATCACGCGCGGCCACTCCTGATCGTAGGACAAGATAGGCCTTTTCTCGTTCTGGCATTACCGCCACACTGTCGGTAACCGATAGTTAGCCTCATGAACGTCGTAGAGCGGCTGTAGTACCCGCCTCACGCGACGACTCGGCCGCCGGTGACGGCGATCGAGCGTCCTGTTCCATATCGAATCGCTACCTCGGTCGATCGGAGCGTCGGCCCGGAGAACGTTATGGCTATCCCAGCGTCCATGTCCGACCCATTCGATACGGCCGGTGCCGGTGTTCCCTCCGCCGCCCGATCGAGCCGAAGCGCCACCGCGGACCCGGCGCGGTCCGCCCGCGGTTTCGACGAGCAACTCGCGCCGCTGAGAATCCCGGCGCTGGTCCTGGGCGCTCTGATGATCTGCCTGGGCCTCCTGGCGCTGCTGCCGTTGCGGGCATGGTTGCACGACTACGGCGCATGGCTGGTGATCGCCGCCTACCTGCAATACCTGGGCGTTGCGGCGACCTTGGAGATCTGGGGTCTGCGTATGACCGCGAAAGGCGGCCGCGCCAGGTGACACGCGGCGAGGCGAGCACGTCATGTGAGGGCGCGTACGGTTTCGCTACGGCTCGGTCTGCATCGACGACGACGATTCCATCGCGCCAGGACTTGCCTTGACGTCGGCGGCAAGGTTTACCGTTGCGACGCCGGGGTGGGATCCGCTGGATTGCCTGAGCTTCGTCGCCGCGGCCATGCGACGGCTGCTGCTGGGCACCGGCGTCCTGTTGCTGCCCTACCGCCATCCAGTGGTGCTGGCCAAACGCTTGGCCACCATCGACGTCTTGTCCGCGGGACGCATGCGGCTGCTCACCGTCGGACTCGGCGCCCTGCCGGGCGAGGCGCGGGCCATGGGGGTGGACTTCCACACCCGCGGTCGCCGCGCCGACGAGGCGATCGACGTGCTGCGGCTGCTGTGGTCGGGCGGCCGCGAGGGCGTCGACTATGACGGTGAGTTCTATGCCTTCGACAAGCTGTGCAGCTACCCCAAACCACTGGGGGCAAAGGCGCTTCCGATCCATGTGGGCGGGTCCAGCCGAGCCGCCGCACGCCGCGCCGGTCGACGGGGCGACGGCTACTTCGCGGGTGGCATGCTCGACGACACCGAGCGTGAGCTGCAAATCGAACTGGCACGCAAGGCGGCCGCCGAAGCGGGCCGTGACCCGGCCGCTCTCGAGTACACCCGCTGGGGCTCGGCCGATCTGCCGGTCGAACAGGTCCGGCAACTCGAAGATCGAGGAGTGACGCGGATCGTCGTCAACCTGGCCCCGGGGACGGCCGATGAACAGCACGACCGAATGTCGGAATTCGCCGAACGATTCGATCTCACAAGGGATTAGATCGGGCGGTTCGATCGTGGACAAACTGACGCTGCTGTTCCGCATCGGCCTCGGCCGACTCGAGCACGATCGCGACGTCACCGAATCCTGATGCGCGACAACTCCATCGGCACCGGCGTACTCGAGGTCTACCGTCGCGACGAGTACCTGGTGTTCGTCTCGGCGGTGCGGCGCGGCCTGCTCGAACTCACAGAGCAGGACCGGGAAGCCGCCGCCGCGGTACTGGAGTCCATGGAGGCGGCTGTGAGTGCCGAGGCGGGAGTGTCCGCCGGGCCGGTGGACGAGGCGACTCGACCGAGATCGGCCGGTGACACGCCGCATACCTGATCGGTGCCGCAGGCCGGGCCGCGAAGCGGACATTCCGGCTACCATCTGGCAAATGCACGTTCAGCGATGGTTCCCGGCCGGTGATCCGCCTCCCCCAACCTGGTCCGCAGCCGCCCGGAGCCGGCAGGCCGCCCGCGTCACCCGGACAAGTCGTCAGGACCGGTTTTCCCAGACCTGACAAGTTCGGCGCTCCGGAGCCGCTGCGGCGCGACCTAGGATGATCTTCCCGATCCCGAGCACGGTGGGCCGCGAACGCGGAGGGAACGACATGCTCTCGACGACGAACGAATCGGAATTCTCCGGTCATCGAACCGGAAGGAAGAGGAGGGATGCGGGTGGGCTCGACAGCGCGATCTGGGAAGCAGCGGGTTGTTCGTGGTCGGCTGAGGAAGACCGGCGCTGTCATGGCGACAGCCGTGCTCATGTCGTCGATCGGGGCGGCCGTGGCGACAGCCGCGCCGATCCACGCACCGATAGCGCGCGCACCGGTGGGCGGATACACGGAGCTATCCGTGCCGTCCAGCATGGGGCCGATCAAAGTCCAGGTCCAGTGGGCGGCCCGCGGCGGGAGCGCGGCGCTGTATGTGCTCGACGGCCTGCGTGCCCCGGCCGATCACAGTCAGTGGACGACCGATACCGACGCCCTGCGCCAGTTCGCTGACGACAACGTCACAGTGGTGTTCCCGGTCGGTGGCCACTCGAGCTTCTACACCGACTGGTACCGATCCAGTAGCACCAACGGTCAAGCGGCGACGTACAAATGGGAAACCTTCCTTACCAAGGAACTGCCTGCCTATTTGCAGGGATACGGCGTGTCGCGCACCAACAACGCCATCGTCGGCGCCTCCATGGGCGGCAACGCCGCGCTGACGCTGGCCGCCTACCACCGCAATCAGTTCAAGTTCGCCGGATCCTTCTCCGGATTCCTGCACCCGACATTCCCGCTCTGGAACGAAGCGATGCGCGCCGCGATGTGGGATGAGGGCAACTTCAACGTCGACGACATGTGGGGTCCGGCCGGGGACCCCGCCTGGAGCCGCAACGATGCCACCGAACAGGCGGAATTGCTGCGCGGACTGCCGATCTACGTCTCGAGCGGCAACGGCCTGCCCGGCCCGCTCGATGTGCCGTTCGGATTCGGGAACACCGTCAACGCGATGGGACTCGAGACGATGACGATCACTTCCGTCCAGATGTTCCGCGATCGGCTCGCGGAACTCGGCATCACCGCCCGCATCGACATCACCGATGGAACGCACACCTGGCCCTACTGGCAGCAAGCGCTCGCGACGGCGCGTCCGATGATCCTCGATACGCTCGGCGCGCACTGAAGGCGGCGGTCAGCGGGTCGCGCAGCGGGACAACGGTCCGGAAGTAGCACCGCCGCGCCCACTCCGAGAGTGTGAGAGCCGCGGAACGGAAATAATGTGCTCGTGTAGACGAGGACCGCATTCGCGGTATGGCAGGGCTCGAAACCGCGATCAGGGTGCCACCGCTGCCGGAGCATCGAAAGGGCGGGCTGCGCTACCCGATTCACCGGCGCACCGGGCCGTTTCGATGCCGGAAGACGGGGTAGATGCCGGGAGTGGGAAACATGCCGCCTGACGGGGTCGATGAGGCAGTGGTCGCCGCCGCGCGACAGGTGATCGAGCAGGCGAAGGGTGCGGTGATGCTGGTCTACAGCGTCGACGCCGACCACGCCTTCGCGATCCTGCGAACCGCCTCCCAGGACACCAACATCAAACTCCGCGACATCGCGGCCGCGGTGGTCGAGGAACTCCCCGAGATCGGCGCACCTCGAGACATGGAAGCGCTACGAGAATCCTTGGACCGCGTGCTGTTCAGAGCCACCACCCACCAGCCGCACCACTGACAACCGTCCACGGCCCGTCGGAGGTCGGTAGCCGCCGAAGCCCAGCCCAGGCCGGCTCGGTGAGCGGAATGTGACGACTCGCGGCGGCGGGCGCTGCCGCCGGGCAGGGGGAAAGTTGTGCTTGGTCCGGCGGCAGCGCGCGTATCCGACAGCGGGTACCGGCCACCCCCAGTGGTGACCAAAACATCTGTACCCGCCTGTTATTCGTCACAGCAGCGCTCAGCGTTACATGACAGCGCCATCTCCCGGGTGTGACGCTCGTCGCACATTGCCGCCGACTGCTGTCACCACATGATCAGGCGCCCGGGTGCCATGTCCGGAGCGGAGGTGCTCGGCACCGGTCAGGCGGCACCGACCGTCGACGCACGAACGTTGCAGTCGGCCCCGTGAGATGGTTTGCATCAGCCCGATCGCCCAGCAGGTCGGGCACCCGCGCAGTGCGAGCAGACCCACCGGTGCGAGCAGCAAGGCGAACATCCCGAATACCGGCAGCAACGCGATCGCGCCGATCAGCGCGCCGAATCCCACGACGCCGCGTGCCAGATGCCGGGGCACCGAGGCGCTGGCGAAGTTCTGCCCGTCAGTCATTCTGTCCGCTCCTTTCCGGAGTTGGGTGCGGTGTATTCCGCAGCTGGTGCTGCACCGTTGCCCGGGCACGGTGCAGCCGTGACTTCATCGCCGCGACACTCAGGCCGAGCATGCCCGCGACCATCCGGCCGCTGTACCCCTGAACGTCTCGCATGATCAGCACCCGCCGCTGGTCGGCGGGCAGCGCGGCGATCACCGCCGCCACTCGGGCGGCTTCGAGTCGCTGCACGGCCTCGTCCTCGGCCGACGCCACGACGGAATCGGGCATCAGGTCGAATTGCCTTGTCACCATGCGCCACTGCCGTACGCACTCGTTGCGGACGATGCGGAACATCCACGACGCCAGCGCACCGGAGGCCCGCAACGTCCCGATCTTGCGATAGAGGATGATCAGCGCTTCTTGTGCGGCGTCCTCCGCGTCTTCGGCGGAGGCGCACAGTGTGTGCGCGAACCGGCGCACATGCGGGTACGAGCCGGATACCAGTGCGGCGATCGCCACGGCGTCGCCTTCGCGCGCCGCGGCCACCAAACGCTCGTCCGGCCAGGTGTGGTCAGTCACGCGAGCGGCTCCAGCGGCGGAGCACGGTAACGCTGCACCAGCCCACCAGCACGGTCACCACTGCGATGGCGGCAATGATCACGATAACCTCCTCGATTCGCGCCGACCTGGTTGCCGGCACGTGTATGAGAGGGCCGGACATCACCAAAGGATTCACCGCGAATGTCAGCACAGCCGATGCGGCAGGTTCGAGCAACTGCCGGGAGTTGCCCTCGACCCGGTTGCCGTCACGCCGCTGCGGTACGCAGAATTGTCGCCGTGGCCGGTGGTTCGACTCGACCGTTGTTGTTCTTGGACGTCGATGGGACATTGCTGCCCTACGGCACCGCCGCTCCAGCGGTGAGCGAGGTGGACTGGTCGGCACGGCAGCAGCCATCGAATCCGCTCCTGTCCGGGTTGACCCGAAGCCTCGGCGACCGACTGCTGGCACTGGACTGCGAGCTGAGGTGGGCCACCGGCTGGGGCGAGGACGCCAACCGCGTGCTCGCGCCGATCCTCGGTCTGCCGCAGCTGCCGGTGGTGGCGTTGCCCGACTATCCCGGCGGCGACTATTTCGACGACGAGTTGCACTGGAAGACCAGAGCTGTGGTCACCTCGGCCGCCGGACGCTCGTTCATCTGGATCGATGACGAGATCAGGGAGCAGGATTCGGCCTGGGTCTGCGGAAACCACCACGGCCGCGCCCTGCTGCATCGTGTCGACGGCGTTCTGGGTCTGCTCGATACGGACTTCACAGCGCTCACCGATTGGCTACGGACCTCACCGTAGCTGTCCGGGGTGATCGACCACCGCAGGCGGGTCGTCGCGGCCACCACATGGCACCATACGCGCTGCGGGCTCGGCCCCACCCGCTTGGATAGGGTCCCGGCAAAGCCCGCATCCGGCAGGGAACCTGGAGAAGGAGTGCTGCCTCCACGCCAATACGAGGCACTGACAACCGCATTGGGTCTCTCGGACTCCGGCACGCCTGTACCTGCGGGCTGCAGATACTCTGCGTCGGTGCCCATTTCGTTCGACACCGGTCGGATGCAGCAGGTCGACAACGCGACCTGGCGCGATCCCCGGACCGGTGACATGGTGAACGTGACGTACTTCGGCCTCGTCCCGGACCTGCCCGCACCGCTCGAGGATCTGACGACTCTGCGTCGTCGCCTGGCCGAGCGCAGCGCCGAGAACGGCTGCCTGATCGAGGCTTTCGTGGTGTGGCTGGACGCTCAGCCCGCGCTGTTGCGAATGGAGAAGCTGCCGTTACCGAACCAGCCGCAGGGCTTGGTGTTCGCCGCGTCCGTGATCGTCCCGAAGGCCGACAGCAGCGCGGTGCTACAGATCCTTTGTCCCGAGTCCGGCACCACCGGTGTGCGCGAGGCCGTACTCGCGACGGAGATAGGTTTCGACAACATGTATCCGCCGCATCCCTACGCGCCCGAGGTGCGGGGGCGGCTGCCGTTCACCATGGCCGACGACATCCGATGGGACGCGAAATTTCCCGACCATCCCCTCAGCCGCGCCCGCCGCTGGATCGCACACACCGTCCCGACCGCCCGGCTGGCCCCCGAATTCGCGGCCTTGCCCCCGTTCGCCGGCTGAGCGCTCGGTGACGCCGACACCCGAATGAAGGGCCTGCGCAACTTGCTACCGTGACGGCGACAGCAAGCCTCTCGAGGGGAAGATGTGGGGGCGCGATGACGCGGAGTGCGGACTCGACCGGCGCGACGGTCTCGACCGGATGGGCGATCTTCGCGCTCGCCGCAGGCATCGCGGCGCTGTTGGCGCAGGCCGCGCTGGTGCCGTTCACCGCCGCGCCGCAATTCGGCTTGCTGGTCAACCACGGTGATTTGGCGATCTACCGCAATGCCGCCCGCGCGGTGCTCGATTCGCAGGAGCTCTACTCCGCGCCGATTCCACCGGGGGGTTGGTTCACCTACCCGCCGTTCGCAGCCTTGTGTTTCGTTCCGCTCGCGATCGTGTCGTTCGGCGTCGCGAAAGTCGTCTGGTTCGCGATGTCGTGTGTTGCTCTGTGGGCCACGATCTGGCGATGCTGGCGAGTGCTCGGTTACCGCGGCGATGCGCGCCTGGCACTGCTGTGTCTCGGACTGGGGTTGGTCGCGGTCGACATCGAAGCGGTACGAGGCACGCTGTGGCAGGGGCAGATCAACCTGCTGCTGATGGCGGTCCTGGTCTGGGACCTCACCCGTCCGGCCTCGGCGCGGCTGCGTGGATTCTCGGTCGGCCTTGTCGCCGGGATCAAGCTGACCGCGATCGTGTTCCTGCCGTATCTGCTGCTCACCCGGCAGTGGCGCGCCGTGGCCACCGCGGTGGCCACCGGTTCGGCCACCGTGGTCGCGGCCTGGCTGATCCTGCCGGGCGACGCCTGGATGTTCTGGCGCGATGCCGCCGGCGACGTCGACCGCATCGGCCCGGTCACCCACCCGGGAAATCAGTCGATCAACGGCGTGCTGTCGAACCTGTGGGCACCGCAGCTCGCACCGGACTGGCTCTGGGCGACATGTGTCGCCGGTGCCGCCGGTTTCGGCTATGCCGCCGCGGTCCGCGCCCACCGCACCCGAAGGCCGCTGCTCGGGATCGTCGTGACCGGGTTGATCGGATGCGTCGTGCCGCCGCTGGCGTGGGGCCACCACTGGGTGTGGTACGTGCCGTTGCTGATCGTCTTGCTGCACTCCACGGCGCGGGTGAACACGTGCCGCATGCTCCGGATCACCGCGGCGACAACCACGTTCGCGGCGTCCTCGATGTGGCTGACCAGTTGGCTCTACGCCGAAATCAAGACCCTCGGCCTGACCGGGGCACCCAGCTACGTCCCCGCCATGACCGCCGCGAGCGAACAGATGCCCCCCACGGTACGTGCCATCGTCTGCGGCGTCCCTGTCGCGGTCTACCTCGCCGTGGTCACCGCGATCCTCACCCGGACACCGACCGGACCGCGAAAACAAGACCCTGCCGCCGAAGTACCCGAGGTCCCCGCGCACAGTTGAGGCGACCACCATCGCGGTGACGCCCGGAAGTGTGAGGAATCGGGAGTTCCTGACCGCCGGTGGATCTGATCTCGATCCCGCTGTATCAGACACCTCCGCAAAGGATTTTGCTCGAAACGGTGCTCACCGGGGATAGATCCGGCCGAGATCGAAGTGCCCCCGTAACACGAATTCGCTGATCGACCCGAAAATCGTCGATCAGCGCCAGCGGGTGATGCGTCGACGAATTCGAAGGACGTACGCGGCGCGATACCACTTTTCGAAGCATCCGACAGGCCGAGTTATCGCAGCAGAACCGCTCGCAGCACAATGTTCCGAAATTTCTCGATGGTTCGAGTCCGGTTCCATCTTTCGCAGCGAAGCCGTATCTTCCAGCGCCCTTCGGCATTTCAGAACCGTGTGATGTCGTTCTCGCCGAATAACACCGAGTGATGAAAACCCGCCAGCTCGTCCGCCGGGTTCACATGGGCGCGGATGTGGTAGCCCTTCGGCTCGACCGGTGGGTATGCGCTGTTCGAACCGGGTCCGATGGGATAGCTCGGTAGCACGGACGATGCCCGATGCGGCCGATCTCGCCCTGACATCTCGGCGACGAACAACTCTTGCGGCGGTAGTACGGCCCGGTCGTATACTCGCAATATGGCGGATGAATCGTCCTCCACCGAATTTCCCGATGCGCCGGTTCTCGTGGTGCAGACCAGGGAACGCGTCTATCGGCTACGTGCCGGGGGCGCATATAACGTCGGCCGGGATCCAGAGGCCGACGTCGTCGTCACCGATCCGCGCGTATCTTCCTTGCATGCCGTTCTGGAACGGGATGCGGAAGGTTGGAAAATCGAGGACGCGGGCAGTCTGAACGGAACCTTTTTCGACGGTCACCGCGTCGAGGAGATGGTGATCGACCACGACGAGACGTTCCAGCTGGGTCACGCGGTCGACGGCGAGCAGTTGGCCTGTTCCCTGGAAGGACAAGACGGGCGGCCCGCCCCCGAGTCCGGTGCCGAGGCCGGTGGAGACACGATGCTCGTCGCCGATCCCGGCTACGACCTCGACGACGAAGCCACGGTCACGAAGTTCCTTCCGGGCGTCCCCAGGCGAGTTTCGCCTCCGACCGCCCATCCCACCGCGGTCGTCCGGATCACCGAACCCACGCTCCGGATCGGACGGGCTACCGACAACGACATCGTCACGCCCGACCTCATGGTCTCCCGCCATCACGCCGAGCTGCGCACGATCGGCCCGGGTAAGTACCGGATCGTCGACCTCGACAGCCATAACGGCACCTACGTCAACGGCTCCCGAGTCGAGGCCGCCGACCTCACCGACTTCGATTCGATCGGTCTGGGGCATACCACGTTCCGGCTGGTCGGCGACGAGCTGCGCGAGTCCGTCGACACCGGTGAGGTGTCGGTTTCGGTGCAGAACCTCACGGTACGGACACCGGAAGGCAAAGTGCTCCTGGACGGGGTGGGGTTCCCCATCCCGCAACGCTCGCTCGTCGGCGTCATCGGGCCGAGCGGGGCGGGCAAGTCCACTCTGCTCGGCGCGGTCACCGGATTGCGGCCCGCGACGGAAGGGACGGTCCGCTACGACGGACGCGACTTGTACACCGATTACGACGAGCTCCGGCACCGGATCGGACTGGTCCCGCAGGAGGACATCCTGCACAACCAGCTTCCGACGCGGCGCGCGCTGCTCTACGCTGCCGAGCTGCGCTTCCCCGGTGACACGGGACGCGAGGAGCGCGAGCAGCGGGTCGACGAAGTGCTCGAAGAACTGGGCCTGGCACGGCACGCGGATACCCGCATCGACAAGCTCTCGGGCGGTCAGCGCAAACGGGTGAGCGTCGCGCTGGAGTTGCTGACCAAACCGTCGCTGCTGTTCCTCGACGAACCGACCTCCGGTCTGGACCCCGGTCTGGACAAGACGGTCATGGAGATGCTGTCGGAACTGGCACACGACGGACGAACGGTCATCGTCGTCACCCACAGCGTGGCGAACCTCGATTCCTGCGACCGTCTGCTGGTCTTGGTGCCCGGCGGCAAACTGGCCTATTACGGACCGCCCGCCGAGGGATTGCAGCAGTTCGGGAAGCGCACCTGGGCCGAGGTCTTCCAGGCATTCGACCGCGATGAGGAGCGCGACTGGGCCGGTGAATTCCAGGCTTCGCCACGCTTCGAGCAGTACGCGGCGGTCGCACCGACCGACGATGTCGGCCCCGCGGAGGTGCACACACCTGCCCCGCCGCCCGCGCCGCAGTCCAAGTTCAGCCAGCTCAGTACGTTGTGCAGGCGATATCTGGCGGTGATCGCCTCGGATCGCAGCTATCTGGCACTACTCGGTGTGATGCCCGTACTGCTGGGCGGCTTGATCGCCGCGGTGCCATCGGGCGAGGGGTTCATCGGGGCGCCGGGAACCAACGTCGATGCCCCGACCAAGCTCATGGTTTTGGCCTTCGCCGCCTGCTTCGTCGGCACCGGCAACTCGATTCGCGAGATCGTCAAGGAGCAGACGATCTACCGCAGAGAACGCGCCGCGGGTTTGTCGGCGGGCGTCTATCTGATGTCGAAACTGCTGGTCCTCGGGGTGATCACCACCTTGCAGGCGGCGGTGCTGGTGTTGGTCGGCACGATCGGTGTGAGCATGCCGCCGAAAGGGCTTTTCACCTCCGTCGAGCTGGAGCTGATCCTCGCGATGGCGCTGCTCGGCATCGCGTCACTGGCTCTGGGCTTGCTGGTGTCGGTGGCGGTGAACACCTCGGAGAAGACGCTGCCGCTGCTGATCGTGCTCTCCATGGCGCAACTGGTACTCACGGGCGGGCTGGTGCGGCTCCCCGGCACACCCGTTCTGGAGCAGCTGTCCTACATCTCGCCGTCCCGCTGGGGGTTCGGCGCGGGAGCCGCCACCCTCGACCTCGACACCCTCTCACCGCATACGGGCGCACCCGACCCGCTGTGGAAGAACACCCTCGGCACCTGGCTCCTCGATATGGGAGTCGTCGCCGGCCTGGGGGCTGTCTTCCTGGCCCTGGCCTGGTACCGCCTGTACCAGTTGCGCCCGCGGCGCCGCGGCGCACGCCGCGCGGGGCTTTGACCTCCGAGGCGGGAGACGGGCCGCACTACACCGTCAGATAGTGGCTCGTCGTACAGGTCACATGCGCGCTGGAGTTCCTCCCGGCACGTGAATAAAGAGGTGCTCCAGTTGGAGACCACCTTCACCTCCTCCATCTCACCGCATCCCCGGTCTCCGCGCAGCCAATGAGTTGTCACGTCAATGAAGGTTCCATGCGATCGTCGTCACGCCTACACTGAGCCGTTATATAACGGCACGTTATCCAGGTGTGCGTGAACGGCTCGTTCGCCGCCCTTCGACGAATGGATATCGACATGGTGGCGGCTTCGGCGAAACCTTCCGACTGGTCCTTCGAGCGCAAAGGCACCGAGTGGGTCGCCGATGAAGAGCGCCGAGGCAAACCCAGGACCCTTTTCTGGCCGTGGGCCGGTACCAGCTGCAATGTGCTCTTGGTTTCGTTCGGTCCGTATGTGACGGCGCTCGGTCTCGACTGGCATCTGGCCGCTTTGGCCGCGGCGATCGGCGCGGTCCTTTCCTTCCTGCTGCTGGCTCTGGTGTCGCCGGCCGGACAGCAGGGCGGGGCCGCGACCATGGTGGCGGGTCGGGCGGCGTTCGGATTCCATGGCAACAAGGTCCCGACCGCGATCAGTTATCTGGCGCTGGTCGGATGGGAGACCTTCTCGGCCGTCCTGGCGACGCTCGCCGCTCGCACCGTGATGCGTCGACTCGCCCCGGCGGCGGATACCAGGCCGCTGATGGTCTTCACTCTCCTCACCGTCATCCTGGTGAGCACGGTGCTCGGAATCTACGGCTGTCACGTGATTCTGCGGATCCAGAAGTGGTTCGCCCTGACCTTCACCGCCCTCACCATCGTCTACATCGCACTGACTCTGCCCAGGATCTCGTTCGCCACCCACGGCCACGGCGGCCTGGGCACATTCGCGGGCGGGGTCCTGCTGATCGCCAGCTTGCTCGGTCTCAGCTGGGTCAACTGCGCGGCCGACTACACCAGGTATCTGCCTCGCGAGACCAGCAAACGCGCGCTGGTGGGATGGGTCACCTTCGGCGGCACCGCCCCCGCGATAGTGCTGATGGGATTCGGGACGCTGCTGGCGGCGGGCGATCCGGACGTCGCGGCACTGGCCGAGACCGATCCGATCAGCGCCTTGTCGGCACATCTGCCCACTTGGTTCCTGGTGCCGTACCTGATCCTGGCGTTGGTCGGCTTCGTGTCCGGCTCCACCATCGGCCTGTACTCCTCAGGGCTCGCGCTGCAGACCTTGGGCGTGCGGATGCCTCGGCACTACACCGTGCTGATCGACGCGGTTTTGATCGCCTGCGCAGGCGGATATGTCGTTTTCGCCGCTCCTGGCTTCTTCGCCCCGTTCCAAGCGTTTCTGACCACCACGGCGGTCGTCATGGCCGCCTGGTCCGGGATCTTCGTGGTCGACCTCTGGCAGCGCCGCCGCGTCGGATACGACCGGACAGCGCTGTTCAGTCCGGTCGGCGGCTACGGCGGGGTGAACCGCGCGGGAATCGGCTGTCTCTGCGTTGCTGTGATCGTCGGGTTCGGCCTGATCACTTCCCCCGATCCGCATATCGGCCCACTTCTCGGATATCTGTTCACCCCCGCCGCCCGAGCGAGCGGCCTGGGCAGCAGCAACCTCGGTATCTTCGTCGCCCTTGTCCTTGCCGCGCTGGGATACGCGGCGCTGCATCGAGTGCGTCCGGTCGCCGAGCCGCCCCTCGGCGAGAGCCGGGAAACCGAGCCGGTCGGTGTGGGTGCGTAGACGCGACCGTCGTCGAGCCCTCATCACTCCGAATCCAGGCCTGACCGTCGTGTGACAGCAGCGTCCCCAGCGCTGTGCGACCGGTCGACCGAGTTGTTGCTAGCATGCTAACTTGCTAGCATTGCTGCATGGGCGAGGAAGTGAAGCAGTTCAACGTCTATCTGCCGGTCGAGTTGATCAAGCAGGTCAAGTACCGAGCGATCGAGTCGGAGATGTCGTTGTCGGCGCTGGTCACCGACGCGCTGCGCGCCTACCTCGCCGACGAGCACCCGCAGTCACCTTCTGGAGAGGATCGACAATGACGACCGAGGGCATCGAGGCCGTATTCCTGGAGACCCACAACTGGGGCAGGATGGCGAAGTTCCTGCAGGGGTTGGGTTTCGCCATAGAGTTCGAGACCGATCACCATTCCGGCCAGTTCCGCAACGGCGACGGCCCGTACGTCTTCGTCGCCGAGGTCTCGCCGACGCAGCAATCGCGCACCCAACTGGTGCTGAAGGTTCCGAGTTCGCAGGAATCTCCGGGCGACGGCGTGGAGATCGTCACCGGCTTCGAACCGACCCACTACGGCACGCAGGAGATGACCGTCCGCGACCCGGACGGTCGACTGTGGAGCCTGCAGGCGCCGGGCGAGGAGTGAGGCATGGCACACGAGACGCTCACGCCGGACAGCACCGCCGTCCGGGTGGCACTGTGGCGTGCCCTGCACGTCCTGGACGACCCGCCCCCGCACGTGTTCGACGATCTCACCGGTCTGCGCCTGGCCGCGCCCGAGGAGGACTGGCGGCACCGGCCGGACATGGATCCGCAGACCACCGCACCGATGCGCGCGGGCATCGTGTCCCGCGCCCGCTTTCTGGAGGACCTCCTCGCCGAGCAAGCCGAACGCGGCGTGGATCAGTACGTCGTGCTCGGCGCGGGGCTGGACACCTTCGCCCAGCGCAGGCCCGACCTAGCCGCACGGTTCACCGTCTTCGAGGTCGACCAGCCCGGCCCCCAGGCGTGGAAACGGCAGCGCCTGACCGAACTCGGTTTCGACATCCCACCGTGGCTGCGGCTGGTACCGGTCGATTTCGAGGTGGACGCGTGGTGGCGGCGGCTGATCGAGGCCGGCTTCGACCCCACTCGCCCGGCGCTGGTCGCCTCCGCCGGCGTCTCGATGTACCTCACCCGCGATGCGAACATCGCGACGCTGCGACAACTTTCGCAGCTCGCGGCGGGTTCCACCCTGGCAACGACGTTCCTGCTGCCACTCGGACTCGTCGACGCCGACGAGCAGCGACTACGCCGGTTCGCCGAAGAGGGCGCCCGCCGGTCCGGCACCCCGTTCCTCAGCTTCTTCCGGCCCGAGGAATTGGTGAAGCTGGCCGAAGACGCCGGCTTCGCCACAGCCCGGCACATCTCGTCCGCCGAGCTGACCACCCGCTACTTCGCCGACCGGACCGACGGCCTGCGGCCGGCCGAATCGGAGCAGATCGTCATCGCGACGACTTGACAGCGCCCACGTAACAGGGCGCCGCTTGACCTGCCTCCTAACAAATGAGAGCATTGCTCTCTAGAAAGAGCGGTAGTCACTGGAGGTAGCTATGTTCAGCACTGTCAAAACGCTCAATGCGGTCCTGATGTTCTTCTTGGAACTGAGCGTGCTGGCGAGTGCCGGATACTGGGGTTTCACCGCGAATGCGCAGTGGCCGATCAAGGTGGCGGCAGGCATCGGCGCGCCGGTGCTCCTGGGGGTGCTGTGGGCGCTGTTCGCAGCCGGCGGCGGGACCAATGCCACCTTCCCGCTGCACGGCCCAGCTCGGATGCTCTTCGAACTGGCGTGGTTCGGCGCCGGTGCGGTGGCGCTCTACGGCGCCACGTCCCTGCCGCCGGCCGCGATCCTGTTCGCCTGCTATCTCGTCAACGGCGTACTGCGCCTCGCATGGAATCAGGTGTAGCCCAGAAGGCCGGGCCACGGCCGGAATATCTGGTGCGCTTCACAATTCGTCCGCTCTTCGATTTGGATGTTGGAACATATTCCACGAATCGCGTCGAGTGGCGTGCATCACGTCGATATCGTCGCCCCCAACAATTTCTTCGGACTTCGGGCGCAGGGGGCCAGGATGCCGGACGAGAGAATCGCCCCGACAATTTTCGATCGTCGCGATTTCCTCGCGTACGCGGCAGGTTTCGCCGCCGCCGCGAGTGCGGGGTCGGCGCTGGCGCCCGCCGAGGCGCAGGCACAGCCGGCCGGACCGTTCGCCGCTGTCGACGCCTTCATCTTGGACACGGTTCGCGCCGTATGCGTGATGGTGTTCCCTGGGCCGGACGAGTGGTCGCGAGTGCAGGGCACGCCGCGGCCGGGTCCGGGGCCGATCGAAGTGGGTGGCGGCGAGTTCATGGTGGAACTGTTCGATCGCTACCTGGCCGCGGGTGACCAGCTGACCAGGCCGCTGGCCTCGGCGCTCGCCGCGGGATTGAACGATCTCGGCATTCCGGCACCGCTGCTGCTGGGGGTGTCTCCCGAGCAGGGCCGGACCATCGACCAGGCGCTCGGGTACGTCTACTCCGACCGGACGCTGCCGTTGTCGGTGCTGGTCGCGCTGGTACTGACCTTCGGCGCACTGCTGGTGGCGCCCGCCTCCCTGGTCGGACCGCTCGGTTCCCCGTTCGCCCGCTTGAGCCTGCGCGACAAGTGCCGGGTGATCGAGCTGGTCGAGCGGCCGCTGCCGGAGCTGGTCTCCCTCATCGATGGCGGTCTGCCGGGGCCGTTGCGTGGCTCGGGCACCGGCTTCCTCCGGTTCGCGGGCGGAATTCTGCTGGAGGGCACGGCCTTCGGCGTGTACTCGGAGCTGGAGATGTTCGATCCGGTGACGCGCACCGTCGCGGGCCGCCCGCCGTCGTGGGAACTCACCGGTTACCGGCCGGATGGGTTGGTCGAGGGTCATCCGGATCTGATCGGTTACTACCAGGGCCGCACGGAGGTGCCGGCATATGCGTGATGTCATCGTGATCGGGGCCGGTGGCGGTGGTCCCGTGGTTGCCGCGGAGCTGGCCGGGCGCGGGCTGGACGTTCTGATGCTGGAGGCGGGGCCGCGTCATGCCGCACCGCGCGAGCAGTGGTCGCACGCGGAGAACGACGCGAACAACCCCAACGACGGCTTCTTGCGGTTCGGTCCGCAGGATCGCGGCAAACCGGCTTGGTTCCGGGAGTGGGCGAACAATCTGTTCGTATGGGAATTGTCCGGTGTCGGAGGCACCACCGCTCACTATTTCGGCAATTGCCCACGGCCGTTTCCCGGCGTCTTCCAGGGTTATTCGGGCCCGGACGCGGCCGTCTATGATCGTGCGCACGAATTTCCGTTCGGCTATGAGGAGTTCGTGCCGTATCTGGAGTGGGTGGAGACGACGCTGCCCGTGCAGACGGCGGCGATGGGGACCAAGGAAAGTCTCACATTCCGTGGCTGCGAGAACGTCGGCCTCCCGGTGCAGACGTCGCGCACGACCACCGAGGCCTCCTTCCGGCCGCAACAGAACGCCATCCTGCAACCGGGTGGCAACGCCGGGCGCAGCGACCGCACCGATCTGCTGACCTATCCGGCCGCCACCGGCTGCACCTTCTGCGGGCATTGCTTCCAAGGCTGCTACGAGCCGGTCCACGCCCCACGCAACTTGTTCGCCAAACGCTCGACCGACAACAGCTATGTGCCGCTGGGATTGGCGGCCGACGCGGTGCGGCCCGGCGGCAGGCCGGTCGAGCTGCGCGCCGATTCGTTCGTGCGGACCATCAACTGGGAGGAGCGCGGCGGCGCGGTGGTCGCGACGGGCGTCAGCTGGCGGGAGAACAGCGGCGGCGCGGAGTTCACCGAGGACGCTCGCGTGGTGGTGCTGGCGGGCGGAACGACCCAGAGCCCACGACTGTGGCTCAACAGCGGGCTGCCCAACCCCAACGACTGGGTGGGCCGCGGACACACCGACCACTTTCTCGACTGGGTCATCGGCAGTTTCGACGAGTACACCGGCAACTCCAAGGGAGCCAACTCTTCGGCCCGCATCGACTTCCCCGGTCACGGCGGCATCGAGAACGTCGGCCTCACCCCGGCGATCCAGGCTTTCACGATGTGCCTGTCCGACAGCGGGATTCGGGGCATGTACGACAACGGTCGCGGGCCGTCGGGCCCATGGGACGGGCGCGCGGGCCGGCTGATCGGCGAGGAACTGATCGAGTTGCTGACCGACGGGATCGACCACCTGCTCAACTTCCTGGTTCTCACCGACGACCACGTCGAGCCCCGCAACCGGATCACCCTGTCGCTGTTTCCCGCGGACGAGAACGGCGCGCCCGCCAAGATCGATGTGGCACGGCGGCAGCGCAAGCCGCAGACCATCGCGAACCGGGAGTTCATGGCCGCACGCGCGGCGGAGATCATGCGCGCGGCCGGCGCCAGAAAGGTTTTCCGGATGGACTGGGCGCCACTGCTGCTGCACGTGCACTCCTCGATGCGGATGGGCGCCTCCCCCGCGAACTCGGTGCTCGACCCCGACGGGCAGGCCCGCTGGGTCCAGCGGCTGTTCATCGCGGACAATTCCGCGCTCCCCAACGCCCTCGGCGGCCCGAACCCGACACTGTCCAGCCAGGCGCTCGCCACCCGGACCGCCGAGAAGATCTTCGGTATCTACTTCGGCGGTGACACCTGGGTCGACAAGGAGTCCCCCGTCGTCACCACCGATCCGCGCATCACGGCGCGCATGGCCCAGCTGGGGCTGTGAGACGTCCGACCTTGTCGGATGGATGCGCTGTCAGACCGGGTCTGCCGTGGCACGGTTCGGCGGGCACGGATTTCCCGAGGCCGGGGCGCGCGGCAACGCGGTGCGGAGTCGCCTCTGTCGTCCATCCCGTGCACGGCGACTTGCGCGGCGCGCTGCCCAGGCTCGCCGCCCCGGGTTCGGTCGCCGCGGTGGTGTGCATGGGCGACACCTTGCCGCACCTGCCCGCCCGGGCGGACGTGCGGGAACTTGTCGCGGATGTCGGCCGGGCACTGCGGCCCGGTGGGAGTTTCGTCGCAACCCTATCGCGACCTGACTGCCGAGCTGCACGGTTGCGAACGCTTTATCCTGGTCCGCAGTACCGCCGACCGGATCCTCACCTGCTTCCTCGACTACATCGACGCGGACACGGTTCTGGTCCACGACCCTGCTGCACGACCGGCGCGGCGACAGCTGGAACCTGACCACCGGCAGCTACCCCGAACTCCGGATCCCGCACCGGTGGTTGACCGATCAGTGTCACGCGGCGGGCCTGCGCGTACACCATGACGACATCGGTCCCGGGGGCCTGCGGGTGCTCCATGCCGTCAGGTCCTGAGCACGAGAGGCGCCGGAACGCCGGTTCCGGCGTCGGACTCGCGGCTGCGCGCGAACGACGAGTCCGCGAGGCGACTGCTCGGCCCCGACGCATATGGGTTGTGCCACAGAGCTAACCGGCAGCGTTTTGGGAGGTTTCGAAGGCGCTTCGATCGACGTTGACAGCCGGTGGGGGTCGCCTTATGTTTCATCGCGCCGACACGGAATGTGCCGGTGACACAGCTGCTCCGCTGTCATGACGAGAGGTCGTCGATGTCGGCACAATCGTTGACGAGCCACGGTCGGTTCGCCAGACATCGTGACGGTGTTCTGCGTTTCCTGAAATCCGGCATGGTGTCCACCGCGCTGGTCGTCGCGATCGCGGCGCCGAGTGCGACGGCGCAGCCGAACGGGCCGGAACGTACCGAGACAGCGGTCGCTTCCTCATCGCCGATCACAACCGTGGCGGAATCGGTTGTCACTCTGCGAATTCCCTTGCCGGAGTCGGTCGGGCCGCATCCCGCCGCCTGCGACCGGCTGTCGTATCTGCGCTACCGGGATGCCGCGGGCCCGGCCCGCTCGGCGGAGGCCGACGCCGTTCTGGTGGCGCAACCGGGGATCTTCGAAGGCGCGGGCGCGTTCGACAGCGTCGCGCGCAATACCGTTGCCGCGGCCGCGAAGCAGGGCAGGCATCTGGAGTTCTGGGCGTTGGATCGTCGCTCCAACTGCCTGGAGGACCATCTCGGAATGCGGTCGGGTCTCGCATCGCGCGACGTGCACCTCGCGATCGACTACTACTATCGCGGCGCCGATATCGACGGCCGCCGCTTCGGCGGCGTGGTGCCGAACGAGCAGCTCGGGTGGCTCGGTCGGGTCGGTGTGGCGCAAACGGTGCAGGACCAATACGATCTGCTCACCGCCGAACTGCCGGATCCGGCATCGCGCAAGCGAAAGACGCTGTGCGGTGGTCATTCCCTCGGCGGGGTGCTCACCGGGTTCTTCGCCGAATGGGATTTCGGCGGTGTCGCGGGCGCCGACCAGTGCGCCGGCTATTTCGCCCTCGACTCCTCGATAGACACCTCGCTGTCCGCCCTCAACGGCGTCCCCGACATCATCGACCTCTCCGTCGGCGGCATCGGCTCCGCCGCGGCCGAGGCCGCCCTCGACGGCGGTGTGATCCCCCGTGTACTGGCCCTGCCCGCGGTCATCAATCCGGAGACGATGAACCTGCTCGGCATCGCGGGACTGGCCGCGTATCTCGCGCCCGACACCGAATCCGACCTGGCGACATACGTTCCCAGCAGCCTCAACCAGGAGGCCACCTACCGCGTCCTGGTGTCGCGGAATGTGGCGGCCGCCGCCACCGGCTCGCCGTCGGTGCGCGATTTCCGGATCACCAATGCCGCCGCGCTCGGAGCGTTCCTCGACGCCAACTCTCAGCCGCTGGCCCTGCTACAAGCCGGATTCGGCTTCTTCGACGGCGGCACCGTAGTGGACAAGGACTTCCCGCTTCCCGGTGACGTCGCCGCGGTCCCGGCGCTGCGCGGGCTCACCGGCATGTTGTTCGGCCCGGATCGCAAAGCCATCCCGGATCAACCGAACGGCCCCCTCTACACCTGGCGCGACTACGACGACCCGGCCGTGGCCGCGGGCGCGGCCGACCGCCACGGCGTACCGTTCACCGACGCCACCCATGAGGTCACCGACATCGCGGATCTCTCGCGCAGCCTGGCGGCGCAACCGCTGGACTTCACCGAGTGGTATTTTCCGATGAGACTGGCGTTCGACGTCTTCCAGTCGCAGGCACCCGAGCTCACGCGCCACCGCACGCACCCCGGCGGCATCTTCGCCAATCCGACGATCAACCTGATCGGCGGCGCCGGGGTGGTCGTCGCGGCCGGGGCGCGTGGTCACGGCGAGACGGTGACCGCCCCCGGCTACCACCACATCGACGTGCTCACCGCCGCCGCGAGACAATCCGGCGGGCAACCGGAGATCATCTCCACCAATCTGGCCCGCTTCGCCCTCGAACGCGTCGATCGGCCCTGATCCCCAGCGCCCTGCCCGCAGCATTCGGCCCGCCGAAGGCGTGCCCTCAGGCGGCCGGCATCTCGCTCGATACCCGCCACAGCCGGGCGGCGGCGTCGGGATCGAGCGCGTACGCGGCGACCCCGTTACGGGCGCTGAGCACGCCGACCTCGGCCTCGCCGCAGTCCTCGAAGTAGCGCCCACCGACGCCCTCGAGCAAGGGCGACGTCGCGACCAGAACGGAGGTGGCCGCGCCCTGCTCCGGCGTCTTCCACATCATGCGCGCCCCGCCCGCGGCAGCTCGGAGCTGCGCGAGTTCCTCGTCGGACACGTGGCGCTGCAGATTGGTGCGGATTCCGCCGGGCATCAGCGCGTTGGCCGTGATGCCGTCTTCGGCCCATCGCCGGGTCGCTTCCACGGCGAACAGCACGTTGGCCGTCTTGGACTGCCCGTAGGCAGACCACGGATCATAGGGGCGGCGCTCGAAGTGGATGTCGTCGAAGACGACCGGTGACCGATGATGCGCACTGGAACTCACCGACACGACGCGCGCACCGCCCGCCGCGGCCAGCGCCCCGTGCAGGCCGGTGGCCAGCGCGAAGTGGCCGAGGTGGTTGGTGGCGAACTGCATCTCCCAGCCCTGCGGTGTGCGCGTCAGCGGCGCGGCCATCACACCGGCGTTGTTGATCAGCATGTGCAGCGGCCCATCCCATCCGGCCACGAACGCCGCGACGGACGCCTGATCGGACAGATCGAGCGAAGCGACCAGCACCCGCTCGTTACCGGTGGTGCCGGCGATGTCGGCCGCGGTGCGTCGCCCCGCTTCGAGGTTGCGGACCGCGAGGGTCACCTCGGCACCGGCCCCGGCCAACGCACGCGCGGTCTCGATCCCGATTCCGGACGAGCCGCCGGTGACGATGGCCCGCCGCCCGGTGAGGTCGATCCCCGCGATCACCTCCGCGGCGGTCGACTCGGCGGTGAACGGGGTGATGATTCGGTTGGTCATGACAGGTCCCATCTCGGTAGACTCGAACCGGAGGACACTCCGGTACTCCCTCTAACCGGAGGAGCCTCCGCTTTGTTCCCGGGAGGACTCGATGACATCCGCACGCCCGCTGCGCGCCGACGCGCGACGCAACCGAGACCGGTTGCTCGAGGTCGCCGTGCGCGCGTTCTCCCACGAGGGGCCGGAGGTCACGCTAGAGGCCATCGCCAGAGAAGCGGGCGTCGGCATCGGCACGCTGTACCGCCACTTCCCCACCCGCGAGGCGCTCATCGACGCCGCCTACCGCAACGAACTCGCTCGGCTGTGCGATTCGGTCGACGATCTGTTGACCGCCCTCCCGCCGGACCAGGCGTTGCGCACGTGGATGGACCGTTTCGTCGACTACATGACCGCCAAACGCGGGATGGGCGACGCCCTGCGCGCACTCATCGCCTCCGGTGGCAACCCGTTCTCCGAAAGTCGCGACCGCCTGACCGCCGCGGTCGCCACCCTGCTCCGTGCCGGAGCGTCGGCCGGAACGCTGCGGTCGGATGTCTCACCCGAGGACGTGCTCGTCGGCCTCAGCGGCGTCTCGCTTGCCACCGAGAACGCGGAACGCCGGGAACAGGCGGGCCGCCTGCTCGACCTGCTCGTCGACGGCTTACGTCCCCGCCCCTGAGCCCCGGCCGCACGCTACTAGCACCGGTGCTCGCTCCGCCATAGACTCCGACCCGCTCCCGAGCCGACGGGCCTCTCCCGCTCCTGGGTCGAATGGAGTGAGCAACGCCACCACATCGGCGGCTCCCTCCCCCGCCTGGAATCCGCGGCGGGGTCACCCGCCACGCCTTCGCCCCACCACCCCCGGCAGCCGCACCGAATCCCCCGCATGGTTTTTCGTTGAAGTCGCCTATTTCGATCCGGGTGACCGTAATGCTGGCCGGGCCGGGGTGAGCGTGGTTTTCTCTGAGCCGATCGTCGGATTCGAGCGAAAGGCTCTGTGATGAATGACCGTGTTATCCGGCGATTCGCCCTCCGCGCGCCGTCGGGAATCGACCGCGCGGCATCGATTACTCTTTGACGGCTCGCGCCCCCGGACGACCGATCGCAGACAGGTACGGCCTGATCTTCGGCTGACGATGGGAATCCCGTGAATCTATGGAACTACATCCGAGGGCGGGGCGAAGTTCTTGCGTTCCTCACATATCAGCATGCCTCTCTGGCGTTCCAGACGGTCTTGGTCGGAACGGTCGTCGCCGTCCTCGTCGCGGTGGCCGTATATCGGCTCCCGCTGTTGTCCGCGCTGTCGCTGACCTCCAGCCGGGTGGCGCTGACGATCCCCTCGCTGGCACTGCTGGCGATCCTGCTGGTCCCCTTCGGACTGGGTGTGGTCCCGTCCTTCGTGATGCTCGCGTTCTTCGCGGCGTTGCCGGTGATCGGCAACGCGATCGTGGGTTTGCGGTCGGTGCCCGCCTCTGTCGTCGAATCCGCGCGCGGGATCGGCTTTTCGCGATGGCGCATTCTGCTGACCGTCGAATTGCCGATCGCCTGGCCGGTGATCCTCACCGGCATCAGGGTGTCCACCCAGATGATCGTGGGTGTCGCCGCCATCGTCGCCTATGTCCTCGGACCGGGCCTCGGATCGCTGATCTTCAACGGCCTTTCCCGCCTCGGCGGCGCGAACGCCCTGGAGATGGCGCTGACCGGCACCATCCTCATCGTCATCATCGCGCTGGTGTTCGACGCGCTTCTCGTCCTGCTCGGACGCCTCACGATCGCAAAGGGACTGTCATGACCGACGATGTGACCAGTCAGCCCGCACCGGAGCGCAACGTCACCGGTGCGTCCATCCGGCTGGACTCGGTCGTCAAGCGCTACAAGGGCCAGCAGAAGCCGGCGGTGGAGCGTCTCGACCTGGAGATCGAGGCGGGCGAGATCGTCGCGTTCGTCGGCCCCTCCGGATGCGGCAAGACGACCACCCTCAAGATGATCAACCGGCTGATCGAGCCGACCGAGGGCCGGATCTTCATCGGCGGCCGCGACGTCACCAGGGAGGACCCCGACAAGCTGCGGCAATCGATCGGGTATGTGATCCAGTCCGGTGGCCTGTTCCCCCATTGGACGGTCGCCAAGAACGTCGGCGCCATCCCGCGGGTGCTCGGGTGGGACAAGAAGCGGATCGCCGAACGCACCGAGTACCTGCTCGATCTGGTCGGTCTCGACCCGGGCACCTTCGCCGACCGGCTGCCGAAGGACATGTCCGGCGGCCAGCAGCAGCGGGTCGGCGTCGCTCGCGCGCTCGCGGCGGACCCGCCGGTGCTGCTCATGGACGAGCCCTTCGGCGCGGTCGACCCGATCACCCGGGTTCGCCTGCAGGACAGCCTGATCGCGATCCAGCACGAACTCGGTAAGACCATCGTGCTGGTCACCCACGACTTCGAGGAGGCGACCAAGCTCGGCGACAAGGTGCTCATCCTGTCCGAGGGGGGTCACGTCGAGCAGTACGCGAGCCCCGAGGAGATCCTCACCGATCCGGCCACGCCGTTCGTGGAGGAGTTCGTGGGCTCCGGCGCGAAGCTGGCGTATCTGACCGTCTCCCGGGTGCGCGACGTCGCCTACGACGAGGTGATCACCGCTCGCGTCGGCGAGTCGGCGCACAGCGTGATCGAGCGCGCGAAGGCCGCAGGACAGACCTGGGTCGTCGTCGTCGACGAGGCCGGACGGCCGCGGTCGTGGCCCTCGCTCGGCGAGCTGGCGACCAAACCGGAGGTCTCCGACTACCTCGATCGGCGATTGCCCGTCGTCGCACGATCCTCGACCCTCAACGACGCGCTCGACGCCATGCTCGCCACCAGCCAGGGCGCCGCGCTCGTCACCGACGGTCGCGGCGCGGTCCTCGGCTCGCTGGGGATCGGCACGGTCACGGAGGTGATCCGGAACAAGCTCGCCGAGGGACGCGCCGACGAGGAGGACCTCTCCTACACGACCTACGTCGACGGAACCGACCCGGCGCCGACCCCGGTGGTCGCCGCCGACGACGAACCCGGATCGGCCGGGCAGTCATGAGCCGCCTGCGCCGCGTCCCGCTCGACGTGTGGTTCGAACCGATCATCATCCTCGTCATCGGTGTCGGATACGTCATCTGGTATCGCTCGACGACGTTCACGCCGACGGAGAAGGCGTCCCTCGGCTGGGCCAACCTCGAGACCACGATCCTTCAGCACGTGAAGCTGACCGTGGTGGCCACGGTGATCGTGGTGGTCGTCGCGATCCCGCTGGGCATCGCGCTGACCAGGCCCGCGTTTCAGCGGCTCGAGCCCATCGCCGTCAACATCGCCAATGTCGGCCAGGCCGCACCAGCCGTCGGCCTGCTCGTCTTGTTCACCTTCTGGCTGGGCACCGGATTCCGCACGGCGATCGTCGGTCTCGTCGTGTACGCGGTGCTGCCGATCCTGCAGAACACGATCGTCGGGCTTCGGCAGGTCGATCAGCGCACGATCGAGGCGTCGCGGGGCATCGGTTATTCCGCTTCGCGGACCCTGTTCCAGGTCGAGCTGCCGCTCGCGGTGCCGGTGATCCTCAACGGGGTGCGCACCGCGCTGGTGATCCTGGTCGGCACCGCGACGCTGAGCACGTTCATCGGCGCGACCAGCCTCGGCACGCTGATCACGACCGGGGTCACCCTCTTCCTGCCGAAACTGCTCGTCTCCGGCGCGGTTCTGGTCGGGCTCCTGGCCTTGCTCATCGACTGGCTCGGCAGACTGGTGGAACTGGCCGCGACCCCACGGGGTATCTCATGAGATCGCCACGAGCACGAGTGGTCACGATGCTGTCCGCGCTCGTCGTAGCCGCGATGCTCGCCGGGTGCGGCCTGGTGAGCTCGTCGGGAACCTTCCACGACGCGCGTCTGCCGGACGGTGCGCGGCCGCTGGACGGGGCGAAGCTGGTCGTCACCTCGAAGAGCTTCACCGAGGGCGTGTTGCTGGGCAAGATCACCGCGACCTACCTGGCCGCGGCGGGCGCGGACGTCACCGACCTGACCGGGGCGCCGGGTTCCGCCTCGTCTCGGCAGGCCCAGCTCAACGGTGACGCCGACGTGCTCTGGGAGTACACCGGCACCGGCTGGGTCAACTACCACAACCAGACCGAGACGATCTCGGACCCGCGCGAACTCTGGCAGCGCGTCCACGACATCGAGAAGCGCGACCACGAGCTGGAGTGGCTGCCGCCCGCCGAGTTCAACGACACCTACGCGTTCGGCGCGTCGACGCCGACCGCCGAACGCTTGAAGGCCCGGTCGCTGTCGGACGTGGCGGCGCTCCCCGTCCCCGATCGGACGTTCTGCGTCGACGACGAATTCTTCAGCCGCTCGGACGGTTTCATTCCGATGCTGCGGAAGTACGGGATCCCCTACAACGATCCGAACGGTGTGCCGTCCGGCAACGTCACACGGATGGACGCCGGTGTCGTCTACACGGCCACGGCCAAGAGCGCCCCGTGCAATTTCGGCATGATCTACACCACCGACGGCCGGGTGAAGAACCTGGATCTGGTCGTGCTCGACGACGACGAGAAGTTCTTCCTGCCCTACAGCGGCACAGCGGTCGTGCGCGGCGCGATCATCGACCGCTATCCGCAGTTACGCACTCTGCTCGGAACGATTTCCGAACACCTCACCGACGAACTGATGCAGGACCTCAACGGCCGCGTCGACATCGATGGTGAGGATCCGGCCGACGTCGCTTACGACTGGCTGAAGAGCGAGAAGCTGATCCGGTAGAAGGCGGTCAACCTCTTTCCACTCCCAATCTATAGCGCACCCGGGGGCTTGCGGCAAGACCCGGGTCATGCCGCAGAATCGCTGGCCGTGGCCAGAACCTGCGGAAATGGGAGTAGCGAAATTCGGTACGAAGACGAATTGCGGTCCGAGCGCGACTACGCGGCCGGGCTCTACACGCGGCTCGACGCCGAGCGCGCGCGGGTGAAAGGTCGGTACGCCGCGGCGTTGCGGGGAACCGGCGGGACGCCGATGGAACGCGATGTCGAGGTGCGCGCGCTGGCCAAGGAGGCGAAGCGGCTGGACGTGGCGGACGACGGGCTGTGTTTCGGCCGGTTGGACACCCTCTCGGGCGAACACTCCTATATCGGCCGAATCGGCCTTTTCGACGAGGAGAACGAGTACGAACCGCTGTTGCTCGATTGGCGGGCCCCGGCCGCGCGGGCGTTCTACGTCGCCACCGCCGCCAGCCCGGAGAACATGCGCAGACGCCGCCAGTTCCATACTCGCGGGCGCACAGTGGTGGATTTCACCGACGAGGTGCTCGGCCGCCCCGGTAATGGCGAGCGAGGCGACGCGGCGCTGCTCGCGGCGGTCGACGCGCCGCGCGGTACCGGCATGCGCGACATCGTGGCGACGATCCAGGCCGAGCAGGACGAGATCATCCGGCTCGACCACCCCGGTGTGCTGGTGATCGAGGGCGGCCCCGGCACCGGGAAGACGGTGGTGGCGCTGCACCGCGTCGCGTACCTGCTCTACACCCAACGGGAGCGGATGGAACGCAACGGTGTGCTCGTGGTCGGCCCCAACCCGGCGTTCCTCGATCACATCAGCCGCGTTCTACCGTCGCTGGGTGAGACGAACGTCGTGTTCATGACCACCGGCGACCTGGTGCCCGGTCTGCGCGTCACCGCCGAGGACACCCCGGAGGCCGCCCGGCTCAAAGGCTCGCTGCGGATCCTGGACGTGCTCGCGGCAGCGGTGGCCGATCGGCAGCGGCTGCCGGAGCAGCCGCTGCCGGTCGAACTGACCGACGTCACGGTGCGCATCGACGCCGAGACCGCGGAGTGGGCCAGGGATGAGGCGCGCGCGAGCGGCCAGCCGCACAACGAAGCCCGCGCGGTGTTCCGCGAGATCGTCACCTGGGTGCTCACCGAACGAGCGATAGCCCGGATCGGCCGAGGCTGGCTGACCCGCGAGGAGCGCGAAGCATGGGAGAACCTGCGCGCCGACCTGATCGCCGAACTCGCGGACAACGACCGGTTCACCGCCGCGCTCGACGAACTCTGGCCGATCCTGACGCCGGAAACCCTGCTGGCGCAGCTGTACGAGTCCCCGGAGCGGTTGGCGGCGGCAGGCGCCGACGGGGCGCTGTGGCGCGCCGACGGCGATGCCTGGACGGTGTCGGACGTGCCGCTGCTCGACGAGTTGGTCGATCTGCTCGGCCGCGACAAGTTGGACGACCGCGCGGCGGAGCGGGAACAGCAGGCCGAGGCCGCGTACGCCGCCGGCGTGCTGGACCTCCTCGTCAGCCGTGAGGACCTGATGGACGACGAGGACCACCTGCTGGCCCAGGACATGCTCTACGGGCACGATCTGGCCGATCGCTTCCTCGAGCGCGACACTCGCGAACTCGCCGAACGCGCCGCCGCGGACCGGGACTGGACCTATCGGCACATCGTGGTCGACGAGGCCCAGGAGCTGTCCGAAATGGACTGGCGAGTGCTGATGCGGCGCTGCCCCGGCCACTCCTTCACGGTGGTCGGTGACCTCGCCCAACGCCGGTCGGTAGCCGGAGCGACCTCGTGGCACACGATGCTCGAGCCGTATGTGCCCGGCCGCTGGGTCTATCGGTCGCTGTCGGTGAACTACCGCACCCCGGCCGAGATCATGTCGGTCGCCGCCGCGCTACTCGCCGAGTTCGCGCCCGGGGTGCGACCACCGGAGTCGGTTCGCGCGTGCGGCGTCCAGCCGTGGTCCAGGCGGGTCACCGAGCACGAATCAGCCACGGCCATAGAGGATTTCGTCCGCGAGGAAGCCGGTCGCGAAGGTACCAGCGTCGTGATCGGGCCGCCGGATGTGCCGGGCGCGGTGACGGCGTCGGAGACCAAAGGCCTGGAGTACGACGCCGTCCTGGTCGTGGAACCGGAACGGATCCTCGCCGAAGGACCACGCGGAGCGGCCGAGCTCTACGTCGCCCTCACCCGCGCCACCCAGCGTCTCGGCGTCCTGCACCGGGGTCCATTGCCGCAGGCCCTGACCGGGTTGGCCGAATACGGTGCGGCGGGCGGCCGCAACCACCACCTCCCGAGTGGAGACCTCTCGCACTCCTACCCTTCCGGGTAGAAGACGAACAGCGTGCAGCCGGTCGTGGTCGCCGGTACATGCCACGACCCGGCCGGGGCGTGCAGAAACGTGCCGGCCGGGTAGTCGCGTGCGCCGTCGTTGAACGTGCCCGCGACCACGTAGACCTCCTCCGGGCCGGGCTCGTGGACATCGCGGCGCGGCCACGAGGTACCCGGGTCCATCTCCAGCACGTTGGCCTGCGCTCCGGACGGGCCTTTCCAGAGGTGACGCAGCCGGATGCCGGGGAAGAGTTCGCGGACCGGGGATTCGGTGACGGAGACGGAGGTGTAGCCCTCCTGGGCGAGGATCTCGGGGTGCATGCCTCCCACGGTGCCGCGCGCGGCGACGCCGGGTAAGTGTCCGGTTGGTCATCACAGGGTACTTTTTTGCCATGCATCGCGTGGTGGCCCTGGTGCGGCCGGTGCAGTCGACGTTCGAACTCGGCTGCGCCGCCGAAGTATTCGGGACCGAGCGGGCCGGTGTGCCGCAGTACTACGAGTTCGATGTGTGCGCGGAGACGCCGGGCCCGGTCGCGACCACGTCCGGCTACGCGCTGTCGGTGTCGCGCGGACTCTCGGCACTGGCCTCCGCGGACACCGTGCTCATCCCCGGCTGGGCGCCGGTGGACGCACCGCTGCCCGACCGCGTGCGCCGCGCGCTGCTGCGGGCGCACGCTCGCGGGGCGCGGCTCGTCACGATCTGCTCCGGGGTGTTCGCGCTGGCCCGCACGGGGTTGCTGGACGGGCGTTCGGCGACAACGCACTGGGCCCGCGCCGACCAGCTGGCAGGGGAGTTTCCCGAGGTTCGCGTGGAACCGGATGTGCTCTACGTGGACCACGGCGATGTCGCTACGAGCGCCGGTGCGGGCGCGGGTATCGACCTGTGCCTGCACTTGGTCCGGCGCGACCACGGCGCGGCCCACGCCGCGCTCATCGCGCGGCACATGGTGATGCCCCCGCACCGCGAAGGCGGCCAGGCACAGTACGCGCCGCCCCCACCGCCCGCCGACGCGCTCGACGGCCTCCTCGAATGGGCCGGAGCGCGCCTGGCAACACCGCTGTCGGTGGGCGATCTGGCCGCTCATCTCAGCGTCTCGCCCCGCACGCTGGCCCGGCGCTTCGCCGAACAGCTCGGCACGAGCCCCGGCGCATGGCTGCTGTCGCGCCGGGTGGCCGAGGCGCGCCTGCTGCTGGAGGAAACCGACCTGCCGGTGGAGGCGATCGCGGCGCGTGTCGGCCTCACCTCGGCGGTGAATCTGCGCCGCCGCTTCCGCGACCAGGTGGGCACCACCCCGGGCGCCTACCGGCGAGCGTTCCGAAGCCCGTAGCACCCCGTCGACGTGCTCACCGCTCGGTCAGCACAGACTGTCGGTTGGCGAGCGGAGTGCGCGGCCGGAAGAGTTGCGCTGGAGCGGTTCCCGGCACCGCAGACGACGCGGTGGCAGCCTCACCCAGCCGGGCGCTCGCTCGCGGGCAGCCGGCAGCCCACGGTCGCGGTGATCGTCATCGACCGGGTGTCGGCGAGCACCGACAGCTCGGTGTTGCTGTCCCACTCCGCACCATCGGCCCCCTCGAACGTCACGTGCCGGTCCGGCGAGGAACTACCGCCGGGCAGCATGTCGGTCGCACCCACCGACGCGGCCAGGTCGCGGGCCGTCTCCTGAAACCTCGCCCACGCTCCCTCGGGCAGCGAGCCGTCGGCTCGGTAGCGCGGCAGGACGACGCGTCTGCCGCCGGTGTGCTCATACGGGCCGTAACAAGGGCCGAGGGCTCGCTCCTCGCCGCGGGTCCACCGCAGCGCCGGTTCGATCGCCCAGGCAGCGGCCGCGATCTGCTCGACCACCGCCGCCACCTGCCGCTCCGCTGCCTCCGAAGACGGCAAGGCGGCCAATTCGGCTGTCGCCGTGGCGATCTCCTCGGCGGACGGCGGCGGGGCGGGCTCACCTAGCAGGGTGGCGCATCCGCCCGTCGAAACCACCACCGCGAGCGCGGCGGACCAGCGCAGTGCGGCGGCCGGCCTGCGCAGTCCGGTCATCGTCGCCTCCCGCCGTCCCCGCGGCCACCCATCGTGAGCGCGCTTTCCCCGCGATCGCATTCTCTCGCGATCCATTGACTCAATGAAACAATCTTTGTACTTTTGCATCATGACCGAGGGCAGCGACGGCGTCGACGAGAGGATCATGGACGCCGCGCTGGAACGCATCCTCCAGGTCGGGATCCGCCGGGCCAGCCTCGAGGACATCGCCCGCAGGGCCGAGCTCAGCCGGATCACCATCCATCGCCGGTTCGCGGGCAAGGACAACCTGATCGAGGCGGTACTCGCGCGCGAGACCCGCCGCATGCTCGCCGAGGTCACCGCGATCGCGACCACCACCGCCGACGTGGACGCCCAGATCGAGGAAACGATGCTGTACGTCCTGCTGCAGACCCGCATCCACCGGCTGGTCACCCAGCTGCTGCGGGTCGCGCCCGAGGAGGCGTTGCGCTTTTCCACCGTGCAGGGCGAACGCCTGGTGTCCATCGGGATCGAGTACATCGTCGGCATGCTCACCCACGCCCAGGCCGCGGGCCTCGTCGACGACTACGACCCGCGCCCGGTCGCCGAACTCGTCGCCCGCCTCGCCCACTCGCTGATGCTCACCCCCGGCGGCGGCAGCGTCGACTTCACCGACGACGCTCACGCCCGCGCCTTTGTCCGAACCACCATCGTGCCGTTGATGAAGCACGGCATCACCCGCCCCGACGAGGAGCCCACCCATGACCACGTCCGCGATCATCCCGGCACGGCACCCCGACCGGCCCCGTAAAGCACCCGGTCTCGGCCCGTTCGCCGCGCTGCTGCGCATCGGGAAACCGTCCCCGCAGCGCTGGCGGCTGCTCGGTGAATCACTGCTCGTCGGTGACGAGCCGATGGACCGCCTCGTCGAGTGGATGTACGCCGAAGGCATGGCCGCCACGCGGCCGTTGTTCGAGCGGGCACTCATGTCGGGCATCGACAGCATCCCCGGCGCTCCCTCGCCGCTGCGCGACTTCTTCACCGTCGTCGAGGACACCCCGGCGTGGGTCGACCCGGACCTGTTGCGCGACGGCGAGCGGGTGTTCCGTTCCGGCGGCAACGACGGCCTGTATTTCGCACGCGACGTGTCCTTCATCGGCGGCTACCTGGCCTCCGGATTCAACAAGACCCTCCTGCGCACCGGCGCCCTCGAGAAGGGCCCCGCCCGCCGGTTCGCCGAGACCTTGCAATGGGCGATGGACGTGTCCACCGAGAACGGCATGGATCGCTACGGTGTCGGCTACCGCTCCACCCTGCATGTGCGGCTGATCCATTCCCTGGTCCGCAGGCACGTCGCCGCCATGCCCGACTGGCGCACCGACGAATGGGGACTGCCGATCAACCAGACCGACATGGCCGCCACCCTGGTCGGCGCCCTGCTCGCGCCCGTCGTCGGCGGCATGGCGCTCGGTGTGATCCTCTCCCCCCGCGAACTTGCCGCCGCGGCCCACCTCACCCGCTACGTCGGCTGGCTCATCGGCGTCGAAGAACACTGGCTGCCCAACGGCTTCCGGGACGGCATCGCCATCCTCGACCACTGCCTGACCGCGATCACCAACCCCGACGAGACCAGCCGCCAACTCGCCCGTCCCATGGCCGACGATCCACTGAACTGGTCCTACCCCGACCTGCCCGGTCTGCGAGGCCGCCTCGCCCGCGCCCAGCACCTGTCGGTCAGCAGCGCCTTCCTCGGACCCAAAGCGATGCGGATCCTCGGACTGCCCGCCTACGTCCCGCCCTGGTACCCCGCGTTGCGCATCCCCGTCAACCTCGTACGCACTGCCTACACCCACCTGACCCCCGGCGGACTCGACCGCGCCGCCATCCACGGCCGCAAGCAGCAGGAAGCCTTCCTGCAACGCTTGATCGGCGAAACCAGTGCCACGATCGGCCACTCCGCACCGCGACTGGACCGAACCGCCTGATCGCCCACCCGGGCGGCCAATCAGAGAATTTCGCGATCGGCAAGGAGATGGTTGTGTCAGGTCCTTATCGGCTCATCATCTGGGGGCCCGGCGACATGGGCGGACGCGCCTTGCGCACGGCCCTCGAGTCACCCGATTTCGACGTCGTGGGGGTCAAGGTGTTCAGCCCGCACAAGAACGGCAAGGACATCGGCGAACTGGTCGGCCTGCCGCCGGTGGGCCGCGCAGCGACCACGTCGAAGGCGGAGATCCTCGCCCTCGACGCGGACTGCGTCATCCACACGCCCACCACCCTGGCACTGGTGCAAGGCGCCGACGAGGACGTCATCGACCTGCTCGAATCGGGCAAGAACGTGGTTTCGGCTGCCTCCTACCACAATCCGTCCATGCCGATGTGGCTGTCCGCCTCGCGGTCGCCGCTCACGGTCCTGCGCACGGTGTCCGGCATGAAAGTCACCGGCGACGCCTTCGGGCCGATTGCGCAAGGCGCTGGCGGCATTGCGCCTCGGTATGCGCGTGGCGGACTCGGCGGCCGCGCGACCGCTGCGCCCCGGTCTGGAGCGGCTGGCGGGTGGCGTCGTGGACCGGATGATTCCCCGGCGGGCCTCGGGAAACCGGCTGCAAGCGGCCTGCCTGGCAGGTGGGGTCTCACTGCGCGGCACCGGCCTGCACCCCGGGTTGATGGTCGAACAGGTGCTGCTGCGGCTCGCCGGAGTGCTCGACGAGGTGCGGGAAGTGCGGTTCCTGGAAGTCGGGGATCTCTCCGCCACGGCCCGAAGGCATGTGGGGTGGCCTGGAGAGCCTGGGATTCGGCATGCCGGTGCGCCGCGCCGCCCGGCGTGGTGATGCCCGACCTGCGTCCGCACTACCTCGTGGAGTCCTGATGAGTTCACCCACGCTTCCCGTCGCGGTGCTCGGCGTCGGCTTGCTCGCCGAACGGATCGCCGATCGCATCGACGCACGGGCCGACCTCCGGGTGACCGCGCGCATATCCACCGCGCGGACACCGCCCGAGGACACGAAGTGCGTCGTCTATGTGCCGGACTTCGCGGAAATCACCGCCGATGCTCCGAAAGCCGCACTCCCGCAGCTACTCCGGGACGGCTACGACGTGATATCGACCGTACCGCTCGACGGGCGTGTCCCTCTCACCGACCTCCTGGACGCTGCCGCACCGGGCATTCGACCTTCCACGCGACCGGCGCATTCCAGGCCACGATCCCGGCTCGGCTCGTCCGCTCCCTGGCCGAGGTCACCCGCGGTATCCGCCGCCTGGAACTCGTCGAGGAACTCGACCTTCCGCAGGACGGGGTGTACCCGTGGAACGCCCTGCACGACATCGGCATAGCGACGACCGACACCGCCGCCGCGGCGGTCGGCGTCGCCGCTGTCGACGGGTATTACACAGCCGGACTCCGCGTCCTGCACGAGGCCGCCTTCCCCGGCGCCGCCGATACCGCCGCGGCCCCGAGCACCTCGGTGGATGTGATCACCGACGACTCCGGAACCATCCGAGAAGTGATCGTCGACCGGGACCTCGGCCCCCGGCTGAGCTACCGCTCCATCTGGACCACGGCCACCGCCGACCGAGCACCCCTGCGCTACCGGCTGGTCACGACGACCGAGACCGCGAAGGGGACGGCGAACGTCCGGTTCCGGTTCACCGACGGACTGCATCCGGCCGACCATCTGACATGCGTGAACGTGGTCGACGCGATTCGCCCGATCCACGAGCACGAGCCCGGGATAGCTCGACGAGATCTCTCGATCACCCGCCTGCTGCCCGACGACCGGCTCTCCGTCTGACCGCTCGGCGGCCCGGCCGAGAAGGCAGCGACTGGTTTCCGATCGTCCTCGCGCACGAGCTGTTCCATCCCTCCGCCTCAGGAGGACACCGCCGCACAGTCCTGCTTTGTCAATGCGTCCTGATGTCCGGCACCGCGCGCGGACGCCGGAGTCCGCGCCGCGGAATCGGTTCGACGCATCGACGACTGCTACGCGGACCTGGACGAACAACCCTCGGCGGGCCGCGACCGCCGGTCCGCACGGTGACGACGGACGGCGGCCGGCCCCCGCGTCAAGTACACACATCGCGCACGAGTATGCGATGTTGCGACAACGTCACCGGTGGGCTATCTACACTGACAACGCTGACTGCAACCGGGTCGATGCCTTGTCCGAAAACCCCACCGCGACGGAGAAGCCTATGTCCGGCCGACGAAATCACAAGCGCTCCAGCAGCATCCGTCGATCCGACACCGTGCCTGCGATCCGATATCCGGCCCGGTCCATCATCGACACTCTGCTACCGGCCATGATCTCGCGCCGCAGCAGTGCGCCCTGCACCGACCTCGGCCTCGTACACATCTGGGGCTTCACCGGCACCGGGGACGACGACACTTCGAGCGCGGCGGGTTTCGCGGAATTCTCACCCGACGACAGCCCCACGGTCGCGGGCTCTCCGATCCTGGACATCGCCGGGCGGATGATGGCGGGGATGCACGGCCGCCTGTGGGGATTCGGGCTGGCCCACCGGGCCGCCGCGGACGCCGTCGTGCACGGGTTCGACAACCAGCCCGACACGACCAGCACACCGCCGTACGAACCGGCGACCACCGAGGAAGTCTGGGCGGCAAGCATTTTCGACGCCCGCGGCAGGGAGACCACCCAGCTGCGTTACGTGCACATGCCCGAACTCCAACCGATCACCTTCGACGACGACACCCTCGACCGGCGCAGCACCATCCACGACTGGATCGACCGTGTCCAGACCGGAGTCATCTCGGCGCATGTCTGGGCCGCGGCCCTCGCCCTGGACGCCCAGCGCAACCGATCCGTCCTCGCTCAACTCGAACAGCGGCTACTGAGCTGACCGAGCGCCGAACCAACGGCCCAGCGATTCCTCGAGGCCGTCCAGGTCGCTGCCGTCGGCAGCCCAGGCGACGCAGCCGTCGGGACGGACCAACAGAGCCGAGAGCTTCTGCGGCTGCGTGGGTTTCGCCGTAACGACGCGCACCCGCCCGGACCATCCCGCGACTCGGGATCGCAGATCGGCGGAATCGGTGAGGTCGAGCAGGACGGCCTCGGCGCCGGTGAAATGCGCACCGAGGCGAGTGCCGTCGGCCAATTCGATATCGGGAGTGGCCGCGCCGATCAGTGGATGTCCCCCGCCGAGGTCGTAGCGGTGCTGCACACCGGAGATCTTCTCGAACACCCCGGTCGCACCGTCGCGAGAGGCCAGCAGTTCGGCGATGACGGCGCGCAGGGCGCGGCTGCGGGCATCGGTGCGCATCAGCGCGACCTGCGCCCGCGTCCACTCCAGCACCCATGCGCCGAGGGGATGGCGTTCGGCGGTGTAGGTGTCGAGCAGCCCTTCGGGCGCCCAGCCGCGCACTACACCGGACAGCTTCCAGCCCAGGTTGACCGCATCACCGATCCCGAGGTTCAGGCCCTGTCCGCCGAAAGGCGAGTGCACGTGCGCGGCGTCGCCGGCCAGCAGCACCCGGCCCTTGCGGTAGTCGGGAACCTGACGGGTGTTGTCGGTGAAGCGGGTGGCCGAATGCACGGCCGTGACCACCACCGGGACTCCGGACACGGTGCGGATGCTCTGTTGGAGTTCGGCCGCCGTCACGGGTGTCTCGCGGTCGGCGGGCGGCCCGTCCAGTTCGACCGTGAGTACACGGCCGGGCATGGGTCCGTAGGTGTAGATGCCGGAAGGGGTCGTGTTCCAGCCCATTCGAAGGTCCTCGGCGCCGGTCATGTCCACGATCGCCTGATGGCCGGTGATCTCCGGACCCACTCCGGGGAACTCGAAGCCGGCGAGTTTGCGTACGATGCTGCGCCCGCCGTCACAGCCGACCAGCCAGCCGGTGCGCAGTGTATGGTCTCCGCAATCGACGGTGACGCCCTCGCCGTCGTCGGAGAACCCGACCACCTGCGCCCCGCGCCGGATCTCCACGCCGAGCTCGGCGGCGCGGCGAGCGAGTATCGCCTCGATGGACTGCTGTGCCACCAGGAAGACCTCGGCGGCGGGACCGAGTTCGGCGAATCGCGGGTCGTCGAAGTCGATGGCGTCCACGTCCAGCATGAGGCCCGCGAAATGCCCTGCCGCCGGCCGCCGCCCATCGGCGACCAGCGGCATTCCGCCGTCGCGGCGGAACTGCGCGAACCGCGCGAGTGCGGCCTCCTGCTCGGCGCGCAGTTCCGGGAGCAGTCCGCGGCGATACATGGCCTGGGCGGTCGGCACATTGATCGCACCCGCCTTGATGGTGCGATCCGGCTCCGCGAGGCGCTCCACCACCAGCACGTCCACCCCGCCCAACTGCAGCTCCCAGGCCAGCATGAGCCCGACCGGCCCGGCGCCGACCACCACTACTTCACGTGTCTCGTTCATGAGAACCACTGTGCGGCGGCTTCATTGCGCCGCACTTGCACGCCACTTGCGTATCGCGGCAGCGGCGTCCACCGTGAGGACGACCGAGTCTCCGTGCACCGGGCGACTCCGCGCGCCTAGCACCACCGCAAGACGCTCGCGCAGGAGGCAGGCGAACAGCCGACCATGCGGCAGGACCTGGTGGGGACGCCCTCGGACGCCCCCGAGCGGTCAGGCGGGATCCGTGCCGTAGATCGAGCGGTACTCCTCGGCGAAGGCACGCCGGCCGAGCAGCCACCACGCGAGCCTGGCCGGAAACGGCATGGCGGCGAGAAACTTTCGCCGCTCCACCGCGGGCACACCTTGCAGGATGAACCCGAGAAAGATCAACTGCCGGTCTTTCGGCACGGCCGCACGGCCGCGCTCACCGAGCGCCTCCCATTCGGGAACGGTCATGACCCGCTCGACGAGCGGCAGGACGTGCGCCTCCTCCTCGGCCATGTGCTCGTCGAGTGCGGCGGCCAGCGCCCGCAGTGTGGCGGCAAGCGGGGCACGCGTCTCCGGATGCGCCGACGCGGCGAACCGCGCGGCCTGCCCGTCGGCGCGCTCGATCAGTTCCGCGATCCGCTCGTGCTGCTCCTCCATCCGCAGGATCAGCGCGCTGTCGGTCTCCGCCCGCTCGAGCAGCAACGGCCACATCAGCTCGTCCTCGGCGCTGTGATGGTGATGCAGCCCGGTGTCGAGTTCGGTGAGGAAACCGGCGATGCGGGCCGCACGGGCGATGTCACCGTCGGCGACCCCGGCGACGAGGCCGGGCAGGGCATCGAAGTGGCGCCGGAAGGCGTTGTGGACGAGCACCATCTCGGTGGTATCGGGGCGTTCGGCGGTCTGGGTGGCGGTGTTCATGAACCCACTGTCCGTCGAGCCGCTTGTAGCGGGCTTGCAATACGCTTGGCACGTCATGGTACGAATCCAGGTGCTCGGCTCGCTGACCGCGGCGAACGAGCGCGGCCGCATCGAACTCGGCGGTCCACGGCAGCGGGGTGTGCTTGCCCTTCTGCTGGTGGCGCGCGGCGCGGTCGTACCGGTCGACCGCCTGATCGACGACCTGTGGCGCGGCGAGCCGCCGCCACGCGCGCTGGGCGCGTTGCAGGCCTACATATCGCATCTGCGCAAGCTGCTCGAGCCGGACCGCCCGCCGCGTTCGCCGGCCACGGTGCTGGTCAGCCAGGCCCCCGGCTACGCGTTGCGGCTCGACGCCGAAGCCGTGGACGCTTGGCAGTTCGAGGCGGAAGTACGGACCGTACCGCGGGATCTCGAAGAACGCCGGCATCGGCTCGAACGCGCACTCGGCCGATGGCACGGTCCCGCGTTCGCGGAGTTCTATGACGAGTCGTGGGCGCGGCCGGAGGCGAACCGGCTCGAAGAATTGCGCCTGGCCGCCCGCGAGCGCTTGGCCGCGACGCTGGTCGAACTCGGCGACCCGGCCGCCGCCGTTGCGGAAGCGGACGCGTTGACCAGCACGCACCCCCTCCGCGAGGAGGCGTGGCGGATCTCGGCGCTTGCGCGGTTTCACGCGGGAAGGCAAGCGGACGCGTTGGCGGCGTTGCGAGCCGCGCGCCAGGTCCTCGCGGACGAACTCGGGATCGACCCGGGCCCGGCCCTGGTGCAGCTCGAAGCGGATCTTTTGGCGCAGCGTATTCCCGTGGAGCTGCCCGCTGCGGCCGTGTTTCCCGCGCCGAGGGCGATACTCTCACCACCTCATAGCGAATTCCTCGGGCGCACAAACGAACTCGATCAACTGCGCAATGCGGCACAGGTGGGTGCCGGGCCCCGCGTCGCGACCGTGATCGGGGAAGCCGGAAGTGGAAAATCAACTCTGCTGCGACGGTTGCGAGCCGAGCTGCGAGCCGACGGCTGGCGCGTGGTCACCGGCCGCTGTCCCGAGGAGGACGGTGCGCCACCCGCGTGGGCGTGGGTGGAAGCACTGCGCGAACTGGCATGCGAGGTCGATCCCGGCGAATTCGCGGGGCCGCTGGAGCCGTTGCTCGGCGACCGGCGCGACGAAACCGGCACGGATGTCTCCTTCGGACGCTTCCTGCTGCATCGCGCCGTCGGCGGGTACCTGGCCGAAGCCGCGCGGCGGCAGCCGCTCGCGGTGTTCTTCGACGACCTGCACCGCGGCGACTCCGAGACCGCCGCTCTGCTCGGCAGCGTGGCGAAATCCGCGGCAGTCCTCATCGTGATCGCCTACCGCCCAGAAGAGATGGGGATCCACCTGGAGGACGCGCTCGCGTCGCTGGCGCCCACGACGGCGGTGCGCGTCCACCTGCGCGGCCTGACATTCGACGACGCGGCAGCCCTCGTTCGTTCGACCTCCGGTCGTGACCCCGATCGAGCCACGCTGGAGGCATTGGCCGAGCGCACGGGCGGCAATCCGTTCTACCTCATCGAAAGCGCGCGACTACTCGGCAGCGAGGGTGCGCTCGTGGCGACGTCGGAAGTGCCGGAAGGTGTTCGCGATGTGCTGCGCCGTCGGTTCGCCCGGCTGCCGGAAATCACCGTGTCTCTCCTCCGTCTCGCGGCGGTGATCGGCCGCGAATTCGACATCGATGTGCTGATCGGCGCGGCCGAGGTGGATGAGGACGCCGTGCTCGACGCGGTCGAAGCGGGCGTGCTCGCCGGACTGCTCGACGAACCCGGCCCGGGCGCAGCGCGCTTCGCACACGCGCTCGTCCGCGATGCCCTGCTCGGCGACTTGTCCCGCGTACGGCGCCACCGCTGGCATCTGCGCGTCGCCGAGTCGACCGAGCGAACGAGTCCGGACGACCTCTCGGCGCTGGCTCACCATTTCGGCGAGGCACTCACGCCGGCGACCGCGCGGCGGGCCGCCGAGTACGCCCTCGCCGCTGCCGAACAGGCCGAACGCCGATTCGCACACGAAGTCGCCGCCCAGTCCTACGGCCGCGCCGTCGCCGCACTCGAACGGGTCCCCGGTGCGGACACGACCGGGGAGCGGGTAACCGCGCTGTCCCGCATGAGCAGAAGCCACCTCGCCGCCGGCGCGGGCATGCCGGCCCGCGACGCGCGCGACCGAGCGGTGTCGGCGGCCGACACACCGGAACGGCTCGTCGAGGCGCTCACGGCCTGGGATACCGCGACCCCCTGGCTCAACCGCGCGTATGGCACGGTCGACCAGCGGGCGGTCGCGTCGATCGACCGAGCGCTGCGGACGCCGGGACTCACCTCCGAGGCGCGGTGCCGATTGCTCGTCGCACTCGTCCGCGAGATCGGCGGCGAGCTGAACGAGCGCGCACGCGAGGCGGCCGGGGAGGCCGAAGCGCTCGCCCGCGGCCTCGCGGATCCTGGGCTGCTCGGACTGGCGTTGGAGGCCAGGACGTCGGTCTACGACACCACCGTTCCGCTCGGCGATCGGCAACGCCTCGCCGCCGAGTTGATCGGGGTCGGCGAGAACAACGATCTCCCGTCCTTCGCACTGCTCGGCAGGAACGCGGCGCTGCAGGTAGCCGCGGCGAGTGGCGACATCGAGCGTGCTCGGGAAGAACTCGCCGCCGCGACGTCGCTGGCCGACCGTTACCTGTGGCGCCAGGCTCAGGCTGCGAACACCATGGGCCTCGGGATGCTCGCCCACTTCACCGGCGATCTCGAAGCGGCCGAACGGCATTATCATCGGGCCCACGAGTTGTTCACGCGGTACCACGTCCTCGACGCCGATGGCGTCGTGATGATCGCCCTGTTCACCGTCCGCCTGACGCAGAATCGCGTCGGCGAACTCGCTTCGATGTTCGTCGAACTCGCACGTTCGGATACCGAACTCGTCGTCGATCCGCTCGTGTTGGCCCTGTTGGCGACGGGTGATCGGGAAGGAGCACGAGAAGCCGCGCGCGCTCGCCGCCCGTTGCGCGCGGACTTCTTCCGTTCGCTGTTCCTCACCGTGCGCGGCATGGCTGTCGTCGGCCTCGGGCAACGCGCCGAAGCGTTGCCGGTGTACGAGCAGTTGCGCACCTATTCCGGGCAGATCGCGGGCGCGGACACCGGCGCGTTCGCGGCGGGGCCGGTCGACACCGTGCTCGGCGATCTAGCGGCACTGCTCGGGAAGCCCGGCCGCGCGGCTGGACACTACGCCTCGGCGGAGCGACTCGCCCGCCGTTGCGGATGCCAGGAGTGGATCACCGCGGTGCGCGTCAAAAGCAATTCACAAGCAGATCACTAGCGGCGTTCGGGACGCTGGAGGCCGATTTCACTCGCCGGCCCGAAGAAACCGGCCCGAAGAAAGCGGAACCCATGCCCAGCGATTTCCAGCTCAAGATCTGCAACGCCGTCCACCGCTCCATCATTCGACTCAGCGACGGGACCTTCGGCACAACCTTCAAAGGCATGCCGACGATCGCGCTCACCACCATCGGCCGCAAGTCCAGCCGTCCGCACACCGTCATCCTCACCGCGCCGATCATCGAGGGGAACACGATCGTGGTCGTCGCTTCGCGCGGCGGCGACCCGAGGGACCCCGCGTGGCTGCACAATCTGCGCGCGAATCCCGCGGTCGAGGTGTCGGTCGGGCACGGTTCGCCCCGGCCGATGACCGCACGCGTCCTGCCGCCCTCGGAACGGAACGAGCTCTGGCCCGACGTCGTGGCAGCCCACGCCGGCTACGCCGACTACCAGGAGAAGACCACCCGAACGATCCCCCTTGTCGTGCTGACACCCGTTTCTCGGTGATCCGGTCTGCGGTGGAATCCGTGTCCGGTGCGGTCCGGGTGAGGTAGACCCTCGATCAACAGGTTCACCGAACTGAACCGGCGGGGAAAACCCGCAGCTCGGGGGCGTTACACTGCGGGAGTGGCAGCAGTGACATCGCCAGCCGGACAGGCGGCTTCGCGCGGGCGGATCGACAAACGGCAGGCGATCCTGGACGCGGCGTTCGTCGTGTTCGCGCGCCGGGGCTACGCGCAGGCGTGCGTGCAGGAGATCGCCGAGGAGGCCGGCGTCGCCAAG
Organism: Nocardia gamkensis NBRC 108242; assembly: GCF_001612985.1. GTDB lineage: Bacteria > Actinomycetota > Actinomycetes > Mycobacteriales > Mycobacteriaceae > Nocardia > Nocardia gamkensis. Next base: position 18,494 of record NZ_BDBM01000011.1, on the reverse strand, counting down.
CCGACGATTTACAATCACCTCAACGACAAGGAAACTCTGTTCCGGCATGCGCTGACGGCCGTCAGCGACGCGGTGCTGGCCGAGAACCTGTCCGTGCTGGATCGGTTGCGCAACCCGGGCCCCGACTTGCGTGCCGCCCTGGAAGATCTGGCCTATCGGCTGATCCGGGTGCGCTGCGCCGAGCGCTCACGATCGCTGCGGTGGCTGACCTACGGCCAGGTCGCGCAGTTCCCCAATCTGATCGACGTCGTCGTGAGCCGCACGTCCGACCAGCCGGCCGAAGCACTGGCCGACCGGTTGGCGCGCCTGTCGCTGTCCGGCCGTTTGCGCGCGTGCGACCCCGCGACCGCCGCGGAACAGTTCCTCGTGCTGATCACCGGCCCGATGGAGGACCGCTCGCGGCTGGGCACCCGCAAGGTCTCCACCGCCGAAATGCACGCGGTCGCCACGGCGGCGGTCGATACCTTCCTGCGCGCCTACGAGGCGCCGGAAAACCGGTAAGCCCGCAGCCGGTGAGCATGCCTGCTCGACCGCTCCAATCGTGCGCGAGACCCGCGCGCACGAGGCACCGAGTACGACATTTTCGGTCGCGCTCGGTCTCGCGCCGATGGGGTACGGCTTCGCCGAAGCGGCGAAGAACCGGGGCTGCCCAGACCCTTGGCGCTGGTTCGCACCGGGTAACACGACCCACCGAGATCGCCGTAGGCATGCGCTGATCATCGGCCGATGGAAGCGGCTGTCGTGCGCTGCCGACCCATGCCACCGTCCTGCCTTCGCGAATATGGTCCGCCGAGCATCCTGAAGTGTGGCAGTGGCACGGCGGACACATCGATCACGCTGCGATAGTGCGGGTTCGACGGCTGGTCGATCACTCAGGAGTCCGCGAGTCCCGGTCCTCGTCGGGCACCGGTGGTGTCGTCCGGGCGATTCTCGACGCCGACCCCGGCCGCATCGCCGTCTTGCCCGAATTCCGGAAGGCGGCTCCCAACGCACCTGGCTTCGACGGCGCGGTCGGCCGCGCGGTTCGCGATAGCGCTCGACGGGGTGGGTGCAGCCGGAGTGAGGTGAGAGCGCTGACCACGGTCGAGTGCACCGGCAACCGTGCGATCACCGGGTCGGCCGAAGCGATCTTGATGATTGTCGGGCTCGGGCTGACCAGGCTCACCGCGGTGGCGTGGCCACGGCAGCGGACGGCTTCGCGGGCCAGTGCCAGCAGCGCGCGACAGGACAGGAACTCGAGCTTGGTCGTGTCTACGACCAAGCCGCAAGAGGAAGCCTCCGCGCATTCGATCGCGCGGCGGATGTCCTCGCACCACACGGCCAGGGTGAACGCGTCGGCCGTGCCCCGCGTCGACATCACCATCGCCGGGCCCCGCCTTCGCAGACTGCTGGACAACCGCGTCCGCGGATCGGCGTTCTTGTTCGATGCGGGCGCCCGCTCGAGGTCGGACGGGCGGGGTTCGGCTGGAAACTCCATGACGCTCCCGATTCGGTCCGAGCACACCCGCGCGGCGCGCTCCGAAGCCAGATCGTCCTGCACTTCTGAAGACACATCCGGACCACCGTCCTACCACGCACAGCCGGGACCGGCGCGCGAAGCGGACGAATTCCCCGGCCTGAAATGAAAACGAGATCCATTCGCTCCAGTTCCGTTCTCCGCACCTGGCCGTCCGGATCGATTCGAGACCGCATGCCGGGAACCGTCCGCGCCCTGGAAGCCTCACACCCCGACGCGCGGCGCAGCTGCCCGGAAGGCACCGTCGAACGCGGCTACCGATCGTGTGGCGCGACGGAGCCGCGAGCACCGCCGCCACCGCGCATCGACGATCACCGCATCTTCGTCGTGGCGACGGCGACCCCGCCTGCCGCATTCCGGCACTACCTCGACAGCGAGACCGACCCCGCCGGCGACCTGACCGGCTGCCGCCGACACGCATGTGGCTCGATCCCGACGAACTCGCCGCATCGATCGCCGACCTGCGCCGCCGTCGCGCCGGACCTGGCCGACGCGTCGCCGCCCCTCCCCGATCAGTCCGTTCCCCTACCGTCGACCCCCGCTCAGGACGCCGCCGAGGAAGATCGGGCGCGACCTCGATCGGCCGAGAAGACGAATTCGTCCATCGACTGTCGCCGTTCGCGACCGTCTCGAAGAACACCCTCACCGCTACCACGCGCGCCCTTGTCGGTTTTCGAGGAGCAGCGTGGATACGACTTCTACCACACAGGCGCCGAAAGCGCCTGCCCGAGTGTCACATCCACCGACACACCTCCAAATTCCTTACTGCGCAGGTCACACAGTCCGGCAAATTAACCGCGCCGCAACGTGATCCACCCGGCCGGGTCGTCGCCCGGAGTTGGCCGGCACCGCGACGAGCCCACTGGCGAGGTAACTCTGGGTGAACGGCTCGTGCGGCCGGACCGCCCCCCGTATCCTGAATCCGTAGGGAGAGCGGGGTGATGACCATACGAGGTGTGCCGCCCCCGCCTACCCCAGACATCCCCCATCATCAGCGGCGAACGCGTACCCGCCGCGAAACACTCTTCCCCGCAATGGTTTTCACACCGACCACCAGCACCCGATCAGTTGGGTGCCACCGGTCGGGCCGAGTGACGGCGAATCGGCAGAGAGGCACCGTGCGGGGATTTTGGCATCCCTGGAGCAATCCGAATGCCGATCTGCTGAGGGTTGTCAAATGCGTTGTATATCTTGCAGTTTCGCTATCAATTGCTACACTCAGATCGTGCACCGTTAGCCTAGCTAACCAGCGGCAATATACGTCCTGGCTCACCCAGACCGTGGGGTCGCCCGGAGTTCTCCGCCACTGAAGTGCGTGCACGTTCCGTTGTCGGCAGTTCCAGGGAGTTCGCTATGGACAATCCGCACGTTCTGGTCATCGGAGGCGGCCCGGCCGGGTCCACCACCGCAGCCTTGCTCGCCAAGTCGGGGGTACGGGTGACGCTCCTGGAACGAGATAAGTTCCCGCGCTATCACATCGGCGAGAGCCTGCTGGCGTCGGTGCTGTCGACCCTGCGTCTGTCCGGCGCCTACGACGCGGTGGCCGCGCACGGCTTCCAGGTCAAGCGCGGAGGCCACTTCCAGTGGCAGAACGACAACTGGCTGCTGGACTGGTCCAAGCTGGTGGACGCGGAAGCCTGGTCGTGGCAGGTCGAGCGCGACGTCTTCGACGAACTGCTGCTGCGCAACGCCGCGGAGCAGGGCGCGGAGGTGATCGAGCGCGCGACGGTCACCAACGTCCTGTTCGAGGGCGAGCGGCCGACGGCCGTCGAGTGGACCGTCGACGGTGACGACCGGATCCACACCACCGGGATCGATTTCCTCGTCGACGCGTCCGGACGGGCCGGCGTGCTGGCCAAACACCAAGTCGTGGAGCGCCAGCAGCACCCGGCCTTCCGCAACGTGGCCGTTTGGTCGTATTGGGAAGGCGCGCACCTACATCCGGACAGCCCGGAGGGTGCGATCAATGTGGTGTCCACGCCCGAGGGCGGCTGGTTCTGGAACATTCCGCTCTCCGACGGCCGCCACAGCGTCGGCTACGTCGTTTCCGCGCGCACAGCCGCGCCGAAGCTTCGGGAACAAGGCCGAGAGGCGTACTACCTGGAGACCATCGGCGACAGCGCGGCGATGGGCAAGCTGCTCGCGGGCGCGCGGCAGGTCGCGGGGGTCAAGGCGGAGCAGGACTACTCCTACACCTCCGACCGGTTCAGCGGCCCGGGCTGGGTCGTCGTCGGCGACGCGGCTTGCTTCCTCGATCCGCTGCTGTCCAGCGGCGTGCATCTGGCGACGTACTCGGGACTGGTCGCCGCCGCGGCGATCGCGACGGTCGCGCGCGGCGAACTGGGCGAGTCCGAGGCTCTGGCCTTCTATGAGCACGCCTATCGCCGGGCCTACACGCGATTCCTGGTGCTGGTCTCGCGCATGTACGAGCAGTACGTGGGCTCGGAGGAATACTTCGCGCATGCGGGCACGCTCACCACCGGGCACAGCGGCGACACGAAGCAGGCCCAGTTCACCGAGATCATGGCGGGCCTGACCGACATGGACGAGTCCTCGGGAGCGCAACAGCGCACCGCGACCGAAACCATCATCTCCGCGGCCGAACATCTCCACGCGGAGTCGGCGAATCTCGAATACATGGGTCACCTCGACATGTCCGTGGTGTGGGATCACTGGCGCGACCCCTTGGCCGACACCACCACCGGCGAGCTGCGAATCACCACCGAACCGGTGCTCGGCCTGACGGATCGGCCCAGGACGGACGAGGAAATCGAAGCCGTGGCCCGGCCCGTACTCCCACCGACCACAGCCGGTGCGCCCATTCTCTAGCGCCGGTCTCGTACGGATCTCTCGTGATAGTCAGTGCACGGAGCCGGTCGTGACGATCACGCACACCGGCCCCGAGCCACCGGGTGATTGCCCGCCCGGTGGTTCGGGTTTCCGAAACAACAGCGAAATAAGACGATTCGGCCACCCTCTGACCAGGATGCTGCTGGCGAGCGACGGATTCACCACGCCCGCCCTGTCGGCGATATTGGGCACCGACCTGTACGTGCGGGTGTTGCGCCAAGACGCTGTCGCGGCCGGCCTGCTGCCGAACGCAGTCACCGATGCCCTGCGCGTGTCCGGTACCGACCGCGTCCTCGTGCGCCACTCCTGCCTGGTCAACGCCGACTTGGTCACCGCGTCCGTCAACTACGTCGTCGCCGGGCGCTCGGGCGCGGCCGCTTCGGGGTTGGACGATGTCGGGACTCCGATCGGGTCCGGCCTGATCTCCCGTGGGGTATCCCAGCGGCGGCACCTCTTGCGCACCGGCGTGACGACATGGCCGGACGGTCGGGCGTGCGCGGCGCGCGCGTACGTCATGCTGCTCGGAGACCAGCCACTCTGTTATGTCCGGGAATCGTTCAATCCCGACGTCATTCCCTCCGATTTCACCGCCACGACCGGCGACGATCAGCCCTGGACCGACGAACCGGTGCTAGTGGGGGCGGCATCGCCCGGAATTCCGAGACAACTGTTCCCCATGCATGATCTCCGGGGCAGCGTGCGGCACGGCGAGGTATCCACAACACCACCAGCCGGCGCGCGGCGTTCGCGGCCGATGCCCACACCGGTTCACCCGGACGAATGCGACTCGCTCACAACCAGTTTGGCGAAGGCGGCCCGCGGCGAGGGTTTCGTGCTGCACCTCGGCGGGCGCGACGGTACATCGTCAGGGGGCGAAACCGCGGTCGCCGACCGCCGGGCGCTGACGCACGCCGCAGCGGCGGTCATGGCGCATGTGCTGGGAGAAGCGGCCGTCACCATAGAACGAGCGCCCAGGCGGCAGCCCGGATACTTTCGCGCCGCCGGGGCGCTCGGCGACTGGCCCGGTGACCGCCTGCCGCTCACGCTGTGCGTGAACATGCTGCACCGGGCGGCGGATCGGTGCCGTGAGCCGGTGCGACGCGATCTGCTCCGCACGGTCGGCGGACTGTTGCCTGTCGCCGCGGTCGCCCCGCCGGGCGCTCACGAACTGCACAATTCGATCGCGCCGCTGCGTATCTCGCGCGAGCCGACGCTGCCCAACGCCGCCGCATCGACCCGTCCGGGACCGGACGGGCGGTGGTGGGATCGTTCGGCACACCTGGTGTGGATCGATAATCCCGCGCGGGACCGGGTGCGGTTCGCCGCGAGTGTCGGCAACCCCGTCGCGGTGGCACTCGGTCCCACGACCACCCCGCACGACGTCGAGCGCCTGTGCCGGGCGCTGAATCCGCAGCGGCTGCCGGGCAGACTCACGCTCGTGCCTCGGCTCGGCGTCGCCCGCACCCTCGACACGCTTCCGGCGTTGTTCGCCGCGGCCGCCGCGTGCGAGACCCCGGTCTGCTGGGTGGGCGATCCGATGCCGGCCAGGCGGACGAGGCACGGCCCCGCGACCCTTCGCATCGACGGCGCCATCGACGCGATCCACGCGTTCTTCCGAGCGTGCCGGGCGACCGGCATCGTTCCCGGCGGCCTGCATCTCGCGTACCGGCCCGAAGCCGTCATCGACGCGCGGAGTGACCGGGAAACCGGCAAGCTTCTCGCGGACCGCCGAAGTCGTCGCCCCCCGGGCTTGGATTCCGCGGAGATCCTGCACTGCGTCATCGCCGCCCTCGAGCTGCGGGCCATCTGATTCCCGTGACGCGGTGATCGGCGCTCTGCCGGGCGCGCCCGATGCCCGAGGATCGGCTGCCCGGCCGACGGAAGGCCGAGTTCCGGCAACCGATCGGACGGCGGATCGTCACCAGTGGAGGGAACTCGAATTCCCTACCGACGCTATATCATCGCCCGGTTGGATCGGCGCGGGTAAGTGTGTTTTTCCGCGCCGAACTCGGCAGGCGCGCGCAAAACCTGGCGGGTCGGCCGTCATGCGGGCGTTCGCCGAGCCCGCTGACGGAATTACCACCAGAACCGGCGATAAGTTGATAATAGGGAACCGCTCTGAATCGAACGGCTGCGGTCCAGTCGGCCGAGCATGCTACGCCCCCTGACCGGCGATTGCCGCTCACTGGCGGTTCGAGTCGTCCTACAGCATGCACAGCGAATTGCAGGAATAATTGCCGTTCACTTGTCGAGTGTCACAAAACCATACGATTCGCGATCGAACCGCTACACTTTCGTTATTCTTCGGTCGGGTACAGGTGAGGTGCCGCCCGGGCCGGGCGGGGCCGTGTCAGAGGTAGGCATTTCAAGCCGTGAGCAAGTGGTCTGAGCTACGCGAATCCGCTGTGGGAGTGGTTCGGTCGAGCCAGCGTGATGTCCGTGGTCGAGTGGGTGTCCGGGTACGACTGCTGGCGATCGTCCTCATATCCAGCGTCACACTTCTCACGATCGGTGTCGGTGCGGCGGGCTACCTGGTGCACTCCGCCCGGGCAGCGAAGGAATGGGCGGAGCTGGCCAGCAGTACGACGACACCGGCCATTCTCATGGTGCAGTCGTTCCAGGAGGAGCGGCGCTTGTCGCTGTTGTATCTGGCCGGTGATACCGAAATCGTCGGCGGGCTCACCGCCGCGCGCCAACGCTCGGACGCGGCGCTGGCGGCGGTGATAGCCAAAGGCGATGCCGCCCGCAAACTGAATCCCGGCGGGTCCGCCTCCGACATCGAAGGCTACAACAAGCTGTTCGCGCTGGTACCGACGCTGCGCGGCGGGGTCGACAGCCGGCAGGCCCCGCCGAAGGAGGTGTTCGAAGTCTTCAGCGGGGTCATCGGTACGATCATCGCCGCGTCGACCCTCGCCGCGCGGGTGGCGCCGGAAGCCGACATCGCCATGGAGCTGAGCTACGGCGTCGAGCCCCTGCGCGCGGCCGAAGCGTTGTCCATGGCGGACACCCTGGGCGCGGTGGCGGTGACCGTCGGGGAACACACTCCGGAGCAGTTGACCGAATTCAGCCGACTGCTCGGGGAATTCCGTGGTCAGGTGGCATACGCCAGCCGCGTCCTGAAGGGCAAGCGCCTGGCTCAACTCCAAGAGATCACCGGTGGGCCGGCCTATCGGAAAGTGATCGCGATGCAGGACGCGGTGCTGCTGCGGGGGCCGGTGGAGGCGGGCACCGACTTCGACGAGTCCACTCGCGAGGGCACCGGCAGAACCCAGAGCGGCCGATCGACCTCGCGAAGCGAGCCGTTGCCCATGAATGTCGCGGCGTGGCAGGAGGCTTCCGGCCAGGTCGGGACGAACCTGTTGAAGCTGTGGGACGACCAGAGCCGCGACGCGCACGCCATCGCACGCGAGCGCGGCGACCGGACCGCGCAGCAGTCCATGCTGGGCGGCGCGGCGGTGCTGCTGGTCGCGACGCTCGCCTTCCTCGCGGCGCTGGTGCTGGCCAACCGATTCATCGCACGAATGCGGCGACTGCGGCGCGACACCTTGGAACTGGCCGACCAGCAGTTGCCCGAAGTCATCCAACGGCTCGGTCGCGGCGAGAGCCTCGACTCCGAGACCGAACTGGCGCGGCTCGATTTCGGTACCGACGAATTGGGCCAGGTGGCCGATGCCTTCAACCGCGCCCATGTCGCGGCCGTGTCGGCCGCGGTCGCGGAAGCGAAGACCAGAGCGGGCGTCAACGCGGTGTTCCTCAACATCGCCCATCGCAGCCAGGTCGTGGTGCATCGCCAGCTCGCCCTGCTCGATCAGGCCGAGCGCCAGGAGGAGAACGCCGACCAGCTCGAGCTGCTGTTCCAGCTCGATCACCTGGCGACGCGGGCGCGGCGCAACGCGGAGAACCTGATCATCCTCGGTGGCGAGAAGCCGGGCAGGCGCTGGCGCAAGCCGGTGCCGCTGCTCGACCTGGTCCGCGCCGCCGTCGCGGAAAGCCTCGACTACGCCAGCATTCAGACCGGCAGGCTGCCGGAGTCCCAGGTGTCGAGCAACGCCGTAGCCGACTTGATCCATTTGATGGCCGAGCTGATGGACAACGCGACGGCCTTCTCACCCCCGCAGGCGCGGGTCGAGGTGTCCGGCGTCATCGTCGGGCGCGGTGTGGCGGTCGAGATCATCGACCAAGGCCTCGGCATGTCGGAGGCCGACTTCGCCGCGCGTAACGAGTTGCTGTCCAACCCGCCCGATTTCAGTGTGGTGTCCCTGTCCAGCGACACCCGGCTGGGGTTGTTCGTGGTCGCGAAACTGGCCCACCGTCACGGTGTCTCGGTGCGTCTGGGTGAATCGGTCTACGGCGGCGTGCGGGCGGTGGTGCTGATTCCCAACGCGCTCCTGCAGTCGGGGACGCAGCCACCCGAACACAACGACGGTGACAGTATCGAGCCCGTACAGACACCCGCGCCGGGGCACGCGCCCCCTCAGCCCGCACCGGTACCGGGACGGTCCGCATGGTTTACCTCGTCCTCCGAGCAGTCCTGGGCGCAGGGCCCGCACACCGACGGCAGTCGCGGATTCGACTCCGGGGCCGCACCGCACACCGAGCCCGCTCCGGATAGCAGGCCGCCGTTGCCGCGCCGTCGCCGCCAGTCTCCCGACGAGCAGTCGGCGCCGCCCGCCGCGGCACCGGCACGGCAACGGACCGCCGATGAAGCACGCAATCTGATGAGTGCCATCGAGAGCGGGACCCGCCAGGGACGCCGGAAGCGTCCCGACCTCGACTAGTCCGCATTCCATACACATTCAGAAGGCGACGATGACTACTTCCCAGGGAACCGGCCTCGGTTGGCTGCTCGATGAGCTGGTCGCCGGACTCGTCGGAGCCCAGTCCGCGGTCCTGCTGTCCTCGGACGGGCTGCTGATCGGCCATTCGGCTCAGCTGGACAAGGCCGACGCCGAGCGATTCTGCGCGATGGCATCGGCACTGCACAGCTTGTCCCGCAGCGTGGGCCACCATTTCGACGCCGGTGGCGTCTGCCAGACGGTGGTGGAACTCGATCGTGCGGTGCTGTTCGTCACCACGGCGGGGGCCAACGCGTGCCTGGCGCTGATGGCGTCCGAGACCGCCGATATGGGTATGGTGGCCTACGAGATGAACCAGACGGTGCAGCGAGTCGGAACCCACCTGTCGGTCGATACGCGCCCGCACCCGCCCGCTTCGACACGGCCATGAGTTATCAGCACGATCCCTGGTACGAGGAAGACGCCGGTCCGCTGGTCCGGCTCTTCGCCATCACCCGCGGCCGGGGTCGTGCCGTGCGCCGGGAACTGAACTTGGTCACCCTGGTGGTCGACGGCGCGCCCGGCTCCGCGCTACGGCGCACCGAACCGGAATACGCGGCGATCGTGGAGTTGTGCCGCACTCCGCAGTCGGTGGCCGAGGTATCCGCGCGACTGCGCCTGCCGCTGACGATGACGAAGGTCCTCATCGGCGACCTGCTCGACGACGGCAGGCTGATCTGCCGGTCGGCCCCGGCCGCGACGGGACCGGAGTCGGATCTCGGCCTCCTGCGCGCGGTGCTCGACGGCATCCGCGCGCTCTGACCGACCGGCCGATTGCTCAGACCAGCTGCGCGGCAAGCCGTTTCGCGTTCATGTAGGCGATCGCCTCGATCGAGACCATGGGGTTGACGCCCGACGCCGTGGGGAAGCAGGACGCGTCGGCGACGACGATGTTCGCCGCCTCCCAGGTGGCGCCGTCCGGGTTGGTGGCCGAGGTGTCCGGTGAGCCACCCATCCGCGCCGAGCCCATGATGTGCAGCGCGCCCAGGGAACACTGTCCCGGACCGTACCCGGCGGCCCGGCACGCGGCCGCGAAATCGGCATGCGACCCGCGCCGGCCGGGCTCATAGGAGACGCCTGCCTGGTGCCCGGAGAAGATGCGCTGCGCGCCCGCTGCCTCCAGGATGCTCGCCGCCCCCTCGAACCCGGTGTGCAGATGGGCGGCATCGTAGTCCGACAACCGGTAGTTGACGATCGGCTCACCGCCGCGGTCGACGGATACGGTGCCCGAGTCGCGGTCACGTGTGATGATGCCGATCGCGTTCGAACGCGCGAAATCGAGCATGGTGGCCCGATGGTTCGCGGCGCCGCGCCAGCTCATGAACCCGGTGGCGAGACCGGGATGAATCGGGCCGGTTTCGTAGATCACGCCGTAGCCGTCGCCGTCCAGATCGCTGTGCCGACGGCAGATCCTGGTCTGCAAGCCGCCTTCCCACGGCCGGATCTCTTCCTCGAACACGCCGAACACCGCGGCCGCCGGATGCAGGCGCAAGTGGCGGCCGATGTTGTCGTTGCGCAACCCGGAGCGCCGCAGCAACGCCGGAGTCTGGATCGCTCCGGCCGCCACCACCACCGCCCGAGCGCGCACCTCGATCGCCACACCGTCGGAGGTGACCGCGGAAACGCCCTGCGCCCGGCCGCCTCGCACGGAAATCCGTCGCACATCGGCGTCCACGACGAGCCGCGCGCCCCGATCGGCCGCATCGGCGAGCCAGGTCTTGGTCACCGACTGCTTGGCGCCCAACCGGCAGCCGTATCCGCAACGACCGCACTCCACCCCGGCATCGCAGGCGTCGGTGACATTGCGCGGCAAGGTATCCACTTCCCAGCCCAGCGCTTGGGCGCCGCGTTCGAGAACACCGTCGCGGGCCGACAACACCGACCGCTGCTCGGTGACGCCGAGCCGGCGGCGCACCACCTCGAGCGCTTCGTCGAACTCGGCCTCGGCGAACTGGGCGGCGCCCAGCGCGGCCCACTCCGCCCGGACGTCCTGCGGCGTCGGCAAGGACGTGCTCCAGTTGACGACCGTTCCACCGCCCAGGCAGGTGCCCGCGACGAGGGTGATCTGGCCTTCGGTGGAACCGGGCGGGCCCGGCGCGTACAGGTGCTTCAGCCCGCCGAGTTCGCCGAGGCCGAAATCACGGTCGTCGTAATAGTTTCCGCGTTCCAGCACGACGACGTCGAGACCCGCTTCGGCCAGCACCGCGGCCGCGACACCGCCTCCGGCGCCGGACCCGACGACCACGACATCACAGTGCAGTTCGGTGGTCTCGCCGAAGCGCAGCGGAGACAGCGCGGGCGCGGGCGCGGTATGGAGCGGACCGGCCGGGGCCGGATAACCGATCTCCTTCCACAGCGGATTGACGCCCGCGGGGCCGGGGGTGATGTTGTAGGACAGCAGCGACGCTTGTTTGAGCGCCTGGAAGAGCACCCGCACCGCCTCGATGCGGGAATCGGCGAGCCGCAGCAACGCCTGTTCCCGTTGCTCCTGTGTCAGTGTGGAGAAACGCCGGGGACCGCTGCCGGTGAGCAGGCCCGCCAGCCGCGAATCCCACAGGTTCAGCAGCGTGGCCAGTTGTTTCTTCTCGGCCTCGCGGGGATTGCGGCCCAGCAACTCGAAGACGGTATCGACGGCGCCGAGCGCGCTCGCCGACGGCAGCGTCAGCCCGTCACCCGGGTTGAAGGTGTCGCAGATGATGTTCATCGCCGCGCGTTGCTTGGCTGTTGGTTGCATGTCGAGCAGTCCCCTTCGTTTCGCCAGTGAGTTCTATCACACGATATGAACAACCACTAACTAAAGCCGCGTTAACCCAGGTGACAGCTACATGCCCCGCAGAATCTATGACCACATAGCGGCATGGGCACCAGGCGAACCATTCTCACCGCGCCCCGAGGGTTACCCCGGCCGTTCACTCCGGGATGACCACTGCCGCCGCGTGGCCGACCGCCAGGAACGCGTGGACAACCGAGACGAGCGCACCGCCGAGTTCCGCCGTCGGGTCCCCGCCGGTGCGCGGCCGCGCCAGCGACCACCGGGTGAACGTCCGTTCGGCGTGCACCGCGAGACGCAGCAACTCGGCGCGATACGACCCGAGCAGCGGCTGCCCGCAGGCCCCCAGCGCCGCGGCGGTGAGCTGGGCGCAGCGACCTATCGTCACCACGACCTCGAGCACCTCGTCCGGCACCGCCGTGATGACATGGGCGGCCGCGAGGGCGGCCGCCGCGTGCGTGCGCTCCAGGACGCGGCCGAGGGCCTCGCCGAGTTCGGAGAATTGCGCGCGATCGGCGGCCACCGGTCCGGACGCCAGGGCAGCGCTCAGGTTGGCCATGATCACGCCTAGTGCGTGCTCGACTCGGCGCAACCGATGGAGAATGCCGGACACGTCGACCGGGGAGCACCCGAAATCAGCCAGCACCGTCGCCGCCTCGACCAACGTGGCGGCCGCCGCACGGAAGTAGATCTCGGTCGTCGCGCTCGCCGGTACCGTGCCCACACCCACTCCTCGGGTAGTAACCCTCGATCGGCCGCCTCCGCGTGTCGGCGCCGACCGGACAGCTTCGACCGGATAGCCTCGACAGCCCTGCGCCGTGCAGGCAGCAATCACACCAAGCTACCCGGATCGCTAATAATATCCCATAACATATCGCGAATCTTAGCTGGTAGATAGATGAATCTTACCGGAACAGTGATTTACTTATCGGCTAGGCGACTCCCCGGTGGATCTGCTGGCTACGACCAGGCACCGAACCCACTGGACACGGCCTCGCAGAGACGATCGCGGCGCGATCGTCGACCAGGCCCGCCGCGCCCGAGCCTTCGGCGATGTTCGAGTGACCGCGGGAGCCGACCACCCGCTGGTACAAGCGCGATGATGGAGCGGACCCGATGATCATCGAGAGGATCCACGGATGGACCGTCTGAGGCGCTGCTTGGTCGCGGTGGTCGTCCTGCTGGGAGCCGCCGCCGGGTGCGCGGACACCGAGCCCGAATCGCCGCCTGACCGCGGTGCGATCGTATCGACCACTCCCCTGATGAGTCTGCCGCCCGAGCAGACCGCGGCGCTGTTGGCCGACGGCGATATCCGCACGCCCGTCCGTAACGGCGTCGACGCCTTTCGCCTCGAGTACCGGACGATCACCCCGCAGGGCGGGCCGACCACCGCCAGCGGGCTGGTGGTGTTGCCGCGCAGCGACTCTCGTCGGCTGCGGGTGGTCAGCTACGAACACGGGACCATCACGCTGAAGAGCGACGCGCCGTCGGTCGACACCCGCAATCTCTCCGAGCGGCTGCGCACGGTGGCGTTCGCCGCCGCCGGGTACGCGGCGACGGCACCGGATTACTTGGGCCTCGGGAACGGTCCCGGAACGCATCCCTACACCCATGCGCCCTCCGAGACCAGCGCCTCGGCCGACCTGCTCCGCGCGGCCGGATCCTTTGCGGCACAACAGCACCGGGAGTTGGACCCGAATGTGCTGGTGACCGGTTTCTCTCAGGGCGGCCACGCCGCGATGGCGCTCGGCAAAGCGCTACACGCCGGAACGATCCCCGGTTTCGGGGTCGCCGCCCTGGCCCCGATCAGCGGTCCCTACGACCTCCAGCACGTCCAGGCGCCCGCCGCGCTCGACGGACGGGTCGTACCGGGTGCGGCGGTGCTGTTCCTCTCGTATTGGCTCACTTCGATGAACCGGATCCACCCGCTCTACGACGATCCGACCGAAGCTTTCCAGCAGCCCTATGCCGACAAAGTGGAAGAACTCTTCGACGGCTTCCACAGCGAGATCACCATCGTGACCTCGCTGGCCGCCACCCCCGCGCAAGTGCTGACCCCGCGGTTCCTCCAGTTGGCCACCGAGCCGACCGGCGCAGCCGCCGCGGCTGTCGCCGAGAGCGACGGCACGTGCGACTGGCAACCACGGGTGCCGGTCCGCCTCTACGCTTCCCACGGCGACCGCGCCGTTCCCTATCCCAACGCCGAGCACTGCCTGCGAGCTCTCGCCAGCGGCAACGCGACGCTGCGCGACTTGGGTGAGGTGGACCACGCCGGATCGGCCCGGACCGCACTCCCCGAGATCCTCGATTGGTTCCAGCGGGAGTTCCCGCCGAACTGACCGCGGCAGGCCGGCGCCGTCCGTCCTGATGGACGGTCAGTGGGATGAGGCCGGCTGCGTTCGCGCCTCGAAGGGCGAATCGACCCCCTCCGTCGCGAGTTGGATATCCAGGCTCGCGATCCGGCCGGAAGCGTCGAACTCCACTTCACCCGCCAGACCGTCGCCGCCGAATTCCAGCCACCGGTAGTCGTCGAGGAATTCGGTGACCAGACCCCGCCGATTCAGGTAGCTGTACACGGCCCGCCGGTGATCGGTCAGGGGCAGTGCGCCGAAGCCATAGGCCAGGACGCGAGCGAGACCCGAGGGGGTGGGCGCGGGCAGTTCGAACGCCGGGTGGTCGATCAGAAACGCGACGCAGGCGCCATCGATGACGCCGCAGTAGGAGTTCCAGCGCCCGCAGACGATCTTCGCGGCGTCCGCCATCAGCCCCGCCACCTGATAGGGCTCCGGGGCCGCGCCACCGAGCACCACCGGCAGTTCGGCCGAACACAATTCGGCGACACCGTAGCGAAGGCCGAACTCGCGCACGGTCTCCGAGGCACGCAGCAGCGAACGCGGGTAACCCCAGGGATTGACCCACCCCCACAGCCACGTCTCGGCGTCGGCCGTACCGAGCAGATGGACGTCGGTGCACACGAACGAGCCCTCGTCGCCCGCGAATTCGAGTCGGCGTTCTTCCAGGTCGACCTCCCACACGTGTGCGCCGAGCACGTCTTCGAGGTGGAGCCGATGCTCGAGTGACAGCAAGCCCGCGTCATCGAGAAGTCTCGTCAGTGGCACGGATTGGGGCACCGCGTCAGCGTAGTCAACGCGGAGTCACCGCTGCGACGCCGCGCCTACGACGGCTTCCTGCCGGGCAACGGGTGCGCAAGGAAACCGTCGGCGAACAGCTGCATGGAGCCGCACCGATCGCACCGGTAGGCATGCTGCTGGACGACCTGCTGGCCCAGCTCGCTGGGGTGGTCGGTCATGAAGCCGGTATGTCCGGTGATGAAACCGAGGATGCCGAGGTAGGTGCGCTGCCGCTCACACCAAGGGCAGGTCAGGTCAACGGATTCCCGTCTGCGGCGTAGCTCCGCTTCCTGCTGCTCGATCCGCCGTTGCGCCTGGTCGATGTAATGCCGGGCTTCCGACACCGTAATCCGATGGGCTTCGCTCCACGGCCCTTCGTAGACTCCGTCGACGGCGGTGCGGAGCTGCGCGAACTCCGCCTCGGAACAGCGCACCAGCCGGGTACCGCGGAAACCACCCTCGGCCCGGTAGGTGATCTCGGCACGAGAAACGCCCTGTGGCAGACCTCTGTACAGTTTCACCCGCTTCGGATCATCCGCATCCGGCTTGAATTCGATCCCCCGCTCCGACACACCATCACGTTACCGCCGCGTCGGCGGCAATGGCCCCCACGCGGGTACGGCTACCTGGCTGTTAAGCCCGAAGTCATCCTCCGGACACCGTGCCCGAACACACGCTCAGCGCCGTCATCAACGACTGCGCGGGCAGGGTACGAATTCCCGCGCAGGTCCGTCGATGCATCGATGTCGAAGCGCGCCGCCCCGGCTCGGAATGCCACCGAAGATCAACTTCACCGGGCCACCGCCATGCGCGGTGAAATGACGTCGACGTGGACGACTCCCGGACTATTCGGCCCATAGTTCGATCCCGATCTAGAACTGTGACGTCGCGGGATCGAGGACGGACGTGCGCGATCAAGAGACCGCGTGCCACACCACAGCTCTGTCGCCCGCTCTCAACGATCGGATGCGATGTCGCAGTTGTTCGGCCGCCGCGGGCTTGCTCGGTGTGAGCCGGATGTAGGCGCCGAGGGAGTGCAGTTCGGTGATGTCGCGCAGCAAGGTCCATCCGGGCCAGTCGAGAAGGTCGTAGCCGTAGGCCGCTGCGAAGCGTGCCCGCGCGTGTTGTGGTTGATGAAAGTGGTCGGGCAATCCGTTCACCAGGTCGAGTTCGCGCGGCCCAATGCTGCACTGGTCCCAGTCGATCAGTACCCACTGCCCGTGATCGCAGACGGCGTTCTCGCTGTGGACATCGACATGCACCAGGCCCTGCCCGAGCGGGAATTCGGTCTGCGTGAACTGGCCGACCAGTGTCGCGGCGCGGGCGCGCAGCCACGCGCGGTCAGAGTCGGTGAGTGCGGGTGTCGTCCGCTCGTCATCAAGAGCCAGGGCTTCGAACAGCCGCCGCAGCGGCTGGTATCGAGGCACGGGGAACGGCGGCCGCGCCACCGAGTGCAGCCGCCGCACCAGTGTGCCGAGGTCGGCCGGCCCCGGCCGACCTGGCGAAGGGCGGTAGGGCCAGAAGGTAGCGATCGCGCCGCTGGCGACAACTGGTTGCGTCCCGGACGCTGGAGTGAGCGCGATGGATTGGGCTTCGGCCGCCAGCCACCGTGTGACGGCGACGGCGGTGTGAGCGCGCTCGCGCCGGTAGGCGGTGTCGGGCGCCAGGCGCACGACAAGATCAGTGTGGGGCAGCAACCACACTGCGTTCGACCGATGATGCAGCAGTTGCGCGTCGCGGTCGTCGACGCCGAACGCTTGGCATGCGGCGCGCATGGCTGCGCGACCGGGAAGCTGGCTTTCGGTGGTCATGATGCCGCAGTGGCCAGGACCGCCCTTAGATCGCTACGCAATTCAGCGACGATCGGGGCGCCGTCGTGCTGGGTGGCAATACGGTCCAGGTCGCGGAGGCGGACGTAGCAGCGGGGTGACGACAGCTCGGTGATCGCCGTGATCGCCTCGCGCCCGTACCGGTTGGCTGATTCGAAATCACCCGCTTGCAGACAGGCGCCGGCAAGGGTTGGTAAGGCGACGGCGCGGCTGCGCGCATGTTCGCTGGCGTGTCCGGGGATCGCGGTGGACAGGCGCTCGACTGCCGATGGCGCGAACTTGGGATCGGAGAGCGACAGCAGATACATCGCATGGCCGTGTTGAGCGGCGATTTCCGCGGGCGTCACGAACCATGCCCAGGAAGGAGTGGTGTCGGGTTCGGCTGCGGCGTAGCGGTCTTCGGATAGCCCGAGGGCGCGCTGGGTGGCTGCGGAGTCGTTCAGGGATGCCCAGCACCACCCCATTACCGTGGCGATGTACCCGGCGGTGATGGTGCTGATCGGATGGCGCCTGTTGGCGGCGGTCGATGAGGCAAGTTGCACGAATTTCAGTGCTTCATCAGGTCGTTTCAGGTGCAGGGACTGGTGGGCTATGTCGAGGAGAATGCTGACCGTCAGGTCGGTGCTGCGCGGATGGTCTTGGCCGCGGTGCGCGGTTTGCAGGGCGTATGTCCACAGTTTGCGGGCAGAGTCGTGTTCTTCGATGTCGTAGGCCAGCCAGCCGGCCATGCTCGCCAGGTCGGCCGTAGCGATCCACAGACGTGCTCGAACGTCCGTGGTGCATGCGGCGCCTTCCAGGGCGCGGACTTGGTGCAGTTGGGTGAGTGCCGCGGTCCGGCAGAGTCCGCCGCCGTGTGCGAGGTCCCATCGCCGGAATCCTTCGGTGATGGCTTCGATCGCGTCGATGTCGGCGGATCCGATGTGCGGTCGGGTGACTGGCTCGAGCCGGTCAGGGAGGATGTTGCCCAGCCGGTCGAGTTGCGGGTGAAGATGGGAACCGAGTGCGGCTGCGGTTGCCAGGGTGATGAAGTCTCTACGCTCCACCCACGTCACCTCCTCGCGGGCCAGATTACTCGCAGTCCCGGAGCCGAACCCGAGCAGCGACGCGGGGATCGCAAAGGTATCGGCGATTCTGGCGACCAGCTTGGCGCTGGTCAGACGGCGTTCTCCACGTTCGACGGCTGAGATTCTGGACTGCGTGAGGTCGAGCAACGCGGCCAGCTGAAGTTGAGAGAGGCCGGTTGCTTCGCGAATCGAGGTGAACACGACGCTGAAGTCATGGTCTGCCAGCGCCGCGCGGATCATGGGATCGTCGAAGAAGTCAGCGGTCAGCGCGTGCTTGAATCCGGCAGCTGAGGCGCAGGCGGCGCAGAGGTTTCCGGCGTGTTTTGCGGACAGCGCCGTGCGGCATGTGCGGCAGATACGTCCCCCGGTATTCATATCTCACCTCAGTCGGTGGACCGCAGTTTGTCTCAGAGTATGCGGTGGATGGCTTCTACGTGCACAAATGACCCTTTCGCCTCATCCCAGCCAGTTGTTGGCGATGCGCAAGCCCCAGTGGGGC